>NZ_CP019724.1:4667500-5867500 GCF_002005225.1 Streptomyces pactum
AGGGTTGAAAACCTGGGGGATGACCTGTGGTTAGGGGTGAAAGGCCAATCAAACTCCGTGATAGCTGGTTCTCCCCGAAATGCATTTAGGTGCAGCGTCGTGTGTTTCTTGCCGGAGGTAGAGCACTGGATAGGCGATGGGCCCTACCGGGTTACTGACCTTAGCCAAACTCCGAATGCCGGTAAGTGAGAGCGCGGCAGTGAGACTGTGGGGGATAAGCTCCATGGTCGAGAGGGAAACAGCCCAGAGCATCGACTAAGGCCCCTAAGCGTACGCTAAGTGGGAAAGGATGTGGAGTCGCACAGACAACCAGGAGGTTGGCTTAGAAGCAGCCACCCTTGAAAGAGTGCGTAATAGCTCACTGGTCTAGTGATTCCGCGCCGACAATGTAGCGGGGCTCAAGCGTACCGCCGAAGTCGTGTCATTGCAGCAATACGGCCAACGCCGGCTGTGATGGGTAGGGGAGCGTCGTGTGCCGGGTGAAGCAGCCGCGGAAGCGAGTTGTGGACGGTTCACGAGTGAGAATGCAGGCATGAGTAGCGATACAAACGTGAGAAACGTTTGCGCCGATTGACTAAGGGTTCCTGGGTCAAGCTGATCTGCCCAGGGTAAGTCGGGACCTAAGGCGAGGCCGACAGGCGTAGTCGATGGATAACCGGTTGATATTCCGGTACCCGCTGTGAAGCGTCAAACATCGAGCATCGTGATGCTAAGGCCGTGAAGCCGTTCCGGACCCTTCGGGGAAAGGAAAGTGGTGGAGCCGCCGGACCAAGCGGTTAGTAGGTGAGTGATGGGGTGACGCAGGAAGGTAGTCCATCCCGGGCGGTGGTTGTCCCGGGGTAAGGGTGTAGGCCGTGCGGTAGGTAAATCCGTCGCACATGTGGCTGAGACCTGATGCCGAGCCGATTGTGGTGAAGTGGATGATCCTATGCTGTCGAGAAAAGCCTCTAGCGAGTTTCATGGCGGCCCGTACCCTAAACCGACTCAGGTGGTCAGGTAGAGAATACCGAGGCGTTCGGGTGAACTATGGTTAAGGAACTCGGCAAAATGCCCCCGTAACTTCGGGAGAAGGGGGGCCATTCCTGGTGATGAGATTTTCTCTCTGAGCTGGGGGTGGCCGCAGAGACCAGCGAGAAGCGACTGTTTACTAAAAACACAGGTCCGTGCGAAGCCGTAAGGCGATGTATACGGACTGACGCCTGCCCGGTGCTGGAACGTTAAGGGGACCGGTTAGCTCCATTTCGGTGGGGCGAAGCTGAGAACTTAAGCGCCAGTAAACGGCGGTGGTAACTATAACCATCCTAAGGTAGCGAAATTCCTTGTCGGGTAAGTTCCGACCTGCACGAATGGCGTAACGACTTCTCGACTGTCTCAACCATAGGCCCGGTGAAATTGCACTACGAGTAAAGATGCTCGTTTCGCGCAGCAGGACGGAAAGACCCCGGGACCTTTACTACAGTTTGATATTGGTGTTCGGTTCGGCTTGTGTAGGATAGCTGGGAGACTGTGAACTCTGGACGCCAGTTCAGGGGGAGTCGTCGTTGAAATACCAGTCTGGTCGTGCTGGATGTCTAACCTGGGTCCGTGATCCGGATCAGGGACAGTGTCTGATGGGTAGTTTAACTGGGGCGGTTGCCTCCTAAAGAGTAACGGAGGCGCCCAAAGGTTCCCTCAGCCTGGTTGGCAATCAGGTGTTGAGTGTAAGTGCACAAGGGAGCTTGACTGTGAGACCGACGGGTCGAGCAGGGACGAAAGTCGGGACTAGTGATCCGGCGGTGGCTTGTGGAAGCGCCGTCGCTCAACGGATAAAAGGTACCCCGGGGATAACAGGCTGATCTTCCCCAAGAGTCCATATCGACGGGATGGTTTGGCACCTCGATGTCGGCTCGTCGCATCCTGGGGCTGGAGTCGGTCCCAAGGGTTGGGCTGTTCGCCCATTAAAGCGGTACGCGAGCTGGGTTTAGAACGTCGTGAGACAGTTCGGTCCCTATCCGCTGTGCGCGTAGGAGTCTTGAGAAGGGCTGTCCCTAGTACGAGAGGACCGGGACGGACGAACCTCTGGTGTGCCAGTTGTCCTGCCAAGGGCATGGCTGGTTGGCTACGTTCGGGAGGGATAACCGCTGAAAGCATCTAAGCGGGAAGCCTGCTTCGAGATGAGGACTCCCACCCCCTTGAGGGGTTAAGGCTCCCAGTAGACGACTGGGTTGATAGGCCGGATCTGGAAGCACCGCAAGGTGTGGAGGTGACCGGTACTAATAGGCCGAGGGCTTGTCCTCAGTTGCTCGCGTCCACTGTGTTGGTTCTGAAACCACGAACAATCAGACCTGTGTTGGTCACCGGGTTGGTTGTCTGTTTCATAGTGTTTCGGTGGTCATAGCGTAGGGGAAACGCCCGGTTACATTTCGAACCCGGAAGCTAAGCCTTACAGCGCCGATGGTACTGCAGGGGGGACCCTGTGGGAGAGTAGGACGCCGCCGAACAATTATTGCGAGGAAACCCCGCACCGGAAACGGTGCGGGGTTTTCTGCGTTTCAGACCGGCTTCACCAGCTTCGTGTCGTACGCCAGGATGACCGCCTGGACACGGTCTCGTGAGCCCGTCTTGGCCAGAATGCGGCCCACGTGGGTCTTCACCGTCGACTCGGCGAGGTGGAGGCGCTCCGCTATCTCCGTATTGGTCCAGCCCTGGCCAAGGACCCGGAGGATCTCGGTCTCGCGGTCGGTGAGAGAGGCGAGGCGCGGATCCGGGGCGTCGTCTTCCGGCCCGGTGGCCGCCGCCGGCAGATGGTGCACGTACGCGTCGAGCAGGCGGCGGCTCAGGCCCGGGGCGACCACCGCGTCGCCCGTGGCCACCGCGCGCACGCCGGAGAGCAGCTCCTCCGGCTGGGCGTCCTTGACGAGGAAGCCGGAGGCTCCGGCGCGCAGGCCCGCATAGGCGTACTCGTCGAGGTCGAAGGTCGTGAGGATGAGGACCCGGGTGCGGCCGCCGGCCGCGACGATGCGCCGGGTCGCCTCGATGCCGTCGAGGCCGGGCATGCGGACGTCCATGAGGACGACGTCGGGGTGGAGTCCGGCCGTCATACGGGCTGCTTCGGCGCCGTTGGCCGCCTCACCCACGACCGTCATGTCGTCCTGGCTCTCCAGGAGCATCCGGAAGCCGAAGCGCTGGAGCGGCTGGTCGTCGGCGATGAGGACGGTGGTCACTGCGGGGTTTCCTCCGGTAGGTGCAGGTGGACGCGCCAGCCCCGGGCGGGGCGTGGCCGTGGACCGGCCTCGAGTGTGCCGCCGTACAGGGACGTTCTCTCCCGCATTCCGGGCAGGCCGCGGCCGTCGGAGGGGGCGGGGGCCGGGCCGCCGTGGCCGGTGTCGGTGACGGTGAGGGTGACGGCGCCGCGGGGCTCGTAGGAGAGGTCGATGTGGGCGGTGGCGTCGGGGCCGGCGTGCTTGAGGGTGTTGGTGAGGGACTCCTGGATGACGCGGTACACCGTGAGCTGGCGGCCCTCCGGGAGCGTGGGGCGGCCCTTGACGGTCGTACGGACGGGCAGGCCGGCCTTGCGGACGCCGTCGATGAGGCGGTCGAGGTCGGTGAGGGCGGGCTGCGGGGTCAGTTCGGCCGCCTGGGTGCCGTCCTGCTCCTCGTCGCGCAGGACGTCGAGCAGGCGGCGCAGTTCGCCCAGGGCCTGGCGGCTGGTGGTGGCGATGGCGTCCAGCGCCTGGGCGGCGCGTTCGGGGGACTTGGCGGCGGCGTAGCGGCCGCCGTCGGCGAGGCCGGTGATGACGGAGAGGTTGTGGCCGATGATGTCGTGCATCTCCCGGGCTATGCGGGCGCGTTCGGCGGCGGCGGCGATCCGGACCTGCTGGTCGCGTTCGGTCTCCAGGCGGCGGGCGCGGTCCTCCCGGACCTCGGTGTAGTTGCGCCGGGTGCGGACCGTGACGGCGATGAGGGCGACGACGCCGATGGACAGGAGCTGGGAGCCGACCTGCTGGTGCCATGAACTCCCTCCCTCGCCGTAGCGGGCGAGGGAGACGCAGGTCGTGGCCGTCACCAGCGCCGCCACCCACCACAGGTTGCGCAACGGCAGGCGCAGGACGATGTGGTAGAGGAGGAACAGGTACAGCATCGACGCCTGCAGGGCGGCGCCCGTCCAGGCGTTCACGACGAGGAACGGCGCGACGACGAGGAGGGCGGTCCGGGGACGGGTGCGCCGCCAGAGCAGGGTGACCGAGAACCCGAGGCTCATGGCCAGGAGGAGCCGGCCCGGCACGTCGAGGTTGTGGGCGATGTGGCGCCAGCCGCCGCTGGTGTAGTCGATCAGTGCCGCCGTGACCCAGAAGCCGGTGAAGAGCAGGTCCCACACGAGCGGCCGGCGGCGGTCGAAGGCGCGGACCCGCTGGGTGACGCGCTGCACGTGCTCGGTGAGAGGCTCCGCCGCGCGTTCTTCCGGCACGGGCTCGGTCCTCACGGGCTCCTTCACGGGCTCCATCCGACCATGGTCGGGCGTCCGGGCGGGACGGGCGTCCGTCCGGGGGCCGTATATCAGGTGAGGGGCGTAGTACCCGGGTACTACGGTGGCCCGCATGAGTGCCCCGGTACCCGGTGACTACGTGATCCGCTCCATACGCGCCGACGAGTGGCCCGCCGTGAAGGAGCTGCGGTTGCGCGCGCTGCGGGACCCGGTCGCGCATCTCGCGTACCTGGAGACGTACGACGACGCCGCGGCCCGGCCGGACTCCTACTGGCGGGAGCGGGCGGCAGGGGGCGCCGAGGGCGCGTCCGGGGCGCGGCAGTTCGTCGCCGAGGGACCGGGCGGGCGGTGGCTCGGGACGCTGACCGTGCTGGTGGAGGAGGCCGGGACCACGGACTGGGCCGGCTTCCCGGTGGAGCGGCGACAGGGGCACGTGGTCGGTGTGTACGTACGGCCCGAGTGGCGGGGGAGCGGGCTGACCAAGGCGCTGTTCGGCGCCGGGCTGGAGTGGGCCTGGGCGAGCGGCCTGGAGCGGGTGCGGCTCATCGTGCACCCGGACAACGGACGGGCGCAGGGCTCGTACCGGAAGGCGGGGTTCGCGCCGAGCGGGCGGACGGTGCCGCTGGTGGGCGGGCCCGGCGACCACGAGCTGGAGTTCGTGCTCGAGCGCTGACGCGGTGCCGGGCCGCCGCTAGACCGGCAGTTCGTCGTGGGGCCAGCGGGACCGGCCTTGTTCGCGGGACCGGAGCAGCGCCAGGGCCGGCATGCCCCGGTCCGCCCCGGTGGCCAGCAGCTCGGGGAGCTGGGGAAGCGGGGCCACGGCCGCGACGTCGTCCAGGACGAGCGTCATTGGTGGGTCGAGGCGACCGGAGGATGACCGTTCGGCCATGCGCCGGCCGCGCTCGACCACGCTGGAGACGAGCGCCGTCAGCAGCGGCATCGCGCCCGGGCTCGTGCGGGGGTCCTCGATGGATTCACCCACCACATAAAGGGTTCCCTGTTCGGCGATGAAGGAATCCAAGGCGAGGGCATCAGTTCGATTGGGAGTGCACGCCTCACGGATGTTCACCCTCGAGAGGGTGGCCAGAGCCCGGGTGGTGAGCTGCTGGGCCATGTCCCGGCGTTCGGGGTGGGCGGTGAGGGCACCCTCGAGTTCGCCCGCGGAGCCGGCGGCGGCTTTGGGGTTGGTACGGAGGATGCGTACGGCGTCCTGGATCTGGAGGCCCTGGGACCAGCGGTGGACGTGGCGGACGGTGCGGCCGTCGACGGCGGCGGCGTGGAGGTAGCTGCGCAGCAGGAGTTCGGCGGTGTCGCCGACCGCCTGGTCGAGCCGGGCGGTGGGGCGGACCGGGGTGAGGAGGGCGGCCGCTCTGGTCGTGGCCGTCTGTCTGTCCTCGCAGCCGGCGGTGGGGGACCAGTGCGTGCGGGCCGGGGTGTCGCACAGATGGTTCGGATCGTAGAGGTGGACGGGGCCGAGTTTCGCGCGGGCGTCCTTGGTGTCCGCCCAGAGGGCCGGGTTCGAGGTGATGACGAGGGCGGGGCCCGCCGCGTCGCGTACCGCGTGTACGGCGGTCGAGTGACGGGTGTCCGGCGGGCCGTAGTGCACCGCGCCCTCGGCCCGGTCCGCCGCCCACCCGGCCGTCCGGACGTCGTCGGCCGCGGCGGCCAACGGCACTTCCTCCGGCGGCGTGTCCTGCTGCGGGGCCCTCGGGGTCGGCACCTCGTGGACGTGCGCCGGGGCCGGTTGGGGCTGCGGGGCCGGTCCGGACTCCTGGCCGGGGTCCTGGCCGGGCTCCCGACCGGGCCCCTGACCGGGCTCCCGCCCGGGCTTCTGGCCGGGCTCGGGCCGCGGGGCCGGTCCGGGCTGCCGCAGGGGGCCGGGATACGGGCCGTCGGTCTCCTGGGGTGCTTGTGGGCCACGGCCGTCGGCCGACGGCCGCCGTACCCGTCGCCCCTGCCGAACCGCCCGCCACCGGGCCACCGTGCCCATCACGAACACGGTCAGGACCGTCAGCACCATCATCTGGCCGATGAACAGCCCCCAGAACAGCCCGTACCCGGAGAGTGCCGTCTCGGGGGTGTCCGGCCAGGCGCCGGGAATGTCGTGGGGTTCGGAGATCAGGTGGCGCATGGCCAGGGGCGTGCCGGTGAAGGTGACGCCGGAGGGCCAGGAGCCGTGGGCGAAGAGGGCGGACAGGCCGGTCGCCGTCCACACCAGCAGGGTCATGCCGAGGAGGAAGCCGAGTAGGCCGACCAGCAGGCCGTCGGGGATGCCGCCCTGCTGGGCCGGCCGCTGGTCGCGGCGGTCGTCCGGTCTCATGCCTCCGGTCCCTCCCCGTCTTCCTACGCCACCGTCGATTCGGACGGGTCGCCGATGTGCTGTTCCATGAACGCCGCCGCCCTCTCCTCCGCCTCCAGTTCGGCGGCGCGCAGGGCGTCGTCGTCGAAGTCGGCGGAGGACTCGGTCATCGCGCGGTCGGTGAAGACCAGGGGGCGTTCGGTCTCGGTGATCAGGTGCTTGACCACCTGGACGTTGCCGTTGACGTCCCACACCGCGATGCCGGGCGTGAGGGACGGGATGATCTCCACCGCCCAGCGTGGCAGGCCCAGTACGCGTCCCGTGGCCCGCGCCTCGTCGGCCTTCTGGGCGTAGATGGTCCGGGTGGAGGCCATTTTCAGGATGGCCGCGGCCTCTCTGGCCGCCGCCCCGTCGACGACGTCCGACAGATGGTGCACCACCGCCACGAACGACAGACCCAGCCGGCGCCCGAACTTCAGCAGCCGCTGGAACAACTGCGCCACGAACGGGCTGTTGATGATGTGCCAGGCCTCCTCGACCAGGAAGATCCGCTTCTTCCGGTCGGGCCGGATCCAGGTGTGCTCCAGCCACACCCCCACGATGGCCATCAGGATCGGCATGGCGATGGAGTTGCGGTCGATGTGGGAGAGGTCGAAGACGATGAGGGGCGCGTCGAGGTCGATGCCGACCGTCGTCGGGCCGTCGAACATGCCGCGCAGGTCACCGTCGACGAGCCGGTCGAGGACGAGGGCCACGTCCAGGCCCCACGCCCGTACGTCGTCTATGGCGACGTTCATCGCCTCGGCCGACTCCGGCTCGGGGTGGCGGAGCTGCTCGACGATGTCGGTGAGGACGGGCTGGCGTTCGACGATGGTCTCGTTGACGTAGGCGTGCGCGACCTTGAGCGCGAAGCCGGAGCGCTCGTCCAGGCCATGCCCCATCGCGACCTCGATGATCGTGCGGAGCAGGGCCAGTTGCCCGGTCGTGGTGATCGCCGGGTCCAGGGGGTTGAGCCGGATGCCGTGGTCCAGCGCGGCCATCGGGTCCAGGCGGATGGGAGTTATGCCCAGCTCCTCGGCGATGAGGTTCCACTCGCCGACGCCGTCCTCGCCCTGGGCGTCCAGCACGACGACCTGGCGGTCGCGGAAACGGAGCTGGCGCAGGACGTACGTCTTCTCCAGCGCCGACTTGCCGTTGCCGGACTCGCCGAGCACCAGCCAGTGCGGGGCGGGGAGCTGCTGGCCGTAGAGCTGGAAGGGGTCGTAGATGTAGCCCTTTCCGGAGTAGACCTCGCGGCCGATGATCACGCCGGAGTCACCGAGGCCGGGTGCGGCGGTCGGCAGGTAGACGGCCTGCGCCTGGCCCGTGGAGGTGCGGACCGGCAGGCGGGTCGTCTCCACCTTCCCGAAGAGGAAGGACGTGAAGGCGTCGGTGAGGACGGACATCGGGTCCCGCATCAGGCTCAGCCCCTACCTTCGGATGCCGGTGGCGAACGGAAGTGTGTTCACGAAGGCGCGATGGTGCTCACGGTCGCACCACTCCAGTTTCAGGTACGACTTTCCCGCCGAGGCCCTTATCGTCCGCTTGTCGCGGGCGAGTGCCTCGGGGGAGCGGGAGGAGACGGTGATGTAGCCGACCAGGTTGACGCCGGCCGCGCCGCTGGCCAGGTCCTCGCCCCGCTGGTCCAGGCGGCCGTGGGCGGCGATGTCGCGGGGGTCGACGGTGCGGTTCATCTTGGCGGCGCGGGAGGCCTCGGCCTCGTCGTTCGTCTTCTCGGTCAGCATGCGCTCGATGGCGACCTCGGTGGGTTCGAGGTCCATCGTCACGGCGACCGTCCGGATGACGTCCGGGGTGTGCACGAGGAGCGGCGCGAGGAAGTTCACGCCGACCGGGGTCATCGGCCACTCCTTGACCCAGGCGGTGGCGTGGCACCAGGGGGCGCGGGTGGAGGACTCCCGGGTCTTGGCCTGGAGGTAGGTGGGCTCCATGGCGTCCAGTTCGGCCGGCCAGGCGTTGCGCTTGGTCATCGCCTGGATGTGGTCGATGGGGTGGTCCGGGTCGTACATGGCGTGGATGAGGGAGGCGAGCCGGCCCTGCCCCAGCGGCTGGCGGACGCGGATGTCGGCTTCCTGGAGACGGGAGCAGATGTCGGTCAGCTCGCGCGCCATGACGACCGCGAGGCCCGCGTCCCGGTCCAGCTTGCGCCCGTTCTGCGGCCGGGCGGCGCGGGCCATCGCGTTGGCCTCGGCGGCGAGTTCCCGGGTGTAGTGCATGCAGGCGATGAGGTAGGCGCGGTGCTGCTCGCTGCTGGTGGACACCATGGACTGGAGCTGGTCGTACGACTGCCGCAGCCACGGCGGCGCCTTGTCGTCGCCGCGCTGGGCGACGTCCTTGGCGTGCGCGTCCGGGTCGGCCGGGAGGGTGCGGGCGAGCATCTGGATGCGGGTGACGAAGCCGTCGCCGTTGGCCACGTGCTTGAGCAGGGTGCCGAAGCGGTCGACGAGGGCTTCCTGGTCCTCCGAGTCGCGCAGGCCGACGCCGGGGCCCTCGATCTCGATCGCGGCGGTGACGGTTCTGCGGTCGGCGTGCAGCAGTACGGCGATCTCGTCCGGCCCGAAGGGCGCCGCCAGCCAACTGATGCGGCCGATGCCGGGCGGCGGGCCGACCTCGACCTCCCGCCCGTCGATCCTGGTGCCGGCCTCGATGGCGCCGGAACGGTAGGCGGTGCCGCGGCGGAGCGTCCGCTTGTAGCTGCGGTTGATCTCGAACCACTTGTAGAACGTCCGGTGCTTGTACGGCACGTAGACGGCCGCCAGCGCGAGCATGGGGAAGCCGCAGAGCAGGACGATACGCAGGGTCAGGACGGGGACGAGGAGCCCGCACATCATGCCGAGGAACGCGCCCACGACGATCAGCGCGATCTCACCGGTCTCGCGGTTGCGGCCGACGATCGCGTTCGGCCGGGCGCGGCCGATCAGATACGTACGGCGGGGCGTGACCGGATGGGACACGTGGGACTCGGTCGTCAACGCCCGTCACCTCCTGTGCTCTTGCTAGTGCCGCTGTTGCGGGTGTTGCTTGCGTGGGGCGTGTTCACCGGGCTGCCGGCGCGCGGTGCCGGTGCGGCGGAGGGGACGGCTCCGCCGCCGTTCGAGTGGCGCGAGCTGTGCGCGGCGACTCCGCCGGAGGCGGGGTTGGCGGGGCGGGGGGTGGCGGAGGAGCCGGCCTGGCCGCCGCCTCCGCCGTCGCCGTTGTGGCGGGTGCTGTGGGTTCTGATGCCCTGGGCGACCAGGTTGGCCGGGGAACTGATCACGGCGGCGGCCTTGCCCTCGGCGCCCTGCATGATGCGGTTGTTGCGGCTGTTCGCGATCTCGTCGCCGAAGCCGGGGACGAAGCGGTAGATCATCGCGGACGCGAAGATGGCGAGCAGGATGATGGCGAGGCCGGAGACGATGGCGGCGACGGAGTCGGGCCCGTCGTCCGCGGTCAGCGCGCCCGCGAGGCCCAGCACGATGACGATCACCGGCTTGACCATGATCACCGCGATCATGATGCCGGCCCAGCGGCGGACGTGACCCCACAGGTTCTTGTCGACCAGGCCGGCGTAGACGACGACACCGAGCAGCGCGCCGACGTAGAGCAGGACGGCCCGCAGGTACAGCTCCAGGTAGAGCACGCCCGCTGCGATGATCGACACGAACGACACCAGGATCAGCATGATGGGGCCGCCACCGATGTCGTCGCCCTGCTTCAGCGCCTGGGAGAAGGTGCCGAAGAAGGCGTCCGTCTGGTCCCCGGTGCCCTTCGCCAGGACGTCGGTCACGGCGTCGGTGGCGGAGACGACCGTGTAGAGGATCAGCGGTGTGAAGGCCGACGCCAGGACGGTGAGCCAGAGGAACCCGACGGCTTCGGAGAGGGCGGTGGTGAAGGGCACGCCGCGGACGGCGCGCTTGGTGACCGCCAGCAGCCAGAGGATCAGTGTCAGGATCGCCGACGCCCCGAAGACGATGGCGTACTGCTTGAGGAACGTGCCGTTCGTGAAGTCGACGTCGGCGGTGTTCTTCACGGCGTTACTGAGGGTGTCGACGGTCCACGCGGCGGCGTCGGCACAGCCCTTGGCGAGGGCGGACAGGGGGTCGAGGGCGGACCTGGGGTCGCTGAGGGTCCCACCCCCACCGCCTCCGGAGGAACCACCACCGCCTTCGCCGCGTTCGCAGTAGTCCTTGGCGGGGCCGCGGATGAGATCACAGGGGTCGTTGGTGTCCGTCGGCGTGGGCGTGGGGGCGGCAAAAGCGCGGGTAGCCAGCAGCACCGTAGCGGCCTCAACGGCGGCAACGGCGGCTGTGACCTTGAGGAAGCGGTGGTTAGCGCGCATACGTGAACCCTCCGTACTCCTCGACGGCCTTTGTCATGTCGTCGGCGGTGGAGGCCCTCTGATCGCGACCGACGGGCACTGGTCCGTCCTTCTGCCGGAAGTCGGTGACTTTCCAGTCGTTGTTGGTCCAGGTCAGTTGGTATGTGGCGGTGTACCAACTCTCGGTCACCGGGTTGGTCGAGTCGCCACCGGACAGCCCGAAGAGGGACGTGTACCAAACCTCGACAGTGGCCTTGTCGGTGCTGGATGCTGTGACTTTGGTGCCTACCGGGATGACCCGCGAGACAAAGGTCTGGCCGGCGGGCGCCTTGCCGTTCTTGTCGAGGCCGATGTTCGCCAGGAACTCCCGGCGCGAGTACGCGCCGTCCAGCTCTGTCTGCCGGGTGGCCGCGACTTCGGGCGCGTAGACGGTGTCGACGATCGCGTGCCGTCTGGCCTTGTCGAACATGTCGGCCGAGCCCAGCGCCACCGCATAGTTCGCCGCCGCGCTCTGCGCCCCCTGCTCATCCCGGGCGAAGCCCGCCCGCACCGGCTGTTTTCCGGACGGGGCCGTCGCCGACGTCTTCGGCTTGTCGGCGGCCGTGCCGTCCGAGGATGCGGAATCGTCTCCTCCACGGTTCGCGAAGGCGATCGCGGCGATCAGGAGGACGACGACGCCGACCACGGTGACCAGGCTGCGGGACGACGAGCGGCCGCCGCGACCGGGGCCGCCGTAGCCGTCGCCGTCCCCGTCGGGCAGCCGGGTCCGTGTCTGACCGCTACCGCCGTAACCGCCGGAGGACTGGTGGTCGTCTCCGAGACTCATGCCGCGTACGCCCCCTCGACGTCATGCCTGCCGTAGAAGTACGACGGTAGCCGTGCTGGTTCCCGCGCGGGCGCGGTGTGGTGACTTGACATCAGGGAAACGCAACCTCAGCCGGTTGGCACGACGGGCGGGTGGGATGGAGGTGAGTGAAGATGGGTCGGGCTACACGGCCATCCCGTACACGATGGTGAAGAGCGTGCCGAGCGAGCCGATGATGAACACGCCCGTCAGACCCGCGATGATGAGGCCCTTGCCCTGCTCCGCGCTGAAGGTGTCGCGGAGCGCGGTGGCACCGATGCGCTGCTTGGCGGCGCCCCAGATGGCGATTCCGAGGCAGAGCAGGATCGCGACGGCCATCACCACCTCGATCATGATCTTGGCCTCGTTGCCCAGGCTGCCGAAGGGGCCCCAGTCCGGAGCGATCCCCCCGATGATGGTGTTGATGTCTCCCTCGTCGGCCGCAAAGAGCATGTAAGTCACCGCCCCTGTTGGGTAGTTCCGCACCCTCTGCGGACGTGCAGAGGTCAGGCCTCATTGTCGCCGACGATGGCGCCGTCGTATGTCGACTTGGCGTCATTGATTGGCGGGTTTCGTACGAATAGCTTGCCACCGGTCCGCGCCGGGCCCTAACGGGGTGGCGCGGACCGGTATGCGAAGAGTCGTATGGTCACTCTGTGTATCACGTCCCGTTACGCCGGGCAATGAGGCTGGAGCGCAACCTGTCGTGTGGTTGCGTCGTTGGGCCCTTCTGCGAAGTGAGCGGACTCGCCCGCCCGCTCCGTGGTGCGAGGGCTTCCGCCGGTGGGTGACGTGTATCTGACCTTCCCTCACGAGGGTGGGAAGCTTTTGTGGGCCGAGCGCCGGTGCATGGGCGCGACATGGCCGGAAAGTGTTATTGAACGGCCTGGACGTGGGGCAGGGTTGGGCCATGCGCAAGATGTGGGTCGGTGCCGGTGTCGCGGTCGCTCTCGGGATGGGCTTCGTGATGCTGCTCGTCGTGGGTGTCTACGTCGTCGCCGGGAACCTGGCCGGCGGCGCGGGGGGCGGTGCCAAGAAGCTGGCCAAGGGGTCGGTGCCCGCGGCGTACCAGCCGCTCGTGCAGAAGTGGGGCAATCTCTGCCCCGCGATCAACCCGGCGCTGCTCGCCGCCCAGCTCTACCAGGAGAGCGGCTTCAACCCGAAGGCGCAGAGCCACGCGGCGGCGCAGGGCATAGCGCAGTTCATCCCCGGGACGTGGGCCACCCACGGGATCGACGGGGACGGGGACGGCGACCGGGACGTGTGGGATCCGAAGGACGCCATTCCGTCGGCGGCGTCCTACGACTGCTCCCTCGCGTCGTACGTGAAGGACGTGCCCGGGGACCCGACGAAGAACATGCTCGCCTCCTACAACGCGGGGGCCTACGCGGTGATCAAGTACCAGGGCGTGCCGCCGTACAAGGAGACCCAGAACTACGTCAAGGTGATCACGACCCTGGAGGAGAGCTTCGCCGCGCCCACCACCCGGGTCGATCCGTCCGAGCAGGCCGCCGGGGCCATCGCCTACGCGCAGAAGAAGCTCGGCACGCTCTATCTGTGGGGCGGGAACGGGACGGCCGAGCAGGGTGGGCGGTTCGACTGTTCGGGGCTGACCAAGGCGGCGTACGAGAGCGTGGGGATCGAGTTGCCGCGGGTCGCCAACGACCAGTACAACGCGGGGCCGCATCCGAGCCGGGACGAGCTGCTCCCGGGTGACCTGGTGTTCTTCTCGGACGATCTCACCAACTCCCGCGCCATCCGGCACGTGGGGATCTACGTCGGCGGCGGCTACATGATCGACGCGCCGCGGACGGGTGCCGTCATCCGCTTCGACCCGGTCGACACCCCCGACTACTTCGGGGCCACCCGGGTCACCGAGGATGGCGCGAAAGCGCTGCCCACGACGGTGTGAATGGGAGGGTTTGAACCCAGCGTGAACCCATGCCCTGAGCTGCGAGGACGTGTTTCTCTTCGATAACGTCTGCGTGATCATTCCGTGGAGTGTGGAACGTATCAACGGGGGCCGTGCGTTCCTGTTGACGTGTAGGTGTGCGGGGCAAGAGGAACCGGCGGATCTACGACCACGGGGGTGGCAGAAGAGGCGTGCGCTCGGTGCGCCGGAGGACATGACGAAGGGGCCGCAGCACCATGGCTGGACTCGCCGAATCCGGGTCGAACCCCGACGTCGAGCTGCTCTACGACATCAACGGCCTGGCCAAGGACGCACCGCACTGGTTCGACCGGGTCATGGAGTTCGTGGGTGAGTACGGACTGCTGTTCGCGATCGTGCTGCTGGTGCTGTGGTGCTGGTGGTCCGTGCGGCGGCGGGGCGGCGAGGACGCGGCCTCGACCGTGGCGGCACTGGTGTGGGCGCCGCTCGCGGCCGGCGTCGCGGTGCTGGTCAACGTGCCGATACGGGGCTTCGTCGAGCGGCCGCGGCCGTTCAAGTCCCATGAGGGGCTGGAAGTTCTGGTCGCCGGGAAGGACGACTTCTCCTTCGTGAGCGATCACGCCACGCTCTGCATGGCCCTGGCCGTCGCCTTGTTCGTCGCCAGCCGGAGGTTCGGCATCGCCGCGATCGTGCTGGCGGTGTTCGGCGGCTTCATCCGGGTCTACATGGGCGTGCACTACCCGACGGACGTCGTGGGCGGCTTCGCCCTCGGCACGGCGGTCGCGCTGCTGCTGTCGCCGGTCGCCATGGCACTGCTGACGCCGCTGACCCGCGCCGTCGAGCGGTCGCCCCGGGCGGGGTGGCTGGTCAGCGCGCGGGGGCGAGGCGGTGCCGCCGGGAGGGGCGCCGTGATCCCGGGGGCGCGCAAGAGGAGCGCCGAGGCGGGCGAGCGGGACCTCGCCGCCTGAGGCTGCCGCCGCCTTCGGGCACGTCGTGGGAGTCAGGCCGGCGCGTGGGTCTTCGCGTCCGTGCGGGCCTGGCTCCTCGCTCTGCGGGCCGGGCCTCGCCAGCCGCAGGTGCAGCGGGCCAGACAGAACGGGCCCTGTTCGACCGTCGTCGTGAGATGTTCCGGGACTTCCTGGGGAGCTTCCAGACCTTCCTGCTGCGCCACGCCCACAACGTTACCGGGGTCACCTGCCCCTCGTTAACCGGGACGGCAGGGGGTTCGGAACGTGCGTGACGGCTGGGTAGGTGGCGATGGTCGGGTGGGAGCGGGAGCGGCGGAGTAGGAGGGTGGGCAGGGGCCTCCTCCTCGCCGGGGGCCTGGGCTGCGCGTGTCTGGCCGGGAGCGGGTGCTCCGGGGAGGGAGCCGCTGTCCAGGGGGCGGGCGGCGGCGATCCGGTCGCCGTGCTGCACCGGGCCGCCGACCGGCTGGTGGCCGCCGGGAGCGCCCAGGCGCGGACCGCGATGGAGATGGCCAGCGGCGGAACGCGGGTGACCATCCGGGGTGAGGGCGTGTACGACTTCGAGGAGCGGCTCGGGCGGCTGAAGGTACGGCTGCCGCAGGACCCGGCGGGATCGAGTGAGCACCGGCCGATCACCGAACTGCTCGCACCAGGCGCCCTGTTCATGAAGAACCGGGGGGCCGGCGTGCCCGACGACAAGTGGGTGCGGGTGGAGACCGCCTCGCTGTCCGACGGGAACCTGGTGACCGGCGGGGTGACGGACCCCTTCGTCGCCGCGGAGGTGCTGCGCGGGACGCGGACGGCGACGTACGTGGGGCGGACGGAGGTCGCGGGGACCGCGGTGCGGCACTACCGGGGGACCGCCGACCTCGCGCGGGCGGCGCGGAGCGCGTCGGACGGGAACAGGCGGGCGCTGGCCGCGGCGGCCGAGGGGTTCGCCACCGCCGAGGTGCCGTTCGACGCCTACCTCGACGACGAGGGCCGTATCCGCAAGGTCCGGCACCGCTTCAGTTTCGCCAACGGGCGGGACGAGGGCATCGTGGCCGTCGCCTCGACGACGCTGCTCTACGACTTCGGCGCCGCCGTCCGCGTACGGCTGCCCGAGGAGCGGGACATCTACGCCGGCAAGATCGCGGCGGAACCGGCGGAACCGGCGGAACCGGCGGAACCGGCGGAACCGGCGGAACCGGCGGAACCGGCGGAACCGGCGGAACCGGCGGAACCGGCGGAAGCGGGGGAGTCGGTGGAGCCGTCCGGTGCGGGCTCGGGCGGCAAGAACTAGCCCTTCCGTGCCATGCGCGGTGTGTAGGCCGCTCCCTACTCTAGGAAGCCGGTGACGGCAGAGACGAGGTGACGCGCGTGGCTCCGGTCGGTGGTACGGCGGTACAGGACCACGTAGCCCTCGCCGAGATCGAGCTGTGCGGCGAGCTGATCATCGCGGCGTCCGCCGCCCGTGAGCGGCTCAGCCTCGAGAGCATCGACGAGGTGCTGCGGGTGGCCGAGGAGCGGCAGGCCGGGGCCGACCGGTAGGGGCCGGCCCCTGCCGGCCCCCGGGGGTCAGGTGCGCAGCAGGCGGCCGATCGCCTTCGTCGCCTCCGCCACCTTCGCGTCGATCTCGGTGCCGCCCTTGACGGCCGCGTCGGCGACGCAGTGGCGCAGATGCTCCTCCAGGAGTTGCAGCGCGAAGGACTGCAGGGCCTTCGTGGAGGCGGAGACCTGGGTGAGTATGTCGATGCAGTAGACGTCCTCGTCGACCATCCGCTGCAGGCCCCGGATCTGGCCCTCGATGCGGCGCAGCCGCTTGAGGTGCTCGTCCTTCTGTTTGTGGTAGCCGTGCACACCGCGGTCGTGGTCGGTCACGACGTCCGTCCCGTCCGTCTCGACCGCGTCCACGGCGGGGGAGGGCGCACCTGCGCCGGCCTCAGTGGTCGTCATCGCGTCCTCCTGTTGTTGGGCGGGGTGGGAAAGTGGGAAGAGATTGGGCAGATAGCGGACATATACCCCTGGCGGGTATATCGTAACGGACTCCGCGGGGTAGGGGGCCCTTGACAGAGCACCTGGTGCCGCCCCCCTGCTCATCACTCTGCCTGATGGGCGACACTGGGGGACGGCCCGTTAGCCGTGGCCGGATGATGCGCCTAGCATCAGCCTGACCGAAACCGATGCACCCCGAGGACCCCACGTGCGCTTTCGTCTGACCCCCAGGGAGACGAGCTTCTACGACATGTTCGCCGCTTCCGCGGACAACATCGTCACGGGCTCCAAGCTCCTGATGGAACTGCTCGGGGCGGACGCATCCGCCCGGGCCGAGATCGCAGAGCGTATGCGGGCCGCCGAACACGCAGGTGACGACGCCACGCACGCGATCTTTCACCAGTTGAACTCCTCGTTCATCACGCCCTTCGACCGCGAGGACATCTACAACCTCGCCTCGTCCCTCGACGACATCATGGACTTCATGGAGGAGGCCGTCGACCTGGTCGTCCTCTACAACGTCGAGGATCTGCCCAAGGGCGTCGAGCAGCAGATCGAGGTGCTGGCACGGGCCGCGGAACTGACCGCCGAGGCCATGCCGAACCTGCGCACCATGGACAACCTCACCGAGTACTGGATCGAGGTCAACCGGCTCGAGAACCAGGCCGACCAGATCCACCGCAAGCTGCTCGCCCACCTCTTCAACGGCACGTACGAGGCCATCGAGGTGCTGAAGCTGAAGCAGATCGTGGACGTTCTGGAAGAGGCGGCCGACGCCTTCGAGCACGTGGCGAACACGGTGGAGACCATCGCGGTCAAGGAGTCCTGACCCCTTCATGGACACCTTCGCTCTGGTCGTGACCATCGGGGTCGCGCTCTTCTTCACGTACACCAACGGCTTCCACGACTCGGCGAACGCGATCGCGACGTCGGTGTCGACGCGTGCGCTGACGCCTCGGGCGGCGCTCGCGATGGCCGCCGTCATGAACCTCGCCGGCGCGTTCATGGGCTCCGGGGTCGCCAAGACCGTCAGTGAGGGGGTGATCCAGACCCCCGAGGGTTCGAAGGGGATGGGGATCCTCTTCGCGGCGCTCGTGGGTGCCATCGTCTGGAACCTCATCACCTGGTACTTCGGCCTGCCCTCGTCGTCCTCGCACGCGTTGTTCGGCGGCATGGTGGGTGCGGCTCTGGCCGGGAGTACGACCGTGTACTGGGACGGGGTCGTCGACAAGATCGTCATTCCGATGTTCGTGTCGCCGGTGGTCGGTCTGCTGGCCGGCTACCTGGTCATGACGGCGATCATGTGGATCTTCCGCCGGGCCAACCCGCACAAGGCGAAGCGCGGTTTCCGGATCGCGCAGACGGTGTCGGCGGCGGGCATGGCGCTGGGGCACGGCCTGCAGGACGCGCAGAAGACGATGGGCATCGTGGTGATGGCGCTGGTCATCGCCGATGTCGAGGATTACGGCGACCCCATCCCGGTGTGGGTGAAGGTCGCCTGTGCGCTGATGCTGTCCGCGGGGACGTACGCGGGTGGCTGGCGGATCATGCGGACGCTGGGACGGAAGATCATCGAGCTGGATCCGCCGCAGGGGTTCGCCGCGGAGACGACCGGCGCCTCGATCATGTTCGGCTCGGCGTTCCTGTTCCACGCGCCGATCTCGACGACGCACGTCATCACGTCGTCGATCATGGGTGTGGGCGCGACGAAGCGGGTGAACGCCGTGCGCTGGGGGGTCGCCCGGAACATCATCATGGGGTGGTTCATCACGATGCCGGCGGCCGCGGTGGTGGCCGCGTGTTCGTTCTGGGTCGTGAATCTGGCGTTCCTGTAGCGGGACCCGGCGCGGGTGCGGGGTGGGTGCGGTGACGTGGTGCGCGGCCCGGCGCCGGTGGGGTGCCCGGGGCGCGACCGCCCGCGGACGCCGCGCGACCGCCCGCGGATGTGCGGGCGACTGCCTGCGGTTGTGCGGGCGACTGCCTGCGGTTGTGCGGGCGACTGCCTGCGGTTGTGCGGGCAAAGCGATGGGCCCGCCCCCGGTTGCCGGGGGCGGGCCCTTGTGCTCCTCGCGGTGGCACCGCCATGCAGCACCGCGAGGGGATCGGGTCCGGGCCTAGCCGAAGCGGCCCGAGATGTAGTCCTCCGTGGCCTGGACCGACGGGTTGGAGAAGATGCGCTCCGTCTCGTCGATCTCGATCAGCTTGCCGGGCTGGCCGACCGCCGCCAGGTTGAAGAACGCCGTACGGTCCGAGACCCGCGCCGCCTGCTGCATGTTGTGCGTCACGATGACGATCGTGAAGCGCTCCTTCAGCTCGCCGATCAGGTCCTCGATCGCGAGGGTGGAGATCGGGTCCAGGGCGGAGCAGGGCTCGTCCATGAGCAGGACGTTCGGCTCGACCGCGATCGCACGGGCGATGCACAGGCGCTGCTGCTGGCCGCCGGAGAGGCCGGAGCCCGGCTTGTTCAGGCGGTCCTTCACCTCGTTCCAGAGGTTGGCGCCGCGCAGGGACTTCTCGACGACGTCGTCCAGCTCCGACTTCTTGAACTTGCCGTTGAGCTTCAGACCGGCCGCGACGTTGTCGTACACCGACATGGTCGGGAACGGGTTCGGCCGCTGGAAGACCATGCCGACCTCGCGCCGCACGGCCACCGGGTCGATGCCCGCGCCGTAGAGGTTCTCGTCGTCGAGCATGACCTTGCCCTCGACCCGGCCGCCCGGCGTGACCTCGTGCATGCGGTTGAGCGTGCGCAGGAACGTGGACTTGCCGCAGCCGGAGGGGCCGATGAAGGCCGTCACGGAGCGGGGCTCGACGGTCATCGAGATGTCCTCGATGGCCAGGAAGGAGCTGTAGTAGGCGTTGAGGCCGCTGACATCTATGCGCTTGGCCATGGGTATCACTGCTTCTTTCGGTCCGAGTCGCTGACTGTTCTTGCGTCGGTCGCGTCAGCGACCCGTCTTCGGGGCCTTCCAGCGGGCGATGCCGCGGGCCACCAGGTTGAGGATCATGATGAAGGCGATGAGCGTCAGGGCCGCCGCCCACGCGCGGTCGTAGGCCGCGCCGTAGCCGCCGCTGTTGGAGTACTGCAGATAGATGTACATCGGCAGCGATTCCTGGGCGTCCTGGAACGGGTTGGCGTTGATGAAGTCCGTGCCCCAGACCAGCAGCAGCACGGGGGCCGTCTCGCCGGTGATGCGGGCGACGGCCAGCATGACGCCGGTGGTGATGCCGCCGATCGACGTCGGCAGGACCACCTTCAGGATCGTGCGCCACTTCGGCACGCCGAGCGCCAGGGACGCCTCACGCAGCTCGTTGGGGACGAGCTTGAGCATCTCCTCGGTGGAGCGGACGACCACCGGGATCATCAGGATCGCCAGGGCGAGCGAGCCGGCGAAGCCGGACGGGCCCATGTCCAGCATCAGGATCCAGGTACTGAGGATGAACAGACCGGCGACGATCGACGGGATGCCCGTCATGACGTCGACGAAGAAGGTGACCGCCTTGGCGAGCTTGCCGCGGCCGTACTCGACCAGGTAGATCGCGGTCAGCACACCGACCGGCACGGAGATCACCGCGGCGATGCCGACCTGCTCCAGGGTGCCGAGGATGGCGTGGTAGATGCCGCCGCCGGGCTCGGCGTCGGCGACCACGCCCATCGAGTGGGTGAGGAAGTAACCGTCGAGGACCTTCACACCGCGCTTGACCGTCGCCCAGATCAGGGACGCCAGCGGGATGACGGCCACGATGAACGCGACCCACACCATGCTGGTCGCCACCCGGTCCTTGGCCTGCCGCCCGCCCTCGACGCGCGCCGAGATGGCGTAGGTGCCCAGGACGAAGAGGACCGCGGCGATCAGGGCCCACTGGATACTGCTGCTCAGGCCGGCCGCGGCGCTGATGCCCAGGCCGGCCGCGACGGAGCCGGCGGCGACCGCCCAGAGGAACCACTTGGGCAGCGTGGCGCCGCGCAGGGAGCTGCCGCTCTTGGGGGTAAGGGTTGCGTTGCTCATGCGTTGGCCCCCGAGTACTCCTTGCGGCGACCGATGATCATCCGGGCCGCACCGTTGACCAGCAGGGTGATGACGAAGAGGACGAGACCGGAGGCGATCAGCGCGTCACGGCCCATCACGGTCGCCTCGTTGAACTTGCTGGCGATGTTCTGGGCGAAGGTGCCGCCGCCCGTGTCGAGCAGGCTGAGGTTGATCTCGAAGCTCGAGGAGAGCACCATCGCCACGGCCATCGTCTCGCCGAGCGCGCGGCCGAGTCCGAGCATCGAGGCGGAGATGACGCCGGAGCGGCCGAAGGGCAGCACCGAGATCCGGATGACCTCCCAGCGCGTGGCGCCGAGGGCCAGGGCGGCTTCCTCGTGCATGCGCGGGACCTGCCGGAAGACCTCACGGCTGACGTTGGTGATGATCGGCAGGATCATGATCGCGAGCAGGATGCCCACGGTGAACAGCGAGCGCGGCGCGCCCTGGTTCCACTCGAAGACGCCGGTCCAGCCGAGGTACTCGTCCAGCCAGCCGAAGAGCCCCTCCATGTGCGGCACGAGGACGAGCGCGCCCCACAGGCCGTAGACGATCGAGGGCACGGCGGCGAGCAGGTCGATCACGTACCCGATCGCTCCGCCCAGCTTGCGCGGCGCGTAGTGCGTGATGAACAGGGCGATGCCGACTGCGATCGGGACCGCGACGGCCATGGCGATGACCGACGACACGACGGTGCCGAAGGCCAGGACCGCGATGCCGAACTCCGGCGGCATGCCGGTGGGGTTCCACTCGAGGGTGGTGAAGAAGTTGGCCTCGTTCTTGCTGATCGCGATCGAGGCGCGGTAGGTCAGGAAGGCCGCGATGGCGGCCATGATGACCAGCACGAAGATGCCGGAACCGCGGGAGAGCCCGAGGAAGATCCGGTCGCCGGGGCGGGTGGCGCCGCGTGCGGCGCGGCTGGTCCCGGTTCCGGGGGGCTGGTGCGGTACGGGGGCTGGTGCGGGCTTTTGGGGATCAGTGGTTATGTCCATCGGGTTCTCCGGTCTGCGGAGCCGTCGTAAGCGGCGGCTCGGGCGGAGCCGCTCCGTGTCGGGGGCTCCTGGCGGCGGTGCACCGGACGGTGCGGCCCGGCCTCCGCGGGGAGACCGGACCGCACTCGGGTCAGCTCAGGCCCGAGATGGTCTCGCGGACCTTGGTGATGATCTCGGTGGGCATCGGGGCGTAGCCGGCTTCCTTCAGCAGGCCCTGGCCGTCCTCCGAGGCGATGTAGTTCAGGAAGGACTTGGCGGCGGGCAGGCTCTCGGCCTTGTTGCCCTTGTCGCAGACGATCTCGTAGGTGACGAGGACCAGCGGGTAGGCACCGTCGGCGGTCGGCGTGTAGTCCAGCTCCAGCGCGAGGTCCTTGCCGGTGCCGACGACCTTGGCGGCGCCGATGGCCGCGGTGGCGTTCTCGACGGTGGCCTTGACCGGCTCGGCGGCCTCGGTCTTGATGTCGACGGTCTTCATGCCGTCCTTGGCGTACGACAGCTCGAAGTACGAGATGGCGCCCGACGTCTGCTTCACCTGCTGGGCGAGGCCGGAGGAGCCCTGCGCGGACTGGCCGCCGTCGGCCTCCCAGGACTTGCCGCCCTCGTACTTCCAGTCGCTCGGCGCGGCTTCCTTCAGGTACTTGGTGAAGTTGTCCGTGGTGCCGGACTCGTCCGAGCGGTGGAAGGCCTGGATCTTCAGGTCGGGCAGCTTGGCCTCGGGGTTGAGCTTGGCGATCGCCGCGTCGTTCCAGTTGGTGATCTTGCTGTCGAAGATCTTGGCGAGCGTCGGAGCGTCCAGGACGAGCGAGTCGACGCCGGGGACGTTGAAGCCCACGGCGATCGGGCCGCCGACCATCGGCAGGTCGATGGCCTGGCCGTCCTTGCAGACTTCCTTGGACTTCTCGATCTCGTCGGGCTTCAGCGCCGAGTCCGAGCCGGCGAAGGCGGTCTGGCCCTGGAGGAACGCGGTGATGCCCGCACCGGAGCCGGTCGGGTTGTAGTTGAGCTGTACGTCCCGGCAGGCGGAGACGTACTGCTTGACCCAGGCGTCGATGGCGTTCTTCTGGGCGGAGGAGCCGGAGGCCTGGAGCTGGCCCTTGGCGTCGTCGCACTTGATGTTGCTGTTGGCGGTGGCGCCGGCGTCACCGCCGGTGCCGTTGCCGCCGGTGTCGTCGGAGCCGCACGCCGTGAGGGCCAGGGCGCCGGAGACGGCGAGAGCACCGAGAGCGAGGGCCCGCCGGTTCATGCGCTGAAGCTTCACTTGAGGGAGTTCCTTCCAGGAGCCGCCGTCCTGAATCCGGCGGCGTGCGAGGAGTGGCGTTGAGGACGATCAAGACGATCGAGACGATCAAGACCGGGTGATGCGGACGCGCTTTCGGGATGCGCCCCGTATCGGGTAAGGCCGAAACTAGGCAGAACAGGTGAAGCCGCCGAAGGGCGTAAATGAACGCGGGGTGAACCCCTGTGGACGGTGCGGTGAGGTCACGGAACGCTCACGTCAAGGACACGGAGTGGTCCCGGGCGGGCGCGTCGCCAGCAGGGCGTCGACGAGGGTCCGGTCGTGCGGCTGAGTGAGGCGGGCGCGGGCCGCCGCGGGCTCCAGCCACAGGATGCGGTCTACCTCGTCGGACGGGGTGAAGGCGCCGGTGGTGGCCGCCGCCGACCAGTACCGGACCTCCTTGGGGCGGCCGTCCGCGAGGTAGCGCACGGTGGGCAGCTCGGCGCCCGGTGCGGCGGCGTACCCCGTCTCCTCGGCGACTTCGCGCAGGGCGCCCGCGAGCGGGTCCTCGCCGCGCTTGAGCTTGCCCTTCGGGTGCGACCAGTCGTCGTACTTCGGGCGGTGGACGAGGCAGAGCTCCAGGCGCGGGGAGGGGCGCCCGGGGACGGGGCGCCACAGGACGCAGCCTGCCGCGCGGACGGTGATGGTGTCCTCGGCGGGGCTCACGGTGTGCTCACGCCTCCTGTCCCGCGGCGGCCCCCGGGACCCTCCCGGGCTGTCCCGGGCGGCCCTACGGCAGCCTGACGGGTTCCTTGCGCCAACTGTGCTGGAACGCGTACCTCGCCGCCTCCACCTCATGCCGCTGGTCGGCGTGGAGCACGCCGAGCGCGTACGCCGTCGCCGGGGCGATGCGTGGCGTACGGGCGGCCTGGGCCGCGGCCGCGGCGGCCTCCGCGGCGTCGCGGTGGCGGTTGAGGGCCTCGCCCGCGGCCAGGAGGCGCACGTCCACGCTGTCCTCGGCCTCGCCGGCTTCCGCGCCGGCCAGTACCTCGAGGGCGTAGCGGTGCAGGCGCAGCAGCAGGCGGACCTGGTGCCACTGGGCGTCCTGGGGGTGGGGCGCCGGGTCCGGGGAGAGGCCGTGGACCAGGGCCTGGGCGTTGTACGGATTCCCCGCGGTGACCAGGGGCAGGGCGGCCACGGCGTCGGCGAGGCGGTCCTGGGCGGTGGCGGCCAGGGGGCGCAGGTCGGTGGTGGCGGCGGTGGTGCTCCTCAGCGGGACCTCGCTCGCCAGTAAGGCCACCTTGTCGGCGACGGCGTGGAACCGGCTGCTGCCCAGCGCCTGGAGGGCGGTGGAGTGCGCCCGGGTGCGGGCCAGGGTGAGCTGGCGGTCGAGCAGCGCGCCCGCCTTGGCCGCGCCCACGGTGAGATTGCCCCGGTCCGGGGACGCCGGGTGGGCGGCGGGCACGCCGACGGACGCGGAGGCGGGCGAGGAGGCGGATGCGGAGGCGGGTTCGGCGGTGGTGGCCCGGCCCGCCGTCTGCTGTGCCGGGAACGCCGACGAACCGGACAGCCGGTGCAGGGCCTGGAGCAGGCGCTCCAGGCGGGACGCGTACGCGTGCTCCATCGCCAGCGTGCCGGACAGCCAGGCCAGCTCGGGGCGCATGCCCTCCGCCCAGTCGGCGTCCAGCAGGGGCTGGAAGGTGTGCAGCGTGCCGCTCAGGCGGCGGGCGGCGCGGCGCAGGGCGCGGACCGCGTCCACCGGCCCCGCGGGCGGGGGCGCTTTGACCGGGCGGCGCGCCCTGTCCGGGCGGTGCGCTCCGTCCGGACCGCGCGTGCTCTGCGCGCCGGTCGCGCCGGGCGTGCCGTGTGAGCTGGGTGTGCCGTGTGAGCCGGCCGTGCCGTGTGGGCCGTTCCCGCCGTGTGTGCCTGTTCCCGATTCGCGGTGCAGGCGCAGGGCGCGGAGGAACTCCGTCGCCTGGGCGCGCAGGTAGGCCGCGAGGGCGTCCGCGTCCGCGGGTGCCGGCGGGCCGGCGGGGGCCGTGACCGTGGCCGTGGCCGCGGGGTCCGTCGGGTCAAGGTGTCGCTGTGCCACGCCGGCGCCTCCGGGCGTCTATGAGCATCTCCTGGATGTTGCGCAGGGGCTGACCGTCCGAGTCGGTCGCGTGCCGGGTCCACTCGCCGTCCGAGCCGAGGTGCCAGGAGGCGGTGCCGTCGGACATACCGGTCTCCAGCAGCCGGTTGAGGGCCGCCCGGTGAGCCGGGTCGGTGACCCGGACCAGGGCCTCTATACGACGGTCGAGATTGCGGTGCATCATGTCGGCGCTGCCGAACCAGACCTCGGGTTCGCCGCCGTTGCCGAAGGCGAAGACGCGCGAGTGCTCGAGGAAGCGGCCGAGGACGGAGCGGACCCGGATGTTCTCCGACAGGCCCGCCACGCCGGGGCGCAGCGCGCAGATGCCGCGCACCCACACGTCGACGGGGACGCCGGCCTGGGACGCGCGGTAGCACGCGTCGACCACGGCCTCGTCGACCATCGAGTTGACCTTGATGCGGATGGAGGCGGGGCGGCCGGCGCGGTGGTGCTGCATCTCCTTGTGGATACGGGAGACCAGGCCGTCGCGCAGCGACTTGGGGGCGACGAGGAGGCGGCGGTAGGTCTCGCGCCGGGAGTAGCCGGAGAGACGGTTGAACAGGTCGGAGAGGTCCGCGCCGACCTGCGGGTCCGCGGTGAGCAGGCCGAGGTCCTCGTAGAGGCGGGCCGTCTTCGGGTGGTAGTTGCCGGTGCCGACGTGGCAGTAGCGGCGTAGCGTCTCGCCCTCCTGGCGGACCACCAGGGACAGCTTGCAGTGGGTCTTCAGGCCGACCAGTCCGTAGACGACGTGGCAGCCGGCCTCCTCCAGCTTGCGGGCCCACTTGATGTTGGCGTGCTCGTCGAAGCGGGCCTTGATCTCGACCAGGACGAGGACCTGCTTGCCGGACTCGGCCGCGTCGATGAGCGCGTCGACTATCGGTGAGTCGCCGGACGTCCGGTACAGCGTCTGCTTGATCGCGAGGACGTCCGGGTCGGCCGCCGCCTGCTCCAGGAAGGCCTGGACGGAGGTGGAGAAGGAGTCGTACGGGTGGTGGAGCAGGACGTCCCTGCTGCGGAGCGCGGCGAAGACGTCCGGCGCGGAGGCCGATTCGACCTCGGCCAGGTCGCGGTGGGTGCCGGCGACGAACTTCGGGTACTTCAGCTCGGGCCGGTCGATGCCGGCGATGCGGAAGAGGCCGGTGAGGTCGAGGGGGCCGGGCAGCGGGTAGACCTCCGCCTCGCCGATCTTCAGCTCGCGGACGAGGAGGTCCAGGACCTCGCGGTCGACGGACTCCTCGACCTCGAGGCGGACGGGCGGGCCGAAGCGGCGCCGCATGAGTTCCTTCTCGAGGGCCTGGAGGAGGTTCTCCGTGTCGTCCTCCTCCACCTCGAGGTCCTCGTTGCGGGTGAGGCGGAAGGCGTGGTGCTCCAGGACCTCCATGCCGGGGAACAGCTCTTCGAGGTGCGCGGCGATGACGTCCTCGATGGGGACGTAGCGGCCCGGCGAGGCCTCCAGGAAGCGGGAGAGCAGCGGGGGGACCTTGACGCGGGCGAAGTGGCGGTGGCCCGTGACGGGGTTGCGGACGACGACCGCGAGGTTGAGGGAGAGGCCCGAGATGTACGGGAACGGGTGGGCCGGATCGACCGCGAGGGGGGTGAGGACCGGGAAGATCTGGTGCCGGAAGAGGGTGAAGAGGCGGGCCTGCTCCTTCTCCGCGAGTTCGTTCCAGCGGACCAGGTGGATGCCCTCCTCGGCGAGGGCGGGGGCGACGTCCTCGTGGAAGCAGGCGGCGTGCCGGGCCATCAGCTCGCGGGAGCGGGCCCAGATCATCTCCAGCACCTCGCGGGGCTGGAGACCGGAGGCGGAGCGGGTGGCGACGCCGGTCGCGATGCGGCGTTTGAGACCGGCGACGCGGACCATGAAGAACTCGTCCAGGTTGCCGGCGAAGATCGCGAGGAAGTTGGCACGCTCGAGGAGGGGCGTGTCCGGGTCCTCGGCCAGTTCGAGGACGCGCTCGTTGAACGCGAGCCAGCTCCGTTCCCGGTCCAGGAAGCGGCCCTGCGGGAGCTGGGCACCGCCGGCCTGGGACTCCTCCGACTCCTCGTACGCGTCGAGGTCCGCGTCGATGTCGGGTTCCAGGTCGGAGACCGTGGCGGCCACCGTGTGCGGGCGGTGCGCGGCGATGGAGCCCACGGAGGGCTGCGTGTGCTGGACCTCTGCCTGGGTGTTCGGCTGCCTCATGAACCCATTCTTCCGCGCCGCGCGCAGGACAGGCGCGTCGGAAGGCGCGGGATGCTCCGCTCCTGGTGGCTCTGGCACGGTCGGCTGCATTCGGTGAGCGTCGCAAGGCTGGTTGAATCGATGGTTACGAGGACATGACGTGTGGGATAGCGGCGGGCCTCCGGCGCCCCCCCGGCTCCCCCCGGCTCCCCCGGCTTCCTCACCCCCGGCTTCTTCACCCCCGGCTCACCCGCCCCGGCCCACGCTTACGCCGGGAGCCCCGTGCGCGTCGGCCCGCCCCGCCCGCGCACCCCGCCCCCGCACCCCGCAGCGCCGGGCGTCCGTAAGCGTGGAAAATCCCGCCTGCGATCGTGTGAACCGCTGGGCCCACCTCGTCCGATGAGGAGACGTGAGCGAAACGAGAAGCGACGGTGAGCTGCTGCGGGCCGTCGCCGCGGATGCCGACCGGCGCGCCTTCGAGGAGCTGTACCGCCGGTACGCCCCCTGGCTGACCGCCCGGCTGCGCAGCCGCTGCGCGGACGCCGGTGTCGTCGACGACGTCGTACAGGAAACCTTCCTCGCGGTGTGGCGCGGCAGTGCGCGGTACCGCGAGGAGGGGGACGCGGCCGGGTGGCTGTGGCGGATCGGGTCGCGGCGGCTGGTCGACGTGCTGCGCGGCGACGGGGCACGGGGGCGGCTGCGGCAGGCACTGGCCCGGTTGCGGCACCGGGAGGAGGCCTCGGCGGAGGAGCGCGTGCTCGCCGGTGTCGAGCACGGCGACCTCGCCGGCGCCCTCGTCCGGCTCTCGCCGGAGCTGCGCGCGGTGCTCCAGGCCACCGTCATCGACGGGCTGACCACCCGCGAGGCGGCCGTCCTGCTCGGCATTCCGCCGGGCACGGTCAAGACGCGGGCGATGCGCGCCCGCCGGCAGCTCAGGGAGGCGCTGGCATGAGCGACGAGGACAGCCGTCGCCGGGAGGCCTGGCACGTGGATGAGGACGGCCGTCGCCGGGAGGCCTGGCACGTGGATGAGGACGGCCGTCGCCGGGAGGCCTGGCACGTGGATGAGGACGGCCGTCGCCGGGAGGCCTGGCACGTGGATGAGGACGGCCGTCGCCGGGAGGCCTGGCACGTGGATGAGGACGGCCGTCGCCGGGAGGCCTGGCACGTGGATGAGGACGGCCGTCGCCGGGAGGCCCGGCACGTGGATGAGGACGGCCGTCGCCGGGAGGCCCGGCACATGGATGACGGCCGTCGCCGGGGGACCTGGCACGTGGACGAGGACGACCTGCGGGCCTACGCCCGAGGCGGGCTGGCGGCGCCCCTGCTGTGGTCCGCCGACGCCCACCTGACCACCTGTGCGCACTGCCGCGGAGTCCTCGCCGAGGTGAGTGACACCACCGCCGTGGAGGCCGGGTGGGAGCGGCTCGACGCCGAACTGGACGCGCCCCGGCCGGGGTGGTTCGAGGGGCTGCTGGAGCGGTGCGGGGTCGGCGACGGCACCGCGCGGCTGCTCGCGGCCACCCCCGTGCTGCGCCGCTCCTGGCTCGGCGCGGTCGTCGCCGTGCTGCTGATGACCTTCGCCGTCGCCTTCACGGCCGGCGCCGCGCGCACGCCCACACTGTTCCTCGCCCTCGCCCCGCTGCTGCCGCTGGCCGGGGTGGCGCTCGCCTACGGGCCCGCGCTGGACCCGACGTACGAGATGGCGGTCGTCTCGCCGACGCACGGCTTCCGGCTGCTGATGATCCGTACGGTCGCCGTGCTGACCGTCGCGCTCGGGGTGAACGGGCTGGCGACCCTCGCCCTGCCGGGGTACGGGCTGCGCGCGCTGGCCTGGCTGTTGCCCGGGCTCGCCCTGACCGCGACCGGGCTCGCGCTGACGCCCCGGCTGGGTCCGGTGCTCGCGCCGTCCGTGGTCGCGGGGGCGTGGTTGGCCGTGCTGCTGGCCGCGGACGCGGCGCGCGCGGCCGAGGACGGTCCGCTGGCACCGTTCACGGCGGTCGGGCAGGGCGTGTCCGGGGTGGTCGCCGTGCTGGGCGCCGGGCTGCTGTTCCTGTTCCGCGACCGGTTCGACGTCTTCGCGCGGGGTGCCGCGTGAGTCCTGCGTTCTTCCTCGTCCCCTTCTTGTACGGGAGTGCCGTATGAACCACCCCACCGTTTCCGCCTCCGGGCTCAGCCTTCATTACGGCCGCACCCGTGCCCTCGACGACGTGTCGCTGCGGCTGACTCCGGGCGTCACCGGGCTGCTCGGGCCCAACGGAGCCGGCAAGACGACGCTGTTGCGCGTGCTCGCCACCGCCGTGCCCGCCGACCGGGGGGCCTTCACCGTGCTCGGGCACGACCCGGGGACCGCGAGCGGGCGGCAGGAGGTGCGGCGGCGGCTCGGGTACCTGCCGCAGACGCCCGGCTTCCATCCGGACTTCACCGCTTTCGAGTTCGTCGACTACGTCGCGATCCTGAAGGAACTGGCGGACCGTCCCGCCCGGCATCGCGAGGTGCGGCGGGTGTTGGAGGAGGTGGATCTGCAAGACGTGCGCGGACGGAGGATCAAGAAACTGTCCGGGGGGATGCGGCAGCGGGTCGCGCTCGCGGCCGCGTTGGTGGGTGACCCGGGGTTCCTGGTGCTCGACGAGCCGACCGTCGGGCTGGACCCCGAACAGCGGATGCGCTTCCGGGAGCTGATCGCGGGGGCGGGCGAAGGGCGGACCGTGCTGCTGTCCACCCACCAGACGGAGGACGTGGCGATGCTCTGCCACCGGGTGGTCGTCATGGCCGGCGGGGCGGTGCGGTTCGACGGGAGTCCGGCCGAACTGACCGCGCGGGCCGCCGGGCGGGTGTGGAGCAGCGCGGAGCGTGACGCGGGCGCGAAGGCCGGGTGGCGTACGGGGGCGGGGACCTTCCGCAACGTCGGCGACCCGCCCGCCGGGGCGGAGCTGGCCGACCCCACCCTGGAGGACGGCTACCTCCTCGCCCTCGACGGTGCCGACGCGGGAGCGGCCGCGTGAGCGCCGTACTGGCGGCGGCCCCGCCCGCCGTGGAGAGCGGGCCGCGCGGCGGTGGCCGGGCCGTGCTCGCCCTGGCCCGGTTCGAGGCGCGCAGGCTGCTGCTGAGCGTCCCCGTCGTCATCGCCTTCGCGATGTACGTCGCGTGGATCGTCTGGCGTGCGCGGAGTTCCCAGGACGGCTACCCGGCGCTGCAGGACGTCGACCGCGCCACCCAGAGCATGCCGATGCTCGTCGGCCTCGCCGTCCTGCTGTCCGCCAACTTCGCCGTCCTGCGCTCCGCACGGCACGGCACCGAGGACCACTTCGCGGTGCTGGTCCTCGCGCCCTGGCACCGTACGGTGGCCCACGCGCTGTCCGTCGTACCGGCCGTCCTGCTCACCGCGGTGTGCGTGGCCGGACAGTTCGCCTGGGAGGCCTCCAAGCCGGGTGCGATCGGACACGGTTCGCCGGCCGAGCTGCTCGTCGGGCCGCTGACGGTGCTGCTGTCCGGGGCGCTCGGGGTGCTGCTGGCCCGGGTGGCGCCGTCGGCGCTCGCCGCGCCCCTGACGTTGGTCCTGCTGCTGTTCACGCTCGTCCTCGGTACCGCGCCGGGCGGCTCGAGCGGGCTGTCCTGGCTGGCACCGGTCGTCGCCGGGACCAGCTCCGACACCCTGCCCTCCGACCTGCTGGGACGGCCCGCCGCCGGGCACGCCCTGTATCTGGCGGGCGCCGGCCTGTGCGCTGCCTTCCTGGCGGTACTCGTCGCCGGCGCGCGGAACCTGGCCGTGCGGGCGGGTGTCGTCCTGACCCTCGCGCTGGCGGTGACGGGCGGGGTCGCGCAGGCCGGGGGCGCGGCGCCGTCGCCGGAGCTGACCGCGGCCCGTGAGCGCGCCTCGGTGCGCCCCGAGCTGACCTGTGCCGAGCACGGCCGGTCGTCCTACTGCGCCTTCCCCGAGTGGGGTCCCCGTACCGGCACCTGGGCCGCCGTCGTGGACCGGGTCCAGTCCCTGGCGGGCGGAGCCGCGCACGGCCGAAGGCTCGTCGTACGGCAGCGGATCGACGCCCGGTACGGGCTGGAGGGCGACGCCGCGATCCCCGCGCTGACCGACGCCCACCAGGTGACCGTGGGCACCGCCTGGGGCGGCAACCGGGTCCCGGAGTTCTCCAGTGCCGTCGCCGCCGTCCTCGTCGCGGGCACCGAGGCGGCGGCGGGCGAGATCTGCGACGGGCGGATGGTCACCGTCATGTGGCTGTCCCTGAGCTGGCAGGACGACCCGGTGAACGCCCTGCGCCGGGTCCGCGTCGACGACAGTGTGAAGGGCTCCGCGGTGGTCCTGTCGCCAACGGATCCGCTGTCCATGACGGAAGGCCAGACGGACGTCGTACGGCGGCTGCTGGAGGATCCGCCCGCCGGTGTCGGCGAGCGGGTGAAGGCACACTGGGACGAGCTGGCCTCGCCGGGCGTCACCACCGCCCGCGCCGCCGAACTGCTGGGCGTGGCCGGGCCGGAGAAGGCGGACTCGTGCGAGTAGTGATACCGGACCTGGTCCGCCCGGTGTGGCGCACGCTGCCGTGGCGGGCCCTGTCCGCCGCCGGGCTCCTCGGGCTGCTGCTCGCCGCCGCGCCGGCCGCCGTCGGCGCGGAGCCGGATCGCTGGCAGACGCTCACCCTCCTGCGGGGCGTCGCCCTGACCGGGGCGCTCGGCCTGGCCTTCCTGCTGGACGACCCGGCCCGGCACCTCACCGCCCCCGTCCCGACCCGGCGCCCGCTGCGGCAGGCGCTGCGGGTGGCCCTGGTCGCGCCGCTCGCCGCGCTGTGGTGGACGGCCGTACTGCTGCTGGTCCCCTCGGCGTCCCGGCCCCCGGCCGGTGACATCACCTTGGAGGCGGCGGTACTGGTCGTGCTGGCCCTCGCCGGTGCCGCGACGGCGGTACGGCTGACGGACGAGGCGCGCCCGGGGCCGTCCATCGCGGCGGCCCTGCTGCTGACGGCGGTCCTCGCGCCGCTGCTGGCGCCGGAGAGCTGGGCGTTGTTCGTGACGCCCGACGACCCGCGGTGGCCGGCCGCGCACGACCGGTGGGCGGTGGTGCTGGGGGCGGCGGCCGTGGTGTGGGGGGTGTGCGGGCCGGAGCCGCTGGGACGGCGGCGGGGGAGGCGGGCACACGCGGCCGGCGGACCGGCCTAGGCCCTGGCCTCGGGGGCCGGCTCAGGCGCGCTTCGGGCCTCTGGGGTTCCGGGCCTCTGGGATCCCTGGCCTCTGGGGTTCCGGGCCTCTGGGATCCCTGGCCTCTGGGGTTCCGGGCCTCTGGGATCCCTGGCCTCTGGGGTTCCGGGCCTCTGGGATCCCTGGCCTCTGGGGTCCCCGGCCTCTGGGATCCCTGGCCTCTGAGGTTCCTGGCCTTCGGATTCCTGGCCTTCGGGGTTCCTGGTCTCCGGGTTCCTGGCCTTCGGGCCTTGGGCTTCCGGGACTCCGGAGCTTCTGGCCTCCTGGTTCGCGGGTTCGCGGGTTCGCGGGTTCGCGGGTTCGCGGGTTCGCGGGTTCGCGGGCCCCGGGCTCGCGGGCCCCGGGCTCGCGGGCTCAGGGCCCTCACGTCTCCGTGCGGTACATCAGGTCCGTCTCGTGGGTGACGAAGCCCAGGCGCTCGTAGACGGACACCGCCGCCTTGTTGTCGGCGTCGACGTACAGCATGGCGGTGGGCAGTCCCTGCTCCGCCAGGTGCCGCAGGCCGATGGTGGTCAGGGCCTTGCCGAGGCCGCCGCCCTGGGTGTCGGGGCGGATACCGAGGACGTACACCTCGCCGAGCCGCTCCTCGGCGTGCACCTTGGTCCAGTGGAAGCCGATCAGCTCGCCGTCCCGTTCGGCCAGGAAGAACCCCGCCGGGTCGAACCACGCCTCGGCCTCGCGGTCCTCGAGGTCCCGCTGGGTGAGGGAGCCCTGCTCGGGGTGGTGGGCGAAAGCGGCGGCGTTCACCGCGAGCCAGGCGGCGTCATCGTGCCCCGGCACGAAGGTCCGCACGGTCACGCCCTCGGGCAGGCGCGGGTCCGGCAGCTCCAGGTCGGCCAACGGGCGCCGCATCTGGCGCAGTTCACGAAACAGGGTCAGACCGAGCACCTGGGCGAGGTGCCGGGCGGCGGAGTGGCCGCCGTGCGCCCAGACCCGCAGCCGCTTGCCGGAGGCGGCGAGCAGCGCGGACCCCAGCGCACGCCCGTGGCCCTGGCCCCGGTGCGAGGGGTGGACGACCAGCTCGGCGGCCGGCGGCTCGATCGGGTCGGTGCCCTCCAGTTGGGCGTAGCCGACGAGTTCGCCGTCCACGCTGAGCAGGAGATGCGCGATGCCCTCGCGCGCGGGACCGCGCAGGTGCAGCCGTCCCTGCTCGGACACGGCCTGCTGCCCGTCGTTCCGGGCGGCCTCGGCGAGGAGGGCGAGGACGGCGTCGGTCTGCTCGGGGGTGAGTTCGGCGAGGGTCTCGATCGAGCGGGGGCGGCCGGGCTGCACGGTGTCGTCGCTGGTCATGCGTACGAGGGTAAGGGGCGGGTGCGGCAAAGCGGCGGCACTCGGGGGAGTTGGGCCGACGCGGAGGTACACCAGGATGTAACCCGTCACCCCCTGTCGCGCTACGCGCGTTGACTCTAGGCTGCTGCGCCGACGAGCCGTCTCCTCAGCGGCTCGCGCTCACGCACACCCACAGGGGGGCGCATGCCAGCCACAGCACAGTCGCACCAACCGCGCCGCAGACGCCGTACGAACCGTCTTCTCGCCGTCGCGGCCACGGTCGTCACCGCCGGCGCACTCGCCGCCGCGGCGCTTCCGGCGTCGGCGAACGCGGACGAGAGCCACCGCGGCCACAAGCCCGACCACCGGCCGGGCCGTTACCAGGACGTCCAGCTCCTCTCCTTCAACGACCTGCACGGCAACCTGGAACCGCCGGCCGGCTCCTCCGGCCGCGTCACCGAGCTCCAGCCGGACGGCACGACGAAGACGGTCGACGCGGGCGGGATCGAGTACCTCGCCACCCACCTCCGCGAGGCCCGCGAGGGCAACCGCTACTCCATCACCGCGGCCGGCGGCGACATGGTGGGCGCGTCCCCCCTCCTCTCCGGTCTGTTCCACGACGAGCCGACCATCGAGGCGCTGAACAAGCTCGACCTGGACGTGACGAGCGTCGGCAACCACGAGTTCGACGAGGGCGCCCGGGAACTGGCGCGCCTCCAGAACGGCGGCTGCCACCCCACCGAGGGCTGCTACGCGGACAAGGAGTTCGAGGGCGCCGACTTCCCGTACCTGGCGGCCAACGTCCTCGACGAGAAGACCAGGAAGCCCATCCTCAAGCCCTACTGGGTGTGGAAGCAGAAGGGCGTCAAGGTCGGCTTCATCGGCGTGACCCTGGAGGGCACCCCGGACATCGTCTCGGCGGAGGGCGTCAAGGGCCTCTCCTTCAAGGACGAGGCCGAGACGATCAACAAGTACGCCAAGGTGCTCCAGCGCCAGGGCGTGAAGTCGATCGTCGCCCTGGTCCACGAGGGCGGCTTCCCGGCTTCGTCCTCCTACAACTACGACTGCGACTCCCCGGGCACCGGCGACGGCATCTCCGGCCCGATCGCCGACATCGCCAAGAACGTCACGCCCCAGGTCGACGCGCTGGTCACCGGGCACACCCACGCGGCGTACGTCTGCACGATCCCCGACCCGGCGGGCAAGCCCCGCATGGTCACGTCGGCCGCGTCCTTCGGCCGCCTGTACACGGACACGACGCTGACGTACGACCGCGCGACCGGCGACATCGCCCGTACGGCCGTGAAGTCGGCGAACCACGTGGTGACGCGGGACGTCCCGAAGGCGCCGGACATGACCCGCCTGATCGACAAGTGGAGCACCCTGGCCGCCCCGATCGGCAACCGCCCCATCGGCTACATCTCCGGCGACATCAACCGCGACGGCACGGAGTCCCCGCTCGGCGACCTCATCGCCGACGCGCAGCTCGCCTACGGCAGGACCCAGGACCCGGAGACCGACCTGGCCCTGATGAACCCCGGCGGCATCCGCGCGCCCCTCACCCACACCTCCACGGGCAGTGAGGGCGACGGCGTCGTCACGTACGCCGAGGGCTTCACCGTCCAGCCCTTCGCCAACACGGTGAACCTGAAGGACTACACGGGCGCCCAGCTCGTCCAGGTCCTCAAGGAGCAGGTGAGCGGCCCGAACGAGGCGGCCCCGAAGATTCTCCAGATCTCGTCCGGCCTCACCTACACCCTGGACCTGACCAGGACCGGTGCCGATCGGGTGGTGACGGACTCCATCCGTCTCAACGGCGACTCCATCGACCCGGCGGCCACCTACCGCGTCGCGTCGAACAGCTTCCTCGCGGGCGGCGGCGACGGCTTCCCGACGCTGGGCGAGGGCGCGAACGAACTCGTCGGCACGGACGACCTGACGGCCCTGGAGCAGTACCTGACGGCCAACTCGTCGGCGACCGACCCGATCGAGCCGCCGGCGGCCGACCGGATCACGGTCGTCCAGTAGCCGACCGACAGCATCGGGAAGGGGCCCGGCACACTCGGCAGGCCGTACCAGCCATGCGGGTGCCGGGCCCTTGGGGGATGCGGTGTGCACGGTGACCGTGCCGTGGCGGCGGTGCTCTTCCTTCGAAGCGAGTACGGATGGCGTTCGCTGTCCCCAGCGCGCTCTTTTGAGCGGCGTGTGAACAGTCGGCCTATGACTGTCCCTGTACATGGGCGGCCGGGGCGTCATCGGCCTGGGCTGCCGACCGCCACCGCGACTGACCGCGACCGCGACTGACCGCGACCGCGACCGCGTCCCAGCGGCGGAGTGAGCGGCCGCGCCCAGGTCAGAAGGGCTCGGCGGCCTGGAGGAGACCCCGCGGAAGGTAGGGGGATTCGACGCGGATGTCCCAGCCTCGGCGGCGAGCGTGGCAGGCCAGTGCGAGGATGTCGAGGTTGACGGAAGCATCCGGATCGTCGGCACGGTCGGCGACCTGATAGTAGGCGCGGTGGGTTTCGAGCGCGTCGGCCAGGGCCAGGTTGAAGCTCTCCTCGTCTCCTTCCACGAGCTGCGACAGCAGTACGGCCGGCGGCATGGCGAAGCCCCAGTCCCTGGCCTGCTCGGCCTGCTGCAGGGCCCGTCGCGCGGCCGGCTCGGGATCGGTGCCCTTCAGATAGGCGTGGAGGGCTTCGCCGTACGCGGCGAAGGCGGAGCTGTCCGGGCAGGCGAAGGCAGGACCGGTGAGGACCAGCGGGGCGAGGTCCTCGCGTGCGCCGGTGACGAGGGCGAGGGCGGTGGCCTTCTGCCAGTCGCCGGCGCCGGCTTCCTCGTCCCGCTCGGCCGGGTAGCGCAGCGTGCGGCCGTCGATGGTCACCTCGACCTCGGTGCCCGGCTCGGCCAGTGCGACGCGGAACAGGGCGGCTCCCGCCTGCGAGGCCAGCCGGAGGTTCGCGAGCTGGGCGTCCGTGTCACCGTCACAGGCCCCCGCGCGCCACTTGAAGAGCCGCTCCTGATCGCCCATGACGTCGGCGAGCCGCCGGACGGCGAGGGATCCTCCGTCGTCGGGGGTGATCGCCTCCCGAGCGTGTTCCTCGTACCTGGCCTCGATCCGGGGGCTCACCGTCCAGTCGAAGGCCGGCCGCTCCACCACCAGCGGGCCTGCGGCGAGAGCGGCCACCGCGTCCGGCCGCCGGTCCCGGCCGAACCCCGCGACCCGCGGGCCCTGGGATTCGAAGCCGGTGATCAGCGCGTGCGGGAGGTAGCCGGTTCGGACGGCGGGCGACCAGCCCAGGGACCGGTACGCGAGCGCGGCGAGGGCCATGGGGACAAGCGGGAGCAGGGTGCTCGGGGAGGCCGCGGGGCCGTGCAGGGCCGTGTGCCTGACCAGGAGGTCGGCCAGCGCGGCATCGAAGGCGTCCCGGTCCTCGGCGGCCAGCGCGCGCAGCGTTCGCAGCGCTACGCCGTCCGGCCGGTCCAGGAGAGACTCGCCCGTCTCCACGGCGCGGGTACGGATGCGGTCCAGAGCCGCGTCGACGGCGGCGAGCTTGGCCTGCGCGCTGGGCGGGTACTCCCCTTCGTCGCCGGTGTCGTCCAGGACGACGGCCGTCAGTCCCGTGGCGAGTTCGGCGACGGGCGTGCCCGGCGCCTGCGCGGCGAACTTCTCCCGGGCGAAGTAGAACGCCTCGCCGTGCCGCTTGGCCTTGTCCCTGAGGACCGACAGGCAGAGCGCGTCGATCCACTCCCCGGGTGTGACGCTCTCGCCGGGAGCGTCCTCACCCGGATCGTAACTCATGCCGAAGTTCACGTACTCCAGGAAGACCTGGAAGCCGCAGTGCGGGTGGTAAGCGGCGTAGGCGACGGCCCCGACCGCGGCCTCGGAGGCGTCCTTGAGGGCGGCCTTGGCCTCCGGGGTGTCGAGGTCGGGTGTCTCGACGGAGAGGGCGCCCAGGTAGTCGAGGAACTCGTCGGCGATCGACCGCCATTCCCGGGTGGCCATCCGGCCGGCCCTCGACATGGACCGGACCAGGCCCCCGATGCGGTTCGTGAAGTCCTCGCGTGCCGCCGACACGGCTGCCCCGCCCACCTGGTGACGCTCTATTCGCACTGCCCCGCTCCTTGATCGGCTTCACGTGGAAGCCTAAGCGCGGGATCTGACAAACCGGTTGCCGCGGGGTACGGAGCTCTGGCCTGTGGAGGTCCGGATCGGGTCCTCGTCCCGGTGATCCGGGTCAGGAGCCCGGAGTGAGACGGCCGGAACGGACGGGAGGATCTTCACCCACCGGGCTTCCTCACCGTCGACGACCCACCGGGCTTCCTCACCGTCGACATCGACGCTCCCGGCATGCTCGGCTACCGCTGACCCCCGCCGGTCGCGGTCGTCTCCGGCGGCGGCACCGGCGCCCCCGGCAGCCGTACGGTCGCCACCGTCCCGCCGCCACCGTCCTCGGCCGGAGTCAGGCTCACGACGCCGCCCGCCTGCTGCACCGTCCGCGCCACGATCGACAGGCCGAGGCCCGAACCGGGCAGCGCGCGTGCGCTCGGGGAGCGCCAGAAGCGGTCGAAGACGTGGGGGAGTTCCTCGGCGGGGATGCCGGGGCCGTGGTCGCGGACGGTGAGGACGCCGTCGGCGAGGCGTACGTCGACGGTGCCGGACTCCGGGCTGAACTTCACCGCGTTGTCCAGGATGTTGACGACCGCGCGTTCCAGGGCGGCCGGTTCCGCCCGTACGTACCAGGGTTCGACGTCCGCCGTGATGGTCAGCTCCGGGCCGCGCAGGCGGGCGCGGCGCAGGGCGGACTGGACGACTTCGTGCCAGGCGAGGATCCGGGTGCGGCCCTCGTGCTGGCCGGTGTCGGGGCGGGAGAGTTCCTGGAGGTCGCCGATCAGGGCGGCCAGTTCCGTCATCTGGGCCTTCACCGAGGCGAGGAGCGCCTTGCGGTCGGCCTCCGGGATCGGGCGGCCGGTCTCCTCGCTGCGGGTGAGGAGTTCGATGTTGGTGCGCAGGGAGGTGAGGGGGGTGCGCAGTTCGTGGCCGGCGTCGGCGATGAGCTGCTGTTGCAGGTCGCGGGAGCTGGCCAGGGACGAGGTCATGCTGTTGAAGGAGCGGGAGAGGCGGGCGATCTCGTCCTCGCTGTCGTCCTCGACGGGGATGCGGATGGCCAGGTCCTCGGTGCGGGCCACGTGCTCGACGGCCCGGGTGAGTTCGTCGACGGGGCGCAGGCCGGTCCGGGCCACCCAGAGACCGGCGGCACCGGCGCCGACGACGCCCGCGCCCGCGACGAAGACGAGCACCAGCGCGAGGTCGCTGAGGCTCCTGTTCACCTCGTTCAGTGGTCGTGCGGCGGAGGCGGCCACGCCCAGCTCGGGCAGCACGCTGTAGGTGTAGACGCGGTACTGGGCGCCGTCGGCCCCCTTGGCATCGTGCAGCGCGTCGGTGGCCCTGCCCTCGGCCACGGCGTGGTCGGCGTCGGTGAGGGGGACCTCCTCCGTGCCGATGATCAGGCAGCTTCCGCCCGTGCCGTCGACGAGCTGTACGGACGAGCCGAGGGGGTTCTTCTCGTGCGTGACGGGGTCGTGGGCGCACTGGCCGCTGCGCAGGTTGACGTACTGGCTCACCTGGTCCTTGCTCATGCGGTTCGCCTTCAGTGCCTCGTCCAGCGAGCTCACCAGCACGCTCTTCACCACGAACCAGCACGCCACCGCCGCCGCCGTCACGGCGAACGCCACCGCCGCGGCCACCAGCAGCGCCAGGCGCGAACGCAGCGGCAGCGCCCGGACGCGGCGGAACAGCCTTCTCACTCCGCGCCGCCCTGCCGCAGGACGTAGCCCACGCCGCGGACCGTGTGGACGAGGCGCGGTTCGCCGGCCGCCTCGGTCTTGCGGCGCAGGTACATGACGTACACGTCGAGGGAGTTGGAGGAGGGCTCGAAGTCGAAGCCCCAGACGGCCTTCAGGATCTGCTCCCGGGTGAGGACCTGGCGCGGGTGTGCCATGAACATCTCGAGGAGGGTGAACTCGGTGCGGGTCAGCTCCACCGGCCGCCCGGCCCGTGTGACCTCCCGCGTCGCCAGGTCCATGGTCAGGTCGGCGAAGGTGAGGGTGTCCTCGTCGGCGGCGGTGGCCTCCACCGCCGCCGCGTAGGAGCTGCGCCGCAGCAGCGCGCGGATACGGGCGAAGAGTTCGTCCAGCTCGAAGGGCTTGACCAGGTAGTCGTCCGCGCCGGCGTCCAGGCCGGTCACCCGGTCGCCGACCGTGTCGCGGGCCGTCAGCATCAGGATCGGGGTCAGGTCGCCCGCGCCGCGGATCCGGCGGGCGGCGGTCAGGCCGTCCATGCGGGGCATCTGGATGTCGAGGACGACCAGGTCGGGCCGGTAGGCCGCCGCCTTCTCCAGGGCGTCCGCGCCGTCGACGGCGACCTCGGTGCCGTACCCCTCGAAGGCGAGGCTGCGCTGGAGGGCCTCGCGGACGGCCGGCTCGTCGTCGACGATCAGGATGCGCTGGGTGTCACGGTCGCGGTCGCCTTCTGCGGGGCTCATGGGCTCGGGTTCCTCGGATGCGGTGTCGGGTACGGCTGCGGGCGTCTTCAGCGTCGCATGTTCGCATCGCCTCGGGCGGCCGCCCGCTCAGCTCTCGGCGCCCGCTCGCAGGCCGGGCAGGTCGGCCTTGACCGTGTTGACCGGGATGGCGAAGCCGAGGCCGACGCTGCCCGCACTGGCGGAGGACTCGGCCGACGAGTACATCGCGGAGTTGATGCCGATGATGTTGCCGTTCATGTCGATCAGCGCGCCGCCGGAGTTGCCCGGGTTGAGGGACGCGTCGGTCTGGATCGCCTTGTACGTCGTCGTGGAGGAGCCGGTGTCGCCGTTGAACTCCTGCCCGCCGAACTCGAACGGCCAGTCGCCGCCCTGCCGCTGCTGCTGTTGCTGCTGGCCCTCGTCGGTCGAGACGGTCACGTCACGGTCGAGGGCCGAGACGATGCCGCTGGTCACGGTGCCGGTCAGGCCCTCGGGGGAGCCGATCGCCACGACCTGCTGGCCGACCTTCAGGCCGTCGGAGTCGCCGAGGGTGGCGGCCTTCAGGCCGGACGCGTTCTCCAGCTTGATCAGCGCCAGGTCCTTGCTGCTGTCGGTGCCGACGACCTGGGCGGTGTACTGCTTGCCGTCGCTGGTCGTGACCTTGACGGAGGTGGCGCCGGAGACGACGTGGTTGTTGGTGATGATCTCGCCGTCACTGGTGATGATCACGCCGGAACCGGTGGCGGAACCGGCGTTCGAGGTGGCGCTGATCTCGACGATGCTCGGGCTGACCGACTGGGCCACCCCGGCGACCGTGCCCTTCTGGCCGGTGGGCACCACGCTGGTGCTGGTGGTGCTGGAGGCGACGGTGTCGCTGCCGGTCAGCTCCTGGATGCCGTACGCGGTGCCGCCGCCGACGGCCGCCGCGACGATCGCCACGGCCGCGAGCAGAGCGCCGGGGCCACGCCGGGCCGCACGCTTCTTGCGCGGCTGCTCGGGCTGTCCGTCCGGGAAGGGTCCCGCGGGCGGCTGTGCCGGCGGGGGCGGCCACTCGGGGTTGACGGGAGAGGAGGCGTGCTGCTGGGCGCCCTGGTACGGATTCCGGTGCGAAGTCTCGTACGGGTTCTCTTGCGCGTGCTCGTACTCGCCGTTGCGGCGGAGGCTCTCGGTCATGTTCATGAGCTTCCCGCCCGCGTATGAGAGCGGCCTGAGTGCTGTCTGAGAAGCCCGGCAGAACCTCGTATGCCCGATATAAAGAGGTGGCCGATGCGAAGAGGGGGCTGGGGGCGCTACTCGCAGCCGCAGGACTGCCGGACCACCAGGCGCGACGGGAAGACCTTCAGCCGCTCCCGCCGTGAGCCCGCCACCCGCAGACCGTCGTCCAGGACCAGGTCCACGGCCTCCCGGGCCATCGCCGACCGGTCGGAGGCGACCGTCGTCAGCGGCGGGTCCGCCAGGTCGGCCTCCTTGATGTCGTCGAAGCCGGCCACCGCCAGCTCGCCGGGCACGTCGATGCGCAGCTCGCGGGCCGCGCGCAGCAGGCCGATCGCCTGGTCGTCGGTGGAGCAGAAGATCGCGGGCGGGCGCTGCGGGCCGGAGAGGAGCTCCAGCCCCACGCGGTAGGCGTCGTAGCGGTTGTAGGGCGCCTCGAAGAGCCGGCCCTCGGTGGAGATCCCGGCCTCCTTCATCGCGCGCTTCCAGCCCTCGACGTGGTCGGAGACCGGGTCGCCGACGGACGGGGTCTCGGCGGTGCCGCCCATACAGGCGACGTACTCGTACCCGTGTTCCAGCAGATGGCGTACGGCGAGCTGGGCGCCTCCCAGGTCGTCGGTGACGACGGCGACGTCGTCGATGGCCTCGGGGCGCTCGTGCAGCAGGACGACCCGTGCGTCCCAGGCCTCGATCTCGGCGGCGGCCATGTCGTTCAGGGCGTGGCTGACCAGGATCAGGCCGGAGACGCGCATGCCGAGGAAGGCGCGCAGGTAGTGGACCTCGCGCTCGCCGACGTAGTCGGAGTTGCCGACGAGGACCATCTTTCCGCGCTCGGAGGCGGCCCACTCGACCGCGTGCGCCATCTCCGCGAAGAAGGGCTGGCGCGCGTCCGGCACGATCAGGCCTATGAGGTCCGTGCGCCGCGACGCCATCGCCTGGGCGACCCGGTCCGGCCGGTACCCCAGTTCCTTGATCGCGGCGAGTACACGCTCGCGCGTGGCCGGGGCGACCGGCCGGGGTCCGTTGTTGATGACATAGCTGACGACGGCGGTGGAAGTCCCCGCCAGCCGCGCCACATCATCCCGAGTCACCTTGGCCACGCGCGGAGTCTACGCGGATGGATCCGCCCTGGGCAGGGCGTATCACACCTTGGTTGACCTTCCTCCCACGGCCGTGTCCGCCCGTGCCTCCGGTCGTGCCTCCGGTCGGGCCTTGCCAGCGGCCTTCGCCTTGGCGTCCTCGGTCCCGCGCTCACCCTTCTCGGGCTTCTCCGGCGTGACGAAGCGGTAGCCGACGTTGCGGACGGTGCCGATCAGCGACTCGTGTTCGGGGCCGAGCTTGGCGCGCAGCCGCCGCACGTGCACGTCGACCGTGCGGGTGCCGCCGAAGTAGTCGTAGCCCCAGACCTCCTGGAGCAACTGGGCGCGGGTGAAGACCCGGCCCGGGTGCTGGGCGAGGTACTTCAGCAGCTCGAACTCCTTGAAGGTCAGGTCCAGGACCCGGCCCTTGAGCTTGGCGGAGTACGTCGCCTCGTCCACCGACAGGTCGCCGTTGCGGATCTCCATGGGGGAGTCGTCGCCGACGATCGACTGGCGGCCCATGGCCAGCCGCAGCCGGGCCTCGACCTCCGCCGGACCGGCGGTGTCCAGCAGTACGTCGTCGATGCCCCAGTCGGCGGTGACGGCGGCCAGGCCGCCCTCGGTGACGACGAGGACGAGCGGACAGCTCAGTCCGGTGGACCGCAGGAGCTGGCACAGGCTGCGGACCTGCGGGAGGTCACGGCGCCCGTCGACGAGGATGACGTCGGCGCCGGGGGTGTCGACGAGGGCGGGGCCCTCCGCCGGCGCGACACGGACGTTGTGCAGCAGCAGGCCGAGGGCGGGGAGCACCTCCGTCGACGGCTGGAGGGCATTGGTCAGGAGCAGCAGAGAACTCATCGCGCCCCACCTGCCTGGGTCGTCCTACGGTCGTGCACGGATCGCTCGCCCATAACGTCTGGTTCCTCCTCGGTCCCTGCGAGGACGTTTACGGCACTGCTTCGTACAGGTGCGGATCCCGTGCCCGTGGGGCCCGCTGCGAGTCCGGGAGGTGAATGCCCGGCGACCGCTCGGCCACCGCGCAGCGACGCTCCCGAAAGCACAAAAGGACCCGGGGGCTACGTTGCCCGAGTCCTCTGCCCAGCAGAATAGCCGACATGAGCAACCGACCGGCAGGTCATGTGGCGCGTTCCACCATTCGTCCACATCCCGAGACGCCCCGGGGGGCGCCGCGCCGCACCCCTTCACGCACCTTCCTCCGCACGTCCGACGGGGTGCGGATCGACGCCGTGTACGAGCCGGGCGTGAGCGGTCGCGACGCCTGTGACCTGGTGTTCGTCGTCGCGCACGGCTTCACGGGGGACGCCGACCGGCCGCACGTACGGCGGATCGCGGCGGCGTTCGCGCGCTACGGCGCCGTGGTCACGTTCTCCTTCCGGGGCCACGGCGCGTCCGGGGGACGGTCCACCGTCGGCGACCGCGAGGTCCTCGACCTGGCGGCGGCGGTCGCCTGGGCGCGCGGCTTCGGCCACACGCGCGTGGTGACCGTCGGTTTCTCCATGGGCGGGTCGGTGGTGCTGCGTCATGCCGCGCTGTACGGCGAGGCCGAGGCCGAGGGCGGAGGCGAAGGTGAAGGTGACGACGCAGGCGCCCGCGCGGACGCCGTCGTGTCGGTGAGTTCACCCGCCCGCTGGTACTACCGGGGCACGGCACCCATGCGCCGGCTGCACTGGCTGGTGATGCGGCCCGCGGGCCGCGTGGTCGGCCGTTACGGACTGCGGACCCGTATCCATCACCGGGACTGGGACCCGGTGCCGCTGTCCCCGGTGGAGGCGGCGGGGCGGATCGCGCCGACGCCGCTCCTCGTCGTGCACGGCGACCGGGACGGCTACTTTCCCCTCGACCACCCCCGGATGCTGGCCGAGGCGGCCGGTGACCACGGCGAACTGTGGCTGGAGCCCGGCATGGGCCACGCCGAGCACGCGTCGGACGAGGACCTGCTGCGCCGGATCGGCGACTGGGCGGTGTCCCGGGCGGGCTAGCCTGAGGTGTTCAACGCCGGTCGACACGGACGCCGATCGGCACCGGCGACGAAGGATCCAGATGGCAAAGGTCACGGTGCGCTACTGGGCCGCCGCGAAGGCCGCGGCAGGGGTGGCCGAGGAGCCGTACGAGGCGGCCACGCTCGCCGACGCGCTCGGGGCGGTGCGCGAGCGGCACCCCGGCGAACTCACGCGCGTGCTGCTGCGCTGCTCGTTCCTCGTCGACGGCGACCCCGTGGGCACGCGCGGGCATGAGACGGTACGGCTGGCCGACGGCGGCACGGTCGAGGTGCTCCCGCCGTTCGCAGGAGGGTGAGCATGACCAACCAGCCGCATCAGCCGAATCAGCCGAATCAGCCGCATCAGCAGTACGGGCAGTACGGGCAGTACGGGCAGAAGCAGCCGTACGAGGGATACGGATACGACGGATACGAGGGGCACGCGCAGCCCGGGGCGCACGACGCCCAGGCGTGGCCGACGCATCAGGAGCCCCAAGGGCAGCAGCCGTACCAGGGCCGGCAGGCCCACCAGGCCGGGCAGGGCTACGAGGACCCGGACGCCGCCCAGTACACGCAGCAGTGGCAGGGGCAGACCTGGGAGACCAGCGTGCAGCCGCCGGTCTCCGCGGAGGAGACGGCGTATCTGCCGCCGCAGCCGCCGCAGGGTCATCAGGAGCCGGCCAGTACGCCGTACGGGGCGAACGGGGGCTACGCGGCGCAGCCGCAGCCGTACCAGCAGCCGTACCAGCAGCCGCAGCCGCAGCCGCAGGCCTATGCTCCCCAGCCCGAGCCGTACCAGCCCCCGGTGCCCGCCGCGCCTGCGCCCGGTCCCGGTCCCGGCCTCGCGCCCGTGTCCTCGCCCGCCGCCCCCGAGTCCTCCGACGGGCCCGGCTACGGCCCGGCGACCCTCGCCGGGAACACGCGGGTCACCGACGCGCAGCGCGCCCGCGCGGAGGGGCGCTCGCCGATCATCGACCCGGGGATGCAGCCGGCCGGGCTCACCGCGCTGCTCGGGCTGCTGCTGGCCGGTGGGGCGGCGCTCGGCACGTACGCCCTCCTCGTTCCGCTCGTCGCCCTCCAGGCCGTCACCGCTGCGGGCTGGTTCCGCCTGAACGGCATGTGGCCCGCCCGGCAGGGCATCGCGCTGAGCTTCGCGGGCGCGCTCGCCGCCGACGCGGCGATGCTGGTGTCGGACCGCTCCCCGGCGGCGATCCTCGGCACGCTCGGGGTGTGGGTGCTGCTCTCCCTCGTACTGCAACTGCGCTCGCACGCCGACCCCGACGAGCGGATGTACGGCCTGATGGGGACCGTCGCCGCGGCGGCCCTGGCCGTGGTGGCCGGCGGGTACCTCGCGGCCGACGCGGACGCGGTGACGGTCGGCGCGATCGCGGTGGGCGTCGCCGTGGTGACCCGCGCCCTGCCGCTGCCGACGCCGGCGTCCGTGGTCGTCGCGCTGCTCGCGGCGGCCGGCGCGGGAATCGCGGTCGGCTCGATGACGGACCTGGGGACGTCGGGGGCGCTGCTCGGCGCGGGCACGGCGGTGTGTGCGCTGATCGGCCACCGGGTGGCCGCGTACGACTACCCCTCCCGGTTCGTCCACTTCACGGCGGGCGTGGCCCTGCCCCTCGCGGCGGCGGCACCGGCGGTGTACGTGCTCGGCAGGGCCCTCGCCTGATCCGCCGCCCGGGCCGGACGCCTCCGCTCGGCGGCGACCGGCCGGGCAGGCCGTGGCCCTTTTGGCCACCGCACCCCTGTCACAGGTGATCGACAAAACCCCGGGGGCCCTTCCCGGCCGCGTTACCCTCGCGCTGGACGGCCGCCGGTCGTCGGGGACCTCCGTCGTCGAACGCCCAGGGTTGGGGAACACCGCATGCGAGCACTGCGAATACTGCTGATCGTCGTCGTGATCCTGGGCGGACTCTTCGTGATCGCGGACCGCGTGGCGGTCAACTTCGCGGAGGACGAGGCGGCGGGCAAGCTGCGGAGTACGGAGAACCTGTCCTCGACACCGGACGTCTCCATCAACGGCTTCCCCTTCCTCACCCAGGTCGCCGGCGGCAAGCTGGACGACGTCGAGATCGGCATCGACGACTACGAGGCCGCCACCGGCAACGGCGGCGAGAAAATCCGTATCGACCACCTGAGCGCGAACATGAAGGGCGTCGAGTTCGCGGGCGACTTCAGCTCCGCCACCGCGGCCACCGCCACCGGCACCGCGACCGTCGGTTACGACGAGCTGATGAAGGCCGCCAAGTCCGAGCCCACGGACATCGCACCCGGCATCACCGCCAAGGTCGTCGGCCTCTCCGACGGCGGCAACGGCAAGATCAAGGTGTCGCTCCAGGCCACGGTGTTCGGCGTCGAGGTGCCCGAGCCGGTCGAGGTGCTGAGCTCCGTCACGGTCAAGGACAACGACGTCGAGGTCGTCGCGGACGGACTGCCGGAGATCGGCGGCAAGCAGTTCGCCGAGTCCCGGATCCGGGCCATCACCGACTTCCAGCAGACCATCGACGAGCTGCCGGGCGGCATCGAGCTGGACAGGGTCGAGGCGGCGAAGGACGGCGTCGAGATCACGGTGAAGGGTTCGAACGTCGAGCTGGCCGGGTAGGACGACGGTCGGCCACCGGAAAGGCGGTGACCGGTGCCCCGGCGATCGACGACGACCGGCGACCGACGACCCAGCGATCGGTGAACCGGCGACCGGTGTCCCGGTGACCGGCGAACCGGTGCCGACGGCAGGCCCCCGGCGCCCGGCCCCCAAGCACTCGGCCCCGACCTCTGGCCTCCGCCCCTCGGCCCCCGATCTCCGCCCCTCGGCCCCCGATCTCCGCCCCTCGGCCCCCGATCTCCGACCCCCGGCGCCCGGCCTTCGCCCCTCGGCCCCCGACCTCCGCCCTCCCGGTCCCCGAGCTCTGGCCTCCGCCCCCGGCCCCCGACCCTCGGACCCGACCCCCGACCTCCGGCGTCCGACAGGCGAGACGGCGTCGTCCGTACCGTAGATACGGTGGTCGGCGGCCCGGTCCGGGTCGCGCTCCGTCATGCGCCGGGAAGAGCATCGATCCCGTATCGCGGACGATCCCGTCTCAGGATGCGACACGGCGGTGACACGCCCCGCTGTCCGTCCCTACGATCGGACCCATGAAGCGACAGGCGGATCTCACCAAGCGGCGGGCAGTGGACCTGTGCCGCGTTGCCGCCATGCTCTGTCGCACCTTCTGAGCCGGCCGGCGACGCCGCCGTCCGTGCCCCCCTCACCGCCCTGCCCAGGGCACCCGCGCGCCGCCCCGGCATGAGCGCGCACACCCTCTCACCGCACGCCCCGCCGCCAACTGCCCCGGAGGAGAAACATGAGCCGCAGCGACGTACTGGTCGACGCCGACTGGCTGCAGGACCACCTGGACGACCCGTCCATCGCGATCGTCGAGGTGGACGAGGACACGTCCGCGTACGACAAGAACCACATCAAGAACGCGATCCGGATCGACTGGACCCAGGACCTCCAGGACCCGGTCCGCCGCGACTTCGTCGACCAGGAGGGCTTCGAGAAGCTCCTGTCGGAGAAGGGCATCTCCAACGACCACACCGTGGTCCTCTACGGCGGCAACAACAACTGGTTCGCGTCCTACGCCTACTGGTACTTCAAGCTGTACGGCCACGAGAACGTCAAGCTCCTCGACGGCGGCCGCAAGAAGTGGGAGCTGGACGCCCGCGAGCTGGTCGCCGGTGACGAGGTGCCCCAGCGCGCCGCCACCGACTACAAGGCGAAGCCGCAGAACACCGCGATCCGCGCGTTCCGCGACGACGTGGTCGCCGCCATCGGCGCGCAGAACCTGGTCGACGTCCGCTCGCCCGACGAGTTCTCCGGCAAGCTGCTCGCCCCGGCCCACCTCCCGCAGGAGCAGTCGCAGCGCCCGGGCCACGTCCCGTCCGCCCGCAACATCCCGTGGTCGAAGAACGCCAACGACGACGGCACCTTCAAGTCGGACGACGAGCTCAAGCAGCTCTACACCGACGAGCAGGTCGACCTGGCCAAGGACACCATCGCCTACTGCCGCATCGGTGAGCGCTCGGCCCTGACCTGGTTCGTCCTGCACGAGCTGCTGGGCGTGGAGAACGTCAAGAACTACGACGGCTCCTGGACCGAGTACGGCTCCCTCGTCGGCGTGCCGATCGAGCTCGGCGCCGCGAAGTAAGCAACCCGACCGACCTCTTCCGAACCCCTCAGGAGTACGACATGTGCGGTGCGAAGGCCGGTGGCCCCGACGCCTCGACGATCAAGCCCGGTGAGACCACGATCCAGGGTCAGGTGACCCGCGACGGCGAGCCGGTGACGGGCTACGTCCGGCTGCTGGACTCCACCGGAGAGTTCACGGCGGAGGTCCCGACCTCCGCGACGGGCCAGTTCCGCTTCTACGCGGCCGAGGGCACCTGGACCGTGCGGGCGCTCGTCCCGGGCGCCAGCGCCGACCGCAGGGTCGTCGCCCAGCAGGGCGGGCTGGCGGAGGTCGCGATCGCCGTCTGACGGCGAGCGGCACGGTAGCGGCAGGCGACGGCCGGAGGGCCGCACCCCACGGGTTGGACGCCCGGGGTGCGGCCCTCCGGCATACCCGTCAGGTCCGGACGCACATCCGGACCTACCCTGGACGTATGTACGCGCGGCGGCGGCATCGCTACTTCGTGATGATGGGTATCTGCATCGCGCTGTTCGTCCTGGCCTGGGGAGTCGTCCGCCTCTGGTCGGTCCCCGCGGCCGTCGGCATGTGCCTGGTCGCCATGGTCATCCCCCCGGTCGCCGCGATGGTCGCCAACCGCCGTGGCCCCGACGACCGCTGGTGGGACGACCCCTCCGGCGACCCGAAGTCCGACGAGTGGTGGGACGAGCTGGACGGCAGGAAGGGACGCCGCTAGGGCCGTCACCTCGATCACGAGTTTCGCCGCCATGACCGAATCGTGATCAAGGCCGCCGCAACCCCGGGCGTCGGCTGTGGGTCTCCTGGGTGCGCGCTTACGGAACGCGCGCTTCACGTTCTGTGGGAGACGTCATTCAAGAGGAACCAGCCAGACCCGCGTCGTCGTCCGGCGATGCGTCCGGGCTCACCGAGGGGGCCGGACGGCCCCGGCGGCGCGGGCGTCCGGCCCTGCTCATCGCTGCCGCCGCCGTGTTGGGCCTGGTCGCCGGCGTCTGCGCCGGAGTCCTCGTGCAGGCGGGCCGGGAACCGACGAAGCTGCCGCCCCTGTCGCAGGCCGCGCTCGCGCACGGCGAGGGGAAGCCGCCGAAGCCACTGCCCGCCGCCCAGGACCGCCAGGTGCGCACCGAGGGCGACCTGCGTGACCTGCTGCTGAAGAAGCCGCGCGGGGTGGAGGAGGTCGACTGGCTGAAGGGCTCCGACGGCTGGATGGACCTGGCGGGCTACGCCGGGACCTTCGGGAACCCGGAGTATGGGTTCGAGAACCTGCTCCGAAGGGAGTTCCGCCGGGCCGCCGTCACGGGCTGGGAGGTCGACGGCGCGTACTCCGTGGAGATCCGGCTGATCCAGTACCGGCAGGAGGAGGTTCTCGGCGCAGCCGCGGCCAATGAGAGCGGCCAGTACTTCGCGGGCCGGGAAGGCGTCGACGACTGGGGAATCCCGGGCACGGGGGACGGCCGGGTGTACGTCGCCCGGCACCCCCCTCCCCGGCCTCGACGCCTCGGCGTTCCCCTACCGGGCACAAGCGCACGCCCGGCGGGGTGACATCGCCGTGGAGATCTGGGTGAGCGGGGCCGAGCGGGTCGACAAGAAGATGATCACGGATGTGGCCGAGCGGCAGATGGAGCGGCTGTGAACGAGAACCGCGACGACGCCCCGCCGACGACCGCGGTCGTCCCCGACACGGACGCTGCCCCATCCGCCCCCGTGGAGGCGTCCGCGCCGGTGGCCGCATCCGTCCCCGTGGAGGCGTCCGCGCCGGTGGCCGCATCCGTCCCCGTGGAGGCGTCCGCGCCGGTGGCCGCGTCAGCCCCTGTGGCCGCATCTGCGCCGGTGGCCGCGTCCGCGCCGGTGGCCGCATCCGTCCCCGTGGAGGCGTCCGCGCCGGTGGCCGCGTCAGCCCCTGTGGCCGCATCTGCGCCGGTGGCCGCGTCAGCCCTTGTGGCCGCATCCGTCCCCGTGGAGGCGTCCGCGCCGGTGGCCGCGTCAGCCCCTGTGGCCGCATCTGCGCCGGTGGCCGCGTCAGCCCTTGTGGCCGCATCCGCCCCCGTGACCGCGTCCGCGCCGGTGGCTGCATCTGCGCCGGTGGAGGCGTCTGCGCCGGTGGCCGCATCCGCCCCCGTGGGCGCAATTGACACCGTGGACGTAGTGGACCCCGCGGGCGTAGTGGAGGAGCCAGCGGATGCGGTGGACGTGCAGGCCAACGAACCCACCACCGAACCGCTCTCCTCCGCCCCCGGACGGCGCGGCGGTCGCCGGATCGCCGCCGTCACCGGGGCACTCCTGCCGGCCGTCGCCGTGGTCGGAGCCGTTGCGTGCACCGCCGTGGCCGTCGCGGACGCCGACCGGGATCCGGGCGCCTCTTCCTGGGCGCGCGCCGAGCCCGCCGCCGGCCGGCCGGCGGCGGAGGCGAAGCCGGGCAGCCTGGCCTGGACCCTCGTGCCGTACCGGCCCGACAACTGGTCGCGCGGCCCCGATCTGGGGAAGTTCGGCTCGGACGCCGTGCTGAACGGCGACCGGACGACCGCCCTGTTCAAGGAGTCGCTGGCTGGACTGCCTCGATCCGAGCGCAAGCAAATGGAGAAGGAGATCGACCGCAGACCGGTCAAGGAGATGGCGATGCGCAGCTATGCCTTCACCACGGGAGACAACGCCGACCGCGCGGCGGGCGCCGCCACCATGACCCTCGTTCTGTCCCGACTGGAGGACCCGGCCGCCGCCCGCGCCGTGACGAAAGGCCAGAACGCGTTCCTGGGCGCCCTGGGCCTCTTCCGCGACGGCCCCGAGATCGAGGGCTTCGAGGACGCCGAGTGTTTCCGCACGCCCTCCGGTTCCGGCGGTGACCGGAAGCTCGACTCGATGTACTGCTACGCCTCCGTGGCGGACATCGCGGTCACCGCCACAGCCGAGGGACTGCAGCCATTCGACGCCGAGGGCGTCGCCGCGCTGTTGAAGGACCAGCTAGACCGCATCGTCGAACCCGGGGAGTCCGTGTGACCGAGCAGATCGCCCCGTCGGCATCCCTCCCGCACACTTCCGTTCTGCCGCCCATGCCGGACGCCCCGCCGCCCGGCGCCCCGGCCCCGTCGGGCAAGGACCGCCGCGTCCTGCGCGCCGTGCTGCGCTGGACCGCGGCCGTCGCCGTCTTCGCGGTGGTCGGGTCGGCCGCGGCGTACGGCATCACGCGTATGGACCGGACGGACGTGCCCGGGCTCGCGACCGCGTCGGACGGGCGCTGGGCGTACCCGACGTTGACCGCGGCGCCGCTGCCTGCCGGCAGCCCGGGGCCGTTCGCCGAGGAGAACGCGGCCGGTGCACACTACGCCGATCTGCGGGCCCTGCTCCTGCCGGCGCCCGAGGGAGCGACGGCGGACCGGGCGCTGCGTGGTACGGACGGTTGGCTGGCGACGGAGACCTTTCTCGCGGAGTACGGCGCGGAGGCCGACCGTGACGAGCTGCGGCAGAAGGTCGTCGATGCGGGACTGCGCCACATCGCCGCCCGTGGCTGGACCACTCACGACGGGACGCACACGCGGATCTACCTGCTCCAGTTCGGGACGGCGGCCGTCGTGGACGATCTGCACACCATGCAGCTCGCGCCGTACGACAGGCCGGCCTACGCCGTGCGGGGCACGGAGACGGTGGAACCCGACGAGGACTTCCCGGAGGCCGCCGAGTCCGACGACGTGCTCACCTCCGTCTACACCGAGTCCGAGCCCTACGGCGGCGAACAGGTCCGCGAGGCGTACCTCGGTGCCGGCGACGTTCTGGCGGTGGTGCTGCAGAGCCGCTCGGGCGGTGCAGCGGCGGTGCCCTTCCAGCAGACCGTGGCCCTGCAAACGCGGCTGCTCCTCTGACCGCCCCCGGGCGGGCCTCCCGGCGAGGCCGGGGCGGGGCCCCTCCACCTCAAAAGCGTGAGCACTTCGCCCTTCATTGTCCTCGGGGCGCTCAATTGAGCGACCCGAGGACACTTCTCCGTCATCTGCTCACGCTTTTCAGTAGCACTCAGTAGACGAGGGCCTGCGTGTCGTCGGCCAGCGCCTCCTGCACGAAGACCTGCGCGCCCGCGATCCGTACGCCCTCGATGACGTCCTTCTCGGTGAGGTCGCGGCGGGCCGCGCACTGCGTGCACAGCGTCACCCGGCCGCCGGCCAGCAGGGAGTCGAGCAGGTCGGGCAGCGGCGCGGCGTGCGGCAGCTCGAACTCGGCGGCGCGTCCCGGCACCGCGAACCAGGCGGACTCCCCGGTCAGCCACAGCGACACGTCGACGCCGCTGGCCACGGCCACCGCCGCCACCGTGAACGCCTGAGAACACCGCTCGGGCGCGTCCGCCCCCGCCGTCACCTTGATCACGAGCTTCTTCGCCATGGCCGAAGCGTAGCCCTCACGGGCGGGGCCAGGCGGCGACGGTAACCGTCACCAGCAGCGTCGCGACGCAGACGACGGTGAGCAGGCCGCTGACGGCCGCGCCGTCCGGCGTGACGTACGGCCGTGGCCGCGACTTCCGCCGGGGTGCGGGCGCGGGTGCGAGTGAGGGCGAGAGTGAGGGCGAGGGCGAGGGTTCGGGCGAGGGCGAGGGCGAGGGCGAGGGTTCGGGCGAGGGTGAGGGCGAGGGTGAGGGCGCGGGCGAGGGCACGGGCGATGGCGCCGGTACCGGCTTCGGCGGGTGGGCCGGGTGGAACGCCGGCATCCCGAAGCCGGGGGAGAGGGGCGCCCGGTCGTGCCGGGGGGCGAGCCGCTGCGCCCGCTTGCACTCCTCGTAGGGCAGTCCGCCGTCGTACGTCATCCCTCGTGCTCCTTGCGCTGGTGCTGGCGCAGCAGGACGTTCGCGTCCGTCACCGCGCTGTGGTCGAACGCCGCCCGCGCGACTTCCCGCCGGTCGGCCAGGCGGGCGCAGGCGTCGCAGTCGGGGACCGGCGCGGGCGGCCTGCCCGGGTCGCCGGGGGCCGGGGGCGTGGCGAGGGTGCGCTCGTTCGCGGCGCGGAGGCCCGCCCCGATGCGCTCGCGGTCGGTCGCCCGGCGCAGCCCGGCCGGCTCCGCCTCCCACTCCCGGCCGCCGCCGAGGGGCCGGAGCATCGCGCGGGGCCCGCTGCGGCCCCGGTACTCACCGACCTTGGCGGTGGCGGGGTCGTAGAGCACGGTGCCGGGCTCGAAGGTGGCCGGTTCTGTTCTCACGGTTCCGCTCCCTTACGTCAACTTCTTTACGGAATGCGACAGTTGCCCTACTCTGCGTAGTGCTGGGCAGTACGAGCATGACCCACGCCGGGGGTCGCCAAGCCCAAAACGGCCGCTAGTGCCACAACGGGCGCTCCAAATTCCACAAATTCCACAGCCGGGAGGGGTGCGGTGCCGCAGCGGAGGGCGATCACGGGTCGCAGTCAGGAACCGAGGGCACGGTTCGCGGAGGAACTGCGGCTGCTCCGGCAGGGGCGGGGCGTGTCCCTGCGGGGCGTGGCGGAGGCGGTGGGGTGGGACGCGTCCCAGTTCGGGAAGATGGAGAACGGCCACACGCTGGGCGGCCCGGAGATCGTCGAGGCGCTGGACCAGTACTACGGCACGACCGGAATGCTCCTCACGCTGTGGGAGCTGGCGGTGGCGGACCCGACGCAGTTCCGGGAGCAATACCGGCGGTACATGATCCTGGAGGCCGAGGCGATCAGCCTGTGGCACTACGCGGTGAGTGCACCGCCGGGCCTGTTGCAGACCGCCGGGTACGCGCGCGAGGCGCTTGCCGTGGGCTGGCTCAAGGGACCTGAACTGGAGCAGCAGGTCGAGGCACGTCTCGGCCGTCGGCAACTGCTGGACGGTGGGGCTCCACCGCCGTTTCGCGTCATTCTCTCCGAGGCGGTGCTGCGCACGTCGCTCCGTGACGTGGGGGCGTGGCGGGAGCAGCTGGCCCACTTGGTCGAGATGGCCGAGCGCCCCAGCATCACCCTCCAGGTACTGCCGTTCCGTGTGGGCCCGCACGGCCTGATGAACACCGCGGTGATGTTTCTGCGGCTGCCGAATGGCCGAGTCGTCGCTTACACAGAGAACGACCTGCGCGGTGAACTCGTGGAGGAAAACGCCTCAGTTGAGCTGCTGCAACGTAGGTACGATGCGATGCGGGACTCGGCACTGTCACCGGCCGAGTCGCGCGATTTCATTCTGCGGACGTTGGAGGAAGCGCCGTGCGAGCCATCGATCTGAGCGCCGTCTCTTGGCGTAAGAGCAGCTACAGCAACACGAGCGGCGGCGAGTGCGTCGAGGTCTCCGACGACCTCCTCCGCGCCGCCGAATGGCACCGGAGCAGCTACAGCAACCAGGACGGCGGCCAGTGCGTCGAGGTCGCCCACAACCTCCCCTCCCTCGTCCCCGTCCGGGACAGCAAGGACCCCGCTCGCGGAGCACTCCTGTTCGCCGCGCCCGCGTGGGCCGCCTTCGTGGACGGAGTCCGACGGGAAGCGGCGGGAGGGGCCGCGTAAGCTGGGGGCGGCCCTGTCGTATGCCCCCCGCTCAAGGAGCACCCCGTGGAGATCTTCTTCGAAGCCCTGCTGGTCCTGGTCTGCGTCGGCGTCCTCGCCTTCGCCGGTCTGACCGTGAAGAAGCTGTACCAGGGCCAGCGCTGATCACCGACGCCAGGAAGTACCCCTCATGATCGAGATCCCGTCCGACCTCCACAAGGACCTCGTCCCCCTCGCCTTCCTCCTCGGGAACTGGGCGGGCGCGGGCGTGCACGACTTCCCCGGTGCCGAGAAGTGCAACTTCGGCCAGGAGGTCTCCTTCACCCACGACGGCCGGGACTTCCTGGAGTACCAGTCGCACACCTGGGTGCTGGACAACGACGGCGACAAGGTCCGTCCGCTGGAGTCCGAGCACGGCTTCTGGCGCATCGACGCGAACCGCAAGGTCGAGGTGACGATGGTCCGCGACGACGGCGTCATCGAGATCTGGTACGGCGAGATGGCCGACCAGAAGCCCCAGATCGACCTGGTGACGGACGCGGTGGCCCGCACGGCGGCTTCTCAGCCCTACACCGGCGGCAAGCGGCTCTACGGCTACGTCAAGAGCGACCTGATGTGGGTCGGCGAGAAGCAGACCCCCGAGGTCGAGCTGCGCCCCTACATGTCGGCGCACCTGAAGAAGGTCGTCACCCCCGAGGACGTCGAGCGCTGGGCCAAGGCCCTGCCCGACGACATGCCCGACGACGGGATCGCCTTCTTCAAGTAGGCCCCCGCCCGGGAGGTCCTAGACTCGTGGTGTGGTGAGCACCGACTGGAAGAGCGACCTCAGGCAGCGCGGGTACCGGCTGACCCCGCAGCGGCAGCTTGTGCTCGAAGCCGTGGACACCCTTGAGCACGCGACCCCCGACGACATCCTCGGCGAAGTGAGGAAGACGGCGTCGGGGGTCAACATTTCCACCGTGTACCGCACGCTGGAGCTGCTGGAGGAGCTGGGCCTCGTCTCGCACGCCCACCTCGGGCACGGGGCGCCCACCTACCACCTGGCCGACCGGCACCACCACATCCACCTGGTGTGCCGGGACTGCACCAACGTGATCGAGGCCGACCTGTCGGTGGCCGCCGAGTTCACCGCCAAGCTGCGGGAGCAGTTCGGCTTCGACACCGACATGAAGCACTTCGCGATCTTCGGCCGGTGCGAGGACTGCTCCCTGAAGGGCTCAACTGCCGAGTCGTAGGCTAGGGCGTATGAAGAGCCCCCTGCTGTCCCTGCCCGGCGCCGTCCCAGCCGAGGGCGTGGACGAAGGCGTCGCCGCCCACTACGGCGACCTGTTCCGCGAGCAGCGTGCCCTCGCCGACGGCACCGGTTTCGTCGACCTCTCCCACCGCGGCGTCGTCACCGTCACCGGCGACGACCGGCTGAGCTGGCTGCACCTGCTGCTCACCCAGCACGTCAGCGATCTGCCGACCGGCCAGGCCACCGAGGCCCTGATCCTCTCCGCGAACGGCCACATCGAACACGCCCTCTACCTCGTCGACGACGGCGCGACCGTCTGGGCCCACGTGGAACCCGGCAGCCAGGAGGCGCTGATCGCCTACCTGGAGTCGATGAAGTTCTTCTACCGGGTCGAGGTCGCCGACCGCACCGCCGACATCGCGGTCGTGCACCTGCCGGCAGGGTCGATCACCGAGATCCCCGAGGGCGTCGCCGTCCGGGAGACGCCGTACGGCCGTGATCTCTTCCTGCCGCGCGACGAGCTGGAGGCGTTCGCCGGGCGGACCGGTCCGCCCGCCGGGATCCTCGCCCACGAGGCGCTGCGGGTCGAGCAGCACCGTCCCCGCATCGGCTTCGAGACCGACCACCGGACCATCCCGCACGAGCTGGGCTGGATCGGGACGGCGGTCCACCTCCAGAAGGGCTGCTACCGGGGGCAGGAGACCGTCGCCCGCGTGCAGAACCTCGGCAAGCCGCCGCGCCGCCTGGTCTTCCTGCACCTGGACGGCAGCGAGGTCCACCTGCCGGGGCCCGGCACGGAGATCCGCCTCGCGGACGACGGCCCCGACGGCCGCAGGGTCGGTTTCGTCACCACGTCCGTACGCCACCACGAGCTGGGCCCGGTCGCCCTCGCCCTGGTGAAGCGGAACGTTCCGGTGGACGCCCGGCTGCTGGCCGAGGAGACGGCGGCGGCCCAGGAGACGGTCGTAGAGCCCTGACAGGCCCTGAGGGCAGCCCGGGGGTCTCGGACCTCGGGGAGCCCGGGGTCTCAGACCTCGACGATCACCGTGAACGGGCCGTCGTTCGTCAGCGTCACCCGCATCTGGGCGCCGAAGCGGCCCGTCGCCACGGTCGCTCCCAGCGAGCGCAGTCGCGCGACGACCTCGTCGACGAGGGGTCCGGCCACGTCGCCGGGCGCGGCGGCGTTCCAGGTGGGGCGGCGGCCCTTGCGCGCGTCCCCGTAAAGGGTGAACTGACTGATCACCAGCAGCGGTGCGTCGACGTCGCTGCACGACTTCTCGTCGGGCAGGATCCGCACCGACCAGAGCTTGCGGGCCAACTGCGCCGCCTTCTCCTTGGTGTCGTCGTGGGTGACGCCGACCAGGACGCACAGGCCCTCGCCGTCGATCGCTCCCACGGTCTCGCCGTTCACGACGACGTTCGCGCCGTCCACCCTCTGCACTACCGCACGCATCCCGTCATGATGCCGTGCGCCCCTAGGGTGTGGGCACACGGGTCCGTACCGGGGTTTTTTCTCTCCCTAACCCCCCATCTGGGGCTGATCGGGGCTGATCGTGGGCACTCGGTCACATAGCGGCCACCTGGGGTGGCACGATGCTTCCAGAGGCCGGTCGAGGGGACGGTAGAGGCACATGAGCACACCGAGTACGGGGCAGCCGCTTGGGACTGTCGCGTTGACATATCCGGGTGGCCTGGAGGCGCCCCGGCCGCCCGTGCAGCGCACGGACAGTCCGGAGCTGCCCGCGGACCCCCCGGGGCACGACCTGACCGCGCTCAGCCTGCCGGAGCTGCGCACCATGCGCCGGGACGCGCAGCGCGAGGAGGCCGACCTGAGTTACGTACGGCGGCTGCTGCAGGGCCGTATCGACATCCTGCGCGCGGAGCTGGCGCGCCGCCGGCCGGCGTCCGTGGTGACCACCGCGGCGAAGGGGTCCGTGGTCGAGCGGCTGTCGGAGATCCTGACCGACGCACCGGCCCGGCAGCGTTCCTCCGCCCGGCACGTGACGCTCGGCACTCCGCGGAGCGAGGAGTGCCGGCGGCTGGCCGCGGAGATGCTCGGCGAGGTCGAGCTGTCCGACCTGACGGCCCGCACCGACGCCGAGCTGACCGCCGGGATGGGCCGGCTCGTGCGCTACGAGCAGCAGATCTCCCGTCGGCGGCAGCGGCTCCAGCGCACCGCCGACGACAGCAGCGCGGAGATCGCACGCCGGTACCGTGAGGGGGAAGCACAAGTCGACGACCTGCTCGTGTGACACGAAGGCGGCTTCCCGGCCGCTCTCCCGGGCCCGGCGATCCCGGGCCGTCGCGGCGGCGGGTCGCCCCGTCCGGAAGGCCACCGCCGATGTCCGCGCCCCAGCCGTCCGGGTCGTCCCAGCCGTCCAGGCCCGCGCCCACGTCCGCCCTCTCGCCCGTCGCACCGCCCGTCCTCGCCGAGGTCGTCCGGTCCGGCTTCGTCGAGGGGCGGCACCGGGGCAGTCTGGTCGTGCTGGGCGCCGACGGGGCCGTGGAGCTGGCGCTGGGGGAGGTGACGGCGCCGGTCTTCCCGCGCTCCTCGAACAAGCCGATGCAGGCGGCGGGGGCCCTGCGGGCCGGCCTCGACCTCGCGGGGGAGCGGCTGGCGCTGGCCGCCGCGAGCCACTCCGGGGAGCCCTTCCACCGCGACCTGGTCCGCAAGATGCTGGACGAGCACGGCCTGGACCCGGCCCTGCTCCAGTGCCCGCCCGACCTGCCGCTGGACACCGAGGAGCGGGAGACGTACCTCGCGTCGGGCGCCGTGCCCGACCGGCTCACCATGAACTGCTCCGGCAAGCACACCGCGATGCTGGCCGTCTGCGCGCAGCGGGGGTGGCCACTGGAGTCGTACCTCGAACCGGAGCACCCGCTGCAGCGGATCATCCACAGGGTTGTGGAGGACGCGGCGGGCGAGCCGGTCGCCGCGGTCGGCACGGACGGGTGCGGGGCGCCGCTGATGGCGATCACCCTGGTCGGGCTGGCCCGCGCCTTCCGCGCCTTCGTCCGCGCCGAGCCCGGGACGGCGGAGCGCCGGGTCGCCGACGCGATGCGCGCCCACCCCGAGTACGTCGCCGGCAGCCGCCGCGCCGACACCTGGCTGATGCGCGAGGTGCCCGGCACGCTCTCCAAGATGGGCGCGGAGGCCGTGCAGGCGGTGGCCCTGCCGGACGGCCGCGCCCTCGCCTTCAAGGCCGAGGACGGCGCGACGCGGGCCCTGGGCCCCGTACTGGCCCGCGCGCTGACGCTGCTCGGCGTGGAGGGGCCGGTCGTCGACCGCATCGGCCGTGCGCCGCTGCTGGGCGGCGGGCGCGAGGTGGGGGAGATCCGGGCGGCCTTCTGAGCCACCGGGGCGGCGCTCCGGGGCTCCCCCGGAGCTCCTCCGCGGCGTTCCCGGCCGCCGGGGGCGGGCGGTCACCCGCCGCCGGGGGCGGGCGGTCGCCCGGGCTCGAGCCGGGGCAAATCCGCGCGACGTCGGCGCGGTCGTCGACCTACCGTGAGCGCATGACCAGCCGCACCGACACCGACGTACGCCCCATCACCGAGGCCGAGTTCCCCGACTGGAACCGTGCCCTGAACACCGGGTTCCTGCAGCCGCCCGCCGTCGGCGCGGAGCAGTTGGAGGCCCGGCGCAAACAGTTCGGGCCCGGCCGGCTGCTCGGCGCCTTCGACGGCGACCGCTGTGTGGCGACCTTCCGGTCCTTCGACCAGCAGGTCACCGCCGTGGGCGGCGCCCTCGTCCAGGCCGACGCGGTCTCCAGCGTCACCGTCACCGCGACCCACCGCCGCCGCGGCCTGCTCACCCGCATGATGGCGCAGGACCTGGCGGCGGCGAAGGAGCGCGGGGACGTCGTCGCGACGCTGATCGCGGCCGAGTACCCGATCTACGGCCGGTACGGCTTCGGCCCCGCCACCACGATGACCGAGTGGACGGTCGACGTGCCGCGCGCCGGTCTCGACGCGCGCCGGGCGGCCCCGGAGGACGGCGGCCGGATCGACCTCGTGGACGGCGAGGACGTCCGCAAGCTCGGTCCCGAACTGCACGAGCGGCTGCGCCGGGCCCAGCCGGGCGCGGTCAGCCGGACCGAGCTGTGGTGGCAGATCCGGACCGGGGTCGTGAACGCGAACGGCTCCCCGTGGACCGAGCCCTACTACGCCGTGTACCGCTCGGCGGACGGCGAGGTCGAGGGCATGGCCGCGTACCGGTCCGACGACCACTGGGGCGACGCCAAGCAGCCGCTGAACACGGCGACCGTCGACTGGCTGCTGGCCGTGACGCCGGACGCCGAGCGCGACCTGTGGCACTACCTGTGCTCGATCGACTGGATCACGACGGTGAAGAGCGGCTGGCGGGCCCCCGACGACCTGCTCCCGCACCTCCTGCCGGACCCGCGCGCGGCCAGAATCACCACGCAGGCGGACTGGCTGTGGGTGCGGATCCTGGACGTCGTACGGGCGCTGGAGGCGCGGACGTACGAGGGGCAGGGCTCGCTGGTGCTGGAGGTCGCGGACCGGGGAGGGCTGACCGGCGGGCGGTGGCGGCTGGAGGCGGGAGCGGACGGGGCGTCCTGCGCGCCGACCACCGAGAGCGCCCACCTCGTGCTCGACGTGGGCGAGCTGGCGGCGCTGTGGCTGGGTGACGAGTCGGCGGTGCGGCTGGCCGCGCTCGGCCGGGTCCGGGAAGAACGAGCGGGCGCCGCCCGTGTGGCCGACGCCCTGCTGCGTACGTCCAGGCGGCCTTGGTGCCCGGACATGTTCTGAGACGGCTCCCTTCTGCCGGTGACGGGTGGGTGTGCGCATCCGTAGCGCGTGCTCTTCGGTTGTGGTTGTTGTGCCGTTGTGCCGTTGTGCCGTTGTGCCGTTGTTCAGTTGTGGTTGTCGTGCGTGGTGCCGACTGACTGTCCGGGCTCCCGGCTCCCCTCCGGAAGGGGGCCCGGTCAGCAGTACGTCGGTTCAGCCGGACTGGGCGAGCAGCATCACGAGGATCACCGCGCCCACACCGCCGATCATGGTGTTCTTCGCCTTGATGCCGATGGACAGCGCGACGAACGCGATGATGCCCATGGGCCCGTACTTCCATTGCACGAGCTGCTCGAACCCGATGGCCAGAGCGGCGAGGACGATGGCGATGAGCGGCATGGTGGACCCCCTGTCACCGTGGTGGCCAACCCCCGTAAGGTCCGACCACGTTGCCCAAGTTGGCTGCCAACTTCACTGTACTTATCTCCGCTTGGGTGCGTCTCATAACCACCTTTCCGCGAACTGCCGAAAGATGGCGAGAAGTTGTAGTGTTTGGTCGTGGAGCCGGAACATGCCCCCGTCAACGGGCGGAAGAGACCGCAGCCGCCACAGAGAACGCACCGCGACGTGGCCGACGAACTGCGCGCCCGGATCAGGTCCGGTCGGTTGCAGCCGGGCCAGCGCATGCCCACCCAGGCCCAGTTGGCCGACGAGTTCGGCGTGGAACGCGGCGCCGTCCGCCAGGCCCTGCGCATCCTGCAGTCGGAGCGCCTGCTCACCAACGTGTCCAAAGGGAGCCCCGCGACCGTCGCGCCCGACCTGCACGGCGCCCTCACCGGGCCCGCGGCGCCGCCGATGCCCACCACGGTCGCCCTCGCGCCCCGGATCGCGGAGGCCTTCGCCGCCCCGCACGTCGAGATCGAGGCCCTGTGCCTGACCTCGGTCTCCCTCACCCTCGCCCTCGGCGAACCACTGCGCCAGATCCACGCGGGGCGGCTGAAACCGGCCAAGATCGACGTACGGATCCTGCTGCCGAGCCGGAACATCGACCTGGCCTTCCCGGTGGCGGTGTCCGGCGGCGGGGCCGGCGGCGGCCCGGTGCACGACCGGTGGCTGGCGATGCGCAACGCCCAGGGCCAGGTGCTCCGGCACAACCTGCTGGGCCTGCGGGCCACGCACGGGATCGACGTGCGGGTCACCTTCCGCGCGCTGCCCTTCACGCCGCCGGTGAAGCTGTACGTGCTCAACGGCACGGAGGCCCTCTTCGCGTACTACACCCTCAGCCTGCGTGAGCAGGAGATCGACCACGAGCCGATGCAGATGTACGACGCGGAGGGTATCCGTACCACGCTGTTCGCCTTCGGGCAGGGCGGTGGCCTGCGCGACGGGGTGTTCGTGAAGCAGTCGCGGCTGTGGTTCGACGCGCTGTGGGAGACGATCAGTTCGGAGCTGCTGCTCACCACCTGATCATCCCCCGGTCACAGCGCCGGACCCGCGACCAGCAGGGCCAGCACCACCGCACCGGCGGAACTGACGGACGGACTCCTGGTCTTGACGCCTATGGTGAGCAGGAGCAGGCCCACGATGCCGGAGGCGCCGTACTTCCACTGGACGATCTGCTCGAAGGCGATGACGAGGACCGCGGAGACGAGGGCCAGGACGGGCATGGTCTTTCCCCCTTCGGAAGTCTGGGAAGGAACTTCCGCCAACTAGACCAAGTTGGCAACCAACTTTACCTATGTTGTCCCCACTTGGCTGCTACCTATAAACAAGTTTCAAACAACTCCCTGTAGGTAGGTCGAAGTTGTAGCGTTTGGTCGTGACTCAGGAGAACGCGTCCGTGAACGGCAGCAGAAGGCTTTCGGCCCAGGAGATCGCCGACATCCTGCGGGAGCGGATCCGCGGGGGAGACCTGAAGGCGGGCGACCGCCTGCCCACCCAGGCCGAGCTGGCCGACGAGTTCCAGGTGGAGCGCGGCACCGTCCGCCAGGCCCTGCGGGCCCTCCAGGAGGACGGCCTGCTCACCAACGTCAGCAAGGGCAGCCCGCCCCGCATCGCCGAGCCCGCCACGCCCCGGGGCGAGCCGCAGCCCACCATGGTGGCGCTCGGGCCGCGGCTGTCGGAGGCGTTCTCGGCACCGCGGGTGCGGGTCGACGTCGTGTGCCACACCTCGGAGACGCTGATGCTGGCCCTCAGCGAGCCGCTCCGCCAGATCCACGAGGGCCGCATCCACCCGGAGTCCATCGACTTCCGCGTCCTGATGCCGTCCCGGGACATCGAGCTGGCCTTCCCCGTCCTGGTCGAGGACGAGGACGACGACCCGGTCCACCAGCGCTGGCTCCAGATGCGCAACGCCCAGGCCCGGGTGCTCCAGCACAACCTGCACGCCGTGCGCTCCACCCACCGCGTCGACGTGCACATCGCCTTCCGCGCACTGCCCTTCACCCCGCCGATGAAGCTCTACCTGCTCAACGGCGACGAGGCGCTCCTCGGCTACTACCTGCTCACCCGGCGCGAGGAGGAGTACGAGAGCCGGACGCTGGAGATGTACGACGCCCTCGGCTCCCAGTCGCTGCTGTTCTCCTTCCTGAAGCGCGCGGGTCACCGGGACGCGGTGTTCGTGGAGGAATCACAGAAGTGGTTCGACGCCCTCTGGGAAACCATCACCTCGGACATGACACTCTCCTAGTGACTTCCGATACGGATCAGACGGAACCGGTGGCCGAGCGGGCCGACGGCCTCAGGGACCTGCTCGCGGGCGCCCGATTCGTCCTCTGGGACTTCGACGGCCCCATCTGCAGGCTGTTCGCGGGCTACACCGCGGACCGGGTCGCGGGTGAACTGGTGGACTGGCTGGAACGGCTGGGCCTCAAGGAGCTGCTGACCGAGGAGGAGCAGGTCCACCCGGATCCGCACGTCCTGCTGGGAGCGGTCGACCGCAGGCGTCACCGCAGTGACCTCGTGGCGGAATTCGAGGAGCGGCTGACCCGCGAGGAACTGCGTGCCGTGCCCACCGCGCGGCCGACGGCGTACGCGGACCCCCTGATCCGCACCTGGAGCGCGCTGGGCGTCGGGCTGGCGATCACGACCAACAACTCGCCGCGCGTGGTGGACGAGTACCTCGGCACGCGGGGCCTGCTGGACTGCTTCGCCCCGCACGTCTACGGCCGCACCCGGGACCTGCGCCTGCTCAAACCCGACCCGTACTGCCTGAACCGGGCCCTGAGCGCGCTGGGCGCCGCCCCCGGTCAGGCCCTGATGGTCGGTGACACCACCTCCGACCTGACCGCCGCCCGGCGGGCCGGTGTGCCGTTCCTGGGGTACGCGCGCAACGAGGAGAAGGCGAAGCTGCTGAGGCGGGCCGGTGCGGAAACCGTCGTGCACTCACTGGAGCCGGTGCTGAGGCTGCTGTGGGAGGGCGGCGGGGGGCGCGGTCACGCCTGAGTCATCAGCAGGACGAAGAGGACCGCCGCCGGCCCCGCCAGCGACAGACTGCGGGCCCGCACCCCCGCCATGACCAGGACCAGGAGCAGGGTACCGACGGTACCGAAGGCTCCGAGCCGCGTGCGGACGACCTCGGCCACCGCCCATTGCACCGCGGCCGAGGTCAGTTGGTTGAACAGCATGTGCGCCACCCCCGTCGTTCGGCGCAGACGGTCAACTCGCCTGCGGTGCCGCCCAATTGGACGGCGAAGCTCCCCCAGGTTGTCCCCTTGTTGGCTGATCGACTAACGGAACCGAACAGTCGGCCAGTCCAACTGGCCCATAACTGGCCGGTACTTGACCGGCGGGTGGCCGGTAGTCGGTCGGTCGTTGTCCGATGTGACGGAAAGTGGTTTGCGCCCCGGCGACCGGCGGTACGGTCGCTGCATGAGCGGGGAACGTGGTGAGGGGGGCGGCAAGGAGTTCGAGCGCGTTCTGGAGGCGCTGCGTGAGCAACTGGCCGACGGCACCTACGGATTGCACGCGTCCCTCCCGGCGCAGCGGGAGCTCGCCGCGGAGTTCGGGGTCTCGCGCGACACCGTCCAGCGGGTGCTGCACGAGCTGAAGTCGGAGGGCTGGGTCGAGTCCCGGCAGGGCAGCGGGACACGGGTGATCAAACTCCCCCTGCAGGCCGCCACCCGCCCCAGGACGGAGCCGGTGCCGGTGCGGGCCGCCCTGGGGCCCTTCATCGCCCGCGCCTTCGGGCAGTCGGACGTCCGGCTGGACGTGTTCACCTTGACCTCCGAGAGCCTGGACGCGCACATCCGGCTGCAGGCTGAGCGCATCCGGATGGGGGAGATCGCGCCCGCCGGTATCGAGATCCGGATGCTGCTGCCCTCCGAGGAGAGCGAGCTGCCGTATCCGCGGCCGGGCGGACGGGACACCGCGCGCCGCGACGCGAAGGGGGACCCGGTGGGCGCGCAGTTGCAGGAGCGGCTGCGTGGCATCACCCGGCGGCACACGACCTCGCTGCGCACGGCCGTGCGTGATCTGCGGACCGAGGGGCTCGTGCCGTCCGTGAGCGTGCAGGTGCGGCACGTGCCGTTGGTGCCGGCGTTCAAGCTGTATCTGCGGCCGGAGGCCGAGGCACTCTTCGGGCCGTACGAAGTGGTCGAGCGGACGATCCTGCTGGACGACGGCACGGAGGTCGAGGCGCTGGACGTGCTGGGGCTGGGCTCGACACTGACCCGGCACGTCAACGACGAGGGCGACCCCAGCTCGGCGGGCTCCGTCTTCGTGCAGAGCATGCAGGGCTGGTTCGACTCCTGCTGGGGGCTGCTGGCCGACCCCGGGTGACCAGGGGCCGGCGGGGCGGCGGTATCGATTCGCCCGAACCGGTCACCCGAGTTGCTCCCGCGCCTTCCGGATACTGGAGTACTTCCAGCGGGCCACGGGCCGTGGCTGTACTGTGTGCCCACTTTCTTCGTCACAGCGGTCACAGCACGAAGAACTGGCGCGTCGCACGTCCCTTCTGGAGCACTCAGTGAGTCGTCCCTCCCCGCTTGGCAAACCCGCGCTGGAGCGGGCGGCGGACGAGGCGTTCGACCGGTTCCTGGCCTACGCGACGGCGCTGGGACAGTTCGGCCGGGGGCACCACAACCTGAACTACATGGTGCGGCCCCTGTCCGCCGAGGACTCGAGGCTGGTCGCCGCCGAGTACGGCGCGCCGGTCACCGTCCGCAAGCGCATCCCCTCCGCGCTGCCGGTGGTCATCCGGACCTGGCAGGACGAGTCCGACCTGCTGAACCGGATCTGGGGCGTGCTGCACAACGTGCCGCGGTGCCTGGCCAAGCACCGCGACGTCGTCGTCCTCAGTTACGTCGAGGGCGTGCCCCTGTCGACCATCTGTCCCAACGACACGCCCGTCGACTACGACCTGATCGTCGCGCTCACGGGGCTGCTCGCCGACATGACCCAGGTGCGCCGGCACCACCTGCCCCCGCTGCCGGTTTCCTGGCCCCGGTCCAGCCGGGACGGCAGCGCGTTCCTCAGAGCGCTGGCCTTCGCGGCGGACGAACAGATCCGGCAGCGCAACCGGACGGAGTTCGGGGGCCTCTTCGCCATGCTGGGCATTCCGGAGAACGCCATGGTCCGGTTCGCCGAACGGGTGCCCACGCTCATCAGCCGCCCGTTCAGCCTGCTGCACACGGACCTGCACCGCGACAACGTCATCGTGTCCTACGGCGGGAGCCCCCCGCTGATCTGCGTCGACTGGGAACTGGCCAGTTACGGCGACCCGCTGCACGACCTCGCCACCCATCTGGTGCGCATGCGCTACCCCGACTACCAGTGGCCGGAGGTCATCGAGGCGTGGCGCAAGGTGATGGGGGAGCGGCGCAGCAAGGCCGTCAACGGCCTGGACCGCGACCTGAAGCACTACGTCGCCTTCGAGCGGGCACAGTCGGTGTATCCGGACGTCATGCGGGCCGCGAAGTCGCTGGGCGACTCCTTCGAGCAGCGGGACCTGGACGCCGCGACCCGGGCGGTGCGCCGGGCGCTGGTGGCCGCCGAGGAACCGTTGCGGCTGAAGAGCGTGCCGGACGAGCCGGCCATCGAGCGGATCCTCTTCCGGTGGAACGAGTCGCACGGAGTCCGGCCCAGCCGGGAGCGGACCCTCTTCCAGATCGTGTGGGAGCGGGACCGCAGGGTCCGCATCCGAGGTGACTTCCCCGCCTGGGCGGTCAGCCGGGCCCTGCTGGAGGAGGGCGCGGCCGCCGCCGACCGGGTGTTCAAGGGGACCGCGCACTTGAACACGGCCGTGCACGTCGAGGGTGTCGGCTTCCCCGTCATGGTCCGCCGGAAGGTGGGCACCGCCGAGTCCCGGGAGCGACGGTTCCTCAGCGAGCACGCCGTGCTGACGGCGATCGAACGCTCCGGGGCACGCGTACGGGCCCCGCGGGTGCTGGCCCTGGGCACCAGCGGACTGCGCGAGCAGTTCACCATCCACTCCTACGAAGGGCCGGCCGACGGCTTCCGTCCCCCGGAACATCCCGAACACGGGCTGCGCCCGCCCGAGGCGGACGACCTCGTGGACCAGTTGGGCGAACTGACCGAGGTCGAGTGCGGGGAGCTGGACCCGCTGAACGGGGCCGCCTTCTACCCCTGGCTGCGGGGCGAGCTGGTCCGCCTGGTGAGCGAGCTGCCCAAGGCCACGATGGCACTCGCCCGCGAACTGGGGTTGCCGGACAACGTGCGGCTGGCCGAGATCCTCACCCGGCACACGCTGAGCCGGCGCCGTCCCGTCCTGCTGCACGGCGATCTGAACCCGTGGAACCTGGTGCGCCGACCGGACGGAGGCCTGACACTGATCGACTGGGAGATGGCCATGGTGGGCGACCCCCTGTACGACCTGGTCCGGCACATGCACCTGACACCGACGCGGCCGGAGATCCGCGACCGCATGTTCCGGCGGTGGGAGCGCCGGTTGCCGCCCGAGTGCACCCACGACTGGCGCGACGACTGGCGTGTGTACCGGTGGATCGAGACCGTCCGCTCCGCCTACGTCGACCTCGACCGCCTGGTGAGCGGCGCCGGCCTGGACGCACCCAACGTCAAGCGCGCCGTCCAGACCTACGCGATGACCCTGGCCGAGGCCACGGCGGCGCTGGGGCTGCCGGACAAGTCCATGGCCAATCCCTACCTTGCCCGCGCGCTGCCGCAGGGGGACCATGGGGGGCCACGGGGGGCTCGGGCGGCGGCGGACGCCTGAGGCACCGCCGGGCGGCAGCGGGCGGGGGGCTGGGCATGTCGGGTAGTCCGGGCAGCGATGGAATGGCGCAGCGTTTCCGGCGGCTGCAGGCCCGATACGAACCGGTGGTGACCCGCACCCTGCTCCTGGGCCTCTTCGTCGTCGGAGTCAGCGCCCAACTGGTGAAGCCGATCGGTGACGCCCTCGAGGACAAGGCGTTCCTCGGCGGCGCGCTGCTCAGCCTCGTGGGCTACGTACTGTACGAGTCGGTGAAGGACCTGGCGGCGTCGTTGCGTCTGCCCGCCCGGGCGCAGGTCGAGTCCAGGGAACTCGGGACGTTCGTGAGCGAGGCGTTCCGTGCCCGCACGGTGGAGATCAGTTTCCTCGGCTACACCGGCGAGACGCTGTACAACGAACTGCACCACAGGCTGGAAGGCCTGCAGGAGGACCCCGGACCCACCCGTCACGTGAACGTGCGCTTCCTCATCCCCGACTTCGGCCGGCCCATGACCGTGCCGTCGAGGGTGGGCGAGGACGGCAGGCCACAGGACGATCCCGACTTCCGCAAGCGGCTGGAGGAGAAGTGCCGGGAGTACGACCAGACGCTTTCCGGCCTCGCCGAGCGGCTGACCCGGCTCGGCAGGGTGACGGCCCGGTGCGAGTACCGCCTGTATCCCGGCATACCGACGGACAAGGTCTGCGTCTTCAACCGTGAACTCGTCCTGCACGGGCTCTACGACGTCACCGCCCGCACCGTCCTGCGCAGCTCCGACCCGGAGTTCTACGACCCCAAGGGCTACCGCACCGACCTCACGGTCTGGTCCCGGGAGGGGGACGACAGCGCCAAGGCCGTCCTGGCCACCTGGAACAGGCACTTCGACAGCTTGTGGGGGCTGGCGCCGACGCCTCCCTGGCGTACGGCGCCCGCCGCGTGAGCCGTCGGCCGGCGGACCCGGCGTAGGGTCGTCGCATGGTGGAGACCGGCCTGCGTGAGCGCAAGAAGCAGCGGACGATCCAGTCGCTCTCGGACATCGCCATCGGGCTCTTCGTGGAGAAGGGGTTCGACGCGGTGTCCGTCGCGGAGGTGGCCGCCGCGGCCGAGGTGTCCAAGCCGACGCTCTTCCGGTACTTCCCGGCGAAGGAGGACCTCGTCCTGCACCGCATCGCCGACCACGAGGGCGAGGCGGCCCGGGTCGCGGGGGAGGGGCCGGCGCCGCTCGAGGCGCTGCGCCGGCACTTCCTGGCGGGGCTGGAGCGGTCCGACCCGGTGACCGGGCTCAACGACCGTCCCGAGGTACTGGCCTTCCACGCGCTGCTCTACGGCACTCCCGCCCTCGTCGCCCGGCTGCACCGGCACCTGGAGCGGTCGGAGGCCGCGCTCGCCGAGGCCCTCGGCGGTGACCTCGAGGCCAGGCTGGCCGCCGGACAGATCATCGCCGTGCAGCGGATCCTCGCGCAGGAGAACTGGCGGCGGATCGCGGCCGGGGAGCGTTTGGCGGTCGTCCGGCGGGATGCCGTGGCGGCGGCGGAGCGGGCGTTCGCGGTGTTGGCACAGGGGCTGCCGGGGCCGGCCCGGCCGGAAACGGCTCTTGAGGCAAAGTAAAAAATGTAACTCGGTAATGCTTTTCGGGTACGCTCGCTGGAATGACGTCACCCGACTCCGCCCTGCAGCACGCCCTGGCCCGGGAACGGGCCCACCACGACCACTGCCGTACCGCCCTCGCCGCCATGGTCGACGGCGCCCGGGAACACGTCGGCACCGGCGAGGACGTCTCCGCCTCCGGTGCCGACGCCGAGGTGCTCGGACACCGGCTGCGCAGCCGGGCCAAGGAACTGCGCGAACTGCCCGAGGGGCCGCTGTTCTTCGGGCGGCTGGACTTCGCCGGCCCGGACACCGCCGGTGACCGTCCGGGGCGGGGACCGCGCCCGGCGGCCGCCGGACAGGCACTGTGCATCGGGCGGCTGCGGATCACCGAGGACCCCGCCGCCCCGCCCCTCGTCGTCGACTGGCGCGCCCCCGTCTCCCGCGCCTTCTACCAGGCCACCGCCGCCGACCCGCGCGGCGTGGCCGTCCGCCGCCGCTTCGGGTGGGCGCCCGGCAGCCGCGGGGACTCGGCCGACCTCACCGGCCTGGAGGACGAGCACCTCGGCCGGGGCGAGTCCCGCACGAGCGACATCGTCGCCCGCGAGATCGAACGGCCCCGCGTCGGACCCATGCGGGACATCGCCGCCACCATCCAGCCCGAGCAGGACGACCTCGTGCGCGCCGGCCTCACCGCCACGGTCTGCGTCCAGGGCGCCCCGGGCACCGGCAAGACCGCCGTCGGCCTGCACCGGGCCGCGTACCTCCTCTACACCCACCCGCAGCGCATCCGGCGCGGCGGACTGCTGATCCTCGGACCCAACCCCACCTTCCTCTCCTACATCGCCGAAGTACTGCCCTCCCTCGGCGAGACCGGCGTACGGCAGTCCACGCTCCCCCAGGAGATCGCCCGGCACCCCGTCACCGGCGCCGACGACGAGCGGGCCGCCGCCGTCAAGCACGACGCCCGGATGGCCGAGGTGCTGCGCCGCGCCCTGTACGCGCGCGTGGCCGCCGACGCCGCGGACTGCCTCGCCGTGCCGGACGGCTCCTACCGCTGGCGGGTCCCGGCCGACGAGCTGGCCCGGATCGTGGCGGACGTGCGGGACGAGGAGGCGCCGTACACCGTGGGGCGCGAGCGGGTACGGGCCCGGATCGTGCGGCACCTCCAGGACCAGGCCGAGCGACGGAGCGGGCCGCGGACGGGCGCCTGGGTGCGCCGGATGGAGCGGGCACGGCCGGTCGGCGCGTACCTCGACTCCGTCTGGCCCCGGGTGCGGCCCGAGGAGGTCCTCGCGCAACTGCTCGGCGACCCCGACGTGCTGGCGCGGGCGGCCGACGGGCTGCTGGACGACGACGAGCGGAAGGCGTTGCCGTGGACGGCCCGCACCCCGCGGTCGTGGAGGTCGGCTCGCTGGTCCGCCGCCGACCTGGTCCTCCTCGACGAGATCGCCGGGCTCCTCGAACACCCCCGGGGCTACGGGCACATCGTCGTCGACGAGGCGCAGGACCTCTCCCCGATGGAGTGCCGGGCCATCGCCCGCCGGGCCGCCTTCGGTTCGCTCACCGTCCTCGGCGACCTGGCCCAGGGGACCACCCCGTGGGCGGCGCGGTCGTGGCGGACGGCCCTCACGCACCTGGGCCGGCCGGACGCGGCCGTGACGTCGCTGACCACCGGGTTCCGGGTGCCGCGAGCGGTCGTCGGCCTCGCCAACCGGCTGCTGGAACGGCTGGACGTGGACGTGCCGCCGGCCCGTTCCCTGCGCGGGGACGGCGAGTTGACGATGCGCCCCGCCGCTCCCGGGAAGGTCGGGGACGCGGTCGTCGACGCCGTACGCGGCGCTCTCGCCGGGGAGGGCTCCGTCGCGGTGATCGCCGCCGACGCGGACGTGCCCCGGCTGCGGGGCGCCCTCGGCGCGGCCGGGATCGAGGCGGCGGGGCCGCAGGTGCCGGGCGCCCGGGTGGCCGTGGTGCCCGCGAGCGTCGTCAAGGGGCTGGAGTACGACCACGTCGTCGCCGTCGAACCGGCGGCGATCGCGGAGGCGGAGGGCCCCGGGGGCCGGGGCCTGCACCGGCTGTACGTGGTGCTCACCCGCGCGGTGTCCCGGCTGGACGTGGTGCACGGGCGGCCCCTGCCGTTCTGACCCGCCCGGGCCGGGTCAGCGCACGGTGATCACCTCGGCGACGCGGGTGAACCCGTCGGTGCCGTGCCCGCGCGCGATGACCCGCCGGGCCTGCCCCTCGATCACGCGCATCACGCTCGCGTCGATGCCGTGCGCCTCGGAGGCGTGGACGACGTGGGCCATGGTCGAGGCGGCCGAGGTGATCGGGTTCAGCTCGCCCGAGTACGTGCCGGCGTCGGTGTCGGCGGCGAACTCGGTGAACAGCGGCGGCAGGATCGCGGCGATGCCCTGGGCGAAGGGGGCCAGTTCCGCGCCGGTGACACCCTCCGCGCGGGCCACGGCCAGGGCGTGCGCGTAACCCGCCATCGACGTCCAGAAGATGTCGAGCAGCGCGATGTCGTAGGCCGCGGCCCGGCCGGCGTCCTCACCCAGGTGGGTGTGGCTGCCGCCGAGCGCCGCCAGCACGCCCTGGTGCTCCCGGTACAGCCCCCCGGGGCCGCTGTACAGGAACACCGCGTCGTCCGTGCCGATGGTCGGGGTCGGGGTCATGATGGCGCCGTCCAGGTAGCGGACGCCGTGGCGCTCGGCCCACCCGGCGGTGTCCCGGGCGCGCGCGGGGGTGTCGGCGCTCAGGTTCACGACCGTACGGCCCTTGAGCGCGGCGGTGACGGCGTCCTGGCGCAGTACGGCGTCCGAGGCGTCGTAGTTCACGACGCAGACGACGGTCAGCGGCGCGGCGGCGACCGCCTCCTCGGCCGACGCCGCCGCGATGGCGCCCCGGGCGACGAGGTCGCCGTCCCGGCCCGGGGTGCGGTTCCAGACGGCGGTGCGCAGCCCGGCGTCCAGGAACGCGGTGGCCAGCGCCCGGCCCATGGGACCGAGCCCGAGGACGGTGACGGCGGCGGCAGACTGGTCGGTGTGCACGGACATGCTTCAACTCCCGTAACTTACTGAATGGTTGTGGGGCGATCGCTGATGAGAGGGGCACGGCATGGCACACCGACGCCAGGATCCGGACGTCTGTGGGGTGACCGCCGCGATCGCCGTGATCGAGGGCAAGTGGAAGACCACGCTGCTGTGGCTGCTGGAGTCCGGCCCGCACCGGCCGGCCGAACTGCGCCGGCGGGTGCCCGGCCTCACCGAGAAGGTGCTGACCCAGGCGTTGCGCGAGATGGAGGCAGACGGGCTGGTGGACCGGCGGGTGTACGACGTGCTTCCGCTGAAGACCGAGTACTCCCTGACCGCGTTCGGCCGCGACCTCGCCGAGGCCCTCTCCCCCCTCTCCGACTGGGGCCACCGCCGCCTGGACCGGCTGGCCGGTCCGAAGTCCGCCACCCGCGCGGCCTCCTGACGCCCGCCTGCCCCTTCAGCTTCGGCCGGGGAGCGGGTGCTGCCAAGTACGCACAAAAAAGTGGGTAGGTGACCGGACGGCGCACTATTGCAAGCGGATGCTTGCAATAGTTAGCGCGGTGGGGCATCGTGGAGGCATGGCATCGCTCAACGTCGGCAATCTCGGTGAGTACCTGCGCGAGCAGCGGCGCAGTGCGCAGCTTTCGCTGCGGCAGCTCGCCGACGCCGCGGGCGTGTCCAATCCGTACCTGAGCCAGATCGAGCGCGGGCTGCGCAAGCCGAGCGCGGAGGTGCTCCAGCAGGTCGCCAAGGCACTGCGGATCTCCGCCGAGACGTTGTACGTGCGCGCCGGGATCCTCGACGCCGAGCGGGACCGGGACGACGTGGAGACGCGTGCGGTCGTCCTCGCCGATCCCTCGCTCAACGAGCGGCAGAAGCAGGTGCTGCTCCAGATCTACGAGTCGTTCCGCAAGGAGAACGGGTTCGGGGCCGACGCGGCCGACGCGGACGGGGCGACGGCCCGGGACAGACCGGCGGACACCGTGCCGGACGACGTGCTGCCGGACGACGTGCTGCCGGACGGCGGTGCCTCCATACCCGGGCACCGCCCCCGTACGACCGGCGGCAGTGACGCCGGCCCGCAGCAGACGGCCGGATGAGCGGGAACGACCGACCGGCCGACCGGGTGCGGGACCACCACGAAACCCTCAGCCGAACGCAATACCGGAGGACCATCACCATGGCCATCACCGACGACCTGCGCAAGACCCTCAGCGACCCCACCCCGCTCTACTTCGCCGCGGGCACCGCCGACCTGGCCTTCCAGCAGGCCAAGAAGGTGCCGGTGCTGGTGGAGCAGCTCCGCGCCGAGGCGCCCTCCCGCATCGAGGCCGTGCGCAACACCGACCCGAAGGCCGTCCAGGAGAAGGCGACGGCCCGCGTCAGGGAGACCCAGGGCACGCTCCAGGCCAGGGCCAACGAGCTCTTCGGCTCCCTCGACGCCGACTTCAAGAAGCTCGGCGAGACCGCCCAGGACCTCGCGCTGCGCTCGGTCGGCGTCGCCGCCGAGTACGCCGTCAAGGCCCGGGAGACCTACGAGAAGGTCGCCGAGCGCGGCGAGCAGGCGGTGCGCACCTGGCGCGGCGAGGCCGCCGACGGCATCGAGGACATCGCCGAGGAGGTGGAGGAGCTCGCCGTGGCGGTCGAGCCGGGCAAGCCGGCCAAGTCCGAGCCGGTCGAGGTCACCGGCGAGAAGCCCGCGGCGAAGAAGGCCCCCGCCCCGCGCAAGGCCCCGGCCAGGAAGAGCACCAACGGCACCGCGAAGAAGACGACGCCGCCCGCCAAGTAACCGGCGACGGGTACCGCGCGTACGGAGAACGGGCCGGGCACCCTTGGGGTGTCCGGCCCGTTCTCCGGGTACGGTGACCGCGTGGAAACGATCCGAGTCTGGTGGTGGACGTTGTGCTGATGCAGGGGTTCGCAGGCTTCATGTGGCTGCTGAGCATCGCCCTGATCCTTTTCAGCGGCTTCGCTTTGATCGACGCCGCCACGCGCCGTGAGGACGCCTACCGCGCGGCGGACAAGAAGACCAAGCCGTTCTGGCTGGTCATCCTCGGGCTCGCCTTCGTGGTGAACCTGGTCTTCAACATCCTGTCGTTCCTGCCGATCATCGGGCTCATCGCGACGATCGTGTACATGGTCGACGTACGGCCCGCGCTGCGCGGCCTGCCGGGCGGCGGCCGCAGCACCCGCCGCGGCTCCAGCAGCGACGGCCCCTACGGCCCGTACAACGGCGGCCGCTGAGGTACGCACGGCTGTGCCTCTCGGGGGCGGGGCTCTGGCGTCTCGGGGGCCGGGGCTCCGGCCTCACGGGGCCGGGCCTCTGGCGTCCCGGTGGTTGCGGCGGTCGGGTGGTTGCGGCGTCCCGGTGGTTGCGGCGGTCGGGCCGCCCAGCGGTCCTGGCGGTCCGGCCGTCTTCCGGGGTCCTGAGGTTCGGCCGTCTTCCGGGGTCCTGAGGTCCCACCGTCTTCCGGGGCCTTGAGGGTCCGGCCGTCTTCCGAGGTCCTGGCGGTCCGGCTGTCTTCCGGCGGTCCTGGCGGTCCGGCTGTCTTCCGGCGGTCCTGGCGGTCCGGCCGTCTTCCGAGGTCCTGGCGGTCCGGTGGTCTCCCGGTGGTCCCGGCCATCCCGGGGGCCGCGGCGATAGGGCCGCTCAGGCCGTCCGGTCCAGCAGAACCACCGCCAGGTCGTCCGCCAGTTCGCCGCCGTTGAGCTCGCGGACCTCGTTGACGGTCGCCCGCAGCAACTGCTCGCCCTGCAGACCCTCGGCGAACTGGCGGCGGACCATCTCCACCATGCCGTCCTGGCCGAGCCGCTCCCGGCCCTCGCCGACGTGGCCCTCGATCAGGCCGTCGGTGTAGAGCATCAGGCTCCACTCGGCGCCCAGCTCCACCTGCGTCCGCGGCCAGCGGGCGCCCGGCAGCAGCCCCAGCGCCGGCCCGTTGTTGTCGTAGGGCAGCAGCCGTGCGGGCGTGCCCGGGCCGGCGACCAGGGGGGCCGGGTGCCCGGCCAGGCACAGGCCGGCGCGGCGGCCGTCCGGGGCTATGTCCACGGCGCACAGGGTCGCGAAGATCTCGTCGTCCGAGCGCTCGTGCTCCAGCACCTGCTGCAACGTGCCGAGCAGCTCGTCGCCGCAGAGACCGGCCAGGGTCAGTGCGCGCCAGGCGATCCGCAGCTCCACGCCGAGCGCCGCCTCGTCCGGACCGTGCCCGCAGACGTCGCCGATCATGGCGTGCACGGTGCCGTCCGGAGTGCGCACGACGTCGTAGAAGTCGCCGCCGAGCAGGGCACGCGAGCGCCCCGGCCGGTAGCGGGCGGCGAAGCGCAGCGGGGAGCCCTCCAGCAGCGGGGTCGGCAGCAGGCCGCGCTCCAGACGCGCGTTCTCCTGCGCTCGCAGCCGGCCCTCGGCCAGGCGCCGCTCCGCCGAGTCGGACCGCTTGCGCTCGACGGCGTAGCGGATCGCCCGGCTCAGCAGCCGGCCGTCGAGCTCGTCGCGGAACAGGTAGTCCTGGGCGCCGACCGCCACGGCCTCCGCGCCGCGCTCGGCGTCGCTGGAGGACGTCAGCGCGAGTACGGCGTGCCGGGGCGCGAGCTCCAGCACGTGCCGGAGCACCGCCAGCTCGTCGTCCCCGCTCCCGTCGGATTCTCCGTTGCCGCCGTTGCCGCCGTAGCCGTCGGCGTTCGCGCGGGCCGGGGCGGGGGCCGACAGGGCGAGGTCCAGCAGGATGCAGTGGACGTCGTCGGTCAGCAGCCGCTCGGCCTCGGTGAGGTTGCGGGCCCTGCGCACGCGGACCGGCTTGCCGGACTGGTCGAGCAGGTCGGGCACGATCGGCGAGCCGCCCGGATCGTCCTCGATCAGCAGCAGCGTCAGGTTGGTGGGGGCGGCGCTCTCGCGCTGGTCCTCGGTCTCGTCCGTGGTCTTCTCGCGCTTCTCCGTGGGGTTCTCCCGCCGGGTGGCGGGGTTCTCGGCCGGGTTCGTCCCGGGCGGGGCCTGTTCCATGGAAGGGCCGCCATCCGGGGACGCGGCGGGCGCCTGACCACACTCCGCGGCCGGGATCGCCCTCTGCCGCGGTACGGGTACGGGCATCGTCTTGGTTTCCTTCCCTCCCCCCGAGGGCATGGCGGGGCGAGGGACCTCGACCCACCGACGGGGACCATAGCGGGTGACGGCGCCGCTGCGGAATGGTCCAGAACACGCCGGGCGGCCATCGGCCACTGTCATATGCCGCGTTCCGTACCGCAGTTGGACACGTCGACCCGGGGTCGGGGATGACGAACGTCACGCGGGGCGGGACACCGGGCGTGGACTGGGTCACGTGGCCCGTTTCACGTCCCGGCCCGTGGCCCGTGGCCCGTGTCACTCGGCTACCCGGCGGCGGACACGCCCCGTGTCACTGCGGGGTGCCGTGCCCGTGTCACTGCGGGGGTGCCGTGCCCGAGTCACTCCGAGGACGCCGTGCCCGAGTCACTGTGACGGTGCCGTGCCCGTGTCCGGTCGTACCACCCCGAGGATCGGCATCGAGCCCGCGCCCGCGATCGTGATCGAGCGTCCCGGACGCGGGGCGTGCACGACGGAGCCGTCGCCGACGTACATGCCGACGTGGCTGGCGTCGTCGAAGTAGATGATCAGGTCGCCGGGGCGCATGTCCTCGATGTCGACGCGCTCGAGCTGCTTCCACTGCTGCTGCGAGGTGCGCGGTATCGACTGCCCGGCCGACACCCAGGCCTGCGAGGTCAGACCGGAGCAGTCGTAGGCCTTCGGGCCCTCGGCGCCCCACTGGTACGGCTTGCCGATCTGCGCGGTGGCGTACTCGACGGCCTTCCTGCCCCGCTCGGTCGCCTCGGTGTCGAGGTCCTCGAGGATGCCGGAGTCGAGCCAGGCGGTCTGCGCCTTGGCCTGCGCCTCCCGCTCCAGCCGGGCGAGGCGCTCCTTCTCCTCCTGCTCCAGCTCGGACTCCAGCTTCTCGGCCGCCGCGACCTGCTTCTCGATCTTCTTCTGGGCGGTGGCCTTGGCCTTGCGGTTCGCCTCCAGCTTTTTCAACTGGGCGGAGGCGTCGGCCGCGTAGGTTTTCAGGTCCTCCTGGGTGCGCGTCAGCTCGCCGAGCAGGCCCTTGGTCGCGCGCCGGCCGCGGTCCACCCGGTCGGTGCCGTCGAGGAAGTCCTCGGGGTCGTCGCTCAGCATCAGCCTGGCCTCGTCGGGCAGGCCGCCGGTGCGGTACTGGGCGCGGGCGGCGGCGCCGGCGCGCTCCTTGAGCCCGTCCAGCTTCTCCTGGCCCTTGACGATCTTCTTGGCCAGTTCGACGAGCTCGGCGGACTGCTTGTCCGCCTTCTCCTCGGCGGCGTTGTACTCGTCCGTGGCGGAGGCCGCCGCGCGGTAGAGCTTGTCGAGCTTCTTGCGTACGGCTTCCAGGTCCTTGCCGGGAGTGGCGGACGGGGCGGGGGAGGCGCTGGGCGTGCCGGGTGAGGGTGTGGGCCCGGGATCCGCGAACGCCGTGCCCGGTGCCGCGAACACGGTGACCGCGCAGACCACGGTCACGGCAGCGGTCATCCAGCCATGCTTCCCCGTACGCATACCTCGCCCCCCAACTGGTTAACCGTCAGTAACATAGGTCGCCTGGGGGATCGTGCCATGCCGGCGTGGAAAGCGACAGAGGTCGTGCTTTCCTTCCGCTTCCCCTCCCTTACCTGTCCCTTGCCCCTTCTGCCTCACATCCGCCTCCGGGTGCGAGGGGCCCCGCTGTGTGACGAACGCCGCACGGGGATCGTTCCCGCCCGCCGACCATGCGCGCCCTGCCCGCCGGTCACTCGTGCCGTGCCCGCTGGTCCGGGCGCGCACCTCGCCCGCCGGTCCAGGTGCGCTCCTCGCCCGCCAATCCAGGTGCGGTCCCGCCCGCCGGTTCAGGCGGCCGGCGCCAACGCCTCCCACCGCACCGTCACTTCGCCCTGGCGCCACCGCACCGGCCCGTCCGTCACCGGCCAGTCGGCCGTCAGGTCCCGTACGGCCCGCAACCAGCGCTGGCGGGCGCCGTAGGAGGCGTAGGGAGCGGCGGCGGCCCAGGCGCGGTCGAAGTCGCGCAGGAAGGCGTGCACGGGCTCGCCGGGGACGTTGCGGTGGATCAGCGCCTTGGGCAGCCGTTCGGCCAGGTCGGAGGGGCGGTCGAGGGAGCCCAGCCGGGTCGCGAAGGTGACCGTGCGCGGCCCCTCGGGTCCGAGCGCCACCCACACGTGCCGGCGCCCGATCTCGTCGCAGGTCCCCTCGACCAGGAGCCCGCCGCGTGAACGCCCCGACACCGGCGCGAGCCGCGCGCACAGCCGCTGCCAGACGGCGGCCACCTCGTCCTCCCCGTACTGGCGCAGCACGTTCGCCGCGCGGACGAGGAGGGGGCGGCGGGAGTGGGGCGAGAGGGGGATCTCGAAGCCGCCGTGCCGGAAGGTGAGCCCCTCGCGCGCGTACGGCTCGGCCGCCGCCACTCGCGCCGGGTCGATCTCGACGCCCACCACGCGCGCGTGCGGCGCGACCGTGCGCAGGCGGTGCAGCAGCTCGACGGCCGTCCAGGGGGCCGCGCCGTAGCCGAGGTCGACGGCGACGGGATCGGTGGCGCGGCGCAGCTCGGCGCCGTGCGTGGCCGCGATCCAGCGGTCCATGCGGCGCAGCCGGTTCGGATTCGTCGTCCCGCGCGTGACCGCGCCCACGGGGGCGGTGCGGGCGGTGGCGCGGCTGGGCATGCGTACGAGGGTATGCGGCCGGGCCCGCACGTCCGGCGCGTCCTCCCCGTGATGGCGTTGACGCAGCCACGCCTCGAACGGTTGAGCGAAAGGCGGTAATGATTCGGCAAAGGCCGGGAAACCGGAAATGGAGCACAGCCACCCGGTGTTCCCACCTCTTGGAGGGCGGTGCGTGTCCTCCGACCGGCATGCCCGCAGCGAGGAGGAACGGCTCGTGAGCCAGTACGTCAGCAGGCTCGGGCGTCGCTCACCGGCGGCCACCCCGCGGCTCCGGCTGCTGCGCAGGCCCCGTCGCGTCGCCATGCTCTCCGTGCACACCTCACCGCTCCACCAGCCCGGCACCGGCGACGCGGGCGGCATGAACGTCTACATCGTCGAGCTCGCGCAGCGCCTCGCCGCGATCAACATCGAGGTCGAGATCTTCACGCGGGCGACGGCCGGGGGACTCCCGCCGTCCGTCCAGCTCGCCCCCGGCGTCCTCGTCCGCCACGTCGACGCCGGACCGTACGAGGGCCTGGCCAAGGAGGAGCTGCCGGCCCAGCTCTGCGCCTTCACGCACGGCGTCATGCAGGCCTGGGCCGGCCACCGCCCCGGCTACTACGACCTGGTCCACTCCCACTACTGGCTCTCCGGCCACGTCGGCTGGCTCGCCGCCCAGCGCTGGGGCTCCCCCCTGGTGCACGCCATGCACACCATGGCCAAGGTCAAGAACGCCAACCTGGCCGACGGCGACACCCCCGAGCCGGCCGCCCGGGTCATCGGCGAGACGCAGATCGTCTCCGCCTCCGACCGCCTCATCGCCAACACCGCCGAGGAGGCCGACGAGCTGGTCCGGCACTACGCCGCCGACCCGGCCAAGGTCGCCGTCGTCCACCCCGGCGTGAACCTCGACCGCTTCCGCCCCTTCCCCAAGGGCTCCGAGCCCGCCCCGGGGGAGACGGCGAACGCCCGCGCCGCCGCCCGTGCCCGCCTGGGCCTGCCGCAGGACGCGCTGATCCCGCTCTTCGCCGGCCGCATACAGCCCCTCAAGGCGCCGGACGTGCTGCTGCGCGCCGTGGCCGTACTGCTCGACGAGCGCCCGGACCTGCGCTCCCGTATCGTCGTCCCGGTCGTCGGCGGCCCCAGCGGCAGCGGCCTCGCCAAACCGGAGGGCCTGCAGAAGCTCGCCGCGCGGCTCGGCATCGCCGACGTCGTATGGTTCCGCCCGCCGGTCGGGCAGGAGCAGCTCGCCGACTGGTTCCGGGCCGCGTCCGTGCTGGTGATGCCGTCCTACAGCGAGTCCTTCGGCCTGGTCGCCATAGAGGCCCAGGCGGCCGGTACGCCGGTGCTCGCCGCCGCGGTCGGCGGCCTCCCGGTCGCCGTGCGCGACGGGCACACCGGCCGGCTCGTCGAGGGCCACGACCCCGCGGCGTACGCGCGCGTGCTGCGCGATTTCGCCGACCACCCCGAGCTGACGTCCCGGATGGGCGACGCCGCCGCCCGGCACGCCCAGTCCTTCGGCTGGGACAGCGCCGCCGCCGCGACGGCCGACGCCTACACGGCCGCGATCCACTCCCACCGCCGTCGCGTACGCTCCCACCATGGCTGAGGCAGCACAGAAGACGGCACAGGTCGTCGAGGAAGCACTGCGGGACGCCGAGCTGGAGTGGGAGAGCCCCGAGCCCGGCAACTACGTCGTCAAGCTCCCGGGCACCCGCAAACTGTCGACGACCGTCTCCCTCCTCCTGGGCCGGCATTCCCTCTCGCTCAACGCGTTCGTCATCCGCCACCCCGACGAGAACGAACCGGCCGTCCACCGCTGGCTGCTGGAGCGCAACCTCAAGCTGTACGGCGTCGGCTACGCCGTCGACCGCCTCGGCGACATCTACGTCACCGCGAAGCTGCCCCTCGCCGCCGTCACCCCCGACGAGATCGACCGGCTCCTCGGCCAGGTCCTGGAGGCCGCCGACGGTGCCTTCAACACCCTGCTGGAGCTGGGCTTCGCGTCCGCCATCCGCAAGGAGCACGAGTGGCGCACCAAGCGCGGGGAGCCGACGCGGAACCTGGAGGCGTTCCGGCACCTGATCGAGCGCGGCGAGGACTGACAGTGATGATTGCTGTGGCTCCGCCCGGGGGTCTGACTCAAGGACTGACTGGCGCTACGGCTGTCCTTCTCTCGATTTGTCGGCCGTCCGGGCGGGACCACAGCGCGCGTGGCCGGTCAGGCATCTGTGACTTCATAGGAGCCCGGCCAAAGGTCCCATCACTGTCTTGTCCGTCTGCCCGACCGGCACGTGCCCTCGTGTACGCGTCGTACGGAAGGACACCAGGCTCCAGCATGGCAGCAGACGAGATAGCGGTCATCGGCGGCATCGATACCCACACCGACGTCCACCAGGCCGCAGTGATCGACACGGTCGGCCGGCACCTGGCCACCGAGGCGTTTCCCACCACCCCGGACGGCTACCAGCAGTTGCTGGACTGGCTGCGCCCGCATGGCGAACTGCTGGCGGTGGGCCTGGAGGGCACGGGCGCCTACGGCGCCGAGATCGCCCGTTTCCTGACCGCCAACGGCATCACCGTCGTGGAGGTCGACCGCCCTGACCGCAAGGTCCGTCGGGACAACGGCAAGTCCGACCCGGTCGACGCCTACGCCGCTGCGACCGCCGTGCTGTCCGGCCGGGCCTCGGGCACGCCGAAGACCCGCAACGGGATCGTGGAGGCCATCCGTACCCTGCGCGTGGCCCGCAGCTCGGCGGTCAAGGCCCGCACCCAGACCATCAATCAGATCCGCAATCTCATCGTGACGGCACCCGCGGTGGTCCGGGAGAAGCTGCGGGCTCTGACCACCAGCGAGCTGATCGGCACTCTCGCCCGGTCCCGTCCCGTCGGTGACCTCTCCGATCCGGAGCACGCGGCCAGGGTCACACTGCGCAGGCTCGCCCGCCGCTACCAGCGGCTCTGCGAGGAGATCGCCGACGCCGACGCCGATTTGGGCCCGCTGGTCACCCGGGCCGCACCCCGGCTGGTCGCCCTGCCTGGCGTCGGCCCCGAGACTGCGGGCCAGTTGCTGACCACCGCGGGCGACAACCCCGACCGCCTCCGCTCGGAAGCCTCCTTCGCGCACCTATGCGCAGCCTCTCCAATCCCGGCATCATCGGGCCGGACACACCGGCACCGGCTCAACCGCGGAGGCGACCGGCAGGCCAACCGGGCTCTCCACACCATCGTGCTGGTCCGTATGCGCTACGACCAACGCACCCGCGACTACGTCGCCAGACGCACCACCGAAGGCATGACGAAGAAGGACATCGTCCGCTGCCTGAAACGGTTCGTCGCTCGCGAGGTCTACCGTCACCTGCCCCGTCCTCAGATCACCACTGAACAACTCGCCCAAGCCGCTTGACGATCTATAGGAGCTTCGGGGCCGGGCCTCAGGACCCACCTCCGCCCCCGTCCCGGCCGCTGGTGCGGTAGCGGCCGGGCGTGACCCCCACGAGCCGCTTGAAGTGCCGGGTCAGATGGGCCTGGTCGTAGAAACCGGTCAGGGCGGCCACGTCGGCCGGGGCCCGCCCCGCGAGCAGCAGCCGCCGGGCCCGGTCGACCCGCCGGGACATCAGGTACTGGTGCGGCGCGATGCCGTACGCGCCGCTGAACGCCCGTACGAGATGGGCCGGATGGGCGGCCACGAGTGCGGCCGCCTCCTCCAGCCCGATCCCCAGGACGACCCGCTCGTCGAGCAGTTCGCGCAGGTGGCGGGCGAGGACCGGATCCCGGCGCTCCGGGCTCTCCCGGTGGCGGAGCCGCAGATGCTCGTGCAGCCGCTCGCCGATCAGGGTCAGCCGGCTCTCCGCCTCCAGTTCGTCGCCGGGCAGGGTGAGCACGGAGTGCAGTTGCCCGACCCGTCGCCGCAGTACCGGGTCACGCAGGTCGGGGCCGTCCACGGCCGGCCCGATCAGGTCGTCGCACAGCCGGGAGGCGTCCAGGTACAGGACGCGCTTGCGGAAGCCGTCCGGGGTGGCGGGGGAGCCGTTGTGCGGCACGTGCGGCGGCAGCAGCGACACCGTGTCGTGCGGGGTGCCGTGCTCGTGCCGGTCCAGGTCGTACCGTACGGCCCCGTCGTCGACGATGAGCAGCGTCCACGCGTCGTGGACGTGCATCGGATAGGCGTACTCGGTGTAGTGGGCGTGGAAGACCTCCACGACACCCGGGACGCGGGGTCGCCAGGCGGAGACGTTCCGCTGGTCCTGGTCGGCCATGCAAAAAACGTACAAGACCCGGCCGTACACCGACCGGCAGTCTCACCCCATGAGCACGCACGCCGCAGACGACCCCATCCGCTTCGACACCAAGATCGCCGTCCTGCTCCGCGAGGACCTGGAGACCTGGCAGCGCCTCAACGTCACCGCCTTCCTGGTCAGCGGGCTGGGCAGCCAGTTCCCCGAGGTGATCGGGGAGCCGTACGAGGACGCCGACGCGGTCGGCTACCTGCCGATGTTCCGCCAGCCGGTCCTGGTGTTCGAGGGCACCAAGGAGACGCTGACGAACGCCCACGCGCGCGTGCTGTCCCGCGCCCTGCCCCGCGCGCTGTTCACGTCCGACCTCTTCGGCACGGGCAACGACCGCGACAACCGGGCGGCGGTGCGGGCCGTGCCCACGGCGGAGCTGGACCTGGTGGGCCTCGCGGTGTACGGGCCGAAGAACGCGGTGGACAAGGTGCTGAAGGGGGCACGGATGCACCCGTGAGGACGCGGGCGTGCGCAGGCTGCCGTCAGGCCGCACCGACCTCGGTCTTGGCGGGCGCGGGGGCACCGGTGGGCCCGGCATCGGTGGGCCCGGCACCGGTGGGCCCGGTGGCTTCCGGAACCTCGGAGGCGAACGTCTCCTCCTCCGGCAGCCCCCGCATGAGCGCCCAGTACCCCACCGCCGCCACCGTGCCGACGACCGCGCAGACGCCCCACAGCCACTCGGCGCCCCAGCGGTCGATGACGAAACCGGACATCAGCGGGGCGACGAGGGCGGCGACCGCCCAGGACATGGTGTACATCCCCTGGTAGCGCCCGCGCCCGTGCACGGGGGAGAGACGGACGACGAGCCCGGTCTGGGTCGGCGCGTTGACGATCTCGGCCAGCGTCCACACGCACACGGTGAGCGCGAAGACGCCGACCGACCCGGCGAAGGCGGTGAGCCCGAACCCGTACCCGGCCAGCAGGGACGAGGCGACGAGCAGCAGCCGCGGATCCCGGTGCTCGATGAACCGGGTGACGGGAATCTGAAGTACGACGATCAGGACACCGTTGACGGCGATCGCCATGCCGAAGTCGGCCGGCGTGAACCCTGCCTCGCCCATGGCCACCGGCAGCCCCACGTAGGCCTGCTGGAAGATCAGGGCGATGAGGAAGGACAGCCCGACGACGCTCATGTAGCGCCCGTCGCGCAGGACGGTCACGAGGGAGACGGGCGTGCTCTCGGCAGCGGCCCGTTCCTCCTCGGTGCCCTTCCGCGGCCGGGACTCGGGCAGCTTCACGAAGATCAGGACGGCGCAGGCCATGGTCATGCCCGCCTCGATCAGGAACCCGGCGAGGTAACTGACCTCGGCGATGAACCCGGCCGCCATGGAGGAGACCGCGAAGCCGAGGTTGATGGCCCAGTAGTTGAGCGAGAAGGCCCGGATACGGTCCTCGGGCCGCACGATGTCCGCCATCATCGCCTGCACGGCGGGCCGGGAGGCGTTGCTCGCCATGCCGACCAGGAAGGCGACGGCCGCGATGGCGACCGGGTCCCGCATGAAGCCGAGCAGGGCGACGGACAGCGCGGTGGAGGCCTGCGCGACCAGCAGCGTGGGCCGCCGCCCGAGCCGGTCGGTCATCACCCCGGCGCCCAGCGAGGACACGACCCCGCCCAGCCCGTGCAGAGCCGCCACCAGTCCGGCGTACGAGGCGGAGTACCCGCGGTCGATGGTCAGGTACAGCGCCATGAAGGTGGCGACGAAGGCCCCGAGCCGGTTGACCAGGGTGCTGGTCCACAGCCACCAGAACTCGCGGGGGAGCCCGGAGACGGACTCCCGCGCGGCACGTCTCACTCCGGCGACTGTCATGGGACCCCCGTGGACGAAATGCGGCTGTAAGTGGCTCTGGCGGTGAGCACAACTTACGAGCAGAGAGCTGCGGGAGGCCACTCGATTAACACTTCTCGTCAACTGTCCGACCGGCGGGCGCGGCGCGCGGGCGGTCGGGCGGTTCGATTACGCTCGGAGCCATGGCCGACGCACCGTACAAGCTGATCCTCCTCCGCCACGGCGAGAGCGAGTGGAACGAGAAGAACCTGTTCACCGGCTGGGTGGACGTCAACCTCACCCCGAAGGGCGAGAAGGAGGCGACGCGCGGCGGCGAGCTGCTCAAGGACGCCGGCCTGCTGCCCGACGTGGTCCACACGTCCGTCCAGAAGCGCGCGATCCGCACGGCCCAGCTCGCGCTGGAGGCCGCCGACCGCCACTGGATCCCCGTCCACCGCCACTGGCGGCTGAACGAGCGCCACTACGGCGCCCTCCAGGGCAAGGACAAGGCCCAGACCCTCGCCGAGTTCGGCGAGGAGCAGTTCATGCTGTGGCGCCGCTCCTACGACACCCCGCCCCCCGCGCTGGACCGCGACGCCGAGTACTCCCAGTTCTCCGACCCGCGTTACGCGATGCTCCCGCCGGAGCTGCGCCCCCAGACGGAGTGCCTCAAGGACGTCGTCGTCCGGATGCTCCCGTACTGGTTCGACGCGATCGTCCCCGACCTCCTCACCGGCCGCACGGTCCTGGTCGCGGCGCACGGCAACTCGCTCCGCGCCCTGGTCAAGCACCTCGACGGCGTCTCCGACGCCGACATCGCGGGCCTGAACATCCCGACCGGCATCCCGCTCTCCTACGAACTGGACGCCGAGTTCAAGCCGCAGAACCCGGGCGGAACCTACCTGGACCCGGACGCGGCCGCGGCGGCGATCGAGGCCGTGAAAAACCAGGGCAAGAAGAAGTAGGCGTCCACGAATGAGCCCCCTACCTGCGGTTTCTCCGCCGGGAGGGGGCTTTTCGGTGCACCGGGGCCGTCGTGGGGCCGTCGATGGTACGTCCGCTCGCTAAACAGCAGGCTGACGCCTTGGTGCCCTCCTATGTCACCTCCTTGATTGATGACCGACGGAAACCTGATCTGGACCGCTGGAGTGGTCGACGCTGGCTACCTGCTTTGCTCGGATCGGCCGCATGATCCAGGCGGCCATGACGGCCCCCACTGCGCCGATCACAGCCGCGACTACCTCAGACACGGAACCCCCCTGTGGAGTGGTATGCGGTATTGCGCCCGGAAAGCAGCGTGCCTCCTCCGTCATACAGTCCGCAACTATGGCAAATCCCAAGGTTCCGCAGCCCAGAGCCACTTCATTCAAGTCGCTACGGAAGGACGCTTCCGTACGGGCTCAACCAGACTTTCCGCTTACCTCTGGTCGACGGAACCGGCAGCGTGGTGAAGGCCGGTGGGGGTCCAGCGAGGCACACGCTCGCCTGGTCGGTCGGCACCCGCCGTCGGTGGTGGCCGAGGGCCGCCGGGTCATCGGCAACATCACCCGGGTCGCGACCCTGTTCCTGGTGAAGACCGTGTACTCGGTGCTGCTGGCGATCCTGGTGGTCTGCTCGCAGGTCGAGTACCCGTTCCTGCCCCGGCACCTCACGCTGCTCTCCACGCTCACCATCGGCGTCCCGGCCTTCTTCCTCGCCCTCGCCCCGAACAAGGAGCGGGCCAAGCCGCACTTCGTACGGCGCGTGATGCGGTACGCGGTCCCGGGCGGGGCGGTGGCCGGGGTGGCGACCTTCGCGACGTACCTCCTCGCCCGGCAGCACTACGTGGGTCCGGGGGCGCTGGACGCGGAGACGAGCGCGGCGACGCTGACGCTGTTCCTGATCTCGATGTGGGTGCTGGCGATCGTCGCCCGCCCCTACACCTGGTGGCGGGTGGTGCTGGTGGCGGCGATGGGCGCGGCCTTCCTGGTGGTGCTGGTGGTGCCGTGGCTCCAGGACTTCTTCGCGCTGAAGCTGGTGGGCGTGACGATGCCGTGGACCGCCGTCGGCATCGCGGCGGTGGCGGCGACCGTGCTGGAACTTCTGTGGAGGTGGGTCGACCGCCGCGTACCGGCCTAGCCGGAGGGCCGGGCGGTTCCGGCGCGGGGAGGACACCCGGTCCGAAAAGCGTGAGCATTCCGGCGCCAAGTGTCCTCGCGGCGCTCATCTGAGCGTACGGAGGACACTCGGCCGCCAAGTGCTCACGTCCGCGACGAAGGCCCTAGTACTCCAGTCGCAGTTCGCTATCGCCGCTGGTCAGAGCCGATTTTCTGAGTGTACTCGGCTGATGCTCCGTCAGCTTGCGGGAGCTCGTGACCTCGGGTGCGGCGGCGGTAGTGGCAGCGTCTGGCGATGGCCTGGTGGCGCCTGCGCCAGTGGGACCAGCTCATCGCGTGGCCGGTGCGCCAGCAGTGTGTCGGCGATGAGCGGCCAACTGCCAGGAGTCGCCGGATTTCTGCCACGGTGAGCGGTTCGAGAACGCCGGAACCGTTTCTGCCGCCCCGTTACCGTTTTCGTGGCCTCGCAAGGAGGCTCCCGGCCTTCGGCCTCGGTATGACTTGAGCCCCCCTTTTCGGCCGCCGCTGACGCTATGGCGGCGAGAAAGGCGTGAGCGAGCATGGCCAGGGTGATGTGCCGGTACCACCCCGGATACCGGCGGACCTCGTACTGGTCGAGGCCGCACTCGTTCTTCGCGGCCTGGAAGGCTTCCTCGATCGCCCAGCGAGTCCCGGCGACGCGCACGAGTTCGGCAACGGCGGTGCCGTTGGGCGCGTAGGCGAGGTAGTAGGCGATCTCTCCCGGGCGGGCCAGGCTGCGGCGGGCCAGGACCCAGCGCTGATGGGTGGGCTGATCGCCGTCGAAGTCGTCGATGGCGGGCAGTTGGGCCGCGGCCCAGTCGTAGACGCGCGGGCCTTTCGCGCCGTTGCCAAGGATCAGTCCAGGTACTCAGGCGCATTACGAGTGAACCAACGGCCGAGTAGGCATGGCTCACGCCGGCAGCGGTTTCCCGGCCGTGAGTCAGGTGGCGTTGGCGGAGGCGGGTGAAGGCGGTGGGTCTGGGGCGGTGCGGGAGAAACCTTTTGATCCGCTGCGCACATTCACGTGGGCTAGCCGTGTTGGTGTCGCACTCCAGGTCGTAGTCACCGTGACCGTGGACCAGGTCGTACTGGTGCGCCGCAAGGCCCGGCGGGCGATCGCCTCGGGCCAGTTCGCGGCGGGCCAGCTCGTCCAACGGGCAGTGAACACCGACGAATAGCACGTCCTCGGGCCGCAGCACGGCCAGGCAGTCGAGCAGCCGCCACGGCTCGCTCAGCACATGGTCAACCACGATGTCGTTGCCCGACTCCGCCATGGCCGCGATCGAGCTGTGGAAACCCAGCCTGGTCCGCCGCAGCGCGGCATCGAGCTCCTCCGCCCCGAGCTCCCGCTTGCTGCGCATCGCGTTGAAGCCGTCGACCGCCATGTGGAAGAAGACACCATCGTCCAGGATGCCCAGAAGCTCACTGGCGATGCTCGACTTCCCTGAACTGGAGGTGCCGTTGAGGAAGATGATCCGACCAAATGCCATATCGGCATGATCACACGTTGCCGCCGCCGCGCTCAGGAGATTGCCAGCAAATCTCGGCGACCAGCGGGGTTCGCAAGAGACCCGGTCCGAACACGGATTGTGATCGAGTGGGTGGGACCTGGTGCGGAGACGGCTGCGGCCACCGGTGATCACCGTGAGGTGTGTGGACTGACGATGAAGCGGTGGGCGCAGGCGTAGCGCGGCGACCAGTAGCCTGCGACGATCAGCCGTCGCGCGCCTGGAGGTGCCGTGGAAGCTACTGCTCTCGTCAGTCCCGACCACTTGTGGTCGGCGCAGGAGGTCCTGGTTCGTTCGAGCCCTGTCCCGGCGGCGGCAGGGGTCTACGGGTGGCACTTCGAGCAGCCGCCCCACCCCGACCTGAAGGCCGGGCGCCTGCTGTACGTCGGTATAGCTCCGCGGTACATGGCGAACCGGACCAGCACCCAGAACCTGCGCAAGCGGGTGCGCTACCACTACCGGGGCAACGCGGCCGGCTCGACCTTGCGGCTCACCCTCGGCTGTCTGCTCGGACTTGAGTTGCGCCGCGTGGGCAGCGGCAAGCGGATGACCTTCGGCAAGGCTGGTGAAGCCACCCTGAGTCAGTGGATGGCGGACAATGCGCGGGCGTGCTGGATCGAGCAGAGCGAACCGTGGGACCTGGAGTCACAGCTCATCTCCCAACTCGACCTTCCGCTGAACCTCGACCAGAACCGCCACAATGCGTTCCACAGTCGCCTGAAGGAGTTACGGGCCCAAGCGCGCCAACGGGCGCGGGAGTTGCCTATCAGCTCGTAGGTCACCGAACGAGTCGTCGGGCCATTGCCTGGGCCGTCCCTGGGTCGTCCGAGGTCACTCAGCAGTGGCCGACAACGACCAATGCGACCGCTGGGCCGCCCACGAGCACCGTCCTGACCAGCGAGAACCCAGCTCCCCAAGATCCCCGACAACACCCAGGGCAAGAAGAAGTAAGCCCACAGCATCGAGCCCCCGCGCCGTGGCTACCTCGCAGCGCGGGGGCTTACTGGTGGGCCCGGGCAGCCTCCTGGGCCGGTGGCTGGACGATCAGGCCGTGCTCAGGACGGCCAGGCATCGGCCATTTCGAAGGAGACGGCCGTTCCTCCGAGGTGGCTGGGCCCGGCGTGCCACGAGTGAGCGATGGAATCGACCAGGAGCAGCCCGCGCCCGTGCGCGTCGTCGGCGTCGGGGTGCCTCAGCCGGACGCTCCCCGGGAGCCCCGGGTTGTGCACTTCGACCCGGAGGGAAGTCCCCTCGCGGAACCACTCCACCCGGACGACCCAGGGCTCGTCCGACTTGCCATGGACGACGGCGTTCGTGATCAACTCCGAGAGCATCAGGAGGCAGTCGTCGACCGAGCAGGCCGGATAGTAGGGAGTGATGAGCTTCCGGAACCAGCGCCGTGCCCGAGGAACGGACTCCGCGACAGGGTGCAAGGTCATCGCGCCGAGGCGCGGTGCGTCCTCGCAGGGGTAGCGGTCGATGGTGTAGGCCACCCTGAACTCACTCCCCGCCGCTGTCGTCGCAGTGGAGACAACGCCGCATTCGACCACGGCACTTGCCTTTGTCTGCGCTGACCAGCGCCGGCCTCGACGGTCTCACCACGGAAACCACAGCAGGAGAAGGCCCCATCCCGGACGACGCCATACAGCACCCCTCACCCTCAGGCCGAAGGCCACGACTCAGCCTCTCTAGACATCTAGGTTCCCGGGTTGTCTCTAGAGATGTCAAGGTGGGTGAGCGGACCCCCGGCATCGCGACTACATGCAGCGAGCGAACACCCGACCTGTGGCCTAAGGTGTCTAGAGAAGGAAGGGGAGCTACGGGATGGCCCACACCGAAGACGACCGTCGGCCCAAGTACCAGCGGATCGCGGAAGCCCTGCGCGAGGCGATCCAGTCGGGCGAGTACGGTCCTGGTGATCGGCTGCCGGGGGAGAACGACCTCATGGCCACGTACGGCGTGGCCCGCATGACGGCACGCCAGGCCTTGAGCGTCCTGCGGGACGAAGGTGTCGTCGAAGCACGCAAGGGCGCCGGCGTGTTCGTCCGGGAGTTCCGTCCGCTACGGCGCCGAGGCATCCAGCGCCTGGCCCGACAGCAGTGGGGTAACGGCCGTTCCGTCTGGGCGGCGGACGTCGAGGACCGCTCACTCGAGGTGGACCACGTCACGGTGTCCGAGGAAGCCGCGTCCGACCACGTCAGCGGGGTTCTGGAGCTGGCCGGCGAGGAGACGGTGTGCGTGCGGCGCCGACGCTTCGTACTGGACGGCAAGCCAGTCCTGCTCGCGACGAGTTACCTGCCCGTGTCACTGGTCGCCGGGTCCCCGATCGTCCGGGAGGACACCGGACCGGGTGGCACGTACGCCAGGCTCGCCGAACTCGGCTGCAAACCGGTGCACTTCCGCGAAGAGATCCGCTCACGTATGCCGTCGAAGGACGAGGCCACACAGTTGAGCATCTCCGCGGGCACCCCGGTCATCCTCATCTGCCGCACCGCGTTTACGGACGAAGGCCGCCCCGTCGAGTTCAACGAGATGACGCTGGACGCCGCCTCGTACATCCTGGAGTACGACTTCGACGCGTGAGTCCAGAACACGTGGGGGGCGATGGGCTCCACGGGCGGTTCATGCGGTTCACTTCGGAGCGAATCTGTATGACCATGGCCGCCAGGGTCGTGCTTCGACGGGCAGGTCCACAGACTGCCCCCGGCCCGCCGGATGGTTGCGGGCCGTGATCACTCGCCCCGGAGCGGCTCCGGCCCGAAGCCGCTCCACTGGACGCGGGTGTGTCAGAGGAGGTCTCGCCAGAAAGGGGCCGTCGCTCGCGGCTTCCAGTGGGCGTCGACCTCGCCCCGCACCTCGTCGAACTCCTTGTGCAGGTAGTCGACCAGGTCCAGCCCGTAATAGATGATGTCGGTCTGCCACATCGAGAGCACCGGATGCCCGAAGTGTCCCCGGCCGGCGGGCAGGTACCGGTGGGCATACACGGGGACGAGTACCGGTGCCTCCGCAAGGTGATGCCGTGCCGTGCCCAGCGCGGTCGCCGCGTCGGCCGGACGCTCGCCCCAGCCCTCGTACCAGAACCCGTTGTGCTCGACGTCGAGCAGGACGCCCTCGACCGGCCAGTCGAGCTGTCGCCGCCAACTGTCCCGGTCACCGTCGCGCCACTCCGGCCACGGCCTCGACCAGGTCTGGCCGTCCTCGGGAGGGGTGTTGACCGGTAGGCCGGCCGCGAGGAACGCCCGGTGATCGTCCGCGAACTCGAAGCCGTACTCGCGCTCGATGCGCGTGAACTCGGCGTCCGTCAGCCCCGGTTCGAACTCGTACAGACCTGACCGCGCCAGGCGACGCGCGGCCTCCGTACCCAGGCGGGTTCCCTCACTGTTGATCACAGCCGCACGCTAGCGCCGATCTGAGGTCTCCGTCATCCGAGTTGTGCGCGGCCTCCTTCGCGAGGTCCGTGCCGTGCAGCGCGGCGCACGGCCGCCGCCTCCTGCCGCTCCACCGGTCCCGCGTGTGTGCGGCGCATGCGTGCGGTGGGCGCGGCGGGCTGCCCCGGCCGGTCCCGCGGTGCCTGGAAAATGCCGCGGACAGGCCCTGGCGCACGCCGGAGATCGTACGATTGTCACGAGGTGAGGGGGCCCGTGGACATCTCGCAGGTACGCAATCCGTACGACTATCGGCACCCAGTACGCGATGCCGCACTCTTCGCCGGACGGGGCGGAGAAGCGAAGGTCATCGAGGGCGAGCTGGACCAGGCGGCCGTCGGTGAGCCATCGGTCTGTGTCGTGCTGCACGGCCAGCGGGCCAGCGGGAAGACGAGCCTGCTCTACGCCGCCGAGCGGATGGCCGCCGAACGCGGACTGACCACGGTCCGAGTAGAACTGATCAAGGGTGAGGGCGAGCCGATCGCCTTCTTTCGCAAGGTTTACGACGAGTTGGTACCGGCGGTCCTGAAGGCAGTCGCCCAGAGCGGCAGGGACATCGCCTTCGACGCGGCGGCCGTGCGCCGCGTGATGGCCGGAGCCGCTGAGGCCTCGACCGTGGCCCCACTGCAGTTCCCGGAGGCGCTGGCCCTCACCGGAGCCGATTCCCGCGTGCCGGAAGCCGCCCTTCGTGAGGATCTGTCCTTCTTCGTGCGGCTCCTCGGACATCCCATCGCGCTGTTCGTCGACGAGGCTCAGTTGATCGCAGACGACGAGCGCGCACTGGCGATCCTCCGTTTCCTCACCACCCGTGTCGACGGGCTCGTGCTGGTGTTCGCCGGCACCTCTGAGCTGATCGAGCGGATCAAGGACGTGCAGGCGCCGATCCTCCGGCAGTTCAGGGAGATCGAGGTCAGGAGTTTCGTCGAGGACGTCGACATCGAAGACTGCGTGACGCGTCCGCTGGGCAGCGCCGGGATCTACGGCGGCTTGATCTCCGAGAACCTGGTGCCCTCCCTGAGACGGATCACTGACGGCAACCCCTACGCGATCCAGCTCTACTGCCACGAGATGTTCGCCCGCGTGAAGAACGGTCTCGCGGACTACATGGACCTCAGTCCCGAGGTGCTCGAAGGCATCAGGTCACGCATGGAGATGGGCGACCGCAATGTCCTCGACCGGCCACTGATCCGTGCCGTACGTGCGATGAACCGGAGTGAGCTCATCGCCTTCAACGTCCTGACCTCGGCACTTGACCACGCGACGCCGGATGAGACCTGGTTCGCCTACTGCATGGGCGGGCAGCCGGAGATCACACGCGAGCAGTACGACCGGTGCAGGGAATCGCTCGTAGCGGATGGCCTCCTCGCCGACGACGTGCCCGTGCGTCTGGCCGGCGACGCGGACCTCTTCGACGAGGTCTACTGCCGGCTGTGGTCTGCGCGCACCCTCGGGTCGATGCCCCACGCGCAAGCCATCAGCCGGACCAGTGTCCGGGCCATGCTGATCAACCGGCTCTTCTGTGTGCTGCACGAGTTCGCGGATGGGCCGCTGCGGATCTATCCGACGTGTTGCCACCACATGGACGCGAAGCATTTGGAATCCAGCTTCGACGCTATGGACAAGCTGCCCGAGGCCGGCCCGGCCGCCGCTCTGCATGTTGACTACCTCCACTACGCGGTCCTCAACGCGGGCGAACCCCGAGCGCTCGATATCACCACTGTCACCTGCGCATACCGCGATCACGAAGTCGAGCGGTGGTTGTTCGCGGCGGACACGGACGACGTGCGCCTGTCCGACTCCGCGGACTTCAGGGCGGCCGCCGGGCGCATCGAGGCCCTCGGCGGTCGGCTCACCGCCGAGCGGGTGCGCGTACCACTGCGGACCTGGCCGGCCGAGAACTGGTTTTCGAAGGCCACAGGACGACTGCGCAGCAAACTCGCGGCCAACCATCGAACGGCCGCGTTCGCCGCGTACGTGGCCGGCGACATGGCCCGCGCACGTGCCCGCTTCCAGTCGTCCTTCGAGCTGGACCCGGACTGGTCGGCAGCGAATTGTCTCATGTACCTGAACCTGGCCACGGGCCGTGAGGATGACGCGCTCGCCTGGTCGCGACGCGCGCTCGGGCTCACCGAGGATCCGTATGGTCGCGCGCTGTGCCACTACAACGCCGCCATGGCCCACTTCATCGGCGGCGACCGAGAGCAGGCCGCCGAGGAACTCTCGGTGGCCAGGGACGAGTTGGCTTCCATATCGCTGCAGAACGACCTGATCGACTTCTTGCTGCTTCCCGACCCCGACGGTGCGGTGATCCTGCATGAGGAGACTCAGGTCGACCTGGTCGACGCGGTGGCGCGGGCGAGCGCCGTACTTCGCATCCCTGCTCAGGCGTCGTCGAGCCGACAGGACGGCGCGGCCGACACGGGCGAGGACGGCCGGGGGAAGGCCGGGCCGGAGGAGGAGGTCGCACAGAAGCGTGCCGATCGTGACGGGGCGGAGCACTCGGAGGAAGGCCCGGTCGTCCTCTCCGTGGCCACCGAATGGGCGTCTTCGCAGGGCGGTCTGAGTACGTTCAACCGTGACCTGTGCCAGGCGCTGGCCGCGGCCGGCGCCCGGGTCTTCTGCGTCGTACTGGAGGCGAGCACCGCGGAGGCGGAAGCCGCCGGAGCGAACGGCGTTTCGCTGCTTCCGGCGCCTGACCGGCCCGGGGCTTCCGAGGACATGCGACTGACCAGTCGGCCTGAGCTACCCGACGGTGTGGCGCCCGACCTGGTCCTGGGGCACGGCCGGATCACCGGTCCCGCGGCACAGAAACTGGCCGAGGACTTCTTCCCCGAAGCCCGGCGCCTGCACTTCCTCCACATGTCTCCGGACGAGATCGAGTGGTACAAGCTCGACCGGTCTCACGACGCCGGGCTTCGGGCCGAGAACCGCACGGCAATCGAGCGGACCCTGGGCAGGACCGCTCATCGCGTGGTGGCGGTGGGCCCTCGGCTGCACCAGGAGTTCCTCAGCGACTTCAGGACCGCGCACGGGCTGCCACCACTGCGGCTGGATCCCGGGTTCGACAGCGCGGTGCCCGATGGCGACCGTGTGCCGCCTGAGGGAGGCCCTGCTCGGGTACTGCTGCTGGGCCGGGTCGAAGACGCCCAGCTCAAGGGTCTCGACCTCGCCGCCGTGGCCTGTGGCAAGGTCGAGGCGCGGTTGCGTGACGCCGGCATCCGGCGCGGTGTACGGCTACTGGTGCGCGGTGCGCCCGTGACCGACGTGAACGCGGCCCGCGACGAGCTGGTGAAGCAGGCCGCGAATCCGCGACTTGACGTCGTGGTACGGGTCTACACCTCAGAGCGAGATCGCATCGAGGACGACCTGAACACCGCGTGGCTGGTGATCATGCCGTCCCGCAGGGAGGGATTCGGGCTGACCGGCCTCGAAGCGATCATCCGCGGGATCCCAGTGCTGGTCAGCTCTACGAGCGGGTTGGGCGAGTTGCTGCGTGAGGAGCTGGGGGACGAACAGGCCAGTTCGTTCGTCGTCGAGGTGTCGGGTGACACCGAGACGGATGCGGAGACCTGGGCCCGTGACATCGAACGCAAGCTGCGCGACCGGATCGGTGCGTTCCAGCAGGCGGCCCAGCTCCGCGACGATCTCGCCCGGCGGGTGCGCTGGGAGCACGCCGCTGCCGCGGTCCTCGGCGAGATCTCGCCGCAGTAGGTCGCCTCACTGCGCGAACGCGGCGGCGGACACGTCCCGTTCCAGTGCCGCGCGATGGTGGTCGTAGGTGCCGATGCCGGAGACCTTGATGAGTATGCAGAACCGTTGGACGGAGGATATCTGTTCGGCCACCCGCGTGAACTCACGCCGTAGGAAGTGGATGGCGGCGAGATTCGCCGTGGAGCTCTGCCCGCAGACGAGGAACACCGGATTGCCCGACTCCTCAGGGACGAACTTCGCGACGAGCACGTACTCCTGGTTACCCCGGTCGAACAGGTACTTCTCGCCCCCGACTTCGATGGCGACCGAGTACGGGTTCGTGGCGTCGTACGGATGAACCGTGACACCGGGAAGATGAGCGGCCAGGTGCCCGCCTGTGCGTAGGTTGGAGCCTCCCGCCGGGCCGCCCACGCAGAACTCGGTGCGATCGCCGTTGCTGCCACGGAAGTCCCCTGACTCGATGAGGACATCACAGCCGAGCTCGCCCGCGAGCAGGGCCAGGCCCATCGCGGCCCGGATGTCCCGATAGGTCGCGGTCCCGGGGGAGTTGTACTTGTTTCCCAGCACCACCAGGCACGTCTGCCCAGGCCGAACACCGAAGAACCCCGCCCTCTTGTTCACCTCCCGGGTTCGCTTGGCCCGCTCCCACAGCCACACGAGCCCGCCACCGAGCAGGCTTGTCACCAGGCCGATGGCGATGTTCTCAAGCACCGATTGAATCGGGTCCTCCCCTCCCGCAGTGTCTACGCCCCACCATTGTCGTGGGTGGGCGGCGGCGAAGCGGACTGCTTTACCCGAAGTAAGCGGACCGGCCCCTCCGGAAGCGGACGCGGCTGTCAGTCGCCCGTGCCAGAACACCAGCGTGACCTTGAGGTCCTTCAGCGTTCTCGAAGCTCAGCGGTCTTCCGCGGATCGTCCGCCAGAATGCTGGCCGCAAGCTGCTGTACCTGCTCCTCCAGGGGCTGATCGCTGGTGATGAACAATTCGTACGCGTAGGAACATGCACGCTCTCCCGGTGCCTGGACGTGGTGGAACTCGACATCGACCCCCTCGGGACTGGTGAGTTCTTTGGGGACGTCGGGCTCTTCGCGTCGTGGCCAGACGCCCGTGAGAACGCAGCCCCACCGCTCGAACCAGCCGCTGTCCGCAAGGGTCTGTCCGAGTAGCCGGGCAACGGTGTCTACCGGCTCTTCCCAGCCGCGGTCCGCCGCAGCCCGCGCGAGTTCGGCTTCGTACTGGTCGGCGTCGAAGGTGATGTCCGCGGGCAGGGCGGTGATGTCGCTGGTGTTCTCCCAGGCGTCCCAGATCACCCGGTCGCCCTCGCGGCGCATGGTGACATACAGGGCGCCGCAGCAGCCGGCGGTGCAGGTCGGTTCGGTGATCATGATCCTGCGCGGTTCCCGCGTGACCGCCAGCGGCCAGTTTTCGGCCGGGCCTGTCCAGTGCCGGCAGCTGGGTGCCAGCCCTTCCGGGTGGACTTCTCCCAGGGCGTCCACGCCGTCGATCAGAGGCCGCACCTCGGCCCAGGGGTCCGCCGCCCAGTCGTCCGGGATCCTGTGCCGCAAAGTCAACGTGCTGATCGTCAGCTGATCGGTCATGCTCACATGATCGGCTGATGCCGCGCAGCCGCATACTCATTTCCTGGGCGTGATCAGCCTCGGCTGGTCGTGCCAGGGCAGCCATCGTTCGTGATCGAGAAGCTTACCGAGCTCACCACGTGAGACATCCTCTAAGGGCCGCGCGGCCGGCGCTGACAGGTCTCTCCCTGGTCATCGACTGAGCCCGACCGTCGGTTGGGTCCCGGACGGGATCTCCGGGCCGCCCCCGGACAGGACGGGGATGCAACCATTCCCTGCGGAGCTGGAACCCCCGGAAGCCGGCCGCGCGTTCGAGACTCTAACCGCGGGCACCGACAACCGGCCTGCCCGGGCCGGCGTCGTCTCAGCTCGCCGTCGTCAGACGCCCCCGGCGCTCCCGGTGGCCCCGCAGGGTTCGCCAGGCCGTGCCCAGGGCCAGTGACTGGACCAGGGCCGACAGCACGATGCCGCCGATGAGGAACCATGCCGGGGCGTCGCCGCCCCAGACCGACTCGCCGAGCCAGGCCACGAAGCCGAAGGCCGGGAAGGTGAACAGGGCAGGCCAGACCCAGATGAGGGACGCGTCCGGAGCGGTCGTGAAGAGGGGCTCCAGCGAGGCGACCGCCATCGCGCCGCCCACCAGGGCGAGGTACGCCGCCGAGGCGCGGTTGGCGAGGGTCAGGCGGGCGAGGGTGCGTATCGGGCTGGTCCGGCCGGTGTTCATCGGGTGGCGTCTCCCCTTGGTCGTCGTCCTGTGTCTCAGGGTCGGCCGGGGGCGGTGTCCCGGGCTTGAGTACCCGTACTCAGGTCGGACGACGCGGTACCCAGGGAAGGGCGGGGGAGGGCGGCCGTACGGTCAGCGAGACCCCGTGCCCGTACGGCGGCCGGGACCAACCGGCCGCCGTACTGCTGGCTACTGGTACTTCCACTGCTACCGCGCGCTGCCGGTGCCGCGTCAGCCGCACTGGCAGGGGTTGCCCGACTGGCAGCCGCAGCCGCAGCCCGATCCGCAGCCGCACGCGGCGATCAGGGGCAGGCTGCGGATCTCGGGGGGCTGCTCGGTGCGGTGTTCCCGGGTGGGGTCGGGGCTGGTGGGGGAATCGGCCATGGTTCCTCCTAGAGGCTGGTGCCTGGGCCCATTGCACGCCCTCGGTGGCCGTCGCAGCAACGGCGCATTGAGGTGACCGCGCGCGCCCCCGGCCCGCTCCCGTCCCCGGCCGCCCCTGGCCGCCCAGGTCCGCGTCAGGCCCCCTCGACCTGCGTCGCCGGCTGGATGTCCGCCTGGAGGTCGCCCACGTGCTCGCCGGTGACCAGGTAGACCACGCGCTTGGCGACCGAGACGGCGTGGTCGGCGTAGCGCTCGTAGTAGCGGCCGAGGAGGGTGACGTCGACGGCCGTCTCGATGCCGTGCTTCCAGCGGTCGTCCATCAGGTGCTGGAAGAGGGTGCGGTGGAGCAGGTCCATCGCGTCGTCGTCCTGCTCGAGCTGGAGGGCCAGGTCGACGTCCTTGGTGATGATCACCTCGGCGGCCTTCGCCATCAGGCGCTGGGCGAGCTGGCCCATCTCCAGGATGGTCGCGTGCAGGTCGTGCGGCACCGCGCGCTCCGGGTAGCGCAGCCGGGCCAGTTTGGCCACGTGCTGGGCCAGGTCTCCCGAGCGCTCCAGGTCGGCCGACATCCGCAGCGAGGTGACGACGATGCGCAGGTCCGTCGCCACCGGCTGCTGCCGGGCCAGCAGGGCTATGGCCCGGGCCTCCAGCGCGTGGTGCAGCTCGTCGACCTTCTGGTCGCCCTCGATCACGTTCTCGGCCAGCTTCAGGTCGGAGTCGAGGATCGCGGTCGTGGCGCGTCCGATCGCCGACCCGACCAGCCGGGCCATCTCCACCAGACCGTCGCCGATCGAATCCAGTTCCTCGTGGTACGCGTCCCGCATCAGGGTTCCCTCTCGTACGTCCGTTTAGGGGGCTCGCACCTGCTTGCACCGGCTCGCGCCCCTTGCCGTGCCCCCACGCTTACACGTTCCGGCCTGTACGCGTCCGTTTCCGGCACCACAAATGAACCATCCCTGGCTCCAAGGTGAACTCTGGGCGACGAGTGTTCGAGGTCGCAGTCCGATGGCTGGGGCGGGGCGGTTCGCCATGCCTAACCTGGACGCATGGACGTGAACGCGGCGGTCGCCGCAGCGGCAGCGATCGCCGGAGTACTCACCGGCGTCATCGCCATGCTGGCGTTCCGCTGGAGCGAGCGCGAGCAGAAGCGCCCCACGCGCACCTCGCTCCACATGGACCCCGTCCTTCCACCCGGCGTGGACACCGTCCTGTCGGTGCTCCGGTCCTCCGCGGTCGTCCTCGACGAGGCGGACGCGGTCGTCAAGGCCAGCTCGGCGGCGTACGCCCTCGGCCTGGTCCGGGGCGGCAAGCTCGCCGTGGAGCCGATGCTCCAGATGGCCCGGGACACCAGGAGGGACGGGGAGATACGGCAGGTCGAGCTGGATCTGCCCAGGCGCGGCAACGGGCGGGGTGAGGCGCTCGCCGTCTCCGCCCGGGTCGCGCCGCTCGGGTCACGGCTGGTGCTGCTGCTGGTCGAGGACCTCACCGAGGCCCGCCGCATCGAGGCCGTACGGCGCGACTTCGTCGCCAACGTGAGTCATGAGCTGAAGACGCCGGTGGGCGCGCTCTCGCTGCTGTCCGAGGCCGTGATGGACGCCTCGGACGATCCGGAGGCCGTGGAGCGGTTCGCCGGGCGGATGCAGATCGAGGCGACCCGGCTGACCAACCTGGTGCAGGAGCTCATCGACCTGTCCCGGGTCCAGAACGACGACCCCCTAGACGACGCCGAGCCCGTCCGGGTGGACGAGCTGGTCGCCGAGGCGATCGACCGCTGCCGGCACGCGGCCGGCACCAAGCAGATCACCATGGCCGCCGGAGGAACGGCGGATCTGCACGTACGCGGCAACCGCGGCCAGCTCGCCGCCGCCCTCGGCAACCTCGTCGAGAACGCGGTCAACTACTCGCCCGCCCGCACCCGCGTCGGCATAGCCGCCCGCCGCGTGAGCGCCCCCGGCGGCGACCTGATCGAGATCGCCGTGACCGACCAGGGCATCGGCATCTCCGAGAAGGACAAGGAGCGCGTGTTCGAGCGCTTCTACCGCGTCGACCCGGCCCGTTCCCGGGCCACCGGAGGCACCGGTCTGGGTCTCGCGATCGTCAAGCACGTGGTCGCCTCGCACGGCGGGGAGGTCACGGTGTGGAGTGCCGAAGGCCAGGGCTCCACCTTTACGCTGCGACTGCCGGAGTCGGGCCAGTCCCGCGGCCGCGCACAGCAGCGGTCCGACCGCGCCGGACTCAGCGCCGAGACCGAGCGGTCCCCCTCATCCCCCCATACTTCCCCGTACGAAACGCTTCCCGCCCCGGAGGTCCTTCCGTGACCCGTGTGCTCGTCGTCGAGGACGAGGAGTCCTTCTCCGACGTCCTGTCGTACATGCTCCGCAAGGAGGGTTTCGAGGTCGCCGTGGCGACCACCGGCCCCGACGGACTCGACGAGTTCGAGCGCAACGGCGCCGACCTCGTTCTCCTCGACCTGATGCTGCCCGGCCTGCCGGGCACCGAGGTCTGCCGCCAGTTGCGCGGCCGCTCCAACGTTCCCGTGATCATGGTCACCGCCAAGGACAGCGAGATCGACAAGGTCGTCGGACTGGAGATAGGGGCCGACGACTACGTCACCAAGCCCTTCTCCTCCCGCGAGCTGGTCGCCCGCATCCGTGCCGTACTGCGCCGCCGCGGCGAGCCGGAGGAGGTCGCCCCGGCAGCGCTGGAGGCCGGCCCCGTCCGGATGGACGTCGACCGGCACGTCGTGACCGTGGGCGGCACCAAGGTCGACCTGCCGCTGAAGGAGTTCGACCTGCTGGAGATGCTGCTGCGCAACGCCGGCCGCGTGCTGACCCGCATGCAGCTCATCGACCGGGTCTGGGGCGCCGACTACGTCGGTGACACCAAGACCCTCGACGTCCACGTCAAGCGGCTGCGCGCCAAGATCGAGCCCGACCCGGGCGCGCCGCGGTACCTGGTGACGGTTCGAGGGCTCGGGTACAAGTTCGAGCCGTAGAGCGACCGGGCGCGCCAGGCACAGCGGCCGCGCCCCGACCGCAGGCGGTACGGCGGTACGGCGAAGGGCGGGACCTCACGGAGAGGTCCCGCCCTTCGTCATGACCGTCGTACCGTCATACGGCTCGTCGTGCCGTCATACGGCGCTCAGTGGCCGGTGCCGGTGCCGGTGCCGGTCTCCTGCGAGGTGCCGTCCGTCGCCGTACCGGTGGCGCTCCCGTCCTCGGTCCCGTTCTCGGCCTCGGTTCCGGCCTGCGAGGACTCGTCGGCACCGGGGGCCGACGCGCCGTCGGCCGGGGTGCCGGAGGTCTGGCCGTCGGACGGCTCGCCGGAGGCCTCCTCGGACGGCTTGGCCGACGCGCCGGGGGCCGCCGGAACGTCGCTCGGGCCCCACTTGGAGAAGTAGCTCTCGGCGGGGACGACGAAGGCGCGCAGGCTCACCTCACCGGTCTTGCTGAAGGTGAAGGTGATCTTCTGCGCGTTGCCGTCCTGGATGGCCTCGCGGCTGCTGGGCAGGACGGCGGAGGCGTTGCCCTCGCCGCCGAGGACCAGGGAACCGCCGGCCGGGACGGTCAGGCCGCCGTTGCCGCCCTCCTCGCCCTCGGCGGGCTTCAGCTCGGCGGACTTGCCGGTGCCGGCCACGGTGATGGACTCCAGGGTCTGGTCCGTCCTGCCGTTGTTGAACACGGTGGCGGAGACCACGGCCGGGCCGGTCGACTCCAGATCGGGCTGCGTGATGACGATCGCGTTCTGGATCTGCAGGTCACCGACGGTCGTCGCGGCGTTGTCCGGCTTGATGTCCAGAGTCTGGGCGTTGTGACCGGCACCGCACGCGGCGAGCGAGGCGATCGAGAACGCGATGGCGGCGGCGGCGAGGGCACCGCGTCGAAGGCTGCTGCTCACGGCGGCGGCAACTCCTTGGACTCGAGCGAGGTGGCGGCAACGGATAAAGCCGCCCTAAGTGTCTGTCAGCGGCTTCAGGCTACCGAGCCGTTCACGGGCCGCCGCACCCGACCCTCCCCAAGACGCCAGGCTTCGCCCGGCAGGCGGCAGGACCGGCGCGCGGACGGGGGGTGCGGGGCGCGCGTTCCCGGCCCGCTCGCGGGACCGCCCCGGGGCGTCGCATTGTGGCTTGTACTCGTCCGTCATTCCCATAAGAAGCCGGTTGTCATACCGGCCGTCGGCCGGTGCGCGAAATGTGGGTGAAGGAATGCGCGGACGGCCAGGAAATGGATCATCGGTGGGTCGGTCGGGGCACCGGGTGATCAATTCCGGAATCGTCCGGAAGCCTGCCCCGGTCACCGAACGGAGTAGCGGAAGTCGCACTCCTGGAAGCGGACATACAGGGCTATTCGGGCAGGTCGACGGGCTTCCGGATGTGTGCGACGTGCCTGTTTGGACCTGCCTGGAGAACTGCTCCGACCTGCGAATACTTTCTTCCGCTCGCCCGGCGCAGCACGTTCCTGTTGCTGTTGTCAAGCCCCGAGATATGCCCTGACCTGCGAAAACGCCATTCAGAAGACGCCGTATCCGTGTTACCCTGGATAGCCACGGAAGGGGTACCTGTCACATGACGTTCAAGGTTGGCGACACCGTGGTCTATCCCCATCACGGGGCCGCGCTGATCGAGGCTATCGAAACTCGCCAGATCAAAGGCGTGGACAAGACCTACTTGGTGCTGAAGGTCGCCCAGGGCGACCTGACGGTGCGTGTGCCAGCGGACAATGCGGAGTTCGTCGGCGTGCGTGATGTGGTCGGTCAGGACGGACTGGACCGGGTCTTCGAGGTGCTGCGCGCGCCGTACGCCGAGGAGCCCACGAACTGGTCGCGTCGTTACAAGGCAAACCTGGAGAAGCTCGCCTCCGGCGACGTCATCAAGGTCGCGGAAGTCGTACGCGATCTGTGGCGGCGTGAGCGCGAGCGCGGACTCTCCGCCGGTGAGAAGCGCATGCTCGCCAAGGCTCGCCAGATCCTGGTGAGCGAGCTCGCTCTCGCGGAGAACACCAACGAGGACAAGGCGGAGGCCCTGCTCGACGAGGTGCTCGCCTCCTGAGGCGAGGCGCAGACCCGCTGCCCGCTCGGTTCAGCGCACTGAAATGCCGCGGTGCCCGATGACATCCTTGCTGTCGCCGGGCGCTGCGGCATGTTCGTACCCGGGCCGGGTCGTCACGGACCGGGTCCTCGTACGATCATCCGGGAGACTCTCCCCCGGTCCTGGCGTGCCGGGCCCGGGCTGCTGGCTCGACCAGGGTCACGGAAGGGTCCGGTCAAGGCGTCGCGCCCGGCACGGTGAGGCCATACCCAACTAGGTCGAGCACACAAACCTGACAGGAACCGATGTCTGACGAATCGCGTCCCTCGCCCGCCGAGATGCCCCCCGGCACCCGTGTGAACACCCGGACCGCCGCCGTGATTCCGGCCGCCGGCCGGGGCGTACGGCTCGGACCGGGCGCCCCGAAGGCCCTCCGTGCGCTGGGCGGCACACCCATGCTCATCCACGCGGTCCGGGCGATGGCCGCCTCCCGGGGGGTCTCGCTCGTCGTGGTCGTCGCGCCGCCCGACGGGGCCGCCGAGGTCAAGAGCCTGCTCGACGCGCACGCGCTGCCGGAGCGGACGGACTTCCTCGTCGTGCCGGGCGGCGAGTCGCGGCAGGAGTCCGTACGGCTCGGTCTGGAGGCCCTGCCGCCCGAGTACGACATCGTCCTCGTGCACGACGCGGCCCGGCCGCTGGTGCCGGTCGACACGGTGGACGCCGTGATCGAGGCCGTACGGGACGGCGCCTCCGCCGTGGTGCCGGCGCTGCCGCTCGCCGACACGGTCAAGCAGGTCGAGCCCGCCGGCGTGCCGGGTGAGCCGGAGCCGGTGGTGGCCACGCCGGAGCGGGCGCGGCTGCGCGCGGTGCAGACGCCGCAGGGTTTCGACCGGGGAACGCTGGTGCGCGCCCACGAGACGGTGACCGGCGACGTCACCGACGACGCGAGCATGGTCGAGCAGCTCGGGCTGACGGTGGTGGCCGTGCCGGGGCACGCGGAGGCGTTCAAGGTGACGCGGCCGCTCGACCTGGTGCTGGCGGAGGCCGTGCTGGCGCGCAGGAGGCTGAACGATGGCTTCTGAGCCGGAGGGGCTGCCGGCGCTGCCGCAGGTCGGGATCGGTACGGACGTCCACGCCTTCGAGGACGGGCGGGAGCTGTGGTGTGCCGGGCTGAAGTGGGAGGGCGAGGGTGCCGGGCTGGCCGGGCACTCCGACGCGGATGTCGTCGCGCACGCCGCGTGCAACGCGTTGTTCTCCGCGGCGGGGGTCGGGGACCTCGGGCAGCACTTCGGCACCGGGCGCCCGGAGTGGTCCGGGGCGTCCGGGGTGACGCTGCTGACGGAGGCGGCGCGGATCGTGCGGGCGGCGGGGTTCCGGATCGGGAACGTCGCGGTGCAGGTGGTCGGGCCGAGGCCGAAGATCGGCAAGCGGCGGGACGAGGCGCAGAAGGTGCTGTCACAGGCGGTGGGGGCGCCGGTGTCGGTGTCCGGGGCGACGACGGACGGGCTGGGGTTCCCCGGGCGGGGGGAAGGGCTGATGGCGGTGGCCACGGCGTTGGTGGTGCGGGTGGGGTGAGCGGGGTGCGCTGAGAACGACGGGGCGGGTGTGTCCTGGACCGGGGGTGTGGTGGCGCCGGCGCGACGCCGGTCGTGCCGCGCGGGTCTCCGCCCAGCACCCCCGCCACGGGCTTCGCTCCGTGCCCGCGCTACGGGCTCCGCCAGCACCCCCGCTACGGGCTTCGCTCCGTGCCCGCGCTACGGGCTCCGCCAGCACCCCCGCTACGGGCTTCGCTCCGTGCCCGCGCTACGGGCTTCGCTCCGTGCCCGCGCTACGGGCTTCGCTCCGTGCCTGCGCTACGGGCTCCGCCCGCACCCCCGCTACGGGCTTCGCTCCGTGCCCGCGCTGCGGGCTTCGCCCCGCACCCCCGCCACGGCCTCCGCCTTGGACCCCGGCGTATGCCCACCCACCGGCCGGCTCGGTCGGACAAGAGGCCGGCCCCACCCCACAGCCTCGGCCGGGCGACAGGCCGGCCTCGTCTCGTGGTCCGGGCGAGTGGCGGGCGGCGACAAGCGGGCCGTGGGCCCGTGGCACTCTCCGTCGCCTACTACCCTGGAGTCGTGACTATTCGCCTGTACGACACCAGCGCCCGGCAGATCCGTGACTTCGCCCCCCTCACGCCGGGCTGCGTCTCGATCTACCTGTGCGGTGCCACCGTGCAGGCCGCCCCGCACATCGGGCACATCCGGTCGGGGCTGAACTTCGACATCATGCGCCGCTGGTTCGCGTACCGCGGCTACGACGTCACGTTCATCCGCAACGTCACCGACATCGACGACAAGATCATCAAAAAGGCGGCGGACCAGAACCGCCCCTGGTGGTCCATCGGGTACGAGAACGAGCGGGCGTTCAACGACGCCTACGACGCCCTCGGCTGCCTGCCGCCCACCTACGAGCCCCGCGCCACCGGCCACATCACCGAGATGGTCGAGATGATGCGCGGCCTCATCGAGCGCGGGCACGCCTACGAGGCGGACGGCAACGTCTACTTCGACGTGCGGTCCCTGCCCGGGTACCTGTCGCTGTCCAACCAGGACCTCGACGAGCTGCGCCAGCCCGCGGGCGAGGGCGAGAGCGGCAAGCGGGACCCGCGGGACTTCGCCATGTGGAAGGCGGCCAAGCCCGGCGAGCCGAGCTGGGAGACGCCGTGGGGACGGGGGCGGCCCGGCTGGCACCTGGAGTGCTCGGCCATGGCGCACAAGTACCTGGGCGAGGAGTTCGACGTCCACGGGGGCGGGATCGACCTGATCTTCCCCCACCACGAGAACGAGATCGCCCAGGCCAAGGGGTTCGGCGACGCCTTCGCGCGGTACTGGGTGCACAACGCCTGGGTCACCATGAGCGGCGAGAAGATGTCGAAGTCGCTCGGCAACAGCGTGCTCGTGAGCGAGATGGTCAAGCAGTGGCGGCCGGTCGTGCTCCGGTACTACCTGGGCACCCCGCACTACCGCTCGACCATCGAGTACAGCGAGGAGTCCCTGCGCGAGGCCGAGTCGGCCTTCGGGCGGATCGAGGGCTTCGTGCAGCGCGTCACCGAGCTGGCCGGGCAGAGCGTCGAGCCCGCCGCCGAGGTGCCGCCCGCCTTCGCCGAGGCGATGGACGACGACCTGGGCGTGCCGCAGGCGCTGGCCATCGTGCACACCACCGTCCGGCAGGGCAACAGCGCGCTGGCCGCCGGCGACAAGGACGCGGCCGTCGGGCGGCTCGCCGAGGTGCGGGCCATGCTCGGGGTGCTCGGCCTCGACCCGCTGGCCCCGCACTGGGCCGGGGAGCAGGAGCAGGGCGAGGACCTCAGGCACGTCGTCGACAGCCTCGTACGCCTCGTCCTCGACCAGCGCGAGGCCGCGCGGGCCCGTAAGGACTGGTCCACCGCGGACGCCATCCGCGACCAGCTCGGACAGTCCGGTCTGGTCATCGAGGACGGCCCGCAGGGGCCCCGCTGGAGCCTCGGCTCCCGCTGATCCGCCCGGCAGCGGAGTCCGGTCCCGTAGATCGATTGTGCCGCCCGGCCCTCCGGGCGGCACACTGCATGAGACGCAAGCATCACGCACATTCCCGTAGAGAGCGGAGACAGGTAACTCATGGCCGCGAACAACCGCCGCATGTCCGGCAAGAAGGGCGCGCAGGTCGGCAGCGGCGGCAAGCGACGCCGGGGCCTGGAAGGCAAGGGGCCGACGCCTCCCGCCGAGATGCGCAAGGGGCACGCCAAGCAGCGTGTCGCCAACGCGAAGGCACGCCGATCCACGGGACGCACCCAGCAGCGGCGCGGCGGCGGACGGTCGACGTCCGAGCTCGTCGTGGGCCGCAACCCCGTCTACGAGGCGCTGCGCGAGGGCGTGCCCGCCTCGACGCTCTACGTCCAGCAGTTCATCGACAACGACGAGCGGGTGCGCGAGGCGCTCCAGCTCGCGGCCGAGCGCGGCGGCATCAACCTGATGGAGGCGCCGCGTCCCGAGCTGGACCGGATGACCAACGGGCTGAACCACCAGGGGCTCGTCCTCCAGGTGCCGCCCTACGAGTACGCGCACCCCGAGGACCTGGTCGCCGCCGCCCACGACGAGGGCGCGGACCCGCTGATCGTCGCCCTCGACGGCGTGACCGACCCGCGCAACCTCGGTGCCGTCGTGCGCTCCGTCTCCGCGTTCGGCGGCCACGGCGTCGTCGTGCCCGAGCGGCGCGCGGCCGGCATGACGGCGGGCGCGTGGAAGACGTCCGCCGGTACGGCCGCCCGCACGCCGGTGGCCCGCGCCACCAACCTCACGCGGGCGCTGGAGTCGTACCAGAAGGCCGGGATCGCGGTCGTGGGCCTCGCCGCCGACGGCGAGGTCGAACTCGGCGACCTGGAGGCCCTCGACGGCCCGGTGGTCGTCGTGGTCGGCAGCGAGGGCAAGGGCCTGTCGCGGCTGGTCGGCGAGACGTGCGACTTCCGGGTACGGATTCCGATGCCCGGCGGTGCGGAGTCCCTGAACGCCGGCGTGGCCGCGGGAATCGTGCTGTACGAGGCGGCGCGCCGGAGGAGCTGACGCGGGCGCGGGGCGCGGTTCCCGCCGGCCGGAGGCCGGCGCGGCCGCGCGAAGCCGCGCGGCGTGCGAGTGCGGCAGAGAGACGGGGCCGCCGGTGCGGCGGCGGGGGTCGTGCTGTACGAGGTGGCGCGTCGGCGGGTGTGAGGGCGAAGGGGAGCGAGTGTTCGGCACGGTCCCCCACACGGGGTGTTCCGGGCGGTCCGGACAAGCTTGACGCGGTCCGGACAGATCCGGGCGGTCAAGGCAGTGTCCTAACGACACGTCACTCGGTTAGATGAGTGTGGACACCAGAACACCCCGCACACCCACGGAGGACCGCTCGTCGGGCATCGACGACGCTCCCGCGCTGAGCATGGTGAAGGTGCCGAGCGATCCGGCCCAGGTCATCGTCAATCACGCGAGCTTCCGCGTGCAGTTCGGTGCCTCCGCGCGGCGGACCCAGTCCCCGCGGATCGCGCGGCACTTGAGCGCCCCCCAGGACACCGCCCGCATGCCCGTCGCAGGCGCCCAGGGCCCCGCCGTCCCGGCCGCCGCCCGCCGCCGCGCCCTCGTGTGGAGCGGGCGGTCCGACCCGGACGACACCGGCGCGCACCGGCTGCTCCAGGCGGTGCGGGCCGGAGCCGGCCGCCACGCCGAGGACCCGGCCGCGGACGCCCTCGCCGACGCCGGAGCCACCCAGGTCATCCCCCGCGTCGGCTTCGACGGGGGTGCCCCGGGCTACGACGGCTACGACGACGGGCCCGCCACCCAGACCCTCGAGACCCCGCTCGTCGGCGCGCAGCGCGGCCCCGTCCCCGACGGCGCCCGGCTGCTGCCCGCCATGCGCACCGTCGGCAGCGCCTACGACGAACCGGCCCACGCCGGTGAGGACTTCGGCGCCGGCCCCTACGGCTACGACGACGACACGGAGCCGGCCGAGCCGCGCACCAGGCGCCACGCCGACGACCCGGCGCGGCACGCCTACTTCCCCGGCCGCCGCATGAACCTCGGCGTCGTGCTGCTCCCGCTGCGCGTCTTCCTCGGTTCCATCTCCGTCTACGCCGGCATGGGCAAGCTCTGCGACCCCGTCTACTTCGACGGCGGCGAACGCGGTTCCATGGTCAAGTGGCTCAACACCCTGCACCCGTGGGACATCGCCGAGCCGCTGCGTCAGTTCGCCCTCGCCCACCCCGTCGGCTCCGGGCTCGTCATCGCCTTCCTCCAGGTGATCGTGGGCGTGCTGACCGTCCTGGGCTGCTGGCAGCGGGTCGGTGCCGTCATCGGGGCGGGTCTGTCCGCCGCGCTCCTCGTCACCGTGAGCTGGAAGAGCGTCCCCGTCTACGACGCGCCCGACATCATCTACCTCGCCGCCTGGTCCCCGCTGATCATCGCCGGCGCCCCCGTCTACTCCGTGGACGGCAGGCTCGCCGGCAGTGCCTGGCGGCGGCTCGGCCCCCGCGCCGACATCTGGGACCTGCGCCGCTACGTCCTGCGCCGCGGCGCCCTCGTCACCTTCCTCGTCGCCGGCATCACCCTGCTCGTCGGCTCGCTGCTCGGCGGCGCCGTCCGGGACGCCGACCGCGTGGTCGTCCCCGGGCCCGGCGAGGCTCCGCGCAACGAACTGCCCGGCTCCCCGCTCCCGCAGGAGCCCGGCAGCTCGAAGCCGAACACCCCCTCGGCCTCCCCGTCGCCCACCCAGGGCGCCACCAGCGGCGCGGCCAGCCCCTCCGAGGACGCCGCGACCACCCCGGGCGCGACCCGCGACAGCGGCACCGCCACCGGCGGCGCCCCCAGCCAGACCCAGGGCACCACGGGCCAGGCCCCGCCGCAGCGGTCCTCCCCGGCCGGCCAGGCACCGAGCACCACGGCGGGACCCACCTCCGGCGGCACCGCGACCGGCGGCAACGGCTCGACCGGCGGCACCGGGAGCGGCGACGACGGCGGCGGCTCCTCCTCGACCGGAGAGCCGGGCGGCCGCCTCGTGGGCGGGCTGCTCGGCTAGCCGCCACCCGGCGGCCACGCGGCCGTAGGTACGCCGAAGGGGCCCCGCATGGGTGGGGCCCCTTCGGCATATTGGCGTGCCAGGGGGCTCAGCGGCCGCCCAGGGCCGCCAGTTCCCGTGCCGCCTCCGTCAGGTCCTTCGCGGTGTCGATCGCACGCCAGTAGGAGCCCTGCGGGATCGGGAAACCGGCCAGCCGGCGCTCACGGGCCAGCCTCGGGAACGTCGTCCGCTCGTGGTCGCCGCGCTCCGGGAGCATCGCGGCGAAGGCGGGCGAGAAGACGTACACACCGGCGTTGATCTCGAAGGTCGACGGCGGTGCCTCGATGAAGTCGGTGATGTGGCCGAAGCCGTCCGTCTGCACGGCGCCCCACGGCAGCCGCGGGCGGGCCAGGGCGAGGGTCGCGACGGCGTCCCGCTCGGCGTGGAAGTCGGCCATGTCGCGCAGCGAGAAGCGGGTCCAGATGTCGCCGTTGGTGGCGTACCAGGGCCGGTCCGGGTGCGGGAGGTGGGCGGCGGCGTACTTGAGGCCGCCGCCGCGGCCGAGGGGCTCCGTCTCGACGACGGTGGTGACGGAGAGCGGCAGGTCGGCGGTCTCCAGCCACTTCTGCAGCACCTCGGCCAGATGACCGCAGGAGACCACGACGTCCGTCACGCCCTCCTCGGCGAGCCAGGCGAGCTGATGGCCGATGATCGGAGTTCCCGTGCCCGGGATCTCGACCATCGGCTTGGGCCGGTCGTCGGTGTAGGGACGCAGCCGGGAACCCTGTCCGCCGGCCAGGACGACGGCTTGAACGGGGCGGCGGGACGCGGCGTTCGGATCGGTCATGCCCGAACTGTACGCGGCGGCCCACCGGCCTGAGCAGGATCCTCAGCCGTGCGCGGCCAGCACGCCCGAGGCGAAGGCGGTGTCGCAGACGGGGCGCGCGTACGACTGGGCGCGGGTCGGGCCGTACACCTTGACCGCGGCGCGGCCGAGTGCGCGGGCGATGGACGCGCAGTGCCCGGCCAGCGACGGGCGCTCGTTCACGGCCTGTTGGAGGTGGGTCAGGGCCACCCCCGGGTCCTCCTCCTGCAACTCGGTCAGCAGTTGGTCGCGCAGCACCTCGTGCGGCGCGCGGGCGGCGGCCTTGGAGGATGCCGTGGAGGAGGATGCCTCCGACGCGGCGAGCACCGAGTCCGCCGGATCGCCCGACCAGTTGACCCGGGTGACGGCGAGTGTCCCGGAGAGCACCAGGACGACGGGCAGGACGAAGGCGAGAGAGCGGCCGATCCGGCGGGCGGGGCCCCGGCCGCGTCGCGTCTGTCGGGTGGTGGAGTGCTTCACGGAGTGCTTCACGCGAGTGAGGGTAGCGCCCGGTAATGATGTGGCGACATTGAGTCACCCGTTCGGGGGATGAAGAAGGGGTGGGAAATGGGTAGAGCATTGACGCGCACTGCTCGAAACGTCCGTTGTGTCGGGGTATTCGTCGACAACGAAAAGAGCCCCGCAGCAGGCCGCGGGGCTCTTTTCGTCAACGCGGGTGAATTCACCCGGGCGCGTGGTTTCCCGGCGCCCGGTTTCCCGGCGCCCGGGTGCTCAGTCGGTGAGGCGCTCGCCGGTGGAGGACGAGAAGACGTGGGCCTCGCCCGGGCGCGGCACGACGTGCACGGTCGAGCCCTTCTCCGGCACCGCGCGGCTGCTGACGCGGACCACGAGGTCCTTGTTCTCGCCGCCGACCTCGACCGTGCCGTAGATGTAGCCGTCGGCGCCGGTCTCCTCCACGACGTTGACGGAGACCGCCATGCCCGCCGGGGCGTCCTCGGCGTCCTTCGACAGGGTCTTGGCGGCGCCGCCGTTCAGCTCCACCACGTCGAAGTGCTCCGGGCGGACGCCGACGGTGACCGTGCGGTCGCCCTTGTCGGAGGCGGCCGCCAGGGCCTCGCGGCTGACCGGCACGACGCTGTTGCCGAACTTCACGCCGCCGTCGGTGATCGGGACCTCAACCAGGTTCATGGCCGGGGAACCGATGAAGCCGGCGACGAAGAGGTTCGCGGGCTTGTCGTACATGTTGCGCGGGCTGTCGACCTGCTGGAGCAGACCGTCCTTCAGGACCGCCACGCGGTCGCCCATCGTCATGGCCTCGACCTGGTCGTGGGTGACGTAGACGGTGGTGATGCCCAGGCGGCGCTGGAGCGAGGCGATCTGCGTACGGGTGGAGACGCGGAGCTTGGCGTCCAGGTTGGACAGCGGCTCGTCCATGAGGAACACCTGCGGCTCACGCACGATCGCGCGGCCCATCGCCACACGCTGGCGCTGACCACCGGAGAGGGCCTTCGGCTTGCGGTCCAGGTACTCGGTGAGGTCGAGGATCTTCGCGGCCTCCTCGACCTTCTGCCGGATCTCCGCCTTGTTGACGCCGGCGATCTTGAGCGCGAAGCCCATGTTGTCGGCGACCGTCATGTGCGGGTAGAGCGCGTAGTTCTGGAACACCATGGCGATGTCCCGGTCCTTCGGCGGCAGGTGCGTGACGTCGCGGTCACCGATGCGGATGGCACCGCCGTTCACGTCCTCCAGGCCGGCGAGCATGCGCAGCGAGGTGGACTTGCCACAGCCGGACGGGCCGACCAGGACGAGGAACTCGCCGTCCTCGATGTCGATGTCGAGGCCGTCGACGGCGGGCTTCGTGGAACCCGGGTAGACGCGGGTCGCCTTGTCGAACGTAACAGTGGCCATGGTGAATGGGCCCCCTTCTACCGGCAGGAACGTGCCGGACGATCCGTTGTAGGAAGGTGGTGTGGTGTAGTCCACACAGGTGAAGCTGGGCAGGACGGTACCCGGCGTTCACCTGGTCTGTCAGTACCTGGGGGACTGTGAACTTCGCCGAAATTTTCGAATCCCATCGTTCACCGGCTCTGTGTACAGTGGAGCAGCCTCCGCGCGTGACGCCGCGCGAGTGCCTCCTTAGCTCAGTTGGTCAGAGCGCCGCTCTTGTAAAGCGAAGGTCGTCGGTTCGAATCCGACAGGGGGCTCGGAAGCGAGATGAAGCCCTGCCGTCCACCGGACGGCAGGGCTTCACGCGGTTGCGCGGGTGCTACTTGCCTTCCGGCATCGGCTCCGCCTCGCACACCGTGCCGCTCGTCGGGAGCTTTCCGTCGATCAGGTACGAGGTGACGGCGCGCCGCACGCAGGGGTTCCCGCTGTCGAAGGCGCCGTGGCCCTCACCGTCGTAGGTGAGCTCGAAGCCCACGCCCTCGCCGAGCCGCTCCGCCATACGGGCGGCGCCCGCGTAGGGGGTGGCGGGGTCGCCGGTGTTGCCGACCAGCAGGATCGGGGGTGCGTCCGGCGCACTCACCTCGGGGTGCTCGGCCTCTCCCGGCACCGGCCAGCCGGTGCAGGCGAGCGTGCCCCACGCCAGGCTCGGCCCGAACAGGGGGGACGCCGCCACGAACTCGGGCAGCCGCTCCGCCACGTCCGCCAGGGTGTAGCGGTCGCTCGAGTCGTCGCAGGTGATGGCCCGGAACGCGTCGTTCTCATTGCTTTCGTCGGTGTCGTCGTCCGTACCGCCGTCGTCGGTGTCGCCGCCGGCGCCGCGCTGTGCCAGTTCCTGCGCCAGATCCAGCATGACGTCGCCGTCGCCGCGCGCCGCCGCTTCCAGGCCGACGAGGAGCGCGGGCCAGTAGTCCCGCTTGTAGAGCGCGCCGGTGATGGCGTCGGTGAACTCGTCGCCGTCCAGTTCGCCGCCGCCCGAGGTGGTCAGCGGAGCGTCGTCCAGGTCGGCCCCGAGCTCCACGGCGGTGTCCACGATCGCCTGGACGTCGTCCCCCAGCGTGCAGCGTTGCCGGGTGCACCAGGCGGCGAAGTGCTCGAAGGCGAGCTGGAACCCTTCGGCCTGCCCGAGGGCCTTCTCCATCATGTCGTGGGTGGGGTCGACGACGCCGTCCAGTACGGCCCGGCCGACCCTCTCGGGGAACAGGTGGGCGTACACGCCGCCGAGTTGGGTGCCGTACGAGATCCCGAAGTAGTGGAGCTTCTCGTCGCCGAGGAGGTGCCGCATCAGGTCCATGTCCCGGGCGGCCTCGGTGGTGCCGACGAACGGCAGGACGTCGCCGGAGTTGCGCTCGCACGCCGCGGCGATCTCCCGGAGGAAGTCGGTCAGCGCCTCGGTCTCGGCCCGCCCGTCGTCGGGCGTGGTGTCCCCCTCGGCCTCCTCGGCGGCGTCGGGGTCCATGCACCGCACGCCTTGGCTGTCGCCGACGCCGCGCGGGTCGAAGCTCACCAGGTCGTACCGGGAGCGGAGCTTGTCGTAGTCGGGGGCGAGACCGGGCAGGGCGGTGACTCCGGAGCCTCCGGGGCCGCCGAAGTTGAAGAGCAGGGAGCCGATCCGGTCGTCCGCGTCGCCGCTGGAGCGGGCCCGGATCAGCTCGATGCCGATCGACTTCCCGGCGGGCTCCTTCCAGTCCAGCGGCGCCCGCATGGTGGCGCACTGCCACCGGGTGCCGTCGGGGAGGGGCGCGGGGGCCTCGCCGCCGCCCTGGACGGGGGAGGGGGCGGGGCAGTCCCGCCAGTCCAGGGACTGCTCCCGGAGCCGGTCTTCGTCCTGTGCGTCGGTTGCCGTGCCGCCGCCGTCACCGCCCCGGCCGCCGTCCTGAGCCGCCGGCGCGCAGGCCGTCAGGGAACAGGAGAGCAGGGTGGCGGTGGACAGCAGGACAGCGGTGGATATCGCTCGTGCTGAGGGCATGGCCTCAGCCTCCGGCGGGCCGTCCGGGTACGCGCGGTGTGGCGTCCATACGGTGGAAAAGGCCTCCGCCGGTGCGGGGCGGAGGCCGTTGCCAGGTGGTCCCGGGGCGTGGGTCAGGTGCGGTTGGCGCTGGACGGGCCGAAGAACTCGATCTCCGCGATGGCCACCTGCTTGTTCTCGGCGGCCGCGTGGGCCGACTCGATGGTGAAGCGGACCTTGGTGACCTCGCCGACGCGGAAGGGGCGCCGCTGGCCGCCGGCGCCCTGGTCCAGGGTGAGGTCGCGGATCTCGGTCTTGCCGTCCTTCGTCGTGATGGTCGCCTGCACCCGGTGCGGCAGGGCCGACTTGCTGAGCTGGTCGGCCTTGGTGGAGGTGCCCGGGGTGATGATCAGGTCCAGCAGACGGGTCGGCTCGGTGAAGCTGACCTCGATCCACTGGCCCTGGCCGGACTGCGAGATGCCCGGGCCCCACCAGGTGTTGCTGCGCTTGTCGATGAGCAGCTCCGGCTTGTGACCGGTGAAGGAGCGCGAGGCCGTGATCCGGTCCGGAGAGACCGGGGCGCGCTTGGCGAAGTGGTCGCGGGTGGCCTGGATCCCGTCGGGGATGTAGACGAAGCCGAGGACCACCAGGGTGATGACCACGACGACGGTGATCCAGGTGCCGATGCGGTCGAAGACACGGCGCAGGCGCGGGCGGTCGCCGGCCCACGGGGTCTCGCGGCGCCGGCCGCCGAAGAGCCGGCGCCACCAGGGGGCGGGCGCGGTGTCGGCGTCGCCGGTGCGGGTGAGGGGCATCGCACAGCGCGCGCAGTAGTGCCGGTCGGGACGGTTGGGGGTGGAACACCACGGGCAGGGCGGGCCGTTGGCGATGTCCGGCTGGTGGCCGGGGGCGCGCACCTGCGGCCGGTCGGCGTCGGGGCGGCCGGGCAGGACCGGGGCGACGGTGGGGGGCGGGGCCGGAGCGGGGGCCTCCGGTTCGGCGACGGGGACGAGGAGGGAGCGGGCCCGGTCGGACATCGTGTCGGAGAGGGCGTTCGGGGCCGGGGCGGACGCCATCGGGGTGGTGGGGGCGGTCTCGTCCACGCCGGGGGTACGGGAGGCTCGGGCGGTGCCCGCGTTCGCGTGGGTGCCCGGGCTTCCGGTGGTGCCCGTCGGCCCGGTGCTTCCGGTGCCGCTGGGAGAACCGGTGGGACCCGTGGGACCGGCGGGGCCTGCGGAAGCGGCGTGGCCCGCGGCTCCCGTGCCGCCCGCGGTGCCGCCCGCGCCCGCGGAGCCTGCCGCGCCCGCGGCTCCGGCGGCTCCTGCGGCGGCCCCCGCTCCGGCGGTTCCGGCGGTACGCGCGGCAGCCGCGGTTCCGGGTGCGCTCGAGGCACCGGAGGAACCGGAGGCACCAGCAGCGCCCGCCGCGTTCCCGGCACCGGCTGCACCGGCTGCACCGGCTGCACCGGCTGCACCGGCTGCACCGGCTGCACCGGCTACACCGGCCGCGCCGGCCGCGCCCTGTGCCCCGTAGTCACCGCGACGCGTGGCGTCGTTCGTCTCCGGGGTGCCGGTCCCGTCCGTTCCGGTTCCGTCGGCGCCGGTCCTGTCCGTCCCCGTGGGGCCGGTCGCGTCCGCCGGGTGGCGCGGGTGGGGCACGGCCGGGGTCTCCTCGGTGTCGTCGTCCGGTCCGCCGGCGGCGGGCGCCGTGCGGTCGTGCCGGGCGGGGGGCACGCCCGCACCGCCGAAGGCGTCCCAGCCGGGGCCCTGGTCGGGCGGGGCGGCCGCGGGTCGCGTCGTGCGGGCGCCGGCCTGTTCCCAGCGGAGTACGGCGCCGCACGCGTCGCAGAAGGACTGGCCCGGTTCCGCGCGGGTTCCGCACTCGGCGCAATTCTGCGTGGTCATCTCTCCGGGGTCCTTTCGGAGGCGGTCACTTCGACCGTGTAGGGCATGTGGGCGGGGCGGGCGGCGGCGACGAGGCCGTCCAGGCGATGGGTGTCGGCCGGGGACGGGTCGGGCAGCCGGAGGGCGACGTGGAGGCGGGGGCGCGGGGTGCCGGGGAACGGGCCCAGCGGGCGGGCGTTCCACGCGGCGCCGCCGCTCTCGGTGATCTCGGGCTCGACGCCGAACGCGAGCCGTACCGCCTCGGCCAGGCCGCGCCGGGTGCCGCGTACGCGGTGCAGGCGGGCCGCGGCGGCGACGGCGTCGCGCAGCCGGTCCTCGGGCTCGGTGCCGTCGGTCTCGGCGCCGACCCAGGTGCCGAGCCACCGGGCGAAGTCGGCCGGGGTGAGGGCCGGGTCGAAGTAGGTGTCCAGGCAGTCCAGGACGTTCAGGATCGGGGCCAGGACGTCGTCGAGGCCGCCGACGAAGCGCTGCGCGAGGTCGTCGTCGGCGAAGACGGCCGGGAGCATCGAGCCGATGGGCAGCGAGGAGCCGAGGCCGTCGACGGAACCCCGGTGGGAGGTGGCCGTCACGCGTTGTCCCCGATCACTCGGACGCGGTGGTCGAAGGAGAAGACCAGCGCGGGCGCCTCGAGGTCGATGCGGTCGGTGGGGTCGCCGCGCTTGCCGGTGAGGGGGTCGGCGGGGTGCAGCACGACCTCGTCGACGAGTTCGACGCCGGGCACGCGCTGGAGCACGGCGAAGACCTCGCCGGCCTGCACGGGACGCCCGAAGGGCCAGCCCTTGCCGTCCGTGCCGCCGGTGAGCGGGTCGAGGTGCCGGTAGAGGGCGTCGTGGGCCTGGCGGCGCACGCGGTCGGTGTCGACGCCGCGGAAGGCGTGCACGGTCGCGACGACGGTGACGCCCTGGTAGTACGGCGGGCCGACGGCGAGGCGGGTGCCGATCAGGCGGCGCTCGTCGAGGTGTCGGGTGATGCGGTCCAGCAGGGCGTCGCCGGGGACGAGTTGCTCGAAGCGGAGCCGTCCGCCGGGGTCGGGCACGGCCTGCGGGACGACCAGGACCCGGACCGCGTAGGCCCCGTGGTCGCCCTCCTCGCCCTCCAGGCAGGTGATCCGGGCGGTCTCGGGGGCGGCCCGGCGGGCGAGCTCCTCGTAGTCGCGCAGGGTCACGGCGCGCTCCTGGGCGCGCAGGGTGATCGGCGCCCGGAGCTTCGCCTCCTCGACGGTCTCGCCGTCGACGCCGCCACGCGCGGCCTCGCGGTTGACGACCTCCGAGACGTACGGGATGGAGGTGCGCAGCACCTGTACGGCGCCGCGGGCCACGTTGCCGGACCTGCCGCCGCCGGTGCGGTAGCGGCGGGCGCGGATGACGGCGCCCTTGGGGGCGACGGTGCCGTACTGGCGCAGGGTGCCGTCGGCCTCGCGGACGGCGGGGCCGAAGGCGATCGCACCGGTCGCGGCGTCCAGCGTGATGTGGTGGTCGCCGGGTCCGGAGCCCGCGAAGTGCGGGACGACCTGCCAGTCCTGCCAGCCGTCGTCGGCGGCGGTCTGGAGGAGGACGGGCGGGTCGTCGGCGACGACGGGGGCGTGCTCGAGCCGAAGCCGCTGGCCGGGCAGGCCGGTGGACTCGCCGAGGACCTCGTCGTACACGGTCTCGGCGTGGACGGCGCCGGTGGTGCCGCCGATGGTGTACGCCTCGGCGGAGTGGATGGTCGGCGAGGTCGTGTAGAAGGGCTGGCCGGGCAGGGGGTCGGTGACCCGGCAGCGTATCCAGCCGGCCTCGTGGCCGCCGTTGCGGGACAGCACGTGCCCGCCGGGCACGTGGAGCACGATGTCGCCGGGGCGGTTGAGGCCGCCGGTGCCGTCCCGGTCGACCTCGCAGGGCTGCCAGCCGTCCTCGGTCCAGGCCTCCCAGACCAGGGGCGGCTGCCGGGGGTCGACGCCGACACCGTCGACGCGGCTGTCGAGTTCCAGGGCGAGCGCGCAGTGCGGGGTGGCGGCGGTGAGGCCGATGAGCATGCAGTCGCCGGGGGCCGGGGCCTCGGAGAAGCACATCAGGTGCTCGCCCTCGGCGAGGTCCGTGGTCCGGTCGGTGACGGCCTCGCCACGGTGCTGCACCATCAGGTGGCCGAGCGAGCACGGTACGACGGTCAGGTCGCCGACGGTGGAGAAGACGACGGCCTCGTCCCGCTCGGTGCGCAGGGTGGCGACCTCGGTGCCGACCGGGACCAGGACCGCGTCCTCCTGCGGCGCGGACAGCCAGAAGGTGACGTCCGTGCGCGCGGCGGACGGCGGGAAGAGCGTGATGCCGACCAGGTCGAGGAAGGCGAGGTGGTTCTTCTCCGGTACCCGGTTGAGCCGGTAGACGATCTGGTCGGCCATGTGGGCGACCGTCTCGACGAGGGTGACGCCGGGGTCGGAGACGTTGTGGTCGGTCCACTCCGGGGCGCGCTGCTGGATGTAGCGCTTGGCGTCGTCGACGAACTGCTGGAACCGGCGGTCGTCGAGGTTGGGGGAGGGCAGGGACATCAGCGGTCGCTTTCGAAGGAGCCCGGGAGGCCGGCGCGGCCGTCGAGGTCCGGCTCGTCGTGGGAGGGGATGACGTAGAACGGGAAGACCAGGCTGCGCGGGTTGTTGGTGCCGCGGATCGAGTAGCGCACGTCGATGTAGAGGACGCTCTGGTCGTCACCGGCGGTGACCTCGACCTCCTGGACCTCGATGCGCGGCTCCCAGCGGTCGAGGCTCACGTGCACCTCGTGCTGGATGCGGCCGGCGGTCTGCTCGTTGACCGGGGCGAAGACGAGGTCGTGGATGGCGCAGCCGAACTCGGGGCGCATCGGCCGCTCGCCGGGGGCGGTGGCCAGGACCAACTGCATGGCCTCCTCGATCTCCCGCTCGCCGCTGACCAGGGCGATGCCGCCGGTGGGCCCGATGCGCAGGGGGAACGACCAGCCGGATCCGACGAACTGTTCGGCCATCAGAGGGCCACCTGCCTTTCCCGTTGCCTTCTGCCGACGCACCCGGGGCGTCGGCGCGGTCGTCCGGTCATCCGAACGGGTACTTGATCTCGTTGACGAAGAAGCCGCCGTACAGGTCGAGCTTGGCGCCGGTGATCTTCGTGTTGGCGGCCGTGATCGTCGCCAGACCCGTGGCGGTGAGGGTCGCGGCGCCGGTCGACGTCATGTTCAGGGCGCCGCCCAGCGCGTTCACCGCGACCACGCCGCCCAGCGACTTGAGGTTGACGATGCCCTTGCCCTCGAGGGTGAGCGGTCCGCCACTCCTGATCGTCACCGACCGGCGTCCTTCCAGGGTGAGGTTCATGCCCGCCTCCACCGACACCGAGCGGCTGCCGGTGATGCTGACCGAGCCGGCGCTGTCGATGGTGATCTCGGTCTTGGTGCGGTCGAGGTTGATGGTCAGCCTGTCGTTGCCGCTGGCGATCCGGACGCCCTGCTTGCGCATGCCGGTCCGCTGGCTGAGCAGGTCGACGCGGTTGCCCTGGCGGTCGGACAGGGTGTGCCGGGCGGCCTTCTTCTTCAGGCCGTCGTGCAGCGGGACGTCGACCTTGGTCGGCAGGTCCCGGCCGTTGTAGAGCCCGCCGATCACGAACGGGTGGTCCAGCGCCCCCCGGTCGAAGGCCACCAGCACCTCGTCGCCGACGTCCATGGGGAAGACGCCGCCGCCGCCCACGCCGCCCATCTGCACGCTGCGCGCCCAGTCGCTGACGTAGGCGTCGTCCAGCCACGGGAACTGGAGCTTGACCCTGCCCTGCTTCAGCGGGTCCTGTACGTCGGTGACGATGGCGTTGGCGACGCTGGGCAGCCGGGCCGCGCTCGCGGGGTCCGTGCCACCGCCGCCGCCCGAGGCCAGCCCGTACAGGGAACGCCACTGGCGTCCGCTGACCGTGATCCAGGACTGGTAGGGCTCGCTGTCGCCGAAGTGGTGGCGTACCGAGGTGACGGTGTACTTGCCCTCGAAGGGCTTGCCGACGTCGCTGAGCGCCACGGGCACACCGGGCCGCAGGTCGGGGCTGCCCTTGACCGCGATCTCCAGTTCGGCGAAGGAGGACGTGACGTCGGCGGCGAGGGACTTCGCCGCGTGCCGGACCTCGTCCTGCCGGTCGTAGGGGTTGGCGGTCTCGACGAGTTTGGCGGCCTTGAACTTGCCGGCCGCCTCGCCCGGTGTGGAGCCGATGGCGATGCCCGGGTCGGTCCTGGCGGGCGCGATCTCGGTGATCTTCTTCTTGGTGGTGACGTTCCAGCCGCGCGACTCGACCTTGCCGACCTGGTCGGCGGCGGTCACCGCGGCCCGCAGCCGCATGATGTCGTGGCGGGCCTGGAGGACGAAGGCGCTCTGGTCGCCGTCCGTGTTCGGGGAGGGCGCACCGGCCGACGGGTTCGGCTTGACGAACCGGAACTTCCCCTTGGCGTCGACGTACATCACCATGTTGTTCTCGTCGGCGAGCCGGGCGAGGAAGTCCCAGTCGGTGACGTTCGACTGGCTGATGAACCCGTACGCGCCCTTCGTCGGCACGATCCGCCCGATGGACACGCCGTCCATGGCGGCGAGTTTGCGGGCGATGTCGGAGGCCTTCTGGTTGCGGTACGCGGCCACGCGGCGCTGGCGCATCATGCGGTGCCCGAAGTCGTAGCCGCGGATCACGGTGTAGCTGCCGGTGCCGTCGTAGTCGGCCTCCATGGCGGTGACCTCGCCGGTCAGCAGGGGTTTGCCGACGCCCTGGCCGTCGGCCACCGGGGTGATGACCACCCTGGTGCCGAACTGCACGTTCAGTTTGCCGAGGACCAGGTGGTCGGGGTCGCGGAAGGTGATGCGGAAGGCCGCGGGCACGCCGATGCCCTGGTCGACCCAGCCGTCGACGAGCATCAGGGCGATGTCGTCGGGCAGCTTCGCGGCGCCGATCCGGACCTGGACGATGCTGGAGAACGCGGGACGCACCATCAGTGAGGCACCTCCTCGGAGGCGGGCAGCATGAGTTCGGTGCCGGTCGGCAGGCGGGACGGGTCGTCGATGCCGTTGGCCTCGGCGATCGCCCGCCACGCGCCCGCGCTGCCGTACTCCCGCCAGGCCAGCGACTGCAGCGAGTCCCCGGCGACGACCCGGTGCACGCGCTGGGCGGTGAGCGCGCCGGAGGTCGGGTTCTGACCCCGGGTCGGTCCGGGGATCTCGACCAGGTGCACCTGGCAGGTGGCGCGGATGGGCACGCCGGTGGTGCCGAAGAGGGTGTACGACGCCTCGACGGACGCGACGTACGCGGTGAACCGTGCCGTGGAGAACGACCCCCACTCGAAGACCACCCAGGGCGGCGACGGCTGGTCGGCGGCGAGGCTCTCGGCGGTCACCTCGCAGCAGCTCAGCAGCGACTCGACCTTCTTCAGCACCGTGTTGCCGCCCGGCTTGGTGGAGGAGTCCAGAAAGACCTCCAGGGTCATCTCCCGCGGCTCGGCGCCCATGAACTGGGGCTTCGCGGCCTTGCGCACGGCCGCCGTCGGGGTGGCGTTCCACTGGGTCCGCTGGGTGAGGGACAACTGGGCCGGGTTGAACTCGAAGCCGAACCTGCGCATCAGCGCGCCGGGGGTGGTGGTCGTGCCGGTGGGGGGCTGGTGGATGGCGAGGTTGGCGCGTACGAGGCTCTTGCCGGCGCCCTTGCCGCTCTTTGCCATGGGTCTTCCTCTCTGCTCCGCGGCGCCGTCAGTCGGTGAAGCCGTGGTGGGTGATTTCCAGGACCTCGTTGGCCACGGCCGGATTGCCGGGGTCGAGGCTGGGGCCCTGCCAACTGACGGGCAGTACGTCGATGAGCCCCCAGCGGGCGACCAGTGACCCGTCCGCGCGCAGGGCGGAGATCTGCGCGGTCGGCCGCTTGATGCCCGTCTGGACGGAGGAGATCCACTTGGCGACCTTGGCCGTGTCCGGGGTGAGGGGGCGGGTCAGCCGGATGTTGGAGAAGGACACGCGGGTGGGCAGTTGCCACACGAACCCGTTGTTGCCGCCCTCCTGGCGCTGCTCGATCTCCACCTGGGACGACAGGCCTTCGCACCCGTTCCAGTAGCCGAGGCTCTCGCCGTCGATGGTGAGGGTGAACCAGATCGTGGAGCCCGGGTCCTGGCGGGGCATCGAGGGTGGGCCTTTCTGTCGGGTGCGTCAGGTGGGGATCAGGCGGGTCAGAGGGTCATAGGGTCAGAGGGTCAGATGGATCAGGTGGATCAGATGGATCAGGTGGGTTGTGTGCGCGGTGGGCGGGTGGGCGGGTGGGCGGACCGGGGGGGCCGGTGGGCGGAGGGCCGGTCAGTGGCGGGGATCGCGGAGTCTGCCGACCCGTTCGCGGTCCATGCGCAGTTCGGTGCGGACGTGGCGGGTGACGCGGCCGATGATCCGGTGCACCAGTTCGTCCAACTGGAAGTCGGTGAGCTCGCGCGGGTCGAACCCGCCGGCCGGGACCGCCGTGTACGCGGGGGGCGGGTCCCCCTCCGCCGCGGCGGCCGGACTCGCCGAGTACGGGGGCGGGTTGCCGGGCGGCGACGCGCTCTGGGACTGCGGCGGGCTGTAGGGCGGCGGCGGGTCGGCCGGGGCTTGCTGGGGCGCCGGGGGCAGCAAGCGGTTCAGGGCCGTGGAGACGGAGGCCGCCGCGTGCGCGGCGAGGGCGCCGGTGGCGGAGTGGCGCCCGGAGTGTCGCCCGAAGAGGCGCTGGACGGTGGGCGCGGACGTGGTGTCGGCGTCCGCCGCCGGCGGCGCCGCCGGTGCGCTGACGGGGTGCGGCGGGCCGGGCGGTGTCGGCGTGGGCGGCGTGAGGGGGGACACGGGGAGCGGGGCCCCGGCGGCGGTGGCGCCCGGGGACGCGGGCCGGCGCAGCGGTACGGCCTTGGCGGGCGTGGTCCGCCTCGAGCGCTGGACGGGGGGAGCGGGCTGGAGCGGGGCGGGCGCGGGGCCGGTCGGGGCGGACGCGGGACCGGTCGGGGCGGACGCGGGACCGGGCGGGGCCGCGGGCACGCCCATCGCGTCCCGCCCCGCCGTACCGGTGGCCGTGGTGCGGTGCGGGGGCGGCGGGGGTGACACCGGTACCGCCTCGGTGGGGGGCACGGGTGTCGCGGAGGCGGTGCCCGGGGCGATGGCCCGCTGGACCGGTGGGAGCGTACGGCCGAGGGCGCGGGGGGCGGCGGAGGCCGGTGCGGTGAGCGACGTGGTGTCGGCCGGCGGTGTGCGGAAGGGAGCGCCGAGGGGAGAGCGGCGCGGGGCCGGCGCGGGTGCGGACGGTGCCGGGCCGGGGGCCGGGCGCGCGTGCGGGGCGGCGGCGGGTTCCGTGTGCGGGCGTACGACGGTGGCGGGCCTGGACGCCATGGGGGCGCCGAGACCCGGACGCGGCGCCCTGGCGGTGCGCTGCACCGGGTGTGCGTGCGCGGGGTCGGCCGACTTCTCGGTCCCCGGGCGGGCGAGGGGCACGGCGGCCGGCCCGGTGTTCCCCGGAAGCGACCGCTGGACGGGGGGCGGCGCGGAGCCGGCGGGGGCGTCGCGGTGGGCGGCGTCGGTCGGTTCGGCGGCGGGTGCGACCGGTGCCGGGGCGGGCCGTTCCGTTGCGCGCTGGACCGGGGGCGGCGCCGTGCGCGGGCTCGCGGCGGAGGTGCCGGTGGGCGAGTGGGGGGCGCTGCCGGGGGGCGCGGGGGCGTGGTGAGCGCCGCGGGTCGGGGCGGCCCGCGGAGGCGGTGCGGCCTGCGATGTCTGAGTGGTTCGGGGTGTTTTCGAGGGGCCGGGGTTTGCCGCTCGCCGTTGGACGGAGGGCTGTACGCCGGTCGGACCGGCGGGACGGCTGGGGGCGACGGGAGGGGACGAGGGCCGCTGCGCCGCCTCCGCGCCGCCGGCTCCGGGGGCGCTGGTGACTCCGGGGGCGCCCGCGCCGCTTCCCCCGCCCGCAGGGCCGCCTGATGCCGGGTCGGTTCCGGCCGGCCGGGACGCGGTGGGTGTGCCTGCGCCGCTGCCGGGGGCGGGCCGGGCCGCGGCTCGCTGTACCGGTGGGGGCGTGGAGGCGGACTGGGCCGGCGGGCTGGTCCGGGGGGCGTTGCCGTGGGGCGCCCGGGCGTCGCCGCCGGGTGCCGTGTCGCCGCGACCGGCGTCGCGCTTCCCGGGGCCCGCGGCGGAGCGGTCGGGCGAAGGGACCGCTCGCTGGACCGGGGTGGCGGCGGTGCGGCCGGGGGCGGCCGGTGTGCCGGCGGCGGTGGCGGAGGGGCGGTTGAGCGGCGGCATGGTCCGCTGCGGCGGGGCGCCGGCCGTCGCGCCACCCCCGGTCGATGGCGTCGGCCGGTCGGTGGGCGGGGTGGCTCCTGACGGAGACGGAGGCGCGGATGGCGGCGCCGATGCCGATGCCGACGCCGATGCCGACGATGGCCGTGACGATGCCGCAGGTGTACGGCCGGTGTGCGAGGCGCCGGTGCCGGTGGCGGGCGTGCCGGTGGTGGGACGAGCCGCCGCTCGCTGGACCGGGAGGCCGCTGGACGCGCCGTCGGCTGCGGTGGACGACCGGCCGGTGGTGGGGGTGGTGCCGGGTGCGGGGGTGTTGCGGGGGGTGTTGGTGGTGGTGCCGGTTGTCGCTCGTTGTACGGGGGTGCGCTGTGCCGGAGGTTGGCCGGTCGTGCCGGTCGGTGTGGAGCCGGGCTGCGGTACGGGTCGCTGTACCGGTGTGCCGGTCGCCGTGTCGGCGCCGGGTGCGGGCGTTGCCCGGTTGCCGGTCGGGGCGGCGCCGGGCCGGGGAGCGGTGCGGGCGGACGCGGCGGGGCCGGACCGCGGTACGGCGCGCTGTGCCGGTGCGCCCTGGGCGTCCGGTGAGGTGGTCCGGCGGCCACCCGTGGCATCGGCCCCGCGGGCGGAGCCGGTACGGATGGCCGGGCGGGAGCGCGGCACCGCGCGTTGTACGGGGGCACCGGCTGCCGTGCCGTCGCCTGAGGCCGAGGGTGCGGATGCCGGGGCGGTGGGCCGGGCGGCGGTCGTCGGGGTGGGGCCGGGGCGTGTTGTCGCGCGTTGTACGGGGGTGCCTGCTGCCGCGCCGCCGCCGTCGGTGGTGGCGGGGGCGGGTGCCGTACGGCCGCCGGAAGCGGTCGGGGCGGAGCCGGGGCGGAGCGCGGCGCGCTGCACCGGAAGGCCGGCCGTGGTGTCGCCCCCGGACGTGGTCGCCGCCGTGATGCCGCCCCCGGACGTGGTCGCCGCCGTGGTGTCGGTGCTGGTCGGCGGGGGCTGGTGAGGGGGCACCGCCCGTTGCACCGGAGCACCGGTGGTCGTGGTGCCGGCCGGTGCCGTGGACGGGGCGGCCCCGGCGCCGGACGGGCGTGCCGGGGAGGCGGCCGGGCCCGGGGCCGCGCCGGGTTCCGCTCGGTCACCGTCCGGGGACGACGGTGCCGTCCCCGAGGAGCCCGGCAGGCCGTTCGCGGCCCGGCGGGTCGCGGGCAGGGACCGGCGCTGCACGGCCGCCGAGCCGGACGGGGCCTTGGTCAGCGGGGGCCGCGGGCGGGGCGCGGCGGCCGGCACCGGTGCCACGCGGACTCCGCGCGGGGCCTGGGGCGGAGCGCTCACCGGTGCCGCGGGCGACGCCGGCCCGGCGGAGCGCGCCCGCTGGACCGGCGCGGCCGGTGACGTGGACGCGGCGCCGGGCACCGTCGCGGGGGAGGCGGCCGGTCCGGCCCCCGTGCCGCTCGCGGGAGCCGCGGGCGCGGACGACGGCTCCGTGGCCGCCGGTATCGCCCGCAGGGGCGCGACCGGCATCCGCTGCACCGGAGCCGCGGCGGCCGGTGAGGCCGACGGCGGCGACTGCCCGGAACGCCCGGACCCCGCCACCGGCGGTGCCGACTCGCCGAACGCGCCCGACAGCATGCTGCTGCCCGCCGCCGGGTTCAGTACCGCGGGGGACGGCGCCCCCGTGAACGACGGGTTCTGCCACGTCGGCAGCCGGCCGCCGAACCCGGCGTCCGCGACTCCCGTACGCGTGTCGCCCGTCGCCCGCTGGATCGGCGGCAGGCCCGTCCAGGCGGCGACGGCCACGGGCGCGGAGCCGGTCGCAGGCGACGCGCTCACGCCCTGGCCACTCGCGCCCGGGCCACTCACACTTCGGCCACTCGCGCCCCGGCCGCCCGTGCCCGGGTCGCCCGTGCCCGGGTCGCCCGCCTCGGCGGCCCGGGCACCGGGTGTGGGCGCGGGCTCGCCGGTGCCGTCCCGTGGCCCGTCCCGGAGCCCGTCACGACGGCCTCGCAGCCGGTCCAGGAATCCCACCGATCAGCCCTCCGCCGCGCCACGCGTCACGAGGGACGCGATCTGGTCCGTGTACCGGCGGCGGTCCTGGTGCTCCAGGTCCAGGATCGCCTCCAGACTCCAGTGGAAGTGGTAGGCGACGTACGCGATCTCCTCGTGCAGCCGGTCGGTCGCGTACGTCACGATTCCCCCAGGCGGCTCCCGCCGAGCTCCACCTCGAACGGCTCCGTGCAGTGCGGGCACTGAACGGCCGCGCGGGTGTGGCCCTCCGCGTTGATCTGGCGGTAGAAGTCCTGGAGGAACGCCAGGTCGGAGGCGAACATGTTCTCCACGATCCCGTCGTGCACCATCGGCAGCGTGCCCAGCCGGGTGATGACCCGGCCGAGCAGCACCACCGACAGGTACGCCGGGTTCTCCTGCACCCGCACGTCGCGCAGCGGGATCAGTTCGTCCCGTGCCGTCGACAGCCGCATCACACCGTCCCGGTGCACCGTGCCCGAGTCGTCGACGTAGCCGCGCGGCAGCTCGAAGGGGAACTCGGTGCGTAGCTGCTGGCGCGGTGCCTCGGCCGGTGTCTCCGTGGGTGCGACGGCGGGAGCCGAACGGGGGAAGTCCGCTCCCGCCGCCGCGGTCTGGGGGTCGTCGGGGGCCGCCGCGGGCGCCCCGGCAGCCGCACGCCGCATTATTCGATGACCAGTTCTTCGAACACGATGGTGACCGTCTCGGTCAGCGCGGAGGTGTCGCCCGCCTTGACCGCGCTCGCGTCGATCTTGCTGCACCAGGCGTTGCGCAGGTTGTACCGCTTCACCGGGGTGTCCTCGGAGTCCATCAGGATGATCGAGGCGTTCTTACGCGCCGTGGACATCCGGCCGTTCATGGAGTCGTTGATCCACTGGGTGAACGACGACGACTGGGTCATGCCCCGCACGACGGTGCACTGCCCGTCCTTCTTGTTGCCCGGGAGCACGGCCGTCTCGTGCTTGCCGGTGGTGCTGTTGTTCTGCGGGTACTTGATGACGTCCTGCTCGAGGGTGAGGCCGTTGACCTCGGCGAGGTACTCGACCATCACCCCGTCGATCTGGAGCCCGAAGTTGTTCGCTGTGAGGGAGTCACCCGGCATCAGAGCCATGTGTTCGCTGTCCTTCTAAGGATCTGTGAGAGGAGGGAGGGGGCGGCGGGAGCCCGGAGCGGCGCAGGACGCGTGTCCTACTCCTCCAGTTCCCCGCTGCCGCTGGAGAACTGGGCCAGCCGGAAGATCACGAACTCGGCGGGCTTGACCGGCGCGATGCCGATCTCGCAGATGACCCGGCCGAGGTCGACCGACTCCGGCGGGTTGGTCTCCTCGTCGCACTTGACGTAGTAGGCCTCCGCCGGGCTCTGGCCGAAGAGGGCGCCGCTGCGCCACTCGTTGACCAGGAACGCCGAGACGTTGCGGCGGATGCGGGCCCAGAGGTTGTGGTCGTTCGGCTCGAACACCACCCACTGGGTGCCGATCAGGATCGACTCCTCCAGGTAGTTGAAGTACCGGCGGATGTTCAGGTAGCGCCACGCCGGGTCGGAGGAGAGGGTGCGGGCACCCCACACGCGGATGCCGCGGCCGGGGAAGGCGCGGATGCAGTTGACGCCGATCGGGTTGAGCAGGTCCTGCTCACCGCGCGTGATCTGGATCTCCAGGTCGACGGCACCGCGGACGACCTCGTTCGCGGGAGCCTTGTGCACGCCGCGCTCGGTGTCGTTGCGGGCCCAGATGCCGGCGACGTGGCCGCTCGGCGGGATCAGGCGGGACTGGCCGGAGGCCGGGTCGAACGACTTGATCCAGGGGTAGTACAGGGCCGCGTACTTGGAGTCGTAGCCGGCCGTCTCCTGGCGCCAGACCCGTATCTGACGGGCGTTCTGGCCGGGCGGCGGGTCGATGATGGCGACGCGGTCGCCCATCAGCTCGCAGTGCGCGATGAGGCCGAGCTGGACGGCCTTGACGGCCTCCAGGTCGATCGCGCCGCGCTGGTAGGCGGCCATCAGGTCGGGCACCGCGACCATGGAGATCTCGTCGATGGCCTCCAGGCCGCCGAAGCCCGTGCGGTCCGCGGAGTCGCCGAGGTACTGGGCCGGGCCGGGGTCCGGGCTGCCGGCCTTCTCGACCGGGGCGGCGGGGGCGGCGGCGGGCGGCGCCGGCAGCGTCAGGGTCTGGTTCTCCGGGCGGGCGAGCTGCGCGGCGGGCGCGGCCTCCGTCACGGTGATGAGCTTGGAGCGCTCCTTCACCTGGGTGACGACGTAGGAGCGGTTGCCCTTCTTGGCGCTCACGTCGAACGTCTCGACCGGCTTGTCGCCGTCCTTGACGATCAGCTTGAAGCGCTCGGCGGGACCCTCGCCCTCGGGGTCGGCGACCTCGACGGTCAGCGGGCCCTGCTGCCCGGCGGCGTTGGCCGTCACGGCGAACGTGCCGAGCTGCTTCGGCTCGGCGGCCGGCAGCGCGGCCGGGGCGGCGGCACCCGTCACCGCGGCGGGAGCGGAGGCCCCGTTCGAACCGGCGGCGGCGTCGTCGGCGGAGCCGCCGACGCGGACGACGTACGCGGCGCTGCCGCCGTTGTTGAAGAACCCGTAGACGGAGTGCGCGAGGTAGTACCCGTCGGTGAAGTCACCGAAGGCCGCGACGTACTGCGTCCAGTTGGTCACCAGCGTGGGCTCGTTCAGCGGGCCGGTCGGCGCGAGACCGACGAAGGCCGCCACCGAGGTGCCCACCCCCTCGATCGGGCGCGAGCCGCTGGCCACCTCCTCGACGTAGACGCCGGGCGACAGGTAGGACGGCATGCTCTGCTCTCCTCGGGGTACGAGACAGGACGCCCCTCACCCTCGCGCGCGCGTTGCTCCCCCCGAAACGTCCCGGGGGGCCGGAGCGGGGGCACGGACCCTGCCCCCGGCTGTGCCCGTTGGGGCAGCGGAGGGCGGCCGGCCCCTGATGGGAGGCCCGACACCGCGCCCACGCGGGCCTGTTGCGGAAGACCTCGTTCGATCTTCACCCTGTGGCCGGGTCCCGTTCATGCGTTAGCCTCCCGGCCTGGCCGGGCTCCGCACCACGCCGGGCCGGCTCCGGTTCCCGGCGGCCGGCGACGAGGAGGGCGGGGCCGACACATCGTCGGGCAGGGGCGTGCGATGCGGGGACGACAGGACAAGCCCGGCCCGGACGGCGGCGGGACGGGCCGCGCGGCGGCGGTGCCCCCGCCGGTCAGGTCCGCGTCCGACGGCGTCAGGTCCGCCGGTGCCGGGTTCGCCGGCGTCGCGGCGGCCGGTGCGCGGGAGCCGGCGGGCGGTGTCCCGCTCGCCACGGCGGCGGCCGGATCCGCGGCCGCGCTCGGCCCACGCGAACTGCTGGCCATGCAGGGCGCCGCCGGGAACAGCGCCGCCTCCCGCGTCCTCGGCAACCGCCCCGCCCCGCCGCCGGACGGCTCCGGACCGCCCGTGGTGGCGCGGACGCCACTGGCGCCGATCGTCGAGGAGGAGAGCGGGAGCAGGGGCGACAGCGGGAGCGCCAGGGAACCGGCGGACCGGGTGTCCGCCCCGGCCCCGAAGCGGCGCGGTCCGGCCCGAAGCGCCCGGCGGAACCCGCCCGTGGCCGGCCGGCGGGCGGGACCCGACGCGACGAGGCCGGGCAAGGCCATGCAGCACCCGCCGCTGGTGCTGCCGCCGTATCTGCGGGACATGACGTCCGCGGGGCTCTCCACCGCCTCGGGGCTGACCGGACACGAGGCGGTGGGACGCGCCGTGGCCGCGATCGAGGGCGCTGCGGACGCCGACGTGGCCACGGTGGGGCGGGAGTTGGCGGGGCGGCCGGAGACCTTCTACGGCCACGGCCGGGTCTTCTCCGTGCGCGGGAGCGGCGGCGCGTACGACGTCACGGTGTCCGTCCGCCCAAACCCGGGCCGCCCCGGGCCCGAGCCCTCGATGTACGAGAACCCCGAAGCCGCCTCGCCCGTCCTGCCGGACGACCTGGCGCGGGGCGCGGCGGCCGCCCAGGACGGCACGACCAAGGTGGACCAGCAGCACTCCTCGGCCGCCACCGTGGTGACCGACGCCACCCGCTCGCGGCAGGCCGGCCTCACCGGCGGCGGTACGGTCCTGGTCCCGACGCCCGCGCCCGCCGTGTGGGCCGGCGCGCAGCTCGCGGCCGGTCTCGCGCTGCGCAGCGACCACGACGTGCACAGCACCAGAACGGTGTCCGAGCCGCGCGTCCTGCGCAGTTCGGGCGGCACGGTCCGGGCGCTGCGGCACGTGCGCTACACCGTGCGGATCAGACCGCAGGGCCCCTACGGCACCGAGCGGGTGGCGTCGGCCGACGGCACCCTCACCATGCGCGTGCCGCACGAGCACCTCGTGCCGCGCGGCACGGTGCGGCCCGACCCGGGCCCCGCGCTCACCGGGGAGCAGCAGAAGGACGTACGGCAGGCCACGTCGCTGGCGGTCGTCGGAGTCGAGACCCCGGGCGCCCCGCACGGTGGTGGCGGGGGCCTGTTCGACGCGGTGAACTCCGTACTGCACCCCCAGGCGGCCGCCCCGGGATCGGCCGACCGCACCCGGCTCTACGAGGCCACCGGCGCCGCGACGATCCTCCAGGACCTGCCGCGCCTGCTGACCGGCTGGGTCGCGAGCGAGGACCTGTCGGCCGGCGCCGCCGGTGCCGAGAGCGCCTACCGGATGCGGGCCGACATCGTCTCCCTGGCCCCGGCGTGGCAGGCCGGCCAGACGCAGCTCCGCACCCACCAGCAGGCACAGCACGGCGCGGGCGCCTCTATGGGCAAGGGCATGAGCGGGGTGGCGGGGGCCGGCCCCGCCCTGGGCCTCGGGGCTCCCGGCGCGGGCCCGGCCGTGCGCTTCAAGGGGATGCCCGCGGCGAGCTTCAGGCGGATGCGGTTCGCCTCGGCCGACCAGACGGCGGCGACCCGGCAGGGGGCCGAGGTCCGGGGGGACAAGGCGCTCTACCTGGGCCGGGTCCTGCTCACCGTCGAGGGCACCGGGCCCGCCGCGCCGCGGCACACCCGTACGCCCGGCGGCCGCTCGGTGCGGCACACCCTCGACGCCTGGATCAGCATGCGGGCCGAGGAGGCCCGCCACCTCGGGCTGCCGCTGCCGGCCGCCATGGAACCCGGCGAGCTGTACACCAAGGCGGACCGCGAGCGGCCCGACGGCACGCCCGAGACGAACGCCGACGGCACACCCCGCAAGGCCGAACGCCATCTGCCCTTCGGCGCGATGGGCTCCAGCGCCGCCCTCACCCACCTGGACACCCGGCCGCTGATCGACGTGCTGGAGCGACTGTTCGCCACCAACCCCGAACTGGCCGGCTACCTGCCGCCGTTCGGCGAGCAGGCCACCGGGCGCGTCGCCCGCGCGGACGCCGAGGCCCAGCGGCGCAACTACCGGGAACTGGTGACCGTCCTGTCGGAGACCAACCTGCGCGCCAACAAGGACCAGTTGCTGTCCGCGGGGGTTCCCGTGCGGCTGCGCCGCAAGGCCGCGCTGCGCTCCGACGACGTACAGATCCGGGTCCGGGGGAGGATCGGCGCGCTCACCTATCTCGGCGACACCCCGGACTGGCTGGTGCGCAGCAGTTCGGGCGTCGGGTCGAGCGGGCAGACGGGAGGCGTCACCGCCCGCAAGGCGGGCGTGCAGGGCGGCGTCCGGGCCACCCTGGTGCCCGGCGCGCTGTCGGCGCAGGTGGCGGCCGAGGCGGCGCTGGAGAGCAGCCGCAGTGCCCAGGGCGGTCCGGTGACCCGTACCGACTCGCTGAACAGCGGTGACGTCTCGACCAGTACGTTCGGCACCAGCCTGTCGCTCGCCGTGCACGTCACCATGACCAGCCGGGAGCGCACCGGGAAGCGGGCCGTCACCCCCGGACGTCCCGGGCGCCACCAGCCGGTGGCCGAGGTGATCGCCAGTTCGGACGACCGCACCGGCGAGGACAACCCGCTGCGCGAGCTGAGCGAACAGCGGCAGGACGTCCGGCTGAGCGCACCGACCGCGACCACCCTGGACGACGACGCCCACGAGAAGCTCACCCGGCGCCGGGGCGCGGGGCGCATGAGCCGGTCCGGTCGCCTCGACGCCACCGGCATCACCGACCTGACCACCCGGCCCGCGGGCGGCGGTCTGCGCGACTGGGACTTCGTGGAGACCGTCGGCGATGCCGAGCAGATCCGGGACCTGGCCTTCCGGCTGCTCTCCCAGGCGGCGCGGCGGGGCAGCACGGACAAGCCCGGCGACACCGCGTTCGAGACGGAGGGCCTGGCCCCGCGCCTGGCGGTCGAGGACCGCTTCAGCCCGCAGGCCGTCACGGCGGCGCTGCGGCAGGGCGTCACCTCGGGCTGGGTGGTGGCCGGCCTGCGCCACCCCCGGCGGCTCACCGCGCTGGACGGCGCGGTCGGCACCCGGTTCGCACTCACCAACCCCCATGTGCGGCACAAGGCCACCGGGGCGGGCATGGAGAACATGTCCCTGGGCGGACACCAGGGCTCCGGACAACGGGCGCGGACCACGAGCAGGACCTACTCGGCGGACGCCAGGGGGATGGAGTCCGGCCAGGACTGGTCGCTGTGGGAGACCGCGGCCTACCGCCGCACCAAGGCGAGGACGGACGCCCGGAGCATGACGCTGAGCGGCACCGTGGAACGCAACGCGGTCAACCCGCGCAGCCGCCCCCTCTACCTCGTCCAGTGCGACCTGGCCGTCAGCATGGTCGCCGAGGTCGCGGTCAACGGCTCCGGCCCCTATACGGCGGCCAGGAAGCAGACGATCCCGGGCAGCGTCGGCCTCTGGCTGACCGGGGCCCAACTCGCGGCGGCCGGACTGCGGGACCCGGAGGAACGGGAACGCGAACAGCGGGACGCGCTCGCGCAGATGGGGCCGACCGGACTGTTCGGCTCCGCCGCCCCGGCGGCGGACCAGGGGACGGGCAAGGGCAAGAACACCGGCAGGGCGGAGGAGCGGGGAGCGGGCCACGGCGACGGCCAGGGCCAGAGCCAGAGCCAGGGCCAGAACCAAGGCCAGGGCCGGAACCGGGGGCAAGGGCAGGAAGGGGAGCGGGAGCAGGGCACGGAAACGGCCACCACCACGACCACCGCGGCCCCCGCCCCCACACCCCTCCCCGAGCACGCCGGGGACATGCCCGTCGGCTTCGGCCTGATCGACGAACTGCCCGATTTCGTCCCCCTCCTGAAGCGGCTGCGCTCGGCCGTGGAGGACCGGGGCCTGGCGGCGGACCTGCTGCCGGCGCACCGGCTCGACGACCGCTTCGACAACGTGCAGCGGCTGCTGCGCGTCCTGGACCGGGACGGCGCCACCGGCCTGCTCGCCGGCGCCATGGACGGCGGCGTGCCCGTGGAACTGCTGCGCAACAGCAGCCGGCCCGGCCGCCGGGCGAAGCCGTACTGGGCCGTGTTCCACGTCAGGCGGACCGGGCCCGGTGCGATCGTCGGGCCGTCCGGTGGCGACCGGGAGATGGAGTACGCGACCGTGGCGGCCGCGCAGCGCGCCGACACCCACCAGGAGAGCCGGTCCGACGGCGTGGGCGGTGCGCTGACCGGCTCCGAGTCGTCCGGTGAGGCGGCCACCAACCGGAACGGAGGGGTCTTCGGCCCGGCGGCCGGCCGGTCCGCGGCCACGAGCCGGACCGTGGCCGGGCGCGGCCAGACCGGTCTGCGGGCCATCGTGGGCGACGCGGCGTCGGTGCGGGTACGCGTCCCGGTCCGCGCCGAGCTGGAACTGCGCTCCGCCGACGGCCGGCTGGCCACCGTCGGCCTCGGCGGCGCACTGGTCCACCGCGCCCTGTCGAAGGACATGGAGGCCCTGGCCGGCATCTCGCCGGTACCGGGGGAGCGCCGGCCCGGGATGGAGCCGGTGGTCTCGCCGCCCCCGAGCGGCGCGGACCCGGCCGCCCTGCGCGCGTGGCACGCGGCGGGGGCCCGGCTGCCGCTGGAGGCGCAGGCCAACGGATTCAGGGGCGCGCCCCAGGTGCGGGAGGTGATCGGCCGGGCGATGGCGGCGGCCGACGTGAACACGGGCTTCCGCAAGCCGGGGAGCGCCGCGCACTACGCACAGGGCGAGGCGGTCTCCACGGAGTGGCTGCTGGCCGCCCTGCCGCTGCTGGTGTCCGGTGGTGCCGAACTGCCGCCCGTGCACGTCTCCGGCGCCAAGGGCCACGACATCGACTGCGCGCTGCACGCGCGGCTGCTCGACGCCCGGCTCCTGGGCGAGAGCGACGAGATGACGTTCGAGACGGTGTTCCAGAGCGCGCCGGACGCCTCCCGTCCCGCGGGTGCCGAGCACCGGCAGGCGGCACGGCACGGCCGGTCGGGGGGCTTCTCGGGCGGTGTCGGCCCGGTACGGGCGGAGCAGTCCGGCATGACCAACGCGCCGGGCGGGGTCGGCGGCGAGGGCGGCGCGGCCGGGACGGTGGGCAACGCGGCCGGCACCGTCCCGCTCCGCAAGCCCAAGGAGACCTCGGCGCTCGTCCAGTTCACCCTGGAGTTCCGGGCCGTGGCCCGGACCCGTCACCGGCACACCCGGGGGCTGCGGGGAGCCGAGGCCGCCGTCGGTGTGCGGGACGGCGTCCTGCCGACCCCGGTGGTGATCCGGATGCCGGCGTCCGAGGCGCGCCGGTTCGCCGCGGACGGGTAGGCCCGGCCGGCCGGTGCCGCCCCGGTCGTTGCCCTCGTCGCTGCCCTCGTGGACCTGTCGGAGGCAGGGGTGCTCCGGTAAGGCTGGATGGTCAACCGTCCGGTGTCGAAGGGAGCGTCGTGCGCGCGCACGGAACGCGGAGCCGATCGTCCGACGAGCGGGACGCGGCGACCCGCCAGGTGGCGGCGCCGAGCGCGCCCGTCCAGCGGATGCTGACCCTCCAGCGCCTGGCGGGGAACGCGGCCGTGGCCCGGTCCGTCGAGGCGGAGCGGCATCAGCACGGCCCGGGGTGCGGGCACACCGGCCCGGCCGTGCAGCGCCGGGAGGCCGCCCCGCACGAGCACGGGCCCGGCTGCGGTCACGCAGGGGTGGAGGACACCGGCCCGACGGCCCAGCGCAGCCTCCTCGACGCCGCCAGGAACACGCCGAGCACGTCGCTCCCCGGGGCCTTCCTCGCCAAGGCGAAGCCGTTCTTCCAGAACGACCGGCTCTCCGAGGGGCGCGTGCACGACAATCCGATAGCTCAGCGCGCCACCGCGGCGCTGGGCGCCGAGGCCATGACGGTCGGCAAGCACATCTTCCTCGGTCCGAAGGCCGTCGGTAACACGAAGACCCTCGTCCACGAGGCCAGCCACCTCGACAAGAACATCAGGGGCATCCCCGAGACGGGCAACGACCACGGTGGCGGCCTCACCGTCACGGACCCCGGGCAGGGCTCGGAGCGGGCGGCGGACACCGACAGCGACGCCTTCATGTCCGGGGCCGGCACCGCCCCGTCCGTCGTCGCCCAGCGACGGGTCGCGGGGAACGCGGACGACGCGGACACGGCCGTCCAGCGCAGCACGGGCGGCAGGGGTGGCACCGACACGGTGCAGCGGGCGGGGGACGACGCGCTGCGCGCTGCCCGGAACCCGGCGGAGATGATCGCCGCCCTGGAGAAGTCGGGCCACTCCAAGGACGACGCCTGGGAGCTGATGCGATACATGGGAAAGCAGCAGTTCCCCGCCGGCGAGGGCCAGACGGACTTCGACATGCTTTCCCACATCAAGGACGTGGAGAAGCACAAGATCTCCGCTGTCCGCAAGACGGGGTCCCAGGGTCTGCTGGCCAAGCGGTGGACGATCCGCCACTACACGGGCGACGACCCGAAGAACCCGCCGACCTTCCGGGACATCATGTCGACGTACGACAACGCGAAGGCCGGAGGGGTGAGCGCGAACACGAACGTCGCGGACTGGCGCTCGCTGGGCAACATCAAGTTCTCGTTCTACCTGGTGGCCGTCGACGGCAAGGTGCCCGACCGCAACTGGCTCAACAACAAGCACTGGTACGCGGAGTGGGACCTGGACAGCATCGAGGACTGCTGGGTCTCCGCGGACCTGCTGGAGCGAATGAACAAGGACATGGACGCGGACGGAGCCCGGGAGGCGCTCAAGGGAGCCCACGCGTTCAGGGGTTCCGGCACGAAGCTGAAGGAACTGCTGGCGGCCTCGGCGTTCGGAGCGGGCAACGAACCGGCGGCGGCACTGGACACCGCGATCGGCGGAGCCTTCGAACTCAAGGTGCCCAACGGTCTGCGGGTCAGCGAGTGGCACCACAGGTGAGAGCGGTCCGCGCGGGGACGTGAGGGCATGCGGTCCGGCCCCGGGCGGCCACCGAGCCCGCGGACTGGCGGTACTTCGGCGGCGAGACGGGTGAGGAGCTCCGGCTCGAGGCCGTCCGGTTCACCGTGTGACCGGGTCCGCCGGGGCAACCCGGTCTGCCCGAGCGACTCCTGACGTGACATCGACGCCCCCGTAGCGTCGGTGTGTGAGCCTTTGGACTTCCCTCGAGCCCGCGTCCGCCACCGTCGACCCCGGCAGCAGCACGCGTGTGCGGCTGCGGGTGCGCAATACCGGTGATGTCGTCGACGAGTACCGGTTCGAGCCCGTGGGGGACGTGGCGCCGTGGACGACGGTGGAGCCGCAGACCTTGCGGTTGTATCCGGGGACGACGGGGACGGTCGAGTTGACGTTCGCGCCGCCGCGTACGCCGGATGCGGCGGCGGGTCCGAATCCGTATGCGGTGCGGATCACGCCGACGGAGCATCCGGACGCGGTGACGGTTCCGGAGGGGAACCTGACGATCACCCCGTTCACGGAGGTGCGGGCGGAGTTGGTGCCGCCGACGGTGAAGGGCCGGTTCCGGGGGCGGCCCCGGCTGGCGGTGGACAACCTCGGCAATACGAAGGTGACGGCGTCGGTCGCGGGCAGTGATGCCGGGGATCATCTGTCGTACGAGATTCGTCCGGGGAATGTGCAGATCGAGCCGGGTCGTGCGGCGTTCGTGGAGGCGACGCTGAAGCCGCGGCAGATCATCTGGTTCGGTTCGAAGGAGGAGCGGCCGTACTCGTTGGCGGTGCGGCGGTCGGGGGTCGAGCCGGACGAGGTGGAGGGGACGTATGTCCAGCGGGGGTTCCTGCCCGGGTGGATCGCGGCGTTCTTCGGTATCGCGCTGGCGTTGACGATCGCGTTCGTGATGATCTGGATCGCTTACAAGCCGCAGGTCCGCACGAGTGCGACGGAGCAGATCGAGCAGGCGGGCAGTGCGTTGGCGCCGAGTCCGTCCGCCAGCGCACAGGCGCTGCCCAGCGCGGCCGAGTCGGCTCCGGAGGTACCCGAGGCGCCCGAACAGCCGGCCTCCGAGGAACCCGAGACCGACGCCGGCGCGGGTGGCGGCGGTGGTGGCGGTGGCGGTGGCGGGGCGTCCAAGAAGCCCGTGGAGAAGAAGTCCGTGGTGCCCGCCGAGAACGTCCTGCTGCGCAACACCACCAGCGACATGTGCGCCGAACTCCCCGGGCGGGAGAAGGGGAAGATCAACGGGCCCGTCCAGCAGGCCGTCTGCGACGAGACCGACGGGGACAACCAGATCTGGGACCTCGAGGTGAAGTACGAGAAGGGCGGCCCCGGCGGGGCGGCTCTCTTCCAGATCCGGAACGTCAAGGACAAGCTCTGCATGGACCTGGGCGACTACGGTGCCCGGCCCGTCGGAACGCCCGTCGCCGAGTTCCACTGCGACGGCACGACCGCCGACAACCAGCTCTGGTGGGTCGACAAGCAGCAGAGCGGCGACTACTGGATCCGCAACTTCGCCAGCAACAACAAGTGCCTGGACATCGACGGCGCCAACAACGGCGGCCTCTTCGCCCAACTGACGATCTTCAACTGCACCAACTCCGACGACCAGGAGTGGAAGATCATCCGGCTGGACAAGGACTGACGGACGGGCAAGGGCTGACGGACGGGCAAGGGCTGACGGACGGGCAAGGGCTGACGGACGGGCAAGGGCCGCCGGTCGGGCACGGACTGACAGCCGGCCAAGGACTGACAGCCGGCCGAGGACCGACGGTCACCAGCCGCCTTCGCCGGGCACCAGCCGCCCGGCCTTGCGGTACTCGCGGCGGGCGCCCTCCAGGAGGTCGCCCGCCGTCACGCGGTCCCCGCGTCCGGCGGCGAGGTAGGCGGCGGTGACCACCGCGCTGCGGATCGACCCGCCGGCCAGCTCGAAGTCCCGGGCCAGCGGCGCCGGGTCGATGCCGTCGGCGGACGGGACGTGCGACAGGCCGTGCCGCCACAGCGCCAGCCGCTGGCCGGCGTCCGGGAACGGGAAGTCGACCACCAGGTCCAGGCGCCGGGTGAAGGCCTCGTCGATGTTGGCCCGCAGGTTGGTGGTGAGCAGGGCGATGCCGTCGAAGGACTCCAGGCGCTGGAGCAGGTAGGCGCTCTCCATGTTGGCGTACCGGTCGTGCGAGTCCTTGACCTCGGAGCGCTTGCCGAAGACGGCGTCGGCCTCGTCGAAGAGGAGCACGGCGTCGGTGCGGTCGGCCTCCGTGAAGATCCGCTCCAGGTTCTTCTCGGTCTCGCCGACGTACTTGTCCACGATCGACGACAACTGGACGACGTAGAGGTCGAGCCCCAGGTCGGCCGCGACCACCTCCGCCGACAGGGTCTTGCCGGTGCCGGACTCGCCCGCGAACAGGCCGAGGACGCCCCGGCCGCGCCCGCCGCCCGCGCTGAGCCGCCAGTCGCCGAGGACGCGGTCGCGGTGGCGGGCGCGCAGGGCGAGTTCGCGGAGCTGGACGAGGGGCGCTTCGGGCAGGACCAGGTCCCGCCAGTCCACGGCGGGACGGATACGCCGCGCGTGGCTCTCCAGGCCGGAGGCCGACTGGCGGCGCGCCGCGAGCCGGACGTGGTCGGCGGTGACCGGGCCGCCGTCGAAGGCGGCGAGGGCGCGGGCGGCGTGCGCGGCGCGCTGGATCCGGTCGCCGCCCAGGCGGTAGGGGGCGACCGCGGTGGCCAGGTCGAACCCGTCGGCGTCCGGGCCCAGCGCCGCCTGCCAGGCGGCCGTTCCACCGGCCCGGCGGCCCGGCGCGTCCAGGACCAGCGGGTCGGCCGGGGACCAGTGCGGGTCGTAGGGGCGGGGATCCGTCAGCAGCACGGTCACGTCCATCGCCGCGGTCAGCGCCCGCACCAGCGGGCCCGGCCGGTCGGGCAGGCCGGACACCACGACGGCCCGGCCACTGAGGCGTGCCTCGCGCAGCAGCTCCGGGACGTCGTCCTCGGGTGCCGAGCAGCACAGCGCGTCGAGTCCCGCCGCGCGCAGGACGGAGGCGAGGGCGGCCAGGCCGTCCCCCTCACGCTGTTCGCGCAGGTAGACGGTGAGTGGTCCGTCGTGCAGACGGGCGGCCAGGCGGCGCACGAAGCCCTCGGCAGCGGGGCCCGCCGGCAACGGCTCCGGCATCGGGTGCAGCCGGCCGAGGAGCGCGGCGTCCGGGGTGTCGTCACCGAGCAGATGGCCGGCCAGCCGGTCCGGGACCCGCAACGAGCGGGTGAGGAAGGGCCGCTCCGGCTCCTCGACCTCCAGCAGACCGAGGGCGCGCAGCGGTGCCGAGGCGTGGAAACGGGCGCGGACCGCCGCCAGGTGGGCGGGCACCCCGCACAGGTCGAGCGCGAGGCTCACGGTGGCGCGGCGGCGGCTCACGTCGTCGTTGAGGTAGCCGTAGAGCGGCTCGAAGGTGCGGTCGACGTCGGGGGCGAGGGCGGTGAGCAGGACGGCGGCGTCCAGCTCGGTCAGCCCCGTCCGCCCGGCCAGCAGCGCCAGCCGGTCACCGGGACCGGCCGGGTCGGCCGCGGACACGTGCGGAGGGGCGCCTCCGAGGGCTTCGGCGGTCTCCAAGTCGTCGGCGGAGGGCCAGGTGCGGAGCAGGTGGTGTACGGCGTCGTCGGACAGGTACAGGCCGCGCAGCGGGTCGTCGGCCGTGGGATCGGTGGCGGCGCGGTGCTCGACCAGCGCGGTCACCCGCCCCCGCAGGGCGGCGAGGCGGGCGAGCAGCGCGTGGGCGGGACCGTCGTACGCGTCCTGCGCGTCCTGCGCGTCCTGCGCGTCCTGCGAGTCGTAAGAGTCGTATGAGTCGTGGGCGTTCTGCGAGGCGTGCGGGTTCTGCGAGGCGTGCGGGTTCTGCGAGTCGTGGGCGTCAGGCGAGTCGTACGGGTCCGGCGAGTCCGGCGAGGCGTGCGGGTTCCGTGAGTCGTACGGGTCGAACGACGGGGAGCCGGGTACGGCCGCCGGCGTCTCCTCGGCGGAGGCGCTCACCGCTGGTCCGGGCGACGGCCCGGCGCGTCCTTGCGGGCGGCGCGGGCGGCGGCCACCTGGTGGGGCCGGTGGGAGCGCTCGCTGGACTGTTCCGGTTCGCCGGGCAGTTCGCGCACCCGGACCATCGCGCCCTCGGTGACCGGAGGCCCGGCGTCGTACTCCGGGAAGGCGGGGAAGGGTGCGGACACCACCAGGTCGAGGGACGGTTTCAGCTCGCCGCCGAGGGCGGACCAGATCTCGGCGAGGGAACGGGACTCCGTCTGGGTACCGGCCACCGTGAGCGGCACCGACAGCTCCAGCGCCCGCAGGGCGGGCGGGAGTTCGGAGGGGGCCAGGACCTCGCGCGGCAGCAGGGTCGCCAGTACGGCGGACAGCAGCCGGTGTTCGTCCTGCGGGGTCTTGGTCCAGGCCGTCACCAGGTACGACAGCCGGAACCAGCGGGGCGGCCGGCGGCGCCGCACCTCGATGTCCCGCTCGTCGCGCACCGACACCCGACCGCTCTGACGCCGGGCCACGTCCTCCCGGATGTCGTACAGGTAGGCGTTCACGACGGGAGCGTTGCGCCGGGCCGCCCAGTCACGGGTGGGTGCCTCGAAGGACACGTCGATGCCCGAGCCCGTCAGCGCTCCGCCGCCGAGGAGGCTCTTGAGGACCTCGTCCACCTCGTGGATCACTCTCGCGCTCCCGCCCTGCCGTCTCGCCCGCCGCCCTGCGTCACCGATCGTGCCCCGGGAGCCGTCCCGCCCGCACGCGCGCCGGGGACGGCGGCCGGGCAGGCCGCCCTGCCCGCACGGGCCCAAGGGGTCGCCTTCGATTGCCCGTTCGGTCAGATGTAGCCTTCCCGCAGGGCATAGGCCACGGCGTGCGCGCGGTTGCGCAGGTGAAGTCGCGTGGTCAGTCCGTGCATGACGTTCTTGACGGTCCGTTCGGAGTAGGACAGCTTGCCGGCGATCTCTCCGGTGTCGAGGCCCTCGGCGACCAGTCGCAGGACGTCCACCTCGCGGGGTGCGAGACCCAGCGAGGGGGCGCCGGGGCGGCCCGCCGCGCCCCGGTGCAGCGTGCCCACCTGGCTGATGAGCCGGCCCAGCAGGTCGGCGGGCAGGTCGCCGTCGCCGCGGGAGGCGGCCAGCACCGCCTGCACCAGCTTGTGCGCGGTGGCCTCGTGCCGCCAGACGATGGCACCGACGCCGCACTCGACGACGTCCAGCAGTTCGCTCTCCCGGATCGCGCCGACCACGAGCACGGCGCGCGCGCCCTCGCTGCGCACGATCCTGCGCAGCCGGGTGAGCGCCGCCTCGTCGAGCGCGTCCTCGATGAGCAGGGCCACCGTGCCGGGGCCGGACTCCTCACGCAGGTCGATCTCCGGGTGGCGGCGCAACTGGCTGACCGCGCCCTCGCGGCTGATCGGGTCCGGAGCGGTCACCGCCACCGGGACGCGCCGGTCGGCGGCGCCGACGGCTCCGTCGGCGCCGAGGATGGAGATGGTGGTGTTCCGGGGTGAGTTGAGCAACCGTTTCCCCCCTGTTCACGAGCCCGCCGTCCGGCGCGGGCCGGTGGCGGATGAGCGTGTTCCACACTTCTGGGACTGCCGGGACGGCGCAATCGTGGAGCACCACGAGGCACACCACGAGACCAGCGCGGGCACCGCCACGAACGGGCCACCTGAGCGGCCGTTCCAGCAGGTCAGAGGGGCATTGCGGAAAAACCGCGGGTCCGTGGCGCCGGGCGCGCGCCACCGTGAGCCTCGCCACAACCACCGGCCGGCCCGAGGAAGGGTGTTCCTCTTCGTGGGCCACCTCACACCACCCGGGCCGGCATTCCCACGTCTCACAGACCGGGGGACCACCATCCACCACAGGAGGCACCGATGACCGGACCGCTCCGCGAACGCGACGACGCCCTGGCGCTGTTCGCGGCCGAGACCGAGCGCGCCCGGGCCGGCACCGGGGGCCTCGTCCTGCTGCGCGGGGCCACCGGCACCGGTCGCACGGCCGTACTGGAGGCCGCCGCCCGGCACGCCGCGGACCGCGGCCTGCGGGTGCTGCGTGCGCGCTGCTCACCCGAGGACACCGGTGTGTCCTTCGCCGCCGTCCTCCAGCTCCTCGGCCCGGTACCGGAGTTCACGGACCGGGCGCCGGGCGGCGACGACCGCGGCAGTGCGGCCCGGCTGTGGCGGCTGCTGCGCTCGTACGCGGACGAGGGTCCGCTGATGGTGGCCGTGGACGACGTCCACCTGGCCGACGACGCCTCGCGGCGCTGGCTGGTGGAGGCGGCGCGGCGCGTCGACCGATTACCGGTGCTGCTGGCGGCCACCGAGCGCAGCCAGTACGACATCGAACCGCGGCCCGACGGACTCACCCAGGCCCTGTCCCCCTCCCTCGTGCGCACCCACACCCTCGCCCCGCTCAGCGACGCGGCGGCGGCCGGGCTGGTCCACGCCGCCTTTCCCGCGGCCGGACCGCGCTGGACGCAGGAGTGCGTACGGGCCGGCGCCGGCAGTCCGCTGCTGCTGCATGCCCTGCTCGACGACCTCGGGGGCGTCCCGCCGCAGGCCGGCGCCGCACCCGACTGCGCCCCGCACCTGCCCGACACCTGCGCCGCGCTGTATCCCGGGACGTACCCGGCGGCCGTCTCCTGGTGGCTGAACAGCGCCGGCCCCGCCACGGCCGACGTGGCCCGCTGCCTCGCGGCACTGGAACAGGCCTGGCCGGGCACGGTCGCCGGTCCGGCAAACCCGCCGGTCGGACGCGGGGAGGCCGGGCACGCCCCGGTACCGCCCGGCACGGAGGCGGGCCGCACCGCCGCAGCCGGGTACGCACAGCCGGCCCGACCCGGCCAGGACGCGCCGTGTGCGGGGCGCGAGCGGTACGCGGAGCACGAGGAGGCCGCACAGGACACGCGGTCCGCGCCGCACGCCCAGAACGACACCCGATACGACCGGTGGGCCCGGTCCGCGGGGGGTGCGGGGCCCGCCCGGGACGAGTGGGGCGTGGCGCGTGACGAGTACGGGCGGGGCGTGGAGCCCGACGAGTACGCGCAACCTGCGCGTCACGATGCGGGCGGGCGGTCCGCGCGGCGCGATCCGGGCGGGCAGCCCACCTTTCACGTCTCGGAGGCGCAGTCCGTTCGCCACGATCCGGACGCGCAGCCCGCCCGTGCTGACGTGGAGGGGCAGCCCGTTCGCCACGACCTGGGCGTGCAGTCCGCGCGGCGCGATGCGGGCGGGCGGTCCGCGCGGCGCGATCCGGGCGGGCAGCCCACCTTTCACGTCTCGGAGGCGCAGTCCGTTCGCCACGATCCGGACGCGCAGCCCGCCCGTGATGACGTGGAGGAGCAGCCCACTCGCCACGACCTGGACGCGCAACCCCCGCGTCACGCCACGGACGGGCAGCCCCCGCGTCACGCCCCGGACCCGCAGCCCACCCCTCGCGCCCCGGACCCGCAGCCGGCGCAGCCCGGTCGGCGTGCTCAGTACGCCGAGCATGCCCAGGGCGCGCGGTCCACGTCGGCCGTGGGACGGGGCCAAGGCCCGGATCCGGGGTCCGCGCCGCACGCTCAGCGTGGACGTTGCTGTCCGCCACCCGGCGTACCGCACCGGGCGGCGCCGGGGCGAAGCCCGGTTCCCGCCCGGGGCCGTGCGGCCGAGGCGGGGACCGGGGACCCGGTCGGCCTGCTCGCCGAGGCGGCCGGGGCCGACCCCGCCCGGGTCGCCGGGTGGCTCGCCGCCATGACCCGGCTGGGACTGCTGCGGCCGGACGCCGCCGGCCGCCCCCGCTACGCGCATCCGCTGCTGCGCGACGCCGTGCTCACCGGCTGGCCGACGTCCCGCCGCGAGGCGGCGCACCGGGCGGCGGCGGAGGCGATGCTGCGCCGGGGCGACCGGGTCGAGGCGATCGCCCGGCATCTGCTGCGGACGCCGGCCGTAGGCCTGCCCTGGGCGCTGCGCGTCCTGCGCGACGCGGTCACGGTCGCCGTGCACGACGCCCGGCCCGACGACGCCGTCGGCTATCTGCGCCGGGTCCTCGACGAGCCGCTGCCGGACGACCTGCGCCAGCGGCTGCTGACCGAACTGGGCTCCCTGGAGTACGCGTCGGCCGACACCCCGGCGGCCATCGCGCGCCTCGCCGAGGCCCAGCACCTGCCCGCCGACCCCCGCGACCGGGTGCGTACGGCCGTCGCCCTCGGCACCGCCCTGGCCGGCCGCGGCGAGATCCGTACGGCCATGGAGGTGCTGCGCCGTACGGAGGGCAGGCTGTCCGGGCACCCGGACCTGACCCGCACCGTGCAGACCGCCGGCGCGCTGCTGTCCGACGAGGACCTGGCGACCCGGCGGGAGGTGTACCGGTGGCTGTGCGAGACCGGCGAACAGTCCCCGGAACTGGTGGGCACCGCCGGTCAGGCCCTGCTGGTGCGGTACGCGGCGACGGCCGCGCTGATCTCGGCCGAGGAGGCGATGACCCGCGTACGGGCCCTGCTGGCGCAGCCCACCGACCCGCTCGCCGAACCCTTCCTGCTGGGCACGGCCGCCGCGGTCGCCCAGTGGGCCGACGAACTCGACGAGGCGGACCGGCTAGTGGAACGCGGCCTGGCCGGGCAGCACCCCGCCCTGCTGCACCCGATGCAGCACGCGCTCCTCAACACCCGGGCGGACATCGCCGCGGCCCGCGGCGACCACGCCCGTCTGCTCGCCACCGGCGACGCGGCGGGGGACCCGGCACCGTCCCGCACCGGGCCCTCCAACCGGGACGCCCACGCCCTGATGGCGCTCGTCCACACCGGCCGCACCGACGAGGCGCTGCGCCTCGCCGACCGGTTCGACCTGCGCGAGGTGCCGGAGAACTGGGAGCTGAACCGCTTCCTGTACGCCCGGGGCGTGCTGCGCGCCGCCACCGGCGACCCGGCGGGCGCGCTCCACGACTTCCTGGAGTGCGGACGGCGCCAGACCGCACGAGAGGTCGTCAGCCCGGTCGTCACCCCGTGGCGCACGGCGATCGCGGAGTGCCGGCTGGCACTGGGCGCCGGCCAGGAGGCACTGGCCCTGGCGACGGAGGAACTGCGGCTGGCCCGGGTGTGGAACACCCCGCGCACGGTGGGCCGCGCCCTGAGCGTGCTGGGCACCGCGACCGGTGGGCGGCGCGGCCTGGAACTGGCCGAGGAGGCCGTACGCACCCTGCGGGACGCGCCCGCCGACGCCGAGATGGAGCTGGTCCCGGCGCTGCTCGCGCAGGGCCGTCAGCTCACCGCCGCCGGCGAACGCGGCCGCGCCCGCGACTGCCTGCGCGAGGCGGCGGAGCTGGCCGAACGCAAGGGCGCCGTGCGGCTGCTCACCCTGGTCGGGCAGGCCCTGCGCGGGAGCGGCGCCCGGGGCCCGGTGACGGCCCGGACCGGGTCGGGGGCGCTGACCGGCAGCGAGCGCCGCATCGCCGAACTGGCCGCCGACGGCCGCACGAACACCGAGATCGCCGCCCTGCTGCACGTGGCCCGGCGCACCGTGGAGACCCACCTGACCAGCACCTACCGGAAGCTGCGGATACGCCGCAGGACCGAGCTGCCCGGTGCGCTGGACCGGGGCCGGGGCCGGGTCCGGCCCGGCGACGCGCACCCCGTCGCGCGGGACACCGCTCAGGACTGAGGGCCGGCGGGCGCCAGACGTCCCCGCGCGGCCCGCAGCCTGGTCTCGTCCGCCGTCTCGGCGAGCAGCCGCCGCACGACCGGCTCGGGCATCCGGACCACCACCGGCGTGGGCAGGGTGACCTCCCGTACGGCCGTCCCGGTCCGGTGCGTGCCGCGGGCCACGACCCGCGCCACCACCCGTACGTCCACCGTGAACTGGACGAGCACCGACCGCTGCTTGGGCTTGTGCACCGGCATCGAGCCGGAGCCGTTCGCCGTCATGTCCGCCGCGCCGCCCGCACTGTCGGCGTTGGCCAGGGCCTGGTTGAGCCGGAACTCGGTGGCGTTGAGCAGGCCCGCGCCGAACAGTCCGCGCCCCGCCCGCCCGTGGTCCGCCGCGTACTGGCCGTCCTCCTGGGTGGGCCTGGGGCCGTCCGGGCCGCTGGGCGCGACCGTCTCGAACGACATCCTGGCGCCGGTGCCGAGCACCTTCCCGGCGCGCAGCCGCGCGTGCACCGACGCCCGGAGGTCCTGGCCCTGGAGCCCACTGGCGTGCACCGGCGGCAGCTCCGCCCCCGCGCTGGTCAGCAGCGGCAGCGCCGAGATCATCCACTCGGTGGAGACGGCCTCCTGGAGGGTGTACGCGGCGGACTGCCCCGTGTCGCGGTAACGGCGCCCGCCCCCGGCCTCCCGCACCGCCGCGTCCACCAACTGCCGTACCCGCGCCGCCCCCTGGAAGCCGTTGACCTGGGCCTCCATCGGCAGCCGTACACCGCCGTCGCGCCAGGCGCCGAGCCGTGCCGGGTCGGCGTCCGCGGCGGCGGGCGGCCTTTCGCCGTCCGGGCGGGGGGTGGTGGGCTCGAGCCGGGCCAGGGCCGTCAGGTCGTCCTTCGGTACGCGGTGTACCAGTTCCTTGCGGCCCAGCCGGGCGAGCGCCACCCGGCCCTTCGCCGAGTGCAGCTCCAGCGAGGCGTCGACCGGCACGCGCATCCTCGCCGGGCCCGTCGAGGAGTCGGCGACCAGCTTCATGCCCACCTGGGCGCGGGAGGCCGAGCCCTCGCGCCGCGAGTCGTTCGCGGCGGCGCCCAGGCCCGCGACACCGCCCGTGCTCTTCAGCACCCCGGCGCCGCCGTCCGGTTTGGCGGAGCCCGCGAAGACGCCTTCCGCGCCGAGCGAGCCGCCCTGCTCCCGGGAGTCCGTCCGCTGCGTGGTGGCCGAGGTGATGTACTCCATGTCCCGCTTGTCGGTCGCCATCCCGGCGAACCTGCCGGGACCCGACCGGCGGACCCGGAACACCGCCCAGTACGGCGTCCTGCGGCCGTCGAACAGCTCCACGGTGACGCCGCCGTCCATGGCGCTCGACAGCAGCCCCTCGGAGCCGTCCCGGTCCAGGACGCGCAGCAGCCGCTGCACGTTGTCGTGGGGGTCGTCGAGCTGCCGGTGCGGCAGCAGGTCCGCCGCCAGGGCCTTGTCGCGGCGGGCGAGGGCGGCGCGCAGCTCCGTCAGCAGCGGCACGAAGGCCGGCAGGTTCTCGATCATGCCCATACCGAGCGGCAGACGGGCGTCGAGGTCGGGCACGGGCTCCGCGGGAGTGCGGGCGGGGTCGGCGGGCGGGACCATCGGCGCGTCGGTCCGCCGGTCCGCCGTCCGCTCGCCAGCCCGGGGGGACCCGGCCCCCTGCGCGCCCGCTCCCGTCCGGCCCTGCCCGGGTGCGGGCACGCCCCCGGTCCCCAGCGCCTCGGCCGCCGGCTTCGGCGGTCGCAGCCCCTGTGCGGAGAGCTGCTCCGCCGTCAGCCACACCCCCACCTCGCCCGGCAGCGTCCGTGCCTGACCGGTCACGTAGGGGCCGCCGCCCGTGACCTTGACCTCGGCGACCATGGTGACCAGCAGGTCGCACTGGACCAGGTAGAGCGGGGCCTTGCGCGGGGTGTGGGCGTTGCGCTCCACCGTGCCGGACACCGTGACCGCCCCGGCGGTGCTCTCGCCCTTGCTCCGGGTGACCGCCGCGCCCTGGCCGGTGCGCCACTCGGCGCCGTTCTGCAGGCCCATCAGCCCGCCCTGGTACGTGGTGGTGGTGCCGTGCCCCTGCTGGCCGCCGGCCTGGTGCCCGCCGAGCAGGAAGGTCTCCGTACCGGGGCCCGAACCCTCGTGCATCACCCGGGGATTGGCCAGCGTCAGCCGCATGCCCACCGCCCCGTCCAGCGCGGCCAGCCGGCGCGGGTACCTCAGCTTCTTCACCACCCACCCCGAGGACACCGCCTGCCGCAGCGCCCCCGTGATCGCCCCCGGACCGAGCCGCTCCTCGATCGCCTGCCGGGGGGCGAGACCCTCGGTCTGCAGCGCCCGGTCCTCGCGGACGCCCTTGTCCCTGGCCGCCGCCCCGGCCAGCAGGCCGAAGGCCAGCTCCCGGATCGGTGCGCCGGAGCCGACGGTCTCCACCAGCGTCCAGTTCCGCAGGGCCCGGCCGCTCGCCGGGCGCGGTGTCAGCGCGGCCAGGTCCCCGATGCCGGTGGCGTCCACCCGCCACTCCGGCCGTCGGGCCCGCGCGCCGCGCGCCGCGGTCTCCGCGTCGAGCCGCTGCTTCTCGTCGCCGTCCAGGGTGAACTCCGTCGGAGTGACCAGCCGTACGTCCTGCCGCTCCACGTCCATCCGGGCGATGCGCTCCGGTTCGGGCACGTCGCGCCCCGGGGAGCCGGGCAGCACCGAGCGCCGCGCCTTGCGCTGCCGGTGCACCATGGTGACCTGCACCTGGAGGTTGAGCGGCGCCGAGAAGACACTGGCGTCCTCGGAACCGTTGGTGAGGACGTCGCTGCGGGTGGTGGGGCCGGCCTGGTTGCGGCGGGCGCTGATGTGGTTGCGGTCGCGGCGGGCCGAGCCGGTCAGGACGCCGGGGACGATCCGCACCTGGCCGATCGCCGACCAGCCGGCCGACCGGGAACTGCTCCGTCCGCTCTGGAGGTTGCTGCTGACGCCGGAGTGGCTGCGCACCAGCCACTTGCGGATGTCACCGGCGTACTCGGCGTCGCCGAGCGTGCCGGTGACCCGTATCTGCACGTCGTGGGCGTGCATACGGCTCTTGCGGCGCAGCCGCACCGGGACGCCCGTGGACAGCAACTGGTCCTTGTTCGCCTTCAGGTTGGTCTCCGAGAGCCGGGTTACCAGCTCCTGGTAGTTGTGCCGCTGGGCCTCGGCGTCCGCCGGATCAGTGCCCGGCTTCCGCTGGTCGCCGAAGGGTGGCAGGAAGCCCTCGAGCCGGGGGTCGGCGGCGAACATCTTCTCGATGGACGCGATCATCCCCGTGGTGTCCAGCCGGTCGAGCGCCACGCTCGCCCCCATCGCCCCGAACGGGAGGTGACGCTCGACGTCCTCCTCCGTCCCCGGCCCGTCCCCGGCGTCCTCCCGCCGCCGTTTCGGCTTGGTGACGAGCGGGCCGGCGGTCACCCCGGGCGGCAGCGGCAGGCCCAAGTCCCGCGCCTCGTCCGCCCGCAGGGTCAGCCACATCCGCAGGGAGTGGTGGGCCACCCGGGAGGCCCGGCCCAGCAGCATCTGGGCGGACGAGGTCCCCGTGCCCTCCACCGTGAGGTCCACGGTGGCCAGGTAGAGCACCTTGTCGCCCCTGACCTCCGCGCCCACCCGGCGGGCCGTCGTCTGGTCGTACTGGGTGAAGCGGGCCTTGCGCGCGGCGGCGGTGGGCATCGCCCCGGCCCGCACGACGGCGGCGTTCACGGCCACGCCGGCACCGACGGCCGGTCCCGCGCCGACCGCCCCGGAACGTCCCTTGCCCGCGGCGTCGGCCGCCGTGTGCTGGGCGTGGGCGTGGGTGCGGAGCTGGGTCTCGCCGGCGGCCCAGCCCGGGGTGAGGCCCGCGATGCGGGCGCTCATCCGGTAGGCGCCGGCCGTACGGGGGTCGGGCCCGGTCAGGTCGTCGCTGACGACGCCGTTGCCCAGCAGCCGGGGCATGTCCTCCAGCACGGTCGTGGTGGAGGTCGCCGCGTACAGGCGGGCCCGCCCGGGGGAGCCGGGCGCGGTGAGCGAGGGGTGCAGCACGGAGGCGACCGCGTCGAACAGCCCACCGCCGCCCGCGTGCGGCCCGGCGTCGTCGGCGCGCGGTCCGGCGTCGTCGGTGACGGCGACCGGGGCGAGGGAACCGGCGTGCCGCAGCCGCTTCGCCAGGGCCGGGTCGTCGAAGCGCCGCGCCGGTGGCGGCGCGGCGGTGTCGTACGGCACCAGGCTCTCGGTCGGCACCCGCATGGTCAGCGTGCCGGCGCCGTACACGGGCGGCGCGGGTGCCGCGTCCTGCTGCCGGATCCGTACGCCGTACCGCACCCTGCGCGGCACCTCGACCGATCCCGACTCGCTGCGCAGCACGCGCGGTTCGGCCACGCCCTTGTGGCCGCGGCTCTCCTGGGAGGACTGCCAGGGCTGGGCCTGGGCCATGCCCACGCCGCCCAGGTAGAGGCCCGGTGCGACGGGTGCCAGCCCGAAGAAGGTGCCGCCCGCGCCGTAGCTGGTCGAGCCGCCCGAGCTGGAGCCCACCGTGGCGGCCGAGTTGTGGTGGACGTCGACCTTGGCGGCCTCCTCCACGGCCCGCGCGAGGGCGGCCGGCTCGATCTCCGGGGGCCGTTCGTCGGGGGCGGCGGAGATGGTGACGGTCACGTCGAACCAGCCCCTCCCCTCGCCTCCCTCGACGGCGAACGCGCGGCCCCGCCCGTAGAACGACTCGGGCCTCGCGGCCAGCTCCGCGGCGATCTCGGCGACCGTGCCGTCGCCGCGCGCGACGGCGCCGGCCACGACGGTGCGGACGAACTCGTGTCCGGTCAGCCCGTACGTCGAGGACAGTCCCGGGGCCTGGAGGCCCAGCAGGTACGTGGGGAGGGTCAGGCCGCGCTCGGCGGCCTCCGGCACCGTGCCGAGGCCCGGCCCGCCCGGCGCGGGGGCGCTGTCCGCCGCGCCCGGCCGCATCGCCCGCGTGGCCCGCGTGGCCCGCAGATTGCCGGCGCTCTGCTGGAGCGCGAGCATGGAGCGCGGTCCGGGGCCGTCGGCCGGAGTCCGGCCGGGCGCGCGTTCCGCCCGGGGGACCGAGGGCGTCGGCCCACGGGCGCCGTCCTGGCGCTCGTCCGTCTGCCGCCGCCTCTGCCGCTGTCCTCGCACCCGCGTCAGCGTATGGACGCGGAAGCGGCCGCACGGGGCCCGTGACCGGGTTCGGGAAGATCGTCGACGAGAACTCTTCCGTTGTTCAACCACCCGGCATTCAGGGGGCCTTGACAGGTCACACCGTCCGCAGCAGCCGCCCGATCTCCAGTTGCCCGGGCTCGAGCGGGTCGCCGTCCGCCACGTTCCACAGGCAGTTCTGCAGGACGCGGCCGAGGGACCAGGCGCGGGCCCGCTCCCGGTCCAGCCCGAGGACGTCGGTCATGGCGTCGAAGCGCCACCGGGTCTCGGCCGGGTCGTAGCGGTTGTCGAGGGCGGGGAGCAGGTCGAACCCGGGGTCGCCGGCCAGCGGTTTCGGGTCGATGGCGAGCCAGGGGGCGCGGTCCGCGGCGAGGACGTTGTCGTAGTGCAGGTCCCAGTGCAGCAGCCGGTCGCCGGGCTCGTCGACGACCTCGCGCACGGCGGCGGCGCAGTCGGCGACCAGCCGGCGGTCCGCCGGGTCCGGGACGCGCTCCAGGACCCGCGGTGTCCGCTCCAGCATGCCCCGCGCGATGTCGCCGAGGCGGCGCACGCCGGGCGGCGCGGGGGTGGCGGTGAGGTGGGCGAGCAGCCGGGCGATGACGAGGACGGCCTCGCGGGAGTCCTGGACGCGGCTGAGCATGCGGGCCGCGTCGAGGCGCTCCAGGAGCATGGTGCCGGTGGCCGCGTCGTGATCGAGCAGCCGCACCGCCCCGTCGCCGTCCCACAGCCGCAGGGCGACGGGTTCGCCCTCGGTCTCCTCGTCGAGGATCTGGAGCTTCAGCACGGCCGGTGTGCCGTCACGGCGTACGACGGGCAGCACGAGGGCCGCCCAGCCGTGCATCGAGGGCCCGTCGAGACGCAGCTCCCAGCGGTCCAGGAAGCCGGCCGCCAGCGCGGGCAGCCCGTCGACGAAGGCGCGGCCCGCCGCGCCGTTGTACTTCGCCTGGGAGGCGGCGAGGGCGTCCGGTACGTCGATCACGTCGGCCGACGCTACCGGTGGCCGGCCCGGCGGTCACGGGAGTATCCGGCTCCCGGCGGGCCCCGGGGCCCGGAAACTCGACGGAATCCGAAGGAGACATGCGCCGTCCACCGGGGCTAACGTCCTGACCATGAGCAGCTCGACCAGCGGCGTCGTCAACGGTGGCATCTCCTTCTGGTACGCGGACGACGGTCTCCCGGCGGCGGTGCGGGAGCCGCTGGCCGGTGACGCGTCGGCGGACGTGGTGATCGTCGGCGGCGGATACACGGGACTGTGGACGGCGTTCTACCTCAAGCAGGCCGCCCCCTTCCTGCGGATCACCGTCCTGGAGCAGAAGTTCTGCGGCTACGGCGCCTCCGGCCGCAACGGCGGCTGGCTCTACAACGGCGTCGCGGGCCGCGGCCGGTACGCGAAGCTGCACGGCCACGAGGCGGCCGTCCGCCTCCAGCGGGCCATGAACGACACCGTCGACGAGGTGATCCGCGCCGCCGGGGCCGAGGGCATCGACGCCGACGTCCACAAGGGCGGGGTCCTCGAAGTGGCCCGCACGCCCGCGCAGGCCGCCCGGCTGAAGGCCTTCCACGAGGCCGAACTGGCCTTCGGCGAGAAGGACCGCGAGCTGTACGGCGCCCGGGAGACGGCCGAGCGGATCAGGGTCGCCGACGCGGTCGGCTCGACCTGGACGCCGCACGGGGCCCGGCTGCACCCGGTGAAACTGGTGAAGGGCCTCGCGGCGGCCGTGGAGCGCCTCGGCGTGACCCTCCACGAGTCGACGCCGGTGACGGAGATCCGGCCCCGGCACGCGGTGACCCCGTACGGCACCGTCCGCGCGCCCTACGTCCTGCGCTGCACGGAGGGCTTCACCGCCTCCCTCAAGGGCCAGCGGCGGACCTGGCTGCCCATGAACTCCTCGATGATCGCCACCGAGCCGCTGACCGACGCGCAGTGGGAGTCGGTCGGCTGGGCGGACCGCCAGACCCTCGGCGACATGGCGCACGCCTACATGTACGCCCAGCGCACCGCCGACGGCCGGATCGCGCTGGGCGGGCGCGGCGTGCCGTACCGCTTCGGCTCCCGCACCGACAACGACGGCACCACGCAGGCGGCGTCCGTCGAGGCCCTGCGCGCGATCCTGGTCCGCTTCTTCCCCTCCCTCGCCGGACTGCGCGTCGAGCACGCCTGGTCGGGTGTCCTGGGCGTGCCCCGCGACTGGTGCGCGACCGTCACCCTGGACCGTTCCACGGGCCTCGGCTGGGCGGGCGGCTACGTCGGCTCCGGCGTCGCCACCGCCAACCTCGCCGCGCGCACCCTGTGCGACCTGGTCCAGCAGGACTCGGGACAGGGCGGCCGCACCGACCTCACCGGCCTGCCCTGGGTGAACCACCGGGTGCGCCGATGGGAACCGGAGCCGCTGCGCTGGCTCGGCGTCCAGGGCATGTACGCCGTCTACCGCGAGGCCGACCGGCGCGAACGCACGAGCCACCGCGCCGGGTCGTCCCGGCTGGCACGGATCGCCGACCGGGTGGCCGGACGGAGTTGAGCCGGGCGGGGTCGAGCCGGGGTTGAGCCCGCCGGGATCGAGCCGGACGGGCTGAGCCGGACGGGCTGAGCCGGACGGGCTGAGCCCGCCGGGGTGAAGTCCGCTGGGGTGAAGTCCGTCGGGGTGAAGTCCGCTGGGGTGAGCTCCGTCGGGGTGAAGTCCGCTGGGGTGAAGTCCGCTGGGGTGAGCTCCGCCGGGGTGAGCTCCGTCGGGGTGAAGTCCGCCGGGGTGGCGCCCGTAGGTGTCGACTTGCCGGGACGCGCTTGTCGGGACGCGCTTGTCGGGACGCGCTTGTCGGGACGCGCTTGTCGGGACGCGCTTGTCGGGGGTCCCGCGTGCGGTGGGGCCCCGCCCCTAGGCCACCGGTTCCGGCACCGGCCGGTCGGCCGGGGTGCCGTGTTCGGGGGCCTTCGCCGTCACCATCAGGCCCGCGATCAGGCCCGCCAGCAGCATGACGCCGGCGGCCAGCCAGATGGCGACCGTGTAGCCGTGGACGATGCCCTCCCTGACGACCGACTCCCGCTGCGACGGGTCGGTGAGGTGGGAGGCGATGTAGGAGGCGCTGGTGCTGGTGGCGATCGTGTTGAGCAGTGCCGTGCCGATGGAGCCGCCCACCTGCTGCGAGGTGTTGACCGTCGCCGAGGTCACGCCGGAGTCCCGCGGGGCCACCCCGGCGGTGGCCGTGGAGAAGACCGGCATGAAGGTCAGGCCCATGCCGAGGCCCATCAGGATCAGCGCGGGCAGGATCTCGGTGGCGTACGCCGAGTCCACGGTCATCTGGGTGAGGATCACCATCCCGCCGGAGGCGAGGAGCATGCCGGGGACCATCAGCATGCGCGGGCCCACGCGGCGCAGCAGCCGGGCCGAGATCTGGGTGGAGCCGATGACGATCATGACGGTCATCGGCAGGAACGCCAGGCCGGTCCGCACGGGGGAGTATCCGAGGATGGTCTGGAGGTAATAGGTCATGAACAGGAACATCCCGAACATGCCGATGACGGCCAGCATCATCGTGAGGAAGCAGCCGGCGCGGTTGCGGTCGCGGATGACGTGCAGCGGCAGCAGGGGGCTCGGGGCACGGGTCTGCCACCACACGAAGACCGCGAGGAGTACGACGCCCGCGGCGAACAGCGCCAGCACCAGCGGGTCGGTCCAGCCGCGGGGCTGCGCCTCGCTGAAGCCGTAGACGAGCGAGACCAGGCCGCCGCAGCCGAGGAACACGCCGGGGACGTCGAGGCGGGCGCCGGTGTGGCCGGGGCGGTCGTGCAGCAGCACGAAGGCGCCGATCACGGCGGCGACGGCGATGGGAACGTTGACGTACAGGCACCAGCGCCAGTTCAGGTACTCCGTGAGCACACCGCCGACGACGAAACCGACCGCGGCGCCACTGCCCGCCAGCGTGCCGTAGATGCCGAAGGCCTTCCCGCGTTCCTTCGGTTCGGTGAACGTGGTCGCCAGCAGCGACAGCGCGGACGGCGCGAGTACGGCGGCGAAGACCCCCTGGAGGGCACGGGCGCCGAAGAGCATCGCCGGGGTGGTGGCGGCGCCGCCGATCGCGGAGGCGGCGGCGAAGCCGATCAGGCCGATGACGAAGGTGCGTTTGCGGCCCACCAGGTCCGCGACCCGGCCGCCGAGCAGCAGCAGACCGCCGAAGGCGAGGGTGTAGGCGGTGATCACCCACTGGCGGTTGCTGTCGGACATGCCCAGGTCGCGCTGCGCGGAGGGCAGCGCGATGTTCACGATGGTCGCGTCGAGGACGACCATCAGTTGGGCCAGGGCGATCACCACCAGCCCCCACCAGCGGCGGGGATCGGCTTCCGCGGGCGCGGCCGGCTGACCTGTCCGGGTGCCACTCATCTGGCCAGAAGACCATGAATGCGGACGTATCGCATCCTGTTCCGCGGCCGCTTCCGCCCGTCGTCGCCAGGCTGTGGTGGGCCGCGCCCGCCCCGCCCGACGGCCTCAAGCATGCTTGAGGTCAAGCTCCCGCCGGCCGAGGGCCAGGGACACCGCCGTCAGGGCGCTGTTGAAGGACACCTCCGACAGCAGCCCCGGCGCGGCGACCTGGTCACCGGCGAGGTAGACACCGTCGCCGCGGTCGACGGCGGGCCGGTCGCGCCAGGTGGTGCCGGGCAGGTCGACGGCGCCGGTACGGCCGTTCGCGACCGCCTCGCGCCGCCAGGCGACGCGCTCGCGCCAGCCGGGGAAGCCCAGGTCGAGCAGTTCCTCGGCGCGGGCGGTGCCGTCGGCCCTGGACTCGTGGGGCGCGATGGGGATCTGCCCCTGGATCAGCTCCTCGCCCGCCGGCGCCAGGGTGCGGTCCTGTGCGGTGAACCGCTCGATCCAGCCCGGCGCGTCCAGGTCGGAGACCGCGAAGGCGTCACCGCGCCGGGTTCGCAGCGCCAGGTCGATCAGGGTGGTGCGCCCGCTCGGCCAGGTCGGTGTGGACTCGCCCAGCAGGCGCCGGGCGGCGTCGAGGGAGGTGGCGACGACGACCGGGGCGCCGGCCGGGAGCGCGTCGACGCGGGAGAGCGTCTCCACCCGGACCCCGAGGTTCCACGCGAGGGCGGCCATCCGGTCGATCACCCCGGACCAGCCGCCGCGCGGGTAGTGCGCCTCGGGTGGCAGCTTGGCGGCCCGGCGCAGCCGCTCCTGCACGAAGGCGGCGGACAGCGAGCCGGGGTCGTGGTGGAAGAGGGCGACGGCGCAGTAGTGCGCGGCGGCCCGGGCACCCTCCTCACCCGCGATGCCGGTCGCCCAGGTCAGGAAGTCGGCGTCGACGGGGGCCGGTCCCACGCCCCGGCGCAGCAGCTTGAGCATGGCGAAGGGCGGGGTGCGGCGCAGCGCTCCCTTGTGCCGCAGTCGCAGCCGGGCCGCCTCCAGCGGGGGGATGGGCGCGAGCGGACCGATCAGGTCGCGCTGCTTGAGCCACGCCCAGTGCGGGCCGCCGTTGTAGAGGGCGTGCGGGCCGTCGTTGGTCCGGTAGGGGCCGTCGGCCGTCCGGGCCCGTCCGCCGAGCGTGTGGTGTGCCTCGTGGACGGTGACCTCGGCCCCCGCCTCGGCGGCGGTGATGGCCGCGGTGAGTCCGGCGAAGCCGCCGCCGATGACGGTGATGCGCTGCATGGCTGGGATCTCCCTCGGGTCGGGGCGCCTTGCGTGGTGCCTGTCTGCCGGTACGACGGACCGGCGGGCGCCGTATGTGACATGGAGCCGGGCGGACGGGCGTCCGCGCAGCTCACCGCGGGTTGTCAGTGGTGGGGTGCAGCATGGGGGCATGGCGAGGAGAGCGGCGGGCGGCGGCGGGGGCACGGCGAGGAGAGCGGCGGGCGGCGGCGGGGCCGCGGCGAAGGTGCGGGCGGCGCGGCGCCCGGAGCTGCGGCTGCCGCCGCTGGAGCCGTACGAGGGAAGCGGGCTGGAACCGGACGGGGACTACGACGGGCTGGAGTTCCGGGACACGGACCTCGCCGGCCAGGACGGCGTGGGCGCCCGTTTCATGGACTGCGCGCTGACGGGGTGCGCGCTGGACGAGGCGTCCCTGCGCCGGGCCCGGCTGCTCGACTCGGTCCTCACCGGCGTCCGGGGCGTCGGTGTGGACCTCGCCGAGGCGACCCTGCGCGACGTCGAGCTGGTCGACGCCCGCCTGGGCGGCACCCAGTTGCACGGCGCCGTCCTGGAACGGGTACTGATCCGCGGCGGCAAGATCGACTATCTGAACCTGCGGCGGGCCCGGCTCAAGGACGTCGTCTTCGAGAGCTGTGTCCTGGTCGAGCCGGACTTCGGGGGCGCCCGCCTGGAGCGCGTCGAGTTCGTGGACTGCGCCCTGAAGGCGGCGGACCTCAGCGCGGCGACCCTCACCGACGTGGACCTGCGCGGCGCCGCCCCGCTGGAGCTGGCCCGGGGCGTGGACCGGCTGTCGGGCGCGGTGATCAGCCCGGACCAGCTACTGGACCTGGCGCCGGTGCTGGCGGCGGAGCTGGGGCTGCGGGTGCTGGCGGGAGAGTAGGCGTGCGGGAGCCGGCAGGGGAGCGGGCGGCGGTCCGCGGCGCTCAGGAGACCCGCGGGAAGCGGGCCTGGAGGGTCCAGATCGCCGGGTTGTCCGCCAGGTCGTCGTGCATGTCGGTGAGGTCGGCGATCACGTCGTGCAGGAAGTCGCGGGCCTCCCGGCGCAGTTCGGCGTGGGAGAAGGAGAGCGGGGGCTCGGTCTCCGGCAGCCACTCCGCCTCGATGTCGACCCAGCCGAAGCGGCGCTCGAAGAGCAGGCGGTCGGTGGACTCGGTGAAGTCCAGCTCCGCCCGCTGCGGCCGGGCCGCCCGGGAGCCCGCCGGATCCCGGTCGACACGCTCCACGATGTCGCACAGCGCCCAGGCGAAGTCCAGCACCGGCACCCATCCCCAGGCTGTGGAGAACTCCCGGTCCGCCTTGGTGTCGGCGAGATACACGTCTCCGCAGAACAGGTCGTGCCGCAGCGCGCGGACGTCCGCGCGGCGGTAGTCCGTTTGCGGCGGGTCGGGGAAGCGGTTGGAGAGGGCGTAGCCGATGTCGAGCACGCAGGTGATGGTGTCACGGCACCGGGCCCGGCCGCGTCGCCGCGGGTAGGCCGGGGGCCGGCCGGCAGTCGCCGCCGGGCCGCCGGGGGCCGACCGGGAGTCGCCGCCGTGTCGTCGGGGGCCGGCCAGGAAATCGTCGCCGTGTCGTCGGGGGGCCGGTCGGGAGGTCGTCGCCGTGTCGTCGGGGAGGGGGCCGGTCGGGAGGTCGTCGCCGCTTCGTGGCGGGTCAGTCCGGGGCCACGGCCCGGCGGACGCTCTCCCGCAGCAGGTCGCGGCGCCGCTCGTGCGACTGAGGGGGCTCGTCGGCGGTCGCCGCGTAGACGTTGCTGACCGGTGACCAGGCCATGGACATCGCGATGACCAGTGCCATCACATCGAACGGGTCCCCCTGCCGCACCCGCCCCGCCGCCTGGGCCGCGGCGATGGCGCGCAGCTTGGCGTCGTCGAGGCGGTCGGGGTCGTCGACGAGGTGACCCGAGGGGCGCCGTTCCAGGCGTGCCCAGGTGGCCAGGCGGATCAGGTCGGGCCGGCGGAGGTACTCGTCGTAGAGGCGCACGGCCCAGTCGGCGAGGTCGGCGGCGTCGATCGGGACGACGTTCACGATCCGTTCCAGCGAGCCGAAGAAGATCGCGTCGAACAGCCCTTCCTTGTTGCCGAAGTAGGCGTAGAGCTGCGCCTTGTTGGTGCGCGCGGCGGCCACGATCCGTTCGATCCGCGCTCCGGCGATCCCGTGCTCGGCGAACTCCCGCGTCGCCTCCTCGAGGATGCGCCGGTAGGTCGCGGCTCCGCGCGGGGTCAGGGGCTGGTCGGGCATACCCGCAGGCTACCAAACAGAACAGTTGGTTTACTCAGCCGCCGATCCGCGTTACGGTCAAACAGACAGAACAGTCTGTTTGGAAGGAGCGTCGTCATGAGGACCACGACTGGCTGGCAGGCGGAGGACGGCACGGCGGGCATGGCGGGCACGGCGGGCACGGCGGTGGCGCCGCTGCGGCGGGTGCCGCTGCACCGGCGCGACCTGCGCCCCGACGACCTCGCCGTCCGGGTGGACTACTGCGGCGTCTGCCACACCGACCTGCACTCCGTCCGGTCCCGTGCCGCCGGGGGAGACCCGTACCCCGGAGGCCCGCACCCCTTGGTGCCGGGACACGAGTTCACGGGCGTGGTCACCGAGACCGGGCCCGAGGTCACCGGCTTGCGCGTCGGTGACCCGGTCGCGGTCGGCAACATCGTCGACTCCTGCGGCGCGTGCGCCATGTGCCGGGCCGGACAGGAGAACTTCTGCCACGCGTTCCCCACCCTGACCTACGGCGGCACCGACCGCGTCGACGGTACGGCCACCCTCGGGGGCTACTCCCGCGAGTACGTGGTCCGCGAGCGGTTCGCCCACGCCCTGCCCGCCGGCCTGGACCCGGCCGCCGCCGCACCGCTGCTCTGTGCCGGAGTCACCGTCTGGGAGCCCCTGCGCGCCCTCGGAGCCGGACCGGGCACCCGCGTCGCCGTGGCGGGACTGGGCGGACTGGGCCACCTCGCGGTGAAGCTGGCCGTCGCCCTCGGCGCCGACACGACGGTGATCACCCGGTCACCGGACAAGGCCGGGGACGCCCGTCGTCTCGGCGCCCACGGCGTCGTGGTCTCCACGGACCCGGAACAGATGGCCGCCGCCCGCGATCGCTTCGACATCGTCGTCGACACGATCTCCGCCCCGCACGACCTCGGCCCCTACCTCCGCCTGGTCGCCCTGGACGGCACGCTCAGCCACGTCGGGCACCTGGGACCGGTCACCGTGGAGACCCTCGACCTGCTCATCGGCCGCAAGAAACTCAGCTCCGCGGGCAGCGGCGGTTGCGGGTCCACCGCCGACATGCTGGCCTTCTGCGCCGAACACCGTGTCACGGCCGACATCGAACTCCTCCCCTCGGCCCGCGTGAACGAGGCCCTCGAGCGCCTCGGGCGCAACGACGTCCGCTACCGCTTCGTGCTCGACATGTCCGACCTGGACTGACCCGGCCCGGCCCTGGGCGGCGGCCCAACAGCGCTCGTGAGCGGGTAGGTCGCCCCGGTGATCCTCGCTCCCCTCCCGCTCGCCCCGGACCACGACATCCCGGGCCCCCTCCTCACCGAGCTCACCGTCCTCTACGCCTCGAACCGCGCCTTCCACGCGCTCGGCGGCGAGTTCCCCGACCCGGACGACGTCCGTCCGGAGCAGGTGGCGGCGGCGCTGGCCGACGAGTTGGCGCGGCCGGGGGCCGAGGTACTGCTCGCCAGGGACGCGGGCCGGCTGGTCGGGGTCGCGCTCGCCCGGCACCCGGCCCCCATCTCGCCGCGGCCCACGCCGCGGACGGCTTCCTCACCTGGCGCTGGTGGACCCGGAAGGAACTCGACGAGGCCTCCGAGGCGCTCTGGCCGCCGGACCTGGCCCGGCTGCTCGACGCGTTCGAGGCCCCGTGGGCACCCGAGGGGCGCGCCTGAGACGGGGCGGTGTCTCACGGGCTCTCCGGCCGGCCCTCCCCGTACAGCCAGTCCTCCCAGATCTCCGTGAAGTCCTCGTCCGGCTCCGACTTCTCCACGTACGCCGTGAAGTCCTCGGTGTCCGCGTTGCCGTGGCGGTGAGCGGCGGCCCAGCCCCGCAGGAGGTCGAGGAAGGCCTCGTCGCCGACCGTCTGGCGGATCTTGTGCAGGACCATCGCGCCGCGCTGGTAGACCGGGCTCGCGGAGATGCGTGCCGCGTCCGGCGGGTCCGCGGGCGGGAAGGCCCAGATCGAGGCGTTCGCGTCCTCGTCGGGGTAGTAGGTCCCGTCGTAGAGCGCGTCGAAGGTCTCCTGCGCGGTGTCGCCGCCCTCGTCCTCCTCCCACAGCCACTCGGCGTAGGTGGCGAAACCCTCGTTGAGCCACATGTCCCGCCAGGTCACGGGGCTGACGGAGTTGCCGTACCACTGGTGGGCGAGTTCGTGGACGAGCAGGACGGTGTCGGGGGCGCCGGGGAAGTAGGGCCGGTTCTGGGTCTCCAGGGCGTAACCGGCGTCCTCCACCCGGTCGACGATCGCGCCGGTGGAGGAGAAGGGATACGGGCCGAAGTTCTCCTCGGCCCACTCCACGACCTCGGGGATCCGCCCCAGGACCTGCCGGCTCGCACCTGCCTGCTCCGGGTCGACGGCCGTGTACACCGGCAGGCCGTCGCCGGTGGTGTAGCGGTCGGTCTTCCACTCGCCGACGGCGACCGTGACCACGTGGCTCGACATCGGCTCGGCGGTGTGCCAGGTGAACGTCGTACGGCCGTCGCGGGTGTCCTCGTCCGTCAGCTCGCCGTTCGAGACGGCCCCGAGCCCCTCCGGCACGGTCACCGCGAGGTCGTACGTGGCCTTGTCGGAGGGGTGGTGGCTGCCGGGGAACCAGGCCATCGAGCCCGTCGGCTGGCCGAGTCCGACCGCGCCGTCCTCGGTGGGCAGCCAGCCCTCCTCGGAGCCGTCGGGGTCGGTCACCGTCACCGGGTCGCCGGTGTAGCGGACCGTCACGCGGAACGTCTCCCCTTCGTCCAGCTCGTCGGCCGGGCGGACGGTCAGCTCCTGTCCGGCCCGGTTGAAGCGGGCGTCCCGGCCCTCCACGGCGACCTTCTCGACGTCCAGCCCCTTGAGGTCGAGGTTGAAGGCGGACAGTTCCCGGGTGGCGCGGGCGGTGATCGTCGCGCTGCCCGTGAGGTGCTCGGCGTCGGGGTCGTAGGTCAGGGTCAGGTCGTAGTGGCCGACGTCGTAGCCGCCGTTGCCCGCCTTGGGGAAGTACGGGTCGCGCACGCCCGAGCCGCCGGGGGTGCCGTCGACCCCGCCGGCACCGCTGCACGCCGCGAGGGCGGTGACGATGGCGGCGGCTACGAGCGGGCGGGTGATGCGCACGTCATGATCCTATGAGGCGTTTCACGTGAAACGCCCGTTGGGACCGGTTGTTGAGGCCTGTCGGGGGACTCCGGTGGGTCTTTCCGAAGGGCTCCAGGGACCCCGAGGAGAGGCTCCCGAGAACCCCGGAGAGGGCGGAGGACTCACAAGGCCCGCGCCCACGTCCGGGGCGCCGCCACCGTCGCCGAGCACAACCTCACCGAGGCCCGCCGCTTCGTCCACGACCTCGCCCCCGCCGACCTCGCCCGCGCCCTGTTCATCGGCGAGGCCACGGTGAAGACCCACCTGCGACGCAGCTACGAGAAGCTGGGCGTCGACACCCGCGCGGGCGCGGCCGCGGTGGCGAAGGAGCAGCGTCTGCTGCCGTGAAGCTCTTGCCGGCCGTAAACCCTCCCGTGCCACCTGCCCGCCGCGACGCCCTCCCGTGCCTCCGCCCGTCGCGACGCCCGCCCACGCCACCTGCCCGTCGCGACGCCCACCCGTTGCCCCCGCCCGCCGCGACGCCCGCCGTGACACCCCGCCGCCGTGACGCCGTGGCCGTGAACCCTGCCGTGACGACGCCGAAGGCCCCCCGGCGCACGGCCGGGAGGCCTTCGTACGGAACGAACGGGCGGGTGAACGTCAGACGTTCACACCGAAGTCCTGGGCGATGCCCACCAGGCCCGAGGCGTAGCCCTGGCCGACGGCGCGGAACTTCCACTCGGCGCCGTTGCGGTACAGCTCGCCGAAGACCATGGCGGTCTCGGTGGCCGCGTCCTCGGACAGGTCGTAGCGGGCGATCTCGGCGCCGCCGGCCTGGTTGAGGATGCGGATGTAGGCGTTGCGCACCTGGCCGAAATTCTGCGAACGGTTCTCGGCGTCGTAGATCGACACCGGGAAGACGATCTTCTCGATGTCGGCCGGGAGGCCTGCCAGGTTGACGTTGATCGCCTCGTCGTCGCCGGCGCCCTCGCCGGTGCGGTTGTCACCGGTGTGGACGATCGTGTTGTCCGGCGTCTGCTTGTTGTTGAAGAACACGAAGTGGCCGTCGGAGTAGACCTTGCCCTGCGTGTTGACCGCGATCGCGGAGGCGTCGAGGTCGAAGTCGGTGCCGGTGGTGGTACGGACGTCCCAGCCGAGCCCCACGGTGACTTCGGTCAGGCCCGGAGCCTCCTTGGTGAGCGAGACGTTGCCACCCTTGGACAGGCTTACAGCCATTGTTGGGAGTCCCTTCCCTCGTTTACGTACGGCAAGAAAGCTACAGCTACCCCCATGAACGACGAGGGGGGTACACAAGGTTCCAGCTCTCTTTACTTTCTTTACCGAGGCCGGGGTCAGGATATTGGGGTGACGTGGGCCGCCCGGGGACGGGAACATGGACGGCATGTCCGGTCCCCATGTCATCCGCGGCTCCGTCTCCCTGCCCGAGGCCGAGCTCGTCTGGCGTTTCTCGCGCTCCTCCGGGCCGGGCGGGCAGCACGTCAACACCACGGACACGGCGGTGGAGCTCCGCTTCGACCTGGCGCGGACCGAGGTGCTGCCCGAGGTGTGGAAGCGGCGGGCGCTGGAGCGGCTGGCCGGGCGCCTGACCGACGGGGTCGTCACCGTCCGCGCCTCCGAGCACCGCTCGCAGTGGCGCAACCGCGAGACCGCCGCCGTACGCCTCGCCGCCCTCCTGGCCGAGGCCACCGCGCCCCCGCCCAGGCCCCGCAGGGCGACCCGCGTCCCGCGCGGTATCAACGAACGCCGGCTGCGGGAGAAGAAGCAGCGCTCGCAGACCAAGCGGGGCCGCTCCCCGAAGAACTGGGACTAGGACAGGCCCCGGCTAGTCCAGCTCGAGCACGCCCACCGTCTCGCCCTCGCTCGTCGTCCCGTCGGGCCGGAAGCCCAGGCCCAGATAGAAGCCCTCGGGGCCGTTCGGGCCCGGGTGCCACGTCACGTGGCACTCCTTGCCGCCGCGGCGCCGGATCTCCGCCGTCACCGAGTCCACGGCGAAGCGGCCGTAGCCCCGGCCCTGCTCGCCGGCCGCGATGTTCAGCCGCCACAGCCCGGAGCGCCGCACGCTGCCGTCCTCGTACCAGTCGATGTCGAAGAAGGCCATGAGGAAGCCGACGGGCCGGTCGCCGTCGAGGATCAGGCGGGGCCAGGCGGTCTCGTGATGGACGTAGGCCTCGGCGAGGGACTTCACCACCGGGTCGACCGCGAACTCCTGGTCGGGGCGCACCCGTATGCCGGTGGCGGCCTCGAAGTTCGCGGAGGTGATCTCTTCGAGGCGGAGCGTCGAGCTGGTCGTCATGCGCGCACCCTAGGCGGGCGCCTCACGAGGGACGAGCGAATATCCGCTCACCCCAACTGCCGGTACCGCCCCTTGAAGTACGCCAGCGGCCCCCCGTCCGCGCTCGGCAGCGAGGCGGTCAGCACGCGGCCGATCACCAGGGTGTGGTCCCCGGCCGGCACCCGCTGCTCGGTGCGGCACTCCAGGGTCGCCAGGGCGCCGCCCACCAGAGGCGCCCCGCTCGCCTCGCCCCGCAGGCAGGAGAGGTCCGCGAAGAGGAGCCGGTCGCTGACGCGGCCCTTCATCGCGAAGCGGCCCGCGATGTGCCGCTGGCTCTCGGACAGGACGGAGACCGCCCACAGGGGCTGCTCGTCGAGCAGGTCGTCCATGCGGGAGCCCTCGCGCAGGCTGACCAGGACCAGCGGCGGGTCCAGGGAGACCGACATGAAAGCCGTGGCGGTCATCCCGACGTCCTCGCCGGCCGGCGCCTGCGGGTCGTCGGGGTCGAGCGGCGGCTCCTGCGCGGTCACCAGGACCACGCCCGAGGCCAGCCTGGACATGGCGGCACGGAACTCCTCGTTGCTCACCCCCTCAGCATGCCCGGCGGCGGGCGACGGCAGCGGGAGCGCGGGGGACGCGGGGGGCGTGAGGGAAGGAGTGTTCGGCACCCCGCCACGCTAATCGGCGGGCCGCCGAGGGGGCATCGGGCCCCGGTCCCAACCGGGACCTAGGACCACAGAAGGAGGCCCCGGCCGGCCCTGGAAGAAGTCCCGGGCGGGCTCTGGAACAAGTCCCGGGCGGGCCCGGGAGGAGACGTGCGCATACCTACAAACTTTGCGTTCAGTAAACACACAGGGAAAGCGCAGAAACACCACTCAATTGTTCATCTTTCGCTGTGACTTGAGTCACAAGAAGCGGTAATTGTTGACCCTGTGTACCGAGTGGGGAGCGCGCTGTGATTCAGTGGCGGGGAACCTGGAAGGGCACCATCAGCAAAGGCGCCGAAGAGAACCCTTGATTCGCTGCGAGGTCTCGGGGGGAGGGCGAGCATGGAGACCGAGTCGGAGCCCTACGTCCGTCTTGCGTCCCTGCGTCAACTGCACCAGGCCATGGCCGACATGAACACGGCCCGCAGCCTGGCCGACACCCTGCAGACCGTGGCCGACGGCGTCGTCCAGGCCCTCGGGTACGAGCTGGCGTGCGTCAACCTGGTCCGCCCCGACGGCGACCTCGTCGTCGCCGCCTTCGCCGGCAACCAGGCCGCCGAGGCGCTGATCACCGGCCGGGTCGGCTCGCGCGACTCCTGGGAGCGCCGGCTCGGCATGGGCGAGCAGTGGGGCGACCTGATCTTCATACCCCACACCGAGGGCTGGATCCTCGACGAGGACGACGTCCCGCAGTGGTACACCGACGGGCCCGCGCCCCGCTTCGAGGACGAGTGGCACCCCTCGGACCGGCTCTTCGCCCCGATGTACGCGCCCGGCCCGCAGGGCGGCGGCAACAGCGGCGAGCTGGTCGGCGTCCTGTCCGTGGACCGGCCGCGCAACGGCCGCCGTCCCGGCGCCTGGGGCCGCGAGGCTTTGCAGATGTACGCGTTCCAGGCCGCCATCGCGATCAGCAACGCCCGGCTCCGCTCCAACATGCAGCGCGCACTGGTCCGCCTGGAGCGCGACCAGCAGGCGCTCAGGGCGAGCGAGGAGAGCTTCCGGCAGGCCTTCGAGTACGCACCCTCCGGCATGGCCATCGCCGAGATGGGCGGCGACCAGCACGGCCGGATCCTGCGCACCAACGACGCCCTGTGCCGCCTGCTGGGCCGCCCCGCCTCCGCGATGCGCCGCTACGCCTTCTCCGACCTCGTCCACCCCGAGGACATCGGCACCCTGCTGCGCACCTCCGCCGAGGGCGGCCGGGCCGAGCTGCGCCTGGGCCGCCGCGACGGCACCTACGTCTGGGTCTCCCTGCGCAACAGCGTCGTCGCCGACGCCGCCGACGGGCCCCGCTTCCTGCTCACCCACGTCGAGGACATCGAGGAGCGCAAGCGCCGCGAGCTCCAGCTCGCCCACCGCGCCTCCCACGACTCCCTCACCGGCCTGCCGAACTCCGCCGAGCTGCGCTCCCGCCTCGCCGCCCGGCTGTGCCAGCGCCCGCAGTCCGCGCACGCGGACGTGGCCGACGCCATGGACGCCGCCTACGGGCACTCCGCCGTCTTCGACTCCGGCGGCCACACCTTCGACTTCGGCGCGGTCACCGAGCCGTACGGCGCCTACGACCACCACGTGCACGCCGTCGCCCCCGAGGACGGCCGCGACGACGGCGCCAAGGGGCTCGCGGTCCTCTTCTGCGACCTGGACGGCTTCAAGTCGATCAACGACCGGTTCGGGCACAACGCCGGCGACGCCGTGCTCATCGAGGTCGCCCGCAGGCTCAGCGGCGGCGTCCGCGACGGCGACACGGTGGCCCGGCTCGGCGGCGACGAGTTCGTGATCCTCGCCAACGGGCTCGGCCGGGCCGACGCCCAGGACCTCGCCGTACGGCTGCGCAACGAGATCATCCAGCCGATCCGGGCCGAGGGACGGGCCGTCCGCGTGGGTGCCAGCTTCGGCATCGGATGGGCCCACTGCGGCATGACGGCGGACGAGGTGTTGAAGTCGGCTGACGAACGGATGTACGTCGAGAAACGATCTCGTCCCAAACAGCACCGCCGAGCCGGATGATCAGCAGGTCGGCGAGCTGATGCGGTGTGAGTCACCCTTTCGGGTCAGTGGGAGCGGGTAGGCTCGCCCTCTCACGACCCGTACCGCACACGCACCGCATCTGGTTAGGAGACCTAGGGATGACGCCCGGCAACAACGGCGCGAGCACGCCCGAGGACGACGACCCCTTCGGCTACCTCTACGCCGACGGGCAGGCCAACGGAGCCCAGCCGCCGTCCGGTGGCTACGGCTACCCGAACTCCGTCAACCGGGTGCGTCCCGTCGGCACACGGCAGTACGGGGCGCCGCAGGGCCAGGCCGCCTCGGCCGCCGCCTACGGCCAGGCCGCCCCGCAGCAGCAGGGTGCCTACGGCCGGCCCAACGCGCACTACGCGGCGCCGGAGACGCTCCCCGGCGGCGGCGCCCCGAACGGACCGCAGCAGCCGGGACGCGGCGCGGGCGGGGGCGGCGGACGCCGCGGCCCCAACACCAAGGGCCTGCTGATCGGGGCGGTCGCGGTCGTCGCCGCCGTGGTCATCGGCATCGCCGTGGCCATGACGAGCAGCGGCTCGGACGACGACAAGGGCGGCAACGAGGCCGGCGGCGGCACCGCTCCCACCCAGTCCGAGTCCACCGACCCGAGCCCGTCGGCGAGTGACGGCGCCGAGGAGGAGGTCGAGCTCCCGGCGGTCGAGGCGAAGGCGCTGCGGCTGTCGCCCGGTGTGGCGACGGCCTCGGAGATCGAGGGCGCCCGGTCGGACGGCGGCGTCTATGTGACGAACCTCAACCAGCCCGGTGCCTCGGTCACCTGGACCGTGAACGGCATCCCCGAGGACGGCCTCTACACCCTCTTCGCCGGGTACAGCGCGGCCGGCGAGGACCAGTCGATGACCCTGACGGTCAACGGCAAGGAGTTCGGCAGCAAGCTGAACCTGGGCAACTTCACCGGCGCCAAGGACGGCGACTTCGCCAAGGGCTGGACCAAGACCTACGCCTGGCCCACCCTGAACAAGGGCACCAACACGATCACACTCTCCTGCGGCGACGGCGACAAGTGCGACGTCCTGCTCGACCAGTTCTCCCTGAAGAAGGGCCAGGTCAAGGACTAGGCCCTGGTCGGCGGGCCGCAGCGCGGGCCGTCGGCCTCACGCCGCGTCCGCCTCCGCCGTCACCGCGACCCCGCGCCCGAGCAGCTCCTCGTACGCCGCCCGGTCGAACTCGCCCGCCACCGGTGCCGCCACCGTCGCCGCCGACAGGGCGACCGCGCGGCCCAGGCTCTCCGGCCATGGCAGGTGCTCGACCAGGCCGGAGAGCAGCCCCGCGACCGCCGAGTCGCCCGCGCCCGTCGGGTTGCCGTGGACACGGGCGGGCGGGGTGGCACGCCAGCGGCCCTCCGCGGTCACCGCGAGCAGCCCCTCGGCGCCGAGCGAGGCGACCACCGAGCGGGCGCCGCGGCGCCGGGCGGCCTGGGTGGCCCGCAGCGGCTCGTGCGAGCCGGTCAGCTCGGCCAGCTCGTCGGCGTTCGGCTTGATCAGGTCCGGACGGGCGGCGACCCCCCGGCGCAGCGGCTCCCCACTGGTGTCCAGCAGCACCGGCACGCCCGCGGCGCGCGCGGTGCGCACCAGCCCGGCGTAGGCGCCCACCGGTACGCCCGGCGGCAGGCTGCCGCACAGGGCCACCGCGCCGGCGCCGGCGAGCAGGTCCTCGTAGGCCTCCTGGAAGGCGTTCCACTCGGCGGGGGCGACGGCCGGGCCCGGCTCGTTGAGCTGGGTGGTGTCGCCGGTGCGCTCGTCGACGACGGCTATGGTGCGCCGGGTCGGCCCGGCGACCGGCAGCAGCGCGTCTCTCACCCCGCGCACGCCGGTGAGCCCCTCGCGCACGGCGTCCCCGGTGCCGCCGCCCGCGAAGCCGGTGACCGTCACCTCGTGGCCGAGGGCCGCCAGCACCCGGGCCACGTTCAGCCCCTTGCCGCCGGGCCGCTGAGTCACCCCGGTGACGCGGTGGGAGGCGTGCGGCCTGAGGCGCGGGACGCGGTAGGTGATGTCGAGAGCGGTGTTCAGCGTGACGGTGAGGATCATCCGTGTGGCCTGTGTCACCTGTGCCGACCTCCCCCGACGCCTGTGGCGGCCTTCCATGGACACGATCATGCCAAAAGGACGGCGGTCGGCCCACCCCCGGGGCAGGCCGCCGTGGACCGGCCCGGGGCCGGGCTCGGCGCCGGACTCCGAACGGATCAGCCCAGTTGGGGATCGACCACCCATTCGCCCCGGCGCATCACGCCCACCACGTCGAAGGCGGCGTCCAGGACCACGAGGTCGGCGTCCTTGCCGGGTTCCAGGGAGCCGACCCGGCCGTCCAGGCCGAGCAGCTTCGCCGGGTTGGCGGAGATCGCCGCGACGACGTCCTCGACGGGCAGCTCGTCCACCGTCACCGCCCGCTTGAAGGCGCGGTCCAGGGTGAGCGTGGAGCCCGCGATCGAGCCGCCCTCCACCAGGCGGGCCACCCCGTCCGCGACCTCGACCTCCATCGGGCCGAGCAGGTAGCGGCCGTCGCCGAAACCGGCCGCGTCCATCGCGTCGGTGACGAAGGCGACCCGGGCGGCGCCCGCGTGGTGGAAGGCGAGCCGGAGCGCGGCCGGGTGCAGGTGCGTGCCGTCGTTGATCAGCTCGACGGTGATCCGCTCGTCCTCCAGCAGCGCGGCGATCGGACCGGGGGAGCGGTGACCGAGCGGCGGCATCGCGTTGAACAGGTGCGTGGCGACGGTCGCGCCCGCGTCGATGGCCTGGAGCGTCTGCTCGTACGTCGCGTCGGTGTGCCCCACCGCCGCGATCACGCCGTGCTCCGCGAGCAGCCGTACGGAATCCAGGCCGCCCGGCAGCTCGGTGGCCAGCGTCATCATCCTCGCGTGGCCGTGCGCGGCGTCGATCAGCTTGCGGACCTCGGCCGGGTCGGGGTCGCGCAGTAGCTGCTCGTCGTGCGCGCCCTTGCGGCACGGGGAGATGAACGGTCCCTCGAAGTGGATGCCGGCGATGTCGCCCTGCTGGGCCAGTTCGGCGAGCACTCCGGCGTGCCGGGCGAGGAAGTCCAGGTCACCGGTGACGGCGGAGGCGACCAGCGTGGTGGTGCCGTGCCGGCGGTGGGTGCCGACGCCCTTGAGGATGTCCTCGGGGGTGCCGCCGGCGAAGGAGGCTCCGCCGCCGCCGTGATTGTGGATGTCGACGAAGCCGGGGACCACCCAGTGGCCCGACGCGTCGACGACTTCGGCCTGCGGGGGCGCCGTGTCCGCGATCCGCGTGCCGTCGACGATCACGCGGCCGTCGTCCACGGTCCCGGTGGGCAGTACCACCCGGGCACCGGCGAGAACCTTGCATGGGGCCATCAGGTGGTTACCTCCGGGGAGTCGCGGTTGTGGGGATGGTGCCGAGCAGGTCCCAGGCCAGGAGCCCGGCACCCAGGCAGCCGGCGGTGTCCCCCAGCGCCGCGGGGACGATTTCCGGCAGCCTCTGGAAGGTGACGCGCCGCCGGACCGCGTCCCGCAGCGGTGTGAACAAGGTTTCCCCCGCCTCGGCGAGACCGCCACCGATGATCAGGACGCGCGGGTCCAGCAGAGTGAGCGCGGTGACCAGCCCGTCGGCGAGCGCGTCCACGGCCTCCTGCCACACGGCGAGGGCGCGGGCGTCGCCCGACTCCACGGCCTCGGCGCAGTCGGCGGCGTCCGCGTCCGGGTCGCCGCACGCCTCGCCCCACGCCTGGCTGACCGCCGACGCGGACGCGTACCGCTCCAGACAGCCGCGCTGCCCGCACGGGCACGGGGTGCCGCCGGGGCGCACGACGACGTGGCCGATCTCGCCGGCGAAGCCGTGGGCGCCCGACTCCACCCGGCCGTCGATGCCGATGGCGCCCGCGATCCCGGTGCCCAGCGGCACGAACAGGAACCGGTCGGTGCCCTGTCCGGCCCCGATCCGCCCCTCGGCGAGGCCGCCGGTGCGCACGTCGTGGCCGAGAGCGACCGGAATGCCGCCGAGCCGCTCGCCGAGCAGCGCCCGCAGCGGTACGTCGCGCCAGCCGAGGTTGGCCGCGTAGACGGCGGTGCCGTGCTCCTCGTCGATGATGCCGGGGACGGCCACCCCGGCGGCGCGGGCGGGCTCGCCGAACCGGTCGGCACCGTAGGCGCGCAGCTCGGAGGCGAAGTCCAGGATGCCCGCGACGACCGCCTCGGGCCCGCGGTCGCGGCCGGTGGCCCGGCGGGCCCGGTGCAGCAGCTCGCCCCCCGGTCCCGCGAGGGCGGCCTTCATCCCGGTGCCGCCCACATCGAGGGCGATGACATGTCTCACGGGGGACAGTGTGGCCCGTTGACCCGGGAGAGGTCTAGTCCACTGTCGTGGTGTAGACCTTAATCCGTTAAACGAACAAGCGAACAAGCGAACAAGCGGCAACAGCAACAGCGAGCAGCGAACGACGTGTCGTCGGCAGGGTTGGGGAATCAGGTGCAGCGGCGTAGGACAGGAACGATCGCGGTGGTGTCCGCACTGGGCATGACGGCGGTCCTCGGCGGCTGTGGGCTCACCGGTGACTCGGAAGAGGTGACCCTCGAGCTGGTCGCCGCCGACTACGGTGACAGCGAGGCCAACAGCTCCCAGAACTACTGGGACGACCTGGCCAGGGCGTTCGAGGCCAAGCACCCCGACGTACACGTGGACGTCACCGTGCACTCCTGGAACGACGTCGACCGCGAGGTCCGCGAGATGGTCGAGGCCGGCGACGCGCCCGACATGGCGCAGATCGGCGCCTACTCCGACTACGCGGACAAGGACCTGCTCTACCGGGCCGACGACGTGCTCTCCATCCCGGTCCAGGCCGGCTTCGTCTCCCAGCTCGCCCGCGCGGGCCAGGTCAACGGCGTTCAGTACGGCCTGCCCTTCGCGGCCTCCACGCGCGTGCTCTTCTACAACAAGACCCTGTTCGACGAGGCCGGCATCACCCCGCCCAAGAGCTGGGACGACCTCGCCGACGCCGCCGAAGCGCTCAAGGCGGAGGGCGTGAAGTACCCGTACGCGCTGCCGCTGGGCGCCGAGGAGGCGCAGGCCGAGACGATGCAGTGGATGCTCAGCGGCGGGGGCGGCTACACCGACGACGTAGGCACCTACTCCGTCGACTCGCCGCAGAACGTCACCACCTTCACCTGGCTCAAGGACGAGCTGGTCGGCAAGGGCCTCACCGGCCCCGTCGCCCCCGGCGAGCTCAACCGCGCCGACGCCTTCGCCGCCTTCGCCGCCGGCGACGTCGGCATGCTCAACGGGCACCCCTCGCTGATGAAGATGGCCTCCGACAAGGGGGTGAAGTACGGCATGGTGACCACGCCCGGCATCGACGGCGCGAGCCGGAACACGCTCGGTGTCACCGACTGGATGACGGCCTTCAAGGAGAACGGCCACCAGGAGGAGATCGGCGACTTCCTCGACTTCGTCTACAGCGACGAGAACGTCCTCGACTTCTCCCGCCGGTACGACCTGCTGCCGGTGACCACCTCCGCGTCCCAGGTCATGAGCACCGCGAAGGAGGACGAGAACCTCAAGCCCTTCCTGGACGAGCTGCTGCTCTCCGAGCTCTACCCGGTCGGCAAGACCTCCTGGGCCGCCGTCAGCGCGGACGTCAAGAAGCGCATCGGCCAGGCGGTCGCCTCCGGCGGCAGCCCCGAGGAGGTACTCGGCCGGATCCAGACGACGGCGATGCGGGCGGGCAGCGCGGAGTAGCGGAGCGCGTCCCGCTGTCGGTGGCGGGCGCTACGGTGCCGTACATGGACCTGGGACGAAGGGAGCGCGACATCCTCGCGCTGGAGCGCCGCGGCTTCCCCGGCCCCGGCGCGAAGGAGCGAGCGATCCGCGAGGAGCTGGGCCTGGCCCCCGTCCGCTACTACCAGCTCCTCAACGCCCTCCTGGACGACCCCCGCGCCCTGGCCGCCGACCCGGTGACGGTCAACCGCCTGCGCCGGGTACGGGAGTCGCGTCGCTCGGAGCGATGAGAATGCCTCGCGCCCCGGCGGGATAGGTTCGCGGTATGGGCAGCCACCAGGACTCCACCCGTGACGACACCCCGGACCACCTGCCGACGCCCGCGACGGCGGCCGGACGCGAAGGGCTCGACGCCCTCCTCGCCGGCCCCGGCCGCGCGGTGATCGCCCTCGACTTCGACGGGACACTCGCCCCGATCGTCGCCGACCCCGACCGGGCCCGCGCCCACCCGGACGCCGTACCGGCGCTCGCGGGCCTGGCCCCGAAGGTCGCCGCCGTCGCGGTGATCACCGGCCGCCCGGCCGAGGTCGCCGTCCGCCACGGCGGCTTCGCGGACGTCCCCGGCCTGGACCACCTCGTCGTCCTCGGCCACTACGGCGCGGAGCGCTGGGACGCCGCCACCGGCACCCTCACCACGCCCGAACCGCACCCCGGCGTCGCCGCCGTCCGCGCCGAACTGCCGGGCCTGCTGGAGCACTCCGGGGCCGGGCAGGGCACGTGGACCGAGGAGAAGGGCCACGCGGTCGCCGTCCACACCCGTCGCGCCCCCGATCCCCAGGCGGCCTTCGACACCCTGCGCGCCCCCCTCACCGCCCTCGCCTCCCGCCACGGCCTCATCGTCGAACCCGGCCGCATGGTCCTGGAACTGCGCCCGCCCGGCATGGACAAGGGCGCCGCCCTGCGGGAGTACGCCCGCGGAGTCGACGCGGGCTCCGTCCTCTACGCCGGCGACGACCTCGGCGACCTCCCCGCCTTCACGGCCGTCGACACCCTCCGCGCGGAGGGTACCCCCGGCCTGCTGGTGTGCAGCGGCAGCGACGAGGTCCCGGAGCTGCGCGAACGAGCCGACGTGGTGGTCGACGGCCCGGCGGGAGTGGTGCGGCTGCTGCGCTCCCTGGCCGTGCGGCTCGCGTAGCCGCCGGCCGCCGCCCCCGGCCCCCTTCAGCCCGGCGGGCCCCTTCAGTCCCGCAACGCCGTCAACTGCTCGAGGAACCACCGCGCCGGGGGCAGCGCCGTCCCCGCCGCGGCCAACCGCTTCGACCGCTCCGCCCGCTCCCCGGGCCCGACCGACAGCGCCTCGTGCAGCGCGTCCGCCGTACCGACCACGTCGTACGGGTTCACGGCGACCGCGTCCTCACCCAGCTCCTCGAAGGCCCCCGCCTCTCGCGAGAGCACCAGCACACACCCCCCGTCGGAGACGACCGGCACCTCCTTCGCGACGAGGTTCATCCCGTCCCGGACGGGATTGACCAGCGCCACGTCCGCCAGCCGGTACGCCGCCAGCGACCGTGCGAAGTCGTCCTCCACGTGCAGGACGACCGGCGTCCAGTCCGCCGTCCCGAACTCGGCGTTGACCGAATCGGCCACCCGCCGCACCTCGGCGGTGTAATCCCGGTACACGGCGAGATCCTGCCGCGACGGGTACGCGAACGCGACGTGCACGACCCGCTCCCGCCACTCGGGCCGCCCCACCAGCAGTTCCCGGTACGCCAGCAGCCCCCGCACGATGTTCTTCGACAGCTCGGTCCGGTCCACCCGCACGATGGTCCTGCGCGCGCTCCCGTCCGGGCCCCGCCCGATCTCCGCCCGCAGCGCCGCCATCCGCTCGTCCACGTCGGCCTCGTGCGACCGCTGCCGCAGGAAGTCCGCGTCCGCGCCGAGCCCGTGCACGCCGATCTCCGTGCCGCCGGGCCCGCCCACCAGGGCGTCGCAGCACGCGGTGAACGCGTCGGCCCAGCGCCGGGTGAGGAATCCGAGCCGGTCGGCGCCGAGCATGCCGCGCAGCACCTGCTCGGCGATGTCGTCCGGCAGCACCCGGAAGTAGTCGACCGGCGCCCACGGCGTGTGCGAGAAGTGCCCGATGCGCAGGTCGGGCCGCAGCTCCCGCAGCATCCCCGGCACCAGCGTCAGGTGGTAGTCCTGCACGATCGCGACCGCGCCCTCGGCCGCCTCCTCGGCCAGCGCCTCGGCGAAGGCCCGGTTGTACGCCTCGTAGGAGGCCCACCGCCGCCGGAACTCCGCGTCGAAGACCGGCTCCAGGGGCGTCTGGTAGAGCATGTGGTGCACGAACCACAGCACGCTGTTGGCGATCCCGTTGTACGCGTCCGCGTGCACGTCGGCCGGTACGTCCAGCATCCGTACGCCGTCCTCGCCGACCCCGCGCCGCACCGCCTCGCGGTCGCCGTCGCCGAGCGCGGAACACACCCACAGCGCCCCCGCGTCCGGCCCGATGGCCGACAGTCCGGAGACCAGCCCGCCGCCGCCGCGTTTGGCGTGCAGCGAACCGTCCTGACGCACCTCGTACGAGACCGGCCCCCGGTTGGAGGCGACCAGTACCTGAGCAGCACCGAAGCTTGAAGCCATACGCCTCAACCTAGCCCGGCCCCGAAACCCTCAAACGTGGACGGACGGCCCCGCGGCGTCGATTGCGTCACGTGCCTTGTGTGGGCGGTGTGAATGGAATGAGGATGTGCGGTGCACATTTCAACCTTCTGGGGGGTGGGTGCCATGCCCATACGTATGCGTGGACTCGCGGGCGCCGCGGCACTGGTCGCGGCCTCCGCGCTGGCCCTGGCCGGCTGCGGCGACGGGAGCGCCGGTACGCGGACGGCGGACGAGCGACCGGCCTCGGCCACCGCGACCCCGAGCCCGACACCCACGCCGACGCCCACGCCCACACCGACTCCGACGCCCACGCCGACGCCCACACCCACCGTCGTCACGCTGGACGACCACACCGGCGCCACCATCGGCAAGGCGGTCGGCGCGGCGGAGCGGGCCGGGCTCGCCTACGTCGTCCAGCTCCAGGGCACGGGCGGGAGGCAGGCCTCCTCCTGGTCCGCGGGCGAGGAGGTCTGCGAGCAGACCGACGACCCCGGTGGCTCCCGCGACGTGGCGTTCACCGTCCCGCGCACCGGCCACGACTGCTCCGGAGACCCGCTGTACACCCCGGAACCGGAGCCCGAGCCGGCACGGACGGCGGACCCCGGCACGGGCCCCGGCACCGGTACCGGAAGCGGCACCGGCGCCTGCGAGCTCACCAGCCCCGCGGGCAACTGCTACGCCGACGGCCAGTTCTGCGCCAAGAAGCACCGCGGCCTGAGCACCCACGGCCGGGGCGGCGAGTACCTGACCTGCGAGCAGGACTCCGGCGGCATCTGGCGCTGGTCGGACGGCGTCCCCGGCTGACCCTCAGGCCCCGGCTGACCCTCAGGCCACCCTCCGGGCCGCGTACTCCGCGATCTCCGCCATCGGGGGCCGTTCCTCGGTGTCCACGGAGTACGTGCGCGGCTCGAAACCGTCGGCGCCCCGTTCGAACTGGGTGAGGGACGGCCGCACCAGGTGGCCGCGGGCCAGCCGGAGCTGGGCGGTGCGGTAGATCGCGGCGGACATGCGGCCCAGCGCCTGGCCGTCCTGGTGCCGGTGCCGGCGGACGCCGACGTCGACCTGTGCGAGGGCGTCCAGGCCCACCAGGTGCAGGGCGTCGACCAGCATGCCCAGTTCGACGCCGTAGCCGACGGGGAAGGGGAGCTGCTCGAGCAGGGTGCGGCGGGCCGCGTACTCGCCGCCGAGCGGCTGGACGAAGCCGGCCAACTGCGGCCAGTGCAGGTTGAGCAGCGGGCGGGCCATCAGCTCCGTGACCCGGCCGCCCTGGCCGGGCGCGGCGCCGAGCGGGCGGTCGTACATCGCCTTGACGAGGTGCACGTCCGGGTCGGTGAGCAGCGGGCCCACGATGCCGGAGACGAAGTCGGCGGTGAACTCGCGCAGGTCGGCGTCGACGAAGCAGACGATGTCGCCGCCGGTGACCAGCAGCGAGCGCCACAGCACCTCGCCCTTGCCGGGCACGGCCGGGACGCGGGGGAGGATCGTGTCCCGGTGCACCACCCGCGCGCCCGCCGCCGCGGCCACCTCCGACGTGCGGTCGCCCGAACCGGAGTCCACGACCACGACCTCGTCGACGAGCGGCACCCGGCCCATCAGGTCCCGGCGGATCACCGAGACGATGTCGCCGACGGTCGCCTCCTCGTCGAGGGCGGGGAGTACCACGCTGACCGACTGCCCGGTGGCCTGTTTGGCGGTCAGGATCCGCTGGATCGGCCGGTCCGACACGGACCAGGAGCGTGCGCTCAGCCAGCGCTCGACTTCTTCCAGCACGTTCGGTGGCTCCTTTGTGATCCATCTCGCGGTACGGACGACTATCTCAACCGTCGTGGCCTTCGGTTACAGTCTTGAACAACGCGGCGGACCACCGCATGCCGGGGTCACGCGCGTACCACCGAAAAACAACCACATACCGCTCATCCAGAGGGGCAGAGGGATACGGCCCGTTGAAGCCCCGGCAACCCTCCAGTCGGTTCTTGTCACGCGGACGTGGCGAGGCTCCCGACTAGGGAAGGTGCCAAATCCGTCTCACGGCGAGATGCGTCGTGAGGAAGATGAGGAGAAAGGGCCTCGCCTCACATGGCTGTGCAGACTGTCGCAAGCAACACCGACACCGCCGCTTCCCCCACCCTTGCCGCCTCCCCGGTCGACCTCGGTCCCGCCGCGGCGCTCTCCTGCCGCGAGTGCGGCCACCGCGTGCCGCTCGGCCCCGTCTTCGCCTGCGAGGAGTGTTTCGGCCCGCTGGAGATCGCCTACGACTTCTCGACCTACGACACCGAGGAGCTCCGCGCGCGCATCGAGGCGGGCCCCGCGAACATCTGGCGCTACGCCCCGCTGCTGCCCGTCCCCGCCGACGTGGCCGACAAGCCGAACATCAACCCGGGCTGGACCAAGCTGGTCAAGGCCGACAACCTGGCCCGCGAGCTCGGCGTCACCGGCGGCCTGTACGTCAAGGACGACTCCGGCAACCCGACGCACTCCTTCAAGGACCGCGTCGTCGCGCAGGCCATCGAGGCCGCCCGCGCCTTCGGTTTCACCACCCTGTCCTGCTCCTCCACCGGCAACCTCGCGGGTGCCGTCGGCGCCGCCGCCGCCCGCGCCGGCTTCCGCTCCTGCGTGTTCATCCCGCACGACCTGGAGCAGGGCAAGGTCGTCATGGCCGCCGTCTACGGCGGTGAGCTGGTCGGCATCGAGGGCAACTACGACGACGTGAACCGCTTCTGCTCCGAGCTGATCGGCGACCCGGCGGGCGAGGGCTGGGGCTTCGTCAACGTCAACCTGCGGCCGTACTACGCGGAGGGCTCCAAGACCCTCGCCTACGAGGTCTGCGAGCAGCTCGGCTGGCGGCTGCCCGACCAGATCGTCGTCCCGATCGCGTCCGGCTCCCAGCTCACGAAGATCGACAAGGGCCTGCAGGAGCTGATCAGGCTCGGTCTGGTCGAGGACAAGCCGTACAAGATCTTCGGCGCCCAGGCCGAGGGCTGCTCGCCGGTGTCCACCGCGTACAAGGCCGGCCACGACGTCGTCCGCCCCCAGAAGCCGGACACCATCGCCAAGTCCCTGGCGATCGGCAACCCGGCCGACGGCCCCTACGTCCTCGACATCGCGCGCCGCACCGGCGGCGCGGTGGAGGACGTGACCGACGAGCAGGTCGTCGAGGCCATCAAGCTGCTCGCCCGCACCGAGGGCATCTTCGCGGAGACGGCGGGCGGCGTGACGGTCGGCGTGACCAAGAAGCTGATCGAGGACGGCGTCCTGGACCCGTCGCTCACCACCGTCGTCCTCAACACCGGCGACGGACTGAAGACCCTCGACGCGGTGGCCGGCACCGGCCTCAGCGCCACGATCCGTCCCAACCTGGACTCCTTCCGAGAGGCTGGCCTCGCATGAGCGTGACCGTTCGCATCCCGACCATCCTGCGCACCTACACCGGCGGCAAGGCCGAGGTGCCCGCCGAGGGCGTCAACCTGGGCGAGGTCATCTCCGACCTGGAGAAGAACCACACCGGCATCGCCGCCCGTGTCCTGGACGACCAGGGCAAGCTGCGCCGCTTCGTCAACGTCTACGTCAACGACGACGACGTCCGCTTCGAGCAGGGCCTGGAGACCGCGACCCCGGACGGCGCCGGCGTCTCCATCATCCCCGCGGTCGCGGGTGGCTGACCCGCCTCTCCGTTACCTTCGGTAATCGCGGTAACGCTCGGTTTGTCGAATTGCCCCCTCCGTAAGAGAAGCGGAGGGGGCAATTCCATGTGGTTGAGCGCGGTAGAGTTGGGGAACGCGCTCCCGATCGGAAGATCGGGAACCCTGAATTCCTGCCGCCCGTCCGACAAGATGTAGCCAAAGTGTGGGCGTATTTCGCGGCTTTTGTTCCCTTTGTGTGCCCCGACTTGACCCGAATTCAGGCGAATTCTCGCCACATTCCGGGCCGGGTGCGTCCAGATTTCTCGTCCGATTGACCTGTTGCAGACGGCAGTTGGACAGATACATTCAGCCGCGGTCGACGCGTTCCGGCGCACGCCCCCAGTCGTGGGGGGTGAGGTCTGACCCGGGTCCGCGAAGTGCGGATCTGTGCAAGGGCCAGTAATAGGGGAGTTAGGCATGGCTCAGGGCACCGTCAAGTGGTTCAACGCGGAGAAGGGGTACGGCTTCATCGCGGTCGACGGTGGTGCGGATGTTTTCGTCCACTACAGCGCGATTCAGATGGACGGCTACCGCACCCTCGAAGAAGGCCAGCGGGTCGAGTTCGAGATCTCGCAGGGTCAGAAGGGCCCGCAGGCCGACATGGTTCGCCTCAGCGCCTGAGACGCGCGGCCACCGCAAGCGAAGGTCTTCTCTGAAGGGCTCGCATCCCCCCGGGGGTGCGGGCCCTTCGGTCTGCCCGGACTCCTGCCCGGACTGCTGCCCGGGCTCCCGCCCGGACGCCGGTCCCGAAGGGCGGTCCCGAAGGGCGGTCCCCGGCGCCGATCCCCGGAAGGCGCTTGCACTCGACAGGGGCGAGTGCTAATCATTGCGTTAGCACTCTGAAGGTGAGAGTGACAACGAAGGACCGGGTCGGTGAGGCCCGCAGGCCGGGTGGGGAAGGAACCGCCAGGCAGGCGAGCCGTCCGTCGCGGGCGCGGGCGCGGTCCGAAGGAATCACCCCCAGTCCTGGAGGGACCACTTCACATGGCCAAGATCATCGCGTTCGACGAGGAGGCGCGGCGCGGCCTCGAGCGCGGCATGAACCAGCTCGCGGACGCCGTCAAGGTGACGCTCGGCCCCAAGGGCCGCAACGTCGTCCTCGAGAAGAAGTGGGGCGCCCCCACGATCACCAACGATGGTGTCTCCATCGCCAAGGAGATCGAGCTCGAGGACCCGTACGAGAAGATCGGCGCCGAGCTGGTCAAGGAAGTCGCCAAGAAGACGGACGACGTCGCCGGTGACGGTACGACCACCGCGACCGTTCTCGCCCAGGCCCTGGTCAAGGAAGGCCTGCGCAACGTCGCGGCCGGCGCCAACCCGATGGCCCTGAAGCGCGGTATCGAGAAGGCCGTCGAGGCCGTCTCCGCCGCCCTGCTGGAGCAGGCGAAGGACGTCGAGACCAAGGAGCAGATCGCCTCCACGGCCTCCATCTCCGCCGCCGACACCCAGATCGGCGAGCTCATCGCCGAGGCCATGGACAAGGTCGGCAAGGAAGGCGTCATCACCGTCGAGGAGTCCCAGACCTTCGGTCTGGAGCTGGAGCTCACCGAGGGTATGCGCTTCGACAAGGGCTACATCTCGGCGTACTTCGCCACCGACATGGAGCGTATGGAGGCGTCCCTGGACGACCCGTACATCCTGATCGCCAACTCCAAGATCGGCAACGTCAAGGACCTGCTGCCGCTCCTGGAGAAGGTCATGCAGTCGGGCAAGCCGCTGCTGATCATCGCCGAGGACGTCGAGGGCGAGGCCCTGTCGACCCTGGTCGTCAACAAGATCCGCGGCACCTTCAAGTCCGTCGCCGTCAAGGCCCCGGGCTTCGGCGACCGCCGCAAGGCCATGCTCGGCGACATCGCCATCCTCACGGGCGGCGAGGTCATCTCCGAGGAGGTCGGCCTCAAGCTGGAGAACGCGACGCTCGACCTGCTGGGCAGCGCGCGCAAGGTCGTCATCACCAAGGACGAGACCACGATCGTGGACGGCGCCGGTTCGGCCGACCAGGTCCAGGGCCGCGTCAACCAGATCCGCGCCGAGATCGAGAACAGCGACTCGGACTACGACCGCGAGAAGCTCCAGGAGCGTCTGGCGAAGCTGGCCGGCGGCGTGGCCGTCATCAAGGCCGGTGCCGCCACCGAGGTCGAGCTCAAGGAGCGCAAGCACCGCATCGAGGACGCCGTTCGCAACGCGAAGGCGGCCGTCGAGGAGGGCATCGTCGCCGGTGGTGGCGTGGCCCTGCTCCAGGCCTCCCAGGTCTTCGAGAAGCTGGAGCTGTCGGGTGACGAGGCGACCGGCGCCAACGCCGTGAAGCTCGCCCTGGAGGCCCCGCTGAAGCAGATCGCCGTCAACGGTGGTCTCGAGGGCGGCGTCGTCGTGGAGAAGGTCCGCAACCTGACCGTCGGCCACGGCCTGAACGCCGCGACCGGTGAGTACGTCGACATGATCGCCGAGGGCATCATCGACCCGGCGAAGGTGACCCGCTCTGCCCTGCAGAACGCCGCCTCCATCGCCGCGCTGTTCCTCACCACCGAGGCCGTCATCGCCGACAAGCCGGAGAAGGCCGCCGCGGGCGGCGCTCCGGGCGGCATGCCGGGCGGTGACATGGACTTCTGATCGGCCTCCGGCTGATCGACCGTCCGTCACGTACCGAGGGCGGCACCCCCTGTTCCGGCAGGGGGTGCCGCCCTCGGGCGTTCCCGGGCGCCCGGCGGACGCCCGGGTGTGCCCCGGATCACACCAGGCGGGCAGGGTCGGACGGAATGGTGGCGCGGGGTGGGCCGGTTGTCGCTGGAGTGCGGTCAATGCATGCGCACATACCGACTGGTATCGCCTAAAGGAGCCCCCCACGTGAGTACCACCGCCTCCGACGCCGCCACGCGCGCCGCTCAGATCCTCGCCCGCCCGGCCACCATCAACGGCCTGACCGTCCCGAACCGCATCGCGATGGCCCCGATGACCCGGATGTTCTCGCCGGGCGGCATCCCCGGCGAGGACGTGGTCTCGTACTACTCCCGCCGCGCCGCCGCCGGCGTCGGTCTGATCGTCACCGAGGGCACCTACGTCGGCCACGACTCCGCCGGGCAGAGCGACCGCGTGCCGCGCTTCCACGGCGAGGAGCAACTGGCCGGCTGGGCGAAGGTCGCCGAGGCGGTGCACGCGGCGGGGGGCACGATCGTGCCGCAGCTCTGGCACATCGGCATGGTCCGCAAGCAGGGCGAGCCGCCCTTCGCGGACGCCCCCGCCGTCGGCCCCTCCGGCCTGCGCATCGGCGAGGACGAGGTCACCGGCAAGGCGATGACCCAGCGCGACCTGGACGACGTCATCGGCGCCTTCGCGGAGGCCGCCGCGGCCGCCGAGCGCATCGGCTTCGACGGCGTGGAGATCCACGGCGCCCACGGCTACCTGGTCGACCAGTTCCTGTGGGCGGGCACCAACCGCCGCACCGACGCCTACGGCGGCGACCCGGTGGCCCGCACCCGCTTCGCCGCCGAGATCGTGGCCGCCGTACGGGAGAAGGTCTCGGCCGAGTTCCCCGTGATCTTCCGCTACTCCCAGTGGAAGCAGGAGGCCTACGGCGCCCGCCTCGCCGAGACCCCCGAGGAGCTGGAAGCGATCCTCGCCCCGCTCGCCTCGGCCGGCGTCGACGCCTTCCACGCCTCCACCCGCCGCTACTGGCAGCCCGAGTTCGACGATTCCGACCTCAACCTCGCCGGTTGGACCAAGAAGCTCACCGGCAGGACCGCCATCACGGTCGGCTCGGTCGGCCTGGAGGGCGAGTTCACCGACTCCTTCCAGGGCGTGGGCGCGGCGCTCGGCAGCCTCGACAACCTCCTGGACCGGTTCGAGCGCGACGAGTTCGACATGGTCGCCATCGGCCGCGCGCTGCTCCAGGACCCGCAGTGGGCCCGTAAGGTGCTGGCCGGCCGCTTCGACGAGCTGGCGCCGTTCGACGCGGAGTCGTTGAAGACCCTTAGCTGACCCGGCCCGCCCCGGCCCGCCCCGCCCCGGCCTGATCCGGTCGCGCACCGCGAGGGAGGCCCGGTTCGCTGGCGTACGCCTTCGGACCGCCGCCCCCGCGGGAACCCGGCGTTGCCGGCGTCGCCGACGCCCTGGGCCAGGCGGGCGGGCGGGGCGGACGTCGGTGCAGGCAGCGGCGTAGCCCTGGCCGCTCGGTGTCCGGTGCCCAGGCCGCCGTCAGGCGACGGCTTCAGTCCCAGTACGTCTCGTGGGTCAGCCGGTTTCCCTGTCCGTCGAAGGTGTCGACGGACGCGATGGTCTCCCCGTCGGCGACGGGCAGGGCGAACGCGCGGTACGAGGTCCCCGGCAGCGTCACCACCTCGGCGGTACGGACCGTACCGCCGTCGAGAGTCAACCGGGCCGTGGCCGTACCCGGAGCGGGGTTGCCGACGAAGATCCGGGTCCCGGACGTGCCCTTGCCGGACAGACCGTGCAGCCCGGCGCCTTCGACGAAGTCGTCCCGTCCGTCCACGACGGCGCAACCCGCCCACGGCCCCGCCTGGTGATCGACCTGGACCCCGCCGATGAACACCCGCTGACAGAGCAGCGAGAGGCCCTCCGGCCGGGAACCGCCGCCGAAGCCGGAGCTCCCGTCGGCGTCGCGGTCGGCCTTGTCGCCGGTGTCGGCGTCAGCGGAGGGATAGCCGACCGGTGCGTCCGGGTAGAACGTCAGCGTCACCGACCACTCCTTGCCGTCTATGCTGCCGGAGCGGACCACCCTGCTGCGTTCTCCGGCTTCCAGCGCGTCGGGAACCGGTGATTCGGAGGGGGGCGAGGCCGCGGGGCGCGGGCCGGCGTCCTGCGGCGGGCCGGACAGAAGCGGCAGGACGACGGCTGCCGTGACCGCGGCCACCAGTACCCCGGCCGCCGCGTTCACGGTGGTGCGGCGCGACCTCCGGGCACGGGCACCGTCCAGGATGGCCTGCACAGGTGCTGGTCCGGGCGTCTTCCGCCCGGCCGCCCGGGCCAGCGCATGCCGCACATCCTGTGCGGAATCGGCAGCGTGCGGTGGGTTGAGCCGGTCCGGCACGGAAGCGTCCGTGGCACTCGAGGCGTCCGGTTGTCCGCCGGGTGTGTGGGAGGCGGTCATGCGGCACCTCCTAGATCCGCGCGGTCGTGCGATGTCAGCGCGGGGTGCGCCCTCAGCTTGGCGAGAGCGCGGGAAGCCTGGCTCTTGACCGTGCCGGGCGTGCACCCGAGGGTCCGTGCCACCTCGTCCTCCCCGAGGTCCTCCCAATAACGGAGGACGACCACAGCGCGTTGCCGTTCGGGGAGTTCGGCCAGGGCCTCCATCAGCACGTTGCGCTCCTCCAGACGTTCGGTCTCGCCGGACCGCTGCGGACGGTCCGGAAGCAGAGGGGTGAGCAGGTGGACGACCCGTCTGCGGCGGTGGCGGCTGCGGTTGTTGTTCACCAGCGCGCGCCGTACATAGGCGCCGGCGTCCTCCCGTCGCACCCGGTCCCACCGCGCGTACACCTTGATCAGGGTCGTTTGCACCAGATCTTCCGCCTCGTGGAAATCCCCGGTCAGCATGTAGGCGGTCTTGACCAGGCGGCTCCAGTAGGCCGAGGCGAACGCCGTAAAATCGTCTTCGGCGGCGAGGGCCGGTCCGATGTGCACGAAGGGTCTGTCCCTGCGGGTGTGTGGGCGGGCAGGAGGTACGGTCTGGTCCCCGGGTGCGGGCGGCACCCGGGGACCGGGGACCGGCGGGTCAGTCCCAGTACGTCTCGTGGGTCAGCCGGTTTCCCTGTCCGTCGAAGGTGTCGACGGACGCGATGGTCTCCCCGTCGGCGACGGGCAGGGCGAACGCGCGGTACGAGGTCCCCGGCAGCGTCACCACCTCGGCGGTACGGACCGTACCGCCGTCGAGAGTCAACCGGGCCGTGGCCGTACCCGGAGCGGGGTTGCCGACGAAGATCCGGGTCCCGGACGTGCCCTTGCCGGACAGACCGTGCAGCCCGGCGCCTTCGACGAAGTCGTCCCGTCCGTCCACGACGGCGCAACCCGCCCACGGTCCCGCCTGGTGATCGACCTGGACCCCGCCGATGAACACCCGCTGACAGAGCAGCGAGGGATCCACGGGCCGGGAGCCACCGAAGCCGGAGGTCCAGTCATCGGAGGGGAAGCCCTCCGGAACCTCCGGATAGAACTGCAGCGTCACCGACCACTCCTTGCCGTCGATGATTCCGGAGCCGGCGGAACGGGTCACGCTCCGCTGTTCCCCGTCCTGCGTGTGGCGAGTCGGGTGCTGGTCCCCCTGCACGGCTGACTGCGTCCGCAGCCCCTTGCCGGACGCGTCACCGGACCAGTCGTCGGCCGCCCAGGCACCGGCTACCGGTGTACTGACCACGATGGCGACCGCGCCGACGGCGACCGCGAGCTTCTTGATGCTGCTGGACACGTTGCTCCTACGGGAAGTGGGGTCGATGGACCGGAGGGCGCCTCTCCATCCACTCCTACTCCCGTTGCCGGCCTGGGGGTTGCACGCGGCGCCAGATCTCCGCGTACGCGTGTGGGCGATCGCGTGTTCCGGCTCCGGGTCGTGCTGCCGTCCCTGTGCGTCGATCCGGTGACCGGCGCGAGCGGCGAGCCGTTCGCCCTGGTGGACCTGGGCCGGTGCAACGTCCGTGTCGCCGAGCGGCCGGCGTCGGTGGTGCGGGGTGAGCGGCCGGCGGTCGGGACGCATGCCGTGGACGCGCGGGACGGGCGCGTGGGGGAGGTGATGGCGCATGTCGGCGGCGGTGTGCGGCTGCGGCCGGTCGGCGGGGGCCGGGAGTGGGACTGCCCGAAGGGGGCGGTGGTGGACGCGCAGCCGGAGGAAGTGATGCGGGCCCGGCTGCGCAGGACCAACCACGAGAGCGTCCGGGGTCAGTGCCTAGTCCGGCGCCACGATCCGTTCGACCGCCGCCGCCACCAGCTCGTCGCGCTCGGCCGGGGTGAGCACGTCCGGCAGTGTGAGCTGTTCGACGATCAGCCAGTTCAGGGCCAGGTAGAGGAGCTTGACGGCCGTCGCGTCGCCGGGGAGGCCGGACGCCTCGTGGTAGGAGACGTTGGCGGCGAGGTCGGCGCGGACGCGTTCGGTGAGGACGGCGCGCAGCTCGGGGCGGCGGGTGGCCTCCAGGCGGAGTTCCAGGAGGGCGAGATAGCCGGTGCGGAACGACGCGACGCGGTCGACCAGTTCGCGCATCAGGACGACGTAGGTCTCCCGGTCGCGGCCGGCCGACCGCTGGCGGGCGATCGTGGCCTCGTCCGGGTGGAGCCGCTCGTAGACGCGGGCGCCGGCCTGGGTGAGCAGGTCGTCGCGGTTGGCGAAGTAGTTGGACGCGGTGCCGCCCGGGACGGCGGCCGCCGTGTCCACCGCCCGGAAGGTCAGGCCCCGGGCGCCTTCCTCGGCCAGTACCTCGATCGCGGCGTCGACGAGGGCGGCGCGGCGCTGGTCGTTCCTTCTCACCATGAGCACAACTCCATTGACACCACTCCGTGTGTAGTACTACGGTCAAACCACTTCAAGCAGAGTACTACGTGGGGAGTTCAGTTGCGCAAACTCGTGTACTACGTCGCCGTCACCCTCGACGGACGCATCGCCGGTCCCGGCGGTGAGTTCGACTTCTTCCCGCTCGGCGACGAACGGCGGGCCGCCGAGTACTCGTCCTGGACGAACACGCTGTACCCCGAGACCGTGCCGACCGCCTACCGTGCCGCCGTCGGTCTCACCGACGTACCCAACCGGAACTTCGACACGGTGCTGATGGGGCTCGGCAGCTACCGTCCCGGCCTCGACGAGGGGTACGCCAGCCCGTACACCCACCTGCGCCAGTACGTGGTCTCGAGCACCCTGAAAGCCGACGAGGCCGACCCCGCCGTCACGGTGGTGCCGGGCGACCCGCTCGGTCTCGTCCGGGCACTCAAGGCGGAGGAGGGCGGCGAGCTGGACATCTGGCTCTGCGGCGGGGGCAGGCTCGCCGGGGCCCTGCTGCCCGAGATCGACGAACTGGTGATCAAGAGCTACCCGGTGATCGCCGGCGCCGGTGTCCCGCTGGTCGACGGTGACTTCGACCCCACTCTGTTCGACGTCGCCAGTCGCACCGCCTTCGAGAACGGCGTCACGCTGACCCGCTTCACCCGCCGGTAGGAGGGCGACCCGGCTCAGAGGCCGCCCATCGGCTCGATGTCCACCCGTACCGGCGTCCCCCACACCCGCAGCACCTCGTAGTCCGTGAACTCGTGGACGAGCCGGTACGCCATGGCCGCGCGGGGGGCGCGCAGTTGGGCCGCGATGTACAGCTCGGCCTCGCGGCGGTCGCGGCGCGGGGTGCCGCACAGTTGCCACGCCTGCCCGTTCCACAGCTCGGGCAGCCAGCGCTGCTGGGGCTGCGGCCGGTCGCCACGGACGCCGTAGCGGGACTGGACCGGCTCGGTGGTCCGGGCGGGGAGCGGGCCGCCGTTGTACTCGGCGCGGCGGGCGGTGCGGCGGCGGGTCTCGCACAGGAGGCACAGGTCGGGGGCGGCCTTGTCGACCGGGCCGTTCGGGTGTTCCGGGCAGCGGGTGCTGGGGACGGCCGTCGAGACGCTCTCCTCGAGCTGGTCCATCGCGCGCTTGAGGTCCGCGCGGACCTCGTGCAGCTTCGCGTCGGAGGTGTCGGCGGTCAGGGCCTCGCCGTGCTCACCGAGGAGACGCAGGGCGCGGCCCAGGGCGGTCGACTGGGCGTGGTTCATGTTCCTCAGGGTCGCACACGGGACCGACGGGCCCGCCCGGTTCCGCCGCCCGCAGGACGGGGCCGAGGCCGAGGAAGTACGTCGCCGCGAAGCCGACCACGTACCCGGTGAGCAGCCCGCCGCCGTACACCGCCGCCGTCGCCGCCCAGCCTCCGCCGCCCGCGAGGAGCGGGAACAGCGCCCAGCCCGACGGGCCGATCGCCGTCGCCCCCACGTCGGTGCCGAGCATCGCGAACAGGCCTGCGAAGGCGCCGCCCGCCGCCCCGCCCACGCAGGCCGTGAGGAAGGGGCGGCCGAGGGGCAGTGACACGCCGTAGAGCAACGGCTCGCCCACACCCAGCAGGCCCGCCGGGAGCGCGGACCTGATCGTCGTACGGACGGACGTGTCGTGGCGCAGGCGGACGTACACCGCCGCCGCCGCGCCCACCTGGCCCGCGCCCGCCATGGCCAGGATGGGCAGCAGGACGGTGTGGCCCTGCTGTTCGATGAGGGTGGTGTGGATGGGGATGAGTGCCTGGTGCAGGCCCAGCATCACCAGGGGGAGGAAGAGGCCGCCGAGGACCAGGCCGGCCAGGGCGCCCGTCGTCGCCAGGAGCCAGTCCGAGGCCGTGCCGATGGCCGTGGCGACCTCGCCGGCCGCGTACATGAGGACGTAGAGGGTGACCAGGCCGGAGACCAGGACCGTCAGGGCCGGGGTGAGCAGGACGTCCAGGGTGCCGGGGAGGCGGGCGCGGCACCACTTCTCCACGCGGGTGCCGAGGAGCGCGGCGGCCAGTGCGCCCAGGACGCCGCCCTGGCCGGGGGCGAGCGCGACGCCGAACGCGGTCACCTTCGCCACGCCCGGGTAGACGACGACGGCGGCGACCGCGCCGCCCAGCACGGGGGTGCCGCCGAACTCCTTCGCCGTGTTGTGCCCGACGAACACCGCGATCAGCGCCATGAAGGCGGAGGAGAGGGCGGCCAGGGCGGGGGTGACGCCGGGGAGCCACCCGAGGTTGGCCAGCAGACCGGCGACGCCCGCCAGGATGCCGCAGCCGATCAGGGCGGGGACGAGCGGGACGAAGACGTCCGCGACGCGGCGCAGGGCCGTCTTGAGGGGGGTGGCGTTGCGCCGCTTCTGCCGTGCCTTCAGCTCGGCACCGCGCAGGGCGAGGACGTCCGCCGTGTCCGCGCGGGCGCCCGCCGCGCGGACGGGAGTGCCGGCGGTGACGGCGGGGACGTCCGCCGTGCCGACGGGAGTGTCGGCCGTGCCGCCGTCACCGGCGGGCGTTCTGCCGTCACCGGTCGGCGTGTGGTCACCGGTCGGTGTGCGGTCACCGGTCGGCGTGCCGTCGCCCGCCAGCAGCGCCTCGAACGCCGCCGTCACCCGTCCGACCACCCCCGGCCCCAGCACGATCTGGTACGAGTCGCCGTCCTCCACCACCCCGAGCACGCCCGGCAGGGCGCGCAGCGCCGGGTCCTCGACCCCGGAGCGGTGGGCCAGGCCCAGGCGGAGGCGGGTCATGCAGTGGGCGACGGAGGTGACGTTCGCGGGGCCGCCTACGAGGCGGAGGAGGGCGGCGGCCGTGGTGGCGGGGTCGTCGTGGGTGTCCTTGTGCACTCCCCGAGCGTGCGGTCAGCCCTTCGCCGCCGCCAGCGCGGCGCGCAGGTGGCCGCCGGAGTCCTCCAGAAGGCGGGCCGCCGTCGGGCCGTCCACATCGGCCAGCAGGGTCAGGATCGCGTGCTTGACCTCGCCGTCGGTGGCGGTCAACGCACGCTCGATCTCGTCGTCGGCGGCACCGGTGGCGAGCGCGACGATGCGGCGCGAGCGGGCGCGCAGCTTCTCGTTGGAGGCGCGGACGTCCACCATCAGGTTCCCGTACGTCTTGCCGAGGCGGATCATCGTCATCGTCGACAGCATGTTCAGGACCAGCTTCTGCGCCGTACCGGCCTTCAGGCGGGTGGAGCCGGTGATCAGCTCGGGCCCGGTGACGACCTCGATGCCGTGCTCGGCGGCGGCGGCCAGGGCGCTGCCCCGGTTGCAGGCGAGGCCGATGGTCAGGGCGCCGAGGGCGCGGGCGTGCTCGACGGCGCCGACGGCGTACGGCGTGCGGCCGGAGGCGGAGACGCCGACCACCGTGTCGTCGGCGGTCAGGGTGAGGGCGTCCAGGTCGGCGCGGGCCAGCTCGGCCGAGTCCTCGGCGCCCTCGACGGAGGTGACCATGGCGTCCGGACCGCCCGCGATGAGGCCGACGACCTGTCCGGGGGCGGTGTTGAAGGTGGGCGGGCATTCGGAGGCGTCCAGCACGCCGAGGCGGCCCGCCGTGCCCGCGCCCGCGTAGACCAGCCGTCCGCCGCGCGCCATCCGGGCGGCGACGGCGTCGACCGCGGCGGCGATCTCGGGCAGCCGCTCGGCGACGGCGGCGGGCACGGCGGTGTCCTCGCCGTTCATCACCCGGGCGATGTCGAGGGTGGACATCCGGTCGATCTCGGCCAGCTCGGGCCGGAAGGCCTCGGTGGTGAGGCTCTCCAACTGGGAACGGAGGTCGGGGTGGCGGGGGGTTGCGGTCATGAGGAAGCGGCTCTTTTCAGCTTCGGTGTCTGTACTTACCCAGGGGCGCGGGGCCGTGCCGGCGTGCGGCCCCGCCGCGTGGGCGCGGCCGCCCGCGGCCGCCCGCGGCGAGCGGGTCCTACGGTCTGCCACGCGACCCGTGCCGATGCGCCAGCGCCTCGTACGAGGCCGCCAGAGCCGGCGCCGCCGACTCGTACGTCCGCTGCGCCACCCCCACGAACAGGCAGTCCACCACCAGGAGCTGACTGGTCCGCGACGACATCGCGGCCGGCCGCAGCTCGCTCTCCCGCGACGTGGACGTGGTCAGCACGTGGTCGGCGTACTGCGTGACGGGACTGTCGGGGCGGCCGGTGATGGCGACGGTCGTCGCGCCGCGTTCGAAGGCGACCCGCAGCGGTTCGATGACGTCGCCCGTCGACCCGGAGTGCGTGATGGCGAGGGCGACGTCCCCGGCGCGCAGTTGCACCGCGTTGGTGACGGCGAGGTGCGGATCGCCGGGGGCGTGGGCTATGAGCCCTATGCGCAGGAGTTTCTGGGTGAGGTCCTGCGCGACCAGGCCGGAGGCGCCGATGCCGTACACGTCGGTGCGGCGGGCGGCGGCGAGCGCGGCGACGGCCGCGCCGAGCTGGACGGTGTCCAGCGCGGCGGCGGTGTCGGCGAGGGTCTGCTGCTCGTCGTAGGCGAGTTTGGCGACGACGTCGGCGATCGGGTCGTCGACCGCGATGTCGGTCGTGATGGCGGGCGCGCGGCCGGACTGCTGCTGGGCGGCGAGTCCGGCCAGCGCGAGGCGCAGGTCCCGGTAGCCGGGGTAGCCGAGCAGCCGGGCGGTGCGTACGACGGTCGCCTCGCTGGTGCCGGTCAGCTCGGCGAGGCCGGTGACCGTGAGCGCCGCGCAGCCGGCCGGGTCGCCCGCGACGGCCTCGGCGACCCGCTGCATGGAGCGGGTCATCGACGGCGCCAGCGTGCGCACCTTGGCCGCGAGGGCGGCGGGCGCGGGGGGTGCGCCGCCGCCTCCGGCGCCGCGGCGGCCACCGGTCGCGTCGCCACCCGCGCTGCCGAAAGTTTCCTTCACGTCATCGGTCACTCATGAAAGATATTTTCGTTTCGGTCCACGGGTCAAGAGTGCGCACAATGGGTGCATGGACCCCATCAGCCCCCTGGAGCAGGCGCTGCACGCCGCGCGCGCCCTCGTGCTCGCCGACCTGGTGGCGGGCCAGGTGGCCGAGCCGGACGTCGTGTCGCTGGTCGAGGAGTCCGTCGTGCAGCGGCGCTGGTGGGTCGAGCAGTGGCCCGAGGGCGTCGAGTTCGTGGCCGGACTGGTCGCGCAGGACGTGCAGGACGCCCTGCTGGAGCGGTACGGCCGCTGGCCGCTGTGCCCGGTGTGCGGCTCCGGCGACCCGCACGCGCTGGACGTCGAGCCCGAACTCGGCCCCGACCCGCACTGGGTGTGCGGCAAGGCGGGCGTCAAGGTCGCGGCGGTGGGCTCGCTGGGCGCGGCCACCGGCGGCACGCTCTCGTGAGGACGACGACACGGTGACCGTCTACATCGACCCGCCGGCCTGGCCGGGCCACGGCCGCATGTGGTCGCACCTCGTCAGCGACGTCTCCTACGCCGAACTGCACGCGTTCGCCGCGGCCCTGGGCGTGCCGCGCCGCGCCTTCGAACGCGACCACTACGACATCCCCGCCCAGCGGTACGCCGAGGCCGTGTCCGCCGGTGCGCTGGAGGTCAGCAGCCGCGAGGTGGTGCGGCTGCTGCACGGGGCGGGGCTGCGGCGCAGGAAGGGCGGGGATCAGCCGCGCGGGTCGCGGAGTTCGTAGGCGAGCTGCTCCCCGTCCCCGGCGACCTGGCGGAAACCGGCGCGGACGATCACGGCCTGGGAGGCGAGGTTGGCGTGCTCGGTCGTCGCGAACACGGACGTCACCTCCTCGCGGGCCAGCGCCCACGCGGACAGCGCCCGCAGGCCCTCGGTGGCGTAGCCGTGGCCGCGGGCGGCCTCGGCGAGGTCGTAGCCGATCTCCACCCGGCCGTCCTCGTCCGGCGCCCCGTGGAAGCCCATGCCGCCGACCGCGCGGCCGTCCTGGCGCCGCACGAGTACGAACACGCCCCACTCCGGCCGGTGTACGCCCGCCTCGTACGCCTTCAGCAGCATCCCCGCGGCGTCCCGCGTGCCCTGGAACGGGCCGCTCTCCACCCACGCGAAGCCCCCGTCGCCGCCCGCGGCCAGGTCGGTGGCGGCGGCGGGGGTGACGCCCTGGAGGGTGAGGCGCTCGGCCTCGATCACCAGGTTGTTGCGCCAGCGCCACCCGGTGACCGGGGCGCGGCCGGGCAGTTCGCCGCGGCCGGTGGCCCACAGCAGGGTGCGCCAGGGGTCGGCGCCGGGCTGGACGTGCGGGAAGATCCGGGCGAGGACGTCCGCGCACAGCTCGGCGGGCGGTTCGTAGGCCAGTCCGAGGCCTTCGGCGATGTCGTGCGTGTGCGCGAGTACCTCGGTGACCCCCATGGCGGCGAAGCCCTCGCGGTTCGCGCCGCGGAAGGGGTACGGGTGGAAGGCGCGGACCTCGCGCGGGGTGGTGCGGAGGGTGGCGGCGAGCAGGGCGCCGGTCGTCTCGATGACGTGCAGGACGCCGTCGTTGTCCGTGCCGTCGTCCAGGGTGATCTCGAAGGGGACGTAGGCCTCGGTGGCGCGTCCGGCGAGCTGGCCCGCGTAGGTGATCAGGTCGCCGGCGATGTGCTCCGCCGTGTAGCGGCAGCTCCACTCCAGCCGTCCGGCCGGCATCCCCTCCCAGTCCCGGTCCGTCGCCGTCCGCAGCAGCGCGACGGCGCCCGCGACGGCCTCTTCCACCTGTTCCCCACCCATGTACCGCATGCCGGGCAGGCTACGTGGCCGGGCCGTTGCCGAGCGAGAGCATTTCCAGCTCGCCGGTGAGGTTGTAGCGGGCGGTCGCCTCCCATTCGCGCCGCCCGTGCGGGGTGTGGAACAGCCGCGGCAGGCCGAGCAGTCGGCGGAGGATCGCGGCCCGGCCCTCACGGAAGGCCTCGTTCGGCACGAAGTGGTACTCCTCGCGGACGGCCGCCGTGTACGCCGCGTACACCGACGGCGGCGAGGCGAGGACGGCCAGGTCCGCGTCGCACAGCACCTGACCGTCCCGGTCGTCGCCGGCCGGGGCGTGGGTGACGGTGAGGCGGACCAGCCGGGCCACCTCGGCGGTCTTCTCGCCCGGGACCCCGGCCTCGGGCAGCGCGCGCTCGGCGAGGCGGGCCGAGCGCTCCTCGTTCTCGGAGCGCTCGGGGAGGTAGACGGCGTCGTGGAACCAGGCGGCGAGTCGTACGACGTCGGCGTCGTCGGCGTACTCCTGCAGTACGTCGATGTGGTCCAGCACCGCGGTGAGGTGCGCGAGCGTGTGGTACCGCCGCTGGGGCTCCTGCCAGCGGGCGAGCAGGTGGTCGGCGTACGGCGCCGGATCGGGACGGCCGGGGGCGGGCGCGGCGACCCCGTCCAGGGCGCGGGCGAAACGGGAGCGCAGGGCGTCGGGATCGGCCATGGCCCCATTCTTCCAGCGGGGACGGGGCACCGGCTTCGGGAACGGGCCCGGCGAGCGTGACGAGACGGCGAGACGGCGAAGGTGGTGGCAATAGCGTTCGTGATACCCTCTAACCGAATCGTGAGAGGGCGGATCATGACGGACACGCGCACGAAGACGCCGCGCGAGCGCTACCGCACGCAGGTGCGCGCCGAGATCAAGGAACACGCGTGGGAGCAGATCGCCGCGGCGGGCGCCTCCGCGCTCTCGCTCAACGCGATCGCCAAGCGGATGGGCATGAGCGGACCCGCGCTCTACCGGTACTTCGCCGGCCGCGACGAGCTGATCACCGAACTCGTCAGGGACGCCTACCGGAGCCTCGCCGACACCTTCCGGACGGTCGCCGGTGCCGGTGCCGGTGCCGACCTGGCCGGTCTGGCGCACGCCCTGCGGGCGTGGGCCCTCGACGACCCCCAGCGCTACTTCCTCGTCTTCGGCACCCCCGTCCCGGGCTACCACGCGCCCGACGACGTCACCGAGATCGCCTCCGAGACCATGGCGGTGATCCTCGACGCCTGCGCCGCGCTCCCCTCGGACCGGCCCGCGGCGCCGTTCGACGCGCACATCGAAGGCCACCGGGAGTGGGCGGCCGGCCACCCCGCCGCACCCGCCGTCCTCCGTCGCGCCCTGACCGTCTGGACCCGGCTGCACGGTGTCCTGTCCCTGGAACTCGCGGGCCACTTCACCGGCATGGCGTTCGACCCCGCACGGCTCTACGCCGCCGAACTGGACGACCTGCTGGAACGCTGACCGGGAGCCGGGCCGGGCCCTACCGTGGAGCCATGACGACTCCTGCAGACGTGCACGACGTACGCGACCCCGAGGTGCCCGGACGGCTGCTGGCCGTGGAGCGGGACGAACTGGTCCCGCTGCTGCGCTCCCGGGCGGACGGGGACTTCGCGCTGCCGGTGGCCGCGTGTCCGGGCTGGACCGTGCGGGACGTGCTGGCGCACTGCTCCAGCGCGCTGATCCGGGTGGTGGACAACCGCTTCGAGGACGGTGTCTTCTCCCCCTCCTCCAACGACCGCGACATCGCCGAACGCGCCGGCTGGACCAACGCCCGGGTCGTGGACGAGCTGGAGCGCGGCATGACCGAGGCCGGCCCGGTGATCGGCCGCGCGGGCGGTGCCCTGGACGCGATCGCGCTGGGCGAGTGGGTGCACGCGGGTGATGTGCGGGTGGCTCTCGGTGAGCCGGGGGCCTACGCGGGGCGCGGGCTGCCGGACGCGCTGGCGCTGCTCGGCACGCTCACCCGCGACCGCGGCCACGTGCCGCTGCACGCCGACCTCGACGACGTGGACGAGCCCCTGAAGCTGGGCGAGGTGAGCGGGGAGCGGCCGCCGGGGCGGTTCATCGGGGACGCCGCCACCCTCGTACGGCTGTACGCGGGCCGGCCGGTGGACGACGCGGCCCGGTACGAGCTGGCCGGGGTGACGGCGGCGGAGCTGAACCTCTTCGGTGGCTGAGCGGGCGTGAAGGGGAGCCCCGGCCGGCTGTCTGGGCGTAGTCTTGGATTGGACTAGACCTGTAGCAGGCCGACGAATGGGGTCCCATGAGCAAGCGTGCAGTCCTGGAGGTGATCGCCCTCGACGTCGAGGACGCGGTCGCCGCCCAGGCCGGAGGCGCGGATCGCCTCGAACTGGTCACCGACATGGCGGCCGACGGACTCACCCCGTCGGCCGCGACCGTCGCCGCGATCCGCGCCGCCGTCGACATCGACGTACGGGTGATGCTGCGGCTCGCGGACGGGTTCGCCGCAGGGGACGCCGAACGGCTGGCGCGGACCGCCGGTCAGATGCGGGAGGCCGGGGCCACCCAGTTCGTGCTCGGGTTCCTCGACGCGGACGGTGACGTGGACCTGGGCGCGGTGGAGCGGGTCGCCGGGGTGCTGGACGGTTGCCGGTGGACGTTCCACCGAGCGATCGACCGCGCCGCCGACCGGGACGCGCTGCGCAAGCAGCTCGCGGACTTCCCCGGGCTGGACACGTATCTGACCGCCGGGGCGGCCGGGGGTGTCGACGACGGACTGACCGTCCTGCTCGCCGAGGCGCGGCGGCGCGGGGAACCCGGCTACGAGCAGCAGCTCCTGGTCGGCGGCGGCCTGCGGCTGGACCACGTGCCCGGCCTGCTGGACGCGGGAATCGACGGCTTCCACATCGGCGGAGCGGCGCGGCCCTCCGGGTGGTCCGGGCCGGTGTCGGCGGCGGCGGTGGGGGAGTGGCGACGGGTGCTCGGGCACTGAGCGTCGTTCGGGTGGAGACCGGCGTCGCGGCTCGCGGGGGGTGGGTGGCGCGGCCCGGCCCGGCATCGCGGTGCCTGCCCCGCTGACCTCCCCGGCTGCCCTCGGCTGACCTTCCCCCGTTGGGTCCCCGGCTCGGGTCTCCCGTTGGGTCCCCGGCTCGGGTCTCCCGTTGGGTCCCCGGCTCGGGTCTCCCGTTGGGTCCCCGGCTCGGGTCCCCCGTTGGGTCCCCCGCTCGGGTCCCCCACTGGGTCCCCCCGTGCCCACCCGGGCCGCCTCCGGGTATCTCCCGGGCCGTTCACGCTCCGTTCAGGCGCTGGGGGGACGCGGCCGCGCTACGCCAGTTGCGGCGGCAGCTCGGCCCCGTGGGTCACGATCAATCCCGACACCGCGCGGGTCAGCGCCACGTACAGTCGCCGCAGTCCCGTCCGTTCGTCCGGTTCGCCGTCCACCACGGCCTGCGGCTCGTCCAGGACCACGTAGTCGTACTCCAGGCCCTTGGCCAGCGAGGCCGGCACCAGGGTCAGGCGGGTGGCGCCGGTCGTCTCCTCGCCCGGGCCGATGAAGCCGATCCCCGCCGCCCCGAGGGCCTCCGCCAGCTCCGCCGCCCGCGCGTCGGCGGCGATCAGACCGACCGAGCCCTCGCGCTCCAGCAGCTCGCGGCACGCGGACACCACGTCCGACACCCCCTCGCCGGTCCCCCGGATGTCGAAGAATCCCGGGCTCTCACGGATGGACGCCACCGGCGTCAGGCCCGGCGCGATGTGCGGCAGCAGCCGGGAGGCGTACGCGATGACGTCCGTCGGCACGCGGAAACCGGCCGTCAGCTCCTCGACCACGGCCTCGCCCTTGCCCAGGTGGGCCAGCGCCTCGTCCCAACTGCGGGTCGCCCACGGCGTGGTGCCCTGCGCCAGGTCGCCGAGGACCGTCACCGAGCCGGTGCTGCAGCGCCGGCCCACCGCGCGGTACTGCATCGGGGAGAGGTCCTGCGCCTCGTCGAGGACCACGTGCCCGAGGGAGTGGGTGCGCTCGATCAGGTCGGTGGCCTCGTCGATCAGCACGGCGTCGGCGGGTGACCACGTGGCGGACCTCACGGAGCGCGGCGGCTTCACCCACAGCACCGCCTTCCGCTCGTCCTCCGTGAGGACGCCCTCGGCGTGCTCGGCGAGGAAGTCCGCGTCGGACAGGAGGCGCAGGACCAGTTGCGCGGGGTTCACCTGCGGCCAGACGGTCTTCACCGCCGCCTTCACGGCCGCGTTGCGCGCCACCGCGTTCTGCACCCGGTCGTCCGGCGCCTCCCCGGCCCGCTCCATCTGCACCAGCACGGCGTGCGCGATGCGCTGGGGGAGGGCCTCGCGGGCGGCGCCGTAGCGGATGTCGCGGGCGAGCAGTTCGCGGACGATCTCCTCCACCTCGTACGCGGCCACCCGCCAGCGGCGCGAGCCGCGCACCACGACGACGCCCTCGGTGGGCGGGGTGACGTGCGAGTAGAGGGCCTTGCGCAGGACCTCCGCCATCCGCGCGTCCCCCTTGATCACCGCCGCCGTCGCCTCGTCCGCGCCGCGCACCTCGACGTGTGCCACCAGGTCGTCGACGGTGGCCTGGCGGACCGTCAGCTCGCCGAGGGCCGGCAGGACTTGCTCGATGTAGTGCAGGAAGGACTTGTTCGGCCCGATGACCAGGGTGCCGGTGCGGGCGAGGCGCTCGCGGTGGGCGTAGAGGAGGTAGGCGACCCGGTGCAGGCCGACGGCGGTCTTCCCGGTGCCGGGGCCGCCCTGCACACAGACCGAACCGGTCAGCCCGGCGCGCACGATCTCGTCCTGCTCGGGCTGGATGGTCGCCACGATGTCGCGCATCGGGCCGACGCGGGGCCGCTCGATCTCCTGCTGGAGCAGCTTGCTGGTGACCGCCGCCTCGGCCGGGTCGGACAGGTGCTCGTCCTCGTAGGCCGTGAGGTCCCCGCCGGTGTAACCGAAGCGGCGGCGCAGCGAGATGTCCAGCGGGTCCTTCTTCGACGCGCGGTAGAACGGCTGCGAGACCGGTGCCCGCCAGTCGATCACCATCGGGTCACCGTCCGCGTCGTGCACGTGCCGCCGCCCCACGTAGAAGCGCTCCCCCTCCCCGCCCTCCGCCTGCTCCGCGCCAGGAGCGTGCAGGTAGTCGAGCCGGCCGAAGAACAGCGGGGTCCCGCTGAGGTCGGCCAGGGCCTTGACGCGCTGCTCGATCTGGCTCCCCAGGACCGCGGCGTTGACCCAGTTCGCGGTGACGTCGGTGATGTCGAGGGACTCCACGTCCTCGCGCATGGCGCGCAGGGCGGAACGGGAGGCGGCCAGGTGGGAGCGCTCTTCGGAGAGGGGGTCGTCGTGGACGGGCGTGGACAAGGGGGTGCCTCCGGATGACCAAGGACCTGCGGTGTGGTGGGCGCGGGCTTCGCGCGGTGGGCCGACCGGTTTCCGTCCGGACGGCGGCGCTCCGTGGGGAGGCGGGCAAGAGCGGAGAGTGTAGGGGAGCGTGGGCCGGGCGGGTCAACGGGTTTTCCGACCCCTAGGGGTCGGACCCCTCCGACCTGAGGGGACGGCGTCCGCCCGCAGGCGTAGCGGGGGTGGAGGGGGTTCGACCCGCAGACCGATGCCGGTCCGGGGCCCGTAGTCGCACCATGGAGACATGAGCGCAGCAACCATCTCCCCCCACCCGGCACCGCGCCGCGTGTCCGGTGCCACGCCCGTGGCCGGCAGCCACCGGCACCGGATCGGTGACGCCCTGCGCGCCGTCAGGGTGTTCGCGGGCGCCGCCTTCGACGTGGTCGTGCTCGGTGAGTACGGCGAGGAGGCCGGCGTCCGCCGCCGGTGACGTCGGCGTCCCGGGCCGTGCGGACTGAGTACCCGCACGTGCCGGTCTGAGTACCCGGGCCGGTGCGCGGGCACGATTGTGCGGCTTGACTGGCCGCATGAGCCCACAGCACCGCGCGACGTGGCCGCCGCACCCGGCCCTCCGCCGGGACCCGCGGGACCGCACGGCGTGGATCGCACCGACCGTCGCCACCGTGCTCCTGGCGGTCCTGGTACCGGCGGCGGCGCTCCTCGGCGGCATGTCGGTCATGGCCACCGACGGCTGCGGCAACGACTGCTCGCGGGCGATGACGACCTCGCTGAAGCTGATCTACGGGACCCTCTTCTTCGGCGCCTTCCTCACCCACGGAGCCTGGATCACCGCCTGGGCGCTTCCCTGGACCCGCCGCTGGTCGGTCCCGCGGGCCTGGCTGGCCGGGCTGTCGCTGCTGCCGCCGGTGTTCGTCCTGACCCTGGTGTTCACCCTCCCGGGGTCCTGACCGGGGCGTCCGCTCAGCTCTCCGCCAGCAGCTCGTCCGCGTCCATGATCCGGTAGGCGTAGCCCTGCTCCGCCAGGAAGCGCTGCCGGTGGGCGGCGAAGTCCTGGTCGAGCGTGTCGCGGGCGACGACCGAGTAGAAGTGCGCCTGGTGGCCGTCGGCCTTCGGGCGCAGCACCCGGCCGAGGCGCTGGGCCTCCTCCTGCCGGGACCCGAAGGTGCCCGACACCTGGATGGCGACCGTCGCCTCCGGCAGGTCGATCGAGAAGTTCGCGACCTTGGAGACGACCAGGACGCTGATCTCGCCCTGGCGGAAGGACTCGAAGAGCTTCTCCCGCTGGGCGTTGGACGTCTCGCCCTTGATGACCGGCGCGCCCAGGTGCTCGCCCAGTTCGTCGAGCTGGTCGATGTACTGGCCGATGACGAGGATCTGCTGCCCGGCGAAGCGCCGCACGATCGCCTCGGTCACCTTCCGCTTGGTCGCGGTCGTCGCGCAGAAGCGGTACTTCTCCTCCGTCTCGGCGGTGGCGTACGCGAGGCGCTCGGAGTCGGTGAGGTTGACCCGGACCTCCACGCAGTCGGCGGGCGCGATGTAGCCCTGCGCCTCGATCTCCTTCCACGGCGCGTCGAACCGCTTCGGGCCGATGAGGGAGAACACGTCCGACTCGCGGCCGTCCTCGCGGACGAGCGTCGCGGTCAGGCCGAGCCGCCGCCGGGCCTGGAGGTCGGCGGTGAACTTGAAGACCGGCGCCGGCAGCAGGTGCACCTCGTCGTAGACGACCAGACCCCAGTCCCGGGAGTCGAACAGCTCCAGGTGCGGGTAGACGCCCTTCCGCTTCGTCGTCAGCACCTGGTACGTGGCGATGGTGACGGGCCGGATCTCCTTCCTGGTCCCGCTGTACTCGCCGATCTCGTCCTCGGTCAGGCTGGTCCGCTTGACCAGCTCGTGCTTCCACTGCCGGGCGGAGACGGTGTTGGTGACCAGGATCAGCGTCGTCGACTTGGCCTGCGCCATCGAACCCGCCCCGACCAGCGTCTTGCCGGCGCCGCAGGGGAGCACGACGACACCGCTGCCGCCGTGCCAGAAGTTCTCCACCGCCTGCTTCTGGTACGGCCGCAGCGCCCACCCGTCCTCGGCCAGCTCGATCGGGTGCGCCTCGCCGTCGACGTACCCGGCGAGGTCCTCGGCCGGCCAGCCCAGCTTCAGCAGCGTCTGCTTGATCTGCCCGCGCTCGGAGGGGTGCACGGCCACCGTGTCGGGGTCGATGCGGTTGCCGACCAGCGGAGCGATCCGCTTCGACTTCAGGACCTCCTCCAGCACCGGCCGGTCGGTGGTCGTCAGGACCAGTCCGTGCGCCGGGTGCTTGGAGAGGGTGAGGCGGCCGTAGCGGTCCATCGTCTCGGCGATGTCGACGAGCAGCGCGTGCGGGACCGGGTAGCGGCTGTACTCGACGAGCGCGTCCACGACCTGCTCGGCGTCGTGGCCCGCCGCGCGCGCGTTCCACAGGCCGAGCGGGGTCACCCGGTAGGTGTGGATGTGCTCCGGGGCCCGCTCCAGTTCGGCGAACGGCGCGATGGCACGACGGCAGTCGCCGGCCCGCTCGTGGTCGACCTCGAGGAGCAGGGTCTTGTCGGACTGGACGATCAGCGGACCATTCACGGGCGGCACCCTTTCGCGTGCGTACGGCCGACGACGGCTCGGCCAAACGTCCAGTGTGCCTGATCGCGGGGCCGGGCTACCGGGGAGTGAGGTTGTTGATCAGCGGTCCCTCGGCGGTGACCGCCTCCGTGACCAGGGACTCCACGCCGGTGGCCGGCCGGGGCAGCGGCAGCGCGGTGGCCTCGGGGGCGAGGGCGCCGAACAGCGCCGCGGCGGTGATCAGGGCCGCGACGGAGACGGCGACGGCGGAACGGGCGGCGGAACGGGCGGCGGAGCGGGTGGGGTCGGGGAGCTCGGAACGCATGGGGGGTGCCGGCCTTTCGGAGGAGTGCTTCCCGGGGGGAGTCAGGAGGAGTGCTCCCCGGGGGAGTGAGAGAGAGCCAGGGGGACCCGCGGCGGGCCGGGCCCAGGGGGGCTGGGGACCCGGCCCGCCGACGGGGACGCCGAAACGGAGGGGTCAGGCAGGAATCAGAGGGTCAGGCCTCCGCCGAGGTCGATGCCGACCGCGGCCGCCTCGGCGGCGAACGCCGCGACCAGCGCGGCGGTGGAGGTCAGGACGGTGGCGACACAGCGAACGGCAGTACGCATCGGGTTCTCCCTTTCGGTTCGATTGCAGGGCACCCGGTGGCTGCCCGACCGCCGACGACTCGATGCGGAATATGAAGAAAGCTCCCTCTCAGGTGCGAATCACCCGGCGTGGCGTGCATGAACCACCGCGTACGCCCGAAAGTGCGCAAGCGACCGGAATCGCGGGACGGGACGCGTAAAACCCGGGGGCCCACGTCACAGCAGGCCGCGCCGCACGTCACCTCACGTGGCGTCGTCGGCGAGTTCGGCCACGCCGGTGACCCGGTGCAGCGGATACGTGCGCACCTCGTCCGCCGTGTGGTCGTACGCCGTCACGAAACCGCCCTCGACCCGGATCGGCGCGATGACGCGCTGGCTGGCGGCGCCCTCGGCGTTCACGTAGCCGATCCACAGCGCCTCGCCGGTCATGACGGCCGCCTGCATGGTGGCGAGGGTCTCGGCGGCAGCCGTGCGCGGCAGTTGGCCGCCCGCCGCCGGGGCGTCGCCCGCCTCGCTCCCGGCGCCCGGCTTGCGCGGGGCCGTGGCGGCCAGGTCACCGGCCCGGACGGCGCGGATCGCCGCCGTCAGGAGCGTGTCGTCGGGAACCGGCGGACCGTCCGGAACCGGCTCCGGTGCCGCCCGCGGCGGCGTGCGGCGGGCGTCGGCACGGGCGATCAGCACATCGCCCGCGGCGGACTCGGCGGCCGGCGCGAACCCCATCCCGCGCAGCCCCTCCAGCAGCGCCGCCGGGTCGGCCTGCGCGGCCAGCACGGTCGGCGCGAGCCGGCGCAGGCCGAGACCGGCGGCCCGCTTGTCGGCGAGGATCTCGTCCAGGGTCGCGTCGTCGTCGCAGCGCACGTACGCCGAGGCCGCGCCCACCCGCAGCCGCCCGTGCCGCCGGGCCACGTCGTCGATCAGGTACGTGAGCGGCTGCGGCACCGGCGTGCGGGAGTGCCGGGCGAGGAAGGCGTGCAGGTCGGCGGCGGTCTGCCCGGCGTCCAGCGCGCGGCGCACCGAGCCCGGCGTGAACCGGTAGACGGTCGCCCCGCCCTTCGACTCCACGTCCGCGAGCACCCCGAGCACGTCGGCCAGCGCAGGCTCCAGCGGCCCCGGCGCCACCGCCGTCAGGTCGGCCTGGAGCAGGACGTGGTCCAGCGGCTCGGGGAACAGCGGCGCCAGCAGCCGGGCGGCCCGCGCGGTGGCGGCGGCGTGCTCGGCGGGGCTCGGGGGAGCGGGGGCGGGCGGCGTGCGGTGGTGGACGGGGAGTTTGTCACCGGGACCCTCGGCGGCCTCGGGTGCCTTTGCCGGACGAGCCGACTCGGGCGCCCCGATCAGCGCCCGCCCCGGCGCCGCCAGCGCGCCGCGCCCGGTGATGCCCAGCAGCTCGGCCTCGGAGAGCGTCCACCGGGCGAGCCTCGTACGCAGGTCGTCGTCCTGGCCGTCCCGCCCGTCCCGCCGGGGCCCGCGCAGCGGACGCTCCCAGCGCAGCCGGGCCAGCACCGACTCCTCGGTGGGCGAGGCGCCCTCGGGCAGTCCCGCCAGCAGGGCCAGCACCCGGTGCCGTACCTCCGGCGCCGCCGAACGGTCCAGGTTCGGGCCCAGCGCCGAGAGCGTGCGGTCCTTCGCGTCCCGCCCGCCCACCACACCCGGCGTGCGGGTGGCCGTCAGCCACGTCCCGGCGAGCCCTGCCCAGCGCTCCGCGGGAGGCAGCTCCCGCCACTCGTCGTACGCCGGGGTCGCCGCGTACCGCTCGTCGGCCTCCCCGTCGGAGGCGATCAGTCCGGACGCGTAGGCCAGCTCGACCCAGAAGGCGGCCACCGGCTCGGGCACGTCCAGGGCGACGGCCGTCCGCTTCAGGTCGCGCACGCTCAGCCCGCCGGCCCGCAGCACCGCCGGGCCGCCCTCGTCCCACTCCTTCAGGAGCTCCTCGACGGTCGCCAGCGCCGTCAGGGCCTGCCCGGCCGCGGTGGCGTCCACGATCTGTGGACGGTGCGTGGCGGCGGCCTCCACCGGCGGCGGCACCGGCTCGGGCGTGCGGTGCGCGCGGCCCGCGCGCAGGTGCAGGGCGACCTCGCGGGGCAGGACGACCGTGCCGGGGGCGGTCGGCAGCAGCAGGCCGCCGTCCAGCAGCCGGCGCAGGTGCGTCGCCGGATCGTGGGTGACCTGGCCGTACGGCGGGCCCCACACCAGCCGGTCCAGCACCTCGCGGGACTCCCCGGGCAGGCCGGCGAGGAGCGCCGCCATCCGGGGCCGGTCGGCGAACAGGGCACCGAGCGCCGACACGGCGGAGACGGAGTCGTGGGTCGAGGGCAGGCCGACGGCGGCCAGGATCTCCTGGATCCGGCCCGGCGACATGCCCGCCGTCGCCTCCCGCACGGTGGGACCGAGCCCCGTCGGGGACGGGTGCTGCGGGGACGGCGCGAGCAGCTCACGGGCGGTGCGCACCAGCCGCAGTCGGTCGTCGGCACCCCACACCAGGGCCTGCTCGCGCAGCAGGGCGACCGCCCGCGGCACGGCCGCCGCGACGACGGGGTCCCGCTCGTCACCGGCCATGAGCCCGAGCAGCTCGTCGTACGGCGCCGGGTCCGCCGCCACCGCCAGCGCCTCCGCCGTCTGGAGCGTGAACCGGTCCAGCCGCTCCAGCGCCCGTACGACCGAGGCGCGGGTGCCGGCCCGGGTGGCGAGCTGCGTGAGATCCGTGGGCACGGGGGTGACGAGGTCGGGACGGCTGCGCAGGAGGGCGGCCAGCGAGACGTCGTCCCTGACGCGGAGCGCCTCCGCGAGGGACCGGGGGGCCGCGGACTTCTCCTCGGTGCTCATCCGGTCCACGTTAGCGGGTGGGTGCGACGGCGGGGTGCGCGTGCGGTGGCGCGGTGCGCGTCCGCCGCACCCGCGAGGATTCGGTACCTTCGTGCGACGGCGTACCACAACACACCGCCCCGGAGGGGTCCGTGGGGATCGAGAGCGACCAGGTCGTCTACGAGTACCTGAGCCGTGTCGGCGACGTGGCCCAGCAACGGCAGTTGCCGTCGGCCACCCGCATGCGGCTGGTCTCCGAGCTGCGCGACGAGATCGACCGGCACCGCGCCAGGACCACCGTGGACAGTCCCGCCGCCGTCCGCCGCATCCTGGACCGGCTCGGCAGCCCGGACGACATCGTCGACGCGGCGGGCGGCACGAGCGGTGCCCCGCGGCCGTCGGTGCCGCCGCCCACCGCCGTCCCCCTTCAGCCGGAGGGCGGGCCGCGGAAGACGGACCGGCCCAAGGGCCTGCGGCGCGCCGTCCCGCGCCCCCGCCCGGCAGCGCCCGAGTCCGCGCCCGCGCCTGCTCCCTCCCCGCCGCACCTGGCGAGCGCGCACGAGCTGGGGGACGGCGGCGTCGTACAGCCGGACTGGTGGCGGGTGGACAGCGGCCCGTTCGGGGGCGGCGGCGACAGTGTGCCGGGGTTCGTCGGCGGCGTGGAGATCCCGGAGCTGCTCAGGCCCCCGCCGCGGGCCAAGGGCGGGGCGGACGGGGCGAAGGAGGACGGTACCGCCGGGAAGGCGGCCGCGGAGGTGGTGGAGGAGGCGGCCGGGGAGGCCGCGGAGCCGGTCGCCGGGAAGCCGGGCGGGGCCTCGCGCCGCCGCCTGCCCCGTCTGTGGCCCGAGGGCGGCTGGAACAACCCGCTGCTGCTGCTCGCCGCCGCGCTGCTGGTCGCCGGCGCGGTCCTCGGCAGCCTCGTCCCGCTGGGCCTGGGCTGGCTGATCGCCTACCTCTCCCGCCGCCTGACTCCGGCCCAGTCGAAGTGGGCGGTACTGGGTCTGCCCGGCACGGTCGCCGCCGCCGGCGTCGTGTGGCTGTGGGGCCGCACGGAGGGCCGCTGGGGCGAACCGATCGCCGAGGGCCACATGAACGACGCCGTCACCGAGACCTGGCCCTGGATCCTGCGCACCGCCGCCGTCGCCACGGCCCTGTACCTCCTGTGGCGCTCCCGCCGCCCCCGGACCTGACCCGGCGAAACGGCGCACCGGGCCGGTCCCGGCGAAACGGCGCGCCGGGCCGGTCCCGGCCGAACGGCGTCCCGGTCCGGTCTCGGCGGAGTGGCGTCGCGGGGTGATCCGGCGGAGCGGCGTCGATGCGGTGGAGTGGCGTCCCGAGCCTGACCCGGCCGGATGGCGCCCGGGGACGGTCCTGGCGGAGTGGCGTCGCGGGTCTGCTGTGGTGGAGCGGCGTCCCGGGGACGGTCCCGGCGGAGTGGCGTTGCGGGCCTTATCCGGCGGAGCGGCGTCGATGCGGTGGAGTGGCGTCCCGAACCTGACCCGGCCGGATGGCGCCCGGGGACGGTCCCGGCGGAGTGGCGTTGCGGGCCTTACTGACTTCGGCTCGCCAGGGTGAATCTTTGCGAAGTCCCTGATGGGTCTGGAGCGGTGGCTGTATTCCGTGGTGTGTGAGATATGCGGATGGGGGCGGGCTGACCGCTGCGGGACGTCGGCGCCGGGAGTCGGTGCGGATGCAGGCGGCCGAGCTGTTCGAGCAGGAGATCAAGCCGCCGGAGGTGGCACGGCGACTGCGGGTGAGCCTGAAATCGGCCTACCAGTGGCACCAGCTGTGGCGGGACGGTGGTCATGAGGCTCTGGCCTCCCGCGGCCCGAGCGGATCCCGTTGCCGGCTGTCCCCGCGCTGTCTGGAGAAACTGGCTGCGTACCTCGATGAGGGCCCGGCCGCCCACGGCTGGGTGGAGGACCAGGTGTGGACCGCGGCGAGGGTGGCCACGCTGATCGGCCGGAAGTTCCACGTCTCCTACAGCGTCTCCGGTGCCACGAGGCTGATGCACCGGCTCGGCTTCAGCCCGCAGGTCCCCGCACGGCGGGTCGCCGAGCGCGACGAGAGGGCCGTCACCGTGTGGAAGGAGGTGACCTGGGCGGAGGTAAAAGAGCCCGGGCGGCCTGCGGGGGCTACATCTGCTTCGAGGACGAAGCAGGGTTCACGCGGAAGCCGCCCCGGGGACGAACCTGGGGCCGGCGCGGGCACACCCCGGTCGTGACCGTCAGCGGGCGACGCTCGGGGCGGCTGTCGGTGGCCGGACTGATCGCCATGCGGCCCGGCTCCCGTACCCGGCTGTGCCACCGCCTGCGCGCCCACCGGGCGGGCAGAGGCAAACGCCGCAGCATGGGCGAGCGTGACTTCATCGCGCTCGTCGACGGCGTCCACCAGCTCCTCAAGGCACCTATCGTGCTGGTCTGGGACCGCCTCAACACCCACGTCTCTCACGCCATGCGCAAGTTGATCGCCGAGCGCGCATGGCTGACAGTGTTCCTGCTGCCCGCCTACTCACCCGACCTCAACCCCGTCGAATGGGTATGGGCACACATCAAACGCAGCCTGGCCAACCTCGCCGTCGTCGCGCTCGACCGGCTCGAAGCACTCGTCCGTAACCGACTCAAGCGCCTTCAGTACCGGCCCGGCACCCTCGACGGCTTCATAGCCGGCACCGGCCTGACTCTCGACGAACCTGCCTCACCCTGACGAGCCGAAGTCAGTATTCCGGCGGAGTGGCGTCCCGGGCCGGTCCCGGCGCCCTCGTCGACCGGGGGCGTGGCGTCCTCGCCCACCCGCCCCCGCACCGTGCGCGTCGGGCACCGGTGGCCGGTCCGAGGGCGGGCGGCACGGTCGCGTCGGCGGCCCACCCCGCCGGAGCCGCTCGCCGGAGCCGTCCGGCGGGCCGGGGCCGGGCGTAGGGCCGGGTGTGGGGTCGGGTCGGGGCCGGGGCCGGTGTGGGGTCGGGCCGGGGCCGGTGTGGGGCCGGGGCCGGGGCCGGGGCCGGTGTGGGGTCGGGTCGGGGTCGGTGTGGGGCCGGGTGTGGGGCCGGGGCCGGGGCCGGGGCCGGTGTGGGGTCGGGCCGGGGCCGGTGTGGGGCCGGGGCCGGGGCCGGGGCCGGTGTGGGGTCGGGTCGAGGTCGGCGTGGGGCCGGGTGTGGGGTCGGGTCGGGGCCGGTGTGGGGTCGGGCCGGGGCCGGGGCCGGTGTGGGGTCGGCCCGGGGCCGGTGTGGGGTCGGGTCGGGGTCGGCGTGGGGCCGGGCGTGGGGTCGGGCCGGGGTCGGTGGGGGGCCGGTTTCGTCGGGGCTCCCGGCACAATGGGGTCCATGGCCTACTCGACCCGTCCCGCGCTCACCGTCGGCTTCGATCTCGACATGACGCTGATCGACTCACGACCCGGCATCCGCGCCTGCTACCTGGCGCTGACCGAGCGGACGGGGACGTACGTCGACGCCGACCTGGCCGTCACACGGCTCGGGCCGCCGCTGGAGGAGGAGCTGGCCAACTGGTTCCCGGCCGACGAGATCGCGGCCACCGCCGACCTGTACCGCGAGATGTACCCGACGTACGCCGTCGCCGCCACGCCCGCGCTGCCCGGCGCCCGGGAGGCCATAACGGCCGTGCGCGACGCGGGCGGACGGGCGATCGTCGTCACCGCCAAGTACGAACCGAACGCCAAGCTGCACCTGGCCCACCTCGGCATCGAGCCGGACGCCGTGATCGGCGACCTGTGGGCCGAGCAGAAGGCCGTGGCGCTGCGCGAGCAGGGCGCGGACGTGTACGTCGGCGACCACCTCGGCGACGTACGCGGCGCACGCGCCGCCGGGGCCCACTCCGTGGCCGTGGCCAGCGGACCGTGCAGCGCCGACGAACTGCGCGCGGCCGGCGCCGACGTGGTCCTCGCCGACCTGACCCGGTTCCCGCAATGGCTCGCGGGCTACCGCGACGGCGACGCCGACGGACGGGCCGCGGAGCGCGCCTGAGCCCGGCCCGCCGCGATCGACCGGAACACCCCCGCACCGGCGATCAGGAAGCCCACTCCCATCAGCATGCTCAAGCCGAACATGTAGGTGGGAAAGGGCGTCGTCCCCAGAAACAGCGGGGCCACCGTGACCAGAGTGGCCACGGTGCCGATGAAGAAGACGATCGCACCGGCGCGGATCAGACCGTCACCGGGCGCGGCGGAATTCGTTCGGGTTTTGTCACGCACCCGACCAGGGTAGTTCCCAGCCCTGGGGAACAACCGGGGGACGTCTTGTCACCGGCCTGAAGACCATTAGCCTTGGTACCGGCGGGTCCGGACGACCCGCCCAAGTGCTATCAAGAGCCGTTTCCGAGCAGTTTTCCGACGAGTACGAGGACGAGGACAGACGTGCCTACCGGCAAGGTCAAGTGGTTCAACAGTGAGAAGGGCTTCGGCTTTCTCTCCCGCGACGACGGCGGCGACGTCTTCGTCCATTCCTCGGTCCTCCCCGCCGGAGTCGAGGCACTGAAGCCGGGCCAGCGCGTGGAGTTCGGCGTCGTCGCCGGGCAGCGCGGCGACCAGGCACTGTCCCTCACCCTGCTGGACCCGGCCCCCTCGGTCGCGGCCGCGCAGCGCAAGAAACCCGACGAGCTGGCCTCCATCGTCCAGGACCTGACCACCCTCCTGGAGAACATCACCCCGATGCTGGAGCGCGGCCGTTACCCCGAGAAGACGGCCGGCAAGAAGATCGCCGGCCTGCTGCGCGCGGTGGCCGACCAACTGGACGTCTGACCCGCGCGTCCCACGCGTCACCAGTTACGGAAACGCCAGCGCGTCCGGGCCGAGGGCCGGTACCAGTCCCTCGGCCGCCGCGCGGGTGAGCAGGCCCCGGACCGCCGCGTAGCCGTCCTCGCCGAGGCCGGCGGTGAACTCGTTGACGTACAGCCCGATGTGCTGGTCGGCGACGGCCGGGTCCATCTCCTGGGCGTGCTCCATGACGTACGGCCGGGACACCTGCGGGTCGTCCCAGGCCGCGCGTACGGACGCGACGACCGAGTCGGCGAGGCGGGTCAGCGTCTCCTCGCCCAGCGACCGCTTGGCGATGATCGCGCCGAGCGGGATCGGCAGCCCGGTGGTCCGCTCCCAGTGCTCGCCCATGTCGGCGAGCTTGTGCAGGCCGTAGTTCCGGTAGGTGAAGCGCGCCTCGTGGATCACCAGACCCGCGTCGGCCTTCCCGTCCCGCACGGCCGGCATGATCTCGTGGAACGGCATGACGACGATCTCGCCGACCCCGCCGGGCACCGTGGCCGCCGCCCACAGCCTGAACAGCAGGTACGCCGTCGACGTCTCGCTCGGCACCGCGACCGTACGGCCCCGCAGTCCCCCACTGCCGAAAGCGTGGGAGGTGCCCCCGGCGTCCGCCTCCCGGGTCAGCACCAGCGGCCCGCAGCCCCGGCCCAGCGCGCCCCCGCAGGGCAGCAGGGCGTATGCGCCCAGGACGTACGGCAGCACGGCGTACGACACCTTCAGCACGTCGAACTCGCCGCGCTCGGCCATGCCGTTGGTGATGTCGATGTCCGCGAACGTCACGTCGACGGCGGGCGCGCCCGGGACGCGGCCGTGGGCGAGGGCGTCGAAGACGAAGGTGTCGTTCGGGCAGGGGGAGTACGCGATCTGCAAGGGCTCAGCGGTCATGTGGGTTCCAACTCCTGAGGACGGGTGCGAGCTTCCCGAAGGCGTCCGTCAGCGCTCCGAGCGCGTCGCCGACCCGCCAGGCGGCGCGGTCGCGCGGGCCGACCGGGTTGGAGACCGCGCGCAGCTCCAGCACGGGTACCCCGTGCGCGGCGGCGGCCTCGGCGACGCCGAAGCCCTCCATGGCCTCGGCCAGCGCGCGCGGGTGGCGGGTGCGCAGCAGCGCGGCGCGTTCGGCGGTGCCGGTGACGGTGGACCCGGTCAGGACGGTGCCGGGGCGGGCCCCGGTCGCGGTGGCCACGGCGGCGACGAGGCCGGCCGGCGGATGATGGGTGACGGTCCCGAAGCCGAGTTCGGTGACCGGCAGGAAACCGTCGGCGGTCTCGGCCCCCAGGTCGGCCGCGGTGATCTCGTCGGCGACGACGAGCGAGCCGACGGGCGCCCCGGGCGCGAAGCCGCCGCCGATGCCGGTCGAGACGACCAGGCCGTAGGGCGCGGAGTCGAGGGCCGCGGCGGTCAGGGCGGCGGCGGTGGAGGCGGCGGCGAGTGCGGGGCCGACACCGGCCGCCAGCAGGTCCCAGCCGCCCGGGAGCCGGTGGAGGGCGACCCCGGGGCGAGGCACCTGCGCACCCGGGCCCGGGAACGCCCGAGCCACCGCGTCCCGTTCGACGGGGGCCGCGGTGGCCACGAGGACGCGCACGGAGGACGTGGTCAGTCGTCCTTCTTCAGCTTGAAGGACCACAGACCGGTGGCCTCCTCGCTGTCGTCCTTGCCGTCGCCGGCCTTGATGGTGACGAGCGTCGAGTCCCCCTGGGCGCCGTACTGGGCGTTGAAGAACACGCTGCCCGGGACCGTCCGGTACGTGTTGTCCGTGTCGTCGGTGAGCTGCTGACCGTTCATCAGGATCGTCCAGCGCTCGTCCGCGACCTCCGGGTCCACGCCGAAGCGCACCGTGTCGTCGGGGTTGACCGTGATGGACTCGACGTCGTCCTTCTGCAGGCACTTCTGGATCTCGGCGGTCTCCAGGGTCTCGCCCTCGCCGCCACAGGTGGCATCGGAGCTGACCGAGTCACTGCCGACCGTGACCGTGGCCATGGGCGTCGGCTGGTCGCAGGCGGAGAGCAGGAGCAATCCGGCGGAAACGGCGCCGGCGGCGGCGACGGCGCGGCGGCGACGCACAGCGCCGTGTTGATCAGCGGCTGCGCCGCGGGGCAACGTGGTCATGGCCGAAGGCTATACGGCGCCTCCGGTCCTCCCCCCACCTGGGTACGGCGTGGCGTGGTCACGCCACCCCCGGCCGGGCCGGTCCCCCGCGCCGTGCCGAGTCGACCAGCCCCCGTACGGTCGTCAGCCAGCCGGCGGCGATGATCGCGGCGGCCACCGACAGGCCCAGCGTCCCGTTCAGCGGCAGCACGATGCCCACCGCCCCGCCGAACACCCAGGAGACCTGGAGCAGCGTCTCGGAGCGCGCGAAGGCCGAGGTGCGGACCTGCTCGGGCACGTCCCGCTGGATCAGCGCGTCCAGGGACAGCTTGGCCAGCGCCTGCGCGAACCCGGCGACCGCGGCCAGGCACGCCACCAGCACGGTGCTGAAGAACACCGCGGCCGTGACCGCCGTGCCCAGCACGATCGCGACGACCGTCACGATGATGATCTCCGGTGCCCGCGCCCGCAGCCAGGCCCCGACCGCCGTGCCCAGCGCGTTGCCCGTACCGGCCGCGACGCCGACGATCCCCAGCGAGACGGCGGCGCTCTGCCCGGACAGCGGATGCACCCGCAGCAGGAAGGCCAGGAAGAAGATCAGGAAGCCGGACAGGCAGCGGATGCCGGCGTTGGCGGTCAGCGCGTGCGTCACCGCCGGGCCCACCGTGCGCAGCCCCGGGCGCCTGCCCGGCTTGCGCAGCGGCCCGTGCAGATGGTGCTCGTCCGCCGCGAGCAGCGCCCGGTCCTCGCCGCGCGCCGAGTCCACCTTCGGCGGCAGCGTGAACGACAGGACGGTACCCGCGACGAAGATCACGAAAGCGCCGTACAGCGGCCAGCGCGGCCCGACCTGCTGGAGTGCCACCGCGATCGGCGCGGCGGCGCCGGTGGCCAGCAGCCCGCACAGCGTGACCCGCGAGTTCGCCTTCACCAGGGAGAAACGGGGCGGCAGCAGCCGCGGCACCACCGCGCTTCTGACCACGCCGTACGCCTTCGAGGCGACCAGCACCCCGAGCGCGGCCGGATACAGCTCGATGCTGCCGCCGATCACCGCCCCGGACAGCACCAGCGCGAGCAGCGCCCGGGCGCCCATCGCGGCCGCCATCGCCGCGCGGCGGCCGTGCGGCAGGCGGTCCAGGAGCGGGCCGATCACCGGCGCGAGGAGCGTGAACGGCGCCATGGTGATGGCGAGGTAGAGCGCGACCCGGCCGCGTGCCTCGTCGGTGGGGACGGAGAAGAAGACGGTGGAGGCGAGGGCTACGGTGATCATGACATCGCCGGCGCCGTTCACCCCGTGCAGCTCGATCAGCTTGCCGAGGCCGGACTCGCCCGCCCCGTGCGCGTGCGTCGCCCGGCGGATGCCGCGCGCGGTCTTGGTCACCGGCAGGCGCAGGACCCGGCCGACCGCGCGGAACCGGGAGCCGGGGCCGCGCCTCCGGCTCCCGCCCCTGAAGTCCGTCCGTGCGGCTGCCACCCCGTCATAGTGCCCCGAGAGCGGGGGCTATAGCGTCGATACGACGCGGATGGCGGTGATCGAGTCGGGTGACACCGGCGCCGACGGCACCCGGGAACCCGGGACCGTACCCCGCCGAAAGTCCCGTCGGTGTAGGCCCAGCGCACATGAGCAGGTAGCGTGCCTAGCGCGCCGTGGCGAACGTTCTCGGCCGCGCGCCTTACGGCCATCCCGCAGAATGGATGACGTAGGTGTGCCCGAGCGCGATCGGGCGCGGACGTCGACGCGGTCCACAGGTCCGCTCCGTCCGCCCCTCGCAGGCAGCGGCGCACTCGTGAGACGGCGTATGGAGAGAAGCGATACCTGTGAGCGCAGCGACAACGCGAAGCCGCACCCCTGACCGTCTGTGCGCCGAGGCCGTCGACCTCGCCCGCGCGGCAGCCGAGGAGGCCGCCGCCCCCGGCGTCGTCGGCGAGCGCGAGGGGCTGGTGTCGGAGGGCGACCGGGTCGTCACGCACTACTTCGCCTGCAAGGAGCTGGGGTACCGCGGCTGGCGCTGGGCCGTGACCGTGGCCCGCGCCTCCCGCGCCAAGATCGTCACGGTGGACGAGGCGGTGCTGCTGCCCGGCCCGGACGCCCTCCTCGCCCCCGAGTGGGTGCCGTGGAGTGAGCGGCTGCGCCCCGGCGACATGGGCCCCGGCGACCTGCTGCCGACCGACGCGGAGGACCTCCGGCTGGAGCCCGGCTGGACGGGCGAGGACGAGCCGCCGCCGAACTCCGCCGTCTCCCACGAGATGGCCGACCTGGTGGAGGCGGAGGACGCCGAGGTCACGGCCGGGCCGGCCGCCGAGCTGTCCACCGTCCCGGCCCGCGGCACGATCTCGGCCGTCGCCGAGGAACTGGGCCTGCGCCGCACGCGGGTGCTCTCCAGGTACGGGCTGCATGTCGCCGCGGACCGCTGGGAGGAGGACTTCGGCCCGAAGACCGCGATGGCCCAGGCAGCCCCCGCGTCCTGCGTGAGCTGCGGCTTCCTGGCGCGTATCGGCGGCTCGCTGGGGCAGGCCTTCGGAGTGTGCGCCAACGAGTTCTCTCCGGCGGACGGCCGGGTGGTGTCGCTGGCCTACGGGTGCGGTGGGCACTCCGAGGCCGCGGTCATGCCGAAGCCGCCGCGGGTGGCTCCGCCGGTGATCGACGAGACGCGGGTGGACCCGTTCCCGCTGCGGCCGGCGTCGGACTCCGGTTCGGTCCCGGTGACCGAGGACGAGGCGTCGGCGGAGCTGGGGCATTCGTAGAGCGCGCCGGTGAGGACCGGCGCGGGCGCGGGTGGCCCCTGGCCCCCGGGGGGCCTCGCCCCCGCACCCCCTTTCGGCCTTGACGGCCTCTGACGGCCTCGTCCTCGAGCGCCGGGCGGGCCGGGTGAGGCGGTACCTTCGTGGTCCGTCGATGAGGAGAGTCACCGTGAGCATGTTCGTGCGGCCTGCCGCCGAGGGCGCCGATCCGTTCGGTACGGCACGTCTGCGGCGCGGGGTGCTGGACGCCTGGGCGACGAGCCCGGCCCGCTTCCGTGAGGACGCCAACGCGGAGGAGGACCTCGTCCTCGGCGGCTACCGCGACCGGCTGGTCGTCGAGCTGGCGCAGAACGCCGCCGACGCCGCCGCACGGGCCGGTGTGCCCGGCCGGCTCCGTCTCACCCTGCGCGACGGTGTGCTGGTCGCCGCCAACACCGGCGCCCCGCTGGACGCGGCCGGCGTCGAGTCGCTGTCCACCCTGCGCGCCTCCGCCAAGCGGGACGCCGGGGACAGCACGGTCGGCCGGTTCGGGGTCGGCTTCGCCGCCGTCCTGGCCGTCACCGACGAGCCCGCCGTCGTCGGCCGGCACGGCGGGGTGCGCTGGTCCCTGGTCGAGGCCCGGGGCCTGGCCGCCGACACCGCGCGGCACAGTCCCGGCCTGGGGGACGAGGTCCGGCGCCGCGACGGACACGTCCCGCTGCTGCGGCTGCCGTTCCCGGCCGAGGGCACCGCCCCCGACCCGTACGACACGGCCGTCATCCTCCCGTTGCGCGACACGGCCGCCGCCGACCTCGCCGAACGGCTCCTGCACGCCGTGGACGACGCCCTGCTCCTCGCCCTGCCGGGCCTCGAGGAGGTCGTGGTGGAGGTGGCCGACGACGCGCGCACGCTGTCGCGCCGCGCCGAGGGCGACCTGACCGTCGTCGAGGACTCCCGGGAAGGTGTCACCCGCTGGCGCACCGCCGCCGCGCACGGCCCCCTCACCCCCGGCCTCCTCGCCGACCGGCCCGTGGAGGAGCGGCTGCGCCCCCACTGGTCGGTGACGTGGGCGGTGCCCGTGGACGCCGACGGCGGCCCCGCGCGGCCCCGCACCAGCCCCGTCGTCCACGCGCCCACGCCCAGTGACGAGCCCCTCGGCGTGCCCGCGCTGCTCATCGCCTCCTTCCCGCTGGACTCCACCCGCCGGCACGCCGCGCGCGGCCCGCTGACCGACTTCCTGACGGAACGCGCGGCGGACGCCTACGCGGGGCTGCTCGCCGACTGGCGCCCGGTCGCCGCCGGCCTCATCGACCTCGTACCCGGCCCGCTGGGCAAGGGCGAGCTGGACGGGGCGCTGCGGCAGGCGATCCTCGAACGGCTGCCGCGCACCTCGTTCCTGCCGCCCGCCGCCGGGCCGCGCGAGGACGACCCCGACCTGCCCGAGTCGCTGCGCCCCCGCGACGCCGAGGTGGTGGAGGGCGCGGGCACCGAGACCGTGCGCGTCCTCGCCGAGGTGCTGCCGACCCTGCTCCCCGCCGGGCTGGAGCGCCGCGCGGAGCTGCGCACGCTCGGGGTGGCCCGGGTGCCGCTGGCCGACGCGATCGACCGGCTGGCGGGGCTGGAGAAGGCCCCCGGCTGGTGGCGGCGGCTCTACGACAGCCTCGCCGGGGTAGACCCCGACCGGCTGTCCGGCCTGCCCGTCCCCCTGGCGGACGGCCGCACCACCATCGGGCCCCGCCAGGTGCTCCTGCCCTCCGCGGAGGCCGCCTCCCTCGACCCGGAGGTCCTCACCCGCCTCGGCCTGAAGGTCGCCCACCCGGACGCCGCCCACGGCCTCCTGGAGAAGCTCGGCGCCCTCCCGGCCACCCCGCGCGCCGTGCTCACCACCCCGCAGGTCCGGGCCGCCGTCGCCGCGTCCCTGGCGGACGAGGGCGGCACCAACTGGGAGGAGGACGCCCTCGACGCCGACGAACTGGCCGACACCGTCCTCGGTCTGGTCCGCGACGCCGGACTCGACGCCGGGGACGAGCCCTGGCTCGGCGCGCTCGCCCTGCCCGACGAGGACGGCGAACTCTCCCCGGCGGGCGAACTGGTCTTCCCCGGCGGCCCGTTCGCCCGGGTCATGCGCGAGGACGAACTCGCCGCCGTGGACGCGGAGCTGGCCGAGAGGTGGGGCGCGGAGCCGCTGGCCGCCTGCGGCGTACTCGTCACCTTCGCGCTGGTCCGCGCCACCGACGTCGTCCTGGACCCGGACGAACTGGAGCCCCGCGAGGGCGACTTCGCCGAACCGGACGACGCGGGCCTGCTGGACGCCGTGGACGTGTGGAGCGAGGACGTCCTCGACCGCTTCCCGGACAGCCCCGTCCCGCCGGTCGCCACCGAGATCGTCGCCGTGCGCGACCTGGACCTGGTCGACGACGACCGTTGGCCCGAGGCCCTCGCCCTGCTGTCGCGGCCGCCGCTGCGGGACGCGCTGGTCCAGCCGGTGCGCATCCTGCTGCACGACGGCACCCACGAGGTCGTACGGCCCTACACCGCGTGGTGGCTGCGCGGGCACCCGGTGCTCGGCGGACGCCGCCCGGCGGGTCTGCGCGCGGCGGGCGGCGACCCGCTGCTGCGCGGCCTGTACGACGAGGCCGACGCGACCGGCTTCGAGGACGAGCAGGTGCTGCGGGCACTGGGCGTACGCACCTCGGTGGCCGCCCTGCTCGACGAGCCCGGCGGCGCGGCCGAGCTGCTGGACCGCCTCGCCGACCCCGGCCGCCCGGTCACGGCCGCCCAACTGCACGCCCTGTACGGCGCGCTGGCCGAGCTGGACCCGGAACAGGTCACCCTGCCGGACGAGGTGCGGGCCGTGGTCGACGGCCGGGTGGCGGTGGTGGACGCCGCCGACGCCGTGGTGGTGGACTCGCCGGACCTGCTGCCCTTCACCTCGGGCGTGCCGCTGCTGCCCGTACGGCCGGCCCGGGCCGCCGAGCTGGCGGAGCTGTTCCAGGTGCGGCGGCTGAGCGAGTCCGTCACCGGCGGGGTGGACTCCGAGGGCACCGAGCACGACGTACCCGAGCCGGTGCGGGTGCTGCTCGGGGCGCGGACCCCCGCGTCGTACACGGAGCACGAGGAGCTGGTCGTCGACGGAGTGGAGATCGACTGGCGGCTGACGGACGACGGAGTGCTGCACGCCGCGACGCTGGAGGGCGTCGCCGCCGGGCTCGCCTGGGCGGCCGGTCAGTGGCCGCGCCGCTTCGAGGTCGCGGCACTGCTGGAGGACGAGTCGCGCACCGAGGAAATGGCCCGGGACCGGTGGTTCGACTAGGGCCTTCGTCGCGGACGTGAGCACTTGGCGGCCGAGTGTCCTCCGTACGCTCAGATGAGCGCCGCGAGGACACTTGGCGCCGGAATGCTCACGCTTTTCGGACCGGGTGTCCTCCCCGCGCCGGAACCGCCCGGCATTCCGGCTAGGCCGGTACGCGGCGGTCGACCCACCTCCACAGAAGTTCCAGCACGGTCGCCGCCACCGCCGCGATGCCGACGGCGGTCCACGGCATCGTCACGCCCACCAGCTTCAGCGCGAAGAAGTCCTGGAGCCACGGCACCACCAGCACCACCAGGAAGGCCGCGCCCATCGCCGCCACCAGCACCACCCGCCACCAGGTGTAGGGGCGGGCGACGATCGCCAGCACCCACATCGAGGTCAGGAACAGCGTCAGCGTCGCCGCGCTCGTCTCCGCGTCCAGCGCCCCCGGACCCGCGTAGTGCTGCCGGGCGAGGAGGTACGTCGCGAAGGTCGCCACCCCGGCCACCGCCCCGCCCGGGATCGCGTACCGCATCACGCGCCGTACGAAGTGCGGCTTGGCCCGCTCCTTGTTCGGGGCGAGGGCGAGGAAGAAGGCCGGGACGCCGATGGTGAGCGTGGAGAGCAGCGTGAGGTGCCGGGGCAGGAACGGGTACTCGACCTGCGAGCAGACCACCAGGATCGCCAGCAGCACCGAGTACACGGTCTTCACCAGGAACAGGGTCGCGACCCGGGTGATGTTGCCGATGACCCGGCGGCCCTCGGCCACCACCGACGGCAGTGTGGCGAAGCTGTTGTCGAGCAGCACGATCTGCGCGACCGCCCGGGTGGCCTCCGACCCCGAGCCCATCGCCACGCCGATGTCGGCGTCCTTGAGTGCGAGGACGTCGTTCACCCCGTCGCCGGTCATCGCGACCGTGTGGCCGCGCGACTGGAGGGCGCCCACCATGTCCCGCTTCTGCTGCGGCGTGACCCGCCCGAAGACCGTGCCCCCGTCGAGCGCCTCGGCCATCTCCTCCCGTTCGGCGGGCAGCCGGCGCGCGTCGACGGTCGCGCCGGACAGCCCGAGCTTGGCGGCCACCGCGCCGACCGACACCGCGTTGTCGCCGGAGATGACCTTGGCGCGGACGTCCTGGTCGGCGAAGTAGCGCAGGGTGTCGGCGGCGTCCGGGCGCAGCCGCTGCTCCAGGACGACCAGGGCGGTGGGCGTGACGTCCTCGGCCACCCGGGGGTCGTCCAGGTCGCGGGTGGCGCGGGCGAGCAGCAGCACCCGCAGGCCCCGCTCGTTGAGGAGGGTGGTCTCGGCGAGGGCGGGATGGTCCTCGGCCAGCAGCACGTCGGGCGCGCCCAGCAGCCAGGTGCTGGAGACGCCGTCGCCCTCGCTGAAGGCGGCGCCGCTGTACTTGCGGGCGGAGGAGAAGGGCAGCGACTCCGTGCAGCGCCACTCCTCGGTGAACTCGCCGACCGGGTAGGCGTCGACGATCGCCCGCAGGGAGGCGTTCGGACGCGGGTCGGACTCGCCGAGGGCGCCGAGCACCGTGCGGACGTACCCCTCGTCGGCACCGTCGAGCGGGCGCAGTTCGGTGACGTCCACGCCGCCCTCGGTGAGGGTGCCGGTCTTGTCCAGGCAGACGGTGTCGACGCGGGCGAGACCTTCGATGGCGGGCAGTTCCTGGACGAGGCACTGCTTGCGGCCGAGGCGGATGACGCCGATCGCGAAGGCGACGGAGGTGAGCAGGACGAGGCCCTCGGGGACCATGGGCACGATGCCGCCGACCGTCCGCGCGACGGAGTCGTCCAGTTCGTTGTCCTTGGCGACCAACTGGCTGAGGATCAGGCCGATCGCGCTCGGGACCATCATCCAGGTGACGTACTTCAGGATCGTGGAGATGCCGGAGCGCAGCTCGGACTGGACCAGGGTGAAGCGGGATGCCTCCTCGGCGAGCTGCGCGGCGTACGCCTCGCGCCCCACCTTCGTCGCCTGGAACGCGCCGCCGCCCGCGACCACGAAGCTGCCGGACATGACCTGGTCCCCCGGCTGCTTGACGACCGGGTCGGCCTCGCCGGTCAGCAGGGACTCGTCGATCTCCAGGCCGTCCGCCTCGACGCACACCCCGTCGACGACGACCTTGTCGCCGGGGCCGATCTCGATGACGTCGTCCAGTACGAGGTCCGAGGTGCCGACCTCGACGGCCGTCCCGTCCCGGCGCACGGTCGGCCGGACCTCGCCGATCAGGGCCAGGGAGTCGAGGGTCTTCTTCGCCCGCCACTCCTGGACGATGCCGATGCCGGTGTTGGCGAGGATCACGAAGCCGAACAGGCTGTCCTGGATCGGCGCGACGAACAGCATGATCACCCAGAGCACGCCGATGATCGCGTTGAACCGGGTGAAGACGTTGGCGCGGACGATGTCGGCCGGCGAGCGGCTGCTGCGCACCGGCACGTCGTTGACCTGACCGCGCGCGACCCGTTCGGCGACCCCGGCGGCGGTCAGCCCGGTCGCCGGGGAGAGGGCGTGGACGGAGTCCGCGGGTCCGAGTCGGTCGCCCGCGTCGAGATGCGTCATGCGATCGACGGTACGTGCGGACTCACGGCTTCACCCGCCGCGTGCGGGGAAGATCCGACCTGCGTAGGAGGGGGTGATCCGCCCGGTGATGCCCTGGTACTACGGAGGGCACCGGTATGTCGGACCCGGGACCCGGGGCGCGGGCCTCGGGGCGCGGGCGTCAGGCGGTGTCGTGCTCCGCCCGCTCGAGTGCGGCCTCGCGCCTGCGTACGTACCAGATGCCGATCAGGCCGAGCCCGGCGCCGGCCAGGCAGGTCCACACCCACCAGGTGTGCCCGTGGTCCTCGAACCAGCCGTAGAACGGCAACTGCACGAGGAAGAGGACGAACCACAGGACGGTGCCGCCGATGATGGTCGACACCACGGGGCCCTCCAGGGGCTCCGGCGCCTCGTGCGTGGGTGTCCACTTCGTCATGCGTACAGCTTACGAGGAGGCCGCCCGCGTGTTCACCGAACCGCACCCCACGGGTCTACGCGCGGAGATAGCGCTCGGGGGCTCATACGTTCATACTGAATCCGTTTGTCTCTGACCGCTTTCATTCGTAGAAAACACCAATAAGGCCGTGGGGGAACCTGTTGGTGATGAGGTCCCGCATGTCCACCTCGGCCTCCGCCCAGGTCCCCCCGTCCCCCGAGTCGCCCGAAGACAGGCGTCCCCCGCGAAACGGCCTCGACCGCTACTTCAGGATCTCCGAGCGCGGCAGCACGCTGCCCCGGGAGATCCGGGGCGGTCTCGCCACCTTCTTCGCGATGGCCTACATCATCGTGCTGAACCCGATCATCCTGGGCAGCGCGAAGGACATGTACGGCCACCAGCTCGACAACGGTCAGTTGGTCACCGCGACCGCCCTGACGGCGGCGTTCACCACGCTCCTGATGGGCGTCATCGGCAACGTCCCGATCGCGCTCGCCGCCGGCCTCGGCGTGAACTCCGTCGTCGCCCTCCAGCTCGCCCCGCGGATGTCCTGGCCGGACGCCATGGGCATGGTGGTGCTGGCCGGTTTCATCGTCATGCTGCTGGTCGCCACGGGCCTGCGGGAGCGCGTGATGAACGCCGTGCCCTACGGTCTGCGCAAGGCCATCGCCATCGGTATCGGCCTGTTCATCATGCTGATCGGCCTCGTCGACTCCGGGTTCGTCACCCGGATGCCGGACGCCGCCCAGACCACCGTCCCCCTCCAGTTGGGCACCGGCGGTCATCTGCTCGGCTGGCCGGTGCTGGTCTTCGCCCTCGGTGTGCTGCTGACCCTGGCGCTGATCGTCCGCAGGACCCCCGGCGCGATCCTGATCTCCATCGTCGTGATGACCGTCGTCGCGATGGTCGTCAACGCGGTCGCCGACATCCCCTCCTGGGGCCTGACCACCCCCGAGTGGCCCGGCAACCCCGTCGCCACCCCCGACTTCGGCCTGGTCGGCGAGGTCAGCCTGTTCGGCGGGTTCGGGAAGGTCGGCATCCTGACCGGCGTGCTGTTCGTCTTCACCGTCCTGCTGTCGTGCTTCTTCGACGCGATGGGCACGATCATGGCCGTCAGCGACGAGGCGAAGCTGACCGACGGCGAGGGCCAGATGCCGGGCATCAACAAGGTCCTGTTCGTGGACGGTATCGCGGTCGCGGCGGGCGGTGCCGGCTCCGCCTCGGCGACGACCTGCTTCGTGGAGTCCACGGCCGGCGTCGGCGAGGGCGCGCGCACCGGTTTCGCGAACATCGTCACCGGCGCGCTGTTCGCCGTGGCGCTGTTCCTCACGCCGGTCGCCACCATGGTGCCGTCCCAGGCGGCCACCCCGGCGCTGGTCGCGGTCGGCTTCCTCATCCTGGCCGGCTCGATCCGGGAGATCGACTGGGCCGACTTCACGATCGCCGTCCCGGCCTTCGTGACGATGCTGATGATGCCGTTCACCTACTCGATCACCAACGGCATCGGCATGGGCTTCATCACCTTCTCGGTGCTGCGCCTGGCGGCCGGGCGGGGCCGGGAGGTCCCGGTCACGATGTACGTGGTCTCGGCGGTGTTCGCCTTCTACTACCTGATGCCGGCCCTGGGTCTCACCTGACCGGTGGGGCTCACGTGACCCCGTAGAACCGTTCCGTCTCCTCCACGGCGGACTGGAACCGCTCGTCGAAGTCATCCCGAATGAGCGTCCGGACGACATAGTCCTGGACGCTCATTCCCCTTTTCGCCGCATGGTGCCGGAGCCGGTCGAGCAGCTCCCCGTCCATCCGCAGGCTGAGCACGCTGGTCCCCATGCGCACGAGGGTCGCCCCCACCGGCCGGGTGATGCTCCGCTTTCCGGAAACAGCTCACTCGTTCGGGTGAAATCCGGGTTTCCGTGGCGGGCGTCACGGGCACGCGGACGAACGAGCGGTGGTATTTCGCGAGACTAATGAGTTACGCTAAGGAACATGCCGGACCTCAAGCATGGCGACGACGCCGCCGCCGTGAACTCCCTGCGCTCCGCCGTGATGCGGTTGTCCCGTCGGCTCAAGCACCAGCGGGTCGACGAGTCGCTCAGTCCGACCGAGATGTCGGTGCTGGGCACCCTGTCCAACTGCGGCAGTGCGACCCCGGGCGAGCTCGCCCGCAAGGAACACGTCCAGCCGCCCTCGATGACCCGCATCGTGGCGCTCCTGGAGGCGAAGGGACTGGTCCGGCTGGAGCCGCATCCCGAGGACCGGCGCCAGAAGGTCGTGACGCAGACCGAGCAGGCCGTGGTGATGCTCGAGGAGAGCCGCCGCAAGCGGAACGCGTTCCTGGCCACGCTGGTCGAGGGACTCGACGAGGACGAGTGGGCGAAACTGCGCGCCGCCGCCCCCGTACTGGAGAAGCTCGCGCACCGGTAAGCAGCGTTCACGAGGAGGCGAACCCTTTTGAGTACGGGACCCGGAGCAGCTTCCGCCCCCGCACCCGACGGCCACGACGACCCGACGATCACCGACACCCCTCGCAAGACCTCGATGTTCGCCTCCCTGAGGGTCCGCAACTACCGCCTGTTCTTCCTGGGCCAGGTCGTCTCCAACATCGGCACCTGGATGCAGCGCATCGCCCAGGACTGGCTGGTGCTCAGCCTGACCGGCTCCTCGGCGGCCGTCGGCATCACCACGGCCCTGCAGTTCCTGCCGATGCTGCTCTTCGGCCTCTACGGCGGCGTCCTCGTCGACCGTCTGCGCAAGCGGCCCACGCTGCTGGTCACCCAGTCCGCGATGGCCCTGACCGCGCTCTTCCTCGCCGTCCTGACCCTGACGGGCCACGTCCAGGTCTGGCACGTCTACGTCGCCGCCTTCGCGATGGGCCTGGCCACGGTCGTCGACAACCCCGCCCGCCAGTCCTTCGTCGCCGAGCTGGTCGACCGGGACCAACTGCAGAACGCGGTCAGCCTCAACTCGGCCAACTTCCAGTCCGCCCGCCTGGTCGGTCCCGCCGTCGCCGGGCTGATGATCACCGGGGTGGGCACCGGCTGGGCGTTCCTCGCCAACGGCCTGTCCTTCGTCGCGCCGCTGAGCTGCCTGCTGCTGATGCGCGCCCGCGACCTGCACGCCGTCCGGCGCGCCCCGCGCGGCAAGGGACAGTTGCGCGAGGGCCTGCACTACGTCGCCGGCCGCCCCGAGCTGATCTGGACCATCGTGCTGGTCGGCTTCATCGGCACCTTCGGCTTCAACTTCCCGGTCTTCCTGTCCGCCTTCGCCGACGACGTCTTCGACGCGGGGGCCGGCGCCTACAGCCTCTTCAACACCCTCATGGCCGTCGGCTCACTCGCCGGAGCCCTGCTCGCCGCCCGGCGCGGCACGGCGCGGCTGCGGGTGCTGATCGCGGCGGCGCTCGCCTTCGGTGCCCTGGAGATGGTGGCGGCCACGGCACCCGAGCTGTGGCTGTTCGCGCTGCTGATGGTCCCGATCGGCGTCTTCAGCATGACGGTCAACGTCACCGCCAACACCAGCATCCAGATGTCCACCGACCCGGCCATGCGGGGCCGCGTCATGGCTTTGTACATGATGGTCTTCCTCGGCGGTTCCCCGGTCGGCGCCCCGATCGTCGGCTGGGTCACGGACACCTACGGCGCCCGGGCCGGCTTCGCCGCGGGCGGCGCCGTGGCCGCCACCGCCGCGATCGTCATCGGCCTGGTCCTGGCCCGCGTCGGCAACCTGCGCCTGTCGTTCGGCTGGCACCGCGGCCACCCGCGGGTCCGGTTCGTGCCCCGGGAGCGGCGCGAGGAGCTGGCGCCGGCGGCGTAGCCGGAGCCGGTCAGTCGCGGGGGAAGTCGTCGGTCTTGAGAGTGAGGCCGACGACGGTGCCGGTCAGGTCGATGTCCTCGCCGAAGCCGAAGCCGACGCACGCGTGGTACTTGCCGTCCTCCGGCAGGGTGTGCAGGTGCCATTCCCCCGCGTACGGGTCCACGATCAGGTAGACCGGGACGCCGGCGGCGGCATAGGCGTCCTTCTTCGGGCCGTGGTCGTTGCCGGCCGTGCTCCTGGAGAGGACCTCGGCGACGAACTCGACGTCCTCGGGGAGCCAGAGGCCCTTGTCGTTCCGCCGGGAGCCCTCGGCCAGGGCCACGACGTCGGAGGCGAAGCCGTTGAGATGCCCCGGGTAGTCCATGCGGACGTCGGACTTCACGCGCTTGCGCGGGTACTTGGTGCGTAGCTGGTCGTAGATGTCCGCGATGATGTCCCAGTGGGTGTCCCGCTGCGGCGTCATGAAGATGTGACCCCCGACGATCTCGGTCTTGTATCCCTCGGGGACGGGCATCTTCTCCAGCCACTCGAACATGACGTCCAGAGTCAGCTCGGCGCTCTCCTCGGCCATCTCGATCCTGTCGTCAAGGACGGTCATCGTGGCGCTCCTCCCCGGCTGCCCCAACGACGAGTACAGCCGCGCGGTACAACGATACGCACGGTGACGGGGACACGCGCGGACGCACAGGCGTTCCCGGGGGAGACTGACCGGCATGAGACTGTTCGCCGCCGTACTGCCCCCCGAGGACGTCACCGCCGCCCTCGCCGCCGAGGTGGCAGCGCTGCGGAAGCTGCCCGGCGCGGAGAGGCTGCGCTGGACCGGCCGCCCCGGCCGGCCCCGCGGCGGAGCCGCTGACTGGCACTTCACGCTCGCCTTCTACGGCGAGGTGGACGACGACCTCGTACCGGACCTGTCGGCCCGCCTGGAGCGGGCGGCCCACCGGAGCGCGCCCTTCGGGCTGGCGTTGCGCGGGGGCGGCCAGTTCGGGCACGGGCGGGCGCTGTGGGCGGGCGCGGAGGGTGATCTCGCGGCCCTGCGGCTGCTGGCCGACCGCGCGGAGTCGGCGGGGCGCAAGGCGGGCGTCGAGATGGGCGGGCACCGGCGGTACAAGCCTCACCTGACGGTGGCCCGCAGCCGGGCGGCCTACGACGTCCGGCCCTACGTCGAAGCCCTGGACGGCTTCACCAGCCCCGCCTGGACCGTGACGCACCTGGCCCTGGTGCGCAGCGACCTGCCGAGGTCCGGGGTGCCGGGCGAGCAGCCCCGTTACGAGACGGTCGCCCGCAGCCCGCTGGGCGCGTCCGGTTAGGCTCGGGGCGTGGACCCGAAGACCCGTAACCGGATCATGGCCGGTGTGCTCGTGCTGATGCTCGTCGTGGTGGCGGTGGCGGCGGCGCTCGGATAAGCGGCCGTGAGCAGGCAGTGAGGCGACCGCCGCCCCGCTCACGCCGCTACCAGGCGAACGCCTCCGGCGAAGGACCCGGGCCCGGGAAGATCTCGTCCAGCCCGGTCAGCAGCTCCTGTGACAGCTCCAGCTCCACGGCCCGCAGCGCCGACGCGAGCTGCTCCGCGGTGCGCGGGCCGACGATCGGGCCGGTCACGCCGGGCCGGGTCAGCAGCCAGGCCAGCGCGGCCTCGCCGGGCTCGACGCCGTGCTTGTCGAGCAGGTCCTCGTAGGCCTGGATCTGCGCCCGCTTCGCCGGGTCGGCCAGGGTGTCGGCCGCCCGGCCGGAGGCGCGGCGTCCGCCCTGGACCTCCTTCTTCAGGACCCCGCCGAGCAGCCCGCCGTGCAGCGGCGACCAGGGGATGACCCCGAGGCCGTAGTCCTGAGCGGCCGGGACGACCTCCATCTCGGCGCGGCGCTCGGCCAGGTTGTACAGGCACTGCTCGCTGACCAGCCCGATGGTGCCGCCGCGCCGGGCGGCGGTCTCGTTGGCCTGGGCGATCTTGTACCCGGGGAAGTTCGAGGACCCGGCGTAGAGGATCTTGCCCTGCTGGACCAATACGTCGATGGCCTGCCAGATCTCGTCGAATCCGGTGTCGCGGTCGATGTGGTGGAACTGGTACAGGTCGATGTGGTCCGTCTGGAGCCGCTTCAGGCTGGCGTCGACCGCTCGCCGCATGTTCACGGCGGAGAGCTTGTCGTGGTTGGGCCAGGCCTCGCCGTCGGCGCCCATGTTGCCGTAGACCTTGGTGGCGAGGACGGTCCTGTCCCGCCGGTCGCCGCCCTTGGCGAACCAGTTGCCGATGATCTCCTCGGTACGGCCCTTGTTCTCGCCCCAGCCGTACACGTTGGCGGTGTCGAAGAAGTTGATGCCGGCGTCCAGCGCCGCGTCCATGATGGCGTGGCTGTCGGCCTCGTCGGTCTGCGGGCCGAAGTTCATGGTCCCGAGGACGAGCCGGCTGACCTTGAGTCCTGTGCGTCCGAGCTGCGTGTACTTCATGGTCCCCAAGCCAACGACTTGGAGTGCGCTCCAGGCAAGCGGGTTCGTGCGGTCAGTCGCGGGGGAAGTCGGCGGTGGGGAGGGTGAGGCCCAGGTGGGTGGTCGTCATGTCGACGTCTCCGCCGTACTCGACGGAGGTGTCGGTCACGTAGATACCGTCCTTGGGCTGGGTGAACAAGCGGCACCTGCCGACATACGGATCGGCGATGAGATAGACCGGGACTTCCGCGAGGGCGTAGGCGGTCTTCTTGGCTTCGTAGTCGTTCCGCGCCGTGCCCTTCGAGATGACTTCGGCGACGAACTCGACGTCCTCGTAACGCCACTTGCCGTCGTCGTTCTTCTGCGCCCCGCCCTTGATCTTGGCGACGTCCGGGCAGAACCCGTTCTCGTGACCGGGGAAGTCGATGCGGACGTCCGAGAGGATCCTGGCCTGCCGCCGTCCGAAGTGATCCTCCAGGGCCCAAAGGATCTCGCGGATGGTTTCCCAGCGGATGTCCCGCTGTGGTGCCATGTAGACAACCCCCCCGACGATCTCGACCTTGTAACCCTCGGGGACGGGCATCTTCTCGAGTCGCTCGAACACCTCGTCGAGCCGACGCGTGTTGTCGCTCTCGGCCATCGCGATCCTGTCGTCGAGGACGGTCATCGTGGCGCTCCTCCCCGGCTGACCCAACGACGAGTACAGCCGCGCGGTACAACGATACGCACGGTGACCAGGGCGCGGGAGAACGCGCATATGCCAGAACGCCACATGGTCCGGGCGGTCCGGGCGGTCCGGGCCGCGTCCTACCAGGTGGCGGAGTAGGGGCCGCCCAGCCCCCACTCCTCGTCCATCGCCTCCGCGAACGCTTCCGCGATCCTGTGCTCGCCGCTCTCGTTGGGATGCGTGCCGTCGTAGGTGTCCACGTGGAAGTCGTACGACGCGGGCGGGGGGACGAGGAGCAGCGAGGAGCGCGGGTCGTCGACGTCGGCGATCGTCTTCGCGAGGAGTCCGTTGAACCGGGTGACCTGCTCGGCGAAGGTCTCGTCCGCCTCCACCCGGATGTTGTGCAGCACCGGCATCACGGCCATGCGCACGCGCGGGTTCGCCGATCGGGCCTCGGCCACGAAGGCACGGACGTTGTCGGCGGTCTGCTCCGCGTTCGTGTAGAAGCCGAGGTCGATCAGGCCGAGCGAGACCAGGAGCACGTCCGCGCGGCAGGCCCGTACCGTCTCGCCGATCAGCGGGACCATGTGGTGCCAGCCCTCCCCCCAGCCGGCCAGGTGGGCGCGGGGGAAGTCCGGGTCGGCGTAGGCGTACGAGGTGGGGGCGTCCGCCGACTGGTCGTGCAGCGTCTCGCGGGGGCCGACGAACGTGAAGGGGCGACCGCAGGAGTCGCGCAGGTGCTGCCACAGGCGGTAGCGCCACGTGTGTTCGCCGGCGCTTCCGATCGTCATGGAGTCACCGACGAACATGAACCTGAGCATCCGCTCATCATGGACGATCCGCCTGGCCGGCGCGATGTGAGCCCGGCCACGCAGCGTGACCGGCGGCGTGAACGCCCGTACGGGATGGCAGGCTTGGCGCATGCGCCGATCTTTCGCCGTCCTCGCCTCGGCCCTTCTCGTGGGCGCGTTCGCCGTGCCCGCCTCCGCCGCCGACGGGGGCGACGGGAGCGACGGCTTCACGATCAAGGACCCGCGCATCACCGAGTCCAGCGGCCTCGCCGCCTCCCGCCTGCACCCCGGCGTCTACTGGACGCACAACGACCAGGACAACGGGCCCTACCTGTACGCCGTGGACGGCTCCACCGGCGAGACCGTCGCCCGGGTCGCGCTCTCGGGCGTCGGCACGCCCCGGGACGTCGAGGCGATCTCCATCGGGCCGGACAACCGGATCTTCGTCGGCGACATCGGGGACAACGACGGCGTGACCTGGCCCTACGTGTGGATCTACGAGCTGCCCGAGCCGACGGAACTGAAGGACCAGACGGTCAAGGCGACGCAGTACGTCGTGAAGTACGCGGACGGCTCCCGTGACGCCGAGTCGATGGCCGTCCACCCGAAGACCGGGCGGGTCTACATCATCGACAAGCACGAGGACGGCGGGCACCTGTACGAGGGGCCTGCGAGGCTTTCCGCCTCCGGCACCAACGTCTTCCGGCGTGCAGCCCCCGTCGGACTCTGGGCCACCGATGCCGCCTTCTCCCCGGACGGCGAGCGGCTCGCCGTCCGCGGCTACCTCGGGGGCATCTGGTACGACTGGAACGGCGGGCAGATCCAGCGCAAGGGGCGGATCAGCGTCCCGCTCGGGCAGGGGGAGTCCGTCACCTACACCACCGACGGCGAGAAGCTGCTGCTCGGGATGGAGGGCGCGGGCAGCCCCGTGAAGGCCGAGGACGCGCCCGGGGGCGGCGGGTCGGCGGGGGGCGGCTCCGACGCCTCGGGGGAGGGCTCCGCAGGGGCCGACGGTCCGGGCGGGAGCACCCTCGGGGTCGGGGCGGTCGGGCTGCTCGTCGCGTGCGCCGTCGCGTTCTTCGGGCTACGACGGCTGTTCCGCCGCCGCTGAGCCGTGCGCCGCTGAGCCGTGCGCCGCTGGGCCGTCCGCCGCTGGGCCGTCCGCCGCACGCCGCGCGGACACCAGCACCTCCAGCCCGTCCAGGATGCGTTGCAGCCCGAACTCGAAGTGGTCGAAGTCGGTGCCGAAGGTGTCCTCCGAGAGGGAGGCCAGAACGGGGTAGCGTCCGCTGCTCATGGCCTTCTCCAGCGCCGGCTGCTGGGCGGCCCAGAACTGCGCGTCCGTCAGCCCGGAGGTGCGCTCGGCCTCCTCCGCGTACACCTGGGTGCGGGCGGCCCCGACGACGTATCCGTCGACCATGATGATCGCCGACACCAGCTCGGGGTCGGTCAGGCCCATCGGCTTGATCCGGTCGAGGACCCTTTCCAGGCCGTCCAGGGCGCTCGGGCCGAGCACCGGGCGGGACTGGTTGACCTCCAGCAGCCACGTGTGGCGGCGGTAGAGGGCGAGTGCGGCGCGGCCGAGCGCCTCCAGCGCCGCGCGCCAGCCGTCGTCGCCGAAGTCGCCGGGGTTCTCGGACGGGCGCTGCACGCGGTCCAGCATCAGGTCGATCAGCTCGCCCTTGCCGGGGACGTAGCGGTACAGGGACATGGTCCCGGTGCCCAGCTCGGTGGCGATCCGGCGCATCGAGACCGCGCCCAGCCCCTCCCGGTCCGCGACCTCGACGGCGACCTCGACGATCCGCTCCAGCGTCAGGCCCGGCTTGGGCCCCCGGCTGGGCCGCCTGCCGGTGTCCCACAACAGTTCGAGGGTGCGGCCGATGTCACCGCTGCCGCTGGTCTCCGTACCGCTTGCCATGAGGTCAGTCTAAGTCCGCGGAAATTAACTGGGTACGGTGTACGCGCAATAGGGTACGGTGTACTCAGTTAGGGAGTGGAGAGGGGGACCCATGAGCGACGCATACGCGGTACGGGCCGAGGGGCTGGAGAAGAGGTACCGCGGGAAACGCGCCCTCGACGGCTTCGACCTGGCCGTCCGCGAGGGCACCGTGCACGGCCTGCTGGGGCCGAACGGCGCCGGCAAGACCACCGCCGTGCGCATCCTGTCCACGCTGATCCGGCTGGACGGGGGACGGGCCGAGGTGGCGGGTCTCGACGTCGCCCGGCAGGCGCGCGAGGTGCGGGCGCGGATCGGCCTCACCGGGCAGTACGCGGCCGTGGACGAGGTGCTCACCGGCCGGCAGAACCTGGAGATGTTCGGGCGCCTGTTCCACCTGGGCGGCAGGCGGGCCCGTGCCCGGGCCGTCGAACTGCTGGAGCAGTTCGACCTGACCGACGCCGCCGACCGGGGCGTCGGCAAGTACAGCGGCGGCATGCGGCGCCGCCTCGACCTCGCCGCGTCGATGATCCTCGCCCCGTCCGTGCTGTTCCTGGACGAGCCGACGACGGGCCTCGACCCCCGCAGCCGCGGCGAGGTCTGGGACTCCGTCCGCGCGCTGGTGGCGAGCGGTACGACCGTGCTGCTGACCACGCAGTACCTGGAGGAGGCCGACAAGCTCGCCTCGCACATCACCGTCATCGACCAGGGCGGGTCCATCGCCGACGACACCCCGGACGGGCTGAAGAACCTGGTCGGCGGCGACCGTATCGAGGTCGTGGTGGCCGAGCGTTCGGAGATCCCGAGGGTGGTCAAGGTGGTCGCCCGGGTCTGCGACGGCGAACCCGAGGCCGACGAGGAGGGGCTGCGGGTGCACGCCCCGGTCACCGACCGGGTGCCGGCCCTGACCGAGGTGGCGCGCACCCTCCAGGACGAGGGCGTGGCCGTGGAGGACATCGGACTGCGCAGGCCGAGCCTGGACGACGTGTTCCTGCGTTTGACCGGCCACCGCACGAGTGCGGAGGCGAAGGAGAAGGAGGAGGCGGCGGCATGAGCGCTCTCGACCTGGACCTGACGACGGCCCCGCCCGAGCGCGGCCGCCTCTACTGGCTGATCTCCGACTGCGGCAACGTCGTCCGCCGCGGCCTGACCCACTACCAGCGCCAGCCCGTCAACATCGCCTGGCAGCTCGGCTTCCCGATCCTGTCCGTCCTCCTCTACGGCTACGTCTTCGGCAGCGCGATGACGGTGCCGGGCGGCGGGGACTACAAGGACTTCCTGATGCCGGGCATGTTCGTGATGACCATGGCGTTCGGCTTCATCAACACCGCGACCGTCGTCGTCTACGACTCGACCAAGGGCGTCATCGACCGGTTCCGCTCCATGCCGATGGCCTCCTCCGCGGTGGTGGCGGGGCGTGGGGTGACCGATCTCGTGGTCGCCTGTGCCGAGTTGACGATCCTGATGCTGACGGCGCTGGCCATGGGCTGGCGCCCGGACGGCGGCTGGGGCTTCGTGGCGGCGTTCGGTCTGCTGCTGTGGCTGCGGTTCGCGCTGATCTGGCTCGGCGTGTGGCTCGGGCTGCTGGTCCCCAACCCGGAGGCGGCGGGCGGCCTGTTCGCGGTGGCGTTCCCGCTGACCATGATCTCCAGCATCTTCGTCGCTCCGCAGCTCATGCCCGACTGGCTGGGCTGGGTGGCCGCCTGGAACCCCATCTCGTCCACGGCGGCGGCGGCCCGCGAACTGTTCGGCACGCCGGTCGGCGGCGGTGACTCGTGGGTCGAGCAGCACGCGCTGCTGATGGCGGGCGTGTGGCCGGTGGTACTGACGGCGCTCTTCCTGCCGCTGGCGGTGCGGCGCTTCCAGCGGCTCAGCAGGTAGGAGCGGGGAGCGGATGAGGGGCGCCCGGCGAGTGCCGGGCGCCCCTCATCGACGTGCTGCGGAAGTGGTGGTGCTCAGAGCTTCTCGATCACGTAGTCGACGCACTTCGTGAGTGCCTCGACGTCCGCCGGGTCGATCGCCGGGAACATCGCGACGCGCAACTGGTTGCGGCCGAGCTTGCGGTACGGCTCGGTGTCGACGACGCCGTTGGCGCGCAGCACCTTGGCGACGGCGGCGGCGTCGATGTCGTCGGCGAAGTCGATCGTGCCGATGACCTGCGAGCGCTTGGCCGGGTCCGAGACGAACGGCGTGGCGTACTTGGCCTCCTCCGCCCAGGTGTACAGGCGGGTCGAGGAGTCCTTGGTGCGGCCGGTGGTGAAGTCCAGGCCGCCCTGGCCGTTCATCCAGTCGAGCTGCTCGCCCAGCAGGAACAGGGTGGCCAGCGCCGGGGTGTTGTACGTCTGGTTCTTGCGGGAGTTGTCGATCGCGGTCGGCAGCGAGAAGAACTCCGGGACGTGCCGGCCGCTCGCGTGGATCCGCTCGGCGCGCTCGATGGCGGCCGGGGAGAACACGCCGATCCACAGGCCGCCGTCGGAGGCGAAGGACTTCTGCGGGGCGAAGTAGTAGACGTCGGTCTCGGCGATGTCGACGGGCAGGCCGCCGGCGCCGGAGGTGGCGTCGACCAGCACGAGGGAGCCCTCGTCCGCGCCGGCGACACGCTTGATGGGCATGGCGACGCCGGTCGAGGTCTCGTTGTGCGTGAACGCGTACACGTCCACGCCGGCCTCGGCCCGCGCCTCGGGGTGGGTGCCCGGGTCGGAGGAGACGACCGTCGGCTCGGCCAGCCAGGGCGCCAGCTTGGCGGCCTTGGCGAACTTGGAGGAGAACTCGCCGAAACTCAGGTGCTGCGACTTGTTCTCGATCAGGCCGTGGGTCGCGACGTCCCAGAACGCGGTGGAGCCGCCGTTGCCGAGGATCACCTCGTAGCCGTCGGGGAGCCGGAACAGCTCGGAGATGCCCTCACGGACCTTGCCGACCAGGTTCTTGACGGGCGCCTGGCGGTGGGAGGTGCCGAGCAGGGACGTACCGGTGGCGGCCAGGGCGTCCAGCGCCTCCACCCGCACCTTGGAGGGACCAGCGCCGAAACGACCGTCGGCGGGCTTCATGTCAGCAGGAATCTGGATCTCAGCCACGTGCCGGAGGGTATCCCGTCGGCCAAACCGGGCGAAGCCATGTCCGTCCGATGAGACGAGATCTCCGCCTTGCGGACCTGTGCCGAGCTACAAGAGCCATGCTGGAGGCATGACCGATCTGGAGGCAGCACTGCGCACGGCCGTACGCGGCGAGGTCGGCTTCGACGTCACCTCCCGGGCCCTGACGACGATGGACGCGTCCAACTACCGGCGGGTCCCGCTGGGGGTGGTGGCACCGAGAGACGCCGACGACGTGGCGGCCGTGCTGGAGGTGTGCCGGGCGCGCGGGGTGCCGGTCGTGGCGCGGGGCGGTGGCACGTCGATCGCGGGACAGGCGACCGGCACGGGCGTCGTCCTGGACTTCACCCGGCACATGAACCGGCTGGTCTCGCTCGACCGGGAGGCGCGAACGGCCGTCGTCCAGCCGGGCCTGGTCCTCGACCGCCTCCAGCAGGCCGCCGCCCCGCACGGCCTGCGCTTCGGCCCCGACCCCTCCACCCACAGCCGCTGCACGCTCGGCGGCATGATCGGCAACAACTCGTGCGGCTCCCACTCGGTGGCGTGGGGCACGACGGCGGACAGCGTGCGAGAGCTGACGGTCCTCACCGCGCGGGGGGAGCGGCTCCGGCTCGGGCAGGAGTGGGCCGGGGCCCCGGAGGGCCTGCGTGAGCTGGTCGACGGCGACCCGGCACGGCTGCGCACCGGCTTCCCCGACCTGCCCCGCCGCATCTCCGGCTACGCGCTGGACGCGCTGCTGCCGGAGAAGGGCGCGGACGTGGCCCGTTCCTTCTGCGGTTCGGAGGGCACGCTGGGCGTGCTGACCGAGGCGGTGGTGCGGCTGGTCGAGTCTCCGCGCGCGCGGGTGCTGGCGGTGCTCGGTTACGCCGACGAGGCCGGGGCGGCTCAGGCGGCGGCCGGGCTGCTGCCGCTCGGGCCGCTGACGGTGGAGGGCATGGCGGTGGACCTGGTGCCCTCCACGGAAGGGCTGCCACGGGGTGGCGCGTGGCTGTTCGTGGAGACGGGCGGCGACACGGCGGCGGAGGCCCGCGCGCGTGCGGAGGCGGTCGTGCGGGCGGCGGATGTCGTGGACGCGCTCGTGGTGACCGACCCGGCCGGGCAGCGGACGCTGTGGCGTGTCCGGGAGGACGCCAGCGGTACGGCGACGCGGATGCCGGACGGATCGGAGGCGTGGCCCGGCTGGGAGGACTGCGCGGTGCCGCCGGCGCGGCTCGGGGCTTATCTGCGGGACTTCCGGGGCCTGCTCACCGCCCACGGTCTGCGCGGCACGCCGTACGGGCACTTCGGGGACGGCTGCATCCACGTACGCATCGACTTCGACCTGCTGACGGATGCCGGGGTGGCCCGCTTTCGAAGCTTCTCGGAGGAACTGGCGGACGTGGTCGTGGCGCACGGGGGCTCGTTGTCCGGGGAGCACGGGGACGGGCAGGCGCGGGCGGAACTGCTGCCGAGGATGTACGGCGAGGAGACGGTCGCCCTCTTCGAGCGCGCGAAGTCCGTCTGGGACCCGGACGACCTCCTCAACCCGGGCATGCTGGTCCGCCCGGCGCCGCTCGACGCGAACCTCCGCTTCTCCGTCCTGCCGCGCGAGCCGGTGGACGTGGCGTTCGGCTACCCGTCCGACGGCGGCGACTTCTCGGCGGCGGTCCGGCGCTGTGTCGGGGTCGCCAAGTGCCGTACGACGTCGGCGGCGGGGTCCGGGGTGATGTGCCCGTCGTTCCGGGCGACGGGAGACGAGGCGCACTCCACGCGCGGGCGCGCCCGGCTGCTGCACGAGATGCTCGCCGGGGAGCTGGTGACGGACGGTTGGCGCTCCACGGAGGTCCGGGACGCCCTCGACCTGTGCCTGTCCTGCAAGGGCTGCCGCTCCGACTGCCCGGTCGAGGTCGACATGGCCACGTACAAGGCGGAGTTCCTGCACCACCACTACGCGGGACGCCGCCGCCCCGCCGCCCACTACGCGATGGGGTGGCTGCCGGTGTGGCTGCGCTGGGCGGCGCGGACCCGGGCGGCTCCGGTCGTCAATGCCCTGTCCTCCGTCCGGCCGTTGGCGGCGGTGGCGAAACGGGTGGGCGGCATCGCGGGCGAGCGGGAGGTGCCGAGGCTGGCGGGGGAGCCGTTCAGTCGGTGGTGGCGCAGGCGGCGTCCGGGCACCGGACGGTCCGGGCCCGGGTCCCCGTCCGGTGACCTGGTCGTCCTCTGGCCGGACACCTTCACCGAGCACCTGTCACCGTCCGTGGGCCGCGCGGCCGTACGGGTGCTGGAGGCGGCGGGGCTGCGGGTGGCGTTGCCGCCGACGCTGCGGGGGCGTGCCGTGATCGGGGACGGTACGGCGAAGTCGGCTATGGCGCTGCTGACCGCCCGCCGGGGCCGGGTCTGCTGCGGACTGACGTACGTGTCGACGGGCCAACTGGACCGTGCCCGCGCGGTGATGCGCCGCACGCTGGACCTGATGACCCCGGTGCTGGAGACGTCCGCGCCGGTCGTCGTCCTGGAGCCGAGCTGTGCCGCCGCCCTGCGCACGGACCTTCCCGAGCTGCTGCACGACGACCCACGGGCGGCTCGACTCGCCGACCGCGTGGTGACCTTCGCGGAGGTTTTGGAGCGCCACGCCCCCGACTGGACCCCGCCCGCCGTGAACCGCCCGGCCACCGGCCAGACCCACTGCCACCAGCACGCGGTCCTGGGCGACGCGGCCGACCGCCGCCTGCGTGAGGCGGCCGGCCTCACCGGTGAGCTGACCGGCGGCTGCTGCGGCCTCGCGGGCAACTTCGGTTTCGAGGAGGGCCACTACGAGGTGTCGGCCGCCTGCGCCGAGGACCGGCTCCTCCCGGCGGTGCGCGAGGCACCGGACGGGGCGGTGGTCCTGGCGGACGGCTTCTCGTGCCGGACGCAGCTCGAGCAGTTGGCGGGGGTGCGGGGGCGGCACTTGGCGGAGGTGCTGGCGGACGGTTTGGGGCGGTCCTGAAAAACGGAGGACAGAACCGCCCCGGGTGTCCTCGGTCCGCTCAGTTGAGCCCGCGCAGCCTCCGTCCTCGGCTCTCGGCCACCCGCAGCGCGTCCGCGAGGGCTTCGGCGAGGCGCTCGGCGAGGAAGCGGAGCTCGCCGTGCGGGGCGTCCGGGAGGAGGGCTCGGGCGTGACCGAGGAGTTCGGCGCCCATGCCGAGCTGGGTGGACTCGGTGGTGTCGGCCAGCCGTGAGAGGGGCCCACCGTTGCCGTCGGTGATCAGATAACAGGGCTTGCCCTCGAGGCCGGACCAGGGGAGCAGGCGGGGCTCGCGCGGTTCCGTCATGCGGCTGCCTCCAGCTCGTACGGCGTGTGGGCGAGGACGTACGGGCGTACGGCCACGGTCGCGGTGCCGTCGAGAACGGCGGGCAGGCCGTAGGGGCTGCGGTGGGTGGGAAGGGGGACCACGCCGATTGCGGCCGGATGGCGCGGTGTGGGGCATGCCGCCGGGTGCGGGCCGGTGCGGCGGTGGGCGCCTCGGGGTGTGAGCAGCAGGCTCATCCACGTGATGAGGCGGCCGATAGGCTCGGTCATGTCATCAGTTCCTTTGGGTTTGGCTGGTGGCCACGCCCCCGGACGGCTCCACCCGTCGCGGGGGTCTTCAACTGGAGTGGTCACCATGGTCTACCGCAGTCTACTGCGGTCGCGCGGTCTACCGCAGGGTTTTAGCGTCCACCGCATGACTCCCGAACTCGATCGCACCCGGCCCGTCTGGCGGCAGGTCGCAGCTGCCATTGAGACGCGCATCGCGGACGGTACTTATCCCGTTGATGCCCGGGTTCCGTCGGTGGTCGAGTTGTCGGCCGAGTTCGCGATCGCGGCGTCGACCGCGCAGAAGGCCCTCGCTCACCTGAAGGGGGAGGGGCTGATCCGCGCCGAAGTGGGCCTCGGCTCCTTCGTCGCCCGTCGGCCGGATGGCGACGGCGAGGCGTAGCGACGCGTTCGTGCCGCGTCGTTCCGTGAGTCGAGTCTGTTCGAGTCGGTTCCCGCCGCTGCCCGAATGGCCGAGTCCCCGGAGTCGCCGGTGGCGAGTTCGCATCTGCCGGCCGTCGGGCGCCGATCGGCCTGACCCACCGGAACCGCGTGGGGTGGCCCTCGCGTGATCGTTTCCATGGACGGTTCGGATGGCCAGGCGGAAGCGCCACGGCGACGGGTCGGCAAGCGACCCCGGGTGATCGGCGGTGGCGCGGCCGTCGTCGCGTTGGCGGTCGCCGTGGGTGTGGTGATCGCGAACGACGAGCCGGCCGACATCGCCGCGCCGTACGCGTGCCGGACCCCGGCCCACGGCACCGCCGCGCCCGCGTCGGGGCGGTCCGCCCCGGAGGGGGCCGCCGATTTCGACGGTGACGGTCACCCCGACCTGGCCTTCGGGTCGATGGGGAGTGTGAAGGGCGGGAGCGGGGGCGGGAGTATCGAGGTCGCGTACGGGGCGGGGGACGGGACGGAGATCGGTCGGTGCCAGTACCTCACCCAGGACGATGCCGGCATTCCCGGGGACAACCGCGACGAGGCGTTCTTCGGGTCGGACGTGGTGGCCCGCGACTTCGACGGGGACGGGTACACCGACCTCGCCGCCTCCGTCTTCGACTGGAAGCCGAGCGTGATCGTCATGTGGGGCTCCGAGGACGGGCTGTCGCGCGCCACCCGGGTGCCGGGGACGGACGTCAGTCGCGTCGCCTGGGACAACAACCCGATCCTGGCCGAGCAGCTCGCCGCCGGTGACTTCGACGGTGACGGGCACCCCGACCTGGTTTTCGGGCTCGGCTCCGACAAGGGGCTGCTCAAGGGGCCCTTCGGGCGGGACGGCACCCCGGCCGGGACGGGCCGCGTCCCCGCACCCCGTCGTCCCGCGCCGGACATGGCCACTGCGAACTACGGCGACCTCGTCGCCGGGGACCTCGACGGCGACGGCATCGACGACCTGGTGAGCTTTCACGACGCCGATCCGGATCCCGAGGCGCTCTGGTCCGAGCTGGACCGGCCGGTGAGCTACCTGCGCGGCGGCCGGGCCGGCTTCACGCAGCCGGAGGGCACCCGACTCCCCGACGCGGGGGAGGGGGCGATCGGCGACGTGGACGGCGACGGCTACGACGACCTGGTCCTCAGCCCCCGGGGCGGTGACGCAAGCCGCAGCTCGGTGACGGTGGTGTACGGCTCCGAGTCCGGGCCGGGGAAGCGGACGACGACCGTGGACCGGGACACTCCCGGCGTGCCCGGCGAGGAACCCCTCGACGAGGACGCCGTCTTCTTCACCCTGGACACCGGGGACGTCAACGGAGACGGATACGCGGACGTGGTGGCCGGGGCGCCCCGGTGGGACGTGTACGGGGAGCCGGGCCCGGAGCAGGTGCTGTTCCTGGCGGGCGGACCGGACGGGCTCAGCGGTGAGGTGGCCCGGTTGTTCGACGGGGACGACCTCGGTGCCGCCCCGGGCGGGGACGCCGACTTCGGCGCCGCGGTGGGCCTCACCGATCTGGACGGCGACGGCCGTGCCGACCTCGTGGTGACCGCGCCGGGCAGCGACACGGTCGGCGGCGTCGCGTGGCTGCTGCCCGGCACGGCGAAGGGACCTGCCACCGAGGGCGTCACCCGGCTGTCCGGGGACACCTTCGACGACACCGAGGGGCTGGGCCTGCTGATCGGCGGCGGTGAGATCGCCCTCTAGGCCCTCCGTATCCTGCCGTGGGTGATCTAGGACATGGTCTGACCTCTATGGCTCATAGCGTGGTCTCGACCGACGGAGCAGAACACCGGAAGGCGGAGACCATGACCACTCTCGACGAGTCGACCACCCGCGACCTGACCACCGGCGACCAGACCGAGGCCCCGGCCGTCACCGGTGAGCGCGCCGACCTGCTGGAGATGCTGGCCAACCAACGGCACTTCCTGCGCTTCACCACCCGTGACCTCACCGACGAGCAGGCCGGACTCCGGACCACCGCGAGCGAGCTCTGCCTGGGCGGCTTGATCAAGCACGTGTCCTCGGTCGAGCGGAGCTGGGCGAACTTCATCGTGAACGGCCCGTCGGCGATGGGAGACTTCACGGCCATGACCGAGGCCGACTGGGCCCAGCGGGCCGACGAGTTCCGGATGCTGCCCGGTGAGACGCTGGCCGGTGTCCTGGCCGACTACGCCGAGGCGGCTCGCCGGACCGACGGCCTGGTCGCCACGCTGCCCGACCTGGGGGTCACGCAGCCGTTGCCGAAGGCCCCGTGGTTCGAGGCCGACAGGCAGTGGTCGGCCCGCCGGGTGCTGATGCACATCGTCGCCGAGACCGCTCAGCACGCCGGCCATGCCGACATCATCCGCGAGTCCCTGGACGGTGCCAAAAGCATGGGCTGACCTGCGGCGTCCGGTCCTACGGCGTCTGGAAGACGCCCGGCCGATCCAGCCGGGTCACTTCGGAAAGCGGTACTTCAGGTGGGTGGCCAGGGGCGTGCCGACGACCCTGACCGGTTCGAGGTCGCGTCGGACGGCGCCGGGTCCCTCGAAGAGCCGCAGCCCGTCCCCGAGGAGCACCGGCACCACGTGGAGCTGGAGTTCGTCGATGAGCCCCGCGCCGAGGTACTGCCGCACCGTGCTCGCGCCGCCCGCGATGTCGACGTTCCTGTCCCCGGCGGCGGCCTTGGCCCGGTCGAGGGCGTTGTGGATGCCGTCGGTGACGAAGGTGAAGGTGGTGCCGCCCTCCTTCACCAGGGTCGGCCGGGGGCGGTTGGTGAGGACGAAGACCGGGGTGCGGAACGGCGGGTTGTCGCCCCAGAACTCCTCGCCCGTGTCGTACATCATCCGGCCCATGACCACCGCTCCGGTGGCGTCGAACCACTCGCGGATCAGCTCGGAGTCGCGGTTGTCCGCCCCGCCGGTCATGCCCTGGCGCTCCCGCCAGCTCGCCAGGGTGTGGATCCAGTCGAAGATCGGCTCGGCGCCGTCGCCTCCCGGGTTGTCGACGGTGACGTTCGGGCCGGCGATGTAGCCGTCGAGGGTGATGGCCATGTCCGCGGTCACGGTCATGATGGGGGCTCCTGAGGTCGCGGGTGATCGGGTGCGCGGGCGGTGCCCGGTACGGGTGTACCGCGCACCGCCTTCACTTCCGCGTCGATCGGGAGCCCGCGTTTTCGACACCGGCCCCGGAACGTGACTCAGGGCGCCGTATCGCCCCGCACCAGCGGATGGCACACCGGCTGGACGCCCTCGGGCAACTCGTCCGGGCGGCACCAGCGGGCCTCGAGGATCTCGAACGGGTCGATGCGCAGCTCGCCGCCCAGCAGGCGGGCCTCGTAGGCCACCTCCAGGCGGGTGCGGAGGCCGCTGTTCAGCATGACCAGGCGGCCCACCTCCACGTCGAGGTTCGTCTCCTCCCTGACCTCGCGCACCACGGTCTCCCGGAAGTCCTCGCCCTTGTGCGCGAAGCCGCTCGGCAACCCCCACTGGCGGCCCGGCGGCCACATCCGGTGCCGGAGCAGCAGGACCCGTCCCTCGTCGTCGCGCACGACGCCGGTCACTCCGACCACGAACTTGGCGTTCAGGAACCACATGACGCGGCTCTGGAAGGGGCGCAGGAGCCGCCAGAGGCGGGTGAGGAGTCGTCGCACGGGACCTCGGGAGATGTTGGGAGATGTGGGAGAGGCGGGGATGTGGGAGATGTGGGAGACGCGGTGGAGGGGCGGCGGCGTACAGGATTCGCCATGGGGACGGTACCCGCCGCGCCGACCCGGCCGACCGGCCGCCACCCGCCCCTGCCGACCGGCCGTCGGTGGTGGTCGGTCCGCATGCCGGACGGAGTTGACCAAGGCGGGGCGCCGGACTCATCGTCAGGTGTGTAAACGTTGCACGGTCCTGTACGGAGGTCATTACTCTGGACCGGTCGGCGCAGTGCGATACGCGATGCCCGACGCCCGACGCGCGATGTCCGACAGGGGCTCCGTCCCCGCGCCAAGACCGAGGAAGGCCCCGTGACCACCCCCAGCGCCGCCACCCCGTCCACCTCCGCCGCCGCGTCCGCGGCGGACCCGGGGCCCGCGTCCGGCCAGGCGGGCAACCCGCGCGGGCGGGGCTCCCTGGGGCCGGTCGGCCTGGTCCTCGCCGGCGGCTTCTCCGTGCAGTTCGGCGCCGCGCTGGCGGTGAGTCTCATGCCCCGGGCCGGCGCGCTCGGCGTGGTGACCCTGCGGCTGGTCGTGGCCGCCGTCGTACTGCTCCTCATCTGCCGGCCCCGGCTGCGCGGCCACTCCCGGGCCGACTGGGGCACGGTCGTCGCCTTCGGCATCGCCATGGCCGGCATGAACGGCCTCTTCTACCAGGCCGTCGACCGCATCCCGCTCGGCCCCGCCGTCACCCTGGAGGTGCTCGGCCCGCTCGCCCTGTCCGTCGTCGCCTCCCGGCGCGCCGTCAACCTGGTCTGGGCCGCGCTCGCCCTGGCCGGCGTCTTCCTCCTCGGGGGCGGCGGCTTCGACAGCCTCGACCCGGCCGGTGCCGCCTTCGCGCTGGGGGCGGGCGCGATGTGGGCGGCGTACATCGTCTTCAGCTCACGCACCGGGCGCCGCTTCCCACAGGCCGACGGGCTGGCCCTCGCCATGGCGGTCGGGGCCGTGCTGTTCCTGCCGCTGGGCATCGCCGAGTCGGGCGGCAAGCTCCTCGACCCGGTGACACTGGCGCTGGGCGCCGGGGTGGCCCTGCTCTCCTCCGTCCTGCCCTACACCCTCGAACTCCTCGCCCTGCGCCGGCTGCCCGCGCCCACCTTCGCCATCCTCATGAGCCTGGAACCCGCCATCGCCGCGGCGGCCGGTTTCCTCATCCTCGACCAGGCCCTGTCCGCCACCCAGGCCGCCGCCATCGCCCTGGTCATCGCGGCCAGCATGGGGGCGGTGCGTACGCAGATGGGGCGGCGCCGGGCCAAGGCGCTCCCGGACGTGCCCTGAAGGGCTCCCGCGACGCCCGGGCCGCCAGGGACCCGGCCGGGCAGGCGGTCACCCGCAACGCATAGGCTGCGGACCTGGTCATCTCATCGGGATCACGGGGAGGGAACCGATGAACCACACGGCCGAGGTCTTCCAGCCTTTGCAGGACGACGATCCACGCACAGTGGCCGGTTACCGCCTCGCGGCGCGGCTCGGCGCGGGCGGCATGGGGCGGGTCTACCTGTCCCACACCCAGGGGGGCCGGCCGGTGGCCATCAAGGTCGTACGGTCGGAACTGGCCGACGATCCGGTCTTCCGGCGGCGCTTCAGCCGGGAGATCAAGGCGGCCCGGGAGGTGAAGGGCGCCTACACCGCCGAACTGATCGACGCCGACCCGTCGGGCGTACCGCCCTGGCTGGCCACGCTGTACGTGCCGGGCCCCTCCCTGTCGGACGCCGTCGCCCGGAGCGGACCGCTGCCGGTGCCGGCGGTCCTGTGGCTGATGGCGGGGGTCGCCGAGGCGCTGCAGGCCATCCACGGTGCGGGGATCGTGCACCGGGACCTGAAGCCGTCGAACGTGCTGCTCGCCGCGGACGGACCGCGGGTGATCGACTTCGGGATCTCGATCGCCGCCGACAGCACCGCGCACACCGCCACGGGCACCGCCATCGGCACGCCCCAGTACATGGCTCCCGAGCAGGCGTCCGCGGGTGACGTCACGGCGGCGACCGACGTCTTCGCGCTCGGCCAGACGGCGGCGTTCGCGGCGCTGGGCAGGCCGCTCTACGGGGACGGGCCCGCGGTCAGCGTGCTGTACCGGATCGTGCACTCCGAACCCGACCTGTCCGGGCTGCCCGAGCAACTGCGCGGGCTGCTCACCCGGTGCCTGGCCGCGGAACCGGGGGAGCGGGTCACCCCGGCGGAGGTCGTCGAGTGGTGCCGGCGGGAACTGGGGCGGGACGCCGAGACGGGGGCGGGGCCGGACGTCTGGCGGGAGTTCGCGGGGTCGGAGGCGACGGTTCCGCCGCCTGCCCCACCGGCTCCGGAGTCGTCGCCGGCTTCCACCGCGGTACACACGCGGCCGTGGACCGCCCCGCAGTCGGCAGCCGCCCCGCAATCGGCAGCCGCCCCGCAGTGGCCCGCCACCGGTCAGGAGCCGGGCACCGGGCAGTGGTCCGCCACCGCTCAGGGTCCGGGCGCCCCGTACGGTCCGGGCGCCACCCCGTACGGTCCGGGCGCCGCGCCCTGGCCCGCCGCTCCGTACGGCACGACCGCGCCGCAGCGGCCGGCCGGGCCGGACGAGCGGAAGCGCCGCAGGAGACGCGCCGCCCTGCTCGCGGCCGCCGCCCTGGCCGCGGGCGGGCTGGTACTCACGGCGGCGTGGACGCTGCGGGACGCGATGGACCGAGACCGCGACCGGGACACGGCCGCGTCCGCGTCCGAGTCCGGGAGCCCCGGCCCGACGGCACGCTCGTCGGCATCCGGCGATGCGGCGTCCGGAGGCCCGGCGCCCGGAACGGTGGCCACGGAGGGGGCTGCGTCGGGGGCCGGCGGGCCGGCCGCGCCGGATGCGGCGGCCGACGGTGCCGCCGCCGGTTCCACCACTCCGGTGGCCCACGCCTACGGCCCCCAGTATCTGAACGCCGAGAACTCACTCAGCGTCAGTGACGGGAGGACCCGCGACGACCGCAAGGGAGACATCCGCTTCACCTGCGCGCAGACCTGCGCACTGGAGAGCGACACCAGCGTCTTCTCCATGATGTTCGGCGAGCCGGGCGCCACGTACGAGGACTGCCGTCAGAGGATGGCCGACGTCGAGGCCGATGCCGACATCGACGGCCACCGCCTCCCGCTGGCCGCCGCCTCGGCAGGGACCGAGATCTGCGCCAAGCACCGCAACGGCGACATCATGCTGCTGGTCGTCCAGGTGAAGTCGACCGCCGTGCCGGAGGTCGGCTTCGTCACCGCGGACATGACGGCCTGGCGCGCGGACTGAGGTCCGAGCCCGGCCAGGAGACCCGACGTCCCCCGCCGTCCGGGCGCCCTCCGTCCTCCGAGAGCCCCCGCAGGCGTCCACGGAGGACGCGGTCGTCCGCGGTCGTCCTCGGGCAAAAATCATGCAAGCGTGCTTGATTGTTACCGGTGCCCCTGCCATGCTCCACCCCACACCGCGCCGCACACCGCCGTGCCCGAGGGGAGCGCCCGTGTCCGACCCGACGCCCGTGATCGACGACCTGCGCGAGGAGAGCGAGGAACTCGACGCGCTGGTCGCCCGGCTGAGCCCCGGACAGTGGCGCCTCGCCACTCCGGCGCCCGGCTGGACGATCGCCCACCAGATCGCGCACCTGGCCTGGACCGACCGGTCCGCCCTGCTCGCCGTCACCGACGAGGACGGCTTCCGCGCCCTGGTGGAACAGGCCCTCGCCGCGCCCGACCGCTACGTCGACGACGGCGCCGAGGAAGGCGCCCGGCAGGCCCCCGCCGAGCTCCTGGCCGCCTGGCGGGAGGGCCGCGCCGCCCTCGACGAGGCGCTGCGCGAGTCGGCCCCGGGCACCCGCTTCCCCTGGTACGGCCCACCCATGGCCGCCGCCTCCATGGCCACCGCCCGCCTGATGGAGACCTGGGCCCACGGCCTCGACATCGCGGAGACCATCGGCGTGACGCGCCCGCCCACCGACCGCCTGAGGCACATCGCCCGCATCGGCGTCCGCGCCCGTGACTTCGCCTACGCGGCCCACGGCCGCACCCCGCCCGCCGAGCCGTTCCGCGTCGAGCTCACCGCCCCCGGCGGGGAGCTGTGGACCTACGGCCCCGAGGGCGCGGGGCAGCGCGTCACCGGCCCCGCCCTCGACTTCTGCCTCCTCGCCACCCAGCGCGCCCACCGCGCCGACCTCGCCCTCACCGCCGAGGGACCGGACGCCGACCGCTGGCTGGACATCGCCCAGGCCTTCGCGGGGCCGCCGGGGGCGGGGCGGAAGCCGAAGGGAACCCGGCAGTGAACGGGCCGCTCCGCATAGGCAACGCCTCCGGCTTCTACGGCGACCGCTTCGACGCCATGCGCGAGATGCTCACCGGCGGCCCCCTGGACGTCCTCACCGGCGACTACCTCGCCGAGCTGACCATGCTCATCCTGGGCCGGGACCGGCTGAAGGACCCGGCCGCCGGGTACGCCCGCACCTTCCTGCGGCAACTGGAGGAGTGCCTCGGCCTCGCCCACGAGCGGGGCGTCAGGATCGTCGCCAACGCCGGCGGGCTCAACCCCGCCGGACTCGCCGACGCCGTACGCGCTCTCGCCGAACGGCTCGGCATCCCCGTACGGGTCGCGCACGTCGAGGGCGACGACCTCACCGCCGGGCACCCGGGAGCGCTGGCCGCCCACGCCTACCTCGGCGGTTTCGGCATCGCCGAGTCCCTGCGGGCGGGCGCCGACGTGGTCGTCACCGGCCGGGTCACCGACGCCGCCCTGGTCACCGGGCCCGCCGCCGCGCACTTCGGCTGGGCGCCGGCGGAGTACGACCGGCTCGCGGGCGCGGTCGTCGCCGGACATGTGCTGGAGTGCGGGGCGCAGGCGACCGGCGGCAACTACGCCTTCTTCGAAGACGGTGACGTCCGCCGCCCCGGCTTCCCGCTCGCCGAGCTGCACGCCGACGGCAGTTGCGTCATCACCAAGCACGAGGGCACCGGCGGCTTCGTCGACGTCGGCACGGTGACGGCCCAACTGCTGTACGAGACGGGCGGCGCCCGGTACGCGGGGCCCGACGTCACCGCCCGGCTGGACACCGTACGGATCGCCCAGGACGGCCCGGACCGCGTCCGCGTCGAGGGCGTGCGCGGTGAGGCCCCGCCGCCCACCCTCAAGGTCGGCCTGAACCGTCTCGGCGGCTTCCGCAACGAGGTCGCCTTCGTGCTCACCGGCCTCGGTATCGAGGCCAAGGCCGCGCTGGTGCGGGCGCAGATGGAACCCGCCCTCGGCAAGGTCGCCGACGTCCGCTGGGACCTCGTGCGCACCGACCGGCCCGACGCCCCGACCGAGGAGACGGCCAGCGCCCTGCTGCGGCTCGTCGTCCGGGACGCCGACCAGCAGGTCGTCGGGCGGGCGCTGAGCGGGGCCGCCATCGAGCTGGCCCTCGCCAGCTACCCCGGCTTCCATGTGCTGGCGCCACCCGGAAAGGGCGCGCCCTATGGGGTCTTCGAGGACGTGTACGTCCCCCATGGCGCCGTCGACCATGTGGCCGTCCTACACGACGGGCAACGGATTCCCGTACCCGGCGCCCAGGACACCGCCGTACTGGCGGAAGTACCGGAACCACCGCTGCCGAAGCCGCTCCCGCCGGGGCCCGCACGCCGCGCCCCCCTCGGGCTCGTCGCCGGCGCCCGCAGCGGAGACAAGGGCGGGAACGCCAACGTCGGCGTCTGGGCGCGGACCGACGAGGCCTGGCGCTGGCTCGCGCACGAGCTGACCGCCGACCGGTTCCGGGAGCTGCTCCCGGAGGCCCGCGACCTGCCCGTCACCCGGCACACGCTCCCCAACCTGCGCGCCCTCAACTTCGTCGTCGAGGGCCTCCTCGGCGCGGGCGTCGCCGCGCAGGCCCGCTTCGACCCGCAGGCCAAGGCGCTCGGCGAATGGCTGCGCGCCCGCCACCTGGACATCCCGGAGGTTCTGCGGTGACCGTCTCGCCATACGTCCCGGAGGTTCTGCGGTGACCGTCTCGCCATACGTCCCGGAGGTTCTGCGGTGACCGTCTCGCCATACGTCCCGGAGGTTCCGCAGTGACCGTCCCGCCATACGTCCCGGGGAGCCTGCTGTGACCGTCCTCGCCTCCGCCCTCGACCCCTGTGCCCCCGACCACCGGGCCAACCACGAGGCGATGCTCGCCAGACTCGCCGACCTGGACGCCGAGCACGCCAAGGCGCTGGCGGGCGGCGGCGACAAGTACGTCGCCCGGCACCGGAAGCGCGGCAAACTCCTCGCCCGCGAACGCATCGAGCTGCTCCTCGACCCCGACACGCCCTTCCTGGAGCTGTCTCCGCTCGCCGCCTGGGGGAGCGAGTACACCGTCGGCGGATCGCTCGTCACCGGCATCGGGGTCGTCGAGGGCGTCGAGTGCCTGATCACCGCCAACGACCCGACCGTGCGCGGCGGCGCCAGCAACCCCTGGTCGCTGAAGAAGGCCCTGCGCGCCAACGACATCGCGCTCGCCAACCGGTTGCCCTGCGTCAGCCTGGTCGAGTCCGGCGGCGCCGACCTGCCCTCCCAGAAGGAGATCTTCATCCCGGGCGGTGCGATCTTCCGGGACCTGACCCGGCTGTCGGCGGCCGGCATCCCCACCATCGCCGTCGTCTTCGGCAACTCGACCGCCGGGGGCGCCTACATCCCCGGCATGTCCGACCACGTGATCATGGTCAAGGAGCGCGCGAAGGTGTTCCTCGGCGGGCCGCCGCTGGTCAAGATGGCGACCGGCGAGGAGAGCGACGACGAGTCGCTGGGCGGCGCCGAGATGCACGCGCGCACGTCCGGTCTCGCCGACCACTTCGCCGTGGACGAACCGGACGCGCTGCGCCAGGCCCGCCGCGTCGTCGCCCGCCTCAACCACCGCAAGGCACACCCCGATCCGGGGCCGGCCGAGCCGCCGAAGTACGACCCCGAGGAGCTCCTGGGCATCGTCCCCGGCGACCTCAAGTCCCCCTTCGACCCGCGCGAGGTCATCGCCCGGATCGTCGACGCCTCCGACTTCGACGAGTTCAAGCCCCTGTACGGCACGAGCCTGACGACGGGATGGGCGGCCCTGCACGGCTATCCGGTCGGCATCCTCGCCAACGCCCAGGGGGTGCTGTTCAGCGAGGAGTCGCAGAAGGCCGCCCAGTTCATCCAGCTCGCCAACCAGCGCGACATCCCGTTGCTCTTCCTGCACAACACCACCGGCTACATGGTCGGCAAGGAGTACGAGCAGGGCGGCATCATCAAGCACGGCGCGATGATGATCAACGCGGTCGGCAACAGCCGCGTGCCCCACCTGTCCGTCCTCCTCGGCGCCTCGTACGGAGCCGGCCACTACGGCATGTGCGGCCGCGCCTACGACCCGCGCTTCCTCTTCGCCTGGCCCAGCGCCAAGTCGGCCGTCATGGGCCCGCAGCAGCTCGCCGGCGTGCTCTCCATCGTCGCCCGCCAGTCCGCCGCCGCCAAGGGACAGCCGTACGACGACGAGGGCGACGCGGCGCTGCGCGCCATGGTGGAGCAGCAGATCGAGTCCGAGTCGCTGCCCATGTTCCTGTCCGGGCGGCTCTACGACGACGGCGTCATCGACCCGCGCGACACCCGGACCGTCCTCGGCGTGTGCCTGTCCGCCATCCACACCGCGCCCTACGAGGGTGCGCGCGGAGGCTTCGGCGTCTTCCGGATGTGAGGGGATCACCTTGATCAGCCCGACCTCGAACAGCCCGACCTCGAACAGCCCGACCTCGATCAGTCCGACCTCGATCAGCACCGTCCTCGTCGCCAACCGGGGCGAGATCGCCTGCCGGATCTTCCGCACCTGCCGCGAGGCGGGCATCCGGACGGTCGCCGTGTACTCGGACGCCGACGAGAACGCCCTCCACGCGCGCGTGGCCGACGCTGCGGTACGGCTGCCGGGCGCGGCCTCCGCCGACACGTATCTGCGCGGCGACCTGATCGTGAAGGCCGCGGCCGCCGCCGGCGCCGACGCCGTGCACCCCGGCTACGGATTCCTCTCCGAGCACGCCGGCTTCGCCCGCGCCGTCACCGACGCGGGCCTGACCTGGATCGGACCGCCGCCGCAGGCGATCGAGGCGATGGCGTCCAAGACGCGCGCCAAGGAACTGATGGGCATCGCGCCCCTCACGCACGTCACCGAGGCCGACCTGCCGGTCCTGGTGAAGGCCTCGGCGGGTGGCGGCGGACGCGGCATGCGCGTCGTACGGCGCCTCGCCGACCTCGACGCCGAACTGACCGCCGCGCGCGCGGAGGCGGCGAGCGCCTTCGGCGACGGCGAGGTGTTCGTCGAGCCGTACGTCGAGAACGGGCGCCACGTCGAGGTGCAGATCCTCGCCGACACCCACGGCACGGTGTGGGCGCTGGGCACCCGGGACTGCTCCCTCCAGCGCCGCCACCAGAAGGTGATCGAGGAGGCGCCCGCACCGGGCCTGGGCGCATCGCTCACCCGGGACCTGTACGAGCAGGCGGTGCGCGCCGCCCGCGCCGTCGACTACGTGGGCGCCGGGACCGTCGAGTTCCTCGTCGCGGACGGCAGGGCGCACTTCCTGGAGATGAACACCCGCCTCCAGGTCGAGCACCCGGTCACGGAGGCGGTCTTCGGCCTCGACCTCGTCGCCCTCCAACTCCGCGTCGCCGAAGGCCACGCCCTCGAAAACGATCCCCCGCGCGCGCGTGGCCACGCCGTCGAGGCCCGCCTGTACGCCGAGGACCCGGCGCGGAGCTGGGCCCCGCAGACCGGCCGCCTGCACCGCCTCACCGTGCCCGACGGCATCCGCCTGGACACCGGCTACACCGACGGCGACGACATCGGCGTCCACTACGACCCGATGCTCGCCAAGGCCGTCGCCCACGCACCCACGCGCGCGGAGGCCGTCCGCCGACTCGCCGGCGCCCTGGAACGGGCGGCGGTCCACGGTCCGGTCACCAACCGGGACCTCCTCGTCCGCTCCCTGCGCCACGAGGAGTTCACCTCCGCCCGGATGGACACCGGCTTCTACGACCGCCACCTGGCCGCCCTCACCGAGCCCGCCCACGACCCCCTCGTCCCGCTGGCCGCCGCCCTCGCCGACGCGAGCGCCCACGCGGGCCGGTTCGGCGGCTGGCGCAACCTGCCCTCGCAACCGCAGGTGAAGCGCTACGCCACGGCGGGCGGGGAGCACGAGGTCCGCTACCACCACACCCGCGCCGGCCTCACCGCCGAGGGCGTACGCGTCGTCCACGCCGACGCCCGGCTCGTCGTCCTGGAATCCGACGGCGTACGGCGCCGCTACGAGGTCGCCCGCCACGGCGACCGGATCCACGTCGGCACCGCCACCCTCACCGCCCTGCCCCGCTTCCCCGACCCCACCGCCCAGCACGCCCCGGGCTCCCTCCTCGCCCCCATGCCGGGCACGGTCGTCCGCGTCGCGGAGGGGCTGACGGAGGGCACGAGCGTCCAGGCCGGTCAACCCCTGCTGTGGCTGGAGGCGATGAAGATGGAACACAAGATCACCGCCCCGGCCACCGGCACGCTGACGGCGCTGAGGGCCGTACCCGGGCAGCAGGTCGCGGTGGGCTCTCTGCTGGCGGTGGTGCGAGCCGCCTAGGGGCGCGGGACCGCATGGAACACGCGGCTCGGCCGCGTGGGCGCGACCAGTCAGGACACACTCGCACTCGAGAAGGGGCCCCATGCCCACCATGATCGAATCCGAAGAGCACAAGTCCCTCCGCGCAGCGGTATCCACCTTCGCCAAGAGCCACCCGCGCACCCTCGGCGCCGACACCGAGCAGTTCTGGCAGGCCGCGGCCAAGCTCGGCTACATCGGCGTGAACCTGCCGGAGGCGTACGGCGGTGGCGGCGGCGGCATCACCGAACTCTCCCTGGTCCTCGAAGAGATGGGCGCCGCCGGCAACCCCCTGCTGATGATGATCGTCTCCCCGGCGATCTGCGGCACCGTCATCTCCCGCTTCGGCACCGAGGCGCAGAAACAGGACTGGCTCCCCACCCTCGCCGACGGAACCCGCATGATGTCCTTCGGCATCACCGAACCCGACGCCGGCTCCAACAGCCACCGCATCACCACGACCGCCCGCCGCGACGGCACCGACTGGATCCTCACCGGCCGCAAGGTCTTCATCAGCGGCGTCGACATCTCCGACGCCACCCTCGTCGTCGGCCGCACCGAGGACGCCCGCACCGGCAAGCTCAAGCCCTGCCTGTTCATCGTCCCCCGCGACACCCCCGGCTTCGAGCGCCGCCGGATCGACATGGAACTGAACGCCGCCGAGAAGCAGTTCGAGCTGACCCTGGACGACGTACGGCTGCCCGCCGACGCGCTCGTCGGCGACGAGGACGCGGGCCTCCTCCAGCTCTTCGCCGGGCTCAACCCCGAGCGCGTCATGACGGCGGCGTTCGGCATCGGCATGGGGCGCTACGCGCTCTCCCGCGCCCTGGAGTACGCCCGCGAACGCACCGTCTGGAAGACCCCCATCGGCGCCCACCAGGCCATCGCCCACCCCCTCGCCCAGGCGCACATCGACCTGGAACTGGCCCGCCTGATGACGCAGAAGGCGGCCCACCTCTACGACGCCGGCGACGACACGGGCGCCGGCGAGGCCGCCAACATGGCCAAGTACGCCGCCGGGGAGGCCTGCGTGAAGGCCGTCGACCAGGCCGTGCACACCCTCGGCGGCAACGGCCTCACCCGCGAGTTCGGGCTCGCCTCGCTGATAACGGCGTCCCGCGTGGCCCGGATCGCCCCGGTGAGCCGGGAGATGATCCTCAACTACGTCTCCCACCAGACCCTGGGCCTGCCCAAGTCGTACTAGGCCGCGCGTCGGCCCGAGTTGGAGGAACCGTGTTCCGCAGCGAGTACGCAGACGTCCCGCCCGTCGACCTGCCCATCCACGACGCCGTGCTCGGCCGCGCCGCCGAGTTCGGCGACGCCCCGGCGCTGATCGACGGCACCGACGGCACCACCCTCACGTACGAGCAGGTGGACCGGTTCCACCGGCGCGTCGCCGCCGCCCTCGCCGAGGCCGGCGTACGCAAGGGCGACGTCCTCGCCCTGCACAGCCCCAACACCGTCGCCTTCCCGCCGGCCTTCTACGCCGCCACGCGCGCGGGTGCCTCGGTCACCACCGTGCACCCGCTCGCCACGGCGGAGGAGTTCGCGGGGCAGCTCGGCGACTCGCGGGCCCGCTGGATCGTCACCGTCTCCCCCCTGCTGGACACCGCCCGCAGGGCCGCCGAACTCGCGGGCGGCGTCCAGGAGGTCTTCGTCTGCGACAGCGCGCCCGGCCACCGGTCGCTCATCGACATGCTGGTGTCCACCGCGCCCGAACCGTCCGTCACCGTCGACCCCGCCGAGGACGTCGCCGTGCTGCCGTACTCCTCGGGCACCACCGGCACCCCGAAGGGCGTGATGCTCACCCACCGGCAGATCGCCACCAACCTCGCCCAGCTCGAACCGCTGATGCCGGCCGCGCCGGGCGACCGCGTCCTGGCGGTGTTGCCCTTTTTCCACATCTACGGCTTGACCGCCCTCATGAACGCCCCGCTGCGGCTCGGCGCCACCGTCGTCGTGCTGCCCCGCTTCGACCTGGAGCAGTTCCTCGCGGCCATCCAGAACCACCGCATCACCAGCCTGTACGTCGCCCCGCCGATCGTCCTCGCCCTCGCCAAGCACCCCCTGGTCGCCGACTACGACCTCTCCTCCCTGAAGTACGTCGTCAGCGCCGCCGCCCCCCTGGACGCGAAGCTCGCCGCCGCCTGCTCGCGGCGGCTGGGCCTGCCGCCGGTCGGCCAGGCGTACGGCATGACGGAACTGTCCCCGGGCACCCACGTCGTCCCCCTGGACGCCATGAGCACCGCGCCGCCCGGCACCGTCGGCAAGCTCATCGCCGGCACCGAGATGCGCATCGTCTCCCTCGACGACCCCGGCGAGGACCTCCCCGCCGGTGAGTCCGGCGAGATCCTCATCCGCGGGCCCCAGGTCATGAAGGGCTACCTGGGCCGCCCCGACGCCACCGCCGCCGTGATCGACGAGGACGGCTGGCTGCACACCGGGGACGTCGGACACGTCGACGGTGGGGGCACCTCCCGCTCGAGCGAAGCCGAGAGTGGGGGAGGTTGGCTGTTCGTCGTCGACCGCGTCAAGGAGCTGATCAAGTACAAGGGCTTCCAGGTCGCCCCCGCCGAACTGGAGGCCCTCCTGCTCACCCACCCGGGCATCGCCGACGCGGCCGTCGTCGGCGCCTACGACGACGACGGCAACGAGGTGCCGCACGCCCACGTGGTGCGCCGGCCGGCCGCGCCCGGCCTCTCGGAGGGCGAGGTCATGATGTACGTCGCCGAACGCGTCGCCCCCTACAAACGCGTCCGCCGGGTCACCTTCACCGACGGCGTGCCCAGGGCGGCCAGCGGGAAGATCCTGCGGCGCGAGCTGAGGGAGCGCCGGTGACCCTGATCGCCCGCACGCGCGCGCGGGGCGTCGAAGCCCTCACCCTCGACTCCCCGCACAACCGCAACGCCCTCTCCGCGGCCCTCGTGGGCGACCTGGCCACCGCCCTCACCGAAGCCGGGGAGGACAGCGACGTCCGCGCCGTCGTCCTCACCCACGCCGGCAACACCTTCAGCGCCGGTGCCGACCTGCGCGACCCGCCCGACCCGGACGCCCTGGTCGGCCTGCTCCGGCAGATCGCCGAGCTGCCCAAACCCGTCGTCGCCCGCGTCACCGGGCACGTCCGCGCGGGCGGCCTCGGCCTGCTGGCGGTGTGCGACATCGCGGCGGCGTCCCCGGCGGCCACGTTCGCCTTCACCGAGGTACGCGTCGGCGTGGCCCCGGCCGTCATCTCCCTCCCGCTCCTGCCCCGCACCGACCCCCGCGCCCTCGCCCGCTACTGCCTCACCGGTGAACGCTTCGACGCCGCCGAGGCCGCCCGCATCGGCCTGGTCACCGCGGCGGGCGACGACGTGGACGCCGTACTGGAACCCGTGCTGGACGGTGTGCGTCGCGCCTCACCACAGGCTCTGGCCGAGACGAAACGGCTGCTCACGGCTAGGGTGCTGGAGGCCTTCGACCGGGACGCGGCCGGCCTGACCGCGCTCTCGGCCAAGCTGTTCGCCTCCCCGCAGGCCCGCGAGGGGATGACGGCCTTCCTCGAACGACGGGATCCGCAATGGGTGGTGTGAGCGGCGCCGTGCACACGGCCGACCGCACGGAGCGCGTTCCCAAGCAGGACCGCAGCCGGGCCACCCGGCAACGGCTCCTCGAAGCCGCCGTGGCCTGCCTCGCCGAACGCGGCTGGACGGGTTCCACGGTCTCCGTCGTCGCCGAACACGCCGGCGTCTCCCGGGGCGCGGCCCAGCACCACTTCCCGACCCGCGAGGACCTCTTCACGGCGGCCGTGGAGTACGTGGCGGAGGAGCGCTCGGTCGCGCTGCGGGCCCTGTTCCCCGAGGGCGCGGCGGCGGACGACCGCAGGGCCGTGGTCGCCGCCCTGGTGGACCTCTACACCGGCCCGCTCTTCCGCGCCGCCCTGCACCTGTGGGTGGCCGCCTCCAACGAGGAGCAGTTGCGCGGCCGGGTGACCGAGCTGGAGGCCCGTGTCGGCCGCGAGACCCACCGCATCGCGGTCGACCTCCTCGGCGCCGACGAGACCCGCCCCGGCGCCCGGGAAACCGTCCAGGGCCTCATGGACATGGCCCGCGGCCTGGGCCTCGCCAACCTCCTCACCGACGACGCGGGCCGCCGGGAACGGGTGGTCGAGCAGTGGGCCCGGCTGCTGGACGCGGCGCTGGACGGGACGCCGGGCTGACGCCGTGGGGGACCGTTTCCAGGTGATCGTGGACCTCGACGCGGGCGGGACCGACGCCGAGCGGCTCGCCCGGCGGGCGCTGGAGTGGCTGGTGGCGGAGGGCGTCGTCCTCGCCGAACGCACCCCGTGCGTCCTCGGGCAGCCGCTGGGGCACCCGCCCGGCCCGCACTGGCAGCGCGCGGTCGGTGACGACTGGGACTTCGAGCCCTGGGACGGACTCGCCGTCCACACCCGGCGTACCGGCTTCACCAGCGGCGCGGACCTGCCCGGCGCGGCCCTCTGCCCGCGCTGCGGGGCACCCGCCCCGCTGGACGACGACGCGACCTGGCGGCGCTTCCGCGCCGCCATGCGGGTCTGGCACGACACGGGCGCCGCGTCCGTCGGCTGCGCCGCCTGCGCCACCGCCGTCCCCGTCCCCGACTGGTCCTGGGACGAGGCACCGCTCGCCTTCGGTCACCTCGGTTTCGAGTTCTGGAACTGGCCCGAGCTCACCGACGGCTTCCGCGCCCGCCTGGCCGCGCTCCTGGACGGCCACCGCACGGCGTACGTCTGGGGCGCGTACTAGCGGGCGGGCGCGCCGTCACGGACCGAGCCGCTCCACCCGCCAGCCCCCGCCCGCCTCGGCCACGTACCGCAGCCGGTCGTGCAGGCGGTTCTCCCGCCCCTGCCAGAACTCCACGGCCCGCGGCACCACCCGGAACCCGCCCCAGTGCGGCGGCACCGGCACCTGCTCGCCCTCCGGGTAGCGCGCCGCCAGCTCGGCGTACGCGGCGTCCAGGGCGTCCCGCCCCGCCACCACCGCGGACTGGACGCTCGCCCAGGCGCCCAACTGGGAGCCGTGCGGCCGGGTCCGGAAGTACGCGGCGGTCTCGTTCCGCCCGGTACGCCGCGCGACGCCCGTCACGATCACCTGCCGGGCCATCGGATGCCAGGGGAACAGCAGCGAGACGTACGGGTTCTCGCCCAGGTCCCGCGCCTTGCGGGAGTCGTAGTTGGTGTAGAAGACGAACCCCTGCTCGTCGAAGTGCTTCAGCAGCACCGTGCGGGAGCCGGGCCGGCCCTCCGCGTCCGCCGTGGAGACGACCATGGCGTTCGGCTCGAACAGCCCGCCCTCCGTCGCGGCCTGCTTGAACCAGCGCGCGAACTGCTCCACGGGAGTCGCGGCCAGCTCGGTTTCCAGGAGCCCTTCGGCCCGGTACTGCTTGCGCATCGAGGGGAGATCGAAGGGGACGGGGGAGTCGGCTTCGCGATCGGTCACGTCGGCCATCCTGCCGCATCCGGGCCGGTGCCTCCGTGTCCTTTGTCACCCAGTGGCACTGAGTGCCGCGGGGGCTCCCCAAGCGTGGCACTCGGGGATATCGTGCTTGCTCCCGGTCCGGTTGGACGACCGCCGGCCGTACGGGGCGTCACAGGGGGACCGCCAGGACCGCGAGTCGACGACACGACCGTGGATCCGACGGACCCGGTGGGTCCATGGGGACGACCGCACCGCCCCCGCACCGGTCGCCACACGTCACGATCACGAGGAGCCGCCTGATGTCCGACTTCGTACCCGGGCTCGAGGGAGTCGTCGCGTTCGAAACGGAGATCGCCGAACCCGACAAGGAGGGCGGCGCCCTCCGCTACCGCGGCGTCGACATCGAGGACCTGGTCGGGCAGGTCTCCTTCGGCAACGTCTGGGGCCTGCTCGTCGACGGAGCCTTCAACCCCGGCCTGCCGCCCGCGGAGCCCTTCCCGATCCCGGTCCACTCCGGCGACATCCGCGTCGACGTGCAGTCCGCGCTCGCCATGCTCGCACCCGTCTGGGGCCTCGAACCCCTCCTGGACATCGACGCCGAGCAGGCCCGCGCCGACCTCGCCCGCGCCGCCGTCATGGCCCTGTCCTACGTCGCCCAGTCGGCCCGCGGCCAGGGCCGGCCCATGGTCCCGCAGCGCGAGATCGACAAGGCGAACTCGATCACCGAACGCTTCATGATCCGCTGGCGCGGCGAGCCCGACCCCAAGCACGTCGCCGCGGTCGACGCCTACTGGACCTCCGCCGCCGAGCACGGCATGAACGCGTCCACCTTCACCGCCCGCGTCATCGCCTCCACCGGCGCCGACGTGGCGGCCGCCCTCTCCGGTGCCGTGGGCGCCATGTCCGGCCCGCTGCACGGCGGCGCCCCCTCCCGCGTCCTGCACATGATCGAGGAGATCGAGCGCACCGGGGACGCCGAGGCCTACGTCAGGAAGACCCTCGACGCCGGCGAACGCCTCATGGGCTTCGGCCACCGCGTCTACCGCGCGGAGGACCCCCGCGCCCGCGTCCTGCGCCGCACCGCCCGCGAACTGGGCGCCCCGCGCTTCGAGGTCGCCGAAGCCCTGGAGAAGGCCGCCCTGGCGGAACTCCACGCCCGCCGCCCCGACCGCGTACTGGCCACCAACGTCGAGTTCTGGGCCGCGATCATGCTGGACTTCGCCGAGGTCCCGGCCCACATGTTCACCTCGATGTTCACCTGTGCCCGCACCGCCGGCTGGTCGGCCCACATCCTCGAGCAGAAGCGCACCGGCCGCCTGGTGCGCCCCTCGGCCCGCTACGTGGGCCCCGGCTCCCGCGACCCGCGCGAGATCGAGGGCTACGCCGGCATCGTGAACTGACCTCCAGGGGCCCGTGCACGCAGACGACCCGCGAGTCTGGTTCCTCCACTGGAGGGGCCGGCCGGACGTACCGGCGACTCGCGGGTCGGGTGACTGCTCGGGATTGGGCCGGCTGCGCGCGCTGTCACGCGCTGGTCCGGCACCGCACTGAGTGTGGTGGCGGGCCGCTAGCCCGCAGCCACCTCTTCCGTCCGGTATTCATACATCTGCCGAACCACCTCCCTTCTGAAGTAACAGCCACATTAGGAAGCCGTCCGGGCTCGTTCAACCCCTTTTTTTCTCCGCACCCGCCCCCGAGCGCGTCCATCCGGTGAGAACATCTGCCGCGGACCGACGACGCGCGGGTGAGGGGCACCATGAGCGACTACGGGCAAGGGACGGGGCCGCGGCGCGGAAGCGGCGAATGGGTCGCTCCGCGGCTCGCCCACCCCTCATGACGGGGGCGTATGCCGGGTTTCCGCGGTACAACGATTTCCGCAATCTTGCGGGAACTCGATGTGTGCTGCATCACGTTCGAGTTGAATGAAGGCCAGTGAGCGAACCGACGTACCGTACGGCGGACGCAGCCTGCAGGGGGTCCAGGTGAGTGCTTCCCGGCGTAGTGGGACCACCGACGAGCTGGGGCCGGACGAGCCGGAGCAGCCCGAGCGGGACGGCGCGGACCTGTTGGCCGCGCTCCTCGACGGGATGGACGCCGCCCTGTGCGCCTTCGACGGCCAGGGCGTCGTCACGCATTGGAACCGCGAGGCGGAGCGGATCCTGGGCTGGACCGCGGCCGAGGCCGTGGGGCGGCAGGGCTTCGCCGGGTGGGCCGTGCGCCGGGCGGACGCCGGGGAGGTCGAGGAGCGGCTGCTGTCCGCGATGCGGGCCCCGGGGCGGCAGGTGCACGAGTTCGCGCTGCTCACCAAGGACGGCGGGCGGGTGCTGGTGCGCATGCAGTCCGCGGCCGTACGCGGTCCCGACGGCAGGCCCGCCGGGGTGTACTGCGCGTTCAGCGAGGTGCACACGCAGATCGACCTGGAGCGGTCCATCGCGCTGAGCGAGGCCCTGCTGGAGGACGCGAGCTGGGGCGTCGTCCTGGTGGACGTGGATCTGCGCCCCGCCGTCGTGAACGCCCACGCGGCGCGTGCGCTGGGCACCGGGCGTACGGCCGTACTGGGCCGGCCGCTCGGCGATCTGCTCGCCCAGGGCGTCGAGGAGCTGGAGAACGCGCTGACGCACGTGCTGGCGGAGGGCGCGCCGCCCGCGCCCGCCGAGGTCTGGGTGAGCGTGCGCACCAAGGAGGGTGAGCGGCGCCGGTGCTGGCGCAGCGGGTTCGTGCGGCTGGCCTCGCCGCTGGCGGAGGAGCCGGTGCCGCTGGGCGTCGGCTGGCTGTTCCAGGACGTCACGGAGAGCAAGCAGGCCGAGCAGGAGGCGGCGCTGCTGCGGTTCCGGGCCAATCAACTGCACCGGGCGGCGCGTGCGGCGGCCGAGTGCGAGGACCCGGCGGAGGCGGCGGTCGTCCACCTGGACTTCGCGCTCGCCGGGTTCGCCGACCACGCCCTGATCGACCGGGTCGTGGGCGGGGCGGTGACCGACACCGACGCGTCCGACCCGGTCCGGCTGGTCCGGGTCGCGGCCACGCCGTCCGGCGCGCCGGGGCCGAGCGTGCCGACCGGGACGACGGGGATGCCGGTGCGGTACGGCGAGGGGCATCCGGCGGTGCAGTGCGTGGAGCGGGCCGGCTCGGTGCGGGCCAGCGCGGGTGTCCGGGCGGTGCCGGCCGAGCGGGTGCGCGAGTGGGCCGCGGCCCGGCAGTGGCCGGCGGACACGGTGCACGGCCTGTGCGCGGTACTGCGCAGCCGGGGCCGGACGCTGGGCGTCGTCACGTTTCTGCGGGGCTCCGGACGGAGCGCCTTCGAGCGGTCCGACGCGATGTACGCCGAGGACGTGGCGGTCCGCATCGCGACGGCGCTGGACCTGGCGGGCGCGGTGGACGAGCGGTAGCGGGTGCCGGGGGGAGGGGCCGCCGGCGGTCCCGGCCCGTGCCGTACGGCCCGCTCAGCGGCGGTAGAAGATCCGGTCCCGGTACTGCTCCAGCACGCGCCCGTTCCACTCGTGGCCGCCGTCCACGTTGCCCGAGCGCAGCAGGGGCGGTTCGATGCCGCGGTCGGCGAGGGCGGCGGCCGCCGTGGCCATCACGGCCTGGAGGAGGGCGCTGGTGACGACCGTGGAAGCGGGTGCGAAGGGCACCGGGGCGGTGTCGAGGGTGAGCTCCGCGTCGCCGACGGCGATCTTGGAGTCCAGCACGATGTCGCAGTGGTCCTTGAGGAAGGTGCCGGAGGAGTGCCGCGACGTGGTCTCGGAGGCGTACGCCACCGAGGTCACGCCGATGACCCGCACCCCGAGCGCGCGGGCGTTCAGGGCCATCTCCACCGGCAGGGCGTTGCGGCCGGAGAGGGAGACGATCACCAGGGCGTCGCCCTCGCGCAGCGGCGAGGAGTCCAGTACGACGCTCGCGAGGCCGGCGACGCGCTCCAGCGCGGAGCCGAGGGTGGCCGGCATGACGTCCACGCCGACGACGCCGGGCACGGCGAGCAGGTTCATCAGGGCGAGCCCGCCGGCGCGGTAGACGACGTCCTGGGCGGCGAGGGACGAGTGACCGGCGCCGAAGGCGAAGAGCCGGCCGCCGTCCTGCACGGTGTCGGCGAGCAGCGTGCCGGCCGCCTCGACGGTGTCGGCCTCCTCGTCGCGGACCCGTCGCAGGAGGCCGATCGCGGCGTCGATGAACTGGCCGGCCGGCTTGCGGTCGCTCATGCGGGGCCCCTTCGGTGTGGCTGCGTCGCGGATCACGGTGCGGTCTGGACCAGTGTGGTGTCAATACGGCGTCGGCCCCGCCGCGGTGAGCCGCGCGGGCGGGTTTCCGCGGCGAGGCACGGTTGTCGGTGGTATGCGTCAGAATTGACTTCAGGGCCAGCGCACGCGCCGGTGGGCCGTAGCCTCCGGCAATCTCATCAAGGGGCACGTATGTCCGGACTGATCGACACCACGGAGATGTATCTCCGCACCATCCTCGAGCTGGAGGAGGAAGGTGTGGTCCCGATGCGCGCCCGGATCGCCGAGCGGCTCGACCAGAGCGGCCCGACGGTCAGCCAGACGGTGGCGCGGATGGAGCGCGACGGCCTGGTGTCCGTGGCGGCCGACCGGCACCTGGAGCTGACCGACGAGGGCCGTCGGCTGGCCACCCGCGTGATGCGCAAGCACCGGCTCGCGGAGTGCCTGCTCGTCGACGTGATCGGCCTGGAGTGGGAGCAGGTGCACGCCGAGGCCTGCCGCTGGGAGCACGTGATGAGCGAGGCCGTCGAGCGCCGCGTGCTGGAGCTGCTGCGCCACCCGACCGAGTCGCCGTACGGCAACCCGATCCCGGGCCTGGAGGAGCTGGGCGAGACGGACGGCGCCGACCCCTTCCTGGACGAGGGCATGGTGTCGCTGGCCGACCTGGACCCGGGGCCGGAGGGCAAGACGGTCGTCGTGCGCCGCATCGGCGAGCCGATCCAGACGGACGCGCAGCTCATGTACACGCTGCGCCGGGCGGGTGTGCAGCCCGGTTCGGTGGTGAGTGTGACGGAGTCGGCGGGCGGTGTGCTGGTGGGCAGCGGCGGAGAGGCGGCCGAGCTGGAGGCGGAGGTCGCCTCCCACGTGTTCGTCGCCAAGCGCTGAGCGTCCGCCGGACGGCAGGCGTCAACGTCCCGTCGCGCGGGAGGCGTTCGCGCCACCGAGCCGATCCCGTCGTTTCCGGATTTCCGTGAGCCGAACCGCAGCGCCCCGGCGCATCGCGTGCGAGGCTGTGGCGTGAGGCATATGACGTAAGGGGCTCCCGGCCGTGGTCCGACAGCGATGTCGGCCGGTCGGGGCCGGCCCCGACCGGAGAGGGGGAGTGGCGTGCCGGAGAGACGGAGAGGGCCCCGGCGCCGTGTGGCGCCGGGGCCTGTCCTCCCCTGTGCTGACCCGGAGCCCCGAGCTCTCAGGGTCAATCCCCTCGGACCGATTTCCCCGAGCGGTCCGCCTCCCGTTGAAGATCTCCCCTCGACGACGGCGATCAATCCCTGAGGGGTGTCACTCGAATGAGGGGTGTTGCTCGCCGGAACGGCCTTATCGAATGCAGATTCGATACTCTGCGGGCGGCGTCGATCGGTCGCGGACACACGACGGGTACGGCAAGGCACGGCAGGCAGGACACGGTTCACAGGACCGGCCGGCCCGCAGGGGCGGGCGGTGCGAGCGGAGCTTGGGGGTGCCAGGACCTATGGCGCGGCGCATCGACGTGAGGGGCGCGGGCGGCGTACGCCTCGCGGCCTGGGAGTTCGGCGACCCTCCCAAGACCGCCCGGACGCGGGACGGGGCGTACGAGGGGACGCGGGACGGGGCGTACGGGGGGACGCACGACCCGGCGCACGACGCGGCCGGTCACCTCCCGGGTGTGCTGTTACTGCACGGCCTGATGGGCCGGGCCTCGCACTGGGCACCCACCGCCCGCTGGCTCTCCGCCCGTCACCGGGCCGTCGCCCTCGACCAGCGCGGCCACGGCCGCAGCGACAAGCCCCCGCGGGCCGCCTACACCCGGGAGGCCTACGTCGAGGACGTCGAGGCCGCCCTCGAACAGCTCGGTCTCGGCCCCGCCGTGCTGATCGGCCACGCCATGGGCGCGCTGACCGCCTGGCAGCTCGCCGCCAAACGCCCCGACCTGGTCCGCGGCCTGATCATCTGCGACATGCGGGCCTCCGCCCTCGGCGCCGCCTCCCAGCACACCTGGACCGAGTGGTTCCGTGCCTGGCCGGTCCCCTTCGCCACGCTCGCGGACGTACGCAAGTGGTTCGGCGAGGACGACCCGTGGGTGGAGCGCCCGAACCCGGCCCGGGGCGAGTTCTACGCCGAGGTGATGGCCGAGTCCCCGGACGGCTGGCGGCCCGTCTTCGAGCCGGAGCAGATGCTCAGGTCCCGCGAGACCTGGGTCTACGACGCCCACTGGGAGGAGCTGGCCCAGGTGCGCTGCCCGACCCTGGTCGTGCGCGGTCTGGACGGCGAGCTGGGCCGCGCCGAGGCGCAGGAGATGGTCCGGGTACTGCCGCACGGCCAGTACGCGGAGGTCGCCGACGCCGGCCACCTCGTCCACTATGACCAGCCGGAGGCGTGGCGGGCGGCCATCGAGCCCTTCCTGGACACCCTCAGGGAGAGCTGACCGGCCCGCGCCCCGGTCCGGTGGTCAGCCCCTGCTGACCGCCGTGAGGATCTCCGGCAGCCGCTCCGCCGTGCGCGGGGCGGCCAGCCGCAGACCGAGCGCCGTCAGCACCGCGCCGTACCCGGCGCCCACCGGGAGCAACAGGGGACCCGGGCCGCCGCCCTCGCGCACGTTCACCCAGATCGTCAGCGCGATCACGGGCGCGCACAGCAGGGCCGCGCCGACCATGCCGCCGAGGATCGAGATCCAGGCCAGCCCGGCCTGGCCCGGGGCGACGTTCTTGTACCCCTCCTGCGGGATGGAGTACGGGAAGCGCGCCGAGGTCCACGCGCCGGTCGCCAGCATCGCGCCGAGCAGCGCGAAGGACAGGCCCAGCGCCTCGGGCAGCGTCCGCCAGTCGTCGAGTACGGCGGCGGTCAGGACGGTGACGAGGGTGGCGTACGGCAGCGTGATCAGCAGCAGGGCCAGCGCGCGGGCGCGCAGCTCGACGTAGGCGTCCCGGGTCGAGGAGATCGTCATCGCGACCATCCAGAACGCGGACGTGTCCTGCCCGAACTGGTTGTACATCTGGATGCCGAGCATCCCGGCGGCGAAGCAGGAGAAGTAGACCGAGCCGGTGCCCTGCCAGGCGTTGAACACGGGCACGATGAGCCCGATGGCGAGCGCGGTCACCCAGGCAGCCTTGGTCTTGGGGTCGCGCCACACGTAGCGCAGCGTGCGCTCCATGGTGGTGCCGGTGCGGCCCGCGGGCAGCAGCCGGGCGAGCCCCGCCGAGCCGCGCTCGCGCACCGGCCGGGTGTCGCTCTGGAGGGTGGACCCGTCGGGCGTGGTCATCAGCCGCGTCAGGTGGCGCTCCCACACCCACAGCAGCAGCACCAGGGCCGCCGCGGTCAGCGCCAGTTGGGCGAGCGCGACGCCGTACGCCCCGTCGCTCGCCGCGTCCATGGCGCCGACCGCCGTCGCGGGCGGCACCCAGCGCAGTACGCCGGCCGCCGGGTCGAGCTGCTCGAGCCCCGACGAGCCCAGCCGCTGCACGCCGAAGTTGACGAGCTGCGCCCCGACCGCGACGACCAGTCCGCTCAGCACCGCGAGGTCGCGCCCCTTGCGGCTGGTCAGCAGCCGCACGTTGGCGGCGGCCACGGCCCGGGCGAGGGTCACGCACACCAGCAGCGCGAGTACGGCACCGACGACGCCGACGGCGTACGCCGCCCCGCCGTGCGCCACCGCGACCACGGAACCGGCGAACAGGCACAGCGTGAACAGCGGCCCGATACCCACCAGCGACGCGGTGAGCAGGGCCCGGACCAGCGGGCGGGGCCGCAGCGGCAGCATCACCAGCCGGGTCGGGTCGAGCGTCTCGTCGCCGCCGGGGAAGAACAGCGGCATCACCGCCCAGCCCAGGCCCAGCACGGCCGCCAGCAGGACGACGAGTGAGTCCACGTGCGCGTATCCGCGCAGCGCGACCAGGCCGGCCAACTGGAGCGCGGTGAAGAGCAGGACGAGGACGGCCGAGGCGATGTAGGCGGCCCGCCGTCCGCCGGACTGCCGCAGTCCGTTGCGCAGCAGGGACAGTTTCAACCGTACGAAGACCGACGTGACGGACGTGGCGGAAGCGGCAGAGGCGCCCGTCGTGCCCGCAGTGCCCGGTGTCACCGGTTCGGCCCGCGTGCTCATCGGGTCCCGCCGCCCAGCCAGTCCAGGTCGGACCCGGCGTCCCGGCCGCCGGCACCGACGAGTTCGAGGAACGCCTGCTGCAACGACGCCGACTCGCCGCGCACCTCGGCGAGCGTGCCGGTGGCGCGGATGCGGCCGGCGGCCATGACGGCCACCCAGTCGCACAGCGACTCCACCAGCTCCATGACGTGGGAGGAGAAGACGACGGTGGCTCCGGAGGCCGTGTAGCGCTCCAGTACGCCCCGGATCGTCTGGGCGGAGACCGGGTCGACGCCCTCGAACGGCTCGTCCAGGAAAAGCACTTCGGGATTGTGCAGCAGCGCGGCCGCCAGCCCGGTCTTCTTCCGCATGCCGGTCGAGTAGTCGACGACCAGTTGGTGCTGGGCCCCGGACAGGTCGAGCACGTCGAGCAACTGCGTGGCCCGCTTGTCCACCTCGGCTCCGGGCAGCCCGCGCAACCGGCCCGTGTAACCGAGGAGTTCCCGCCCCGACAGCCGCTCGAACAGTCGCAGTCCCTCGGGCAGCACCCCGATGCGGGCCTTGACCTCCGCCGGATCACGCCACACGTCGTGCCCGACGACCTCGACCGCCCCCTGGTCCGGCCTGAGCAGCCCGGTCACCATCGAGAGGGTGGTGGTCTTCCCGGCCCCGTTCGGCCCGACGAGCCCGATGAACTTGCCCGCGGGCAGCTCCAGATCGATCCCGCCCACGGCGACCTGCTGCCCGAACCGCTTCCACAGCCCCCGCACACGTACGGCGCTACCAGTCACCACGTCTCCCTCCGTCGAGTCGAACCCTACGGGGGCGGCGACGCCGATCAAGGGGTGGTGAAGGGGCGTTCCTGACGTTCCCTGCCGCACGCGTACGCCAACGGCGAGATCAACTCCTCCACGTCCGGCAGCCACCGGTTCGCCGGCGTGGGCCGGCACGCCCACTGCACGGCCCCCCGCGTCCCGTACCGCGTGGGCGGGGCGGCGACGTACGTGCCCTCGCCCAGCGCCGTCAGATCCAGGGACAGCGGCGACCACCCCAGCCGCCGCACGAGATCCGGCACCTTCACGGCGGCCCCCGGAAGGACGAGGAACCGCATCCGCCGGTCCGGCGTCAGCGTGACCGGCCCGAGGGTCAGCTCCATCCGCTCCATCCGGGCCAGGGCCAGGAACCCCGCGGTCTCGGGCACGTCGATCGCGTCGAACGTCCGCCCCGTGGGCAGCAGGATCGACGCCGTCGGCTGCTTCTGCCACATCCGGCGGGCCACGGTCGCGCTGCCCGTCGCCTGCGTCGCCCAGTCCTCACGCGCCGGGTGAGCGCCCGGGGCGGCGCATCCGGGGTCCGCGCAGGAACAGCGCTGCACCCCGTCGGCGGCTTCCAGCCAGGTGCCGGGAAACACGTCCCAGTGGCGCTCCTCGGCATAGCGTACGGCGGTCTCCAGCAGCGACGCGCCGCGCTGCTGGGGGATCTGAGCGGCTTCGGTGCCGGGGATGGTCTCTTCCACGTGGAACTCAACTCCCGTGCTCACCGGGGGTTACGGGCGCCCGCCCGTCTCCCACCACCATGTTCCCGGCGAGAGCCGCCGGGTCCGCGCCTTCCCCTCTGCGCGGGGGAGGAGCATCGATTCCGCATCCGGGGCGCATGGGTGCATGTACGGGGGCGCGCGGGAGGAATCGCCGCGGGAGCTGGGTAGCCACGTCTGGGGCCGGCGTGGGCCGTTTCCCCGGCAATCCTCGCAAGCACTACAAGCTTCGCAAGTCTCGCATTGTCGGCACAACGACGGGGCATTGATCTTCCCGGCCGGATCTTTTCGTCCGCCGGGACAGCATCGAGACCGCATGAGACCGCATGGGGGTTACGCCATGGCCGCAAGGCCTCTCGTCGCGCGGCAGCCGAACGAACGACTGCAGGCGCTCATTCAGGAAGCGGGCTGCTCGAACGCGGGCCTGGCCCGCCGGGTCAACGTGTGCGGGGTCGAGCACGGTCTCGACCTGCGGTACGACAAGACGTCGGTGGCCCGCTGGCTGCGGGGGCAGCAACCCCGGGGCCGGGCACCGGCGATCATCGCCGAGGCGCTCGGACGCAAGCTCGGCCGCACGGTCACCATCGACGAGATCGGCATGGCCAACGGCAAGAACCTCGCGTCGGGCGTCGGCCTCCAGTTCTCGCCGACGGTACTGGGGGCCATCGAGCAGGTCTGCGAGCTGTGGCGCAGCGACGTGGGACGCCGGGACTTCCTGTCCGGCTCCTCCGTCGCCGCGTCCGCGCTCGTCGAGCCCAGCCGCGACTGGCTGATCTCCGCCCCCGACTCGCAGGTGTCGCGCGCGGCCGGGCCCCGGGTGGGCCGGTCCGACGTGGCGGCGGTGCGGGCGATGACGCAGGCGCTGGTGGACCTGGACCACCAGTACGGCAGCGGGCACGTGCGCCCGGTCGTCGTGCACTACCTGAACAGCGTCGTCTCCGGCCTGCTCGCGGGCTCGTACCGGGAGGCGGTGGGGCGGGAGCTGTTCGCCACGGTCGCCCGGCTGACGGAACTGGCCGGATACATGGCCGTCGACACGGGGCAGCCCGGCCTCGCTCAGCGGTACTACATCCAGTCGCTGCGGCTGGCGCAGGCGGCCGGGGACCGCGGCTACGGCGGGTACGTCCTCGCCGCGTCCATGAGCCACCTGGCCGCGCAGCTCGGGAACCCGCGCGAGATCGCGCAGTTGGCGCGCGCGGCGCAGGAGGGGGCGCGCGGGCGGGTGACCCCGCGAGCGGAGGCGATGTTCCACGCGGCCGAGGCCCGCGGCCACGCCCTGCTGGGCGACGTACGGGCGGCCCATACGGCGGCCGGGCGGGCGGTCGGCGCGATGGAGACGGCCGATCCGGCCTCCGGGGACGACCCGGTGTGGATCGCGCACTTCGACGGGGCCTACCTGGCGGACGAGTTGGCCCACTGCCACCGGGACCTCGGGCAGGCCGACGCGGCGGCACGGTACGCGCGCCAGTCCCTCGACGGGCATCCTGAGTCGCGGGCCCGCAGGCGGGCCATCGGCCACGTGCTGCTCGCCACCGCGCAGGTGCAGCAGCGCGAGGTCGAACAGGCCTGCAACACCGCGACGAAGGCCGTGGAGCTCCTGGAGACGCTGCGCTCGAACCGGGGCGCCGAGTACCTGGAGGACTTCCAGGCGCGGCTGGAGCCGTACCGGGCGGAGGCGGTGGTGCGGGAGTTCGGGGCGCGGCTCGACCTGCAGGCCGCCGCGTGAACGAACGGGCCGCGCACGCGTGAACGGCGCGGAAACTCCGCCACGGTGAGCGGGAAGTGTCGTGAACAGCGTGCCGCGGTCCGGTTTTGTTACTGCGGTCACAGGGAAGGAGTGCGCGCCCGGTGCTGCGTGGCAGCGGGCTCCGGGGACCCGGTAGCGTGAGCCGACGATTCCGAAGGTCCCCCATTCGTAGGAGTCTTGGTGACGCAGAGTGGACAGGGCGAGGAGCCCTCGGCGCGGCAAGCGCACGAAGGCATCGTGCTGCCCTCGGACGGCGGCGAGCCCTTGCTGCCGGGCCCGGCGGGCGGATCCGCCGGGCCGCAGGCCGGCCGGCCCGCGCCCGCCTCGGCGCCGCCCGGCGGCCAGGCCTGGGACCGGCCGTGGGGGCCCGAGCAGCAGCAGAGCCCGTCCCAGGACCAGAGCTGGCCCACGCCGCCCGGAGCCCAGCCCTGGGGGTCCCAGGAGGCCGGGCACCCGCCCGCCCAGCCGGCCGACCCGCACGCCTGGCCCGCGCCGAGCGGCCCGGCACAGGCCCCCGGCGTCCTGCCGCCCCAGGCGGGGCCGGGCCCGCTGCCCCCGGAGGGCGCGCAGGCCCCGGCGTACGGCGGACCGGCCGACGGCCGGGCGTACGGCGCGCGGTCGCCGTACGGTCAGCACGGCCAGGAGTCCACGCCGCAGTCGCACGCGTCGCAGCAGCCGCACCAGTCGCAGCAGCAGCCGCACCAGTCGCATGAGCCGTACGGGCACCAGCCGCCCGCGCCCTATCCGCAGCCGTATCAGTCGCACGGTCAGCAGTCGCACGGTCAGCAGTCGCACGGTCAGCAGCCGTACGGTCAGCAGTCCTACGGTCAGCAGTCTTACGGCCACCAGCCGCCCGCGCCGCAGTCGGACCAGCCGCCCGCGCCCGCCGACGAGGGGGCCACCCAGTACCTCCCGCCGGTCGGGGTGCCCGCCGACGAGGGCGCGACGCAGTACATACCTCCCGTGGCCCCCGGGGCGCTGCCTCCGGAGAGACCCGCCCAGTCGCACGCCGAGTCGACGCGGTTCCTCGGCCGGGCACCGCAGTACCCCGCGCAGCCCGCGACCGGGCACCAGCCCGCCCCCGCCGCGCCCGCCCCCGACCCCGACGCCGAGGCCACCCAGTTCATCGCGCCCGTGCCCGGCGGCCCCGCCCCGGCCCCGTTCGGTGCCGCGCCCGGCGGTGACGAGGAGCGGCAGCCGCCCGCCGAGTTCGACAACCTCTTCCGCGGCGCGCCGGGCGCCGACGGCCAGGCTTCGGCCACCCAGCAGATGCCCCGCTTCGACGAGCCGCAGGCCCCGCGCCCCGGCGGCCGGCCCATGTACGCCCCGCAGGGCCCGGACGGCGGTGGCGGCGGCAGGCGGCGCGGGCACGACAGCGGCGGCGGCCGGGGCGGCCGCGGCGGGCGGAGCGGTTCGCGCCTGCCGCTCCTCGCGGCCGTGGGCGTCGGCATCGCCGTCGTCGGTGTCGGCGCCGGCGCGATGATGGCCGGCGGGGGCGGTGAGGAGGACAAGGGCGACAACCAGCCCGTGTCCGCCACGGCTCCGGCCTCCGAGTCCGCGTCGGCCTCCGCCTCGCCGTCCGTCGACCCGGTCCGGCAGCAGGCCGTCGAGCTGGACAAGCTGCTGGCCGAGAGCGGCACCGGACGGGCCACGGTGATCAGCGCCGTGGAGGACGTGAAGTCGTGCGACAACCTGTCCCAGGCGGCCAAGGACCTGCGCGACGCCGCCAAGCAGCGCACCGGGCTGGTCACCAGCCTCTCGAAACTGTCCGTGGACCAACTGCCGCGGCACACCGAGCTGACCACCGCCCTCACCAAGGCGTGGCAGGCCTCGGCGTCGGCCGACAACCACTACGCGGCCTGGGCCGACCAGACGGCCGGCAAGAAGGGCTGCAAGAAGGGCAAAGCCCGCACCACCGGCCAGCATCAGGCCGGGAACCGGGCGAGCGGCACGGCGAGCAAGCAGAAGGCCGAGGCCGCCAAGCTCTGGAACAGCATCGCCAAGAAGTACGGCCTGACGGAACGCGAACCGACCCAGCTATGACCCGCCCGGGCGGCGGATCAGGTCAGGCCCGGTCAGGCCCGGCCCGGCCAGGTCAGGCCCGGTCAGGCCCGGTCAGGTCTATGGCCCGGGTCAGGCCAGGTCGGCGTTCCGCAGGGTGCGGGTGGTGTCCACGGCGTCCTCGCTGGCCGACACCAGGCGGCCCCGCCGTACGACCTGGAGGGTGACCTCGGCGTTGACCAGGCGTGGGAAGCCGACCGACGCCAGCTTGTCCGCGAACTTCCACTGGAGGGGCGGGGTCAGTCCGCCCGTGCCGACCTTCAGGCCGTCGTCCAGGGCGCGGGTGAGGGTGTGGGCGCTGACCTCGCCGTCGCCGAGCGACTCGACGGCCGCCTTGAGGACGGTGTACGCGATCCAGGTGGTCTGCACCCCGGCGTCCGCCGCGTCGACGTCGTTGTCGCCGAACGCCTGCTCCTTGATCACCCGCTTCATCCCGCCCCAGGCCGGGTCGCTCACCGCCGGGTACCAGCCGGTGACGTACGCCCCCTCGTAGGGCCCGGACGCCCCGCCGCTCGCGTTCACCGTGGTCTGGTCGACGCTGCCGAGCACCGTCGCGGTGCGCACCTCGGGGTAGTCCTCGCGGGCGCGCCGGAAGGAGTCCATGAAGGTGCCGGTGCGGTCCCCGAGGACCGGCACCACGCACCCCGGTTCCGCCGGGTCGGTGGTCGTCCGCTCCAGTGCCCGCTGGGACTGTCCGTCGTACGCGGTGGCGTCCTCCGCCGCACGCTGGTCCCGGGCCCGCTCGTGCCCGCCCGTGGTCAGTCCCGAGTCGAGCAGCACGGGCAACTGGTCGCCCGCGATGGTGTCGGGCCGGATGAGCGTGACGGGCCCGCAGGAGTCGGCGAGCGCGCTGCCGAGGCCGGCGAGCAGGGCGGGCTGCCCGCCGTTGACCGGGTAGGACAGCGGGCTGGTGAACTCCGTGTTGGTGATGCCGTAGCCGCCGATGTACGGGATCCCGGCGCCCTCCAGCACGGGGAAGAACGAGTCGGCGTGCTGGCTGTACGAGCCGACGACGGCGACCGCGTTCTCCTTGACGGCGCGGCGGGCGCACTTCGCGGCGGTGATGCCGTCGTTGTGTTCGTTGCAGGTCAGGACGTTGAGCTTGCGGCCGCCGAGGCCGCCCCGGTCGTTGATCCAGCGGGCGTATGCCTGCGCGAAGGCGGGCATGCCCGGCTTGTTGGTCGCGCCGGTGTCCTGCGGCGCCCAGGTCATGACGGTGATCGGGTCGTCCCCGGATCCCCCCGTGCTCCCGGGGACGACCCCGCAGCCGGCGGCGAGCGACGCACACGCCACCAGGGCGCCCGCGGCGAGAGCGCCGGTGCGGGTGGCCCGGGAGCGGCCGCTCGGACCGCGGAGGAAGGTGCTGCGGGTGGGTCGCCTGCCGGTCATGTATCCGCACGATTCCGTCACGCGGCTAACCTGGAAGTGACCTGCGGTCAACGCGTGGTGACACGCGGGTGAATTGCGGGGGCAGGTGAGGCACCGATGGAGGGGAACGTACGATCGATGACCGTGCAAGGTTCGGAGAACTCTTCCCGTCGCGGCCGTCGCTCCACCACCATGGGCGGCATGCCCCTCAACGACATGCCGTGGTGGCGCTGGCGCAGCAATGTGCGCTCCGCGCTGCACATGCTCTCCGCCCCCGCCTTCCAGCGGGACGTCTGGCTGGCCGGTGTGGACGGCTACGGCGACGTCACCGACGCGGTGTACCGGCTGGTGGAGGACACCTGGCTGGATCACTGGTCCGCCGAGAAGTACGTGGGCACGGTCTTCCGTGACTCGCAGGAGGCGGCGCTCGTCGACAGCGCCGTACTGCGGGTACTGCGGATCATGCACCAGGTGGGGCCGGACGCGCCCGTGCACGCCTACCTCGACCACCCGGACTGGCCCGAGGCGGTGCGGGCGGCGCGCGACGCGCACGTGCGGCTGGCCACCAGTGACGGCGAGGACCCGGAGGCGGAGCCGCGCACGCTCGAGGTGCTGCAGATCCTGACCCGGTCCGCCTGACGGGACGCCCGCCGGGAGCGGCCCCGGATGTGGGACCCTGTCTCGCATGAACGAGCAGTCCTCCGCGGCCGTCCCCCAGGCCGCCGCCCAGGCCGACCAGTACGTCCTCACCCTGTCCTGCCCCGACAAGCAGGGCATCGTGCACGCCGTGTCGAGCTACCTGTTCATGACCGGCTGCAACATCGAGGACAGCCAGCAGTTCGGCGACCACGACACGGGACTGTTCTTCATGCGCGTCCACTTCTCGGCCGACGAGCCGGTGACCGTGGACAAGCTGCGCGCCAGCTTCACGGCGATCGGTGACGCCTTCCACATGGACTGGCAGATCAACCGGGCCGACGAGAAGATGCGCGTCGTGCTCATGGTCAGCAGGTTCGGGCACTGCCTGAACGACCTGCTCTTCCGGGCGCGGATCGGCGCGCTGCCCGTGGAGATCGCGGCCGTGGTGTCCAACCACACCGACTTCGCCGAGCTGGTGGGGTCCTACGGCATCCCGTTCCACCACATCCCCGTGACGAAGGACACCAAGGCCCAGGCCGAGGCGCGCGTCCTGGAGATCGTGCGCGAGGAGAACGTCGAGCTGGTCGTGCTGGCCCGCTACATGCAGGTCCTCTCGGACGACCTGTGCAAGCAGCTCAGCGGCCGGATCATCAACATCCACCACTCCTTCCTGCCGAGCTTCAAGGGCGCGAAGCCGTACCACCAGGCGCACGCGCGAGGCGTGAAGCTGATCGGCGCGACCGCGCACTACGTGACGGCCGACCTCGACGAGGGGCCGATCATCGAGCAGGAGGTCGAGCGGGTCGGCCACGACGTCACGCCGGACCAGTTGGTCGCGGTGGGGCGGGACGTGGAGTGCCAGGCGCTGGCGCGGGCCGTGAAGTGGCACGCGGAGCGGAGGATTCTGCTGAACGGACGGCGGACGGTGGTCTTCGCCTAGCGGCTCGGGGGGCGTTCGGCCGGTGGTCTTCGCCCAGCGGCTCGGGGGCGTTCGGTTCCGCGGGCGGCCGCGGGCCGTCGTCGGCCGGTCGCGCGGTTCGCCGTGCCCCTGAGGGGCGTTCACCACGCGTCCCCAGTGGGGCGTTCACTGCGCGTTCCCCGAGGGGCGCGGGGAACCGCGCGAGCGACCGCCCACCGCCCGCACCCGCCGGCGAACCGTCACCCGTCCCTACATCCGGCTCAGGCTCGCCGCGGCGAACAGCACGTCGCGGATCGCGTCCCGGTCCCCGACCTGTCCCGCCGCCGCATCCGCCGGAGGCACGTGGCCCGCGGCCAGCCGGCAGAACTCCACGCCGTCCAGGGCGACATGGGCCACCTCGTGCTCGGCGGAGCCCACCGCGCCCGGGGAGTCGAGCGGGATGAGCCACTCGCCGCCGCCCGAGCCCTCGATCTCCAGCCGCAGACTGCGCCCCGGCTCACCCGCCGTGACCAGGTGCGGGCGCGCGCCGGGTGCCGCCGGCCCGGCCCGGCGGCGGGTCGCCAGCACGCCCGGCAGCAGCCGCGCCGCGAGGTCGATCATGCGGTTCAGATGTCGCGCGGAGGGCGGCTCGTACGGGTAGTCCACCGCGTCGGCGATGTCCTCGGCGTGCACCCAGCACTCGAACGCCCGGTCCAGCATCGCGTCGTGCAGCGGCAGCTCGAAGTCGCCGTACGACACCGGCATCCGGCCCGCGTCGCCGGTGAACGACACGGTGCGGACGATGCCGTGGGTCTGCTCGCGCCAGGGTGCCCGCACCGCGCGGGTGGGCGGGTAGTGCGAGGCCCGCCAGTACGCCTCGGTGCGGCCGGCGGGCGCGGGGGCGGGGGCGGCGATGTCGCCCAGCGGGTCGGACAGGCCCAGGGCGGCCGCGACCAGCCCGTCGACCGTCAGCAGGTGGGCGATGACCCCGGCGACGGTGGTGCGGCGGCTCGCGGCCGCGTCGGCCTCGAACCAGCGCAGCCGCACCGGCGCGTGCCACTCGGCGTCGCCGATGTCCTGGAGCAGCGCGTCCAGCCGCGCGGTCTCGGCGTCGTACGGCGTGGCCCACTCGGGCACCGGGATGCGCGGCGGGCGCCGCTCCAGGCACCCGTCCAGGACCCGGGTGCGCAGGGCGGGGTCCAGGTCGAGGGTCTCCGGGCGCTGGAGCAGCCCGACGGCCTCGCGCAGCCGCAGCGCCTCGTCGGCACAGGCCTCGCACTCACCGAGATGCTCCTCGACGGCCGCGGCCTCCTCGGCCGAGCAGGCGGCCAGCGCCCACGCCCCGAGCAGCGACGTCAGCGTCTGGTGCTCCAGTGCGACCGCCCCGTCCGGTACCGCATCGGGCAGCTCCCGCCCACCGTCCTCCACGGACACGCGGGGCAGCGGTATACGCGGACCGGGGCGGTCCCCGCCGCCCGCACCGCCCTCGCCCGCACCGCCCCCGCCGCCCGGCGCCGGCCCGTCGGGGTCCCCGGGGATCCCGTTCTCGTCGTAGGCCCCCTTCACGCCGCGCCCCCGTACCCCGGCGGCGCCCCGGGCGGTTCCGGGGCGCCCGCGTGGCGGGCGGTGGACAGGAGCTGGAGGCCCAGACGCAGGCGGCGGCGGGCCTCGTCCTCCGTGACGCCGAGGTCGGCGGCGGTCTGGCGGTAGTCGCGGCGCTGGAAGTAGGCCAGTTCCAGGGCGGCCCGCAGCGGGGCGGGCATGGACTGGACGATGTAGTCGGCGCGGGCGGCGACCGAGGCGTGGCGCACCTTGCTCTCCAGCTCCTCGGTGGTGCCGGGGCCGCCGCGGGCGAGGGCGGCCGTCTCGGTGGCGCGCAGCCGCTGCACGGCCAGGCGGTGGGTCAGCGTGGCGACCCACGTGCGCAGCGGGCCCTGCCGGGGGTCGTAGGCGTCCGGATGCTCCCAGACGTGCGCGAAGACGTCGCGCGTGATGCGGTCGGCGGCCCGGTCGTCACCGAGCACGCGGTGCGCCTGGCCGTGCACGAGCGAGGCGAACCGGTCGTAGAGCTCGCCCAGGGCGGCGGCCTCCCCGCGTGCGAGCCGCTGATGCATCTTGCGGTCCCAGCGCAGTGGTGCGTCCCTCTTCGCCATACGGCCCCTTCACCCCCTGTACGGTCCTCTGCTCGTTCCGTGCTCGTTCAGTGCTCGTTCCGTGCTCATTGCCGTGCGTGTCTCCGCCGGGCCGGTCCCCAGCCTGGGGCCACCGTCTCCCCGAATGTAGTCGGCACGTCCGAGACCGCACGCCCCTTTGTGTCAATGCGCGCCCCTGCCGGCCCCCAGGTGGTAAACGCCCCCGACCCGCCTCGCCTACCCTCTAACGTGCGACCGGATTCGATTGGTTTGGATCGAACAGGATCGAAACCGTCTGAAACAAGCCTCTTCCGGCCGGGCTCCGTTTCCGGTCGGGCGTTTGCGGGAACGGCCGGTGGGCAGGCGCGCGCCCAAGAAGCGTAAGCGTGGCTTCCGTTTTGGGTGATTCCGGACGTTCCGACGGATGAGGGGCATGGTGGTGACGTTCAAAGTGACCGGCGGAGAGCGGGGCCGGTGGGCCGTGCTCCAGGTGTCGGGCGAGCTTGACCTGGTGACGTCACCGGTGCTGCGGCAGCGCGTGCACGACGAGGTGGCCGAGGGGCGGCACAGTCTGGTCCTGGATCTCTCCGAGGTCCTGTTCTGCGACTCCAGCGGGGTCGGCGTCCTCATCGCCTCCCGGCGGCTCATCCGCTCCTGTCAGGGCCGGCTGCGCCTGATACTGCCGGCGCAGGGCGCCGTCGACGGCTCCCACGTCAACCGCGTCCTCGGCGCGCTCGGGGTGCGCCGGCTCTTCGACGTCCACCCCGACCTCGCCTCGGCGACCGGCGACGAGCCGCGGCCCCTGTCCGCGTAGGTCCCGCTCCGCGTGGATCCCTCTCCACGCGGTCCCTCTCCGCGTAGATCCCGCCCGCGGCCGCGTCCGGGGTCGTACGCTCCGAGCGGTGCGCACGAGCGGTGCGCACCCACCGACACCGACGACGTGAGGCGGCCGGAGAAGACCATGGTCAACAGCGAGTACGAGCGCAGGATCGCCGCGCGGTTCGCCACCTTCGACCAGGACGGCAACGGGTACATCGACCGTTCGGACTTCAGCGGGGCGGCCAAGGCGGTGCTCGCCGAGTTCGGCACCGCCGCCCGGTCCGAGAAGGGGCAGGCCCTGTACGGCGGCGCGGAGGCGCTCTGGCAGGGCATGGCGGGCATCGCCGACCGGGACGGCGACCAGCGCATCACCCGCGGGGAGTTCGTCACCGCGGCGGTCAAGCGGCTGCGCGACAACCCGGACCGGTTCGCCGAGATCGCCCGGCCCTTCCTGCACGCGGTGCTGGACGTCGCCGACACCGAAGGCGACGGGGCCGCCACCGTCGAGGCCGCCGCCCGGGTGCTCACCGCGCTCGGTGTGCCCGGGGACACCGCCCGGTCGGTCGCCGAGGCGCTCGACACGGACGGCGACGGCAAGGTGGGGGAGGCGGAGATCGTCCCGGCCTTCGCCCGGTACTTCACCGTGCCCGAGTGACGCGCCCCGAGTGACGCGCCCCGCGCCGACGGCCGCCACCGGCCCCCCGAACAGATGTCGCGGATCGTGGCGGGGCGGCATCACGGAGCGTTGATACCGGGTCGTGTCCGCCGTGTGACCCGTCACGGCCCGGAGTCGGTGCCACACTCCGGTACCTTGTCTGGGATGCGAGTGGTCCCGAGCGCCGACCGTGCCGGAGTCGCCCCCGAGGCGGCTCCGGAACCGACGGTGTGCGCCTTGCCCCGCAGGGTGGAACGGCCGTCGGCCACCGCCTGTTCGACTCCCCGGAACGAGCGTCGCACAGTATGCCGCACGGGTACTCCTTCGCGCTGGAATATGCCCGAAGCGCTTGTTGGGGTGACTTTACGTCAACCATGCTGGCCCACAAGGGATTCACGTTCCGTGATCCCCCACCCGGTCTTTGTCCTGGCCATGCAGAAAATGGCTACGATCGTGGCCCTCATGAGGCGCGAGCCTTTGTGTCCGCCGGTTCGGATGGTGTGAGCGGTGCAGGTGCTTCAAGTGCAACTGGAGGTCCGGCCCGACCCCTCGGAAGTGGGGCGAGCCCGGCGGTGGGCGCGCTCACGGCTCGCCGGGTCCGGGATACAGGCCGATGAACCACTCGCCGAGACGCTGGTCCTGCTCGTCTCCGAGCTCGTCACCAACGCCGTGGTGCACACCGGGTGTCCGGCCGTCCTGCGGCTGGTGCTGCCGGGCGCGGCGACCGAGGGGACCGAGGAGGCGACCGTCCGCCTCGAGGTGGACGACGCCAGCGACCGGGCCCCGGTGCCCCGCTGTGTGGGCGGCGAGGCGACGGGCGGCCGGGGCCTCGCCCTCGTCGACGGCCTCGCCGACCGCTGGGGCTGGAGCCGGGAGGGCGCCGGCAAGCGCATCTGGTGCGAACTGGACCGCTGCGCCGAGCGCGAGGACGTCGCGCCGGTCTGCGGGAGCGGCGGCGGCACGGTGGCGTACGAGGGGTTCGCGTACGAAGTGGTGTAGCGGCCGGCGGCGGGGGATGCGCCCGGTGCACGAGCCCCCGCTTCTCCCGGGCCCGATGCGGCGGTGCGCCGTGGTGTGCTTCCGTGCGCGTCCCGTGCGAACAGGACGTAAGTGGTGAATCCCCCTTCGCCGGTTGACGGTTCGTGACCGCCTCCTCACGCTGGAAGGCAACGATTCGCCGCGAGGGGACGACGAGGCCTCGGTGACGGAGCCCTCGACGAGCGTGGGTCGTGTGTCGGCGGCGGTTCCCTGGGGGGCGACGGGAGCCGGGCGGGAGCGCCGGAGTCGGGTGGCGGCGCGCGCGATGCCATGCTCGGGGCGGACAGCGCCGCGCCGCCGGCCGACGACTTTCCCGTCACCCTCCACAGGCTGTGGACAACTCACTCCGGAAGGTCCGCCGGTACGCGGTCGGCGTGACCCCGAGGGCCGTCTGCAAGTGCTGCCGCATCGACTGGGCCGTGCCGAAGCCCGCGGCGCGGGCCACCCGGTCGACGGAGAGCGTGGTGGACTCCAGCAGATGCCGGGCCCGTTCGACGCGCTGCCCGGTGAGCCACTGGCCCGGGCTGACGCCGACCTCCTCGCGGAAACGGCGGGTGAAGGTGCGTACGGACATCGACTCGCGGGCGGCCATGTCCCGTAGCTGGATCGGTTCCTGGAGACGGCCGAGCGCCCAGGCGCGGGCGTTGGCCGTCGAGGACTGCTGCGGATCGGGCACCGGCCGCTCGATGTACTGCGCCTGGCCGCCGTCGCGGTGCGGCGGTACGACGGTGCGGCGGGCCACGTCGTTGGCGACGGCGGTGCCGTGGTCCCGGCGCACGATGTGCACGCACAGGTCGATCCCGGCCGCGACCCCGGCCGAGGTGAGCACGTCGCCGTCGTCGACGAACAGCACGCCGGGATCCACCCGCACCTTCGGGAACAGCCGCTGGAAGTGGTCCGCGGAGGCCCAGTGCGTGGTCGCCGGCCGTCCGTCGAGACACCCGGCGGCGGCCAGGACGTAGCCGCCGGTGCAGATCGCGACGAGCCGGGTGCCGGGCCGGACGAGCGCGAGCGCGGCGGCGAGCTCCTCGGTCAGCACGCCCTCCTCGTACACCGGACCCAGCTCGTAGGAGGAGGGGACGACGACCGTGTCGGCGGTGGCGAGGGCCTCCGGGCCGTTCTCCACCAGGATCGCGAAGTCCGCGTCGGTCCCGACCGGCCCGGGCGGGCGGACCGAGCAGGTGACGACCTCGTACAGCGGGTCGCCCCGCTCATCCCGGGCGCGCCCGAGGATCCGCTGCGGTATGCCCAGTTCGAAGGGGAGCAGGCCGTCGAGGGCGAGAACGGCGACCCGGTGCGGCCGGTGCGCGCGGTACGCGAGGTCGGACGTCATGGCCCGATCCTAGCGAACACTGTCTTCCGGGCCACTGGATCGGGCGTATCGCGCATCGGAAGCTCGATGACGTGACCCAGACAACCGACGCCGCCGCAGCGGCCGCACACCAGCCGGAGCCCGCCCGCCCGCGCCGCCGCGCCCGGGTGCACCGTGCCTGGTGGGTCGCCGCGGTCACGTTCGTGACGATCATCAGTGCCGCGGCCTTCCGCTCCCTGCCCGGCATCCTGATCGACCCGCTCCACCAGGAGTTCGGCTGGTCGCGCGGCACGATCGGCGCCGCCGTCTCCGTCAACCTCGCGCTCTACGGGCTGACCGCTCCCTTCGCCGCGGCGCTGATGGACCGCTTCGGCATCCGCCGCGTGGTCGCCGTGGCCCTGATCGTCATCGCGCTGGGCTCGGGCCTCACGGTGTGGATGGACTCCGCCTGGCAGCTCATCCTCTGCTGGGGTCTGCTGGTCGGCCTCGGCTCCGGCTCGATGGCGCTGGCCTTCGCGGCCACCGTCACCAACCGCTGGTTCACCGAGCGGCGCGGCCTGGTCACCGGCGTCCTCACCGCCGCCTCGGCCTCCGGGCAGTTGATCTTCCTGCCGCTGCTGTCCTGGATCGTGGAGACGTACGAGTGGCGACCGGCGGCCGTCACGGTCGCCCTCGCCGCACTGGCCGTCGTCCCCTTCGTCTGGCTCCTCCTGCGCGACCATCCGGCGGACGTGGGCCAAAAGCCCTACGGCGCCGAGGAGTTCGTGCCCAAGCCCGCCCCCGTGCCCGGCGCCGCACGCCGCGCGCTCACGGTGCTCCTCTCCGCCGCCCGCACCGGCCCGTTCTGGCTGCTGGCCGGCACCTTCGCGATCTGCGGTGCCTCGACCAACGGCCTGATCCAGACCCACTTCATCCCCGCCGCCCACGACCACCACATGCCGCTGACGGCCGCCGCCTCGCTGCTGGCCGTGATCGGCGTGTTCGACGTGGTCGGCACGATCGCCTCCGGCTGGTTCACCGACCGCTTCGAGCCGCGCCGCCTGCTCGCCGTCTACTACGCCCTGCGCGGCGTCTCCCTCCTCTTCCTCCCCATCCTGCTCGCGCCGACCGTCCACCCTCCGATGATCTTCTTCATCGTCTTCTACGGCCTCGACTGGGTCGCCACCGTCCCGCCCACCCTCGCCCTGTGCCGCGAGCACTACGGCGACGACAGCGCGATCGTCTTCGGCTGGGTCCTCGCCTCCCACCAGGTCGGCGCCGCCCTCGTCGCCTTCCTCGGCGGCGTCGCCCGCGACGTCTTCGGCTCCTACGACGTGGTCTGGTACGCGTCCGGTGCCCTGTGCGCGGCGGCGGCGCTGATGGCGCTGGTGATCCGGCGGCGACCGGTGCCGGTGACCGCCCCGTGCTGACCGGCTCGTAGGCTGCCCCGTATGGGGTGGGGGACGACGGAACCAGGGACCGGACGTACGCGGCTGACCTGGCCGAACGACGAGTGGAACCGGGCGGCGGCGCTGTGCGCGGGGCAGTTGCCGGTGGCGTGGCTGGTGTGGTGGTTCGCCGAGGTGGCGGGAAGCGACGACTACGGCCGCGGCCACAGCGGCTCGTTCGGCATGGCCGTCGCGCTGCTGGCCGCGCCGCTGGTCCTGCCGTTCCTCGGCGTACTCCACGCGACCGCGCAGATCATGCCCGCCGCCACCCTGGCACGCCTGCGGCTTCGCCCCTCGGGCGGCCCCGAGTGGGTCCGGCACCTGGTGATGTCCGTCCTGGCCGGGACGGCCTGGTCGGCGGCGGGTGCCGTGCTGTGGGAGTGGCCCTTCACCGCCACCCTCCTGTGGTTCGCGGGCCTCGGCGTACTGCCCGTGCTCGGCCTCGCCCGCCTGCGCGGGCGCGGGGCGGGGCCGTGGGGCGTCTGGCTCCGCTCGGCGGGCGCCTCGGTCGCCCTGCTCGCCGTCGTCGGCGTGTCCGGGAGCGTGCTCGTCGGCGACTACGAGCCCCCGGCGCTGTCCGCCGGGCAGCTCGCCGGGGAATGGCGCGGCCGGGACGGGGCGGTACTGGTGCTGCGCGCGGGCGGCCGGGCGGAGTCGGCCGGGCTGCCGGCCACGCGTGCGGACGGCGGGGCCGGCGACTTCACCGTGTGCGACGGGACCGGCACGTGGTCGGTCGGCCGGGACGGCCTCGCGTACGCCCCGGAGCGCGACGGCGTCCTCGTACGCCTCGACGGCGGATGCGGGCAGGAGACGTACTGGACGATCGGCGGGAGCGAGCGGGACCCCGAGCTGTTCGTGCTCTTCGGAGACCCGGACTCCGGGGACCTGCGCATCCTGACCCGGACCTGAACCGCGTACCCGCCGCCGCTCAGCCCGGAAGCCGCGAGACCCGTCCCGCCTCTTCGCGCGCCACCGCCCTGGCGATGCGCACCGCGTCGATCGCCAGCTCGCGGAGCATGCCGCTGACCGGGTTGGTGAAGCCCGTGAAGTACAGACCGGGGGCGTTCTCGGGGGAGCGGGCGCCCCGCACGACCGGCCGGCCGCGTGCGTCGAGTACGCCGAGGTGGCCGACCAGCCCTTCCAGACCCCGCAGATAGCCGGTCGCGGCGACGACCGCGTCCGGTGCGACGCGGGTGCCGTCGGCGAGGACCACCTTGCCGTCCTCGAAGCCGTCCACGGCGGCCACGATCTCCACCCGGCCGCCGCGCACCGCGTCGATCAGGCCGACGTCCTGCACCGGGACGGCGCCCTCGGCGACCCGGGTGAGGAGGCCGGTGTCCGGGCGGGGCAGCCCCCGCGCCGACAGGTCGGGCGTGCTGATCCTGGCCAGCGGCCGGGCGAGCCGGTCGACGAGACGGGCCGGCAGCCGCCGTACGAGGACGCCGCTGTACTGGGCGGGCCAGCCGGCGGTGGAGCGGCGGACGATGTGGGGCGCGGTGCGCACGGACAGCCGGACCCGGGCGGCCCCGCCCTCCACCAGGTCCACGGCTATCTCGGCGCCGGTGTTGCCGACGCCGACGACCAGGACGTCCCGGCCGGCGTACGGGGCCGCGTTCCGGTACTCGGCGGCGTGCCGGACCTCGCCGGTGTACGTGTCCCGGCCGGGCCAGTCCGGCAGGCGCGGGGTGTGGTTGTGGCCGGTGGCGACCACCACCGCGGCGCCGGTCAGCTCACGACCGCCCGAGGCGTGCAGCAGCCAGCCGGCGCCGTCGGGTGCGCGTTCGACGCGGAAGACCTCGACGCCGGTGACGATCTCCAGTTGGTGGTGCTCGGCGTACGTCTCCAGGTACCGCACCACGTCGTCCCGGGCCACCCACCGCCCGAAGCGGCGCGGCATCGGCAGGCCGGGCAGCGCCGACAGGCGGCGGGTGGTGTGCAGGCGCAGCCGGTCGTAGTGGCGCCGCCAGGAGGCGCCGACGTGCTCGGTCCGCTCCAGGACGACGGCCCGCAGACCCCGTGCGCGCAGGGCGTGGGCGACGGCGAGGCCGCCGGGGCCGGCGCCGATGACGTACACGGGGCGGTCCGCGGGGTGCGCGGCCCGCGGTTCAGCGGACGTTGTGGAGTCGGCCATGCCGCGAGCGTAATCAGGCTGATGCTTGATGGGTCTCGGTCAAGACCGGAATCGGTTGCGGATCGGTCACGACCGTGGTCACGACCACGGTCGTGACCGCCGCCGAGCCGTCCGCCGCCCGCCGCCTCACCGGTCGGATTGAATGGCTCGATGGCCCACACACGCATGCGCACCCTCGCGCCCTCCCTCACCGAACCGCGCGGACACGGCCTCCACCTCAAGTCCTGGGACGCCGGCTCCGACGCCGACGCCGAGACCTGGCTGCGCGGCTGTCTTGACCCCGAGTTCCAGCGCTGGAACACACCGCTCAGACTGTGGACGGACCTCGGCGGCGCCCGCGAGTCGCTGCGCGCACGCGCCCGGGATGCCGGGGAGGGCAGGTCCGCGTCGTTCCGGATCACGGACCGGGTGACCGGCACGACGCTGGGCCACATCGGCGTCAACGAGATCAACCGGCCGCTGAAGCTGGCCCGGGTCGGCTACTGGGTGCTCCCCGAGGCCCGCGGCCGGGGCGTCGCCACCCGCGCCCTGCTCCTCGCCTCGCGCTGGGCCTTCGCGGAACTCGGCCTGTACCGCCTGGAACTGGGTCACGCGGTGGGGCACGACGCCTCCTGCCGGATCGCCGAACGCTGCGGGTACGCCTACGAGGGCACGATGCGCGGGGCGATGTTCGAGGCCGGCCGGCACGACGTGTTCCGGGACGCGCATCTGCACGCGCGGTTGGCGACGGACGCCGAGCCCGCCGAGCCCGCGGCGCCCAGCGGGCGGTGAGGGGCGTTCACGGCCACAGCAGCCGCGTGTCCCAGTCCCCGTCGTCCGTCCGGCGGTAGGCCAGCCGTACGTGGCGGCGGCGGGCGTCCCCCTGGAAGAACTCCACTTCGTCGGGGAGCAGCCGGTACAGCGTCCAGGACGGGACGGGCGCGTCCGGCTCCCGGGCGGCCCGTTCCCAGGCGGCCTCCGAGGCGCGGGCCAGCTCGTCCGGCGAGTCGAGGTCCGCGCTCTGCCGTCCGGTGAGGGCGGCGGCCAGCGCACCGGTCGACCGGGCGTGCAGGTCGGCGTGCGCCGCCTCGGCCGGGGCGACGGCGACCGGGCCGCGGACGCGCACCTGGCGGCCCAGCACCGGCCAGTAGAAGACGAGCGCGGCGTAGGGACGGGCGGCGAGGTGGCGGCCCTTGCGGCTGTCGGCGTGCGTGGCGAAGGACCAGCCGTCCGCGTCCGCGCCGTGCAGCATCACGACGCGCGCGTCCGGCAGGCCCTCCGCGTCCGCCGTCGCCAGCGACACGGTGTGCGGTTCGGTCTGGCCGGCCGCCACCGCCTCGGCGAACCACGCCGTGAACAGGGCCACGGGGTCGCCGGGCGCGGTGGCCGGGTCGAAGGGCGGCAGTTCGGTGACCGCGGGGTCCCACACCCGCAGCGACCTCAGTGACTCGTGCAGATCGGATCCCATGTCCCGATTGTCACGGGTGCCGGGGGATCACACCGACCCGAGGTCGGAGGAGACCCAACGCTCCGGCCGCATGCGGACGATGACCTGCTCGCCGTGGTTCGCGGTGGCGAAGGCCACGTAGCCGTCGACCTTCTCGGCCGGGAGGTAGCGGGCGGCCATCTCCCGCAGATGCTCCTCGGTGGCGGTGACCGTCTCGACCACCGGCCCCTCCACCGACACGTACCGGATGGTGGGCTCCAGCCGGTCGGCCATCAGGGAGAACCGGCCCGCCGCCTTGATCAGTTCGTTCTTGCGGCTGTCGAGCCCGGTCATGATCCATACGTCGCCGCCGGGCTCGTACTGGTACCAGATCGGCACGGTCAGAGGGGCGCGCCCCGCTCCCGCGTCGACCGCGAGCGCGGCGATGTGGGGCTCGGCCAGGAACTTCTCACGCTCTTCGCGGGTCAGGGCCATTCCGGTCTCCTCCAGCGGTACGGACGGCGTCGGTGCCTTTCTCAACACCGGTCGGCCACAGGGCTGTTCCCCGTCCCGCGGGTATTTCGCCGGACGTCCGTCAGGACAGCGCCAGCCGCTGCACCAACAAGAACGCGCCGATGCCCAGCATCGCGGCGCCCGACGTACGGGTGACCGCGCGTGCCGCGGCCGGACGCGCGCCCAGGACGGCACGGGCGGCCAGACCGACCGTGAGGTAGACGGCGGCACAGCACGCCATGTGCAGCAGTCCCAGGACGACAGTCTGCACGGGCACCGGCAGGTGCGCACCCCGGGTGACCAGGAACTGCGGCAGCACGGACAGGTAGAGCAGCAGGCCCTTGGGGTTGAGGCCGCTGATCGTGGCGCCGCGCAGGAAGTCCCGGGCCCGGGAGCCGCCCTGCGCGGTGGCCGGGGTGTCCTGCGCGGCGTCCGGGACGCCGGGCCGGCGCAGCACCGACCACCCCAGCCACACCAGGTACGCGGCCCCCGCCACCGTCAGCACCGTGAGCAGACCCGGCGACCCGGCCACCAGCACCGCCAGTCCGGCCGCCGCCAGCAGCGTGTGCAGCGCGTACCCGGCGACCAGGCCGCCCACGGCCCACGCCACCGACCGGTCGCGCAGCCCGGCCGCGATGGCGTACGCCCAGTCCGCGCCCGGCACGCACACCAGCAGGAGGTCCAGGGCGAGGAAGGAGATGAGGAGTCCCGAGTCCATGACGGGAAGATTAGGCGCATTCACCCCGAAGGTGTTCCCGTAATCTACCCAGGTCAGGGCCTGTAGTGGAAGAATTTCCCCCATGGATGACATGGATCGGAAGATTCTTGCCGAGCTGCAGCAGGACGGGCGGCTGACCGTCACCGAACTGGCCGCGCGGGTGCGGCTGAGCGTCTCGCCGTGTCACCGGCGGCTGCGTGAGCTGGAGCGGTCGGGGGCGATCGGCGGTTACCGGGCGGTCGTGGACCCCGCCGCCGTGGGGCTGGACTTCGAGGCGCTGGTCTTCGTGTCGATGCGGCAGGAGGACCGGGACACGGTCGCCGAGTTCGAGCGGGCGGTCAGCGAGGTGGCGGAGGTGGTGGAGGCGCAGCGGCTCTTCGGGGAGCCGGACTACCTGCTGCGGGTGGTCGCCGCCGACCTGGCCGCCTACCAGCGGCTCTACGACGAGCGGCTCGGCACCCTGCCCGGGGTGCAGCGGCTGACGTCGACGCTGGTGATGAAGCACGTGGTGCGGGACCGGCCACTGCCGGCGTAGCGCGGGACGGGTGGCGCCGGACGCGGGGCGAGGGGCGCGGTGCCGGGTGTGGGCCCGGTGCGGGCCCGGCGAGGATGACAGGCTGCGAGGCGCGCTGCGGGCGGTATGCCGCCGGGCGTGCCGCTTGGTGTGCCGTCGGGCGTTCTGCTTGGCGTGCTGCCGGGGGTGCTGCTTGGCGTGCTGCCGGGGGTGCTACTTGGTGGGCTTCTTGCCGGTGACGCCCAGGTACATCAACAGGGCCAGGTTCGGTTTGAGTTCGGCCTGCTTGACGCCCCAGGAGGAGAACCCCTTCTGGTGCGACGCGGCGGCCGCGAGCATCACGACCAGTGAACCGGCGATCGCCGCGGGGTTCACGTCCTTGTCGACCTTGCCCTTGGCCTGCAGTTCGGCGACGGACTCCGCGAGGGAGGAGTTCACCGAGTTGAGGATCTTCATGCGGATCTTGGAGAAACGTTTGTCTCCCTCCGCCGCGCCCAGATCGATGACCCGGAGGATCGCGTCGTTCTTCCGCCAGAACTCCAGGAAGCCGTCGACGAGTTCCTGCGCCGTCTGCCAGCCGGCCTTGCCGACCCAGGAGCGGCCCGCCGTCAGCTCGGCCAACCCGGCACTCTCGGCGGCCATTTGCTCGGCGAGCTCCAGGACGGCGCCCTCGACGTCCGGGAAGTACTGGTAGAAGGTCGCGGGCGAGGTGCCCGCCTTGCGGGCGACATCGATGACTTTGACATCGCGATAGGGGGAGGAGCTGAGCATTTCGCTGAGGCAGTCGAGCAGTTTCTGCCGGGTCGCCTGCCCACGTCGACCGGCCACGCGGCCGTCGACGGTACGCACTTGTCCTGTCATGCCGTCAGCTTACCGACGGGTGATCCGAGCGCGATTCGGCCGACTGCAAATGGGGTGCGCGGGCGGAGCGAGGCTGGTGTGCCTGGTCTGCGCGGTGCGGGCGACGCGGTTACTTTGACGGCATGGCCGAAAACGGGGCATCAGCGAAGCGGACATCCGACGGTCCGGGCGACGTGTCCGCACACCCGGAAGGCGTTCCCTGCTGGGTGGACGCACAGCTCTCCGACGTGGAGGCGGGCAAGCGCTTCTACGGCGAGCTCTTCGGCTGGACCTTCACGGAGCCGGCAGGGGAGTCGGCAGGGGAGCCGGCAGGTGGGCCGGCGGGCGTATCCGTATGGGCGCGGCTGGACGGCGAACCCGTCGCAGCCCTGGTCCGCAAGACGGACGGCCGGATGCCCACCGTGTGGTCGGTGTACTTCCACACCCCGGACGCGGCGGCGCTGGCCGAGCGGATCCGGGCGGGCGGCGGCCAGGTCGTCACCCCGCCCCACCCGGTCGGCGGCCTGGGCACCACCGCGCTCGCCGCAGATCCCGACGGAGCCGTGTTCGCCCTGTGGCAGCCGGCCGGCCACCCCGGCTTCGGACGCCGGCACGAACCGGGCACCTTCACCTGGGCCGAGCTGTACACCCGGGACACCGAGGCCGCCAACGCCTTCTACGGCGACCTCTTCCACGACGCCCTCTTCGGTCCGGACGCCGCCCCCGACTTCGGCCGCGCCCCGGTCTCCAGCGTCTTCCCCGCGCAGATGCCGCCGCACTTCCTCGTCCACTTCCTGGTCGGGGACGTCGAGGCCGCGCTCGGCATGGTGGCCCGGCTCGGGGGGCGGGTGCGGGTGCCACCCTTCGAGACGTCGTACGGAGGGGTGGCCGTGGTCTCGGACGACCAGGGGGCGTCGTTCGCCCTGCTGCAACGCTGATCGACACTCGGGAAGCGCGCCACTTTGCCCGGGATCGTACGAGACACCCCGATTGTCGCCAGGTTCGCCACCGGCGCCTCGGACAGGAAGAATCGGGGTGCGTGGCGCCACGGAGGTGCGGTGGTGAGACGCTGCACTTCGGTCGCGTACATATGTGGATGGCGCGGCCCGTACGGGGAGGTGGCAGGCAAGTGGTGGATCAGCTGACGCAGCACGATCCGCGGCGGATCGGGCCGTTCGAGGTGCTGGGCCGGCTCGGCGCCGGCGGCATGGGGCTGGTCTATCTCGCGCGTTCGGCGTCCGGCCGGCGGGTGGCGATCAAGACGGTCCGGACGGAGCTGGCGGAGGACCAGCTCTTCCGCGTCCGCTTCACGCGCGAGGTGGAGGCGGCCCGCGCCGTCTCCGGCTTCTACACGGCGGCGGTGGTCGACGCCGACCCGCGTGCGGCGGTCCCGTGGCTGGCCACGGCCTACGTGCCCGCGCCCTCCCTCGAGGAGATAGTGAACGAGTGCGGGCCGCTCCCGGCCCAGGCGGTGCGCTGGCTGGCGGCCGGCGTCGCGGAGGCGCTCCAGTCGATCCACGGTGCCGGGCTCGTCCACCGCGACCTCAAGCCCTCCAACGTCCTCGTGGTCGAGGACGGCCCCCGGGTGATCGACTTCGGCATCGCGTCCGGCGTCTCGAACACCCGTCTGACGATGACGAACGTCGCCGTCGGCACCCCCGCCTACATGTCCCCGGAGCAGGCGAAGGACTCCCGCAGCGTCACCGGCGCGAGCGACGTGTTCTCGCTCGGCTCCATGCTGGTCTTCGCCGCCACCGGACACCCGCCCTTCCACGGCGCCAACCCGGTCGAGACGGTCTTCATGCTGCTGCGCGAGGGCCCCGACCTGGAGGGCCTGCCGGACGAGCTGCGCCCGCTCATCGAGTCCTGCATGCAGATGGAGGCGACCGCCCGCCCCAATCCCGCCGACCTCCAGGCCCAGCTCGCCCCGCACCTGTTCGGCTCCGGCTCCGACGACAGCGGTACGGCGTCGGCGTGGCTGCCCGAGCGGGCGGTGGGCCTGATCGAGAGCCGCCGGGGCGGCCGGCCCCCGGCCAAGCCCGCGGCGGCGTCCGGCGGCCGGGGCGGCGGATCGGCCGGCGCCCGCCCCGCGGTCCCCGCGCCCCCGCTCCCGCCCCCGCCCTCGCACGACCCCGTCGTACCGGCGCCCCCGGCGCACCGCCCGCCGGTGCCCGCGCCCGTCGGCGCCCCCGACGCCGGCCCGGTCCGGCTGGCCGGCGTCTCGGTGCCCATCGGCCCCGGCCCGCGCGTCGCCGACATGCGTTCCGCGGCCGTCGCGGCACCCCCGCCGGAGTCCGCCCTCGCGGCGTCCTGGTCCCGCCCGCGCCCCGGCGTCAACGGCGCCGACCCCTCCGTGGCGGCGGCCCAGCCCGCCCCCGCCGCGCCTCCCGAGGCGTCCCCGGCGGGCTGGCGCCCCTGGCGCTTCCGCATGTCCAACGACGTCTGGGGCACGCCGTCCGTCGCCGGGGACCTCGTCTACGTCACCTCCTTCGAGGTGCACGCCCTGGACGTGGCCACGGGGCGCCGTCGCTTCAAGACCCGGGACGTCGCCTGGTCGATGGCGGTCGCGGACGGCCGTATCCACGCCTCCGACGGCCCGACCCTCTACGCCCTGGACGCCCGCGAGGGCACCGACCTGTGGCGCCTGCAGACCGACGCCTGGGTGTACTGCCTCCGGGCCGACCGGGGCACGGTCCTCACCGCCACCCGCGGCGGCGGCGTCCAGGGCCGGGAGGCCTCGAGTGGGCAGAAACTGTGGGAGATCACCGGCGCCCAGACCGACTTCGAGTCCCCGGAGGCGGGCGCGGCGCTCCACGACGGCACGGCGTACGTCTGGCAGGACGCCCGGCTGCGCGCCCTGGACGCCCGTACCGGCGACGAGCGCTGGTCGTACCCGATCGGCGACGCCGCCTCCTGCGGCGGGGTGCCGGTCCGCGTCACCCAGGCACCCGACGGCTACGTCTACGTCTGCGCCGGTACCCGGGTCCTCGCCCTGGAGGTCACCACCGGCCACGTCCGCTGGCACTTCGAGGCCCCGGCGGTCTTCCTCGCCCCGCCGGCCTTCGTGCCGGGCCCCGCGGTGACCGGCGGCGGCGTCTACCTGGCCGACTACCTCCTACCTCGGCACGGTCTACGCCCTGGACGCCACCGACGGCCGCGACCGCTGGCGCATCGCGACCGAGGCCCGTTCCTCGACCGACCCGGTCCTGGTCGCCGCCGGCCACGTCCACGTGGGCAGCGGCAAGGGCCTCTACACCCTGGACGCGGTGACCGGCACTCCCAAGTGGCGCTTCCAGGCGGGCGGCGACATCGTGGGCGCCCCCGCGGTGGCCGAGGGCCGCATCCACTTCGGCTCCACGGACCACCTCCTCTACACCCTCAAGTCCGACGACGGCCGCCTCCGCTGGAAGCTCGCCACCGGCGGCGAGATCACCGGTTCCCCGGTGGTGCGGGACGGCATCGTCTACGCGTGCAGCAAGGACCGCTGCGTCTACGCCCTGGACGCGGAGAAGGGCACGGGCACGGCCCGTACGACGTAGGGACCGGAGCGTTTCTCCCGCGTGGGACGCCCGTTCTCCAGGGCGTCCGCCGGGCGGGTGGGAGAGGCAGAAGCGGCGAGCGCGCGCGAGGTCCTCGCCCTCGTCCTCCACGGCGTCAGTCCGCCGTGGGGCGGCGGGCCTGTCCCAGGCCTGTGGACGACACCCGCCCGGTGGTCCGCGAACGACCCCGGACACGCGTCGACCGCGGCGGCTCCCCTCCGCGCCGCCGCGGTCGATCCCCGTGTGCAGGAAGGTCTACTTGCCGTCCGGGTCCAGGGCGGGCGGGGCGGGCATGGCGTTGTCCATCGTCGTGATGGTGTCCTTGGCGGGCCCACTGGGCATGGCGTTGTCGAGCGTGGTGAGAGTCTCGTCGTTCGCCGGCGGCGTCGGCATCGCGTTGTCCTGCGGAGTGGCCTCCGCGTCCTTCATCTTGTCGCTCATGTTCAATCCTCTGCTGCGAAGTCGGCGAGTGAGCAACGCCCGTCCGGAAGCTCCCCCGTGGGCGGCCGGACGGGCGTTCGGAGCCGCACGATACTTCCCCGGGCTCCTGGCCACCCCGCCTGCCCCCCGACGCGACGGTGTGACAGGAAAGACAGTGCACCAGGGCGATAAACGAATGCTGAACGCCCCCGCCGGCCCGCCGGTACGCGGTGGTTCAGGCGGCCGTCGCGGGGGAGAGGAGCGCCCGTACCTCCTCGGCCTGTGGCGCGCCGCACTGCTGGAAGAGGTTGAGCGCTTCTCGCCAGCAGGCCGTGGCCCGGTCGACCTGTCCGAGCCCGGAGAGCGAGCGTCCCAGGAGCGTCAGGACGTGCCCTCGCATGCGGTCACCGCCGATGCAGCCCAGCGCCAGCGCCTGTTCGGCGTGCCGGGCCGACTGCGCCGGCCGGCGGGCCGCCAGATGCACCTCGGCGATACGGAAGTTGGTCGTTCCCTGCCAGAGGCGCTGGCGGTGGTCCTCGAAGATGCGCAGTGCTTCGGAGAACTGGTGGAGCGCGTCGCTGTGCCGGTCGGCCTTGGTCAGCGCGATGCCCAGGGTGAAGTGCCCGTTGGCGAGGCGCATGGTCCGGCCGATGTCGAGCTGGGCGGTCAGCCCGCGGTGCGCGATGGTCACCGCCTTCGCGATGTTGCCCATGCCCAGGTGGGCGCGGGAGAGGTTGCACAGGCTGAGTGCTTCGCCGGCACGGTTGTCGGCCGCGCGGTAGCCCTCGATGGCCTGTTCCAGGAAGGCCCGCCCGTCCGCGTACCGGCCCTGGTGCAGTGAGATCAGTCCCCGGTCGTTGGCGACCCAGCTCACGGCGGTCGCGTCCCGCACGGACTCCGCGAGCGTCATGGCCCGCTCCGCCTGCTCGGCGGCCTGTTGGATGCGGCCTGAGACCAGGAGGACGTTGGTGAGGGTCGTCCGCGCCCTGCCTTCCGCGCGCGGGTCCTCGGCGGCTCCCGTGGCGTCACACATCGCCCGGGCCGTCGTCTCGTACTGGTGGGAGTTGGCGCCGGACTCCGTCAGGTCCTTGGCCGCCCACAGCAGGTCCACCGCGCGCCGCAGCCTGCTCGTCCCCACGGACTGCCGTACGCAGGCCAGCAGCGGCGCCGCCTCGCTGTACAGCCAGTCCAGTGCCGCCGAGCCGTCGGTGAACGTCAGCCCCGGGTACTCCGTCGGCTCCAGACCGTCCACCAACCGGTCCCCGGGCCGCTCGATCGCGTAGACCCCAGCCGCCGTGGCCAGGTAGAAGTCCAGCAGCCGCGACAGCGCGGCCCCCCGCTCGCTCGGCGGGTGCTCGTCCCGTTCCGCGCACGCACGCGCGTAGAGGCGGACCAGGTCGTGGAACCGGTACCGGCCCGGTGCCGCCGATTCGAGCAGCGACGTGTCGACCAGGGACTCCAGGAGCTCCTCGGTGTCCTCGGCGGGCAGGTCCAGCACCGCCGCCGCCGCCGCGACGGAGATGTCCGGTCCGTCGGCCAGGCCGAGGAGCCGGAACGCCCGTGCCTGGGCCGGTTCCAGTTGGCCGTAGCCCAGTTCGAAGGTGGCCTTGACCGCCAGGTCGCCGGCCTGGAGTTCGTCGAGCCGGCGGCGTTCGTCGGCCAGCTTGGCGGCGAGGACGGACACCGTCCACGTGCGGCGGGCCGCCAGCCGGGACGCGGCGATGCGGATGGCCAGGGGCAGGAAGCCGCACGCCCCGGCCACGTCCAGCGCCGCCTCCCGCTCCGAGGCCACCCGCTCCTCGCCCACGATCCTCGTGAAGAGGGCCAGCGCCTCGTCCGGGGACATCACGTCCAGGTCGACCAGGTGCGCCCCGGCGAGGTCCAGCATCCGCACCCGCGACGTGACCAGCGCCGCGCAGCCGTCCGCGCCGGGCAGCAGCGGGCGTACCTGGGCGGCGTCCCGGGCGTTGTCGAGGAGGACGAGGACACGGCGGCCGTCGAGGACGGAGCGGTAGAGGGCGGCTCGCTCCTCCAGGGAGTCGGGGATGGCCGAGTCGGCCGTGCCCAGGGCGCGCAGGAAGGAGCCCAGTACCGTCTCCGGTTCCGCCGCCCGCGCGCCCGCGCCCTGGAGGTCGACGTAGAGCTGCCCGTCCGGGAAGGTGGCCCGCGCCAGGTGGGCGACGTGCACCGCGAGGGTGGTCTTGCCGACGCCGCCGATGCCCGCGAGGGCGGAGACCGCCATGACGCGGCCCGCGGTGGCGCCGTCCCCCGAGGCCGAGGACAGTACGTCGCTCAGTTCGCGGACGAAGGACGCGCGTCCCGTGAAGTCCGGGACGGTGGCGGGGAGCTGGGCCGGGCGTACCGGGGCCGGCGCCGTCTCCGCGGCGGGTGCCGACGGTTCGGCCAGGCCCGGGTCGGCCCGGAGGATGCGCTGCTGGAGTTCCTGGAGGCCGGGACGCGGGTCGACGCCGAGTTCGTCGGCGAGCAGGCGCCGCGTGTCCGCGTAGACGGCGAGGGCCTCCGCCTGGCGTCCGCTGCGGTAGAGGGCCAGCATGAGCAGCTCGCGCAGGCGTTCGCGCAGCGGGTGCGCCGCCGTGAGGGCCGTCAGTTCCGAGACCGCCTCCGCGTGGCAGCCCTGCTCCAGGTCCATGTCGAGGCAGGTCTCCAGGAGTTGGAGCCGCCACTCCTCCAGGCGGACGCGTTGCGCCTCCGCGTAGGGGCCCGGGACGCCGGCCAGTACCTCGCCGTCCCACAGCGCCAGCGCGCGGCGCAGTACGTCGCGGGCGTGGCACAGGTCCCCGGTGGTCCGCGCCTTCTCCGCCTCGGCGGCCAGGTCCTGGGCGGCGGTCAGGTCCAGCGTCCCGTCGGCCAGGCCCCGCACGGCGTATCCGCCCGACTCGCTCACCAGGACGCCGGGGTCCAGGATCTTCCGCAGCCGGGACGCGTAGGTGCGTACCGCCGCCAGCGCCTGCGACGGCGGTTCCTCGCCCCACAGGGCGTCGATCAGCTCGGCGGCCGTGGCCGTACGGCCCTCGCGGAGCAGCAGCGCGGCCAGCAGGGCCCGCTGCTGGGGGGAGCCGGTGGCCAGCGGTTCGTCGCCGCGCCAGGCGCGCACGGGTCCGAGCACACCGAAGCGCAGCGCCGTCGTATTCTCCGGTTCCGCCGGGGATCCGGGACGCCGCTGCTCCGGAACCCGCGGTACACCGTCCATGCAGTCCCCCTAGACATCCTGAGCAACTACGTCAGTTTGCCTTGTTCATGCCGACCTCGTCAGCCGTGGGAGACACCGATCACAGGTCCCTCACCTGCTCCCTCATCCCTCCAGGTCCACCCGCACCGTCAGCAGCCCCGTGCCGACCCCCATGGCCCGCACCGCCGCGCTGTTGAGCCGGGGCAGGCGCCGCAGGCGCGCGACCGGGTCGTCGTCGGGGAGGAGGTGGGCCGTGCCCGGGTGCCAGCGGCCCCGGATGCGTACCCGTACCCGCGCGTCGGCCCTGATGTTGCGGACGTACTGGGACCGCTCGCCGAACTCCGACACCAACCAGAAGGAGTCGTCGACCCGGCGTCCGCCGACCGGTGTGCGGCGGGGGAGGCCGGAGGTGCGGCCGGTGGTCTCCAGCAGGGTCTGGGCCGGCAGACGGCGCGTCACGGCGTTGAGGCGGCGCTGGAAGGCCGTGACGGCCCGGTACTTCTTCTCGGCCTTGTTCCCGGCGTTGGACGGCTTCGACATCGTTCGTTCACGCTCCCGTCTCGTATGTCTCCATGTTCCCCGGAAAACCTCAAGGGGAGGGCGAGGGCGGGCTCAAGAGACGGGTGGTGTGGTCGTGCGGGTCGTGACCTGGAACGTGTGGTGGCGGTTCGGGCCTTGGGCCGACCGGCAGAAGGCGATCCTCGCCGTGCTGGGGGAGCTGCGGCCCGATGTCGTCGGCCTGCAGGAGGTGTGGGCCGCCGACGACGGCGCGAACCTCGCCGAGTGGCTGGCCGGCGAACTCGGCCTGCACTGCGCCTGGGCCGCCTGCGAGGCCCCTGAGCGTTGGCAGCGGCGGATCGGCGACGACACGGTCGGCATCGGCACCGCGGTGCTCAGCCGGTGGCCCGTCGTGGAGCGGGCGGCGCTGCGTCTGCCCGCCCCCGGGGAACTCGACGACGGGCGCCTCGCGCTCTACGCCCGCCTGGACGCGCCCGGCCACCCGGTGCCGTTCTTCACCGCCCACCTGAACTCGGGCCGCCATGCCTCGGCGGTGCGTCTCGAACAGGCCGCCGCGCTCGCGGACTTCGTCGCCGCCCACCGGCACGGCACCGGCTTCCCACCCGTCGTGACCGGGGACTTCAACGCGCGCCCCGAATCCGCCGAGGTCCGGCTCCTCACCCGGGCGGCGCCCGCCGCCCCCGGACGGGCCGCCCTGCTGGACGCCTGGGAGTACGCCGACCCGTCGGCCCCGTCCGCCACCTGGGACGGCGCCAACCCGTACATCCCCGACGGGCCGGTGCCGGGCACGCGGATCGACTACGTCCACGTGGGGCCGCCCGGGCCGGACGGGCTCGGCCGCGTACGTGCCGTGCGGCGGGCGGGCGACGGTCCCGTGGACGGTGTGTGGCCCTCCGACCACGCGGCGGTCGTCGCCGACCTCGCCGGAAGCTGACGCGAGGAGCCGGCGACCGGACGGCCGGCCTCCCCCGCCCCCGGGAAACCGGTCCGCCTCGCCAAGGAGGCCTGTCTGGCCTTCCGCCGTGGGGGGCCGGTCTGTCTCCCGCTTTGGAGGCATGTCTGGCCTTCCGCCGTGGGGGGCCGGTCTGTCTCCCGCTTTGGAGGCATGTCTGGCCTTCCGCCGTGGGGGGCCGGTCTGTCTCCCGCATTGGAGGCATGTCTGCCCTCCCGCCGTGGGAGGCCTGTCTGCCCCCGCCCCGGCGGATCGGTCTGCCGCCGCCCCGGGAGACCGGTCTGCCCCCGCCCCGGACACCGGTCCGCCCCGTTCCAGGAAACGGGTCCGCCCTCGCCCAGGAACCCGGGCTACCTCCGCCCCAGGAAGATCGGGTTCGTGAACGCCGCCAGTGCCCCCGGCAGGGGGCCCGCCGCCGCCTCGTGGCGCAGTTCCGCCCGTACGTACGCCGCGTACGAGGCGGTCGTCCGCCACTCCACGACGCCCTCGCCGGACACCGGCAGCGGTGCGCCGGTGAACAGCACGCCCTGGTCCGTCACGAAGCGCACCGTGCAGCGCGGGGCGCCCGTCACCTCCAGGCGGACGGTCACCGGGGTGTCGGCGTCCACGCGCAGCCGCTCGCCGATGCCGGCGTGCTCGCCCCGACCGCCGGACGCGGTGAAGGCCAGCGACACCTTCGCCGACTCGGCGACGTACGACCGTCCCGCCCGGATGCCCTCCTGGATGGCCTCCCGGGTCAGGTCGTCGGCGAAAACCACGGTCTGCGGGCGGCCGATCACGTCCGGGGCGCGGTGCGAGTCGCTGCTGCCCATCGCCGGGATCCAGCCGCGGCCGTCCCGCCCGTCCCGCCCGTCCCGCCCGTCCCGCACGGAGGCGACCAGCATGCCGTCCCAGTCCGCCAGCGCCACCTCGTCGTCGGGCGTGTAGGCCCCGTTCCACACCTCGACCGCGTCCGCCTCCCCGAACCCGAACTTCCAGTTGCAGCCGATGCAGGTGGCGTGCGGATGGGCCGGGACGACCAGGCCCCCGGCGCGGCGGATCTGGCGGGCGAAACGGCCGAAGCGGTTGTCGCGCGCCCGGTAGCGCCAGTCGACGAAGGTGCCGGGATCGGTGCCGAGGGCGACGACGTGGCCGTTGCGGGTCGTCACCTCCTCGCCGAGCAGGATCAGCAGGTCGTCCCCGGCCTCCTTCGCCCAGTGCGCGTGCGCCGAGTGCGTGTTGTGCTCGGAGGAGTTGATGTAGTCCAGTCCCGCCGCCCGCGCGAGCGCCGCGATCTCGGCGAGGGTGTAGCGGCCGTCGGAGTACACGGAGTGCAGGTGGCAGTCGCCCCGGTACCAGGCACGCCCCCGCCCCTTGGCGCGCTCGGGCGGATACACCGGCCGTACGGCCCTGCCCTCCTCCCCGTACGTCAGCGTGATCGTGATCTCGTACGACAGCCCCTGCGGGGCCACCGTGTACGGGCCGAGCGCGATGTGCCACACACCCGCCCGCACGGGCCCCGGCACGTACCCCGGTGTCGCCTCGTCGGCCCGGACGAAGAACTCCGTGCGCGCCCCGCCCGACCAGCCGCGGAAGCCCCGGCCGCCCAGGGCGGTGCCGCGCTCGTCGAAGAGGCCGATGTCGAGGGCGTTGCCCTGGGTGCCGGCCGGGACGGCGGGGCGGTCGTAGGTGTAGGCGACGTGGATCTCCCGGACCCCCGAGGGGACTTCGACCGGGACGTACACGAAGTCGGGGGAACCGGGCGGAAGGGTGCCGCGCACGGTCCTGGTCCGCGGATCCGGGCTGCTCCGGTCCGACGCCGAGGCGAAGCTCACGCTTCCCAAGGTAAGCGCGGCGGCGGCTCCCGTCACGAACAGGGCGCGTCTGCCCGGGCCGGTGCCGGCGTGGTCGTCCTCGCACATGCTGCTGCTCCCAGGTGTCGTCAGTGACATGACATCGGTGGTGCAGGGGTGGTGCGTGCAACCCTCGTATTGAGCCGTGAACTCCCGTGCAAGGAAAGGGGTTCGACGGATTGAGGGCCGGAAACGGCGCGGTGGGGACGCGGACCGCCGCGGTGGCCGGCGGGACGGGCCCGGCGTCCTGATCACCCCGCTCGTATGCTCGAAGGATGACGACTTCCGCGACCCCCGGAACCGGACCCACCGACCCCACGGGTCCCACCGAGAACTCCCTGCGTCGCGCCCTCAAACGCGCGCGGGACGGTGTCGCCCTCGACGTGTCCGAGGCCGCGGTGCTGCTCCAGGCCCGCGGCGTGCACCTCGACGCGCTCACCGAGTCCGCCGCCCGGGTCCGGGACGCGGGCCTGGCGGCGGCCGGGCGCCCCGGCGTCATCACCTACTCGAAGAGCGTCTTCGTCCCGCTGACCCGGCTGTGCCGGGACAAGTGCCACTACTGCACCTTCGTCACCGTCCCCGGCAAGCTGCGCCGCGAGGGCCACGGGATGTTCATGTCCCCCGACGAGGTCCTCGACATCGCCCGGCGCGGCGCCGCCCTCGGCTGCAAGGAAGCCCTCATCACCCTCGGCGACAAGCCCGAGGACCGCTGGCCCGAGGCCCGCGAATGGCTCGACGCGCACGGCTACGACGACACGATCGCCTACGTCCGCGCCATCTCGATCCGGATCCTGGAGGAGACGGGCCTCCTGCCGCATCTCAACCCCGGCGTCATGACCTGGACGGACTTCCAGCGGCTCAAGCCCGTGGCGCCCTCCATGGGCATGATGCTGGAGACCACCGCCACCCGCCTGTGGTCCGAGCCCGGCGGCCCGCACCACGGCTCCCCGGACAAGGAACCCGCCGTACGGCTGCGCGTCCTGGAGGACGCCGGCCGCTCCTCGGTCCCCTTCACCTCCGGCATCCTCATCGGCATCGGCGAGACCTACGAGGAGCGCGCGGAGTCGCTGTTCGCCCTCCGCAAGGTCTCCCGCGCCTACCACGGCGTCCAGGAACTGATCATCCAGAACTTCCGCGCCAAACCGGACACGGCGATGCGCGGCATGCCGGACGCGGAACTGGACGAGCTGGTCGCCACGGTGGCCGTCGCGCGGCACATCATGGGCCCGTCCGCCTGCCTCCAGGCCCCGCCGAATTTGGTCGACTCGGAGTACGAGCGGCTGATCGGCGCGGGCGTCGACGACTGGGGCGGGGTCTCCCCGCTCACCATCGACCACGTCAACCCCGAGCGCCCCTGGCCGCGGATCGACGAACTCGCCGAGCGGTCCCGGACGGCCGGCTTCGAGCTGCGTGAACGTCTCTGCGTCTACCCGGAGTTCGTCCAGCGCGGCGAGCCCTGGCTGGACCCGCGGCTGCGCCCGCACGTGGCGGCCCTCGCCGACCCGGCCACCGGCCTGGCCCGCCCGGACGCCACGGTCGAGGGCCACCCGTGGCAGGAACCGGACGAGGCGTTCACCGCGACCGGCCGCACCGACCTGCACACGGCCATCGACACCGAGGGCCGTACCTCGGACCGCCGCGACGACTTCGACGAGGTGTACGGCGACTGGGGCGCCCTGCGCGAGGCCGCCGCCCCCGGCATGGCACCGGAGCGCATCGACACCGACGTACGCCAGGCGCTGGCGACGGCGGCCGACGACCCGACGCGGCTGACGGACGACGAGGCCCTCGCCCTGCTGCACGCCGACGGCCCGGCGCTGGACGCCCTGTGCAAGGTGGCCGACGACGTCCGCAAGTCGGTGACCGGCGACGACGTGACATACATCGTCACCCGGAACATCAACTTCACGAACGTCTGCTACACCGGCTGCCGCTTCTGCGCCTTTGCCCAGCGCCGCACCGACGCCGACGCGTACACGCTCTCCCTGGAGCAGGTCGCCGACCGCGCGCAGCAGGCCTGGGACGTGGGCGCGGTCGAGGTCTGCATGCAGGGCGGCATCCACCCGGACCTGCCCGGCACGGCGTACTTCGACATCGCGAAGGCCGTCAAGGAACGCGTCCCCGGCATGCACGTGCACGCCTTCTCGCCCATGGAGGTCGTCAACGGCGCCACCCGCACCGGGATGTCCGTCCGCGAGTGGCTGAGCGCGGCCAGGGAGGCGGGCCTGGACTCGATCCCGGGCACGGCGGCGGAGATCCTCGACGACGAGGTCCGCTGGATCCTGACCAAGGGCAAGCTGCCGACGGCGACGTGGATCGAGGTCATCGAGACGGCGCACGAACTGGGCATCCGTTCCAGCTCCACGATGATGTACGGCCACGTCGACCAGCCCCGCCACTGGCTCGGCCACCTGCGCACCCTGGCCCGCATCCAGCAGCGCACGGGCGGTTTCACGGAGTTCGTGACGCTCCCCTTCATCCACACCAACGCGCCGGTCTACCTCGCCGGGATCGCCCGCCCCGGTCCGACGGTCCGCGACAACCGCGCGGTCACGGCGATGGCCCGCCTCCTCCTGCACCCGTACATCCCCAACATCCAGACGAGTTGGGTGAAACTGGGCACGGAGGGTGCGGCGGAGATGCTCCGTTCCGGCGCGAACGACCTCGGCGGCACCCTGATGGAGGAGACGATCTCCCGCATGGCGGGCTCGTCCTACGGCTCGTACAAGTCGGTCAAGGACCTGATCGCGGTCGCGGACGCGGCGGGCCGCCCGGCCAGGCCCCGGACGACGCTGTACGGCCCGGTGCCCGAGGAGCGGCAGCGCGCGGCGACGGCGTCGGACGGTCACCTGCCGGAGCTGCTGCCGGTACTGGACTGACACCCGGCCGGGGCAGGGGCACGGGCCGCCCGCAGTACGATGATCGGGCCCCCGGTGTGTCGGGGTTCTCGTAGCTGAGGAGATGCGTGCCCGTGCCTGCCCGACTTCCCTCATGGGCCTGGGTCTCCGGTCTGACCGTGGGGGCGGTCGCGGCGGTGACCGCCCTGGCCGTACAGGCGGACCAGGGTCCCCGTCCCACCGCCGCGGCCGCCGAGCCGAGCCCGTCGGCCTCGGCCGACGCGCACCCGGCACCGAAGGAGACCGCGCCGGCTCCGGTACCGGACGGCTCCGGCACCGGGCGGCGCGTCGTCTACTCGGTCGGGCAGGACCGGGTGTGGCTGGTCGACGCCAGCGACGCCGCCCGGCGGTCCTTCACGGTGTGGCCGGGCACGGTCGACCCCGACCCCGGCAAGTACAGCGTCGGCACCCGCCGCCAGGATCCGACGACGGGCTCCGACGGGGTTCAGGTCGAGCAGATCATGTACTTCGCCCAGGAGGACGGCGTCTGGGTCGCCTTCTCCAACGCCGTGGACGGCTCCTCGCCGCCTCCGGCCTCCGCCGGCGCGAAGACGGGCGGCATACGGCTGCCCAAGGCGGACGGTGACGCGCTCTGGGCGTTCGGCACCTCCGGGACGACGGTCACTGTGGTCGAGTAGCCTCCGCCTGCCCGAACGGCATGTTGGCGACGATCAGCACGACACCGCTGAGCAGGAAGACCCGCGTCGCCGCGTCCAGGCCGTTCCAGTCCTCCGACTGCCACATCGCGAACCACTCCCCGCCGATCGCGATGAACCCGGCCCCGAAGAGCAGCATCAGCATGAGCGTGCCGTACGTGGTCATGCGCCGTGCGGGGGTGTGGTCCCGGCGTATCCAGAGCCAGGTCGCGTAGACCAGCACGAGTGCGGCGACCGTCTCCCAGGCGATGATCGCGACGTAGGCGGCGTCCTGTACGCCCGTGTTCGTGATCGCCCGCCACATCAGGTCGTCGTCCTTGAAGGTCGTGTCCATCGCCAGGACGTGGTGCACGAACTGCTGGTTGCTGTCGAAGTCCGTGATGTTCCCCAGGGCCACGAGGGCGATGTAGAGGGCGAGGACCGCGGTCAGGGCGGTGGCTGCGAGAGGGAGCGTGCGTGGGATGTTGGCCATGGAAGCACTATCTCGGAGCGCGCGCCGTTCCAGGTGGCTAGGGTCGGAAAACGTGATCTCCCCGAAGCGCTCCGTCGACGACCTGCCCGGCGACCCGCGGCGACTGAACCTGGAGTACCGGTCGTGGCACTTCGTCAGCTCGGAGGGTGACCGGCAAGGCCTCGACGAATGGCACGTGTCCGTCTGGGCGAACCGGTTCCTGGACCGGCCCAAGTGGTCCGCGACGAAGACCGTCCAGGACGACATCGGTTCGATGCGGTTCTTCCGGCTGCGGATGGACGACAGGTTCAGCCCCTTCCCGTTCGCCGACGCCGAAAGCTACGACACGGGGCTCTCCAACCTGGTCCTGGGCGTCTACGACCTGGGCGGGGGCGGCTACCGCCAGGAGTTCCGGGACGCCATGACGTGCCCCGACGGCGACCTGCTCGTCCTCTTCGACGTACGGCTGGAGGAGGCCTGGCGGGGCTTCGGTCTGGGGCCGATCCTCGCCTCCGAGGCGATCTGGCACCTCGCCGACGGCTGCAGCGCGGTCGCCACCGGCACGCATCCGTGGGAGAGCGTCGGCTTCCGGCGCCACGTCAGTCCGCTCGGCCACCTCCTGGACCCCGGGAGCGGCGAAGCACGCGCCCTGCGGGACGAGCGGCGCCGAGACCTCGACGCGCTGGCCGACGCCTACCGCGAGTCCCTCCGCCGCGGCCGGCCCCGCCGCCCGTGAACGTCGCGGAACCCGTCCGCGAGGCGTCCGCGATCCGGTGGTCCGCGATCCGGTGGTCCGCGACGCGGCGAGGTGTCCGGCTCGTTCGGCCGCTCACGGAGCGCCGACTCGACGACTGGGACTGCCGTCCGAGGAGGCGGCACAGGTCGTGGCCGAGATGGCGGCGAATGCCGTCCGGCACGGGCAGGCGGCCGACGCCCGGGGCGACCGGGTCCCGTGCGGCCGGGAGGGTCGCGTAGCCCACCCACCGCCCTTTTGCGTGAACACTCGACGGGAGAATGTCCTCCAGTCGCTCAAATGAGCCTCCCGTGAACAGTCAGGCCCGAAGTGTTCACGCTTTACGGCACGACAGGGCCCTCCGCGGCGGCCAGGAAGAGCGCGGCCGCGTTCAGGACCAGGTAGCCGGCGGGGAAGGCGATGTTGTGGAAGACCCGCGTGCGCAGGTGCGCGACGACCGCGCCGACGAAGAAGAGGACGAGACCCACCGCCGCGGCGACGCCGAGGGACCGCGGGCCCAGGAGACCGATGAGGAGCCCGGCGGCTCCGGCGGCCTTGAGCACGGCGAGTCCCGGGATCCACGACGCCGGGACCTTCACCTCGGCCGAGTTGGCGAGGACGAACCGGGCCCCCGTCAGGTCCGCGACGGCGATTCCGGCGTTCGCCGCGACCGCGACGACGGTGACGATGACGTAGGCCGTGAACACGTGCCTTACCTCCCACTCGTTTTCCCTGGGTCAAGCCTCGGTCCCGTCCCGCCGCGACGTCCAATACCTGCGCCTATAACCTGGCGGCATGGATGTCGACACGCGGCTGCTGCGGTACTTCGTGGCCGTGGCGGAGGAAGGGAGCCTCACCCGGGCCGCCGAGCGGCTGTTCGTCTCCCAGCCCGCGCTGACCAAGCAGATCCGGCAGTTGGAGGCCGGGCTCGGAGTGGACCTGTTCACGCGGTCGAGGACGGGCATGACCCTCACCGGGCCGGGCCGGGCCCTCGCGGACCGGGTCCCCGCCCTGCTGGCCGGGTGGCAGGCGGCGCTGCGGGAGACGAGGTCCGCGGCGAGCCGGGCGGCCCGCGTCCTGCGGGTCGGGTTCCTCGCCAGCGCCGCCAACGAGGCGACGCAGCCGATCATCGCCGAGTTCGCCCGGCGCCGGCCGGGCTGGCGAGCCGAGATGCGCCAGGCCTCCTGGTCGAACCCCGCCGCCGGGCTCGCGGACTCGGACGTCGACGTCGCCCTCGTGCGGCTGCCGTTCCCGGGTCAGGACGCGCTGCGGGTGACGGTGCTGTTCAGCGAACCCCGCTGCGTCGCCCTGCCCGAGGCGCACCCCCTCGCCGCTCGCGAGGTGATTGCCTTCCGGGACCTGTGGGACGAGCCGTTCGTGGCGGCCCCACCCGAAACGGGCCCGTGGCGGGAGCACTGGCTGGCCGCAGACGAGCGCGACGGCCACCCGGTGCGCATCGGCGCGGTCACCGAACAGCCGGACGACTGGCTCAGCGCCATCGCCAACGGATACGGCATCGCCCTCGCCCCCGAATCCGCGGCCCGCTTCTACACCCGCCCCGGCGTCGTCTACCGTCCCGTCACCGCAGTGAGCCCCAGCACGGTCGGTGTCGCCTGGGCACCCGCCGACGACACCGACCCCGTCGTCCAGGACTTCGTCCACTGCTGCCGCGAGGCACACATCGCCACGTGAACGTCTACACACCCGTCGGGCCCTGAACCAACCGCCCTCGTTCGAATACAGTGCTGGACGTCGTACGTAGGACAGCCGTGTGGGCAGTGCCGAGGGGAGGTCCAGTTGGGCGCGACAGCCGGTGCCGTCTGGGGGCGTGCCGAGCAGCAGGACTTCCGCAGCCGGGTACGCGGGACGCTGCTCGGGGCGGCCGTCGGGGACGCCCTCGGCGCGCCCGTCGACGGGCTGGACCTCGACGCCATCCGGGCGGCGCACGGCGCGGAGGGCCTCGCCGACCTGGCCTCCGCGTACGGCCGGCGCGGTGCCGTCACCCACCTCACGCAGCTCACCCTGTTCTCCGTGGACGGGCTGATCCGCGCGCAGGTACGGCGGGACACCGGCGCCTGGCATCCGCCGACCGACCTGCACCGGGCGTACCGGCGCTGGGCCGCCACCCAGCGCGACTGGGGGCCCGATCTGCGGCGCAAGGACGACGGCTGGCTGGCCCACGAGGAGTGGCTGTACGCCCGCCGGGACGCGTCACGCGCGCTGCTGCTCGGACTCGGCGACGAGACGATGGGTACGCCGGAAGCGCCGAAGAACCCCGGCGAGCGCGGGCCCGAGGCCGCCGCCAGGTCCGCGCCGTTCGGACTCCTGGTCGGCTGGGAGCCGCAACTGGTCGCCCAGCTCGCCGTGGAGTGCGCGGCGCAGACCCACGGCCACCCCACCGGCTACCTGGCGGCGGGCGCGTACGCGGTGATCGTGCACGGGCTGGCGCGCGGGGAGAGCCTGGACGGTGCCGTGCAGCGGGGACTCGCCCTGTTCGCCGCCAGACCGGGGCACCAGCCCGTGTCGGACGCCCTCCAGCACGCGCTCGGCGCGGTACGGCAAGGGCTGCCGGGCCCGGGACGGGTGACCGAACTGATCGGCCGGGGAACGGCGGAAGGACTGGTGGCCGCCGCCGTGTACTGCGCCCTCGTCGGCGAGGACGTACGGCACGGGTTGCGGCTCGCCGTCAACCACGGCGGGCCCTCCGCCACGACCGGCGCCCTCACCGGCGGACTGCTCGGCGCGCTGCACGGGGAGACGGCCCTCCCGCCGGCCTGGCTGGCCGAGCTGGAGGGCCGCCCGACGATCCTGGAACTGGCCGACGACTTCGCCATGGAGATGACCCAGGGCCCCGCGCTGCACGGCCCCGCGGGGTCGTCACCGGGGTGGCTGACCCGCTACCCGCGGGCCTAGCCGACCGGCCGGGAAACGGGTCGGGCGGGGGAAGCGGAAAACGGGGCGGGCGGGCAGCGGGAGGACGGGGCGGGAAGGGCGAGTCGGGCAGACGCTTCAGGATTCGACGAGCGCCCGTCACCGGGCCGCGGCTAGCGTGGCGGCCATGGACATCACCATTCACACGAGCGTCCTCCCGCACGACGACCCGGACGCGGCCGTGGCCTTCTACCGCGACGTCCTCGGCTTCGAGGTCCGCCAGGACGTCGGGAACGGCAAGATGCGCTGGATCACGGTCGGCCCGGCCGACCAGCCCGACACCTCCCTCCTCCTCGCGCCGCCCGCCGTCGACCCCGGCGTCACCGACGCCGAGCGCCGCACCATCGCCGAGATGATGGCCAAGGGCACCTACGGCTGGATCCTGCTGGCCACCAAGGACCTCGACGGCGTCTTCGAGCGGGTGAGGGCCGAGAACGCCGAGATCGTCCAGGAGCCGACCGAGCAGCCGTACGGTGTGCGCGACTGCGCCTTCCGCGACCCCGCCGGCAACCAGGTCCGCATCCAGGAAGTGCGCTGAGCCCGACCGGCGCCCCCGGCAGGCGGGGGCACCGGTCACTCACCCCCGCCCGGGGGGGGGGGACCGGCCGCGGTCCTAGTCACCCACCCGGGTCCGTCCCACCGCGTCCTCCACCCCGCCCGAGGGCGTCGGGATCGCGGCCGCCGCGCCGGAGGCGTCGTCGTCGCCGTCCGTGTTGACCCGCTCGATGATGGCGAGCCGTTCCGGGGTGTCCTCCGGCTTCAGGAAGCCGATCAGGACGTACAGGACCAGCGACACGGCCAGCGGGATCGACACCTGGTACTCCAGCGGCACCCCGCCCTCCACGCTCCAGTTGATCGGGTAGTTGACCAGCCAGAAGGCGAGCAGACCCATCGCCCAGCTCGTCAGCGCGGCCGTCGGGCCCGAGCGGCGGAAGGGCCGGAGCAGACCGAGCATCATCGGGATCGCGATCGGGCCCATCAGACCGGCGACCCACTTGATCACGACCGTGATGATGTCCTTGAACGTCGGCGAGTCGACCTGCGTCGCCACCGCCATCGACAGCCCGAGGAAGACGACCGTCGTCAGCCGCGCCGCCAGCAGCCCGGAACGCCGGCCCCACGCCCGCGCCCGGGTCGACAGCACCGGCGCCACGTCACGGGTGAACACGGCCGCGATGGCGTTGGCGTCCGAGGAGCACATGGCCATGGTGTGCGAGAAGAAGCCGACGATGACCAGGCCCAGCAGGCCGTGCGGCAGCAGTTGCTCGGTCATCAGGGCGTAGGAGTCGGAGCCGTCCGCCTTCTGCGACTCCACCAGCAGCGGGGCCATCCACATCGGGAAGAACAGCACCAGCGGCCAGACCAGCCACAGCACCGCCGACAGCCGCGCCGACCGCTCGGCCTCGCGGGCGTTGCTCGTGGCCATGTAGCGCTGGGCCTGGTTGAGCATGCCGCCGTTGTACTCGAAGAGCTTGATGAACAGGTAGGCGAGCAGGAACACCGCTCCGTACGGGCCGACCAGCGGTTCGGCGTGGCCCTGGAGTTCGGGCTCGTCCCAGACCCCGAAGAAGCCGCCGTGGTCGCCGAGCTTCATGACGACCGCGACGAACATCGCGATGCCGGCCAGCAACTGGATGACGAACTGGCCCAGCTCGGTCAGCGCGTCCGCCCACAGGCCGCCGATCGTGCAGTAGACGCCCGTGACGATGCCGGTGATCAGGATGCCCTGGTTGAGGGAGAGGCCGGTGAAGACCGACAGCAGCGTGGCGATGGCCGCCCACTTCGCGGCCACGTCCACGATCTTCAGCAGCATGCCGGACCAGGCCAGGGCCTGCTGGGTGGGCAGGTTGTACCGGTTCTTCAGGTACTCCAGGGGAGAGGCCACGTGCAGCCGTGAGCGCAGCCGGTTGATGCGCGGCGCGAACAGCCTGGACCCGATGGCGATACCGAGCGCGATGGGGAAGGACCAGGTGACGAAGGACGTGACGCCGTAGGTGTAGGCGATGCCCGCGTACCCGGTGAACATCACCGCGCTGTAGCCCGACATGTGGTGGGAGATGCCGGAGAGCCACCAGGGCATCTTGCCGCCGGCCGTGAAGAAGTCGCTGACGTCGTCCACGCGTTTGTGCGACCAGACGCCGATCGCCACCATGACGGCGAAGTAGCCGATGAGCACGGACCAGTCGAGACCGTTCATGTGCCCCCTTCCGGGGTCCGCCTTGTGAACACCGCTCAGCTCGCTGACACTTCGCACGAGCGGTGTAAGGGCGAGGCAGGCCGCGAAGTGCCCGCTCATCGTGGGTGCGTCGACGCGGGCACGACAAGGAAGGGGAGGGTCAAGAGCCGGTAAAAAGGTTCGGCTCACTGACCTCGGTTCACCTACATGAACAACGCCGCGGGGGTCCGGAAGCCGCCTACTTCAGCTCGTCCGGGCACGGCGTACCCCGCTTCAGGCCGTACGGGGACGCCAGCCGGTAGGTGCCCGCCTCGGGCGCGATCAGCGTCGTCCACTTGTCGCCGTCGGCGGTCTCCTCCGTCTCCATCAGGCAGCCGTTGACGTTCTCGTACGTCTTCGGCGTGCCCTCCGGGCTGTTCTCGGAGGCCTCGGTCTCCTGGGGCGGCTCGAGCTTGTTGCCCTCGGCGTCGACGAGGCTCAGCCACGGCGAGTACGGCATCCGGATCAGGATGCGGCCCGGCTGCTTCACGTCGATGATCCACTCGTCCTGCTCGGCCCGCTGGACGACCGCGTCCGGCTCCGCCAGCGGCGTCGGGTCGAGCACCTCGAAGAGCTGCCAGTTGGCGTCGCCCCAGACCTGCTTCAAATACGGCAGCCCCCGTTGCAGCAGCTCCCGCTCGCGTTTGCCGCCGTCACCGTCCGGCTCGCCCTTGGGCAGCACCACGTAGTGCACGGCCCAGCGCTTCAGCCACTCGCGGTAGTTCGCCGAGTTGAGCGTGTCGTCGTAGAAGAGCGGGTTGCGCTCCATGTCGGCCTGGCGGGTCCAGCCGCGGGCCAGGTTCACGTACGGCGCCAGCGCCGACGCCTCCCGGTGGGAGCGGGCGGGCACGGCCTCGACCCGGCCCCTCTCCGCGCCGACCTCCTGCAACTCGTTCAGGAGCGGCGCCAGCTCGCGTGCCCAGGACGCGGTCGGCTGGGTGTGGATGACGTCGTCGGCCGACTTGAAGCCGATCCAGCCGACGAAGCCGACGAGGGAGAGCACGAGCGCGTACCACTTGCGCGTCCGCGCCACCGTGAACGGCAGCGCGGCCACCAGCGCCACCCCGGCGAAGAGCATCGCGAGGCGCGTGATGTTGGAGCCGATCTGGGAGCTGATCAGCCAGACCAGCAGCACGGACAGGCCGTAGACCGCCGACGTGATCCGTACGGTGCGCCAGGTGGGCGGCACGAACACGTACACCAGAGCCGCGTACAGGACCGGCAGGACCGCCGAGCCGAAGGCCATCGGCTGCGTGCCGGAGAAGGGGAACAGCACGGCCGACAGGGCGACGACCGCGCTCGGGGCCAGGCCCAGCGACCAGGCGCCCGGGCGGCGCTTCTGGAGGAACAGCGCGACCGCCACCAGGCCCACGAACAGCCCCGAGACCGGCGAGGCCATCGTGGACAGCGCGGCCAGCGGCGCCGCGCACAGCCCCTTGGCCCACCGCTCGTACCGCCAGCGGTAGGGCCAGCAGAACACCACCGCCACCGCGCCGAGACCGAACATCATGCCCAGCCCGAACGTCACCCGCCCCGACGCCGCGTTGCCCAGCAGCCCGAACAGGCCCGCCAGCGACGCCCACAGCGGATTGCGGACCACCCGGCTGCGGATCAGGATCATCGTCAGCAGCCCGGCCGACAGCGTTCCCGCGATCATCATCGTCGTACGCACGCCGAGCATCGACATCAGATACGGCGAGACGACGCTGTACGACACCGGGTGCATGCCGCCGTACCAGGCGAGGTTGTACGCCGAGTCCGGATGCCGGCCGACGAACTCCGCCCACGCGTCCTGTGCGGCGAGGTCGCCGCCACTGTTCGCGAACGTGAAGAACCAGACGATGTGGAGGACCCCGGCCAGGGCGGTCACGGACAGCACGGGGTAGCGCAGCATGCGCTCGCGCAGGGCCAGGAACGCGCCCTTCACCGCGGACGGGGTTTCCGCTGCGGCGGGGTCGGGTCCGGCGCGGTCGGGTCCGGCGCGGTCGGGTCCGGCGCGGTCCGGCTCACGGCCGCCGTCCGCCGGGCCGTCGCCGGCCCTCCCGTTCTCCCCGCTCCGCCCGGCGTCCCCGCGGGGCGCGGGCACCTGTGGTCGCGGGCCGGCACCCTGGCCCGGATCGGTGTCGTCGGCGCGTGTCGGCTCCGCAGTGGCCACCTGAAGGCACTCCCCGTGTCCCGTCTTCTGCTTCGGCCGTGTCCCGTTTCCGCGACCGGCGACCTGCCCCGATTCGTGACGCTAGCACGCACTCCCGCGCCCTGGCTCCCTCCCCTGCGGGACCTCGCGGGGACCGTCCGGGGCCTTCCGGGAGCTTCCGGGACGCGAACGCCCCCGCGGCCGGGTGGCCCGCGGGAGCGTCCGCGTCGGTGGGGCCCGCACGGGCCGGTCGTCAGCCCAGGCGGGTCAGCTTGGCCGTGAGGGCGGGCTCCACGAGGTCCTCCTGCAGGGCGACCGGCACCTTCACCGCGCCTGCCGCCTCGCCGTCGCCCACCGTGAGCGTGCCGACCTTCGTGCCGGCCGCGGCCGTGTGCGGCACCTCGTCCGCCTCGAACGTCAGCTTGACGGTCAGCCCCGGCCAGCCGACGGCCTTGACGTCCTGCGTGGCGACGACCGGAGTCCGGCCGCCGAGCCCGTCGTCGACGTACCCGACGACGCTCCCCTTCTTCAGGATCGCCGACGACTCCAGCGTGTCCTGCGCGGCCCGGATCAGCTTGTCGCTGGAGTCCAGCGCGGCACCGAGGATGGTGTTGTCCTTGCCGCCGGCCGGCTGGCGCACCACGGCACCGACGATGGTCCGGGTCTCGCCGCCGACCTCCTTCTTCGCCGCGAAGACGAGGTTGCCGAGAGCGGAGGTGGTGGTGCCGGTCTTGATGCCGACGACGTTGTTGTGGCCGACCAGGTGGTTCCAGTTGGAGTGGTTGACGCCCTTGTAGTCGTCGTACGACATCTTCGCGGCGACCTCGCGGAAGGCGGGGGACTTCATCGCCTCCTTGGCCAGCTTCACCTGGTCCACGGCCGTGCTCACCGTGGTGTCGTTCAGGCCCGACGGGTCGGTGTACGTGGTGTTCGTCATGCCGAGGTCCTTCGCGGCGGCGTTCATCTTCTCCACGAACGCCTTCTCCGACCCCGCGTCCCAGCGGGCGAGCAGTCGCGCCACATTGTTCGCGGACGCGATCAGGATGGCTTCCAGGGCCTCGCGCTGGGAGATCGAGTCGCCCGCGAACACGTCGACCGTCGACTCCTGGCCGGCCTCGGACTGGTCCTCGGCCGTCTGGTCGATCTCGATCTTCGGTCCCTCGGCGCCGCTCTCGAGCGGGTGGTCGCGCAGAACGACGTACGCGGTCATGACCTTGGCGACACTCGCGATCGGCACGGGCTTCTGGTCGCCGGACGAGCCGAAGGTGCCGATGCCCTGCACGTCGAGCGCGGCCTGTCCACTGGACGGCCACGGGATCTCGGGCTTGCCGCCCTCGAAGGTGAAGCTGTCCTGTGCCGTGAGGTCGAGCTCCGGCGCGGGCAGCGGGCGCATGGACTGCACGACGCCGAAGACGATCACCAGCAGGATGACCAGAGGGGTCCAGATCTTGACCCGGCGCACCGTCGTCCGCAGCGGGGTCTCCGGCGGCGGCGGTGTGTTCGTCAGCTCCGCCAGCAGGTCCAGCGGCGGCTTCGGCGGCAGCGGCTGCTGCGTCGTCCGCTCGGGCCCGACCTGCGGCACGGCGGCGGTGACCCCGGTACGGGGTGCCTGCGGTGCCTTGGGGGCGGCCTTGGGGGCGGCCTTGGGGGCGGCCTTGGGGGCCTCGGCGGGGGGCTGCGGGGACCGTGGGATCTCTGGGGTCTGTGGGGCTTGTGAGGCCTGCGGTGCCTGTGGGGCCCGCGGGGGCTTGCGGGACGCCGGGTCGTCCGGGTGCCGGAGGGCGACGAACTTGCTGGTCCGCTCGGCGTCGGTCTCGGCGGCCCGGGCGGGGGCGTCTTCGTCCTTGCCGGTCTTGTCCTTCTTGTCGTTCCCGCCGGACTTCCCGGGCGCGGTGGCGGCGTCGCCCAGCTTCAGCATGGTGGTCGGCTGGTCGACGGCGGGCGCGGAGGGCCGCAGGGCCTTGAAGACGGCGGTGGGCTGATCGACGGGAGGCCCCTCGTCCCCGGTCGGGCCGGAGCGGCCGCCGGCGTCGCCCTCCGCGGGCTCCGCGGGCTCCGCGGGGTTCTCGGGCTCTTCGGGATCCTCGGCCGCGCCGGAGTCCGCGGGGGCGGCAGCGCCTTCGGCGTCGCGCTCCTCCGCGTCCCGCCGCTCGCCGGAGCCGCCGTCGGACTCGCCGCCCGCGCTCCCCTCGGCGTCCTGGGGCGGGTGGGTGTCCGTGGCCGTCGAGGTCGTGTCGCGTCGGTCCTGGGCCGGGTCGGTGTCCGCGGCCGTCGCGGTCGTGTCGCGTCGGTCCTGGGCCGGGTGGGTGTCCGTGGCCGTCGGGGTCGTGTCGCGTCGGTCCTGGGGCGGGTCGGTGTCCGCGGCCGTCGCGGTCGCGTCGCGTCGGTCCTGGGGCGGGTGGGTGTCCGTGGCCGTCGAGGTCGTGTCGCGTCGGTCCTGGGCCGGGTCGGTGTCCGCGGCCGTCGCGGTCGCGTCGCGTCCGTCCCCGGTCGGGGCGGCGTCCGCGGTGGTGTCCGGCCGGGAGCCCTCCGCGGGCCCCGTGCCCGGCGTGTCCTCGGCGCCGGCCTTCGCGTCCTCGCTGCCCGCGTCCTCGCTGCCCGCGTTCGCGGCGGCCCGCTCGTCCGCGGTCGCCACCCAGGCCGCGACGGCGTCCCGCAGCCGGACGTCACCGGCGGCGACGGGTTCGGCGCCGCCGCCCTCGGACGCGTCGGAGACGTCGGGTGCGTCAGACGTACCGGGCGTCGTGCCGGACGCCTCGAGCGTCTCGGAGGGGCCGTCCTCGGCGGGGCCCTCCGGCCGCGCGTCGTCGACGGCGGCGCCCGCGTCCTCGGCGGCCTGGGCCTCGGCGTCCGCGTTTTCGGCGGCCTCGGAATCCGAGGCCGCCTCCGCTTCGTCCTCCGCCTCCGTCTCGCGGACCGACAGCACCCGGGTCGCCGTATCGACGCCCCCACGGGATCCGGCGGACCCGGTGGCCCCGGTGGACGCCGCCGGCTTCGCGTCCTCCCGTGCCACCGCCAGCCGCGGATCACGCGTCTCGCTCGCCTCGGTCCTGGCTTCGGGAACCGGACCCGCGCTCCCCGACGTCGGTTCTTCCGACGACTCGCGCTGCTTCGACCTGTCGGGGGACTCGCCCGCCACCGATGCCTCCTCCATGCGCCGCACGCCTCGTGCGCGCTACCGAACCCGTACCGAAACCATGTACCAGTGTCCTGTGTACGGGTGGAACCCACGCGGTAGACGAGAACGACATACCTACTGGTTCCACTACGAACCGGTCACGCACCCTCGACAGACCAATGTGAGAGGGGTCACCCTGTCTTTCATCCACGCGGGGAGGCATGGATGGGCAGGAGCCGCAGAACACTTCCGGAGGAGCTTCTGCTGCTGGCGTTGGACCCGACCACGGGTACCACCGCACAGCCGCAGTCGCTCGACCTCGGTCTGGCCGGAGCACAGCTGGTGGAGCTGGCGCTGGCCGGACGGATAGCCCCAGACGGGGATCGTATCGCCGTGGTGGCACCACGGCCGACAGGAGATCCAACACTGGACTGCGCGTTGGAGTTGCTGCGAAGGCGTGGCGCTCCCGTACGGGCGGTCAACTGGATTGGCGGGCCCCGCCTGGGGCTGCGCCAGACCTACCTCTCGCATCTGGAGCGATGCGGCATGGTGCATGCCGTGGAGGGCCAGATGTGCGGGGTGCTGCCGACGACTCGCTATCAGGCGACGGACACGGCGATCAGCAGGGAGATCAAGGCCCGGCTGGACTCGGCGATCCGCACCGGCGTACCGCCGGACCCGCGGACCGCGGCGCTCGCCGCGCTGGCCCACGCGGTCGGCCTCGGCAAGCACCTCTACCCAGGCAACGAAGGGCGCTCGTCGCGGTCCCGGCTGCGGGACCTCATCAGGCACGACCCCATGGGCGGACTGGTGGCGCACGCGGTGATGGACGTCCAGAACGGCGCGGCGGCCCAGCCGCGCCGCAATCCGGCCCCGGCCGGCCGCCAGGCCGCGGGACCGGGAGCCAGGCCCGCCCCGGAACCCGCCCGCGGTGTTCCGGCGCAACCGCGCCACGGATCCATGGCGCGTGCGGTGGCCCACTGAGCCGCACCCCACCGCAGCACGTCACAGCGTTACCGCACCGCCGCACCGTCAGTCCCCTATGCCCGGTCACGGGAGCCGCAGGTCCGCGCGGGGCGACGGGACCGACCGCCCGTCCGGCATGCCCGGACGGCGGTACGGTCCCGACGCCCCGCGCGGCCATGTGTACGGGGGGGAACCCGAACTGGCGTGTACGCGGCGCATATCGACCGTTTGCCAGCGGTAGAAACCACCTTGGTGGCAGTCTGCTGAACAGCAGATACGCAAAGTGGCAAGCATGAGTCACGCAGCCGGAGGTGCACGTCCCGTGGCGTCCAATGTCAATCTCACCGTCAGGCGGCGCCGACTGGGCCAGGAGCTGCGCCGGCTCCGCGAGCTCAAAGGCATGACGGCCGAGGAGGTGGCGGAGCGGCTGCTGGTCTCGCAGTCGAAGATCAGCCGCCTGGAGAACGGCCGGCGCAGCATCAGCCAGCGTGACGTACGCGACCTGTGCGGGGTGTACGAGGTCGAGGACCAGCGGATCGTCGACTCGCTGATGCAGATGGCGAAGGACTCGCGGCAGCAGGGCTGGTGGCACGCCTTCGGGGACATCCCGTACAGCGTCTACATCGGCCTGGAGACCGACGCGGAGTCGCTGCGGACCTACGAACCCCAGATCATCACCGGCCTGTTGCAGACCCGCTCGTACGCCGAGGCACTCATCCAGGGTGCCCTGCCCGAGACGTCCGTCGCCGACATCGAGAAACGGGTCCAGGTCCGCATACGGCGCCAGGAACGCATCTCCGCCGACACCAACCCGCTGCGGCTGTGGGTGGTCCTCGACGAGGCGTGCCTGCGCCGGGTGGTGGGCAGCCGGCAGGTGATGCGCGAGCAGTTGGAGCACGTCGCCGAGATGTCGCAGCTTCCGCACATCACCGTGCAGGTGCTGCCGTTCGACGTCGGGGCGCACCCCGGCATCAACGGCCAGTACTCGATCCTGGAGTTCGCCGACGCCGCCGACTCGAGCGTCGTGTACATCGAGGGCGTGACCAGCGACCTGTACCTGGAGAAGGCGCAGGATGTGCAGAAGTACACGGTGATGTACGAGCACCTGCGGGCGCAGGCCCTGAACGTGGAGCAGTCACGGCAGCGCATCGAGGACGTGGCGAAGGAGTACGCCCGCTGACGTGGCGGCGGATCTTACACCCCTAGTGCGCGGTACTGGAAGAGTCGCCTGGAATATGCCATCCGGTCGGGTGAATGGCTGCTCCGATCGGCGAGGTCAGCGAGTAGCGTCGATCACGCCAAAGATCAAGCGTCATTGGCGTAAACCGCACTCAGCAACTCGCCATCGGAGCAGACATGGCAATTCTTCAGGGCGCCCAGGAATCGTGGACCAAGTCCTCCCACTCCGGAGGAAACGGCGCGTGCGTCGAGGTCAAGTCACCGGTCGTGGCGGCACTCGCCGTCCGCGACTCCAAGGTCCCCGGGGGGCCGACGCTGGCCTTCCCCGCCGACGCGTGGAACGCCTTCGTGACCTCGGTCAAGGAGTAACCGCTCCACGCGCCGTCCACCAGCACGGCCGACGGAGCCCTCTCGACCAGTTCGCCGACCTTGCCGAGAGGGCTCTGCTCAGTTCGGCTCCGGCCCTTCGCCGGCTCCGCTCACGGGGAAGGCGATGTCGCACACCGGGTCCTCGGGGCCCGACGCCTCCCAGTCGGCGAAGTACACCTCACGGCACGGACCCGTCACCGTCCAACCCCGGGCGGCGACCCACTCCTCCACCGCCTCGAAGGCGGCCAGGATCTGCGGATGGGCCACCTGCGCCTTGGTGATGCGGGTGTAGGCCAGCCGCCGGGCCGGCTCCACCCGCACCCGCGACTGCCAAGCCCGCCCCCGCTCCCGGCTCCACGCCCGGGCCGCCGCCTCGTCGGCGACCGGCACGCACGACTCCGCCGGTCCGTCGCTCTCCATCGACACCTCGGCGTGGTAGACGACGAACGGCGCCGCCGTCACACCCCCGCACTCCCGGGCCGCCTCCTCCAACCGTCCCAGCGAGGCACCGATCCACGCCGGCAGCTCCCCCGCCAGCGTGTGCCGGGTCTCGCTGATCACCACCTGCTCGGGCACGTCCACCGTCTCGACCGCGAACTTTCCGTACACCTCGGAGCTCCTCCCCGAAAGACGTCCACGGAGGTAGCCGGCGAGCGTCCGCTGCCCGGCCACCCGGGCCTCCACTCCCGCCCAGTAGGCGTCGAGCAGACCGGCGGCCTCGGGCCCGTCCGCGTGGACCACGTCCGCGACCTTCGCGAGCGGCATGTCGAGCTGCCGCAGCAGCGCCACGAGCCGGGCTCGCTCGGCCTGGCCGGGGCGGTAGTAGCGGTAGCCGGTCGCCTCGTCCACCTGGTCGGGCACGAGCAGGCCCATACGGTCGTACAGCCTGAGGGCCTTGGCCGACAGCCGGGCCCGCGCGGCGAACGCCCCGATGGTCAGCAACTCGTCGTCGCGTGCATCGTCCACGTCGTCATCCTCCGTCACCGGGCGGCCTGTTCCGCCCGGCGACGACGACGCTGCGGCCTGCCCCGGGGGCAAGGTCAACCGGCCGGAGCGGGGTCAGCCCGCCAGCCGCTCCTCCACGGCCGCCACGACCTCGGCCGACTCGGGCTCGGTCTGCGGCGAGAACCGGGCGGCGACCTTGCCGTCCCGCCCGATCAGGAACTTCTCGAAGTTCCAGCGGACGTCCCCGCTGTGCCCCTCGGCGTCGGGGAAGCCGGTCAGCCGGTCGTACAACGGGTGCCGGTCCTCCCCGTTGACGTCCACCTTCTCGGTCATCGGGAAGGTGACGCCGTACGTCGCCGAGCAGAACTCGGCGATCTCGTCGGCGCTGCCCGGCTCCTGACCCATGAACTGGTTGCACGGCACGCCGAGCACGGTGAAGCCCTGCTCCGCGTACCTCTCGTGCAGCCGCTCCAGGCCGGCGTACTGCGGGGTGAGCCCGCACTTGGAGGCCACGTTGACCACCAGTACGACCCGGCCCGCGTACCGGGCGAGGTCGGCGGACCCGCCCTGGAGGGCGCCGATCCGGACGTCGAGGGGAAGGCCTTCGCTGTGCTGCGCGTTCTGTGAGGTCGTCATGAGCGGATGCTAGCCCCGCCGCGAGTTCCGCCGGCCGGCGCGTCGCCGGGCCTCGATTGGGTTAAGGACCGCTCGGGAACTCCTGCGCGATCAAACCGTTGCATAGTCTAAGAGACTGGGGAGGGACGCCTGGGAACAGGGAGAGGGCGGCTCTTGAGCGCTGCGACACCGGAGTAGTCATGACCGTGAAGAAGTCGCCATCCAGTTCCGTGATGCTGTCCTGGATGCCCGTGGCGGCCATGGCCGTGGTCGCCTTCGTGGACATCACGGCCGGGCCGGATGTCGGACTCCTGCCCCTGGTGTCGCTGGGACCGGCCTTCGCCGGCCTGGTCGGCGGCTGGCGGCGTACGGCGGTGATCGGACTCGTCGCGACGCTGCTCTGCGTGGGCCTCGGCCTGTACAACGGGCTCTTCGACCGCCCCCGCGGCTTCACCGCCATGGCGTCGGTGGCCGGCGTGACCGGTGTCGGGATCGCGGCGGCGGTGATGCGCTCCCGCCGGGAGGCGGAACTGGCCAGCGTGCGGTCGATCGCGGAGGCGGCCCAGCGGGTCCTGCTGCGCCCGGTACCGCTGACCGCGGGCCCGCTGCACGCGGCCGTCTCGTACACCTCGGCGCTCGCCGAGGCCCGGATCGGCGGCGACCTGTACGAGGTGGTGGCCTCCCCGCACGGCGTCCGGGTGATCGTGGGCGACGTGCAGGGCAAGGGCCTGGCCGCGGTGGAGACCGCGGCCAGGGTCCTCGGTGCCTTCCGCGAGGCGGCGTACGACGAGAAGGACCTGGTCAAACTCGGCGAGCGGCTGGAACGCAGCGTCGCCCGCGAGCTGGAGGACGAAAAGTTCGTGACCGCGATCCTCGCCGAGATCGGCTACGACCACCAGGTCGTCCTCCTCAACTACGGCCACCCGGCCCCGATGATCGTCCACCCCGACGGCAGCGCCGACTTCCCGGACCCCCCCTCCTACGCCCTCCCGCTGGGCCTGGCCGCACACGGCGGGCCCGGCCCGGAGCCGTTCCCGGTGCCCTTCACCCCCGGCGACCAGCTACTCCTCTACACCGACGGCGTCACGGAGGCCCGGGACGAGGACGGCGGCTTCTACCCGCTCGCCGAACGCGCCGACCTCCTGAGGGACTCCGACGTCCACCGCGCCCTGGACGCCCTGCGCGAGGACCTGGTGCGGCACGCGGCGGGACCGCACCACGACGACGCCGCGATGCTGCTGCTGCGGTACCAGGGCCATGGCGGCGGCCAGGAAGCGGCCGGCCCGGCGTGAGCCGACGCGCGCCGCGCTCAGACCCGGCGCGCGCCCGCGGACGCCATGCCGAGCCAGGTGTGCGGGTTGCCCGCCCAGCACCAGCCGAGCTTCGGGGCCTTCCGGCTGATCCAGATCGCCGGCACGCGGCGGTCGCCGGACCGTGAACCGCCCAGCGAGAAGCACTTGTTCTTGACCAGGATCCGCGGCGCGTGCGTCATCAGCGCGACGCCCTCCTCGATGGTGAGCAGACTGCGGCCCCGCTCGGCGACGGCGGCCATCGCGTCGTTGGGTACGACCCCGCAGAACTCCTCCCCGCGCTCGACGTCGAACAGCAGGTGGACACCGTCCCGGCCGGGCGGCTCGGCCTCCTCGGTGGCGACGAACCGTTCCAGGGACCCGGGCTCGAAGGTGCGGTCGACGAACCCGGGCAGTTTGCCGCCGTGCAGCGCGGTCAGCGGCATGGTCCGCTCGATCGGGGCGAGTGCGCGGGTGACGACCAGGACGAACGGCACCCGGCCGGTGGCGGCGGGATCGTACGGAGCGTCCGCCTCGTCCGGGGTACCCGCGTGGGCCACGGCCTCGGCGCGCAGGGGCGCCACCAGCTCGGCGAACTGCTCCTCCGTGCGCCCGGAGAGCGCGGGGTAGCCGAGCGCGTTGAGCGTGCGGACCTGCCGGTCGAACTCGGCGGCGGCGTCGAAGGCGGGGATGCCGGGTGTGCCGGGGGTGCTGGCGGTGCCGGGGGTGCTGGCGGTGCCGGGAGTGACGGCGGTGCTGGCGGTGCCAGGAGTGACGGAGGTGCCGGGGGTCTCGGGGCGGTGCGACTGATCGGTCAAGCGGGTTCCTTCCGTGGAGTTTCGCGCGGGCCGGGCGGAGGTGGTGGCGCGGGTGTCGGTCAGGAGAGCTCCTTCGTCGCGATGGCCTCGATGTCGGCCGGGCTGCCCGACATGATCGTGCGGACATGGCGGGTGACCAGCTCGACCGGCCAGTCCCACCACGCGGCCCGCTGGAGCCGCGCGACGTCGTCGGCGTCGTACCTGCCGCGGATGGGCCGGGCCGGGTTGCCGCCGACGATCGTGTACGGCGGGACGTCGCCGGTGACCACCGACCCCGCGGCGACGATCGCCCCGTCCCCGATGCGCACACCGGGCATGACGGTGGCGCCGTAGCCGAACCACACGTCGTTGCCGACGACCGTGTCGCCGCGGCTGGGCATGCCGGTGACGAGGTCGAGCGTGGCCTCGGCCCAGGCGCCGCCGAACATGGTGAACGGGAACGTCGACACCCCCATGGTCGGGTGCTCGGCCCCGGCCATCAGGAACCGGGTGCCGGAGGCGATCGCGCAGTACTTGCCGATGATCAGCTTCTCCGGCCCGTAGGCGTAGAGCACGTTGCGGGTCTCGAAGGCGGTGGCGTCGTCGGGATCGTCGTAGTAGGTGAAGTCGCCGACCTGGACGCGCTCGTCGGTGACGAGCGGCTTCAAAAGGACGACCCGCGGGTGCTGCGCGAGCGGGTGCAGGACGCCGGGGTCGGGAGCGACGCCGGGAACGGTCATGCGGAGACCTCGATTCTGGCCAGGGAGCCGGTTTCCAGTGCGCACCACACGGCGCCGCCGTGCCGGGCGATGCCGTGCGGTTCGCTGTCGGGGCGGGAGAGCGCGTACGAGGTGATGCGGCCGTCGACGGTGATCCGGCCGACTCGCCCGCCGCCCCACTCGGTGAACCACAGCGCCCCGTCGGGCCCGGCCGTGACCGCGTGCGGCCGGGCCGCGGGGTCGGGCAGGGGGTACTCGGTGATCTCGCCGTCCACGGTGATCCGGCCGATCCGCCCGGCGCCGATCTCGGTGAACCACAGCGCGCCGTCGGGCCCCGCGGCGATGCCCACCGGTGCGGCGCCCTCGGTCGGCAGGGGGTGGGCGGTGCCGCGGCCGTCGGTGGTGATCCGTCCGACGGCGTTCTGCTGGTTGAGGGTGCACCACAGTGCGCCGTCCGGGCCGGCCGCGAGGGCCGACGGGAAGGCACCGGGCGCCGGGTACTCGGTGATCTCGCCGTCCATGGTGACGCGGCCGACGCGGTCGGCGCCGGACAGCGTGAACCACATGGCCCCGTCCGGCCCGGCGACGATCCCGAACGGTCCCCCCTCGGGGGTCGGGGGCGCGAAGGAGGAGTAGGAGCCGTCGGGGGCGATACGGCCGATGCGGTGCGCCTGGTACTCGGTGAACCACATCGCCCCGTCCGGCCCCGGCGTGATCACGGTCGGCCCGGCCCCGACCGGGTGGACGGTGACACTCCCGTCGCCCGGGTCCCGGCGGGCCACGGCGCCCTGGTGGACGAGGGTGAACCAGAGGGCACCGTCCGGTCCTTCGGCGAGGGCGTAGGGGCCGGCGTCGGGGCCGCTGACGGTGAACTCCCGTACGGCGCCGGCGTCGGTGCCGGCGACGGACTCCGTGCCGGCGTCGGTCTCGGTGCCGGGCCCGGCGTCTGTGCCGGTGTCCGTCCCGGTCCCGGTCCCGGTGCCCGTCCCGGCGTCCGTATCGGGGTCCGTCCCGGTGTCGGCGAGTCGGCGCCCGACCTCCTCGAACAGTGCGGCGCCGTCCTCCTCGGAGAGGTGGAAGGCGTGCTTCATCCCCTCGTGGACGTGCAGGTCGACGCTCACCCCGGCCGCCTGTGCGGCCCGCGCGAACCGACGGGCGTCGTCCAGCAGCACCTCGTCCCCGCCGACCGCGACGAGCAGCGGCGGCAGCCCGCGCAGATCGCCGTACAGCGGCGACTGCGGCGCCTTCGTGGCGTCCGCCCCGGCGAGGTACTGGGCGCAGACGGACGTGAGGACGGTCCGGTCGATGACGTCCTTGCCGTCGTTGGCCGCCAGGGAGTCACCGGTGAGCGCCAGGTCGGTGACGGGCGAGACGACGACCGCGGCGCCGGGCCGGGGCCCGCCGCTCCGCTCGATCTCCAGCAGGGCGGACAGAACGAGCGTCGCTCCGGCCGACTCGCCGAAGAACGCCACGCGTGCGGCGGGCACGCCCCGCGCCAGCACGCCGCGCCAGGCGGCGAGGACGTCCTCCAGGGCGGCCGGATACGGATGGGCGGGCGCCAGCCGGTAGTCCACCCGCAGAACGGGGCGCCCGGTGGCCCGCGACAACCGGCGGGCGAGGGCCCGCTCGGCCTCAGGCACGGTGTGGGCGAACCCGCCACCGTGTACGTAGATGACGGCGCCGTCGCCGGTGCCGTTCCCCTCGATAAATTCGTTCATCGAGAGTAACTTTACGTAGAGGGCACTCTGACTGTCAACATAAAAATACTACGAAGGTAAGATTCTCCCCATGGACCCGAACACACCGGAGCTGGGTCTCCGCGCGACCAAGAAGCGCGAGACGCGGCAGTTGATCTCCGACCAGGCGACCAGACTCTTCATCGAGCAGGGCTTCGAGCGCACGACGATCGCGGAGATCGCCGACGCCGCGCGCGTCGCCAAGAAGACGGTGACGAACTACTTCCCGCGCAAGGAGGACCTGGCCCTCGACCACCAGGACCAGTTCGTCGCCGCCCTGGCCGGCACCGTGGCCGCGCGCGAACCGGGCGAGACGCCGCTGACGGCCCTGCGCCGTGCCTTCCTGGCGGCGGTGGAGGCCCAGGACCCGGTCGCGGGCTTCGCCGGCCCGGCCTTCACCCGCATGATCGCCGACAGTCCCACCCTCACCTCCTGCCTGCGGGGCCTCCACGATCGGCGCGAGGACGCGCTGACCGCGGCGCTGGCCGAATCGACGGCCACCCCACCCGACGACATCACGCCCCGCACGGCCGCGGCGCTGCTGGGCGGAGTCCACCGCGTCCTGTTCAACCGCATCCAGGAACTGACGCTGGCCGGCCGCACGAACCCGGAGATCGCGGAGGTGCTGACGCGGGAGGCGCCACGCGCCTTCGACCTGCTGGCACCGGCCCTGGCGGAGTACGGCCGCTCCTGAGCCGGAGCCGCGGAACGTGCCGCCGGCCTCTCAGTCGGGCCGCAGCGCCCTGACGACCGCGACGGCCCGGTCCAGCAGGTCGACGGGGCAGCCCCAGTAGTCGTAGATGCCGCCGCGGGCGCGGTTGCTGCCGCAGATGACGAACACGCCGGTCCCCAGCTCGGCCTTGAGGTGGGTGGCCAGCCAGCCGACGAAGCCGCTGTTGTCCGCCTGGCCGGCGAAGTGGAAGGAGAAGATCCCGAAACGTTCGACGCCGTCGCCCTCCCGGGTGAGCGGAACCAGACGGCTCCAACTCTCCTGGTCGCGGACGACCGCCAGGGTGTCGCCGGTGAGCGCCGGCGGCTGGTCGGCCGGAGACTCCTCGAAACACCAGACACCGTCGTGGACGACGAGATCGGCCTCGGAAATCACCCGACGCAGCCGCTCCTCCGTCTGCTCCGCGGTCTCCACACTCACACTGACCATTCAGCGAGCCCCCTTGATCCGTGACGCCGTGATCCCGTCCCACTCGGGGACCACGGCGAACGCCTCCCCTGCCGGAACGAGGGTTCCTCACAGGGCAACTCTCGTCGCAACGCCCCGCTCTCCTCGTCTATTTCGAGTCGGCGGCGTCCGGAGCGCCGGGCCTCGGCGGAGCCCAGCGGAGGAGACCCGCGGCGGTGGAGACCCGCGGCGGTGGGGACAGCCTCAGGACGATTCCACTGGCCAGCAGGCGGGTCATGGCCGTGCCGCGCCGGAAGTATCGAGAGCGCTGATCGAACCCGTTCCCCCGAACTCACGAATCGAGGCCATGATGCCGCGCTCCTCGCCGGGAGTCACGTCCGTCGGCCACGCCCGCGCCTCGGCCGCGACGTGTGCGGTGCCCGATGCCCGCATGCCACCCGGGCCGGTACGTGTCGCGTTCGCGTTATGGGTGACGGCCGTTGCCGCCGGCGCCGTCGAGACGGTTCTGGCGGTGGGCAGGGTGGCGGCCGACGGCTCGGGTTCCGCGGCTGAGATCGCCGTGGGTCTCGCGGTGCGGCTGCCCGTCTTCGCCGGGGCGCTACTGGTCGCGCTCAGGATGCGCCGCGGCCACGGCTGGGCCCGGACCGTTCTGGCGCTGGGCCTCGGCGTGCTGGGTACGGCGTCGATGGTCGCCGAGCCGATCCACGCCCTGACTCAGGGCCGCACTCCCGGCGTGGTACTGGCTGAGGCCGGAGCGATGGACCTGGTCTTCGGGACCTCCCGGGTCGTACATGTGGCCGCCGTACTCACCGCCGTGGTGCTGATGTTCCTCCCGGCAGCCGACAGCTACTTCCGGCTCAGCCGCGCCGACCGCGCGCACGCCGGCCGCGCGCACGCCGACCGCGCTCGCTGATGTCGGAAGCGGCTGTCGAAGGCCCCGGAGAAGCCGACAGCATCCATGGTCGGTCCGGGGCCTTCTGCCTGGTTCCCCCGGCAGGATGCGAACCTGCGACACCCGCTTCGGGAGTTCACCCTGGGCGGGGCTGTGACCTGCTCATTTTTCTGGACTCGTGTGCCCTGAGTGTGCCCTCGCGGTGACGCTGGGCTTCCGCGACCACCGGCGTGCCGGACAGATCAACCCCCGCTCGCCGGAGTTCGTCGCGGGCCTGCTGGATCGTTTCGTGGTTCACGCCGGCGGTCAGCCCCGTCCCGTTTTCGTCGGCGCCCTCGAAACCGCTGTAGGCGGCCTCGTAGGCCCCGGCTTCCGCCGCGCGCCCGACCAGGTCGCGGACTTTCACGGCGATTTCGGCTCCACCTGCCACGGCGGCACTGCCGCCTTCGCAGAAGTCGTTCTGCACGTCCACCACGATCAGTGCCCGTCCCATGTTCCTGTCCTTCGGTGCGGCGTTCACGTTCTTCACGGATCTACTGCTCGCCTCCGGCCTTGGGCCTCGGCGTCACGTGGACGTACGCGAGGGCGGTGTTCAGGAGGTGGCGCAGTCGGGCCGGTGTCGGGGCGACGGCGGTGGCGATGAGGGCCTGGGGGCCGGCGAGGGGGGTCAGTACCGCGTATCCCTCTGCCGGGTCGTCGCCGATGACGTGCGGTTCCTGGGGCGTGTCCAGCTCCGGGTCGACCAGGAGGAGTTGTCCGGTGGCGTGGTGGCTTCCGAGGACGGCGGGGCCGTCCCATGCCGGTGCCGGGTCGCCGTAGGCGGTGTGCTGGTCGAGGAGCGGTCGTCCGCCGCGGCGGACGGTCAGGCGGGTGGTGAGGTGACCCGGCGGTTCTCCCGAGCGGCCCAGGAGCTGTTCTTCTCGCATGAGCAGGTGGGAGGTGGGGGCGAGGTCGACGGTGAACGTCTGGTGCAGGGTGCTGTTCCGGGTGCTGATCAGGGGCTCGGGCAGCCAGTGCAGGGTCGCGTGGTCGCCCACCCTGATCCGTAGGTCGTACGTGGCCGGGGCGGTGGTGGGGCCGCGCAGGGCGATGGTGGCGGCCGCGCTGGTCACCTCCAGCCGGGCGTGTGTCTCGGCGGTGATGTCGAGGGCGAGCCGGTCCCCGCCGAGCGGCCCGCTCATCGCGCCGAGTACGCAGACACGCGCCTGTTCTCCGCGGGCCCGTAGCCGGCGCAGGTGGAAGGGGCCGTCGCTGTGCAGCAGGGGGACCGTCGTGGCGCGGCCGTTGTGGGTGGCCCGGATTCGGGCGGTGGCGGCGACTGCGGACGGGTGCGCCGGGGCGGACTGGGCAGAGCGCCGGCCGTGTGGCCCGCCGTCGGCCCCGAGGGGTTCGCCGGCCGGCGCCGGGATCGCGGCCGGCGTCTGCGCGGTGGCGACGTTCACCGGGTGGTTCCGGCGGCGTACCAGGCGGCGAGGCAGCCGGTGACCCAGTCGGCGACCGGTTGGACGCCGTCGGTGGTGGTGAGGCTGGTGAAGGCGTACGGCAGGTCCTTGCGCTGCTTGCGGGTGTCGGCCCTCATGGTGTCCAGGTCGACGCCGACGTAGGGGGCGAGGTCGGTCTTGTTGACGACGAGGAGGTCGGCGGTGGTGATGCCGGGACCGCCCTTGCGCGGGATGTCGTCGCCGCTGGCCACGTCGATGACGAAGACCTGGGTGTCGACGAGCCCGCGGGAGAAGGTCGCGGTGAGGTTGTCCCCGCCGGACTCGATGAGGATCAGGTCGAGCGGGTGCAGGATCTGCTCCAGGTGCTCGACCGCTTCGAGGTTGGCGGAGATGTCGTCGCGGATGGCGGTGTGCGGACAGGCCCCGGTTTCCACGGCGGTGATCCGCTCCGGTGGCAGTACGGCCTCGCGGCGGAGGAAGGCGGCGTCCTCCTGGGTGTAGATGTCGTTGGTGACCACGGCGATGGAGAGCCGGTCGCGCAGGGTGCGGCACAGTGCGGCCACGGTCGCGGTCTTGCCCGAGCCGACGGGCCCGCCGAAGCCGATGCGCAGGGCCCGGCGGCTGCCGTCGGCGAGCAGCGGTTCGGCGCTGTGGGTGTGGCGGTGCGGCGTGGTCACGGGGTGGTCGAGATGCACAGGGATGCTCCAGGCAACGGTCAGGGCTGGTCAGGAAGCGAAGAGCCGGACGGCCCAGGCGGCGTGCTGTTCACCGGTGATGTCCAGCAGGGGAGCCGAGGCGGCGGGCAGGGCGGCGACCCCCTCCGTCGCCGTCCGCCCCGCCGCGTCGGTCGCGACGTCCGCGACGGCGTCGAGTTCGTCGGCGAGCCGCGCCAGGACGCCGGTGGCGTCGAACGGGTCGAGGCTCAGCAGGCGTACCGCGGCGGTCGCCGGACCGCCGACGCTCTCGTAGGCGGCGGCCTGGGCGGCGTCGAGTGGAGTGAGCCGGGCGGCACGGGCGGCGACGCCGAGCACGACCGGCTGGTGGGCGCCCTGGGGCCGGTGTCGGGCGAGGTGGTCGAGGTCGGTGCTGGGCCAGGTGGCCCGGGCCGCGCGCATCAGTTGACGGCCCAGGCGGCGTGCGATGCGGCGCAACGCCGGTACGGGGGTGCGGGTATCGGCGGCTTCGTCCAGGGCGAGGGCGTCGTAGCCGTCGGCGGCGGCTGCGGCGAGGCCGGCCGCGACCAGTCCGGCGGTGTGCAGCCGCCCCCGGCAGAACGCCTCCAGGCTCGCGGTGTCGTGGACACGGCCGGAGGCGATGGCGGCCTCCATCCCGCCGGAATGGGCGTGCCCGCCGGCGGGGAAGCGGCCGTCGGCCAGGACGAGCAGGGCAGTGCGGCTCATGGGACGGCGGGACCGCCTTTCGCGAGGAGGTGCCGGGGTCGGCCGGGTGGGCGGGCCACGACCCGACGGAACGCTCAGAACAGGAAGTAGCGCTGTGCCAGGGGAAGTTCGGTGGCGTAGTTGCGTCCGACTTCCTGTCCGTCGACCGTGGTGCGGACGTCGGAAGTGGTGGCGCCGCCGATGGTGACGTCGAAGGTGTCGGGGTCGATGTCGATCTTCGGGACCCCGTTGTTGTGGATCATGTCGGCCTTGGTGACCTCCCGTGTGGAGTGGATGGCGCGCAGGGGCTTGAGCAGCCCGGTCCGGGAGAGTTCACCGTCGAGGGCGGCCTCGGCCACGAAGTTGAAGGAGTTCGCCGCCGGGGCGCGGCCCTGGAAGCCCCAGACGGGGCGCGGGAGGTAGGGCTGCGGGGTGGGGATGGACGCGTTGGCGTCGCCGATCTGGGCGTAGGAGATCTGGCCGCCCTTGATGACCATGTGCGGCTTGACGCCGAAGAACTTCGGTTCCCACAACACCAGATCGGCGAGTTTGCCGGTCTCGACGGAGCCGACCTCGTGGTCGATGCCGTGGGTGATGGCCGGGTTGATCGTGTACTTGGCGACGTAGCGGCGGGCACGGAAGTTGTCCGCGTGCGCGTCGTCCTCGCGCAGGTGGCCGTAGCGGGACTTCATGACGTGCGCGGTCTGCCAGGTCCTCATGATCATCTCACCGATGCGGCCCATGGCCTGGGCGTCGGAGGACATCATCGAGATGGCGCCCATGTCGTGCAGCAGGTCCTCGGCGGCCATGGTGGAGGGCCGGATCCGGGAGTCGGCGAACGCCATGTCCGCGTCGACCTCCGGATTGAGGTGATGGCACACGATCATCATGTCGACGTGCTCCTTGACGGTGTTGACCGTGAGGGGCCGGGTCGGGTTCGTCGACGCGGGCAGCACGTTGGGTTTGCTCGCGAGGCTGATCATGTCGGGGGCGTGGCCGCCGCCGGCGCCCTCGATGTGGAAGATGTGCAGGCTGCGGTACTTGGCCTTCTTGGCCTTGCGGTCCTCCTTGGTCGCGGCGAAGGTGCTCTGGACGAAGCCGGCCTCGTTCAGCGAGTCGGCGTGCAGCGCGACCTGGACGCCGGTCTCGTCGCACACGGTCAGCGCGGCGTCGATCACCGCCGGGGTGGCACCCCAGTCCTCGTGGATCTTGAGGCCGAGGGCACCGGCCGTGACCTGGTCGTGCAGTGCCTTCCTCGAGACGGTGCTGCCCTTGGCGAGCAGGCCGATGTTCACCGGAAAGGCGTCCAGCGCTTCGAAGGTCCGCTGGATGTGCCACTTGCCGGGCGTGACGGTGGTGGCCGTGCTGCCCTCGGCCGGGCCGGTGCCGCCGCCGATCAGCGTCGTCACCCCCGATGCCACCGCCTCGTGGATCTGCTCCGGGCACAGGAAGTGCACATGGGTGTCGACGCCGCCCGCGGTCAGAATGCGGCCCTTACCAGAGATCACCTCCGTCTCGGGCCCCACGACGAAGGCCGACGCGCGCGGGTCGTCGTTGTCGGGCGGCGTCATGGTCTCCGGGTTGTACGCCTTGCCGACGGCCTGGATGCGGCCGTCGCGCAGCCCGACGTCGGCCTTGACCACCCCCCAGTGGTCCAGGATCAGCGCACCGGTGATCACGGTGTCCACCGGCTCGCGGGGGTCGTCACGGGGGATGTGTGACTGGCCCATCGACTCCCGGATCACCTTGCCGCCGCCGAAGACCATCTCGTCGCCGCTGCGCCCCGGGCCACCGCACCAGTCCGCGTCGATGCGCAGGACGAGACTGGTGTCGGCGAGCCGGACCCGATCGCCGGCGGTCGGGCCGTACAGGTCGGCGTAGCGGGAACGCGACAGCGGGTCCCAGGGCCTGTCCTTCTCAGCCTTGTCCGGCATCGAGGTGCTTCTCCTCTTCGCTCTTGTCGGCCTGGAGCCCGTGGACGATCCGCTCACCGGCGATCGGCACCAGCATCACGGTGCGCTTGTCACCGGGCTCGAACCGTTCGGAGGTGCCGGACGGGATGTGCAGCCGCATTCCGTGGGCCGCCTCACGGCGGAACCTGAGTCCCTCGTTGGCCTCGGCGAAGTGGAAGTGGGATCCCACCTGGATCGGACGGTCCTTGGGGTTGCGCACGACCAGCGGCACGGGCGTCACGCCTTCGTTGAAGACCACCCGGTATTCGTCCTCGTCCGGCAGCAGTTCCGGCTTGCCGGGGTGGACGTCCACCTCGGTGGGCGCCTCGTCGAACGGATCGCTGATGGTCACCAGCTTCGTCCCGTCCGGGAACGTCGCCTCGACCTGGACGTTGTCGATCATCTCCGGCACGCCGTCCATGACCTCGCCACGCTGCAGCACATGGCGCCCGGACTCCATCACCGCGTCGACCGTCGCCCCGGCCCGTGCCTCCTCGAAGACATGCGCCGTCAACAGCGCCATGGCCTCGGGATAGTTCAACAGCAGACCGCGCTCACGCCGCCGCTGGGCGACGTCGGCCGCCACGTGGATCAACAGACGCTCCTGCTCGTGCGGAGTCAGATGCATGCCGATCCCCCTCTCCTGTTCGTCACTTCACCCGTGCGGCAAGCACCGGGGATCGGAAAGAAGATGCCGCCCTCGTATCTGCCGCAGACCGATCCTGGGAGAGGGGAGGAACGATGGGCAGCGAAACGGGCCGGTCGGCCCTGATGGAGTGAACCGGGGGCATAAGGCGCATGTAGGGCGCAACGCCCGCGTGCGGGGTGGAGAGGCATCGGCGGCTTCCGTGCGTACGCCTCACTGTCTTGCGCGCGGCGGAGGCGGCCTGCTGTCCGGGAGACCCGCTCGGATGTGCGCCGGGTCCGGCCCGCGACGTTGGCCATGGACACGTACGGTCACTTCTTCCCGGACCGCCTGGACGAGCAGGACCCGTGGTTCCCTCCGTTCGAGGGCGCCGACGAAGGGGCGAACCAGAGCGGCACACGCCTTCGATGCATGCTGTGAGTCGGCCGCATGCAGGCAGGCGGTGAGCTTGCGCGCGCCGTCTGTACGCTCCTCTGCACCCCTTGTTTTCAGATGTGCTTGTCGTAAGGCTTCGTACAGCGCCCTCGTGGCCCCCTCCACATGAGCCGGGCGGATGGGACGCGGACGGGAGCGGTCGTGCAAGCACCTAAGGATCGGATGCCCGCGAAGGAGCGGCGGGCGATCTTCATTTCTTATCGACGTTCCGACTCTGCTCCGTGGACCGGACGGCTCGCTGCCGACCTGCGGAGGTATTTCGGAAAAGACCGGGTCTACCTGGACATCGATTCGAACCTGCCCGCCCGGGACTACGTAGTGGAGTTGGAGCAGGCGTTACTCGCGTCTCGCGTGGTGATCGCGGTCTTAGGGCCTCAGTGGCTGGGTAGTCCGAACGACCGGGGCCAGCGGCGGCTGGATGACCCAGGCGACCTGGTACGCGTCGAGCTGGAGACCGCTCTCCGGAACGGTAAGGCTCTCATACCGGTGCTCGTTGGAGGGGCGGTGATGCCGCCTGGGCACGAAGTACCTCCCTCGATCGAAACGCTCTCACACCTGCAAGCCGTCAGACTCGCTGATCCGGACTGGCCATACGACTTCGGCCGGCTCCTGGAGACCCTTGAGCGGCACGCGGTACTTCCCGCTTCTGAAGCAGATACAGCTCCTCCCAGCGAGTCGACGATCCTGACCACCAGGCGCTACGAGCGCCGGCTGCAGGCTACCCGGCGTCGGGCATTCGACGCGCTGACGGGGGCCGTCGAGTTGTTGCGTTACCCAATCGTCGAGGTGAGACCGGAAGCTGCGATGGTGGCCTTCGACGCTCGTCGTGGCGGCGCGGTTTTCGCGGAGGTCGTCGATGCCGACCCGGGTCACTCGACCGTGGTGCTGAAGCTTCCTTCTGTCAAGACTGGGACGGTTGCCGGCGCTTCCGCCGCGTTGGCGATTTTTACCAACGGCTTCTCTTTGGCAGCTCTACCTGCCCTTCTGGCATGGCAACGCCGCTTCGCTGTCGGCTTTTTCGATAACGTTGAGGGCGTCTTGGAGGGACGAGGAGTCGGCGAAGACTCTTCGCTGCTGCCGGGCGTCCATGCGTGGCGCAACAGACGCCGAGAAGTATGAGCGCCCACCGCAGAAGGCTCGCCCCTCCTGCGGAGCCCGGGCGAGCAGTGGTGCATGTCGGCACCGCACGGCGTGCTGGGGAGGGCCCTCCCGCTACCGGGCGCGTGGGCGGCGCCGAACCCGAAGGCGGCTGTCCGCGTTGAGATGGCGCTTCCTCAGGTTCGTCCGGGAGGTCGGTCTGCTGCTGTCCGCTCTACGGATCTTCCCTCTCCTCACGTACGTCCTTCTCGACCAGCGGGCGGGGAGTGCTCGACCAGCGGGCGGGGAGTGAGAGCTGCGGTGGTGGTCGCGGTACAAGCGGCTCCGCACCAGTCTGGACTGCGCTCAGGTCATCGACTCGATACTCGCGTCGGACGCCTCGTCCTGTCTGATGCTGCGGACGTTTCGGCCACCAGCGGCGGATGGTGCACGTGGTCAAGGTGTGGTCGACCGTCCTGACTCGTCGGGGCATCATCGGCACGAAGCTGTACGACGGCGCTCTTGCGCAGACTTTGGCCCAGTCCCGCCACCAGTAGGGACTGGACGAACCGCCCCGGACGCTGCGACCCTGCTCGTTCGCTGAGGGCCTCCCGTGGGCCATTTCCCGAAGGCTCCGAGTCGCGGCTCTTGCTGGCAGTGAAGTCGAGCCCTGAATGTCCTTTGAGGTTGGTCAAAGGCGTCCGGTGTTTGCATGAGTTTGTGTCGTATGGCTAGCTCGTTGTGATCGTCTGCATTGAGGTGAACCGATGGCCGTGTTCCACCCAGCTCATCGTCACCTCGAGTTGGGGAATGCGTTCCCGGGTGAATAGCGACACTGGCAGTGACGCCAACGGTATGGCCACTTTGCGGCCTGCCTCCAGGCCGTGCATCGGTTCGCGGTGGGTAACCAGCGGCGAGGCGAAGAAGCCATGCTTGAAGGTGAACCGCACGGCCTCGGCCGCGCCGGTTCCGGTGTTCTCGATGACCAGCAGCACCCGCTCGCCCTTCGTGTCGGCGCGCACCTCCATGCCGGCCACGAGCCTGGCTGCTGGCTCTGAGGCGGTCGTGGGGTTACCGGCACGTTCGGGGCCGGCGCCGAACCGGTCGTGCAGCACTCGGGTCAGGTGGTCGTAAGTGAGGGCGCCGAATTCCTCCGGTGAGTCGAAGGTACGTACCAGCCCGGCCTTTTCCATCTGGGACTGGAACGCGCGTACCTTCGTGAGCTGGTCGACGTCGACGTCGCTCGGCAGCGGCCGGGTGCTGAAGTACAGCAGTACCGGCCGCCCGGCCTCGTGCAACGCCGTGATCTCCTCGACGGTGCCGCTGTCGTGGGCGGCGGTGGGGGTGCCCATCCGGCTCCAGAAGATTCCCACCAGCAGGTCGGCCCGTCCGGTCATCTGGTCGTTGATGGCCGCCTGCGCACCGTTGGTGTGCAGCAGCGGTGCGCTGTCGTACTCCCACATGAGCGGGAGCAGGACGGTGCGCTCCCGCTCGGCGTGGGCGGCGTTCCATCGGTAGCACTGCTCACGCATGAACGCGCGCTCCGCGACGACGTCACCCGGCGAGGCGACCATGACGCGGATCACTCGGGCGTCGAACGGCACGGCTCTCCCTATGGGGATTGGGTCGTCGAATCGGTTCCGACCTGTTGTTCACCGCACCGGCTGCACACCCGCGTGGGTCGGCCCCGGTGCCCCAGCCCCCAGTCACCCCACGAGTGCAGGACCTGCACCGTGACATCGCTGGTCTCCGTGAAGACCCCGCACCGGGTGCAGAGCACGGCGGAGTGGCACGGCCCGAGACCTGAGCGGTCGGGAATCAGGGACGTATCCGTCGGTCGGATCCGATCGTAGTGTTCCTCGAGATACGCGATCTCGTACTGGTGCTCCTGAAAGTAGGCGCCACGGCACTTCCAACCACACCGCTGACAGACCTGCATGACCTCACACGACCGTTCCCGAACATAGACGGTCGAGCCGAGTTGATGCCGTTCCTGTGTCTCGACTCGCGCGCAGCGCTGGCAGGTCCGGGTTGCCTCGCACGAGTCGGGTCCGCCCAAGTAGGTCCATTCGCCGGGCCGGTGACGCTCCTTGGTGGATACATCGCCGCATCGCCGGCACGTACGACGCGCCTGGCAGGAGCCGTCCGTCACGTACCCCCACTCGCCGACGTGCATCCTCGCCCGGCATTTCATACGGCCGAAGCCGGCTCGCAGACCCTTGAGCATCTGTCTCCCTCGCAGTAGCCGGCCCGTTGACGATGTCCGAGTCGGGGTGACGGTAGAAGCAATGCCGTGAGGTTTGTCCTCCAGCCCGGGTGTCAAGCAGCTTGAGGAAGTCGACGTAGAGGGGCAGAGCTCCGCGTGGAACGGCGTCGACCAAGACACCGGTCTCGCGAAGAGTCCCGTTGGTTCAGTCTGGCACGCCCGCACGTGCTTGTGCAGGTGGAAAAGCTTGCCTTTCAGGGGACTTGGGCGAAGCGATGCGGGCCGTGGCCTCCGACGGGCGACCGATCCACAAGTCCGCGTACTGCTGTTGGATCTGGCCGCCGGAGTACTCGATGATGTACTCCGGGATGGAGTGGGCGCCAAGGAATCCGGTGACCTCCGCGACGCTGGAACTCAGCAGATTTTGAGTTCCTGGCCCCGCCGGGTGAGCGGCGCGGTCAGAATCGCGGTGAGCGCCCGTTCCGACCACGCCAACCTGAGACGCGATCATGAACCGTGCGTCCGTGGTATGTATAGCGATGAGATTTTCGTGCGGCGCGTCGGTGAGTTGCGCGAACCTCTATGCTACTGCCTTGTCGAGCCCGGTGGCCAAATGATGCGGACGTCCATACCCCGCTGCCGGGCATAGGCCACGATGTCGGCGGTGCCGCCTTTCCCGCCCGCTGGTCTGCCGTCCCAGACTGCCAGCAGGATATCGCTCTGATCAGCTACCTCTTGCCCTGCGGCCAAATACGCGTCTTCACCAGCCGTAGAGAAGTCCATCTCTGACCGAGAGGTAGCGAGCTGGAGTAGAGAATTGTAGGCCGATCGCGCTTCGTTGCTTCGGAAGCTGCTTTCGTAGTCTTTGCTCGGGATGACAACATGCAACCGTCCTCCTCTGGCCAGCATTGCCAGCGCGAAAGCCTGGTCTGCCCCCTCTGCGAGGCACGTCACCCCCAAGACGTCTTCTTGCAAGTCGCTCAGCTCTACCATCATGGCTTCGACGACACGCTGCCGTGTGGCGACGCTCAACGTCTGGTGTCCTGTACACCCGATGCGTTTCATAGCACCTTCCGCTTGGCTAACTTCCAAAAGTACCGGCCCATAGGAGTCAAATAGACCTCTCCGCTTTCCATGGCTACCCAGTAGTGATCACGTTTACCGTCCGTGGTGACAAGGTTGGCGTTGCGCAACCGGCCGAAATAGTCGAATTGTTGCTGTTTTGGAGTGCCTGGAGTTCCGGGAGGCAGAGGTCTCCCTTCACCCTCGTGTTCTGGGCTCAGGCGTACTCGACTGTCTGCTTCAGGGAAGTGGGCAGGCAACTTTCGCAGCATGGTGGCGTCCAGCCATGGCGGGCCGATACGCAGAACAACGGGCTCGGTGAGGTTCGCCTTGAAGACCGGGCGCTGCTGCCACGCGTCAAAGGCCGGACTTATGAACCCGTACAGGCTGAGCGCAGTGACCTTTCCTAGGTGGTCCGCGGCTCCTCCTTCGAGTCCGTCAAGGAGGACGCGGGTGAAGGCACCGTGTCCCTCTACCTCCTGCGATGCTTCGATTCCGCGGCTTGCGGCCATAATGGTGACGTTCTCCCGCAAGATGCTCTTGTTCAGGCGGAAGTTCTCCGAAACGGCTGCAGCTTGCTGCCCTGGTGTATTTCCCAGATCTCCGCTGAAGCAGCAGTCGAGTATCAATGTGACACTACGGGCGGGGGAATCATTGGCAAGAGTGATCAGGTCGTTCATCGATACACCCAGCGTATGGTCTGTAGCGTCCTGGGTGACCAGATCAGCGCCCCAGGGCGTCTGAGCCCCGTGGCCAGCGAAGAAGAAGAGCAAGTCCGTGTCACGAGCATTAGCGAACAGCTTGGTGAGAGCGTGACGCAGACCGTCCCGCGTGACCTCAGGACTTCCCTCCGCTCCTGTGATCAATTGAGTGCGCCAGTTTGGGCTGTCATCAGCGTTGGCAGAGAGCAGCTTTTCGAGCGCTGTCGCATCTGCGACGCAGCCTCCCAGAGATTGACCCTCCGGATAGTGGTCAATGCCTACGATGATGGCCCGCTTCATCCGTTCTTGCCCTCACCCGTCATCTGCCGAACCGTCGCGGCGATGCGGCCCCACTTCCATGCCATGGTGCGGTTCTGCTGCGAGCCGGCCGGCGGGGTGCTGCCGGTTCCGGCGCCGTCGACGCAGACACCGAAGACGGGGACCAGTAGTTCCTTGGCCATGGCGATCTCCTTGGCCACACCAGTGGCAGTCGCCATGTGTCGGCCCACCAGAACGATGCACATGTGGGTGTCGGCCATCTTCTTCTGCGGTTCGTCGTGATCAAAGTCGAAGCTGAGGAATGCGCGCGGATTGGCCATGTTTCTTCCTTGCTCCGGAGCAGGATCGAAGGAGTCTCACACTAGGCGACGGGTATGACAGCGCGGCGGCGTTTTATGACTTTGATCTGCCTCCCGGCGTTGATGGCCGAACACGTCGCCGGCCGCCGGGAGTGTCTGGTGGCTTCCTTTGTGGTCAGCGATCGTGCATGTGGTCAGCGATCGTGCAGCACAGAGGTCGTATCGACATCCACGGGCCTGCCGTGCGCGTCGGTGGGACGCAGCTCTGGGAGCGGGAGACCGCTTTCATCAACGAGAACTGAGTGAGTTTCATCTGGCGCGAAGGCGTGCCGTTCGCCCCACTGACGCGCAGCCACGATGACGGTGAAGAGGTCTCGGCCCGCCTCTGTGAGGACGTAGTTCTGTCGCCGCCCCGTCGGGGCGGTCTGCCGATCGAGGAGCCCTCGTTCGACCAAGCGACGCAGCCGGTCGGTGAGGATGTTGCGCGCGATTCCCGTGCGGTGTTGGAAGTCGGTGAATGCTCGCGCACCGTCCATCGCGTCACGAATGATCAGCAGGCTCCATCGATCTCCGACCAGGTCGAGGGTGCGCGCGACGGGGCAGGCGGGGTCGGTCCAGGACATCCCCTCGGCATGGGGCGCTGTGCGAGCCATCACTCCTCCTGAAGAGTTGCGGATCGAAACCATTCTGCCGTACCTTCATTTTGGTTGCAATTTGCTACTCATTGGAGGGGTGTTGGTGAGTCTTACGTCTGGCCGGAGGGTGCTGTTCGCCGTGATCTGCGCGGTCGCGGTCGCGACGATCTACGTTGCGCAACCCGTACTGGCCCAGATCGGCGACGACCTGGGCCTGCCGGAAGCCGACTTGGGATGGATCGTCACCACGGGGCAGCTCGGCTACCTGATCGGCTTGGCCCTTCTTGTGCCTCTGGGGGACATGTTCGACCGGCGCAAGCTCATTGCCGGGCATCTTCTCCTCGCTGCGGTTGGCATGGCCCTGACCGCAGTCGCTGCCCATCTATGGCTCCTGCTTGCCGGGCTGGCCACCGCAGGCTTGTTCGCGGTCGTCGTTCAGACCACTGTGGCCTTCGCCGCCGACCTGTCCACGGCAGCGGAACGCGGCCGCACACTCGGCGCCGTTACCTCCGGTGTCATCATCGGCATTCTCGGAGCGCGCGTGCTCGCGGGCAGTCTCGCTGCACTCTGGGGATGGCGAAGCATCTACGTGGTATTCGCCGTGCTCCTCATCGCGCTCACCTGCTTCGTGCTGAAGCTCCTGCCATCCGACCCGCACGCCGTCCGGGCCACTTATGGCGCGGTGCTGATCTCGCTGGGGCGCCTGTTCCGTGAGCGCCTGTTCGTCTCGCGGGGACTGATTGCATTCTTCCTGTTTGCTTCCTTTGGCGTGTTGTGGAGCGGCCTGGCTCTGCCGCTCGCAGCCGAGCCATGGCACCTGAGCACCACTCAGATCGGCCTCTTCGGGATCGCCGGGCTCGCCGGGGCGCTGGGCGCCGCTCGAGCCGGGCGGGGGGCCGACGCCGGCCGCGTCGACGTCATCACAGGCGGTGCACTTGTGCTCCTGGCCGCTTCATGGTTGGCGACCGGACAAGCGTCCTGGTCGCTCTGGGCGGTCGTCGCCGGCGTGATCGTCCTCGACTTCGCGGTGCAGGCAGTACACGTCAGCAATCAACACCTGCTCACGGCCGCATATTCACACCAGACGAGCAGCGTCATCGGCGGCTACATGCTTTTCTACTCCTTCGGCTCCGCCGTCGGAGCAACCGGCACCACCGCGGTGTACTCCGCCACAGGGTGGGCTGGATCCAGTCTCCTCGGCGCCGCCTTCGCCCTCTGCGCACTCATGATCTGGGCCGTCAACCGACAGGCAGCCACCGACACGCAACGAGACGTGCTCGTGTAACTGCCTCGTCCTGTCCCGCGAAGCCCCGACCAGAAGTGGTCGGCATCCCGGATCGCATATGAGCTCCAGGCCGAGGGGCACTCGGTCAGCCGTCGCACCGTATCGCGGCTTCTGCTCGCCCTCGGACTGAACCGGCGCCGATTCATCGACCCCAGCGGCGACACGAACCGGATACCGCGGAAGATCACCACCAGTCGCCCTGGGCACATGGTTCACATCGATGTGAAGAAGGTCGGCCGGATCTCGGACGGCGGCGGCTGGCGAGTCCACGGACGCGGAAGCTCCCAAGCCAAGACTGTCGAGCGTCGCAAGAACAGAGGTGCACGCGGCGGCTACGTCTACCTCCACTCCGCCGTAGACGGATTCAGTCGACTCGCCTACACCAAAGCACTGCCCGACGAAAGATCCGCTACCGCCGTTGCGTTCCTCCACCGGGCGAGAGCCTGGTTCGCAGCCCACGGCATCACCTGCATAGAACGCGTCGTCACGGACAACGGTGCTTGCTACCGGGCCGGCACGTTCGCCAGGTCCCTGCTCGGCGCGCGCCACCAGCGCATCACGCCGTACACGCCTCGCCACAACGGCAAGGTGGAGCGCTACAACCGGATCATCGCCGAAGAGTTCCTCCACGCCCGCAGATGGCTTTCCGAGGACCAACGCCGTGACGTCCTCGGCGTCTGGAACATCCACTACAACTACCACCGGCCCCACGGGGCAGCAGGAGGAAATCCACCAGCCCAGCAACTACGCGCAGGCGTAACCAACGTCCTGGCCTCATACAGCTAGCCTCCGGGCACGAAACGCGGCATCCATGGTTCGGCTTCGCCCCTCGATCGAGCACCTGTGCGCGGCTGCTTGAACTGCACTGGACCTGTACGGGACAGGGCTGCAGCTCTGTAGGCTCCTCGAAGACAGGTCCTGAGCGTTGTCACGGCAATCGCCAGGACGTGGATGACCGGGGAAGGATGCGCCATGGCCGATTCGCCCAGTACCCCCCGCTCAGGTGGCCAGCCACAGACGGAGCCGTCGGGTTCATCCGATTCGCGTGGTCACAAACCTACGAGGCAGCCGGGGCGGACCCCTGCGCCGCCTCCTCCTCCGCCTCCCGCTCAGGGTGGGGGTAACTGACGAACATGGTCACGATCCGGCGGGCCGAGATGCATGCCGCCCCCCACGGGAAGTCCTGCACTCCGGTCGCGCCGGGCGCGCGATACTTCAACGGTTCCACCAACACCAGGTCCCTATCTGGGGAGTCGTCTGAGCTGACGTTGAACGACGCCTGCCGCCCCTCAATGTAGGAGCCGTCTTCCAGGACGCAGCCGACGATGGGGTCTTCACCGGGGAACCAGCGGTCGAACATGACCCACCACGCCGACATCACGGATGCATGAGGCCGCTTCCCTGTGACGGCTGCGGCCGCGGCCGCCAGTGCACATGAGAACAGCAATAGACCGCCGGCCCACCAGCCGAGTTGGACATACTGATCGCGGGCATAGCTGCCTCCTTCTCGCACGAGGCGGCCGACGTCTGGCGTCAGGTCGGGCATGAGGCCGCGCACTGCCGCGAAAAGCGCGAGTGTCACCAGTTCGGTGAGAACGCTGCAGAACACCACCGCTCCGGTCTCCCGGAAAGGCGTAGGCCGGTGCTCGCTGCCCCGACGCTCGCGGATGGTGACGAACGTCAGTCCTGGTAGCAGCAGGACGACCAGCAGCATGAGACCGGTGAAGGTAGTGGGCACAGCAGGGCCCTTCTCGCCGTGGATGAACGAAGACAGTCGGACACCGTACAAGCTCCCGCGAGGCGTTCGAGGATCTCGCTCAGATCCCCTGGAAGGGCCGCGAGCACCGTGCACGCCGCAGGGTGATGAAGGCGGCCGTCGCGGAGCCGGAGCCCTGCCGTCGTATCGTGGGCCCGGCCACGCACCAACGCCTCCGCTCCACGCTGAGGGCCGCGCTGAACGCTGCGATCCCCCAGCCGCTCATCACCTTCGATCCGGCGGCGCACGTCGAGTTGGACCGCGGGCAAGCGACCCAAGGCTCTCGTGTGGACCCCGGAGGCCGATCTCGCCATCGCCGAGGCCGCAGCCCGGCTCGTACCGCGCGCCCGCGCCACCTCCGAGAACACTGCGTCGGAAGCGGAGGTCGAGCCCGACGACGCGGAGCATCCCGGCCCGGAGCCCGTGCCGGATGAGGCTGATCCGCTGGGAGAAACTCCGGAGATCAACTCTCCGTCCGCTCACGCACCGCTCACGCAAACGGCCCCGGACGAGAAGTCCGAGGCCGATCAGAGCCCCTCCCTGGAGGAACCCCCAGGTCAGAGACTTGTTGCGTTGTGCCCCCGGCAGGATTCGAACCTGCGACACCCGCTTTAGGAGAGCGGTGCTCTATCCCCTGAGCTACGAAGGCGTGCGGTGCCGTGTTGTGACACCGCGCCGCACGCCAGTGTAGCGGGTGGGGGACTTCGGTGGAGGTGGACGTGATCACGGGCCGGGGTGGTGCCTGGCCGGGTGCACTCGCGTGGCGTGGCGTGGCGTGGTCAGGTCAGTGTCGGGTCGACCGCGTGAGCGCACCCCAGATCTCCTCGGTGGGGACCTGCGGGTGCTGGGCGGTGGCCGGACCCGGGACCGGCTGAGGGGCGGTCCGGCGTCAGGTCGTCGGCACCTTCCGGAAGCGGCCCGCCACACGAAGGTCCGCCTCGATGTGTGCGGCGGCCTCCTTCAGGGGCGGAAGGATCTCCGTCACGCAGTCCGCCGCCGTGCGGCGGGCCGCGTGCATGGCGACGTTCACCGCGGCCACCACCCGGCCCGTGCGGTCGTGGACCGGCACCGCCAGGGAGCGCAGGCCGGCCTCCAGTTCCTCGTCGATCAGGGCGTAGCCCCGGGAGCGGACCTCCGGCAGGGCGAGGAGGACGCGGCCCGGTGACGTCGCGTGGGCGGGGAGCCGGGTGCCGAGTGTGATGTGGGCGCTCATGACGCGGCTCGTCGACGCGCGGGCCGTGTACTGGACCTCCTCGCCCGAGTCCGACAGGACGGCCAGCGCGGCCGATTCGTGGACGCGGTCGGCGAGGGCGGTCAGGTGGTGCTGGGCGATCTGGGGGAGGGAGGTGCGGGACAGGGGCGGGAAGCCGAGGGAGAGGACCCGGGGGGTGAGGGTGAAGGTGTGATCGGGGTTCTGCCGTACCAGGCCCGCGTGTTCGTGGGTGATCAGGGCCCGGCGGGCTGTCGCGCGGGCCAGGCCCGTCGCCTTGGCGACCTCCGTGAGGGTCAGCGCGCTGCGGCCTTCGCCGAACGCCGTCAGTACGGTGAGGCCGCGGGCGAGGGATTCGACGAACTCCCGGCCCAGTTCGTGTTTCGACGCGGTCGTCCAGGCGGCCAGGCCCGAGCGGGGGGTGCCCGGTTGGGGCGGTGGGGCGGTGCGCAGGTCGTTCTCCATCAGGGCGACCGTCGAGCGCAGGCGGGGAAGCAAGGTGGTGCGCAGGTCCTCGGCCGTGTGGCGGCTGGTGTGGCTCACCACGCTGGCCACGCATGCCACCCGGCCGGTGCCGGGGTCTCGTACCGGGGCCGAGACCGCGACCAGGCCCGGCTCGATCAGTTGGTCGTCCAGGGAGCAGTCGTCGGCCGCGGCGGCGGCCGTGCGGCGCTTGAAGTCCTCGCCCTCGTCGTCGCCCCCGTCGTCGGCGCCCTCGCCCTGGGGGGTGCGGTCGCGTGGGGGGACGGCGGGGAAGGTGCGGTCCTGCGGGTCCGCCGCCCGGCGGTCGTGCCAGTGGCGCCAGTCGGTCTCCGTCCACTCCGTGGCGAACAGCGGGCCGGGCGCGGTGCGTTCGGCGGGCAGCAGGTCGCCGATGCGGAAGCTCAGGGACATCGCGCGGCGGCGGGTGGCCTGGTGGATGAACCGGACACCGTCCCGGTCGCCGACCGCGAGGGAGACCGACTCGTCCAGTTCGTCGGCCAGGGCGTCGGCACGGGCGGACAGGAGGTCGGGGAGGCGGAGGGCGGCGAGGTAGGCGTTGCCGAGTTCCGTCAGGCGGGGGGCGAGGGTCACGTCGCGGCCGTCCAGGCGGACGTACCCCATGTGGGCGAGGGTCGCCGTGACCCGGTCGACCGTGGCGCGGGCCAGGCCGGTGGCCTTCTCCAGTCGACTGAGGCTGAGGGTGCCGTCGTGGCCCGCCTCGGTCAGCCGCCGCAGTACGGCGATGCCGCGCAGCAGCGGTGCGACCGCCTCGGCCGGCGGGACGGTCGGTGGAGTGGTCGGGGGAGCGGTCGGTGGGGTGGTCGGGGGCGCCGCGGCCGGCGGGGCGGTTCGGGATGCCGCGGTCAGTGGGACGGGCCGAGGTGCCTCGGCCGGCGGGACGGCCTGGGACGCCTTAGCCGGGTCGCGGGTGCCGGTGTTCTCGGCGTCCGGTGCGGCGGCGGCCTCTCCGTGGGCGGCGTCGTTCGTGGTGTTGGCGGGCATCGGCTCTCCGGTACGGCGGTCGCGGCAGGCCTACCGTAATGCCGCCGCGGGTCGGGGCCGGCCGTCACCTGCGGGTGACCCGCACCTGGTGATCGCCCTTCAGGCCCGCTCCGGACACCGCGATCGTGATGCCCCGGCGCGGATCCTCGAAGGTCTCGCCCGGGGTGAAGGCGGCGTCCGACAGTTCGGCGTGGACGTTCGGGCTGCGGGTGCAGCCGCCGCTGTCCCGGCGGGAGTCGAAGACCGTCACCGGGCCCATCCCGGTGTCCACGTCCGCGTCGACCTTGTAGATCAGCACACCCGGCCGGCACACCGTCTCGTCGTTGCCCTCGCGGGTGCGCAGTTCCACGGCGTAGCCCGACGTGCCGTCCAGCGGTACGACCACCAGCTTGTCGCCGCCCTCGCGGGCCAGCGGAGTCAGCGTGTACTCCGTCGTTCCGGTCGCCGGGGAGCAGTGCACCTGGGAGGGATCCAGCCAGCCCAGCTTCCATTTGTGCCAGCCGAGGAGGTCGTTGTTGGCGCCCCAGTCCTCGCTCATGATGTCCCAGTGGCCGACGGCTCCTCCGCCCTCCTGGGTGTAGAGGTCCGGGAGGCCGAAGACGTGACCGTTCTCGTGGGGCAGGACCCGGTAGCCGGTCTCGCCGTAGGAGCCGGAGCCGTCGTCCTGGCGGGAGTAGACGAAGGACGCGTTGGCCACCGGGACGCCGTCGGCGACCGGGGCCTCGGCGTTGCCGGCGAAGGTGACGGACAGGACCGTGTCCAGGGCCGAGGGGCCCGCGTTGGGCGTGACCAGCACGTTCAGGAGGTCGTACGACCGGAAGTCCACCTTCGTGTCGGCCGCCGCCACCAGGTCCTGGACCAGGTTCCGGTAGCCGGGGTCGAAGGGGGCGCCGCGCTCTATGCCGTACTCGGCGAACGGCTTCGGCATGCGCAGCCAGTCCCGGATCGGCGTGTCGGGGCGGTAGTCGAGGCGGCCGTAGGAACTGGTGCGGAACCATTCCTCGGTCTGCGGGAAGAACTCCGCGTAACGGTCGAGCGCCCTGCCCTCGCCGGGCGCGTCCGAGAAGTCGATCATCAGGGTGAGGGCGCGCACGGTGCCGGTCGAGCGGGCGTAGCCGGCGGAGGTCGGGACGCCCTCGGACATCTGGATCTCGGGGCCGCCGCTGATCATGCAGGGGCCGTGCGCGGAGGAGCGGGAGAGGCCTGCCGGGCCGGGGCCCGCCGCCGTGGTGCCCGGCGCGAGCCGGCCGGTGCCGGCCGAGGTGCTGACCGCGAGGGTCACGACGGTGACGGTCGCGATCGCGGCCAGCCGGCGCGGGCGTATCCGACGGCGCGGCGGCTGAGCCTGCGACTGCGGCTGCATGCAGACCTCCCGGACCACGGCAGCCGCCGGACACCGGCTGCACCCTTGCGATCACCCTGTGCGGAGGGGTGGGCGGGCGCGCGCTGGAGGAGCCGATAGTGGGTTTCTCGCCGGTAGCCGCCGACCGGGGGAGAGCGCCGGCGGAACGTCGTTCCGCGGGCCGGTGACGCCTCCGGAGGTATGTGACGCAGGTCACGGTAGATCTCTTCGGGTTCGGGAAATAACCGGGGATCGTTTCCCCGTTTAGCCCTGTGTCCGAGCGAAACGGGGATTCCCTCCCCGGATCGCCCAGTCAAGTCATCCGAGGAGTACGCCGTGCAGACCGCAACCCCCGAGCAGCGCAAGGTGGCCCGGCCGCGCGCCGACGCTCTGCGTAATCGGGAGCGGATCGTCACCGCCGCCCGGGAGATGTTCGTCGAGCACGGGCCCGACGTGCCGCTCGACGACGTCGCCCGCCGGGCCGGCGTCGGCAACGCCACGGTGTACCGCAACTTCCCCGACCGTGATGCCCTCGTCCGCGAGGTCGTCTGCTCGGTCATGGACCGTACGGCACGGGCGGCCGAGCTCGCTCTCGCGGAGACCGGCGACGCCTTCGAGGCGCTGGAGCGCTTCGTGCACGTCTCCGCCGACGAGCGGATCAGTGCCCTGTGCCCCATGGTGTCCAGCACCTTCGACCAGCACCATCCCGACCTGGAAGCGGCGCGTGAACGGGTCGAACGGCTCGTCGCCGAGGTCATGGACCGGGCGAAGGCGGCCGGTCAGCTCCGCACCGACGTGGGCGTGGGCGATCTGATGATCGCCGCGGCCCAGCTCAGCCGGCCTCCGGCCGGTACGGGGTGTCTGAGCGCCGACCGGTTCGTCCACCGCCACCTGCAGCTTTTCCTGGACGGGTTGCGGGCCCCCGCCCGCGCCGACCTGCCCGGCACGGCCGTGACCCTGGAGGATCTGCGCCGGCCCTGCGACCAGTAGTCACGTGAAGACGCTCACCCGGTCACGCGACGACACTCAGCCAGTCACGTGAAGACACTCACCTAGTTACGCCAAGACACTCAGCCAGTCACGTGAAGACACTCACCTAATTACGCGAAGACACTCACCGCCCGTCAGAAGACTCACCGTCCGGCCCGCAGGACGGCGGCTCCCGTAGTCGTCGCCCGGGTCCAGTCGTCCCTTTGCTCACCTTTTTCCGTCACGAAGTCCCGAAGTGGGTATCCCCATGTCTGAAACAGCCGTCAAGGCTCCCGGCGTCCCGGACGCCGGCCGCTGGAAAGCGCTCGTCTTCATCGCGCTCGCCCAGCTCATGGTCGTCCTCGACGCCACCATCGTGAACATCGCGCTGCCCTCCGCCCAGCAGGACCTCGGCATCTCCGACGGCAACCGGCAGTGGGTCGTCACGGCCTACGCCCTCGCCTTCGGTGGCCTGCTGCTGTTCGGCGGCCGGATAGCCGACCTGTGGGGCCGCAAGCGCACCTTCGTCCTCGGTCTGGCCGGCTTCGCCGTCGCCTCCGGGCTCGGCGGCGCGGCCACCAACGAGGCGATGATGTTCGGCTCCCGCGCCCTCCAGGGTGTCTTCGGCGCACTCCTCGCGCCCGCCGCGCTCTCCCTGCTCGCCGTGATGTTCACGGACGCCAAGGAGCGCGCCAAGGCCTTCGGTATCTACGGTGCGATCGCAGGTGGCGGTGGCGCCGTGGGACTGATCCTCGGCGGATTCCTCACCGAGTACCTGAACTGGCGCTGGACGTTCTTCGTCAACATCCCGTTCGCGATCGTCGCCGCGGCCGGTGCGTACCTCGTCATCCGTGAGCCGCAGGGCAGCCGCAACCGCTCGCCGCTCGACATCCCCGGCGTGATCCTGTCCACCCTCGGCCTGGTCGCGCTCGTCTACGGCTTCACCCGTGCCGAGTCCGACGGCTGGAGCGACGCGGTGACGGTCGGCATGTTCGTCGGTTCCGCCGTGCTGCTGCTCGCCTTCGTGCTGGTCGAGTCCAGGGTCAGGGCCCCGCTGCTGCCACTGCGCGTGATCACCGAGCGCAACCGGGGCGGGATCTACCTCTCGCTGGGCCTGGCGATCATCGCGATGTTCGGCCTGTTCCTCTTCCTGACGTACTACCTGCAGATCGTGAAGGGGTACTCGCCGGTGAGGACCGGCTTCGCCTTCCTGCCGATGATCGCGGGCATGATCACGGGCTCCACGCAGATCGGCACCCGCCTGATGACCCGGGTCGCGCCCCGGCTGCTGATGGGCCCCGGCTTCCTGGTCGCCGCCGTCGGCATGCTGCTGCTGACCCAGCTCGAGATCGACACCTCCTACGCCGCCGTGCTGCTGCCCGGCATGCTGCTGCTCGGCCTCGGCATGGGTACGGCGTTCATGCCGGCCATGTCCCTGGCCACCATGGGTGTGGAGCCGCGTGACTCCGGTGTCGCCTCGGCGATGGTCAACACCTCGCAGCAGGTGGGCGGCGCGATCGGTACGGCGCTGCTGAACACGATCGCCGCCTCGGCGACCACGTCCTACGTCGCCGACCACATCGGCGGCGCGGCCTCCCGGTCCCAGCAGCGGCTGGTCCAGTTGGAGGGGCAGGTGCAGGGCTACACCAGCGCGATCTGGTTCGCCGTCGGCATCCTGGTCGTGGCGGCCGCCATCGCCCTGACCTTCGTCAACGCCGGCCGCCCGGGCGGCACCGCCGTCACGGGTTCCGGCTCGGGCGACGCGGTCGAGGACGAGCTGCCGGTGCCGGTCGTCGCCCACTGACGACGTCGGACGCGGTACCCCCTCGGGCCCCTTGTTCCACCCGTGCGCGGGGGGAGGGGACGCCTCTCGCGCACGCTTCCCAGGACCTGTCCTGGCTGCCCCGGCCGCGTGCTCAGCGCAGCCAGGGCAGGTCCGCACCCGCTTCGCTCGGCTGAAGTCCCTCGGCGACGATCCGCATGATCTCGCCGAGGGACTTCTGCTGTTCGGGGGTGAGCCGGTCGAACACGGCCTGGCGCACGGCGTTCACATGGCCCGGCGCGGTCCGGCTCAGCACCTCGTACCCCTCGTCCGTGAGGATCGCGAACTGGCCGCGCTTGTCGGAGGGGCAGTCCTCGCGGCGCACCCAGCCGTTCTTCTCCAGGCGGGCGACCGCGTGCGAGAGTCGGGAGCGGGTGATCTTCGCGTACCGGGCCAGCTCCGTCATCCGCAGCCGCCGTCGCGGTGACTCGGCGAGCTTGACGAGCAGGCCGTAGTAGACGTGCGGCATGCCCGCGTCGCGCTGGAGCTGACGGTCGAGGTGGTCCTCGAGGAGGGTGGCGGCCTCGATGTAGGAGCGCCACACGCGCTGTTCCCCGGCGCTGAGCCAGCGGGGTTCGTCGGCGGGGGCCGGGATGGGTGCCGTGTTCATGTATCCCATCGTACGGAAACACTTCTTGAACATTAAACAAAATGGGGTCGGACTACAGCGGCTTCTCGTACCAGGCCACGTCCCAGTACCGGCCGAACTTGCGGCCCACCTCGCGGAACGTCCCGGTGTGCCGGAAGCCGAAGCGCTCGTGCAGCCGGGCGGAGGCGGCGTTGGGCTGCGCGATGCCCGCGTAGGCGCGGTGCAGGTCCTCGCCGGCCAGGGCCTCGAAGAGGGACGCGTAGAGAAGCGTCCCGATGCCGCGGCCGCCGGCTCGCGGGGCGACGTAGACGGTGGTCTCCACCGAGGTCCCGTAGGCGGGCTTCGCGCGATAGGGGCTGGATGTGGCGTATCCCAGAAGTTCCCGTGAGTCCGCGTCCGTGGCAACCCTCAGCCGGTGCGGGCCGTCTTCAGGGTGGGAGAGCAGCCAAGGGCGGCGCTCCTCCGGGGTGAACGGATCGGTGTCGAACGTGATGGGCGTCTCACGTACGTAGTGGTTGTAGAGGTCGGTGAGGGCCTTGAGGTCGTCCTCGATTCCGGGCCTGACCTGGACCTCTGTATGTCCCGACGGCATCGTGCCTCCTCATGCGGCGGCACAGGGTACTGCATGATCAGAAAAATCGGCGGTCGGGTTGGGAATTCTGTCCGGATTCCAGTCGTTGTTTCCATCGGATGCAGGGCACCCGAGGAGAGTCCGGGGAGGGACCGGAGGCCGGATCCGGGACCGACGAACCGGAGACGACCGAGGACGACAACCCCACACGGTGCCCGACGTCCACAGGACCACCCGCTGAACCACCATCGCAAGGGAGCACGCATGGCAACCCGTGCCGTCGCCCGTCGTAAGTCCGCCACCGGCGAGACGGCCGACGCGGCAACCAGCGTCCGCGCAGGCAGCGGCGAGCTCGCCGACCGCGATCTGGTCGGCATGTACCTCGACGAGATCGCACGGACACCGCTGCTCGACGCCGCCAAGGAGGTCGAGCTGTCCCAGACCATCGAGGCGGGTGTGTTCGCGCGGCAGGTCCTCGAAGGGTACGAGGAGACCGGGGCGGATGCCACCCGGGAGGAGCTCGAGACCCTGATCGAGGAGAGTGAGCGGGCCAAGGACGTCTTCATCCGTTCCAACCTCCGCCTGGTGGTCGCGGTCGCCCGCCGCTACCCGCGCAGCGGTCTGCCCCTCCTCGACCTCATCCAGGAGGGCAACGCCGGTCTGGTCCGCGCGGTCGAGAAGTTCGACTACCGCAAGGGCTTCAAGTTCTCGACGTACGCGACCTGGTGGATCCGTCAGGCCATCACCCGGTCGATCGCCGACCAGTCGCGCACCATCCGGCTGCCCGTCCACCTGGTGGAGGAGCTGGGCCGGATCCGCCGCGTGCAGCGCGAGTTCAACCGCGAGCACGGCCGTGAGCCGGAGCCCGCCGAGATCGCCGCCGAGCTCGGTTCGACGCCCGAGCGCGTCACCGACGTGCTCGACTGGGCCCGCGACCCCGTCTCGCTGAACATGTCGGTGGACGACGAGGGCGAGACGCAGTTCGGCGACCTGCTGGAGGACACCTCCGCCGTGTCGCCCGAGCAGTCGGTGATGACGCTGCTGCGCAGCGAGGAGCTCGACGACCTCATCGGCCGCCTCGACCCGCGCACGGCCTCCATCATCAAGATGCGGTACGGCATCGTCGACGGCCGCGAGCGTACGCTGACCGAGGTCGGCAAGGAGCACGGACTCACGCGCGAGCGGATCCGGCAGATCGAGAAGCACGCGCTGCTGGAGCTGAAGAAGCTGGCCCGTGACACCGGCTTCGAGGCCGCGGCGTAAACGGGTCGCGGGACGGCGGTAGCCGCGCGGGAAGCGTGCGGGACGGCGGTACCCGCGCGGGATGCGGCACGACCCGGTCGGCATGGCCGGGTCGCCACCGGCCGGCGGTCGGCGGCCGTGATGTGGGGGCGTGACGTGGGGGCGTGACGTGACGTGTGGGGCGTACGCCGGTGGCCGAACCCCCGCGCAAACATGGCCGTACAACGCTGCTTCAACCGGCGCGGGCCGGGAACAAGAACACCGGGCCCACCGGTTCGGGCCCCGGAGCACCGATCCTCGAGCGGGCCACACCCCCTTGACCACGTCCCGACGCACTCCCCCCGGCGCCGGGACTTCCCCGAGCCGGGCTCGGCGCCTCTCCCCCCGGGGCGCCGCAGCCCGGCTCCTTGCGTGCCCTCGCGCGGCGGGGGCGGGTACCGGCCGCGCGGCCGCAGCGGACCGGGGAGGCGGGGCACCCCGAACCTGAACCCCGGGGTGGCCCGCCGAATGGCAGATTGTGCCACAGCGGCATAGCCTGCCGAAGTGAGCAGCACCATCCCAGCATCGTCGGCGGTCCCTGCATCCGGTCCGGCGCCCGTCTCATCGTCGGCGGTCCCCGCGGCCGGTCCGGCGCCCGTCTCCCTGACCGAGCGGCGCAAGGCCGAGACCCGGATGGAGATCGCCCGCGCGGCGGCCCGGCTCTTCGTCGGCCAGGGCCTGCGCGCCACCCGCGCCGAGGACATCGCCAGGGCCGCGGGCATCGCCCCGCGCACCTTCTACCGCTACTTCGCGACCAAGGAGGAGGCCGTCGCCCCGCTCTACGCCCTGGGTGCCGAGCGCTGGGCGCAGGCGGTGCGCGAGGCCCCGGCCGAACTGTCCCCGCCCGAAGCCCTGGAGTACGCCGTACGGCACACGCTGACGCCGGGCGCCGGGGTGTCGGCGCCCTCCTGGGAGTGGGCCCGCACGCTCATCCGCCTGGCCGAGACCAGTCCGGCGCTGCGGAAGGTGTGGGCGGAGGTCTGCCAGACGGCGGAGCGGGGGCTCGTGGAGGCGCTGGCCGTGCGGATGGCGCGGGGGGACGACAACGTTGCCGCGCGGCTGAAGGCGTCTCCCGGGCTGCACTTCGCGGCTGCTGTGGCGGGTGCGGCGGTGCGCGTGGCGGTGGAGCACTGGGCGGCTGCCGCCGGGGGTGTCCCGTCCGGGGCGGCTGCCACCGAGGGTGTCCCGTCCGAGGGTGTCCCGTCCGAGGGTGCCTCGGGCGAGGGCGCCTCGCCCGGGAGGGCGCGGAGCCCTCTGGAGCTGGCCTTGCGGAATCTCCAGGTGTTGCGGGGGATCGCCTGGGAGGGCGGCGAGGGCGGTCCTGCGGGGTAGCGACGGGGCGCGCACTTCGTGGCGCCGGTTGCCGGGCCGGAGGAGGGCGAGGTGCGGAGTCCGGCCGGGCCCGGAGTGTCGCCGGGGCCGGGGGATGGCCGGAGCGTCCGGGGTGTGGGCCGGAGGATGACTGGAGCGGCCCGGGCGAGGGTCGGGGGGTGGCTGGAGCGTCCGGGGTGTGGGCCGGACGTTGGCTGGAGCGGCCCGGGCGAGGGTCGGGGGGTGGCTGGAGCGTCCGGGGCGAGGGTCGGAGGCTGGCCGGCTCCGAAGGGTGTTTCTGGGGCCGAGGATTGACCGGTGCGGCCGGGGGTTGGGGGCGAGGTCGGCCGGTGCGGTCGGGGCGAGGGTCGGGGGATGACCGGAGCGGCCATGGCGTGACCGGAGGGTGGCCGGGGCCCGTCACCCGTCTCCTGCCGCCCTCGCCAGCCTCGCCCCCAACCCCCGTACGCACTCGACCAGTTCCGCCGGCTCCCGCACCCGGAAGTCCACCCCCAGCATCGCGAGACGTACCGCCATCCACTCCACCGCGTCGGACACGGTCGCCCGCAGGACGCACGACGCGCCGTCGTCCGCCGCCTCCGGCGTTCCGAGCCACTGCGGCAGCCGCGCCGCGACGGCCTCGACCGGCGCGTCGAAGGCGACCACGATCTCGTACGAGTCGCCGCGCCGCTGCATCGAGCGCCGCAGGTACTCCGCCGCGCTCCCGGTCGGCAACTCCCGCGGGGCGAACCGCGCACCCGTGGCGAACGGTTCGCTCACCCGGTCGACCCGGAAGGTCCGCCAGTCGTCCCGGTCGAGGTCGTAGGCGACCAGGTACCAGCGGCGCCCCGTCGACACCAGCCGGTACGGCTCCGTCACGCGCCGCGACTCGGTGCCGTCGCCCGCGCGGTAGGCGAACCGCAGCCGCTCCCGTCCGGCGACCGTGGAGGCCATGACGGTGAGCGTCTCCGGCGCGATGCTCGGGCCGTCCCCGCTGGTCAGCGGCGTCGTCGCGGCCTGGAGGGTGGCGACGCGGTGGCGGAGGCGGCCCGGTAGTACCTGCTCCAGCTTGGCCAGCGCCCGTACCGACGCCTCGTCCACGCCCTCGAGCGCGTGACCGGCGCCGGCGCGCAGCCCGACCGCGATGGCCACCGCCTCCTCGTCGTCGAGGACGAGCGGCGGCATCGCCTTGCCGGCCACCAGCCGGTAACCGCCGTCGGCGCCCATCGTCGCCTGCACGGGATAGCCCAGCTCGCGCAGCCGGTCGATGTCCCGCCGGACCGTGCGGCGGGAGACCCCGAGCCGGTCGGCGAGCTCGCCGCCGGGCCATTCGCGGGGCGTCTGGAGGAGGGAGAGGAGCGTCAGGAGCCGGGCCGGAGTGTCCGTCGTCATGAGTCAGAGGATGCCGCACATCTAGGACGCGACCTGTCCTACAAAGCCCATAGCTTTCCTTCCATGACCTCCACGCACACCCCCGAACGCCCGTCACCGGATCAGCCCGCCGCGGGCGACCGCCGTCGCTGGTTCGCCCTCGCGATCGTGATGACCGCGGCCTTCATGGACCTGGTCGACGTCACCATCGTCAACATCGCGATCCCGTCGATCCGGCACGACGAGGGCGCCTCCTTCAGCCAGATCCAGTGGATCACCGCCGGTTACGCCCTTGCCTTCGCCGCCGGCCTGATCACCGGCGGGCGGCTCGGCGACATCCACGGCCGCAAGCGGGTCTTCCTCGTCGGCATCGGCGGCTTCACCGTCGCGTCCGCGCTGTGCGGCCTCGCCGTGAACCCGGAGATGCTGGTCGCCTCCCGCATCCTCCAGGGCGCCATGGCGGCGCTGATGGTGCCGCAGGTGCTGTCGATCGTGCACGCGACCTTCCCGGCGCACGAACGCGGCAAGGTGTTCGGGCTGTTCGGCGCGATCGTCGGTCTGGGGGCCGTCTCCGGACCGCTGCTGGGCGCCCTGCTCACCGAGTGGAACCTCTTCGGACTCGAGTGGCGGCCCATCTTCCTCATCAACCTGCCGGTCGGCATCGCGGGACTCGTCCTCGGCAGCCGCTTCATCACCGAGTCCAAGGCGCCGCGCGCCCTCAAGCTGGACCTGGTCGGAGTCGCCCTGGTCACCCTCGGTCTGCTGATGCTGGTCTACCCGCTCACCCGGGGCCGCGAGCTGGGGTGGCCGCTGTGGGGGTACCTCTCGATGGCGGGCGCGTTCGTCGTCCTCGCGGTGCTGGTGGCCTACGAGCGGCGGAAGACCGCGCGGGACGGTTCGCCGCTGGTCGAGCTGTCGCTGTTCAAGGTGAAGAGCTTCGCGGCGGGCATCGCCGTGCAGACCGTCTTCGGAGTCGCCCTCGGCATCTTCTTCCTGGTCTGGACGCTGTACATGCAGGAAGGGCTCGGCTGGAGCCCGCTGCGGGCCGGCCTGACCGGCGTACCGTTCTCCGTCGCGGTCTCCGTGGCGGCGGGCCTGTCGGTGCAGAAGCTGGTCCCGCGCTTCGGGCGCAAGGTGCTCCAGGCGGGCGCGCTGGTGATGGCGGCCGGGGTGCTGGTCTACATCTGGGAGTCCGAGCGGTACGGACTCGGCATCACGTCCTGGCAGATGGCGCTGCCGCTCGTGGTCATGGGGCTCGGCATGGGTCTGATCGTCGCCCCGCTGACCGACGCGGTGCTGTCCCAGGTGCCGCGTGAGCACGCCGGGGCCGCGTCCGGGCTCATCAACACCGTGCAGCAGATGGGCAACGCGCTGGGGCTGGGGCTGGTCTCGGTGGTCTTCTTCGGCACGATGAGCGACCACCTGACGCCGTCCCGGATCGGTGCCGCCTACGCGGACGGCTTCCAGAGCGCGCTGGGCTGGGTGGCGGGGGTGCTGGGCGTCATCTTCCTGCTGATGTTCGCGCTGCCCAAGCGGCCGGCCCAGCATGTGGAAGGGGCTCAGGCGGAGGAGCGGGCGGAGGAGAAGGAGCCCGCGCTGGTCTGAGCCACCGCGCTTGACGAGGAGGCAGGGGCGGGTCCGGTACTTCGGTGCCGGGCTCGTCCCTGTTCGTGCGCAGCCCGTGCTCCCCGAGCAAGCCCCGAGCAGGCTCCGAGCAGGCTCCGAGCAAGCCCCGAGCAGGCTCGGGGTGGGTCCCGAGCAGGCTTCGACTGCGTCCCGAGCAGGCTCCGGGTGGGTCCCGAGCAGGCTTCGACTGCGTCCCCAGCAAGCTCGAGTGCGTCCCGAGCAAGCCCCGAGCAGGCGTCGAGTGCCTGTTGAGCAAGTCCCGGGAAGTTTCGGGCGAGCCTTGAGCGGGCCCCGGGCCGCCCTGGGTGAGCCCCGGGGGCTTCCGCACGTTCCGGAAGGCCAGGGTGGGCCGAGTCGGAATGCCCGTTCATGCTTGCTTGAGTCCGAACGTTTCTGTTTCCGGTTTACATACCCGAAAACCGGGCGTAGCCTCCGAGTGAAACCACAGGTTCGGGCACGGGTCGGAGGTGAACGGTCATGTACGCACCGGAGCGGCAGCAGGAAATCCTCCGGCTCGCCCGGGACGGCGGCCGGGTCGACGTGGTCTCGCTGGCCGAGGAGTTCGAGGTGACCGCGGAGACCATCCGCCGTGACCTCAAGGCACTCGACCGCGCCGGTCTGATCCGCCGGGTGCACGGCGGCGCGATCCCCGCCGGCCGGCTGGACTTCGAGCCGGACCTCGCCGAGCGCGAGTCCACGGCCGCCGACGAGAAGGACCGGATCGCCAAGGCGGCCCTGGCGGAACTGCCGACCGAGGGCACGATGATCCTCGACGCCGGTTCGACGGTGGCCCGCATGGCCGCCGCGCTCCCGCCGGAGACCTCGCTGACCGTCGTCACCCACAGCCTGCCCATCGCGGCCCGCCTCGCCGACCACCCCGGCATCCAGCTCCACCTGGTCGGAGGGCGCGTCCGGCACCGTACGCGCGCCGCCGTGGACGCCTGGGCGCTGCGCGCGTACGGCGAGATCCGCGCCGACGTGCTCCTGGTGGCGGCCAACGGCTTCTCCGTGGAGCACGGTCTGACCACCCCCGACCTCGCCGAGGCCGCCGTCAAACGGGCCGCCGTCGCCGCCGCCCGCCGCGTGGTGCTGCTGGCCGACTCCTCCAAGCACGGCCAGGAGCACTTCGCCCGCTTCGGCGCCCTGAGCGACGTGGACCTGCTGATCACCGACAGCGGGATGAGCCCCGAAGACGCCACCGCCATCGAGCGGGCCGGCACGGAAGTAGTACGCGCATGATCCTCACGGTCACCCCCAACCCGTCTCTGGACCGCACCTACGAGGTCCCCTCCCTCGACCGTGGCGAGGTCGTCCGCGCCACGGGCGAGCGCGTGGACCCGGGCGGCAAGGGCGTGAACGTCTCGCGCGCGGTGACGGCGGCCGGCCGGCGCACCGTCGCGGTACTGCCGCTGGGCGGCCCGTCCGGCGCGCTCGTCACCGAACTGCTCGACGCCCAGGGCATCGAGGTCGCGCCGGTGCCGATCGCCGGGGTCACCCGGGCCAACATCGCGCTCGCCGAGGCCGACGGCGTCCTCACGAAGATCAACGCGCCGGGCCCCGAACTCACGGCGGCCGAACGCGAACTGCTCCTGGAGACCGTACGGCGGCAGTCGCCCGGCGCGGACTGGATCGCCTGCTGCGGCAGCCTGCCCCGCGGACTCGCCCCCTCCTGGTACGCGGCCCTGGTCGCCCGGGCGCACGCCGCCGGCGTCCGCATCGCCCTGGACACCTCCGGGCCCGCCCTGCTCCAGGCGCTGCGTGAGCGGCCCGACGTGGTCAAGCCGAACGCGGAGGAGCTCGCGGAGGCCGTCGGGCGCCCCCTGTTCACCATCGGCGACGCGGTGAAGGCCGCCGAGGAGCTGCGGGAGCTGGGCGCCCGGTCCGTGCTCGCCAGCCTGGGCGCCGACGGACAGCTCCTCGTCGACGACGCGGGCACCTGGTTCGGCAGCGCCCGCGTGGACGCGGTACGCAGCAATGTCGGCGCCGGCGACTCCTCCCTCGCCGGTTTCCTCGTCGCCGGGGGCGCGGGGCCCGGGGCTCTCGCCTCCGCCGTCGCGCACGGCGCCGCCGCCGTCCGACTGCCCGGCAGCGTGATGCCGACGCCGGCCGACCTGGACCCGGGCGCGGTGACCGTCACGGCGGAGGTGCCGGCGGACCGTGCGCTGAAGGAGCCGGCGTCGTGAACTCCTCCCCGCGGCTTCCCGGTCCCCCCTTCGGGCGTCCTGCCGACTCCGCCTTCTCCGGTTCTCCCCCCGAAGCCGTCTCCAGCCCCCACCGCAGTGCCCCCGTCCCCCTCCCCGCCCCCGCCCACCACCCCACGTTCCGGGCGATACGCGAGCTAAGGAGCCCGCGATGAGCGACATGATCACGGCGGATCTGGTCGACCTCGACCTGTCCGCCGACACCAAGGAAGCGGCGGCGCGTGCCCTCGCCGAGCGGATGGTGGCCCAGGGCCGGGTGACCGACCTGGAGGGCTTCCTCGCCGACGTGGCCGCCCGTGAGGCGCAGATGCCGACCGGCCTCGACGGCGGCATCGGCATCCCGCACTGCCGCAGCGAGCACGTCACCGAGCCGACGCTCGCCTTCGGGCGCAGCGCGGCCGGAATCGACTTCGGGGCGGCGGACGGCCCGGCCGACCTGGTCTTCCTGATCGCCGCGCCGGCGGGCGCCGACGACGCCCACCTGACGATCCTCTCCTCACTGGCCCGGCAGTTGATGAACGCCGAGTTCACCACCGCGCTGCGGTCGGTGGGCGACGCGACCGCCGCCGCGGCGCTGATCCGCTCAGAGGCGCCGACCGGTGACGCGGGCGCCTCCGCAGGTGCCCCGGAGGGTGCCTCCGAAGGCGTCTCCGGCCGCGGCGGGGACTCCGTGGCGGTCTCGGCGGCGGCCTCCGCCGAGACCGCCACGGTCAGTACCGACAAGGCGCACGAGCCCGGGACGCCCGGCCGGTCCGGACAGTCCGCCCAGTCCGGCGAGTCCGACCAGTCCGACCAGCCCGGTCGTTCCGGCCGGTCCGGTGAGTCCGGTCAGGCCGGGACGTCCGAGCAGCCGGAGCGTCCCTTCCGTATCGTCGCCGTCACCTCCTGCCCCACCGGCATCGCGCACACCTACATGGCGGCCGAGTCGCTGGAGAACGCGGGCCGCGAGTCGGGCGTCGAGGTCGTCGTCGAGACGCAGGGCTCGGCGGGCTTCACCCGGCTCGACCCGTCGGTGATCGAGGCGGCGGACGGCGTGATCTTCGCCCACGACGTGCCCGTACGCGACAAGGAACGCTTCGCCGGGAAGCCCACCGTCGACACCGGCGTCAAGGCGGCCATCAACCGGCCCGGCGAGCTGATCGGCGAGGTCCGCGGGAAGGCGGCCCGGGGCGAGGTCACCGCGGCCGGTCCCGCGGGTGCGACGCCCGTCGAACGCGGCGGCGGATCCGGCGAGGGATACGGGACCAAGCTGCGCGTCTGGCTGATGTCCGGTGTCAGTTACATGGTCCCGTTCGTCGCCGCGGGCGGTCTGCTGATCGCCCTGGGCTTCGCCATCGGCGGCTACGAGATCAACCAGGCGCCGTCGGTGATGGACCACTTCGTGTGGTCCCAGGCGGACAGTTGGGCGGCGCTGCTGTTCCAGATCGGCGGCGTGGCGTTCGCCTTCCTCGTCCCGGTGCTGGCCGGCTACATCGCCTACGGCATGGCCGACCGGCCCGGCCTGGTCCCCGGGTTCGTCGGCGGCTCGATCGCGCTGACCATCAACGCCGGGTTCCTCGGCGGTCTGGCGGCCGGTCTGATCTCCGGTGCCGTGGTGATGGCGATCCAGCGGATACGCATCCCGGCGGCGGTGCGCGGGATCATGCCCGTGGTGGTGATCCCGCTGGTCTCCTCGGCGATCGTCGGGTTCCTGATGTTCGTGGTGATCGGCAAGCCCATCGCGTCCGCGCAGAAGGCGATGACCGACTGGCTGAGCGACCTGTCCGGTGCCAACGCGATCCTGCTCGGCGCCCTGCTCGGCCTGATGATGTGCTTCGACCTCGGCGGACCGGTCAACAAGGTCGCCTACGCCTTCGCCACCGCCGGCATCGCGGTCTCCGACCCCAGCGACTCGGCGATGAAGATCATGGCGGCGGTGATGGCGGCCGGTATGGTCCCGCCGCTGGCGATGGCCCTGGCCACGACCGTGCGCGGCAGGCTCTTCAACGCCGCCGAGCGCGAGAACGGCAAGGCCGCCTGGGTGCTGGGCGCCTCCTTCATCTCCGAGGGCGCGATCCCGTTCGCCGCGGCCGACCCGCTGCGGGTCATCCCGTCCTCCATGGTGGGCGGTGCGGTCACCGGCGCCCTGTCGATGGCCTTCGGCGCCACGCTGCGCGCCCCGCACGGCGGCATCTTCGTGGTCCCGCTGATCGGGAACCCGCTGCTCTACCTGGTCGCCATCGCGGCGGGCGTCTGCGTCACCGCGGCCCTGGTCATCGTCCTCAAGGGCCTGCGCAAGCCGGCGCAGGGAGCGGTGGCCCAAGGCCCGGGCGGCGCGGACCCGTCGGCTTCGACGCCGGGGGCGAAGCAGCCGGTGGCCGCGTAAGGCGCCGGTCGTCGCCGGTGGTTCACGGGCCGGGCTCCGCGAGGGGCCCGGCCCGGCGGCGTTCGCACCGCGCTCCTGGAAGCCCTTCCAGAGGACCCTCCGGAAGAACTCTCGGGGTGGTGGACACGCTGGGAGCCGAGCGGGGAACCTACGGGAACCCGCCGGGAACCCGCCGGGAACCCGCCGGGAACCCACTGGGAGGCCCGCTGGGAGGCCCTGCGGAGTCCCTTCTAAGAGCCCCGCCAGGAGGCCCGCGCCCTTCTGGGAGACCCGCTAGGAGACCTGCGCCGCGCGCCGTTCCATCGCGTGGCGGGCGGTGTCCTCGCTGTCGTACACCTCGCACATGTGCCGCCCGTCGGGCGTGGCCGTGTGCTCGACCTCCCAGAGGGAGACCTCCGCGCCGTCACGCAGCAGGAACGCGTGCTCGTAGAGCGAGAAGCCGATCCGGGCGCGGCCCGCGCGGCCGGGGCCGCCGAAGGCCTGGGTGATCCGGTGCGCGGACGCCGTCGTCAGCAGGGCGGCGAGGTCGGCGCCGGGCCGGTCCGGGTTCTCCGCGCGGCGCAGCAGCCGGCGTGCGTGGTCCGCCGAGGCGTCGGGCACGTACGCGTGCCGCGGGGTGGGGGCCGGGGCGAGCTGCACCTGCACGGGGAGTTCGAAGTCGGGTGTCTCCGGCGGCAGCGCCAGCCGGGCGGTCGCGGTGCGCAGTTCCTCCTCGTCGACGTACACCTCGTGCTGCGGTTCGCTGCCCGGGGCGGTGTTGTGGACGAGCTCCCAGAGCGTGACCGCCGAGCCGTCGGCGAGCAGCCAGGTGTGCCGGTACGTCTCGCGGTGCAGCCCCGCGCTGTGGTGCGCGGAGTGCAGGGAACCGTCGTGCGCCAGCGCGCAGTCGAGTTGTCGTATCGTCTCGTCGGGCAGCTCGAACGAGTTCAATGCGCGACCGAGCAGTCGCATGAGGTGCTCCTCCGGAGACTCGGGCGACTCGGGTGGTTCGTACGCTGCCGTCTCGTACGGAACGCTCAAGGTTTCTCCCGGCGTTGCTGCATGTCACCTTGTGGGTGCATACCGTAGCCCCTCGGTCGGACATCATGTCCGGGAACCGAGAAAACGTACGCACGAAAAACGCGCGGGCCGCGCGAAAAGTTCCCGCGCGACCCGACGGAATGTCAAAATCCGCTGCTCAGCGGGACCGTCGGCCGATCAGGCGGCGCTTCCGGCAACCCACTCGCTCCAGTCCATGTTCCAGCCGTTGAGCCCGTTGTCCGGCGCCACCGTGTCGTCCGGGGAGTTCTTGACGACCACGACGTCCCCGATGAGCGAACTGTCGTAGAACCACTTGGCGGGGGTGTCGCCCTGCCCGCCCCGGACGTCCCGCAGCCCGACGCAGCCGTGGCTGGTGCCCTGGCGGCCGAAGGGCGGATTGCCCTGGTTGTACCAGTAGTTGCCGTGGAGGAAGGTACCGGAGGTAGTCAGCCGCATGGCGTGCGGCACGTCCGGGATGTCGTACTCGCCGCCGAGCCCCACCGTCCGGCTGTCCATACGGGTCTGCAGGATCTTCTCGGAGATGACCATCTGCCCGTTGTACGTGGTGTGCCGGGCGTCACCCGCCGAGACCGGGACGCTCTTGACGGTCTCGCCGTCGCGCACGACCGTCATGGTCTGCGTGTCGGCGTCCACCGTGGAGACCTGCGCACGGCCCACGGTGAAGGTGACGGTCTTCTTCTGCACGCCGTAGACGTCGTTCGCGCCCTCCACCCCGTCCAGGTCGATCCTCATCGTGACCTTGGAGCCGGCCTTCCAGTACTCCTCGGGCCGGAAGTCGAGCCGCTGCGAGCCGAACCAGTGCCCGACCACCCGCTGCCCGCTGCTTGAGGTGACCTCGATGTGCGACTGCACGCTCTTCCTGTCGCTGATGGCCTTGTCGAACTTGAACGACACCGGCATCCCCACGCCCACCGTGGTGCCGCCGTCCGGGGTGTACGTGCCGATGAAACTGTTGGCCGGGGAGACGGTGGTGAAGACCGAGTCGGCGGCGGCCGTGCGGCCGTCGGCGTCCTTCGCGGTCGCCGTGATCCGGTACTTCGTGCCGCGCTCCAACTGCTCCTTCGGCTTCCAGACGGCGCCGTCGGCGGAGACCTCGCCCGGTACGACCGCGCCCGTCTCCGGCACCGTCATCTTCACGTCCGTCAGCCTGCCGTCGCTGACCTGCACGCCGGTCGCGTTGATCGAGGCGCCGGCCGAGCCGTCCTTCGCCGAGATCACGACCTTCGCGACCGAGGTCCTGGGGGAGTCCGCGCCCCCGTCGCCGCCCTTCTCGTCGTCGGCGCTGGCGCTTCCGCCGCAGGCGGTGAGGGTGAGGGCACCGATCACCAGGGCGGCAACGGCCCCCGGCGCGCGCCGCGATGCTATGTCCGGCGTTGTCACGGGCTGCTCCAGGTTCGGTTGGTGTGCGGTGTTCGCTTCAGCCCTGTAGAGGCGGCCGACGGCCGACGGGGTTCCCACCGGCCGCCCGGAGCACCGACACGTGACAGAACCAGGACAATCACGTGCTCGTGACAAGCACCCGCTCGGGACGGTCGGTTGCCCGGACCGCTACCGGTTCGGGACGGCCGGGTGTCTGGGACGCCTCCGGTTCGGGACGGCCGTCGGCTCGGGACGGCCGGGTGCCTGGGACGCCACCGGCTTGGGACGGCCTCCGGCTCAGGGCGGCCGCCATCCGAGGTGGGCTCGGGGCGGCCGCCGCCCGATTCCGGTCAACCGGTCCTGTCCGGCCTGCCGTAGAGCTCCTCGTACGACGGCCACGCCCCGCCCGGCCCGTCCACCGGCTCGGCGGCCCGGACCGCCCGCACGATCGCGCGCGTCACCATGTCCGCGCCGGCCGCCAGCACCTCGTTCAGCGCGAGCGGCTGAGCCGCGTCGAGCGGGCGCCGTCCGGTCGCCAGGGCGAACACCGTGTCCCCGTCGCTGAGCAGGTGCACCGGCCGCACGGCACGCGCGATGCCGTCGTGCGCCGTGCCGGCCAGCTTCTGCGCCTGAGCCTTGGACAGGTCCGCGTCGGTGGCGACCACGGCGAGCGTGGTGTTCAGCGGGGGCGGCGCGTTCCTCGCCGCGACCTCGGCGAGACGCCGTCCCGCCGCCTCGTGAACGTCCCGCGCCGGGTACTCCACCCGCCCGCCCCGGAACAACTCCCCGTACAGCACCCCCGTTTCCGGATCCGTCACCGATCCCGCCGCGTTGGCCACCGCCAGCGCCGCCACCGTGATCCCCGAGTCCAGCACGGTGCTCGAGGTGCCGATCCCGCCCTTCAGCGTGCCGACCACGGCTCCCGTGCCCGCACCGACACACCCCTCGGCCACCCTCGCGCCCGGCGTACTCGCGTGGGCCGCCTCGACCGCCGCCCGCCCGGTGGCCGCGTCCGGCCTGGCCCGGAAGTCGCCCCCGCGCCCCAGGTCGAAGACACAGGCCGCGGGCACCACCGGCACCACGTGCGCGGGGTCCGGGCCGACGCGCACCCCACGGCCCCGCTCCTCCAGCCAGGCCATCACCCCGGACGCCGCGTCGAGCCCGTACGCGCTGCCGCCGGTCAGCACCACCGCCTGGACCTTCTGCACCAGGTTGCGCGGATCGAGCGCGTCCGTCTCCTTGGTGCCGGGACCGCCGCCGCGCACGTCCACGGCGGCGACCGCGCCGTCCTCCGGTGCCAGTACCACCGTCGTGCCCGTGAGCCACCCGTCGCCGGTGCGCGTCGCATGCCCCACCAGCAGGCCGGTGACGTCCGTCAATGCGTCAACTGTCATACCGCCAGTCTCGTGCAGGCATCCGCGCCTCCGACGGCATGAGGAACCCGCGCCCGACCGCGGCGACAGCACCGGGTCAGCAAGCCGCGTCGAGCGACCACGACAGACGACCGCACCAGCGGCAGGCAGGCGACTCCTCACGCGGCAGGCAGGCGACCGCCTCACGCGGCGGGCGCCGCCCTCCCCCGCACCGCCGCGGCACGCCGCGCGGTGAGCGCCACCCCGACGGCGACGGCCGCAGCCAGGACGGTCCCCGCCAGGAGCACCGCCAGGTCACCGAGGAGGGTGCAGCACAGCACCAGCAGCGCGGCCGTCGGCAGCACCGACTGCTCGGCGATGCCCTTCTTGAAGTGCCGTGCGTGCAGCGCCCACACCGTGAGCAGGAACAGTGCCGTGGGCAGGGTCACCGCGGCGGACGCCGCGAGCGTCGAGATGTGCGCCTTGCCCACCGCCTGCTCCACCGCAACCTCCAGGCCCGCGCCGATCGCGGCCGCCGAGGCGAACACCAGGTAGTGCCCGTAGCCCCACAGGAACGACTGTCTGTTGGAGCGCAGATGGCCGTGGACGGGCACCACGAAGTAGGTCCACCACGCGGCGAAGACGATCAGCAGCCCGCCGGCCGCGATCGGCAGCAGTTCGCCCAGGGCGTCGTTCTCGTCGATGCCCGACTTCACCGCGACCGTGGCCGCGGCGATGGTCTCGCCGAGCACGATGATCGTGAACAGCCCGTACCGCTCGGCGATGTGGTGCGGATGCCAGGACGACGGATGCGTCCGCTCGGCGAACGCCGGCACGGACAGCTCCAGCACCACCATCACCAGGAACAGCCAGCCCCGACCGCCCTCCGGCAGCAACACCAGCCCCAGCCAGCCGACCTGGCAGACCAGCACGCCACCGGCGTATTCCAGGGCCATGGCGCGCTCCGCGGGCACGCCGGAACGGGCCGCCCTGAGCCACTGCGCCGACATCGCCACCCGCATGATCACGTAGCCGAGGACGACGGCGGTCCAGTCGTGGTCCTCGAAGGCCCGCGAGACCCCGGCCGCGAGGACCAGCACACCGGCGATCTGCACCAGGGTGACGATCCGGTAGAGCACGTCGTCGTTGTCGTACGCCGAGGCGAACCAGGTGAAGTTCATCCACGCCCACCAGATGGCGAAGAAGACCATGGCGTAGTTGAGGACGCCTTCGCCGGCGTGGCCCTCGGCGACCGAGTGCACCAACTGGACGCCCGCCTGGGCGACGGCGACGACGAAACACAGGTCGAAGAAGAGCTCCAGCGGCGTGGCGGCACGGTGCGCCTCGTGCCGGCCGCGGGCCGTCAGCCGGCGCACCGGGGGCCGGGCGTCGGGCGGGCCGGAGGACGCGCTTGCGGGACGCGGGCTGGACATCATGACTCCCAGCACAGCAGAGACGGCACGGGCGCGCTCCCCGGACGGCACCGTCCGCCGGGACCGGCCGGGCAGGCGGGGGGCCCGCACGGAACGGGCCGTACTCTGGAGTCATGAGCACCACGCCCGAACCCGAGCCCCCCGCGCCCAGGCCCGCGCTGGTCTTCGACGACCCGCTGGACCAGCAGACCTCGGACGACACCGACCGGGGATGGGGCGAGCGGCCCGAGGGCGACAGCGCGGCCGACCTGAAGCGCTTCCTCGACGAGAAGCCGCCCCACCACCTGTGAGCCGTGCGGGCACCCGCCCGCCGCCGAGCCGTTCTGGCCGAGGGCGGTCCTACGGGCGGTCGTGACCGGAACCGCGCTGCGCGACCAGCGCGTCCCGGATCTCCTTGAGCACCTCCAGCTCGGAGACTTCGACGATCTCCTGCGTGCCCTCCTTCGCCTTGCGGCGGGCCTCCTGCCGGGCCAGGTACTTCGCCATGGGCAGGACCATCAGGAAGTAGACGACGGCCGCGGTGATCAGGAAGGTGAGGGTGGCGCCCAGCACCGACCCCCAGAGGATGCGCACGCCCGTGGCGGCGTCGCCGGTACCCGTGCACGGGCCCTTGAGGCAGGAACTGTAACTGTCCAGGCTCTTGGTGCCGAACGCTCCGATCAGGGGGTTGATGATCCCCTTCACCACCGAGTTGACGATGTTGGTGAAGGCGGCTCCGATGACCACCGCCACCGCCAGGTCGATGACGTTTCCGCGCATCAGGAAGGCCTTGAAGCCCTGCCAGACGCTCGGCTCGTTCTTCTCGCTCACCTCGGGAGCTCTCCTCATGTGCACAGGTCGTGGGAGACCGGGTCTCGCACGGACAGGGTGTGGAACAAAACGCTCCGCAACCTACGTCAGCGTTGGGCCGTCCTGTCCAATCAGGTCCCTCGAACGAGGGACTTGACGGGCTCAGCACAGCGTCACCGCCAACCGCGACCGGGCGCCGGCGCCGACCAGTCGGTGCGCGGTGGCGCGTGGCACCGAGACCACGACCAGCGCCCCGCCCGCCGCGGTACCGTCCAAGGGCTCCGGCACCTGCGTCACCTGCGCTCCACGCGCGATCACGGAGGCGTCGCCCGCGCCGCCGTCCCCGGCGGCGACGACGTCGACCCGGTCGCCCGGCCTGAGCAGCCGCACCGTCGCCGCGTCGGCGATCCGTACCGGCGCCGCCACGAGCCGCGCGCCGTGCCGCTTGCCCGCCGTCTCCCTGTCCCGTCCCGGCTCCGTCACCGGGTGTCCGCGGGCCCGCCGGGCGTCCTGCGCGCCGGCTCCCGGGAGCGGGCCCGCCGCCACCAGCGCGGCGGCGGTGACGGCGAGCCCGGCGGCCACGGCACGTCGCCGGTGACGTACGAGCCGGTGCAACTGCCGGTGCGCACCGCGCACCCGGACCGGGGAGAAGTGCGGCACCTCGCACGTGGGCGGCGCGTCGGTGCCGAGCGGGAGCGGGAGCGGGGAGGGAACGGTGGGACGGGACACGGTGACCACCACCTGTGACGAGGGGACGAGGGATCGGCTTGCGCTCCCACGATGAGGCTTCTCGCCGGCCCCCGCCGAAGCCCGTGCGTCACCGGTCGGTTGTGGAGAACTCCCTCACCCGAAGGAGATGCTCCGGTCTCCGACGGTCTCTTCGGCTCCCGACCGGGGCTCCGGTTTTCGACGGTCTTTTCGGCTCCCGACCGGGGCTCCGGTTCCCGACGGCCCTCCGGCTCCCGACAGCCGCTCCGGGGCCGGCCCCCTGACCGCCGCCTCGGCCCCCCGCCCGCCCCTACGGCAGCGTGATCCCCGGATCCATCCCGCCCAGTGCCGTCCCGCACCGGCAGTCCCGCTCCCCGTCCGCCGGCAGCGCGGCCAGTGCGTCGAACAGGACGCCGCGCAGCCGGTCCACGTTGGCCGCGAACACCCGCAGGACCTCCTCGTGCGAGACGCCCTCGCCGCTCTCCGCACCGGCGTCGAGGTCGGTGACGAGGGTCAGCGAGGTGTAGCAGAGCTCCAGTTCACGGGCGAGCGCCGCCTCGGGGTGGCCGGTCATGCCCACCACCGACCAGCCCTGCGCCCGGTGCCACAGGGACTCCGCGCGCGTCCCGAAGCGCGGCCCCTCGACCACCACCAGCGTGCCGCCGTCCACCGGTTCCCAGTCCCGTCCCCGGGCCGCCTTCAGCGCGGCCGCCCGTCCGGTGGGGCAGTACGGGTCGGCCAGCGACACATGCACCACGTTGGGCACCGTGCCGTCGGGCATCGGCATCCCGTCGAAGTACGTCGACGGCCGGGACCTCGTACGGTCCACGAACTGGTCCGGCACCAGCAGCGTGCCCGGCCCGTACTCGGGGCGCAGGCCGCCGACCGCGCACGGGCCGAGTACCTGGCGCACGCCGACCGAGCGCAGCGCCCACAGGTTGGCCCGGTAGTTGATGCGGTGCGGCGGCAGATGGTGACCGCGCCCGTGCCGGGGGAGGAAGGCGACCCGTCGGCCGGCGACCTCGCCGAGGAAGAGGGAGTCGCTGGGCGGCCCGTACGGTGTCTCCACCTCGACCTCGGCCACGTCGTCGAGGAACGAGTAGAAACCGGAGCCGCCGATCACGCCGATCTCGGCATTCACCTTGTTCGCCATGCCCGCACCCTAGCCGCCGGGGAAACGCCGGGGACCCCGTCGTCGGACGACGACAGGGTCCCGTAAGAAGTCCTGAGCGGCCTTACGCGGCGGTGGTGCTGGAGGAGGAGCTGCCGGAGCCCGACGACGACCCGGAGCCCGACGACCCCGACGACGAACCGGAGTCCGAGGACGCCGCCGAAGCGGACGACGTCGACGAAGCGGACGACTTCGACGCCGACGAGCTGCTGGACGAGCTGCCGCGGCTGTCGTTGCGGTAGAAGCCGGAGCCCTTGAAGACGATGCCGACCGCCGAGAACACCTTCTTCAGGCGACCCTGGCAGTTCGGGCACTCGGTGAGGGCGTCGTCGGTGAACTTCTGCACCGCCTCGAGGCCCTCGCCGCACTCGGTGCACTGGTACTGGTACGTCGGCACTTGTCTTCCTCCTGGCACTCTCACTCGATGAGTGCTAACGACGGTCCATAGTGACGTATTCCGCGGGTTCAGTCCACTGCGGCGTGCTCGCGGTGACCGACGCCACGTGCGACCGTACGCCCCCGGGGCCGGGTCGACAGCCGCGACCGCAGCGCCACCAGCGTCGCCAGCGCGAGCACCGTGCCGCCCATCGGAACCAGGAACCCGGCGCCGTCCCACAGCCGGTCCTCGAGCTGTCCGGAGACGGTCACGGCCGCCGCCTGGCCCAGTGCCACGGCGCCGGTCAGCCAGGTGAAGGCCTCGGTACGGGCGCCGGCCGGGACCAGGCTTTCGACCAGGGTGTAGCCGGTGATGAGGGCGGGCGCGATGCAGATGCCGACGAGCAGGCCGAGGCCGGCCAGCACCAGCACCGAGTGCGCGGCCCACAGACCGGACGCGGTCAGCGCGAGGGCGGCGTACCCGACCAGGAGGCGCCGCTGCGGGGCCACCTTCCAGGCGACGGCGCCGCAGGCCAGGCCGGAGAGCATGTTGCCCGCCGCGAAGATTCCGTACAGGACGCCGTTCAGCCCGGGCTCGCCGATCGACTCGGTGAACGCGGCCAGCGAGACCTGCATGCCGCCGAAGACGGAACCGATGCCCAGGAAGACGACGATCAGGACGCGTACCCCGGGGATGCGCAGCGCCGGAACGTGCTCCTCGCGCGCGTGGCCGCCGTCGGCGCGGCCGACCGCCGGCTGGGTGCTCTTCTGCGCGGCGAACAGCAGACCGCCCACCAGGGTGAGCGCCGCCTCCGTGACCAGGCCCGCGGCCGGGTTCACGGCCGTGCACAGAGCCGTCGCCACCAGCGGGCCGAGGACGAAGGTCAGCTCGTCCGTGACGGACTCGAAGGCCGCCGCCGTCCCCATCAGCGGGGAGTCCTTGAGCTTCACGCCCCAGCGCGCCCGCACCATGGGCCCGACCTGCGGCACCGAGGCGCCGGTGGGCACGGCCGCCGCGAACAGCGCCCACAGGGGGGCGTCCGCGAGCGCGAGGGCGGTCAGGGCCAGACCGGACGTGGCGTGCACGAGCACGCCGGGGAGCAGGACGGCGCGCTGCCCGTAGCGGTCGGCGAGCCGGCCGCTGTAGGGGGCGAACACGGCCATGGCGACGCCGGTGACGGCCGCGACGGCGCCCGCGACGCCGTAGGAGCCGGTGGTGTGCTGCACGAGCAGCACGATGGAGAGCGTCAGCATGGCGAACGGCTGGCGTGCCGCGAAGCCGGGAAGCAGGAACGTCCAGGCGCCGCGGGTGCGCAGCAACTGTCCGTAGCCGGGGCGGGCGGAGCCGGTCGCGGTGTGCCGCGACCCCTCCGGCGACTTCTTCGACGGGGTGACCGTGGATGCCACGGCCCGTGCCTTTCTGCCGCCTGGTAGCGCGGTCCGCCTCGCGGCTGTCGCCGTGGGGAGCGCCGAGAGCTGTCCTCTTGCGCGGACTGCGGTAGATGCCGGAGCCCGGTTGGGGAGGGGGCGTGCCGGCCGCCATACGGTCGCGCCAGCTCTGCGTCAGGCAGAGTTGGTTCGATCAGGTGCCGCCTTCATCGTACAGGGATCAAGAGGGGTGCAACCTGTGAAAGCGCGCACTCCTCTCATGCTCACCTGTGATTGCCGCGTGTGTCTCCGGTGCCCAGCCAGCCGGCCAGCTTGCCGCCGTGGCCGACCGCGCGCAGCCGTGCCTCGGCGGCGTCCCGGACGGGGTCCGTGGCGACCACGAGGAGTTCGTCCCCGCGCCGCAGTCCCGTCGTCGGCAGCGGTACGAACGACTTCCCGTCGCGGACGATCAGCGTGACGGCGGCCCCGGTCGGCAGCCGCAGCTCGCTGACCTCGACGCCGTGCATCCTGGAGCCCTCGGGGATCGTGACGGACAGCAGGTGCCCGCGCAGCCGCTCCAGGGGCGCCGACTCGATGCCGAGGTCGGCGGCCTCGTCCCCCTTGCCCAGGCGCAGTTGGCGGGCCAGCCACGGCAGGGTCGGTCCCTGGACCAGGGTGTAGACGACGACCAGGACGAAGACGATGTTGAAGATCCGGCGACTGCCCGCGACGCCCTCCACCATGGGGATCGTGGCCAGGATGATGGGCACCGCGCCGCGCAGCCCGGCCCAGGACATCAGGGCCTGCTCCTGCCACGGCACCCGGAAGGGCACCAGGCACAGCACGACGCTCAGCGGGCGCGCCACCATGGTGAGCACCAGGCCGATGACCAGGGCGGGCAGGATGTCGTCGCCCAGCTCGTGCGGGGTGACCAGCAGGCCGAGCAGCACGAACATGCCGATCTGGGCGAGCCAGCCGAGCCCGTCGGCGAAGCCGCGGGTGGCGGGCCAGTGCGGCAGCCGGGCGTTGCCCAGGACCATCGAGGCCAGGTAGACGGCGAGGAAGCCACTGCCGTGCACCATGGCCCCGGCCGCGTAGGCCGCGACGGCGATCGACATGACGGCGATGGGGTAGAGGCCGGAGGCGGGCAGCGCCACGTGCTTGAGTCCCAGTGACCCCAGCCAGCCGACCGCGAGTCCGACGGCCGCGCCGATGGCCAGCTCCAGGGCGATCTCGCCCAGCAGCACGTACCAGTGCTCGATCGGGCCCGCGGTGGAGAAGGCGACCACCAGGATGACGACCGGGGCGTCGTTGAAGCCCGACTCGGCCTCCAGGGTGCCCGTGATGCGCGAGGGCAGCGGAATCCTGCGCAGCACCGAGAAGACGGCGGCCGCGTCCGTGGAGGACACCACCGCCCCGACGATCAGTGCCTGCCGCCACTCCAGCCCGGTCAGGTAGTGCGCGCCCGCGGCCGTCACGCCGACGCTGACCGCGACCCCGGCCAGCGCCAGTGCGGAGGCGGCCGGCAGGGCCGGTCTCGCCTCCTTCCACTTCGTGCCGAGACCGCCTTCGGCCAGGATCACGACCAGGGCGGCGTACCCGATGACCTGGACGAGTTCGGCGTTGTCGAAGTGGATGTCACCGATGCCGTCCTGACCCATGGCGACGCCGATCGCCAGGTAGACGAGCAGGCTGGGGAGCCCGCTGCGCGAGGAGATCCGGACCGCCGCCACGGCGATGAGCAGGACGAGCGAGCAGACGAGCAGGAGCTGGTTGAGGTGGTGGACAGTCAGCGGCCGTTCCCTTCCCTGGCGCACAGCACGGATCACAGCGGGGATCACAGTGCGGACGAGTGCTCCCGCGCGGTGCGCGAAAGCACACCCCATGGCACACGACACCGCAGTGCTCTGCGGACAACTACTTCGTTACCTTACCTAACTCTTGACGATTTCTTGACGCTCGGCTTGGCAAGATCGAACGCCCGTGCGTGCCGGTAGCCGACTCCGCGTCAAGGGGGAGTGGGCCCTGCGCCTACAGTTGCCCCAGCGCTCAGTACAAAGCACAGCCCGCCCCTGCCGCTCGTGTTAGGACAGCAAGGACAGCGATGCCCCCCACCAACACCGCCTCTACGGGTCAGCAGCCCGGCACGTCCGGCAGGAAGAAGGGGAAGAAGGGGCGCAAAGGCCGCCTGCTCGTCCTCGTGCTGGTCCTGGCCGTCATCGGCGGCCTCGTCTACGGGGCGTACTGGTCCGTCAGCACCGTCCGCGCGTCCTTCCCGCAGACCAAGGGGTCGATCACGCTGGAGGGACTGTCGGGTCCGGTCGACGTCAAGCGCGACGGGTACGGCATCCCGCAGATCTACGCGTCCTCCGACGAGGACCTGTTCATGGCTCAGGGCTACGTCCAGGCGCAGGACCGGTTCTACGAGATGGACGTACGCCGCCACATGACCTCCGGGCGGCTGTCGGAGATGTTCGGCAAGGGCCAGGTCGACAACGACGAGTTCCTGCGCACCCTGGGCTGGCACCGGGTGGCGAAGAAGGAGTACGACGAGAAACTGTCGGACTCCACGAAGAAGTACCTCCAGGCCTACGCCAAGGGCGTCAACGCCTATCTGGCGGGCAAGGACGGCGAGGACATCTCCCTGGAGTACGCCGCCCTCGGCTTCACCAACGACTACAAGCCCCAGGAGTGGACGCCGGTCGACTCGGTGGCCTGGCTGAAGGCGATGGCCTGGGACCTGCGCGGCAACATGCAGGACGAGGTCGACCGCGCCCTGATGACCAGCCGCCTCGGCCCCCAGCAGATCGCCGACCTGTATCCGGCGTACCCGTACGACCGGAACAAGGCGATCGTCCAGGAGGGGCAGTACGACGAGCTCACCGAGACGTTCGACGGCGGCGGCACGTCTGGCGGCGACGACTCGTCGTCAGGCACGGGAACCGGTACGGGTACGGGAACCGGTACGGGGATGGGCATCGGAGCCGGCACCGGCACCGGGACCGGCACCGGGACCGGCGACGCCCTGCAGAGCCAACTGGCCGGCCTCCAACACGTCCTGGACGACCTGCCCACCGCCGTCGGCGTGAACGGCAACGGCATCGGCTCCAACTCCTGGGTGGTCTCCGGCGAGCACACCATCACCGGCAAGCCGCTGCTGGCCAACGACCCGCACCTGTCGCCGTCGCTGCCGTCCGTCTGGTACCAGATGGGCCTGCACTGCCGCAGCGTCTCCGCGAAGTGCCAGTACGACGTCGCCGGGTACACCTTCGCGGGCATGCCCGGCGTGGTCATCGGCCACAACCAGGAGATCGCCTGGGGCCTGACCAACTCCGGCGTCGACGTCACCGACCTCTACCTGGAGAAGATCACCGGCGACGGCTACCAGTACGACGACAAGGTGGTCCCCTTCGAGACGCGCGAGGAGACCATCAAGGTCGCCGGCGGCGAGTCCAAGAAGATCGTCGTCCGCGAGACCAACAACGGCCCCCTGCTCTCCGACCGCGACGACGAGCTCGTGAAGGTCGGCAAGAAGGCCACCGTCGACACGGCCGCCCCCGACCGCGGCGACGGCTACGGCGTCGCGCTGCGCTGGACCGCGCTGGAGGCGGGCACCACCATGGACGCCGTCTTCGCGATGGACCGGGCGAAGAACTGGAACGACTTCCGCGAGGCCGCCGCCCTGTTCGACGTCCCCTCGCAGAACCTGGTCTACGCCGACAGCGAGCACATCGGCTACACCCTGCCCGGCAGGATCCCGGTGCGCGCCGAGGGCCACGACGGCTCGGTCCCGGCACCGGGCTGGAGCCCCGAGTACCGCTGGACCGGCGAGTACATCGACCCGGACGAGCTGCCGTACGAGTACGACCCGGAGCGCGGCTACATCGTGACCGCCAACCAGGCCGTCGTCGACGAGGACGCGTACCCGTACACGCTGACCACGGACTGGGGCTACGGTACCCGCAGTCAGCGGATCACCTCCCTGATCGAGCAGAAGATCAAGGACGGCGGCAAGATCTCCACCGACGACATGCGCCAGATGCAGCTCGACAACAGCAGCGAGATGGCCAAGCTGCTCGTGCCCCAGTTGCTGAAGATCGACGTCGGTGACAAGGACGTCCGCGAGGCGCAGAAGCTGCTGGAGGGCTGGGACTACACCCAGGACGCCGACTCGGCCGCCGCCGCCTACTTCAACGCCGTCTGGCGCAACATCCTCAAGCTCGCCTTCGGCAACAAGCTGCCCAAGGAGCTGCGGGTCGAGGGACAGTGTCTGTGGGTCGACCCGGTCAACACCACCGGACCCGCGGACGAGACCAACAAGGTCCGCGAGTGCGGCCAGCGGGACGCCGACCAGGCGCAGCCGGACGGCGGCGACCGCTGGTTCGAGGTCGTCCGCGGCCTGATGGAGAAGCCGAAGAGCGACTGGTGGACGACGCCCGCCTCCGGCACCCGCAAGGGCGCCGACCACAACCGCGACGATCTGTTCAAGCGCGCCATGATCGACGCCCGCTGGGAGCTGACCGCCAAGCTCGGCAAGGACATCGACACCTGGAACTGGGGCCGGCTGCACCGCCTGTTCCTGAAGAACCAGACCCTGGGAACCGAGGGCCCCGGCTTCCTGAAGTACGCCCTCAACCGCGGCCCGTGGAAGCTCAGCGGCGGCGAGGCGGCGGTCAACGCCTCCGGCTGGAACGCGGCCGGCGGCTACGGGGTGGTCTGGGTGCCGTCCATGCGGATGGTGGTCAACCTCGGCGACCTCGACAAGTCGCGGTGGATCAACCTCACCGGCGCCTCCGGACACGCCTACAGCGCCCACTACACCGACCAGACGGACAAGTGGGCCGACGGAGAGCTGCTGCCGTGGGCCTTCTCGGAGAAGGCGGTCGACGACAGCACGAGCGACACGCTGGTGCTGAAGCCGTAGCCGGCGGCTGACCCGAGGCGGCCGCCCACGCGCGCGTGGGGGGCCGCCTCACTTGAACCTGCGCACCCCCGACGGCGTCACCACCGCGTCCACCGGCCGGTCGTGGGGCTCGGCGGGAACGTGCGCGACGACCTCGGAGTCGTACAGCAGGACCAGCAGCGCGGGACGCGCACCCGCCCGGTCCAAACGCGCGAGGACCCGGTCGTACGATCCGCCGCCGCGCCCCAGCCGCATGCCGCGCCCGTCGACGGCCAGGCCCGGCAGCAGCACGACGTCCGCCTCCGTCACCGCGTCCGGCCCCAGGCGCTCCCCGGCGGGCTCGGACAGGGCCATCCGCCCACCGTGCCGCACGAGCGTCAGGGAGTCCTCCCCGGTGTACTCGCCCCAGTCGAGGTCGTTGTCCGGAAGCAGCGCCGGCAGCAGGACGCGCACGCCCCGCGCGCGCAGCGCGTCCAACAGCGTGAGGGTGCCCGGCTCGGCGCCCACGGAGACGTATGCCGCCACGGCGTGTGCCCGCGCGACCTCCGGCATCCCGAGCGCCCGTTCGGCCAGCGAGAGCGCCGCTTCCCGCACGTCATCCGCCGTCAACCCGTTCCTCACCGCGAGGAACTCCCGCCGCAACGCCCGCTTGTCAGGTTGGGCAGTAGGTCCGATGTGACTCAAAGGTCGCTCCCGTACCTCTCTAATGCGCTCATATGAGCGCCATTGATCCGGAGTCACAGATTCTCCCCATTGGCACCGGATATGGTGGCGCGCATGACTCAGTCCCACCCCAGGATCAGCAAGGCTGTCATCCCCGCAGCCGGGCTCGGTACCCGGTTCCTGCCGGCCACCAAAGCCACTCCCAAGGAGATGCTGCCGGTCGTCGACAAGCCGGCGATCCAGTACGTGGTCGAGGAGGCCGTGGCCGCGGGCCTCGGCGACGTCCTCATGGTCACGGGCCGCAACAAGCGTCCCCTGGAAGACCACTTCGACCGCAACTACGAACTGGAGTCCGCCCTTCAGAAAAAGGGTGACGCGAGCAGGCTGGCCAAGGTCCAGGAGTCCAGCGACCTCGCCATGATCCACTACGTCCGCCAGGGCGACCCCAAGGGCCTCGGTCACGCCGTGCTGTGCGCCGCCCCGCACGTCGGCGACGAGCCCTTCGCGGTCCTGCTCGGCGACGACCTGATCGACCCGCGCGACCCGCTGCTGCAGCGCATGATCGAGGTTCAGGAGCAGTACGGCGGCAGCGTCGTCGCCCTGATGGAGGTCGCGCCCGAGCAGATCCACCTCTACGGCTGCGCGGCCGTGGAGAGCACCGAGGACGGCGACGTCGTCAAGGTGAGCGGACTGGTCGAGAAGCCCGACCCGGCCGACGCGCCCTCCAACTACGCCATCATCGGCCGCTACGTGCTCGACCCGCACATCTTCGACATACTCCGCAAGACCGAACCAGGCCGCGGCGGCGAGATCCAGCTCACCGACGCCCTCCAGCAGCTCGCCGAGACGCACACGACGGCGGCCACCGCCGCGGGGAAGGCCGGCGGCCCGGTGCACGGCGTCGTCTTCAAGGGCCGCCGCTATGACACAGGTGACCGCGGCGACTATCTGCGTGCCATTGTCAGACTCGCGTGCGAACGTGAAGACCTGGGCCCGGACTTCCGGACCTGGCTTCGCAGTTACGTAGCCGAGGAGATGTAACGACGTTGAGCACAGCGCACCGTGACACCGGCCACGACCACGCCCCCGCGGACTTCGGTCCGGACCGGCTGTGGTCGGTGCAGGACCACCTGGACGACATCCTCGCAACCGTCCGCCCCCTGGAACCCATCGAGCTGAACCTGCTCGACGCCCAGGGCTGCGTCCTGGTCGACGACATCACGGTGCCGCTCTCCCTGCCGCCGTTCGACAACAGCTCCATGGACGGGTACGCGGTGCGGGTCGCCGACGTCGCGGGCGCGAGCGAGGAGTTCCCCGCCGCCCTCGAGGTCGTCGGGGACGTCGCCGCCGGCCGGGCCGAACCGCTGTCCGTGGGCCCCGGCCAGGCCGCCCGCATCATGACGGGCGCGCCGCTCCCGCCCGGCGCCGAGACCGTCGTCCCCGTGGAGTGGACCGACGGCGGGCTCGGCGAGGGCCCGGTGGCCGGAATGCGCGCCCGCAGCCTGGCCCCCGAGGGCGCCGAGGGCCAGGTCCACGTGTACCGCCCGGCCCAGGCACGCGCGCACGTCCGCGCGAAGGGCAGCGACGTCAGGTCCGGTGACCGCGCCCTGGAGGCGGGCACGGTCCTCGGCCCGCCGCAGATCGCGCTGCTCGCCGCGATCGGCCGGGGCAGGGTGCGGGTACGCCCGCGTCCGCGCGTGGTGGTGCTCTCCACCGGCAGCGAACTCGTCCAGCCCGACGAGGAACTGGCCCACGGCCAGATCTACGACTCCAACAGCTTCGCCCTCACCGCGGCCGCCCGCGACGCCGGCGCCATCGCCTACCGCGTGGGCGCCGTCGCCGACGACGCCGAGACCCTGCGGTCCACCATCGAGGACCAGTTGGTCCGCGCCGACCTGATGGTCACCACCGGCGGGGTGAGCGTCGGGGCGTACGACGTCGTCAAGGAGGCGCTCGCGCACGTCGCCGACGAGGACGAGCCGGGCGGCGGCGTGGACTTCCGCAAGCTCGCCATGCAGCCCGGCAAGCCCCAGGGCTTCGGCTCCATCGGCCCCGACCACACGCCGCTGCTCGCCCTGCCCGGCAACCCGGTGTCGTCGTACGTCTCCTTCGAGTTGTTCGTCCGCCCCGCGATCCGCACCCTCATGGGCCTCACCGACGTCCACCGCCCGACGACCACCGCGTCCCTGGCCGCGGACAAGGCGCTGACCTCGCCGAGGGGACGCCGGCAGTTCCTGCGCGCCAGCTACGCCGACGGCTCGGTCACCCCGGTCGGCGGTTCCGGCTCCCACCTCGTGGCCGCCCTCGCGCACGCCGACGCGCTGATCGTCGTCCCCGAGGACGCCGAGACCGTGGAGCCCGGCGCCGAGGTCGAGGTGGTCCTGCTCGGCTGACCTTGCCCGCTTGGCGGTACCGTGTCGCGCACAGCAGGCCCACGCGCCGCACCGCGCCGGGCCCGGACCGGGAGCGCCACACGAGCATGAGTACGCAGGACCGACCCCCGCACGACGGCCAGGACGCGCACGACCCGCGGGACCGGCTGACACACATCGACGAGGCGGGCGCCGCGCGGATGGTCGACGTGTCCGGCAAGGACGTGACCGCACGCACCGCGCGCGCGAGCGGACGCGTCCTCGTCGCGCCCCGCGTGGTGGAGCTGCTGCGCGGGGAGGGGGTCCCCAAGGGCGACGCCCTCGCCACCGCGCGCATCGCGGGCATCATGGGCGCCAAACGCACCCCGGACCTGATCCCGCTGTGTCACCCGTTGTCGGTCTCCGGTGTGAAACTGGAGCTGTCGGTCGCGGACGACGCCGTGGAGATCACCGCCACGGTGAAGACGACGGATCGCACGGGTGTCGAGATGGAGGCGCTCACCGCGGTCTCCGTCGCCGCGCTCACCGTGGTCGACATGGTCAAGGCGGTCGACAAGGGAGCGGTCATCACGGACGTACGGGTAGAGGAGAAGACGGGCGGCAAGTCGGGCGACTGGAGCCGGGCATGACACTGGACGGGCCGGCCGGGGGCGCCCTCCCCGCGCCGTACAGCGCCCTGGTGGTCACCGCCTCCAACCGGGCCGCCGCCGGGGTCTACGAGGACAGGGGCGGCCCCCTGGTCGCCGAGGGACTGCGCCGCTTCGGCTTCGCCGTCGACGGCCCCCGGGTCGTCCCCGACGGCGACCCCGTGGAGGCCGCCCTCCGGGCAGGCGCCGAGGCGGGCTACGACGTGATCGTCACCACCGGCGGCACCGGTGTCTCGCCCACCGACCGCACCCCCGAGGCGACCCGGGCGGTGATCGCCTACGAGGTTCCCGGCATCGCGGAGGCCGTTCGGGCGTACGGCCGGGACAAGGTGCCGACCGCGGTGCTCTCGCGGGGCCTGGCCGGAGTGGCGGGCCGCACGCTGATCGTCAACCTGCCGGGTTCCGCCGGCGGGGTGAAGGACGGCCTCGCCGTGCTGGAGCCCTTGCTGACACACGCCGTGGACCAGCTCCGCGGCGGCGACCACCCGAGACCGGCCAGTGGCGGGGGTGCGAGCTGAACAGCCCATCCTGGCCCGTGGAGCTGGTGGACGGCGACCTCGTCCTCAGGCCGATAAAGCTGCGCGACCAGCGGGCCTGGCGCGAGGTGAACCGGCGCAACCGCGACTGGCTGCGACCGTGGGAGGCGACCATTCCGCCGCCTACGCCGGGCGGTCCGCTCACGCACCGGCCCACCTACCGCCAGATGGTGCGGCACCTGCGGTCCGAGGCCCACGCGGGGCGGATGCTGCCCTTCGTCATCGAGTACCAGGGGCGGCTGGTGGGGCAGTTGACGGTGGCCGGCATCACCTGGGGCTCGATGTGCTCCGGGCACGTCGGCTACTGGGTGGACGAGGCGGTGGCCGGCCGCGGAGTGATGCCGACCGCCGTGGCGATGGTGGTGGACCACTGTTTCCGCACCGTCGGGCTGCATCGGGTCGAGGTCTGTATTCGCCCCGAGAACGCGCCCAGCCGGCGGGTCGTGGAGAAACTCGGATTCCGCGAGGAGGGCCTCAGGCCGCGTTATCTCCACATCGACGGAGCCTGGCGCGACCATCTCGTCTTCGCGCTCACCGCGGAAGAGGTCCCGGAGGGGCTGCTGCGACGCTGGCACCGGTCACGGGGCCGGAGCGCCCGGAACACCGGGAATTGAATAAACGTTCGATATTGACCGAGGGTCGACCGTCCGGAACGGATAATTACACGACCCTGACAGTCGTCTGATCGCATCGATCACAAAAAAAGTTCGAAATATCAGCCAGATCGTGCGACACACCGGCTCAATTGGCGGATGGCCTCAAGCAAACCCCTCTACCGTGTGAGGCGTGAGCAGCAGCGGCCTCATCTACGCAGTCATCGTCGGGGCCTGGGCCGCCTACTTGGTGCCGATGTGGCTCCGTAGGCAGGACGAGCTGAACGAGGCCCGTCCGACGGAACGCTTCAGCACCGCCATCCGGCTGCTGTCCGGACGGGCGGGCATGGAGCGCCGGTACGCCAAGGACCTGCGGTCGCGCTCCGCCGACGAGGCGGAGCCCGACGCCGACGCCCCGGACGCCGTCACCGACTCGGTGGACGTCCGGGCGTTCGCCGTGTCCAGAACGCGCCGGCACCCCGTGCCCGACGCACGGCAGCAGCCCGCGGCCCAGCCCGCCGGGCAGCCCGAACCGGCGCGCCAGGAGACCGGCGGCCGCCCGCACGGCCCCAGACCCGAACAGGCCCCCGGGCCCGGCCAAGCGTCCGGGCCCAGCCAAGCGTCCGAGCCCGGGCAAGCGTCCGAGCCCGGCCACGCGTCCGAGCCTGGCCACGCGTCCGAGCCTGGCCACGCGTCCGGTCCCGCATCCGGTCCCGCGTCCGGAACCGGTGTGGCAGCGGCGCGCAGGCGCGTGCCGCAGGCCCGGCGCGCACCCGTCTCACCGGCGGCCGCAGCCCGGGCCCGGCGCACCAAGGTGCTCGCGCGCCGTCGGCGTACGACGGTGATGCTGTTCCTGGCCTTCACGCTCGGCTCGGTCGTCGCGGCGGTCGGCGGGCTCGCCTTCCTGTGGGCGCCCGGGGTGCCCGCGGTGCTGCTCAGTGCCTACATCGCCTATCTGCGCTCCCAGGAACGCCACCGGTTCGCCTTCCACATGGACCGCCGCCAGGCCGAGGTCGCCGCGCAGCGGCTGCGCGACGGCGACCGCCGGCCACGGAGGCGCACGCCGGCCGATCCCGTCGGCGCCGTGGGCGACCCCGACGCCGATGAGCCGGACGACGGACCCGAGGAGGAGCCCGACTCCGGCCTGTCGGCGCTCGCCGCGGACCGGCGCGCGCTGGTGGAGCAGACCGACCACGCCGAGTGGGTCGACCAGCAGCGCGAGCGGCAGCGGCGGCCGCAGGGCGATAGCTGGGACCCGGTTCCCGTACCCCTGCCCACCTACGTGACCGCGCCGGTCGCCCCCCGCGCCACGCCCGACGTGGACCTCACGGCGCCGGACGCGTGGAGCTCGGCACGTTCCAGCGCCGTGGCCGACCAGGAGGACGTGGCGGCCGACCCAGGGCCGGACCGCCCGGCCGCCCACACCGAGGACCGGCCGGAGACCCCGGGCCGCAGCGACGCCCGCCGCGCCGCGTCCGCCCGCCGGGCCCGGGAACGGGGCCGCACGCCGCTCTTCGACCAGTACGAGGACGGGGGCCGCCCCCGCGCGGCCAACGAGTAGCCCGTGCCGGGACCGCCCCGCACCGCTCCCTCCGGGAGCGCCGGAAGGGATTTTTGAGCAGGCCGGTCGGGGTGCTAAAGTTTCACTCGTTGCAAGGGCCTGTGGCGCAGTCCGGTAGCGCACCTCGTTCGCATCGAGGGGGCCAGGGGTTCAAATCCCCTCAGGTCCACGCACATTGGCGAAGGTCCCGTCCGATCATCACGATCGGACGGGACCTTCGTCGTTTCGTCGTTTCGTCGTTTCGACGTTTCGTCGGAAGGTCGACCGTAAGGCCGAGATAAACCCGTGACCGGGCATCGTGCAACCTTCACCGTTACCAGCGGGTCACCTGTGCGCGGTGCCACCGCAGTGGCACCGTCCTGTCGTCTGGGGAACGGAAGAGAAACATGAGACGTAGCTCCCTGCGCGCGCCGTGGGCTCGCGCGGCAGTGGCCACGGTGGCCGCCGCGGGACTCGCCACGCTCGGAGCGGCCGGAGTCGCACAGGCCAAGGACGGCCAGGCGCCGCTCCCCGTCACCATCACCGGTCCCGGCAAGGTGGACCTGGCGCTGGACGGAGCCGAGGACGAGCCCGGAGAGCCGCAGATCCGGCTGGGTCTGACCGGCCCCGGGGAGTGGGACCCGGACAGCGACACGGACCCGGAGCCGGTCCCGAACAACGGTTACCGCGTCACCGTCGACGCCACCGCCCTCAAGGGCTTCGCCGAGGTCGGCCTGCCGCCGTCCTGCGACGCGGACGGCCTGATCGCCGTCTGCGACTCGAGCAGCCTGTACCCCGGCGACTCCTACAACCCGAGCTGGAGCATCCGCCTCGACCTGAAGGACACCGCCGAGGCCGGGGACTTCGGCGAGATCAAGGTGACCGGCGAGGGCGAGGGCCTGGCGTTCAACGAGCACACCGTCGACGTACTGGTCGGCGGACCGGAGCTGCTGAAGAAGAAGCTCCCGGCCGAACCCGGCGACTTCGAGGCCGGTGACACCTACAGCGCACCGCTCGGCTTCCGCAACGTCGGCAGCATGCCGGCCGACGGCGTGGTGCTGCGCTTCGGCGGCACGCGCGGCCTGTCCTTCCCCGACTCGTACGACAACTGCTCGTACGCGGAGGAGAACGAGGACGACCTGATCCGCTACCGGAAGGTCGCCCTGTGCACCTTCGAGGGCGAGTTCCCGCCGAACACGGCCTACGAACTGAGCGAGCCGGTCCGGGTGAAGACCGCGGACTTCGCGCTCGGCGACATCTTCCACTACGGCTTCGACGCGGTCGGCGCCGAAGAGGCCGGCGCGCTGCGGGCCGGCGCCGACTACCGGCAGGGTTCCGGCAGGACGCTCACCCTGAAGCCGGTCAAGGACGGCCAGAGCGGTGACTACACGAAGTACGCCGAGATCGACCTGCCCACGCGGAACAGCTACGACCTCGACCTCACCGGTGCGCGCGTCGACGGCGAACAGGGCGAGACCGTCACGGTCGAGATCGGTCTGAGCAACCACGGGCCCGCCTGGATCGGGGCGCTGCGCTCGGGCGGTGAGCCGCTGGGCTTCAGTGTGCGGATCCCCGAGGGCGCGAGCGTCGTGGACAGCCCCTGCCGTCCCATGGACGACGAGGCCACGTCCGAGTACCTCTGCTTCGCCGACACCCCGTTCCTCGAGGACGACCGGCGCACCTTCGCCTTCCAGCTCCGCATCGACGAGGTCGTCGAGGGCGCCAAGGGCAAGATCGCCCTTCCGGAGTGGGACAACCCGTGGGAGGGCGACCCGTCCAACGACGCCGGCTGGATCGTGCTGAACGGCACCGGCGACGAGGAGACGCCGGGCGACACCGGCGGGTCCACGGGCGGTACCGACGGCGGTGCCACGGGCGGTTCCGGTACCACCGGCGGCTCGCAGACCACGGGCGGCTCGCAGACCTCGGGCGGCACCGGTACGACCGGCGGCTCGGCCTCCACCGGGGGCGCCACCGGCGGTACCGGCACGGGCGGTGCCGGGTCCACCGGTGGCACGACCGGCGGCCAGTCGCCGCAGGGCGGCGAGGGAGGCCTGCTGGCCTCCACCGGTTCCACGGCGCTGCTCGCCTCGGCCGGCGCGGTGCTGGCGCTCGCCGCGGGTGGCGTGCTGTTCGCCGTCTCCCGCCGTCGCAGGGCAGCCGACACGGTCTGACGAGAGGCCCGACGAGGCCCGACCAGGCCCGACCAGGCCCGACGAGGCCTGATGAGGACCCGGTGATCAGGCGCTACGGGACCTGGAGAGCCTTCGCGTAGCAGAGGCTGTCCTCGTGGAAGCGGTAGAAGCCGAACTTCCCGCACGGTTCGTAGCCGCTGGAGGTGTACAGGGCCACGGCCTCCGGCTGCTTGGTGCCGGTCTCCAGCACCATGCGGGTCCGGCCCGCCGCACGGGCGTCCTCTTCCAGGGCGGCCAGGATGCGGCGGGCCAGCCCGCGGCCGCGCACCTGCTCGATCACGAACATCCGCTTGAGCTCGGCGTCCCCGTCGAGGTAACCCTCGTCGTTGGTCTCCTGGCTGCGCCAGCCGCCGGAAGCCACGGGGACGTCGTTCTCGTCGTACGCGATGAGATACAGGCCGTTCGGCGGCGTGAAGTCGGCCGGGTCCAGGTGCGTGGCGTCGCCGCCGTCGCCGTAACGGACGTCGTACTCGGCCTGGACCTCGTCGTTGAGCTTCACGGCGTCGGGGTGGTCGAAGGGGACCCGGCGTATGTTCATGCTGCCTACCGTATATGAATGCGTAATCCGGAGCGGGACATCGTCCAGTGTGCCGGTATCGTGCCCTGGTGCTCACCGTGACCTCCGTAAATGTGAACGGTCTGCGTGCCGCCGCGAAGAAGGGCTTCGTGGAGTGGCTCGCCGACACCTCCGCCGACGTGCTGTGCCTCCAGGAGGTGCGGGCAGAGCCTCAGCAACTGCCGGAACACGTCCGCACGCCCGACGGCTGGCACGTGACGCACGCCCCCGCCGCCGCCAAGGGCCGCGCCGGCGTCTCCCTCTACACCCGCCGCGAGCCCGACCGCGTCCAGGTCGGCTTCGGCTCGACGGAGTTCGACGCCAGTGGCCGGTACGTCGAGGCGGACCTGCCCGGTGTGACGGTCGCCTCCCTTTACCTGCCGTCCGGAGAGGTCGGCACCGAGCGCCAGGACGAGAAGGTCCGCTTCATGGGCGAGTTCCTCGCCTACCTCAAGGAACTGCGCGAGCGGGCCGCCGCCGACGGCCGCGAGGTCGTCGTCTGCGGCGACTGGAACATCGCCCACCGCGAGGCCGACCTCAAGAACTGGCGCGCCAACAAGAAGAACTCCGGCTTCCTGCCGGAGGAGCGGGAGTGGCTGAGCCGCGTCCTCGACCCCGCCGAGGGCGGCTACGTCGACGTCGTGCGCGCCCTGCACCCGGACGTCGAGGGGCCGTACTCGTGGTGGTCGTACCGGGGGCGGGCCTTCGACAATGATTCAGGTTGGAGAATCGACCTCGCCGTCGCGACCCCCCGGCTGGCCGCGCGGGCGGTCAAGGGGTTCGTCGAGCGAGCTGCCAGCCACGAGGAACGGTGGTCGGACCACGCGCCGGTGACAGTGGTCTTCGAGTCGTGACGGGCCGAGCGGGCAGCCGGCCTGCCGTGCCCGCTCGGCCGATGCCTCGGTTCAGCGGGTGTGCCGTACGGCGTTGTCGCTGCCCAGGGTGAACGACAGACGTGAGGTGTCGGGCCCGGTCAGCCTGGCTGTGTCACCACCGCAGCGGCCCTTGGCGACGGTGACGCGGGCGCCGCTGGCGAGAAGGCGGTCACGGGTGACCGGCACGTCGGTCCCCGTGGTCTCCCGGTACTGGGCGACCGTGTACGACTCCAGCCAGTCCGAGCGCATGGACGCAGGCGCGGGACACACGTCGCCTCGGGCGGTCGCCCGGCACGCATAGTCGCCGTGCGGGTAGCCCTTGCGGGCGGCGAAGTACATGCGCCCGTCGCAGCCGGAGCAGTGAGCGATTGCGGTGAGCAGGGCGTTCGTGCGGGCTCTGTGACGGCTGCCCCTTGAGCGAGCCCGTAACCGGTCCTGCAGGACGCCGAACTCGTCCTCTGTCAACAGTGGCGGGCCGATCAGGACGGGCGACCCTTCGGGACCCCGGACAGTCTGCCCCTTGTGGATCCGGTGCCCCATGAGGGACGGGCTCCGCAGCACCTTGGACAGGGTGCCGGACGTCCACCGAAACCGGTCGAAGTCGCGTCCGTGACGGCGGCCGCCCATGGGTCGGCCCTGGAGCTGGGCGTGGCGGTCGCGGGGCACCGGCACACCGGCATCGTTGAGCTTGCGCGCGATCGCGATGAGGGACAGCCCTTTCCCCACGTCCGTCACGATGGCGCGGACGAGGCTGGCGGAGTCGGGGTCGGGAGCGAGGCACCAACCGCTGCCGGACGGATGGGGCGCCTTCCGATAGCCGAACGGAACGAGGCCGCCTCCGTAGCGGCCGATCATGCGGAGTGCGGCATGGCTGCTCGTGAGCCGGGTGGAGAGGGTGTGGGCCTCATCCTCGGCGACCCTCGCCAGGTCCATGCATCTACGGATGACCGCGTCGTCAGCCTGCGGCGGGATGACGAGTGGGCCGTCATCCTCCTGGCCGCCGAACACGAGTGTCCGTTCGAACTGCCGTGTCCACGCGATGAGCTCGGCCATGTGTGCCACCGACCGCACGGCTCGGTCGACGTGTGACCAGACGACGGCGTCGTATTCGTCGGGGTGGCGCAGCCAGATCGACAGTGACGGGCGTTCGAAGGGGGACTTGTTCCGGGCCGAGACACCGAGGTCCGCTGCCTCGGCGACCAAGGCGAGACCAAGCTGTTGGGCGCACCGGTGGATAGTGCCGCGCTGGCGGTCCGGTGACGTGGTCGCGTCCGTGAGCTGGCTGATGCGCAGAACACCGAGTGCCCTGGGCCGTTGGGTGGTGGATGTGGCGATCGGACATCGCGAGGCCGCTCTGTGGCTACGCTTGGGCATGTCGACGCTCCTTGGCAGGGTCGGCCGTACCCCGGGGCTGGTCGCACAGTCGCCGGGGCCTTTTCGATCTCACTGTCGGAGCAGAAACCGGCTTTCGCCTGTGGTTTCCCGAGGAGTAGCCCGATGGGGTGAACGGGTCAGGCGGAGTCGGTCGGTTTCCGCGTCCGCCGGTCCAGCGCCAGGGACAGTTCCGCCTCCACCACGCTGCGGGCGAGCGGGCGCAGGCGGTGGAGTTCCCGTTCGGGGGCGTGGCGCAGGATCAGGTCGGCGAAGAGGTCGGCGAGGGCGTCGGCGTGTTCGCGGACGCGGGCGCCGGCCCGGAGTACCTCGCCGAGGGGGATGCCCTCGCGGACCAGGGCCGAGGAGACCTCCAGCAGGCGGTGGCTGATGTGGACGAGTTCGTCGCCGTCGGTGCCGAGGTAGCCGAGGTCCATCGCGGCGGCCAGGTTCTCCGGGGTGACCTCGCCCTCGAAGCGGGCGGCGAGTTCCTCGGGGGTGAGGCGGACCGGGGTCTCCTCGGTGGGTTCGCCGAGGCCCAGCAGGTCGCCGACGTCGCGGCCGTGGTCGAAGGCGTCGGCGAGTTCCGCGATGCCGTTCAGCGTGTGGCCGCGCTCCAGCAGCGCCGCGATGGTGCGCAGGCGGGCCAGGTGGTGGTCGTCGTACCAGGCGATGCGGCCCTCGCGGCGGGGCGGTGGGATCAGTTTGCGCTCGCGGTAGAAGCGCAGGGTGCGCACCGTGATGCCGGCCAGCCCGGCCAGTTCCTCCATGCGGTATTCGCGCTTCTCGGTCACGTCCCGACCCTAAGTCGTACCGCCGGTAACTTTCCTCCGTCCGCCCCCTACCCATGAGTACGGAGCTGTTCTACTCTCCCCATTGCGCCAGTGTTCACTGGCGGAGTTCTAGGCGACGCGTGGAGGCTTCGGGATGGCCGAGCACGAGCAGGTTCAAGAACACGTGCGGGTGGCGGTGATCGGGTCCGGCTTCGGTGGGCTGGGGGCCGCGGTGCGGCTGCGCCGTGAGGGGGTCACCGACTTCGTCGTCCTGGAGCGGGCCGGGAGCGTGGGCGGCACGTGGCGGGACAACAGCTACCCCGGGTGCGCCTGTGACGTGCCGTCCCACCTGTACTCCTTCTCCTTCGCGCCCAACCCCGAGTGGCCGCGCGCCTTCTCCGGGCAGGAGCACATCCGCGCCTACCTGGAGCACGTCACCGACACCTTCGGGCTGCGCCCCCACATCCGCTTCGACTCGGAGGTGAAGCGGATGGCGTGGGACACCGGGCGACTGCGGTGGGAGATCGAGACCGCGAGCGGGAATCTCACCGCCGACGTCGTGGTCTCCGCGACCGGGCCGCTGTCCGACCCCAAGGTGCCGGACATCCCGGGGCTGGACTCCTTCCCCGGCAAGGTCTTCCACTCGGCCCGCTGGGACCACGACTACGACCTCACCGGCAAGCGGGTCGCCATGATCGGCACCGGCGCCTCCGCCATCCAGATCGTGCCGTCCATCCAGCCCAGGACCGGCCGCCTCACCCTCTTCCAGCGCACCCCGGCCTGGGTGATGCCCCGCATGGACCGGGCGATCAGCGGCGCCGAGCGCGCCCTGCACCGGGCCCTGCCCGTCACCACCAAGCTGCGCCGCGGGCTGCTGTGGGGCATCCGCGAACTCCAGGTGCAGGCCTTCACCAAGCACCCGGGCGAACTGGGCTTCGTCGAGCAGATCGCCAAGCGCAACATGGCCGCCGCCATCAAGGACCCGGCCCTGCGCGCCAAGCTCACCCCCGACTACCGCATCGGCTGCAAGCGGATCCTGCTGTCGAGCACGTACTACCCCGCGCTCGCCGAGCCCAATGTCGACGTGGTCGCGAGCGGGCTCAGCGAGGTGCGCGGTTCGACCCTCGTCGCCGCCGACGGCACCGAGGCCGAGGCCGACGCGATCATCTTCGGCACCGGCTTCCACGTCACCGACATGCCCATCGCCGAGCGGGTCGTGGGCGCCGACGGGCGGACGCTCGCCGAGACCTGGAAGGGCGGCATGCAGGCGCTGCGCGGCGCCGCGGCGGCCGGCTTCCCCAACTTCATGACGGTCATCGGGCCCAACACCGGCCTCGGGAACTCGTCGATGATCCTGATGATCGAGTCGCAGCTCAACTACATGGCCGACTACCTGCGCCAGATCAACGTCCTCGGCGGCCGGGTCGCCCTCGACGCCCGGCCCGCCGCCGTGCGGAACTGGAACCACCGGGTGCAGGAGCGGATGAAGCGCACGGTGTGGAACACCGGCGGCTGCACGAGCTGGTACCTGGACGCGAGCGGCCGCAACACCACCGTCTGGCCCGGTACGACCGCCGAGTTCCGGCGCGTGACGCGGCACGTGGACCTCGCGGAGTACGACGTGCTGCGCCCGGCCGCCGCCGGGGCGGCCCGCGGCGCGGACGCGGACGCCGAGGCGGACCCCGGCGCGGAGGCGAACGCGGAGGTGGGCGCGTGAGCCGCCTCCCGCACGTCGCCGACGGACCGTACGCACCGCCCGTCCCCGCCCGCGAACTGACCGTCACCGCCGCCGACGGCGCCCGGATACACGTCCAGGTGCACGGCCCCGGGAACGCCCCCGCGGTCGTCCTCGCGCACGGCTGGGCCTGCTCGACCGCCTTCTGGGCGGCGCAGATCCGGTCCCTGTCCGCCGACCACCGGGTCATCGCCTACGACCAGCGCGGCCACGGCCGCAGTCCGGCGAACCCGGCGTGCGGCACCGAGGCCCTCGCCGACGACCTCGAAGCCGTCCTGGAGGCCACGCTGGCACCCGGTGAACAGGCCGTGATCGCCGGGCACTCCATGGGCGGCATGACGGTGATGGCCGCCGCCACCCGGCCCGCGGTGCGCGCGCACGCGGCGGCCGTCCTGCTGTGCAGCACGGGCAGCTCGCGGCTGGTGGCGTCCGCGACCGTGGTGCCGCTCGGGGAGGGCCGGGTACGGACCTGGCTGACCCGGCGGGTCCTCGGCTCCCGGGCGCCGCTCGGGCCGGTCACGCCGCTCGCCCGCAGGATCCTCAAGTACGGGACGATGGGTCCTGGTTCGGCCCCGCACATGGTCGACGCCTGCGCCCGCGTCGTGCACGCCTGCCCGCGCAAGGTGCGCCACGCCTGGTCCCGGGTGCTCGACCTGCTCGACCTCGACCACGGCGTGCGGGAGTTGCGGATGCCGGTCGAGCTCGTCGTCGGCACCGCCGACCGGCTGACCCCGCCCGTGCACGCCCGCTCGCTGGCGGCCGCGCTGCCGAACTGCGTGGGCCTGACGGAGCTTCCGGGCCTCGGCCACATGACGCCGGTGGAGGCGCCGGAGCTGGTCACCGGGAAGATACGCGCCCTCGCCGCCGCCCACATGTCCGCCGCACGCACCGAAGACGCCGTAGAGGCCGTACACGCCGAGGAGAGCGCATGAGCAGGGTGAGTCTGGAAGGACGGGTCGCCGTCGTCACCGGAGCCGCGCGGGGCGTCGGGGAGTTGCTGGCCCGCAAGCTGTCCGCGCGCGGGGTGAAGGTGGCGCTGGTCGGCCTGGAGCCGGACGAGCTCAAGCAGGTCTCGGCCCGGCTGCACAGCGAGAGCGGGCACTGGCACGCCGACGTCACCGACCACGAGGCGATGGCCCGGGTCGCCCACGAGGTCAAGGAACGGTTCGGCAGGATCGACATCGTCGTCGCCAACGCGGGCGTCGCCACCGGCGGGCCCTTCGTCGAGTCCGACCCGGAGTCCTGGCGGCGGGTGATCGAGGTCAACCTGGTCGGCTCGGCGGTCACCGCCCGCGCCTTCCTGCCGGCGCTGCTGGAGAGCCGCGGCTACCTGCTCCAGGTCGCGTCCCTCGCCGCCCTCACGCCCGCGCCGATGATGAGCGCCTACTGCGCCTCCAAGTCCGGTGTCGAGGCGTACGCGCACTGCCTGCGCGGCGAGGTCGGCCACCGGGGCGTGAAGGTCGGCGTCGGCTATCTGTCCTGGACCGACACCGACATGGTGCGCGGCGCCGACCAGGACGACGTCATGCGCGAACTGCGGCAGCGGCTGCCCTGGCCGTCCAACAAGACCTATCCGCTGGGCCCGGCGGTCGACCGGCTCGTGGAGGGCATCGAGCGCCGTTCCGCCCACGTCTACGGGCAGTGGTGGCTGCGCGGCATGCAGGGCGTGCGCGGCTACCTGCCGGCCGTCATCGGCACCGTCGGACAGCGCGAGATGCGGCGCTTCGGGGACCGGCTGAACGGCGTGCGCGTCGGCCTGGTCGGAGCGGGCGGAGCGGCCGACGAACAGCGCCCCGGCAGCACGGTTACCGTCCGTAAGTGATCGACATGCGCACGGTCACGGCTCGTGTGAATCTGATCGGGCCCGGCCGATCCGGCCGGGCCCGAACATCACAGGAGTGAACCCACATGGGTATGAAGGATCAGTTCCAGGACAAGGCCGAGCGCATGCAGCAGCAGGGCAAGCAGCGGGCCGACCAGGCCAGGGAGCAGTTCCAGAACCGCGACCGCCGTCGTGACGAGGACGAGATGGACCCGTCGCGCCGCCGGGACGCGGAGGAGCGGGGCCCGTCCTCGCGCCGCCGCGACGAGGACGAGCGCTTCGAGGAGAGCTACGACGCCTGACGCGCCGCGCCTGAATCGAAGGGGCGCCCCCCAGCAGGGAGGGCGCCCCTTCTTCATGTCCTCGTTCCCGTCGTTCCCGTCGTTCCCGTCGTTCCCGTCGTTCCCGTCGTGTTCCTCGTCCCCCCCCCATGTCCGTCTCATGTCCGTTCCCGCGTCCGCGGCGGCAGCGGCGGCCGCGACCGGTCGGGTACGTCGTCGTAACCGGGCGGCGTGGCGGGCGGGCTGGTCTCCAGCAGTTCCAGCGCCAGCCGGACCGCCTCGTCCAGCACCGGGTAGCGGCCCTCGGCCCAGTCCAGCGGCGTGCGCAGCGCCTCGACGTCGGGGGCGACGCCGTGGTTCTCCACGGACCAGCCGTAGGCCTCGAACCAGGCCGCGTTCATCGGCACCGTGATCACCGTGCCGTCGCCGAGGCGGTGCCGGCCGGTCATGCCGACCACGCCGCCCCAGGTGCGCTGCCCGACCACCGGGCCGAGCCGCAGCAGTTGGAACGCGGCCGTGATCATGTCGCCGTCGGAGGACGTCGCCTCGTCCGCGACCGCCACGACCGGCCCGCGCGGCGCGTTGGAGGTGTACGACACCGGCTGCGCGTCCCGCGTCAGGTCCCAGCCCAGGATCGTGCGGGTCAGCTTCTCGATGACCAGTTCGCTGATGTGCCCGCCCGCGTTGCCGCGCACGTCCACGATGAGCGCCGGCCGGGAGACCTCCATGCGCAGGTCGCGGTTGAACTGCGCCCAGCCGGAGCCGCCCATGTCGGGGATGTGCAGGTAGCCGCACCGCCCGCCGCTCAACTCCCGTACCAGCTCGCGGCGTTTGGCCACCCAGTCCTGGTAGCGCAGCGGCCGTTCGTCGACGAGCGGCACGACGGCGACCCGGCGGGACGGTCCCGGGCCGCCGTCCGCCGGTGCGAAGGTCAGTTCCACCGTCGTGGCGCCCGCGCCCGCCAGCAGCGGGTACGGACCCGCCACCGGGTCAACCGGGCGGCCGTCCACGTGGGTCAGCACCGCCCCCTCCCGGATGCCCGTGCCGGCGAGCGGGGAACGGGCCTTGGAGTCGGAGGAGTCGCCGGGCAGGATGCGCCTGACCACCCAGCGGCCGTCCCGGCACACGAAGTTGGCGCCGAGCAGCCCCTGCCAGCGCTGGTAGTGCGCGGGGCCCTCGTTGCGCCGGGCGGCGACGACGTAGGCGTGCGAGGTGCCGAGTTCACCGAGCACCTCGCGGAGCAGGTCGGCGAACTCGTCCGGGGAGGCGACCCGGTCGAGCAGCGGGCGGTACTGGTCCAGCACCGCGTCCCAGTCGATGCCGCACATGCCGGGCTCCCAGAAGTAGGCGCGGATCAGCCGGCCCGCCTCGTCGTACGCCTGGCGCCACTCGGCGGCCGGGTCGACCTCGTGCAGGATGCGGCGCAGGTCGATCCAGGTGGTCGAGTCGGCGTCGCCCGCCTCGGTCGCCGGTACGGCGCGCAGGTCGCCCTCGTCGAGCACGACCAGGCGGGTTCCGTCGCCGCTGACCCGGAACCAGTCCAGGTGGTCTACCAGTTCGGACTTCTTGGCCTTGGCGAGGTTGAAGTGCTCCAGGGTGGGCCGCTCGCTCGGGTCCGCCGGGTTGGCGAAGGTCTCGCCGAGCGCGCCCGAGATCGGCCAGCGCAGCCAGACCAGGCCGCCGCCCGCGACCGGGTGCAGTGCCGAGTACTTGGACGCGGTGACCGGGAACGGGGTCACCCGGGCCTCCAGCCCCTCGACCTCGACGGTCACCGCACCGCCCTCACCGGTCTCGTCCTCCAGCGGGTCCAGGCCCCCGGCGGCGGGGCGGCCCTCCGGGTTCAGCGCGAAGGGCGAGGGGGTCGCGGAGGACAGCGGCACCAGGTAGGGGCGGCAGCCCAGCGGGAAGGACAGGTCGCCGGTGTGCACGTCGTACACCGGGTCGAAGCCGCGCCAGGACAGGAAGGCGAGGTAGCGGCCGTCCCGCGTGAAGACGGGGTTCTCGTCCTCGAAGCGTCCGTCGGTGACGTCGACGACGAGCGGTCCCTCCTGCCCGTTCTGGACGTGGATGCGGGCCATCTTGATCTGCCGCAGCGAGCGCCCGATGCCCGGGTGGGACCAGGTGAGCCAGGCGCCGTCGGGGGAGAAGGCGAGGTCGCGCACGGGGCCGTTGACGGACCGGATCAGCTCCGTGACGTCGTCGCCGCCGCCGACGCGCGGCCCGGTCTCCGTGCCCGCCGCGCCCTCGGCGTCCGCCGCGCCCTCCACTTCCTCCACCACCTGAAGGGCGTCCGTCTCCTGCGTGACGTCGAGCAGCAGCAGCCGCCCGTCGTGGGAGGCGATGGCGAGCCGCTCGCCCGCCGGGTCCGAGACCAGTTCCAGGACCCGTCCCAGCCGCCCCGAGGCGAAGCGACCGGTCGCGCGGCCCCCGGTCGCGCGTGGCAGGTGGGCGATCTCGACCGCGTCCTCGCCCTCCGCGTCCGTCACGTACGCGATCCGCCCGCTCGCCCCGAGCATCTCCGGCAGCCGCACCCGTACCCCGGGGGTGTCGGCGATGGTGCGGGCCGGGCCGTCGCGGTGGGTGAGCCAGTACAGGCTGCCGCGTACGACGACGGCGCTCGCGCGGCCCGTCTCGTCGGCGGAGACACCGTCCACGTGCTGGGCGGCGGGCACCTGGTACGTACGCCGTCCCGCGCGCGGTCCGCCCAGCCGGACGTCGAGCCGGCGCGGCACCGAGCCGGACGACAGGTCGTCGACGATCCACAGGTCACCCGCGCACTGGTACACCACACGGGTGCCGTCGCTCGCGGCGTGCCGGGCGTAGCAGGCGTCGTGGTCGGTGTGCCGGCGCAGATCGGTGCCGTCATGGGCGCACGAGTAGAGGTTGCCGACGCCTTCGTGGTCGGAGAGGAAGACGATCCGCCCGCCGACGATCATGGGGGAGTGCAGATGCCCCTGGAGGTCGGGCAGGAGCCGTTGCCCGTGCAGCCAGAGCCGGCCGGTGGCGCCGCCCCGGTAGCGCTTCCAGGCGGCGGGTTCGTGCGGCGGGGTGCCGGTCAGCAGCAGGGTCCTGCGTTCCCCGTCGAGGTCGGCGGCCTGGATGTCGGTGACCGGGCCCCAGGGGAGTCTGCGGCCGGGGTCACCGTCCGGATCGACCTTGTGGGCCCAGGTCAGGTGGGAGAAGGGCTCACCGTGCGAGGAGACGGCGAGGACGGCCGTACTGCCGTCCGGGTCGGGCGGCGTCCAGCCGCACACCCGCGCGTCCAGGCTGCCCCAGTGCGTGAGCTGCCGCCCGGGGCCGCCGTCCACCGGCACGAGGTGGACCTCCGGCACCAGACTGCGCCAGCTCGTGTACGCGATGTGGCGGCCGTCGGGTGAGAAGCGCGGGTGGCCGGCCTTGGTGCGGTCGACGGTGAGCCGCCAGGCACGGCCCGGTCCGTCGAGGTCGGCGAGCCAGAGGTCGTCCTCGGCCACGAAGCAGAGCCGGTCGCCGCTGAGGTGCGGAAGGCGCAGATAACTCACCCACCCCATGCTTTGCCGGGGGCCGCGCCCCGGCAACTCGACCCGCTGCTTACGAGTAACCGACAACCGTGACGCAGAACACGAACGAAACCGTTTCGTTTCGTTAGGGGCTGGGGTACATTCGTCGTGTACGAAACGGTGTCGTTCTGACGGAGTGGACGAGAGGAGCGGGCGAGATGGCCGAGGTCACCAGCGCACGCCGCAGTCGGATCACCCCCGAACGCGAGGCCGAGCTGTACGAGGCCGTGCTCGACCTGCTCCGGGAAGTCGGCTACGACGCCCTCACCATGGACGCCGTGGCGGCCCGCACCCGGTCCAGCAAGGCGACGCTCTACCGCCAGTGGGGCGGCAAGCCCGAGCTGGTCGTCAAGGCCATCCGGCACGGCAAGCCCGGCGAGATCGGCGAGGTCGACACGGGTACGCTCCGCGGCGACCTGCACGCCCTGATGGCCCGCGAGGACGACTGCACCATGGCGCAGAACTCCGCGCTGATGCGGGGCGTCGCCATGGCGATCCATCAGAACCCGGACCTGCGTCAGGCGTTCCGGGAACAACTCGTCGAACCCGAGATGGCGGAGTTCCGGCGCCTGCTGCAACGCGCCATCGACCGGGGTGAGATCAGAGCGGACTGTCCGGCGCTGGACTTCCTCGTGCACATGCTGGTCGGCGGTTTCGCCACCCGCACGCTGCTCGACGACCAGCCGCCGACCCGGGCCTTCCTCACCTCCTACATAGACGCCGTGATCCTCCCCGCCCTCGGCGTCCCCACCCCCTGAACGTCCCCCTCCCCGCCGAGTCCCACCTGAGCCCCACCTGAGCCCCATCTGACGTCACCGCTCACGTCGTCGGGCTGATCACCCCTGCCCTGAAGACCCACGACCTGACCGGGAGTACGCCCTCGTGGCCACGTTCCTCTACAAACTCGGCCGGCTCGCCTTCCGCCGACGGCACTTCGTCGCCCTGATGTGGGTGGCGCTGCTGACGCTCGCGGGTGTCGGCGCGACCAGTGCCCCGCCCGCCGGCACCACGTCCTTCTCCATCCCCGGCACCGAGGCCCAGAAGGCCTTCGACCTGCTGGAAGAGCGCTTCCCCGGCACCAGCGCCGACGGGGCGACCGCGCGCGTCGTCTTCAAGGCACCGTCCGGCGAGAAGATGACGGACGCCGGCCACAAGGCGACCGTCGAGCAGACCGTCTCCGGCCTGGCCGACGGCTCCGAGGTCGCCTCGGTCGCCGACCCGTACACGGGCAACGCCGTCAGCAAGGACGGCACGATCGCCTACGCGTCGGTGAAGTACGACGTCTCCGGCATGGAGCTGGAGGACTCGACCAAGGACGCCCTGGAGGACGCCGCCCAGCAGGCGCGCGACGCCGGGCTGACCGTCGAGGTCGGCGGTGACGCGCTCCAGGCCGTCCCGCACACCGGCGCCACGGAGGTCATCGGCATCGCGGTCGCCGCCGTCGTCCTCGTCATCACCTTCGGCTCGCTGGTCGCGGCCGGGCTGCCGCTCCTGACGGCGCTGATCGGTGTCGGCATCGGCGTCTCCTCGATCACGGCCCTCGCCAGTGCGCTGGAACTGGGCTCCACCACCTCCATCCTGGCGATGATGATCGGCCTCGCGGTCGGCATCGACTACGCGCTCTTCATCGTCTCCCGCTACCGCGCCGAACTCGCCGAGGGGCGGGAGCACGAGGAAGCCGCGGGCCGGGCGGTCGGCACCGCCGGTTCGGCGGTCGTCTTCGCCGGCCTCACGGTCGTCATCGCCCTGGTCGGCCTCGCGGTCGTCAACATCCCGATGCTGACCAAGATGGGCATCGCGGCGGCCGGCACCGTCGCCATCGCGGTCCTGATCGCCCTGACGATGGTCCCCGCGCTGCTCGGTTACGCCGGCCGCAGGGTCAAGCCCACCGGCGCGAAGAGCAAGCTCCTGGGCGGCGGCCGCGGCGGCAAGAAGGCCGGCGAGAAGGCCGGCGAGAAGGCCGGCGAGAAGACCGACGGCAAGCCGGCCAAGGCCAACCTGGGTACCCGCTGGGCGAGCTTCGTCGTCCGCCGCCCGCTGGCCGTCCTCCTCCTGGGCGTCATCGGCCTCGGAGCCGCCGCGATCCCCGCGGCCTCCCTGGAACTGGGCCTGCCCGACGACGGCTCGCAGCCGACGTCCACCACCCAGCGCCGGGCGTACGACCTGCTCTCGGAGGGCTTCGGGCCGGGCTTCAACGGTCCGCTGATGGTCGTCGTCGACGCGAAGGGGAGCGACGCCCCCAAGCAGGTGTTCACCGACGTCTCCGACGAGATCAAGGACCTCGAGGACGTCGTGGCGGTGACCCCGCCCGCGCCCAACAAGGGCGGCGACACCGCGACGATCACCGTGATCCCGGACTCCAAGCCGTCCTCCGTCCAGACCGAGGACCTGGTGCACGCCATCCGCGACGCGGGCGGTGACATCGAGGCGGACACCGGCGCGGAGACCCTGGTCACCGGCTCGACGGCGATGAACATCGACGTCAGCCAGAAACTGAACGACGCGCTGGTGCCGTACCTGGTGCTGGTCGTCGGCCTGGCCTTCCTCCTCCTGATCGTGGTCTTCCGCTCGATCCTGGTCCCGCTGAAGGCGGCGCTCGGCTTCCTGCTCTCCGTCATGGCGGCCCTCGGCGCGGTCGTCGCGGTCTTCCAGTGGGGCTGGCTGTCCGGCCTGATGGGCGTCGAGGAGACCGGCCCGGTCATGTCGATGATGCCGATCTTCATGGTCGGCGTGGTCTTCGGCCTGGCGATGGACTACGAGGTCTTCCTGGTCACCCGCATGCGGGAGGCCTACGTCCACGGCGAGAAGCCCAACCAGGCGGTCGTCACCGGCTTCAAGCACGGCGCCAGGGTCGTCACCGCCGCCGCGGTCATCATGATGGCGGTCTTCGCGGGCTTCATCGGCTCCAGCGAGTCGATGGTCAAGATGATCGGCTTCGGACTGGCGATCGCCGTCTTCTTCGACGCGTTCGTCGTCCGCATGGCCATCGTCCCGGCGGTCCTCGCCCTGCTCGGCCGGAAGGCCTGGTGGCTGCCGAAGTGGCTGGACCGCGCGCTGCCCAACGTGGACGTCGAGGGCGAGGGCCTGCGCACGGCCGAGGAGCGGGGCTCGGGCCCCGACGAGGACCGGGAGCTGGTACGCACCTGACGCGCCGCCTCTGACAGGAGGACGACAGACCAGCCGGTGAGGGCTCCGTGGGGACGGGGCTGCCCTCACCGGCTTCCTCTTCTCCCGCCGGCTGTCCCGGCTCCTCCCCGGCTCCGTCCCGCACTGTCCCGGCTGTCTCGCTCGTCGTCGCCGGGCGGCCGGACGGCCGGGCCGCCCCGACGGTGACCGGCGATCCCGGTCGCGTGCAACGTACAGCCACCGCTACCGTGCCGCCCATGACTACGACCGACGGCACCTCCCACGCCGAGCCCTCCGCCGCCCACCCCCGTTTCGCCGAGGCCCTGCGCGGGCTCGGCCTCGGTGACCTGGCCGAACGGGCCCGGCGCTTCCCGGAGGCCACGCGCACCGCCGCCGAGGCCGCCGCCGCGATCGGGTGCGAGCTGAGCCAGATCTGCAAATCGCTGATCTTCGCCGCCGACGGCGTTCCCGTGCTGGTCCTCATGGACGGCGCCTCCCGCGTCGACCTGGACCGGGTCCGGGAGGTGCTCGGCGCGCGGAAGGTCACGCGGGCCAGGGCCGACGTCGTACGGGAGACGACCGGGTACGCCATCGGCGGCGTGCCGCCCTTCGGACACCGCGACAGGACCCGGGTGCTCGCCGACCGGTCCCTCCTCACCCACGAGGTCGTGTGGGCCGCCGCCGGCACCCCGTACGCCGTCTTCCCGATGGAACCCGAGGAGCTCGTCGCCACCGCCGGCGCCACCCTGGTGGACGTGCGCGAGCGCTCGGAGTGACCCCCCTGGTCACCGGGGCCGTCCTGTTCGCCGCGATCACGCACGCCGCCTGGAACGCCATCGCCCACCGGATCACGGACAAGCTGACCGGCTTCGCGCTGATCTCGGGCGGCGGCATGCTCATCGGGCTCGCGCTACTGCCGTTCACGGCGTTCCCGGCGGCCGGGGCGTGGCCGTACCTCCTCGTCTCCGCCGCGATCCACCTCGCGTACTACGCCCTGCTGATGCGGTCCTTCCGGCTGGGCGACTTCGGCCAGGCCTACCCCATCGCCCGCGGCAGCGCACCGCTGCTGGTCACCGTCCTCGCCGCCGTCTTCGCCCACGAGGTGCCGGACGGCTGGGCGACCGGGGGCATCCTGGTGTCCTGCGCCGGGCTGACCGGCGTCGCCCTGTGGGGGCTGCGCGGACGCCGGCCCGACTGGGCGGCGATCGGCGCGGCCCTGGCGACCGGGGTGACCATCGCGGCGTACACCGTCGTCGACGGACTGGGCGTACGCGCCTCCGGGTCCTCCCTCGGGTACATCGCCTGGCTGATGGCGGTGCAGGGGACGGTCCTGCCGGCGTACTTCCTGTACCGCCACCGCGCCGGGGCCTGGGCGCTGCTGCGGCCGCACGCCCGGCTCGGACTGATCGGCGCGGTGCTGTCCGTCGCCGCGTACGCGCTGGTCCTGTGGGCGCAGACCCGCGCCGAGCTCGCGCCGATCGCCGCCCTGCGCGAGTCCTCCATCCTGGTCGGCGCCGCGATAGGGGCCCTCTTCTTCAAGGAGCGGTTCGGCGCGCCCCGGATGGCGGCGGCGGGCCTCCTCGTCGTCGGGATCGGGCTGATGCTCCACACGGGATGACCGGGATGACCGGGATGACGGGGACGCGCGGGACAGCCGGGATGGGCCGCGACGGCCGGGATAGTGCGTACGGCCGTTGCGAGGAGCACCCTGGAAGCAAGTGTTCCGGAGGTGATCGTCATGATGCACACCGCAGTGGGATGGCATGTCGAGCTGGAGTTCATGGAGGACGACCAGCACACGCGGGCGGTCGCGATGGTGCGGCTCCCCGACGGCAGCGAGGTGCGCGCGCACGGCCACGCCAGCCGCCACCGCGTCGACTCCCACCAGCCGAGGGTCGGCGAGGAGGTCGCGGGGGCACGTGCTTTGAACGAGCTCGCGATGCACCTGCTCACCAAGGCGCACGACGAGATCGACGCGGCGTCGGGGAGGACCTCGCACCCCATCCACGTGTGAACCGCTGTGAGCGGCCGCCCGCCACCGCCGTCAGGCGGGAGGGGGCGGCCGCCGTCACCCCGGCCGCCGCACCTGCGACGGGCGGGTCCGTGACCGCCGCATCTGCGACGGGCGGACCCGTGACCGCCCACCTGCGACGAGCGGACTCGCGACCGCCGGAGACCGCGCCGGTCGGCCCTCCCGCCACGCGCTACGATCCGCGCCGCGCCGCGACCCGTGACGCTCAGCCCGCGGCGAGCGACGCCCGCACCGCCCGCACCAGCGCCTGCGCGCGCGGGTCCGCCGTGACCGTCTTGCGGAAGCCGTTGGTGACATAGCCGAAGGCGATGCCCGCCTCCGGGTCGGCGAAGCCGAGGGCGCCGCCGCGGCCCGGGTGCCCGAAGGAACCGGGGGACAGGAACGGGGACGCGCTGCCGTGCAGCATGTAGCCGAGTCCGAAGCGGGTGCCCACGACGAGGACCCGGTCCGGACCGGCCGACTCCTCGGCGCGGGCCCGCTCCGTCGTGGCCGGGTCGAACAGCCGCGCGTGCCGTGTCACGCCGTCGACGTCGCCGATCAGCGCCGCGTAGAAGCGGGCCAGCCCGTCGGCCGTCGCGATGCCGTTGGTCGCAGGGAGGGCCGCCGCCCGGTACGCCGGGTCGTTCTGGTCGGGGAACGGCGTGATCGCGGCGAAGGCGCGGCGGGTGAGGGAGTCCGGGTCCCGGTAGGCCTCGGTCACGGACCGCTTGGGACGCAGGCGCGGGCCGCTCCCCGAGGGCTCGGGGTCCTCGACGCGGCCGACCCGCCCGGTCCGGCCCGCCGCCTCCTCGGCGGAGGGCAGGCCGAGCCACAGGTCCAGGCCCAGCGGCCGGGCGATCTCGTCCGCTATCCACTCACCGGTGCTCCGCCCGTCGCCCGCCCTGCGGACCAGTTCGTCCAGCAGCCAGCCGTACGTCAGCGCGTGGTAGCCGTGGTCGGTGCCCGGTTCCCAGACGGGTGCCTGGGCGGCGACGGCCCGCGGGCCCCGCAGCGGGTCGAGGGCTTCCTCCGGGGTGAGGGGGTGGTCGAGGAGCGGCAGCCCGGCCCGGTGGTTCAGCACGTGCCGGACCAGTACCCGCTCCTTGCCGTGCGCCTTGAACCCGGGCCAGTACTCGCCCACCGGCGCGTCCAGGTCCAGCTCCCCGCGCTGGTGCAGCAGCAGCGGTACGGCGGCGGCGACGCCCTTCGTGGCCGAGCGCACGACCTGGGCGGTGCCCCGGCGCCACGGTTCGGTGCCGGCCGTGTCATCGACGTCCCTGGTGCCGCCCCACAGGTCGACGACCTTGCGCCCGTCCCGGTAGACGGCGACCGCCGCGCCCCGGTCCCCGAGCGCGGCGAAGTTCCGTGCGAACGCGTCCCTGACCGGCTCGAAGCCCTCGGCCACTGTGCCGTGCACGTCCACGTCCACTCTTCCGCTTCCCTTCCGATCACCTGCGACAGTGGGTGCAACCGTCACCGGCCGCCCGCGATTCCTCACCTGCCCGCGGCCGCCGTGCGCGGATCGAAGCCGAAGGGCAGTTCCAGGCGGTGGGCGCGCATCAGGTCGTCGTCCGAGAGCAGGCCGGCGGTCGGACCGTCCGCCGCGATCACGCCGTCGCTGAGGATCAGGGCGCGGGGGCACAGTTCCAGGGCGTAGGGCAGGTCGTGGGTGACCATCAGGACCGTGACGTCCAGGGAGCGCAGGATGTCGGCGAGTTCGCGGCGGGAGGCCGGGTCGAGGTTGGACGACGGCTCGTCCAGGACCAGGATCTCCGGCTCCATGGCGAGCACGGTCGCCACCGCCACCCGGCGCCGCTGGCCGAAGGAGAGGTGGTGCGGGGGCCGGTCCCTGAACTCCGCCATGCCGACCAGGCCGAGCGCCCGGTCCACCCGCTCCTCCAGCTCCGCCCCCTTCAGCCCGGCCGCCGCCGGTCCGAACGCCACGTCCTCGCGCACGGTCGGCATGAAGAGCTGGTCGTCGGGGTCCTGGAAGACGATGCCGACCCGGCGCCGGACCTCCGCCATGTTCCGCTTGTCCACGGGCAGACCGGCGACGGCGACCGTGCCGGTGCCGCCGGTCAGGATGCCGTTGAGGTGCAGGACGAGCGTCGTCTTGCCCGCGCCGTTCGGGCCGAGCAGCGCGACCCGCTCGCCGCGGGCGACGGAGAAGTCCACACCGAAGAGGGCCTGATGGCCGTCGGGGTAGGCGAAGGCGAGGCCGGAGACCTCCAGAGAAGCTGTCACAGCACCCATCCCAGCAGACAGACGACGAGGGCGGCGGCGGGGAGGGCCAGCGCGTACGACCACTGCGCCCGGGAGGCGGTCACCTCGTCGATCACCGGCATCGAACCGGCGTACCCGCGGCTGACCATGGCCAGGTGGACGCGCTCGCCGCGCTCGTAGGAGCGGATGAACAGCGCCCCGGCGGACTTGGCGAGGATGCCCCAGTGCCGGACCCCGCGGGCCTCGAACCCGCGCGACTCCCGGGCGATCCGCATCCGGCGCATCTCGTCCGCGATCACGTCCCCGTACCGGATCATGAACGACGCGATCTGCACCAGCAGCGGCGGCAGCTTCAGGCGCTGGAGGCCGAGCAGGAGTTCGCGCAGCTCGGTGGTGGAGGCGAGGAGCACGGAGGCGGCGACGCCCAGGGTGCCCTTGGCCAGTACGTTCCAGGCGCCCCACAGGCCGTTCACGCTCAGGGACATGCCGAGCGCCTCGACCCGCTCGCCCTGCGCCACGAACGGCATCAGCACCGCGAACGCGACGAACGGCACCTCGATCAGCAGCCGCCTCAGCAGGAACCCGGCCGGGACGCGGGCCGCGTACGCCACCGTCGCGAGCAGCACGGCGTAGGCGCCGAAGGCCCACATCGCCTCGCGGGGCGTCGACACCACGACGATCACGAAGGCGAAGGTCGCGGCGAGCTTGGTGTGCGGCGGCAGACCGTGCACGGGGGAGTGCCCGTGCCGGTAGAGCCGGTGCGCTCCCCCACCGCCGAACGCGTGGGAGGTACCCCCGTCGGCGCCCACGTCAGACGCTCGTGCCGCTGCCGGACGTACTGGCGGGCGAGGTGTCGTCGCCGCGCCGCCTGCGCACCGCCCAGAACACCGTGCTGCCCGCGACGACCGTGACGCCGACGCCGATCACGCCCGCGAGGCCGCCGGAGACACGGGCGTCGGCGATGTCCTCCACGCCGTAGTCGGCGAGCGGGGAGCCGGCGCTCGCGTGCTCCTCGGCCTGCTCGTCGATGCCCTTGTCGGCGGCGACCTTCTCCAGGCCGTCCGGGTTCGCGGAGGCGTAGAAGCTGACGAAACCGGCGAGGACCAGCGAGGTGACCAGGCCCGTGATCCACAGCTTGCGGTGGGAGCGGGCGGCGGCGGGTACGGCGGCCGGTCCGGCCTCGGGGGCGTCGACGAGTTCGCCGTTCACGCGCAGTCGGAGCTTTCGCGTGAGGCCGCGCGCGCCGTACACGAGGTCCGGGCGTACGGCGATGACGGCGCCGACGGTCAGCGCGGTGATCGCGGCCTCGCCGCTGCCGATCAGCAGGTGCACGCCGACCATCGCGGTGGCGACCTTGCCGATGGCGACGTCCGTGGTGCCGCCGATCCAGTACAGGAACGTGAAGGCGAGGGCGGCGGCCGGGACGGAGGCGAGGGCGGCGACGAAGGAGGCGACGGTGACCGAGCGGCGGGTGCGCGGGAGCACCTTCACCAGGCCCCGGAAGAGGGCGTAGGCGACGACCGTGGTGACGATCGCCATGTCGGTGATGTTCACGCCGAGCGCGGTCAGGCCGCCGTCGGCGAAGAGGATGCCCTGCATGAGCAGGACGACGGAGACACACAGCACCCCCGTGCAGGGACCCACGAGGATCGCGGCGAGGGCACCGCCGAGCAGATGTCCGCTGGTGCCCGCGGCGACCGGGAAGTTCAGCATCTGCACCGCGAAGATGAACGCCGCGACCAGCCCCGCCAGTGGCGCCGTCCGCTCGTCCAGCTCGCGGCGCGCGCCGCGCAGGCTGACCGCGATGGCGCCGGCGGCGACGGCTCCGGTCACGGCGGAGGTCGGGGCGTCGATGAATCCGTCAGGTACGTGCACGGTCCGATGATAGAGACCAGTTGCAACCTCCTTGCAAGAGCGAGGTAAAGGCTGATCTCACACGTGATATATGCCTCGAAGGGCGTGAGACGGGAATTGTGGGACATTGGAGTGGGGTGGACGCACAGCATTCGCACAGGTGGCACAGCGCAAGGGGCGAACCGATGTCCGTTGTCGAACAGTACGCACGAGCCCACATCCTGACGGACGCGGACCTGCCGGACGAGGACGACGGCGGAGCGATACCCGTCGTGCTGCGCTACGACCCCGACCGTGATCCGCGGTCGGTGCGCGTCGCTCTGCCCGCCCGGGGCCCCGGTCCCGGCTCCCGCGAGTGGACCTTCTCCCGGGCGCTGCTGGAACAGGGCCTGCGCGCGCCCGCCGGGAGCGGCGAGGTGCGGGTGTGGCCGTGCGGGCGGGTGCAGGCCGTCGTCGAGTTCCACAGCCCGCAGGGCTGCTCGGTGGTCCAGTTCGAGACCAAAGCGCTCATGCGGTTCCTGCGCCGGACCTACACGGCGGTGGCCCAGCCGGTGGCCCACTGAGCCACCGGCCGCCCCTCGCCGCCGAAGACGGCCGGTCAGCCGGCGTTCTTCAGCAGCGCCGCGACGATCGGACCCGCGGTGTCGCCGCCGTGCCCGCCCCGCTGGACCACGCCCGCCGCGGCCAGGTCGCCCTTGTAGGCCGTGAACCAGCCGTTGGGCTTCTCCTGGCCGTCGACCTCCGCCGAGCCGGTCTTCGCACCGGCGTCACCGCCGACCCCGGCCATCGCCTCCGCCGCGGTGCCGTACGCCGCCGTGTAGGACATCAGTTCGCGCAGTTGGGCCAGCGTGGCCGACGACATCGTGCGGGAGGCCGTGGCGAGCTTGCGGCCGTCGGCCGACGGCGCGACCAGGTACGGCTGGTGGAAGCTGCCCGACTTCACGGTCGCCGACACGGACGCCATGTTCAGCGGGTTCATCCGCACCCCGCCCTGGCCGATGAGGGAGGCGGCCATCGGGGCCGCGCTCTGCACCGGCACCGAGCCGTCGAAGGTGGGCACGCCGACCGACCAGTTGTTCATCGACAGGCCGAACACCTCCTTCGCCTGCTTGGTCAGGTCGTCGTTCGCCAGCTTCGGGGCCTGGCTGATGAAGGCCGTGTTGCAGGAGCGGGCGAAGCTCGCCTTGAAGGTGCCGTCCTTGATCTCGAACTTGTCGTCGTTGTGGAACTTCCAGCCGCCGTAGCTGAAGTACTTCGGGCAGGGGTGTTTCTCGTCCATCGACGCCAGGTTCTTCTCGATCAGCATCGAGGCCGTGATGACCTTCATCGTGGAACCGGGGGCCAGCGAGCCCTGGAAGGCGGTGTTGAAACCGTGGCCGCCGTTGGCGACCGCGAGGATCTCCCCGGTGGAGGCGCGCAGCAGGACCACCGACGCCCGCGCCTTGCCGGACACCTGCTTCTCGGCGGCGGCCTGGAGGGCCGGGTCCAGGGTCGTCTGCACGGTGCCGGGCGTGCCCTCGCTCAGTTCCAGCAGCGTCTTGTCGGAGGCCTTCGCCGCCTTCGACTCCTTGCCCCGGACCACGCGCAGCTCGACGCCCGGGGTGCCGCCGGCCTTCTCGCCGTACTTCTCGCGCAGGCCGTCCAGGACGGTGCCGAGCGACGGGTACTTCTCGGCGGTGAGCTCCGCGCCGTCCCGGTCCAGCGCCTTGACCGGCGGATCCCCGGCCTCACCGGTGACCAGTTGGTCGCCGTCCTTCAGCTCCGGGTGGACGACGGCGGCCCGCCAGTCGACGAGCGGCTCGCCGTCGCCGGCCCGGCGTACGACGCTCAGCGCGCTGTCGTACGCCAGCGGCTTCGTCGTCTTCTCGAAGGCGACGGTGGCCTTGACGGCGAACGGGACCTTCTCCCCGGCCGGGGTGCCGGCGGTGAGCGTGACGTCCTGGACGCGGGCGTCCTCGGCGTAGCCGGTGAGCAGGGCCTTCGCGGTCTGGGGGTCGTCGGTCGCGGCGGCCGCCCCGGCGACGTCGCCCTTCTGCCAGGCGGTCAGGAACCGCTGGGCCGCCGAGGTGACCTCGGCCGCCGTGAGCGGGCCCGACCTCACCTGCTCCCCGGCCGCGGACGTCGTCCGCGCACCGTCACCGTCACCGGCCCCGCCGCCGTACACGGCGTAGGCACCGAATCCGGCGCCGGCCACGACCACCGCGGCCACACTCCCGATCACGGCGGGTTTCGTCCTCCGCCGCTCGCCGGCGGCCCTTCTGCTGCCCACTGCGTCCCGTTCCTCCGCGGCGCCCGGACTCCCGGGGTCCCTCGGTGCCTCGTTGTCTCACGCTTCCAACGACGGCGACCACAGTAGAGGCACCCGTCGCGTCCGGTCTGCCTCAGCCCCCGGCTCGCAGCACGTCCGCCACGATCGGGCCGGCCGCGTCACCTCCGTGGCCGCCCTCCTCGGTCATGGCCGCCGCCGCGACGTCGTTCCGGAAGCCGGTGAACCAGCTATTGGACGTGGTCTGCCCGTCGACCTCGGCCGACCCGGTCTTGGCGCCGATGTCGCCGCCGAGTCCGGACATGGCCGCGGCACCGGTGCCCTGGGTGGCGGTGAGCCGCATCATCTGCTTGAGCTGGGTGGCGGTGCTCTGCGGCAGGCCCTTGGCGGTGGCGAGCTCGCGGCCGTCCAGGTCGGGCGAGACCAGGTAGGGCTGGCGGAACTCGCCGGTGATGGCGGTCGCCGTCACCGAGGCCATGTTCAGCGGGTTCATCTGGACCTGGCCCTGACCGATGGCGCCCGCCGCCCGGTCCGGGCCGCTCACGGCGGGCACCTTGCCGTCGAAGGAGACGATGCCGGTCTGCCAGTCGTCCCGTCCCAGCCCGAAGCGCTCCTCGGCCTCCGCCGTCAGCGACGAGTCGGTGACTTCGTCGATGAGCTTGATGAAGCCCGTGTTGCAGGACCGCATGAAGGTGTTGGCGAGGGTGGCGCCCTCGTTGGGCTCCATGCCGGTGAGGTTCTTGAAGGTCTGGCTCCGCCAGATCGCCGTGTCCGGGCAGGGCGCCGGGCCGTTCATCGAGGTCACGCCGTTGTCGATGAGCATCGCCGCGGTGATGATCTTCATGGTGGAGCCGGGGGCGACCTGTCCCTGGAAGGCCGCGTTGAAGCCGTCCGCGCGGTTGTTGGCCACGGCCAGCACTTCACCGGTGCTGGGCTCGACCGCGACCACCGAGGACTCGTCGTACCGCTTCACCGCCTTCTCGGCCGCCGCCTGCACGCTCGCGCTGAGTGTCGTCTCCAGCTTGCCGGGCTCGCCCTCGGTCAGGGTCAGCAGCGGCGTGTCGGGGGTCTCGGCGGCGGTGTGCCGGACCACCAGTTCGACGCCGGGGGTGCCGCCCGCCTTGTCGCCGTACCGTTCCCGGAGCTTGGGGAGGACCGCGCCGAGGGAGGGGTACTTCTCCTTCGTCAGCACGGCGCCGTCGCGGCCGACCGCCTGGATCTGCGGGGTCGCCGACTCCTCGGTGACCAGGGTGTCCCCGTCCTTCAGGCTCGGGTGGACGACGGACGGCTTCCAGTCGACCAGCGCGCGTCCGCTGGTCTCACCGCGCACCACCGTCAGGCTGCTCTTGTACGTCAGCGGCTTGGACGCGCCCTCGTACGACACCTTCGCCTTCACGGTGAACGGCACCGCGGTGCCGTTCACCGTGCCCGGCGTGATCTCGACATCGGTGATGTGCGCGTCCTCGCCGTAGGCCGTCAGCAGCGTCCCGGCGACGGCGGCGTTGTTCGTGTACGACGCCGCGGCCGTCGCGTCGCCCTTCTCCCAGGCCGTGAAGAACTTCTCCGTCGTCTCCCCGACCTCGTCGCCGCTCGGCGGCCCGCTCTTGGTCGACGCCCCGGCGGCCCCCGAGCCTCCGCCGCCGTCCAGCGCCGACACGACGTTGTAGGTGCCGTACCCGGCCCCGCCCACCATCACGGCGAACACGCCGCCTATGACGGCGACCTTCACCCCCCTGCCCATCGGCAGTCCCTCCCCGTCGAATCCCCGTTCAGAACTTCCACCCGCTGTCTTGAACACGTTCAGAAGCGGTTGTCGGTTGCACTCTAAGCGCAGGGGGTGACAGGCGGGACGAATGTTTCCGTTTGTTGGCCGAATGGAGATGCGGTGTGCTCAGGTCCGGATCCGGGCCCACGCAGGCGTGCCCGGATTCAGACCCACGTATCGAGCCACATCCGCGCCCGCCAGTCCTCCATCGGGATCGCCGTGCCGGTGTAGATGGGCCAGAAGTAGATGAAGTTCCACGCGATCAGCAGCACCAGTACGCCAGCGCCCGTCGCCCCCGCGACCCGCCGGGCGTCGCCGCAGCCCGGCCGGCCCACGATCGCCCCCAGCAGCATCGCCACCGCCAGGCACAGGAACGGCAGGAAGACGACGGCGTAGAAGAGGAAGATCGTGCGCTCCTGGTACAGGAACCAGGGCAGATAGCCGGCCGCGATGCCGCAGGCGATGGCGCCCGCGCGCCAGTCGCGGCGGAAGGCCCAGCGCCACAGGACGTACAGCAGCGCGAAGCAGCCCACCCACCACAGCAGCGGGGTGCCGAGCGCGAGGACCTCGCGGGCGCACTTCTCGCCCGCGTCGGCCGGGCAGCCGTCCGCACCGGCCGCCGGCGACTCGTAGAAGTAGGAGACCGGGCGGCCCAGGACGATCCAGCTCCAGGGGTTCGACTGGTAGGTGTGCGGCGAGGTGAGGTTGGTGTGGAACTCCAGCACCTGCGACTCGTAGTGCCACAGGCTGCGCCACCAGTCCGGGAGGAGCCAGGACCAGGAACTGTCCTTGCCGTCGTTCGCGGCCCAGTCGCGGTAGTAGCCGCCGGTGCCGTCGGCGGGCGAGAGGATCCAGCCCAGCCAGGACAGGACGTACGTGGCGAGCGCGACCGGGACCGTCGACAGGAACGCCCAGCCCAGGTCGTACCTGAGTACCGCCAGATGCGGCCGGTGGGCGCCCGCGACCCGGCGGGTGCCGACGTCCCACAGCACCGCCATCACGCAGAAGGCCGCCATGATGTAGAGGCCGTTCCACTTGGTGGCCGCCGCCAGGCCCAGCATCAGCCCCGCCGCCAGCCGCCACGGACGCCACCCGAAGCGGAACGTCTCGGCGAGGTGCGCGTCCGGGCGGACCCGGCCGTCGTCGTCCACCGGCAGTGCGGCGGCGAGTCTCCCGCGGGCCCAGTCGCGGTCGGCGACCAGACAGCCGAAGGCCGCCAGCACGAAGAACATCAGCACGCTGTCCAGCAGCGCGGTGCGGCTCATCACGAAGTGCAGCCCGTCGAGCGCCATCAGCGCGCCCGCCAGGCACCCGAGGAAGGTCGAGCGGAACAGGCGCCGGCCGATCCGGCACAGCAGCAGCACCGAGAGCGTGCCGAGCAGTGCCGTCATGAAGCGCCAGCCGAACGGGTCGAAGCCGAACAGCAGCTCGCCCAGCCCGATGACGTACTTGCCGACCGGCGGATGCACGACGTAGGCCGCGTCCGTGGGGATCGGGACGTCGCCGCCGGAGTTCAGGATCAGGTCGTTGGCGTTCTTGTCCCAGTTGACCTCGAAACCGCGGTGGATCAGCGCCCAGGCGTCCTTGGCGTAGTACGTCTCGTCGAATATCACCGCCTTCGGACTGCCCAGGTTCCAGAACCGCAGCACGCCCGCGAGCAGCGCCACCAGCAGCGGCCCGCCCCACGCCGACCAGCGCACGATCCGGTCGGCCGGCGCCTTGGCCAGCCCCAGGAAGGCCCACAGGCGCGGACCGGGGCTCGTGTACGGCGGCACCAGCCGGCCGCGGACGTCGTCGGCCGCGGGCCCCGCCGGGTAGCCGAAACGGCGCAGCCGCTGCTGCCAGGTGGGCCGCCGGTCGTGCGGGGCCTGGTCCTGCCGGGTGTCCGTGGAGGACGCGGTACTGGTCACCGCGCCATCGTAGGGAACCGCGCTGTGCGCGTCCCGCGCATGGCCCTCACCGGCGCTCCGGACGCGTCCTCGCGGCAGGGCCTCCGCCCGGCCCTGGGAGGATGGGGGGCGTGACTGGAACCCTTGTACTCGCGGGCACCCCCATCGGCGACGTCCGGGACGCCCCGCCGCGCCTCGCCGAGGAACTGGCCGGAGCGGACGTCGTCGCCGCCGAGGACACCCGGCGGCTGCGCCGGCTCACCCAGGCGCTCGGCGTCACGCCCCGGGGGCGTGTCGTGTCGTACTTCGAGGGCAACGAGTCCGCCCGTACGCCCGAGCTGGCCGAGGAGCTGGCGGGCGGCGCGCGGGTGCTGCTGGTGACCGACGCCGGGATGCCGTCCGTGTCCGACCCCGGCTACCGGCTGGTCGCCGCCGCCGTCGAGCGGGACGTCCGGGTGACCGCCGTGCCCGGCCCGTCCGCCGTGCTCACCGCGCTCGCCCTGTCCGGGCTGCCGGTCGACCGCTTCTGCTTCGAGGGCTTCCTGCCGCGCAAGGCCGGCGAACGGCTCTCACGGCTTCGGGAGGTCGCCGAGGAGCGCCGGACCCTCGTCTACTTCGAGGCCCCGCACCGCCTCGACGACACCCTCGCCGCCATGGCCGAGGTCTTCGGCACCGACCGGCGGGCCGCCGTCTGCCGGGAGCTGACCAAGACCTACGAGGAGGTCAGGCGCGGCGGGCTGGGCGAGCTGGCCGCCTGGGCCGCCGAGGGCGTGCGCGGCGAGATCACCGTCGTCGTCGAGGGCGCGCCGCAGAAGGGGCCCGAGGAGTTCGGCGCCGAGGAACTGGTGCGCCGGGTGCGGGTGCGCGAGGAGGCGGGGGAGCGGCGCAAGGAGGCGATCGCCGCGGTGGCCGCGGAGGTGGGCCGGCCCAAGCGGGAGGTGTTCGACGCGGTGGTGGCGGCGAAGAACGCGGGGGCCTGATCCGGCCGCGCTTGACCCGTCGCTGACCTTTCGGCCCCCTGCGCCAAGGGCAGCCCAAATCGGCCCAAACACTCGGCAGATCCGGTGCTTTCCCGCCGGTGGAGGAGTCCACTGGAGGAAGGAATCCAGAGCGAGGCCAGCGAACCGAGGGAGCCGGGATGAGCATGAGTGAGAGCGCGGCGCGGACCGGACTGCGCGCCGGAGCCACCGCCGTCGTCCACGAGTCGTACTCCTTCGCCTGCATGCGCTGCGGGCACGGCTGGGAGCAGTCGTTCGAGATCGAGCACCACAAGGACGGCGACGGTCACGAGTTCGTGCTCTACGTCGCGGACGGCCGCGTCGTGCCCTCCCCGCTGACCCGCCCGACCTGCGCCAACTGCGACAACCACGTGATACGGATCATGCGGCCGGGGCGCGTGGCCTCCGTGCGCGGCACCTCGCCCGGCCTCCACCGGGTGCCGCCGGACGGCCCGCTGGAGGCGCCGCGGGTGCCCGGGGCGCCGGGACCCGGGGCGCCGGGACTCGCGCCGGAGCGCCGGCACTGGCACCTGGCCGACCTCCTGGACGCCCTCCACCTCCACCGCAGGGCGGGCTGACCCGGCCGGCCTCCGCGGGACCTTCCGTAGGATCGGAGGCATGCCTTCGAACGCCGCCCCGGGCTGGTCCGACAAGAACGACGCGCCCCCGCTCCCCGAACCCCTGCGGGTACCGGTCGCCGACTCGCACACCCACCTCGACATGCAGTCGGGCACGGTGGAGGAGGCTCTCGCCAAGGCGGCCTCGGTCGGGGTGGGCACGGTAGTCCAGGTCGGCTGCGACCTCGCCGGCTCCCGCTGGGCGGCCGAGACGGCGGCGGCGCACGACGCCGTCCACGCCACCGTCGCCCTGCACCCCAACGAGGCGCCGCGCATCGTGCACGGCGATCCTGGGGGAGGAGGGCCGAGGCAGGGGGCGCGGCGGCCCGGCGGGGACGCGGCGCTCGACGAGGCCCTCGCCGAGATCGACCGGCTGGCCGCGCTGCCCCAGGTGAAGGGCGTCGGCGAGACGGGGCTCGACCACTTCCGCACCGGCCCCGACGGCAAGGAGGCGCAGGAGCGCTCCTTCCGCGCCCACATCGAGATCGCCAAGCGGCACGGCAAGGCGCTGGTCATCCACGACCGCGACGCCCACGCCGACGTGCTGCGCGTCCTCAAGGAGGAGGGCGCCCCCGAGCGCACCGTCTTCCACTGCTACTCCGGCGACGCCGAGATGGCCGGGATCTGCGCGAGCGCCGGCTACTACATGTCCTTCGCCGGCAACGTCACCTTCAAGAACGCCCAGAACCTGCGCGACGCCCTCGCGGTGGCCCCGGCGGAGCTCGTCCTGGTGGAGACCGACGCGCCGTTCCTGACACCGGTGCCCTACCGGGGCCGGCCGAACGCGCCCTACCTGGTGCCGGTCACGGTGCGTGCCATGGCCGAGGTGCGGGGCGTCGACGAGGACACGCTGGCGACGGCGCTGGCCGCGAACACGGCCCGCGCCTTCGGCTACTGAGGCGGTGGCGTCAAGCAGGCGCCCGAGGAGGCGCGCCGGGGAAGCGCTCTGAGGAGGCAGGCCCCTGAGGAGGCAGGCCCCTGAGGGGTCAGTGCGCCACGCTGCGTGGTCGCGTCGCTTTGGAGAGTGACGACCGCTCCGCTAGGTTCTGGGGGCCCGATCCGGACCCTGGAGCGTGTCGGCGTGATCAGAACGCAGTCCGAGACCTTCGAGACTTACGAGACGCCCGCGCCGTACGACGTGCACAGCGCGCCGACCCTGGCGTACGGCGACACCCACCGCCCCGGCGCCCACCGCCCCGCCTCCGAGGCGGCCGGTCCCGCCGCGCTGCCCCGGCAGGGCGCTGCCCCGGCTTCGGCCCCGGCTTCGGCCCCGGCTCCCGCGCCGGGCGACGGACGGGCCGCGCGCCGGCGCCGTGAGCGGTGTGCCGGGCGCACGGACGGCTCCCTGCGCCGGCTGCTGCCGCGCGCGCTGGTCGTGGCGTTCCTCGCGGGGGGCACCACCGCCTTCGTCGCCAAGGACAAGGCGGTCGAGCTGACCGTCGACGGCTCCGCGCGCACGCTGCACACCTTCGCCGACGACGTGACCGAACTGCTCGCGGACGAGGGCGTCGAGGTGGGCGCCCACGACGTGATCGTGCCCGCGCCCGGCACTCCGCTGACCAGCGGCGAGGAGGTCGCCGTCCGCTACGGGCGGCCCGTCCTGCTCACCCTCGACGGCCGCCGGCGCCAGGTGTGGACGACCGCGGAGACGGTGGAGGGGGCGCTGCGGCAGCTCGGCGTGCGGACGGAGGGCGCGTACCTGTCCACCGAGGGCTCCCGGCGCATCGGGCGGGAGGGCCTCGCCCTGAACGTGTGGACCGAGCGGGTGGTGACCGTCATGGCGGACGGCCGGGCCCGCACCGTCCGCACCAACGCCGCGACCGTGGGCGAGGCCGTCGAGGAGGCCGGGGTCACCCTGCGCGACCAGGACACCACCTCCGTCCCGGCGACCGGCTTCCCCCGCGACGGGCAGACCGTCACGGTGCTGCGGATCACCGGCTCCGAGGAGGTCCGCGAGGACCCGATCCCCTTCGCCGTGCGCCGGGCCGACGACCCCTCCCTCTACCGGGGCACGGAGGTCGTCGAGCAGGCGGGGCAGCCCGGCCTGCGGCGCACCACCTACGCCGTGCGCACCGTCAACGGCGTCCGCGAGAAGCCGCGCCGGCTGCACACCGAGGTGGTGCGCGAGCCTCGCCCGCAGGTCGTGCGGGTCGGCACCCGCGCCCGGCCGGCGTCCGTGCGGGGCGCCGACCACCTGAACTGGGAGGGCCTGGCCGCGTGCGAGTCGGGCGGCCGCCCGGACGCCGTCGACCCCTCGGGGACGTACGGGGGCCTCTACCAGTTCGACACCCGCACCTGGCACAGCCTCGGCGGCGAGGGCCGACCCGAGGACGCGTCGGCGGCGGAGCAGACGTACCGGGCGAAGAAGCTGTACGTACGCAGCGGCGCCGACTCCTGGCCACACTGCGGGACACGCCTGCAGGGCTGACCGCACCGTGCCCGCGCCCGGCGCCCCCGCGCGACCTGGCCCCCGCGCGACCTGGCCCCCGCGCGACCTGGCCCCCGCGCGACCTGGCCCCCGCGCGACCTGGCCCCCGCGCGACCTGGCCCCCGCGCGACCTGGCCCCCGCGCGACCTGGCCCCCGCGCGACCTGGCCCCCGCGCGACCTGGCCCCCGCGCGACCTGGCCCCCGCGCGACCTGGCCCCCGCGCGACCTGGCCCCCGCGCGACCTGGCCCCCGCGCGACCTGGCCCCCGCGCGACCTGGCCCCCGCGCGACCTGGCCCCCGCGCGACCTGGCCCCCGCGCGACCTGGCCCCCGCGCGACCTGGCCCCCGCGCGACCTGGCCCCCGCGCGACCTGGCCCCCGCGCGACCTGGCCCCCGCGCGACCCGGCCCCCGCGCGACCCGGCCCCCCCCACGACCTGGGCCGCCCCGCGCACAACCCGGACCGCCCGCGCGCGACCCGGGCCGTCCCCCGCGCGCCCCCGGCTACTCTTGCGGGGTGAGCAGCCCCACCCCCGACGCCCTTCTGGGCGCCGCCGACGTCCGTGAACTCGCGGCCGCCCTCGGCGTGCGCCCCACCAAGCAGCGCGGCCAGAACTTCGTCATCGACGCCAACACGGTCCGCCGTATCGTCCGCACCGCCGAGGTACGCCCCGACGACGTGGTGGTCGAGGTGGGACCGGGTCTCGGCTCGCTCACCCTGGCCCTGCTGGAGGCCGCCGACCGGGTCACCGCCGTCGAGATCGACGACGTACTCGCCGGCGCACTCCCCGCCACCGTCGCCGCCCGGATGCCCGAACGCGCCGACCGTTTCGCGCTCGTCCACTCCGACGCGATGCACGTGACCGAGCTGCCGGGCCCCGCCCCGACCGCGCTGGTCGCCAACCTGCCGTACAACGTGGCCGTGCCCGTGCTGCTGCACATGCTCGACACCTTCCCGACCATCGAGCGCACCCTCGTCATGGTCCAGGCCGAGGTCGCCGACCGGCTCGCCGCCGGGCCCGGCAACAAGGTGTACGGCGTACCGTCCGTGAAGGCCAACTGGTACGCCGGGGTCCGGCGGGCCGGGGCCATCGGCCGCAACGTCTTCTGGCCCGCGCCGAACGTCGACAGCGGGCTGGTGTCACTCGTCCGGCGCAGTGAGCCGCTCAAGACCACCGCGTCCAAGCGCGAGGTGTTCGCCGTCGTCGACGCCGCGTTCGCCCAGCGCCGCAAGACCCTGCGGGCCGCGCTCGCCGGGTGGGCCGGTTCGGCGGCGGCCGCCGAGGCCGCCCTCGTCGCGGCGGGCGTGTCGCCGCAGGCGCGCGGAGAGGCGCTGACCGTGGAAGAGTTCGCGCGTATCGCCGAACACAAGGAGTGACGAGCAAGTGAGCGTGACGGTCCGCGTCCCCGCCAAGGTCAACGTCCAGCTCGCGGTCGGCGCCGCCCGCCCCGACGGCTTCCACGACCTCGCCAACGTCTTCCTCGCCGTCTCCCTGTACGACGAGATCACCGCGACCCCGGCCGACGGTCTCCGCGTCACCTGCGAGGGCCCGGGCGCCGACCGGGTGCCCCTCGACCGGACCAACCTCGCCGCCCGCGCGGCCGAGGCGCTCGCCGAGCGGTACGGCCGCAGCCCGGACGTGCACCTGCACATCGCCAAGGACATCCCCGTCGCCGGCGGCATGGCGGGCGGCAGCGCGGACGGCGCCGGCGCGCTGCTCGCCTGCGACGCCCTGTGGGGCACCGGCGCCTCGCGCGACGAGCTGCTCGCGATCTGCGCCGAGCTGGGCAGCGACGTCCCCTTCAGCCTGGTCGGCGGCGCCGCCCTCGGCACCGGGCGGGGCGAGAAGCTGACCGGACTGGAGGTCGGCGGCGACTTCCACTGGGTCTTCGCGATGGCCGCCCGCGGACTGTCCACCCCGGCCGTCTTCCGCGAGTTCGACCGGCTGGGCGAGGACCGGGACATCCCCGAGCCGGTCGCCGACCAGGCCGTGCTCGACGCCCTCGCCAAGGGCGACGTCGCCGCGCTCGCCGTCGCCGTCACCAACGACCTCCAGCCCGCGGCGCTCTCCCTCTTCCCCGAACTGTCCGACACCCTCGCGGCGGGGCGGGCGGCGGGGGCGCTGGCGGCCCTGGTCTCGGGCTCGGGTCCGACCACGGCGTTCCTCGCCCCCGACGCGAAGTCGGCGTCCGACATCGCCGGGGTGCTGCGCGCCTCCGGCACCTGCCGCGACGTGCGGACGGCATCGGGTCCGGCGCCGGGGGCGACGGTCCGGGACTGAGCCCGGGGCCGGCCGGACTACCCTGGAGGGTCGATCGTCCCCCAGGCAGGAGAGAAATGGCCGTCAACCTGGTCAATGTCGAGAACGTCAGCAAGGTGTACGGCACCCGTGCACTCCTCGACGGCGTGTCCCTCGGCGTCTCCGAGGGGGACCGCATCGGCGTCGTCGGCCGCAACGGCGACGGCAAGACCACGATGATCCGGATGCTCGCCAAGCTGGAGGAGCCGGACACCGGCCGCGTCACCCACTCCGGCGGGCTGCGGCTCGGCGTCCTCACCCAGCACGACTCCCTCGACCCCGAGGCCACCGTCCGGCACGAGGTCATCGGCGACCTCGCCGACCACGAGTGGGCGGGCAACGCCAAGATCAGGGACGTGCTGACCGGGCTGTTCGGCGGCTTGGACATGCCGGGCTTCCCGCAGGGTCTCGACACCGTCATCGGGCCGCTCTCCGGTGGCGAGCGGCGCCGCATCGCGCTCGCCAAGCTGCTCATCGACGAACAGGACCTCGTCGTCCTCGACGAGCCCACCAACCACCTCGACGTCGAGGGCATCGCCTGGCTCGCCCGGCACCTGCGCGAGCGCCGCTCCGCGCTCGTCTGCGTCACCCACGACCGGTGGTTCCTCGACCAGGTCTGCACCCGCATGTGGGACGTGCAGCGCGGCGACGTCTTCGAGTACGAGGGCGGCTACTCCGACTACGTCTTCGCCCGCGCCGAGCGCGAGCGGATCGCCGCCACCGAGGAGACCAAGCGGCAGAACCTCGTCCGCAAGGAGCTGGCCTGGCTCAGGCGCGGCGCCCCCGCCCGCACCTCCAAGCCCCGCTTCCGCGTCGAGGCCGCCAACGAGCTGATCGCGGACGTGCCGCCGCCCCGGGACAGCAGCGAGCTGATGAAGTTCGCCTCGTCCAGGCTCGGCAAGACCGTGTTCGACCTGGAGGACGTGACCGTCCAGGCCGGTCCCAAGGTGCTGCTCAAGCACGTCACCTGGCAGCTCGGCCCCGGCGACCGCATCGGCCTGGTCGGCGTCAACGGCGCCGGCAAGACCTCCCTGCTGCGGGACCTCGCGAACGCGGCGTACAGCGACGGGGAGCGGCAGCCCGCGGGCGGGCACGTCAAGGTCGGCAGGACCGTCAAGCTGGCCTACCTCTCCCAGGAGGTCGCCGAACTCGACCCCACCTGGCGGGTGCTGGAGGCCGTGCAGCGCGTCCGCGAGCGCGTCGACCTCGGCAAGGGCCGGGAGATGACCGCCGGGCAGTTGTGCGAGACGTTCGGCTTCGGCAAGGAGAAGCAGTGGACGCCGGTCGGTGACCTCTCCGGCGGTGAGCGGCGGCGGCTCCAACTGCTGCGGCTCCTCATGGACGAGCCCAACGTCCTCTTCCTCGACGAGCCCACCAACGACCTCGACATCGAGACTCTGACCCAGCTCGAGGACGTGCTCGACGGCTGGCCCGGTTCGATGATCGTCATCTCCCACGACCGGTTCTTCGTCGAGCGCACCACCGACCGGGTCTTCGCCCTGCTCGGCGACGGCGCGCTGCGGATGCTGCCGCGCGGCATCGACGAGTACCTGGAGCGCCGCCGGCGCATGGAGGAGGCGGCCGCGGCCAGTGCCCCGGCCCCGGCGGCGAAGCCGGCCGCCGAGGTGCCGGAGAAGAGCGCCGCCGACGTGCGCGCCGCCAAGAAGGAGCTCCAGAAGATCGAGCGGCAGCTCGACAAGGTCTCCGAGAAGGAGACCAAGCTGCACGCGCGGATCGCCGAGAACGCCACGGACTTCGCGAAGGTGGCCGAGCTGGACACCGAGCTGCGCGAACTGGCCGGTCAGCGCGAGGAGCTGGAATCGCGCTGGCTGGAACTGGCGGAGGACGCCTGAGCCGTCGCGGCTCAAGGCGTACGCGGCGTGAAGGGCCGGTGAAGGCCCGTAACAGAGGCATCACGGGCCGGTCCTCCCTTGGGAACAGGGGCGGACGCGGCCCGGTGTGCCGTACGGCCCGGGTGATAGAAAGGCCGTCCGAGAACTGTCTGAATGACTGCCGTGAAACGACTCCGAGGCCAGCGCGTACCTCGGGACGTGGCTAGAAATCAGTGAGTAATAAGGGGGAACGCGCTGATGAGCCAGCCGCCCAACCAGCCGCCGCAGGGTGGCTTCGGAGCGCCGCAGGATCCACCACCGGGAGGCTTCGGGGCGCCGACCCCGCCGCCTCCGCAGGGCCCGCCGCCCGGCCCGCCGCCGCAGCCCGGGTACGGCTATCCACAGCAGCCGCAGCAGCCGCAGCAGCCGCAGCAGCCGCAGCAGCCGGGCCAGCCGGGTCCGTACGGCCAGCCGGGTCCGTACAACTCGGGCCCGTACGCCCAGCCGCAGCAGCCCGGGCCGTACGGCCAGCAGCCCGGCTACGGCTATCCGCAGCAGCAGTTCCCGGGCGCGCCCGGCACCCCGCCGCCCGGCGGCTCCGGGTCCCGCAACCCCTTCAAGGGCAAGCCCGCCCTGGCGATCGGCGCCGCGGTCGCGGCCCTGCTCGTCATCGGCGGCGGCGTGTGGGCGGTCACCGCGACCGGCGGTGACGAGGAGAAGGACAAGAAGCCCGTCGCCGGCAAGAGCGACGACCCCAAGCCCTCCGGCTCCAAGGGCGGCGCCCCGGTCAACCCCGGTGACGGCAGGGGCGACGGCGGCGAGGACCCCGAGGACCTCAACGAGGGCCGCCAGGCGGGCGAGTCCAAGGTGCTCTGGTACAAGGAGGCGCCCGACGCCCCTGCTTCCGGCGCCGACGCCCCCGGCATGTGGATCACCGGCGAGACCGTGGTGAAGGCGGCGTACAAGCAGGTCTTCGCCTACGCCGTCGGCGACGGCAAGCCGAGCTGGGACCCGATCACCTTCCCGGAGAAGATCTGCGCGGTCACTCCGGAGAAGACGGCCGACGACAAGATCATCGTCGCCTACATGAGCGGCTCCAGCGACCGCGCCAAGTGCAACCAGATGCAGGAGATCGACCTCGCCACCGGTGACAAGGGCTGGAAGGAGGAGGTCGAGGACGGCGAGCTGTTCGACACCACCCTCTCCGTCGAACTCAACGTCAGCGGCGACATCCTGATGGTCGGCCGCTCCCAGTCCGGCACCGCCTACGACGTCACCAGCGGCAAGAAGCTGTACGACAAGAAGCGGTACGGCGACGCCTGCTTCCCGGCCGGCTTCGCGAGCGGACCGAAGTCGATCGTCCAGGTCGCCTCCTGCGGCGCCGGCGGCAACAACGCGCACGACGAGGTCCAGGGTCTCGACCCGAAGACCGGCAAGGTCCTGTGGACCTACAAGTACGACAAGGGCTGGCGGGTCGAGCGCGCCTACTCCGTCGACCCGCTCGTCGTCTACGCCACCAACGAGGACAAGAAGGTCTGGAACATCTCCACCTTCACCTCCAAGGGCAAGGTCCTCGAACAGGTCGGCGTCGACGAGGACTTCGCCCCCGAGTGCGGCTGGGCCATCCTCGACCGCGACCTCCAGGGCTGTGCGGGCGTCGCCGTCGCCGACAACACGCTCTACCTGCCGACCGAGGCGACCAGCGGCGCCAACGAGATCGTCGCGGTCAACCTCACCACCGGCAAGGAGAAGTGGCGCGCGAAGTCCCCCGCGGACGAGTCGATGATGCCGATGAGGGTCGAGGGCGACCAGCTCATCGCGTATGTGCAGCCGTCCTACGACGCCGGCGGCCAGGTCGTGTCGATCGCGACCGGCGGCAGCGACCACAAGCCGGCCAAGCTGCTGCAGAACCCGCAGGGCGTCGCGGACATCGAGAACAGCTTCTACTCGAAGGACATCGACTGGGTCGATGGGCGCTTCTACATCTCCACCACCCGCCTGACCGGCAACGACGAGTCGAAGGAGAAGTTGATGCTCGCCTTCGGCAAGTGACCTTCTCCGCCCGTTCCCTACGGTTCGCCCGTTCCGTGCGTTCCGTGCGTTCCGTGCGTTCCGGCCGCCCAGGCCGGTTCGCCCGGCCGTTCCCGTCGTCTCCGCTCCCCGAGGTACTCACGTCATGACCCAGCCGCCGCCCCCGCCGCCCAACCAGCCCCCGCAGGGGGGAGGCTTCGGCCCCGCGCAGGGCCAGCCGTCGCAGCCGCCCACCCCGCCGTCCGGCGGGCCGAACCTCGGCAAGGCGCCCGAGCCGGGGTACGGCTACCCGCAGACGCCCGGAACCCCTCCCGCGGCCCCGCACACGCCGCCGCAGGCGCCCGCGGCTGCGCCCACCCCGCCGGCGGGTGCGCCGCAGCCGGGGTACGGGTATCCGCAGACTCCGCCGCAGCCCCAGCCCGGGTACGGATACCCCGGCCAGCAGCCCGGCCCGTACGGGCAGCCGACGCCGCCCTACGGCCAGCCGGGGCAGCCCGGTTACCCCGGTCAGCCCGGTTACGGCTATCCGCAGGCGACCGTGCCGATGCAGGCCCAGGCCGGCGGGCCGGGCGGCGGACGCAGGATCAACGCGCAGATGGCGATCATCGTGTCGGCCGTCGTCGCGATCGCCCTGATCATCGGCGGCGGTGTCTGGTACGCCGGCTCCACCGATGACGAGGGCAAGGACGACACCGCGAGCTCCAGCGGGGGCACCGGCGGCAAGGGCGGCACCGACGAGAAGGGCGGCGAGGGCGGCAAGTCCGCCGGCGGCGAGGAGAAGGTGCCCTCCGACCCCTCCTCCAAGGTGCTCTTCCAGGTTCCCGCGCCCGCGGTGAGCAAGGAGGACAACAGCGTCGTCGTCTCCGGCTCGTGGCTCACCGACAAGGTGTACGCCAAGAGCGGCATCGCCGAGATCGTCGGCTACGACCCCGACAAGGGCGGCAAGAAGTGGACGATCAAGCTGGACGGCCCCGTGTGCACGGCCAGCAAGCACGTCACCGACGACAACAAGACGGCCGTCGTCTACCAGCCCGCCATGCCGACCAAGGCGGAGCCCTCGCACGGCTGCACCCAGGTCGCGGTCATCGACCTGGACGCGGGCAAGAAGCTGTGGACGAAGACCGCCGGTGACCGGCCGATCTCCTTCGACAACGTCACGATCAGCGGTGCCACCGTCGCCGCCGGCAGCACCGAGGGCGGAGTGGCCTTCGGCATCGCCAAGGGCGACATCCTCTGGTCCCCGAAGACCACCGACACCTGCTACGACGCGGGCTACGGCGGCGGCGAGAAGCTGGTCGCGGTGCGCAAGTGCGGTTCGTACGACGCACGCCAGCTCAACATCCAGACCATCGACCCGAAGAGCGGCAAGGTGCTCTCCGAGTACAAGATGGCCAAGGGCATCGAGTACGCGGGCGTCGTGTCGACCAACCCGCTGGTCGTGGCCGCGGACGTCGGTGACTCCGCCGGTGACGGCAGCGGCATCTCGGACTTCTTCTCCATCGACAACAAGACCGGCAAGCTGCTCAACCGCATCTCCGCGCCGGGCGAGGAGTTCGCGGCCCGCTGCGACACCATCACCAAGATCGAGCACTGCTCGGGGCTCGCGGTCGGCAACGACCGGCTCTACATCCCGACCGAGGAGCACGAGGGCAGCGGCGAGTCGTACAGCCGGACCAACGAGGTCGTCGCCTTCGACCTGGCCACCGGCAAGCAGACCGGTCAGCGCGCCGACGCGGGCGACGGCTACACGATCACCCCGCTGCGCATGGACGGCGGCAACGTGATCGCCTACAAGCGCCCGCCGTACGACAAGGGCGGCCAGATCGTGAGCATCGACGGCGGGACGTTCAAGCAGACCACGCTGCTGGAGAACCCGGCGACGGAGGCGGTGCGGGACGTCGAGGCGAGCATGCTGCCGGAGTACTCCGAGATCCTCTACTCGCAGGGGCACCTGTACATGTCGCAGGTGTACGCCAGTGAGCCGACCAGCGCGGACGAGAAGGAGTACCTGGCCATCGGGTTCGGTGCCGGCGGCTGAGACCGTTCGGCGCTGCTCCGCAGCGGCCGTCCCCCGCGGTGCGGCCCCGTCCCTGTTCAGGGGCGGGGCCGTAGTGCGGGGGATTTCGGCGATCCGGGGCGGTTCTCGCCGGTAGGGGCAGCGCGACGCCGAGTCACCGTGTAGCTTCCGGGGCATGAAGGGCGGGGTCGGGGCCGGGACCGCGGGCGGGGGAGCCCGGGGGCCTCGCCGTCCGTGCCGGGGGTCCGGGTGACTGGGGGGTTGCTCCATGGGAGTACGGCTGATGGTGGTCGACGACCACCGATTGCTCGCGGAGGCGCTGGCCTCGGCGCTCAAGCTGCGCGGGCACCGGGTGCTCGCCGCGGCGGCGCCGGCCGCGGGTGCGGCGGAGCTGGTGATCAGCCGGGCGCCGGAGGTGTGCCTGCTGGGGACGGCGACACCGGCCGAGCCGGGGATCTTCGATCCGGTGGTGCGGATCAAGCGGGAGCGTCCGCAGGTGGCGGTGCTGGTGCTGGGCCCCGTGCCGAACCCTCGCGGGATCGCGGCGGCGTTCGCGGCGGGGGCGTCGGGGTACGTCCGGCACGACGAGCGGATAGAGGGCGTCGAGCGGGCGATCATGAAGGCGCGGGCCGGGGAGGCGGCGGTGGCGCCGTCGCTGTTGCAGGGGGCGTTCGGTGAGCTGCTGAATCCGGCGGCCCAGCCCGACGACGAGGGGCAGCGGCTGTTGCAGATGCTCACGCCGAGGGAGGTGGAGGTGCTGGTGCGGGTCGCCGACGGGGAGGACACCCGGCTGATCGCGGCGGGGATGGGCATCGCGCCGTCCACGGCGCGTACGCACGTCCAGCGGGTGCTGATGAAGCTGGGCGTGGGGTCCCGGCTGGAGGCGGCGGCGCTGGCCGCGCGCACGGGGCTGCTGGACCGGGCGGGCGCGGCCGGCGGCTGAGCGGAGTGCCCGCGGGCGGCCTCGTGCCTGCCCCCACCGCCTGACCGGCCTGGGAGGCCACCCTGCCGACACCCGCACCGGATGCCCCGAGAGCACGGGGCACCCGGTGCGCCCGCGTCACTCCCGCGAAGCCTCCTCGTCGGAGGTCGGCGGCGGCGGAGCCGTCGGCCTCAGCTTCAGCCAGACCAGGAAGAACAGCCCCAGCGCCAGCATCCCCAGCCCGGTCCACAGGTTGATGTTCACCCCCTGCGCCTTGTCGATCTCGTCGTCGGACGCCACGAAGCCCGCGATCGTCACGATGACGCCGTAGACCACGAACAGCCCGCCGATGATCCGCCGGATGTCGAACAGCCGCGCGGCCGTGACGGACTTGGTCTCCAGCGCGGAGACCTCGTCCTGGACGTTCTTGTCGGAGTAGGAATCAGACATGCTCTCTCAATCCTCCCGCGATCAGAACGAGAACGGGATGTAGCAGGCGGCGGCCAGGACGACCGCCCCCCAGCCCAGCAGCGCCGGCTTGCGGTACCACGCGTCGTCGCCCTTGGCGGGCGGCTCGGCCATGCCGGGGGAGGTGGTGCCGTAGACCAGGCCCTGGAGCTCGGCGGTGGGCTTCGGCGCGGTGAACAGGGACACGGCGACCATGACCACCGCGCCGGCCACGAAGCCCGCGATCGCGGAGACGAAGTTGGCGCCCTGGTCGGTGGGGATGTCGATGATGCCCTGCTTGTAGATGACGAAGTAGTTCACCATCGCCGCCGTGGTGCCCGCGATCAGGCCCCAGAAGCCGGACTTCATGGACGCCCGCTTCCAGAACATGCCGATGATGAAGACCACGAACATCGGCACGTTGAAGAAGGAGAAGAGCGTCTGGAGGTAGCTCATGATGTTGGAGAAGGACGACGCCAGGAAGGCCGTGCCGATCGAGGCCAGGACGCCGATCACGGTGATCAGACGGCCGAACCGGACGTAGTAGTCGTCCTCGCGGCCCTTCACGACGTACCTCGCCCAGACGTCGTTGGTGAAGACCGTGTTGAAGGAGGAGATGTTCGCCGCCATGCCCGCCATGAAGGCGGCGAGGAGGCCGGTCACCGCGATGCCGAGGACGCCGTTGGGCAGCAACTGCTGCATCAGGTACGGGATCGCGTCGTTGTACTGGAGGTCCGAGCCGGGCGTGCCGATCCTCGGGACGAGGACGGCGGCGACCAGGCCCGGGATCATCACCACGAAGACGATGAAGATCTTCGGGAAGGCGGCGATGAGGGGGGTGCGCTGGGCCGCCGAGAGGTTCTTCGCGGACAGGGCGCGCTGCACCTCGGCGAAGTTCGTCGTCCAGTAGCCGAAGGAGAGCACGAATCCGAGGCCGAGGACGATGGTCAGCCAGTTGGCGCCCAGCGGGTTGTCGTTGCCGATGCCCGTGCCGCCCCACGCGGTCATGAAGTCGCCGCCGCGGGACTGGGTGAGCGAGTCGGACAGGCCGCCCCAGCCGCCGACCCTCTTCAGGCCCAGGACGGTGATCGGGATGAGGCCGGCCAGGATCACGAAGAACTGGAGGACCTCGTTGTAGATCGCCGAGGACAGGCCGCCGAGCGTGATGTACGCCAGGACGAAGAAGCCTGCGACCACGATGGCCACCCACTGGGGCCAGCCCAGCAGCGCCTCGACGACGATCGCGAGGGCGTAGAGGTTCACCCCGGCGATCAGGATGGCGGCGACGGCGAAGAGGATCGAACTGAGCAGGTGTGCGGCCCGGTCGAAGCGCAGGAGCAGGAACTCCGGGACCGAGCGGACCTTCGAGCCGTAGTAGAACGGCATCATCACCAGGCCGAGGAAGACCATCGCCGGGATGGCGCCGATCCAGTACCAGTGGGTCGTGTAGACGCCGTACTGGGCGCTGTTCGCGGCCATGCCCAGGATCTCGGTGGCGCCCAGGTTGGCCGCCACGAAGGCGAGGCCGGTGACCCAGGCGGGCAGTGAACGGCCGGACAGGAAGAAGTCCAGGCTGGTCTTGACCGAACGGCGGGCGGCGAAGCCGATGCCGAGCACGACGACGAAGTAGATCCCGAGGATCGAGTAGTCGAGCCAGTTGGTGGGGAGTCGAAGCTCCGCGGCTAGATATGTGGGGGTATGCATACGAACTCGCTTCGTTGCGCGAACTGATCCGAGCGGAACCTACGCCTCCGCGTTCAGTAATTGAACACTTCCGGTGGCGTTCTTTGTTTGATTGTGATGATCGGCGAGCTGGTTGACTGCTGGTCGGTTGCTGGTCGGTTGTGACGTGTTATGTTTGATTGTGTTGGATGATTGGGTGCGGATGCAGGTGTAGAGGAGTCCGGCAGTGAAGAAGACCTCGACCCGGCTGGCCGACGGTCGCGAGCTCGTCTACTACGACCTGCGCGACGACACCGTGCGGGACGCCGTCGACCGCCGTCCGCTGGAGCGGACCGTCACCACCTCCCAGGTCCGCCGCGACCCGCTGCTCGGCGACTCGGTCGCCGTCGCCTCGCACCGCCAGGGCCGCATCTACCACCCGCCCGCCGACGAGTGCCCCCTGTGCCCCTCGCAGGGCGAGCGGCTGAGCGAGATCCCGGACTCGTCGTACGACGTGGTGGTCTTCGAGAACCGCTTCCCCTCGCTGGCCGGCGACTCCGGCCGCTGCGAGGTCGTCTGCTTCACCTCCGACCACAACGCCTCCTTCGCCGAACTGAGCGAGGAGCAGGCACGGCTCGTGCTCGACGCCTGGACGGACCGCACGTCGGAGCTCTCGCATCTGCCCTCCGTCGAACAGGTCTTCTGCTTCGAGAACCGGGGTGCCGAGATCGGAGTGACGCTGGGTCACCCGCACGGGCAGATCTACGCCTACCCCTTCACCACGCCCCGCACCGCCCTGATGCTCCGTTCACTCGCCGCGCACAAGGACGCGACGGGCGGGGAGAACCTGTTCGACGCCGTTCTGGACGAGGAACTGGCCGGTGAGCGGGTCGTCCTGGAGAGTGAACACTGGGCGGCCTTCGTGCCGTACGCCGCGCACTGGCCGTACGAGGTGCATCTTTACCCCAAGCGGCGGGTGCCCGACCTGCTCGGGCTCGACGAGGCGGCGCGCACAGAGTTTCCCCAGGTCTATCTGGAACTGTTGAGGCGCTTCGACCGGATCTTCGGTGAGGGCGAGCCTCCGACGCCGTACATCGCGGCCTGGCACCAGGCCCCGTTCGGGCAACTGGAGGACTTCGAGGGCGTGGCGCGGGACGACTTCGCGCTGCACCTCGAGCTTTTCACCATTCGCCGCACGTCCGGCAAGCTGAAGTTCCTCGCGGGCTCCGAGTCCGGCATGAACGTGTTCATCAACGACGTGCCCCCGGAGCGCGCGGCCGAGCGACTGCGAGAGGTAGCGAGCTGATGAGCGGGAAGTACCTGGTGACGGGCGGAGCGGGCTACGTCGGCAGCGTGGTCGCCCAGCACCTGCTGGAGGCCGGCCACGAGGTCGTCGTCCTCGACAACCTCTCGACCGGCTTCAGGGAGGGTGTGCCGACTGGCGCCTCCTTCATCGAGGGCGACATCCGCGACGCCGCCAAGTGGCTGGACCGGTCGTACGACGGTGTACTCCACTTCGCCGCCTTCTCCCAGGTCGGCGAGTCCGTCGTGAAGCCCGAGAAGTACTGGGACAACAACGTCGGCGGCACCATGGCCCTCCTGGAGGCGATGCGCACGGCGGGCGTCCGCCGCCTCGTCTTCTCCTCCACGGCCGCCACGTACGGCGAGCCGGACGAGGTGCCGATCGTCGAGTCCGCCCCGACGAAGCCCACGAACCCCTACGGCGCCTCGAAGCTGGCCGTGGACCACATGATCACCGGTGAGGCGGCGGCCCACGGTCTGGGCGCGGTCTCGCTGCGCTACTTCAACGTCGCGGGCGCGTACGGGCGGTACGGCGAGCGCCACGACCCCGAGTCCCACCTGATCCCGCTGGTCCTCCAGGTGGCGCAGGGCGGGCGCGAGGCGATCTCCGTCTTCGGCGACGACTACCCGACGCCGGACGGCACCTGCGTCCGCGACTACATCCACGTCGCCGACCTGGCCGACGCCCACCTGCTGGCCCTGGACGCGGCGGCCCCCGGCGAGCACCTCATCTGCAACCTGGGCAACGGCAACGGCTTCTCCGTCCGCGAGGTCGTCGAAACCGTCCGCCGGGTGACGGGCCACCCGATCCCCGAGGTGGTGGCCCCGCGCCGGGGCGGCGACCCGGCGGTCCTGGTGGCCTCGGCGGACACGGCCCGCGAGAAACTGGGCTGGCACCCGTCGCGCGCGGACCTCGCGGGGATCGTGGCGGACGCGTGGGAGTTCGCGCAGCGGCGCGCGGGCTAGTACATACGGACTTACCGGAAAGGGCGAGGGGTCAGGGCATGGGCGAGGCTGTCGCAGGGGATGTCGCGGGCGCCGTCGGCGAGCGGTTCCGGAAGCTGTACGGGGCGGACCCCGAGGGGGTCTGGGCGGCGCCGGGCCGGGTCAACCTCATCGGCGAACACACCGACTACAACGACGGCTTCGTCATGCCGTTCGCCCTGCCGCACACCGCGGTCGCGGCGGTCTCCCGGCGCGGCGACGGCGTCCTGCGCCTGCACTCGGCGGACATCGCGGCCGACCCGGTCGAGCTGCGCGTCGCCGACCTGGCCCCCGAGTCGGACCGGTCCTGGACGGCGTACCCCTCGGGCGTGGTCTGGGCGCTGCGCGAGGCCGGCCACGAGCTGACCGGCGCCGACATCCACCTGGCCTCGACGGTCCCCTCCGGCGCGGGCCTGTCCTCCTCGGCGGCCCTGGAGGTCGTCGTCGCGCTCGCCCTGAACGACCTGTACTCCCTCGGCCTGCGCGGCTGGCAACTGGCCCGCCTGTGCCAGCGCGCGGAGAACGTCTACGTCGGCGCCCCCGTCGGCATCATGGACCAGACCGCCTCCGCCTGCTGCGAGTCGGGCCACGCCCTCTTCCTCGACACCCGTGACCTCTCCCAGCGCCAGATCCCCTTCGACCTCGCGGCCGAGGGCATGCGCCTCCTCGTCGTCGACACGCAGGTCAAGCACTCCCACAGCGAGGGCGAGTACGGCAAGCGCCGCGCGGGCTGCGAGAAGGGCGCCGCGCTGCTGGGCGTGGACGCGCTGCGGGACGTGGCGTACGAGGAGCTCGGTTCCGCGCTGGACCGCCTGGCCGACGACGAGGAGGTACGCCGCCTGGTCAAGCACGTCGTCACGGAGGACGAGCGCGTCGAACGCGTCGTGTCCCTCCTGGAATCCGGCGACACCCGCGCCATCGGCCCCGTCCTGGTCGAGGGCCACGTCTCCCTGCGCGACGACTTCCGCATCTCCTGCCCCGAACTCGACCTGGTCGTCGACACGGCCCTCGCCACCGGCGCCCTCGGCGCCCGCATGACCGGCGGCGGCTTCGGCGGCTCGGCGATCGTCCTGGCCGAGGAGTCCGACGTCGACGCCATCACCAAGGCGGTCGAGGAGGCCTTCGCGGCGGCGTCCTACACGGCCCCCCGGGTGTTCGAGGCGGTGCCTGCGGCGGGGGCGCGGCGGGTGGGGTGACGGACGCCGGGCCGTAATGCGGCTCGCTCTGCCGCGGGTTGGCCGGAGGCCGACGCGACCCGCCTGGTGTCCGCACGTGCGGGATCGATAGCGTTGGTCCGCTTGTGCCACGCTCATTCCCGACGGGAGTCCCACGTGATCCGCCCCGCCCGGCTCGTGACAGCCGTGCTCACCGCTTCTGCGGCTCTGCTCCTGACAGCTTGTGGTTCGGGAGGAGGCGGAGGGTCTTCGTCGGACGACATCAAGGGGGCGGACACCGGCAGCGGAGAGGCTTCTGCCGACGCTTCTCCCACAGCTTCGGCACGTGTCATCGAGCGGCCGGAGATCACGCTTCCCCCGACCTTCTCGATGAACTTCGAGAGCTGGACGAACGGCGATCCGAAGCTGCAGGCGATCCTGGACGACGGCCGGGAGACGCTGCGCGCCAGTCACGCGGCTGTCATCGCCGCGGACCCCGACGCCGACTACGTGGCCTTCTACAACGAGGGCCCCGCACTGGAATCGGCCCGCACCTGGATCAACGGCTTCGTCAAGACCGATGACAGCCTGATCGGCGAGGTCGACGTCTTCGACTCACAGGTTCGGATCAACAGCCAGGGGCTGGGGGTCCTCTTCTACTGCGTGAACGAAGGCAAGGCATCGACCAAGAACCGCAAGACCGACAAGGTCGTGGGCACGCCTGCCGACGTCAGCCCGTACCTGCAATACCGCACCACCTTGCAGAAGACCTCTCAGGGCCTGTGGAAGACCAGGTCGGTGGAGACCGAGCGGGGAGCTTGCGGCAAGTGAGGCGAGTAGGCAGCGGGCTGGTGGTCCTGTCGCTGGCAGGCATCGTGTCGGCGATGGCGAGCAGCGCGGCGTACGCCTACGGCGAGGCCGACGACATGGCTCCCAGCCCGCCTTCACAGGGTCCCTCCGGCGGAGCTTCCGGGAACACCCTCACCGCCGGCGCGGGCAGTACGGGCATCAAGGTCACACACATCAGCGGCGGTGGCTCGGGCGACTCCGGTCAGACGTTCGCCCCAGTGGACCCCAACTGGCGCCCTCCGGCGTGCTGGTACGAACCCGTAGCCACCCCCGAGCAGTTGAAGGACGCCGTGGAGCGGTTGAAGAAGGGCGGTGACCTGGTGCCCGTCACCCCCACGTTGAGTTGGGGGGAGGAACTGATGGTCGACCACTACGAGAAGGGCGAGGCACAACGAGACGGGGCGGGTTACAAGAACTTCAACCTGGGCGAGGACGGCTACTTCTGGCGCGGTGTGATCAACGAGAGCCGCGAGAACGACATCGACTCGTTCGACTGCGAGCGCAACCTGTTCTGGCAGAAGGCCAGAACACTCCCGGACGAGCACGCCCCCACTCCGGACGTCCTCGCCGCCTACGCCTACGACAAGATCAAGGTGCCGGACACCGAGGTCGAACTGAAGCCCGCGACGAAGTCCACGGTGAACCTGCCTACGTGGGTGTGGCTGGACAAGGGAACCTTCACCGAGGTCAAGGTACGCGCCGAACTCCAGAGTGCCGGCGTGTGGGCGGAGACGACCGCCAAGCCGGTCGCCCTCCACCTGGACCCCGGCACCGAGGACGCCGAGACCTACCCGGCCTCCGGCGACTGCGAGATCGACGCCGACGGCTCCATCGGTACCCCCTACTCGAAGGGGGACGCGGATCGGACCCCGCCGTGTGGCATCCGCTACCTGCGGGCGAGCAACGACTCGCCGTACCGGCTGAAGGCGTCCATCACCTGGGAGATCTCCTGGGAGGGCTCCGGCGGCGCGCAGGGCGACCTCCCGGACGGCACGTTCGAGACGACCCAGGACATGGCCGTGCAGGAGATCCAGTCGATCAACCGCTGACGTGTGGTCCGGGAGTGTCAGCCGGGACACCGCCGCCGCGTCGTGCCGAGCGGGAGGACATCTCATCCCAAGCGCTTCACCAGCGTGTACTCCGTGATCCCCGGTGGATAGTCCGGGATCACGCACACCACCTCGTACCCCTGCCTCCGGTAGAAGTCCGGCGCCTGGAAGTCCCACGTCTCCACGCGCGCCGCCGCGCAGCGGCGCTCGTCGTGGGCCGCTCGTTCCGCCTCGGTGAGCAGGGCCGAGCCCAGCCCCGCTCCCCGGCACCGTTCGTCCACCCACAAGTACGTGACGTGGAGCCAGCTCGCCCAGGTGTGGCCCACGAGGCCGCCCGCCAGGACGCCGGTCTCGTCCAGCACCCACACGTGGAGGGGGAATTCGCGTTCGTGAGGGGTTCCGCGCAGGGAGCGGAGGATGGCGGAGGCCGCCGTGTTCGTCTCCCGCAGGCGGCTGCGCAGCAGATCGCGCCGTTCCCTGTCCACTTCTGTCACAAGACGAAACATGCGGCTCACCATAAACGCGCCGGGCTGTCAGTTCTGCAAATAGCCTTCCGCTCCCGGCGCCCGCCCGTACTCTGATGAGCAGCACCGGTGGGGGCCGGTGCCGTTCAGGGGGCGAGACAGCCGGGTACGGCGCCCGGGGCGGGGGTAGCGGTTACTGCACGGCGGCGGCCGTGCGGCTGCGGCGACCTGTCCCGGAGTACCGAGTGCACAGTTGGATACGGGGCTTCGGGCGTCGTACCCGTGCCGGTGTCGTCTTCCGAGGATGGACAGACGATGGGTATCCCCTGCTCCGCCAGGAGCGCGGGGGAGGGGGTTTCGTGGTTCGTATCCGAGTCCTGGTCGTCGACGACCATCGCATCTTCGCCGAGTCGCTCGCCGCCGCCCTGGCCGCCGAGCCGGACGTCGACGTCTCCGCGGCCGGCAGCGGCCCGGCGGCGCTGCGCTGCCTGGAGCGGGCCGCGTTCGAGGGGCGGCGGTTCGACGTGCTGCTCGTCGATGCCGACCTGGGCGGTCACGTGCCCGGCGCACGGCCGGCCGTGCCCGTGCGGGACGGCAACGAGGACGGGCTGGTGGACGGGATCTCGCTGGTCGCCGGGGTGCGGTCGGGGCAGCCGGGCGTACGGACCGTCGTCCTCGCCGAGAAGGACGATCCCCGGCGGGCCGCCCTCGCGCTGGGGGCCGGGGCCTCCGGGTGGGTGGCGAAGGACTGCTCGCTGTCGCGGCTGCTCAGTGTGATCCGGGGTGTGCTGCGCGACGAGACGCATCTGCCGCCCGCGCTGCTCACCGGCGTCCTGCGGGAGCTGACCGCCGCCCGCAAGCACCGCACCGAGAGCGAGCGGCTGGTGGAGTCGCTGACCCCGCGGGAGCGGGAGGTGCTGCGCTGCATGGTCGCCGGGCTCGGGCGCAAGGCGGTCGCCGAGCGGCTGTACCTGTCCCCGCACACCGTGCGCACCCACATGCAGAACGTGCTGGGCAAGCTGGGTGTCCACTCCACCCTCGCCGCCGTGGCGCTCGCCCGGCGGGCCGGGGTGGGGCCGGTGGACCTAACCGGGGATGTTGTCGAACGGGGCGGTCAACTGGCGTAGCAACGCGGCCAGCTCGCTGCGCTGGGCGCGGGAGAGTTCGGCGAGGATCGCGCGTTCCTGGTCCAGCAGGCCCGCCAGGGACCGGTCGGCGCGGTCCCGGCCCTCGTCCGTGAGCCGGACCAGTACGCCGCGCCGGTCGCTGGGGTCGGGCAGGCGCTCCACCAGGCCCTTCTTGGCCAGGCGGTCGATGCGGTTGGTCATCGTGCCCGAGGTGACCAGGGTCTGGGTGAGGAGCTGGCCCGGCGAGAGCTGGTACGGGGTGCCCGCGCGGCGCAGGGCCGTCAGGACGTCGAACTCCCAGGGCTCGAGTTCGTGTTCGGAGAAGGCCAGGCGACGTGCGCGGTCCAGGTGCCGGGCGAGCCTGCTGACCCGGCTCAGCACCTCGAGCGGTTCCACGTCGAGGTCCGGGCGCTCCCGGCGCCACGCTGCGACCAGCCGATCGACCTCGTCCTCCATGTCGATCAGTGTAGTGGTTGTGTCGACGTGAAGTCTCTTGATGTTAACTGTCTTGACGTCGAGATAGTTTGGGGGTGACGCTGGGTACCCGGCCCGGACAGCCAGCCCCCTGGAGGCTCCATGCCCGCCCCCGCCCCCACCTGGGACCCCGCCCAGTACCTGCGCCACGCGGGCCCCCGCGCCCGTCCCTTCACCGACCTCCTCGCCCGCGTCCCCGACCTTTCCCCGAGCTCACGACGCCGTTCGAGCGGGGGAGGCCCCCATGGCCACCCGCCCCGCATCGCCGACCTCGGCTGCGGCCCAGGCAACGTCACCGTCCTGCTCGCCGACCGCTGGCCCACCGCCCGCATCACCGGCTACGACAACTCACCCCGGATGCTCGAACGCGCCCAGGAGTACGCCGGGCCCACGCCCCGGGGCGGCCACCTCGACTTCGCCGCCGCCGACGCCCTCACCTGGACCCCCGCCGAGCCGTGCGACCTCGTGATCAGCAACGCCACCCTCCAGTGGGTCCCCGGTCACGTCGAGCGCTTCGCCGACTGGATCGGCCGGCTCGCCCCCGGCGGCGTCCTCGCCTTCCAGGTACCCGGCAACTTCGACGCCCCCAGCCACCGCCTGATGCGCGAGCTCGCCCACTCCCGGCGCTGGCGAGGCCGGCTCGCCGGCGCCCTGCGCCACGACGGCGCCGTCCTCACCCCCGAGGCCTACCTCGCCCACCTGACCGCCGCCGGCTGCACCGCCGACGTGTGGGAGACGACCTACGTCCATCTGCTGCCCGGCGACGACGCCGTGCTGGACTGGGTGAAGGGAACGGGGCTGCGGCCCGTACTCACCGCGCTCGACGACGACCCACAGGCCCGGGACGCGTTCGTCGAGGAGTACCGGACCGTCCTGCGCGCCGCCTATCCCGCCGGGGCACACGGCACGCCGTTCCCCTTCCGGCGCATCTTCGCCGTCGCCCGGAAGGACGCGAACCGGTGATCACCGGGCTCGACCACGTCCAGCTCGCCGCGCCGCCCGGCTCCGAGGAGCGGCTGCGCACCTTCTACACCGCCGTTCTCGGCATGACCGAGCTGCCCAAGCCGCCCGCGCTCGCCGCCCGCGGAGGCTGCTGGTTCCAGGCCGGTGCCGTCCAGCTCCACCTCGGGATCGAGAACGGCTTCCGGCCGGCCCGCAAGGCCCACCCGGGGCTGCGGGTCACCGGGATCGAGGTGTACGCCGCCCGGCTGGAGGCCCACGGCACGTCCATCACCTGGGACGACGGCCTGCCCGGCCACCGGCGCTTCTACTGCGCGGACCCGGTCGGCAACCGCCTGGAGTTCGTGGAACGGCGCGGACGCCCGCGGCGGCGCGATGGGTGACGCGGCGGCTCGCGCGCCCCGTCACACCACCCCGTCCGCGACGAGCGCGTCGACGGCGTCCTCGGACAGGCCCAGCTCGCCGAGTACGGCCCGGGTGTGCTCGCCCGGCGCCGGCACCGCCTCCATCCGGGGCGCGCCCCCGGTCGGGCCCGGCGGGGCCAGCGCCGGGACGGGCCCGGCGGGCGTGGGTACCTGGTGCCAGCGACCGCGCGCGGCGAGCTGGGGGTGGTCCCACACCTCGGCGAGCGTGTTCACCCGGGCGTTGGCGACCGGCACCGCGCTGAGCAGTTCGGTGGCCTCGGCGCCGGTCAGCTCCGCGAAACGGGCCGCGATCAGCCCGCCCAGCGCCTCCCGGTGCCTGTTGCGGTCCGCGTTGGCCGCGTAGTCCGGGTGCTCGGCCAGCTCCGGACGGTCCAGGAAGCCCGCGCAGAAACCGCGCCACTCCCGCTCGTTCTGGATCGCCATCATGACGACCTTGCCGTCGCCCGCGGTGAAGGGCCCGTAGGGGTAGATCGTCGCGTGCGCGGCGCCCGCCCGCGGCGGCGGCTCGGCTCCGTCGAAGGAGTAGTAGAGGGGAAAGCCCATCCACTCCACGGTGGCTTCCAGCATCGACACGTCCAGATGCGCGCCCTGCCCCGTCCGCCCGCGTTCCAGCAGCGCGCCGAGGATCGAGCTGTACGCGTACATCCCGGCGGCGATGTCGGACACCGAGACGCCCACCTTGGCCGGGTCGTCCGGGGTGCCCGTGACGGACAGCAGCCCCGCCTCGGACTGCACCATCAGGTCGTACGCCTTGCGGCCCTCGTAGGGGCCGGGGCCGCCGTAGCCGGAGATGTCGCAGACGATCAGCCCCGGATGCCGGGCCCGCAGTTCCGCCGCGCCGAGTCCGGCCCGGGCGGCCGCCCCCGGCGCCAGGTTCTGCAGGAAGACGTCGGCGTCCGCGATCAGGCGGCGCAGCAGGTCCCCGCCGCGCGGGTCCTTGAAGTCCAGGGTGAGGGACTCCTTGTTGCGGTTGGTCCACACGAAGTGCGAGCTCAGGCCGCGTACGCGGGTGTCGTAGGCCCGGGCGAAGTCCCCCGTCCCGGGGCGCTCCACCTTGATCACCCGCGCGCCCAGGTCGGCGAGCTGGCGGCTGGCGTAGGGAGCGGCGACCGCCTGTTCGAGCGAGACGACGGTGATTCCGCGCAGTGGCTGCATGTGCTTCCGTTCCGCCCTTCGCGGCCTAGCTCTTGCGGTGCCCGATCAACCGCGGCTTCGGCTCCAGGCCGTCCAGCCCGTGCCACGCCAGGTTCACCAGGTGCGCCGCCACCTCCGCCTTCTTCGGCCGGCGCACGTCCAGCCACCACTGCCCGGTCAGCGCCACCATGCCGACCAGCGCCTGCGCGTACAGCGGGGCCAGCTTGGCGTCGAAGCCGCGGTTCTTGAACTCGCGGCCCAGGATGTCCTCCACCTGGGTGGCGATGTCCGAGATGAGGGAGGCGAAGGAGCCCGTCGACTGCGGGATGGGGGAGTCGCGGACCAGGATGCGGAAGCCGTCCGTGTACTCCTCGATGTAGTCCAGGAGGGCGAAGGCCGCCTGCTCGCACAGCTCGCGCGGGTGGCCGGCGGTCAGGGAGCTGGTCACCATGTCCAGCAGCCGCCGCATCTCACGGTCCACCACCACCGCGTACAGCCCCTCCTTGCCGCCGAAGTGCTCGTACACCACCGGCTTGGAGACCCCGGCCTTCGCCGCGATCTCCTCCACCGACGTGCCCTCGAAACCCTTCTCCGCGAAGAGGGTGCGACCGATCTCCAGCAACTGCTGGCGGCGCTCCACACCGGTCATCCGGGTACGACGTGCGCGCCGGGGCTTCTCATTGCTCGGGGTGCTGCTGGAGTCGGTCGCCACGGCGACCATCATGCCGCCTCGACGGTTTCCTTCCGGCGCCGGGAGCCGCCTTGGTCCGTGTTGCGGCGGGAATCGATACGCGAGCGTGACGGCCACCGCACGTCGTACGCCCAGCCGAACCACTCGAACCAGCGGATCAGGCGGGCCGAGGAGTCCAACTGGCCACGCATCACGCCGTGCCGTGCGGAGGTCGGGTCGGCGTGGTGCAGGTTGTGCCAGGACTCACCGCAGGACAGGATCGCCAGCCACCAGACGTTGCCCGAGCGGTCCCGCGACTTGAACGGGCGCTTGCCGACCGCGTGGCAGATCGAGTTGATCGACCACGTCACGTGGTGCAGCAACGCCACCCGTACGAGTGAACCCCAGAAGAACCCGGTGAACGCTCCCCACCAGGACATCGTGGCCAGGCCGCCGATCAGCGCGGGCAGGGCCAGGGACACCGCCGTCCACAGGATGAACTGGCGGGAGATCGCACGCAGCGCCGGGTCCTTGATCAGATCCGGTGCGTACTTGTCCTGCGGGGTCTGCTCCTCGTCGAACATCCATGCGATGTGGGCCCACCACAGGCCCTTCATCAGGGCCGGCACCGTCTCCCCGTAGCGCCACGGAGAGTGCGGGTCGCCCTCGTCGTCGGAGAACTTGTGATGCTTGCGGTGGTCGGCCACCCAGCGGACCAGCGGCCCCTCCACGGCCATCGAACCGGCGATCGCCAGCGCGATCTTCAGTGGCCGCTTGGCCTTGAAGGACCCGTGGGTGAAGTGGCGATGGAAGCCGATGGTGATGCCGTGGCAGCCCAGAAAGTAGAAGAAGACCAGCAGGCCCAGGTCCAGCCAGCTCACGCCCCATCCCCACGCCAGCGGCACCGCCGCCACCAGCGCGAGGAACGGGACGGTGATGAACAGCAGCAGCGTGAGCTGTTCGAGGGACCGCTTCTGCTCACCGCCCAGCGTGGCCGAGGGTGCGGAGGTCCCGTCGGGACTCTTCGGAGCGTCTGGAATCACATCGGAACTCGGGGTCATGCGCGTCCTCTGTGGGGTCGAGGGTGGTGTCCGGTGCCGGGCCTCCTGGAACCCGCACGGTTTCCTACGGTTCCGTAACCTACGGCGACGTAAGTATGGCAGCGCGTCGCCCCGCGGCAAGAGCCCGAGAGCCTGCGCGTCCGGGTCGACACCTATCCTGGGAGTCGGTCGGACAGCGCGGTCCGCTCTGAATACTTCCCGGACGTCCGGCCCGTAAGCGGCGCCCGCCGCGCGAGACGCCGTTCGGGTTCCCTCCCAGACGAGCTTCAACACTGCAAGGAGCCGCACCTGTGAGCAGTGCCGACGACCAGACCACCACGACGACCAGCAGCGAGTTGCGCGCCGACATCCGCCGGCTGGGTGATCTCCTCGGAGAGACCCTCGTGCGGCAGGAAGGCCCCGAGCTGCTGGAACTCGTCGAGAAGGTACGCCGACTCACCCGAGAGGACGGCGAGGCCGCCGCCGAGCTGCTGCGCGGCACCGAACTGGAGACCGCGGCCAAGCTGGTCCGCGCCTTCTCCACCTACTTCCATCTCGCGAACGTCACCGAGCAGGTCCACCGGGGCCGCGAGCTGGGCGCCAAGCGCGCCGCCGAGGGCGGACTGCTCGCCCGTACGGCCGACCGGCTGAAGGACGCCGACCCCGAGCACCTGCGCGACACCGTCCGCAACCTCAACGTCCGGCCCGTCTTCACCGCGCACCCCACCGAGGCCGCCCGCCGCTCCGTCCTCAACAAGCTGCGCCGCATCGCCGCCCTCCTGGACACCCCGGTCATCGAGTCCGACCGGCGCCGCCTCGACACCCGGCTGGCCGAGAACATCGACCTCGTCTGGCAGACCGACGAACTCCGCGTCGTCCGCCCCGAGCCCGCCGACGAGGCCCGCAACGCCGTCTACTACCTGGACGAGCTGCACGCCGGCGCCGTCGGCGACGTCCTGGAGGACCTCACGGCGGAGCTGGAGCGCGCCGGGGTCAAGCTCCCGGACGACACCCGCCCGCTCACCTTCGGCACCTGGATCGGCGGCGACCGCGACGGCAACCCCAACGTCACCCCGCAGGTGACCTGGGACGTCCTCATCCTCCAGCACGAGCACGGCATCAACGACGCCCTGGAGATGATCGACGAGCTGCGCGGATTCCTCTCCAACTCCATCCGCTACGCCGGCGCCACCGAGGAGCTCCTCGCCTCCCTCCAGGCCGACCTGGAGCGGCTCCCCGAGATCAGCCCCCGCTACAAGCGCCTCAACGCCGAGGAGCCCTACCGGCTCAAGGCCACCTGCATCCGGCAGAAGCTGGAGAACACCAAGCAGCGCCTCGCCAAGGGCACCCCGCACGAGGCCGGCCGCGACTACCTCGGCACCGCACAACTGCTGGACGACCTGCGCCTCGTCCAGGTCTCCCTGCGCGAGCACCGCGGCAGCCTCTTCGCCGACGGCCGCCTCGCCCGCACCATCCGCACGCTGGCCGCCTTCGGCCTCCAGCTCGCCACCATGGACGTCCGCGAGCACGCCGACGCCCACCACCACGCCCTCGGCCAGCTCTTCGACCGGCTCGGCGAGGAGTCCTGGCGCTACGCCGACATGCCCCGCGAGTACCGCGCCAAGCTCCTCGCCAAGGAGCTGCGCTCCCGGCGTCCGCTGGCGCCCAGCCCGGCGCCCGTCGACGCCGCCGGTGAGAAGACCCTCGGCGTCTTCCAGACCGTCAGGCGCGCTCTGGAGGTCTTCGGCCCCGAGGTCATCGAGTCCTACATCATCTCCATGTGCCAGGGCGCCGACGACGTCTTCGCGGCGGCCGTGCTGGCGCGGGAGGCCGGTCTCATCGACCTGCACGCCGGCTGGGCCAAGATCGGCATCGTGCCGCTCCTGGAGACCACGGACGAGCTCAAGGCCGCCGACACCATCCTGGAGGACCTCCTCGCCGACCCCTCCTACCGGCGCCTGGTCGCCCTGCGCGGCGACGTCCAGGAGGTCATGCTCGGCTACTCCGACTCCTCCAAGTTCGGCGGCATCACCACCTCGCAGTGGGAGATCCACCGCGCCCAGCGCCGCCTGCGCGACGTCGCCCACCGCTACGGCGTACGCCTGCGCCTCTTCCACGGCCGCGGCGGCACCGTCGGCCGCGGCGGCGGTCCCACCCACGACGCGATCCTCGCCCAGCCCTGGGGCACCCTGGAGGGCGAGATCAAGGTGACCGAGCAGGGCGAGGTCATCTCCGACAAGTACCTCATCCCCGCGCTGGCCAGGGAGAACCTGGAGCTGACCGTCGCGGCGACCCTCCAGGCCTCCGCGCTGCACACCGCGCCCCGCCAGTCCGACGAGGCCCTCGCGCGCTGGGACGCCGCGATGGACGTCGTCTCCGACGCGGCCCACACCTCGTACCGCGAGCTGGTCGAGGACCCCGACCTGCCCACGTACTTCCTGGCCTCCACGCCGGTCGACCAGCTCGCCGACCTCCACCTGGGCTCGCGGCCCTCCCGCCGCCCCGGCTCGGGCGTCTCGCTCGACGGTCTGCGCGCCATCCCGTGGGTCTTCGGCTGGACCCAGTCCCGGCAGATCGTCCCCGGCTGGTACGGCGTCGGCTCGGGGCTGAAGGCCCTGCGCGAGGCCGGTCTCGACACCGTCCTGGACGAGATGCACCAGCAGTGGCACTTCTTCCGGAACTTCATCTCCAACGTCGAGATGACCCTCGCCAAGACCGACCTGCGCATCGCCCAGCACTACGTCGACACGCTCGTCCCGGACGACCTCAAGCACGTCTTCGACCGGATCAAGGCCGAGCACGAACTCACCGTCGCCGAAGTCCTGCGCGTCACCGGCGAGGACGAACTGCTGGACGCCGACCCCGTCCTCAAGCAGACCTTCACCATCCGCGACGCCTACCTGGACCCCATCTCCTACCTCCAGGTCGCCCTTCTCGGCCGCCAGCGCGAAGCCGCCGCCGCGGGCGAGGAAGCCGACCCGCTGCTCGCCCGGGCCCTGCTGCTCACCGTGAACGGCGTCGCCGCGGGCCTGCGCAACACCGGCTGACCCGCACCCCTCCCACGCACGACGGTGCCCCCGCGCTCAACCGCCGGGTTCTACTGATCCCCGCAACACCCTGGAGTTCAGGGAGCTGCGGGGATCGTGGATTTTGAGGTGCTGAAGGCGAAGTTCTTCGAGGCGCTGGATCGGGAGGGCGGCAGCGTCACCGCTGCTGCTCGCGCGGTCGGAGTGAACCGCAATACGGCGTTCGGATGGGCCCGCCAGGCTGGTGTCCGCGGTCGCGGTAAGTCCGGCACGTCTGGGCATCCCGGTCGGGCGGAGTACGAGCGGCTGCGTGCGGCCGGAGTCCGACGCCGGGATGCCGCCGCGCAGGTCGGTGTCCACGTGCGCACGGCCCACGACTGGGACCAGGGCATCCGGCAGATCGGCCATTCGCGACTGCGCCCTGACGGCCGCCTGATCGTCTATAAGACCGGTGTGACCATCATCCAGCCGCCTCTCGCGGCGGTCGACGCGCCGCTGCACCCCAGGTTCCTGAACGTGGCCGAGCGGGAGACGATCGCCGACATGCACCGGGCCGGCCACTCGCTGCGGGCGATCGGGCGGGCTCTGGGACGGCCGGCGTCCACGGTCAAACGGGAGATCGACGCCCGGGCAGTCGACGGCGTCTACCGGCCGCACCGGGCCCAGCGGACCTGGGCCGAGAGCCGGTCACGGCCCAAGACCTCGAAGCTCGCCGCAGACGGGCCGCTGCGTCGATACGTTGAGGACAAGCTGCGCGAACGCTGGTCTCCAGAGCAGATCAGTCACGCTGTGGTCATCGAGTTCCCCGACGACGAGAGCATGCGGGTGAGTCCGGAGACGATCTACCAGGCCATCTACGTCCAGGCCCGAGGCGGCCTGCGCCGTGAGATCGCGGTCGCACTGCGCAGCGGTCGCACCCGCCGCAAGCCTCACCGCAGCCCGGAGCAGCGCACTCGCCGCTTCGTCGACGAGATGGTGATGATCTCCGAGCGGCCTGCCGAGGTGGAAGACCGGGCGGTTCCCGGCCACTGGGAAGGCGATCTGATCGTCGGTCCCCGCAGCGACAGCGCGATCGTCACCCTGGTCGAGCGCTCCACCCGCTACGTCATGCTCGGACACCTGCCCGGCGGACACACCGCCGAGGAAGTCCGCGACGTGCTGGTGCCGCTGATCCAGACCCTGCCCGAGCACCTGCGCGGCTCGCTGACCTGGGATCAGGGCTGCGAGATGGCCTCCCACAAGCAGCTCACCGTCGCCACGGGAGTGCCGGTCTACTTCTGCGATCCGCACTCCCCCTGGCAACGCGGGTCGAATGAGAACACGAACGGCCTGCTGCGGCAGTACTTCCCCAAGGGCACCGACCTGTCCGCGCACAGCGCCGAAGACCTCGAACACGTTGCCCAACAACTCAACGGCCGGCCACGCAAAACGCTCGGCTGGAGAACCCCAGCCGAGTGCCTGCGTGATCTACTGACAGCCGCGTAAGCCATCAGGTGTTGCGAGGACCCCGAGAATCCGCCACCGGAGCACGGGGGCACCATCACGTCGTACGCGGGAACCCCGCGCACCCGGAGCGCAGGGGCACCATCACGTCGTACGGGGGAAACTCACACCGCGAAGAACGCCGCCGTCAGCAACGCCACGCCCGACCCCGCCATCACCCAGGCCGCCCGCGTCCGCCGCAGGCCGCCCGCCACCACCACCGACGCCAGCAGCAGCGCACCGCCCAACGGCACCCAGGCGTACAGCACCCCGGCCGGACCCGAACGCACCGCTTCGTCACCGCCGGGCTTCACCACCACGGAGTACGTCCGCCCCTTCGCCACGGCGACCGAGTCCGCCAGGACGACCCGCTCCCGCGCCTGCGACCCCGCCGACAGCGGCGAGTACGGCCCACTGCACGAACCCCCGCCGCACCGCGTCACCTCGACCGTGCCCTGCTCCCGCCCCTTGGTCAGCAGCACGTGCTGCGCCGTACCCCAGGACGCCCACACACCGGCGATCAGGATCAGCGCCGTGACCGTCCCCATCACTGCGACCCGGCCGAGCCACAGCACGGCGCGTGCGGCCTGGCGGGGGCGGGCAGCGGCGGCGGCTGAGGCAGGCATGGCCGGGATCATTGGCCATACCCGCGCGCTCGGTCAACTCACCCGCGCACCATCGGCGGACAAGTCGGGAGTTGTGCGACAGGAGTCGTGCGTCAGGAGTTGTACGTGCTCTGCGCCCGCTCCAGACCCTCGATCACCAGAGCCTCGACCGCGTCCGCCGCCCGGTCCACGAAGTAGTCCAGCTCCTTGCGCTCCGCCGACGAGAAGTCCCGCAGCACGAAGTCCGCCACCGGCATCCGGCCCGGCGGCCGCCCGATCCCGAACCGCACCCGGTGGTAGTCCGGCCCCAGCGACTTCGTGATCGACTTGAGCCCGTTGTGCCCGTTGTCCCCGCCGCCCAGCTTCAGCCGGAGCACGCCGTAGTCGATGTCCAGCTCGTCGTGGACCGCCACGATGTTGCCGACCGGCACCTTGTAGAAGTCCCTGAGCGCCGTCACCGGCCCGCCCGACACGTTCATGAACGACATCGGTTTCGCCAGGATCACCCGCCGGCCGGCCGGCCCCGGCGGCCCGATCCGTCCCTCGACCACCTGTGCCTGCGCCTTGCCGTGCCGCTTGAACCGGGCCCCGATCCGCTCCGCCAGCAGATCCGCCACCATGAAACCGACGTTGTGCCGGTTCGAGGCGTACTCGGGGCCCGGATTGCCGAGACCGGCCACCAGCCAGGGCGCACCCGCGTCCGTCGTCACGTCCCTGTCTCCTTCGTGTCCGTCATGCCCGTCCACACATACGCGTCGGCCGCTGCCCCGCACGGGAACAGCGGCCGACGAACGAAGACCGTAGCGAGGATCAGGCCTCGGCGGCCTCGTCGCCCTCGGCCGAGGCCTCCTCGGCCTGCGCGGCCAGCACCTGCAGGACGACCGTGTCCTCCTCGACGGCCAGCTTGGTGCCGGCCGGGAGCGGGATGTCCTTGGCCAGGATGGAGGCACCGGCCTCCAGGCCCTCGACGGAGACGGTGACCGACTCCGGGATGTGCGTGGCCTCGGCCTCGACCGGCAGCGCGTTCAGGACGTGCTCCAGCAGGTTGCCGCCCGGCGCCAGTTCGCCCTCGGTGTGCACGTAGATCTCGACGCTGACGGTCTCGCCGCGCTGCACGAGCTGCAGGTCGACGTGCTCCAGGAAGCCCTTGATCGGGTCACGCTGCACGGACTTCGGGATGGCCAGCTCGTTGGTCTTGCCGTCGATGTCCAGCGCGATCAGCACGTTCGGCGTACGCAGCGCCAGCAGCAGGTCGTGGCCCGGCAGCGTCAGGTGCAGCGGGTCGGAGCCGTGGCCGTACAGAACACCCGGAACCTTGTTGTCACGACGGATACGGCGGGCGGCACCCTTGCCGAACTCGCTGCGCGTCGTGGCGGAGATCTTCACCTCGGACATGGTCACTCCTCGTAGAGGTAGAAACGGACGTGGTCACCCGGCCACGAACGGCCTGCTACGAAGAGCGCGTCGATAACGGACCGCCGTACACGAACGCGTACGGCCTCCCTCGCCGAGCAACTTCAGCAGTCTACTCGGACAGGGAGGCCGTACCCAAAACGATCTGTACGTCCCCGCGGAACGATCCGCAGAACGGTTACTGCTCGTCGAACAGGCTCGTCACCGAGCCGTCCTCGAACACCTCACGCACCGCGCGCGCGATCGTCGGCGCGATCGAGAGCACCGTGATCTTGTCCAGTTCCAGCTCGTTGGGCGTCGGCAGCGTGTCCGTGAACACGAACTCGCTCACCTTCGAGTTCTTCAGCCGGTCCGCCGCCGGACCCGACAGCACACCGTGCGTCGCCGTCACGATGACGTCCTCCGCACCGTGCGCGAACAGCGCGTCCGCCGCGGCGCAGATCGTGCCACCGGTGTCGATCATGTCGTCGACCAGGACGCAGATCCGGCCCTGCACGTCACCGACGACCTCGTGCACCGTGACCTGGTTCGCCACGTCCTTGTCGCGGCGCTTGTGCACGATCGCCAGCGGCGCGCCCAGCCGGTCGCACCAGCGGTCCGCCACCCGCACCCGGCCGGCGTCCGGGGAGACCACCGTCAGCTTCGAGCGGTCCACCTTCGCACCCACGTAGTCCGCCAGCAGCGGCAGCGCGAAGAGGTGGTCGACGGGCCCGTCGAAGAAGCCCTGGATCTGGTCCGTGTGCAGGTCCACGGCGAGGATCCGGTCCGCGCCCGCGGTCTTCATCAGGTCCGCGATCAGACGCGCCGAGATCGGTTCACGTCCCCGGTGCTTCTTGTCCTGCCGCGCGTAACCGTAGAACGGCACGATGACGGTGATGGAGCGGGCCGACGCGCGCTTCAGCGCGTCGATCATGATCAGTTGCTCCATGACCCACTTGTTGATCGGGGCCGTGTGGCTCTGGATCAGGAAACAGTCCGCACCTCGCGCCGACTCCTGATAACGCACGTAGATCTCGCCGTTGGCGAAGTCGAAGGCCTTCGTCGGGACGACCCCGACACCCAACTGCTGGGCGACCGCCTCGGCAAGCTCGGGGTGGGCGCGGCCGGAGAAGAACATCATCTTCTTCTCGCCGGTCGTCTTGATCCCGGTCACAGCACTTTCTCCTCAGAGGTTCGCAGCTGAGCGTCACGGGCGCTCTTCCGGCTGGGTGCGGGAGGCGTCTCAGCTATGGGGTGCGGATGTGCACTTATCACGGTACGCCGTGTTCGGCGCGCCGGTTTCCGGTCAGCCTTCGGTGCCGGCCTCCCGGGACACCGCCTCGGCCGCCTTCGCCGCCGCGCTCCCCGGACGCTTGCGAGCCACCCAACCCTCGATATTCCGTTGCTGGCCACGGGCCACCGCCAGGGAACCGGGCGGCACATCCTTGGTGATCACCGAGCCGGCGGCGGTGTAGGCACCGTCCCCGACCGTGACAGGGGCCACAAACATGTTGTCCGAACCCGTCTTGCAGTGCGAGCCGACGGTCGTGTGGTGCTTGCTCTCCCCGTCGTAGTTCACGAACACGCTCGCGGCACCGATGTTGGTGTACTCGCCGATCGTCGCGTCGCCCACGTAGGAGAGGTGCGGGACCTTGGTGCCCTCGCCGATCGAGGAGTTCTTCGTCTCGACGTACGTGCCGATCTTGGCCTTCGTGCCGAGCCGGGTGCCGGGCCGCAGATACGCGTACGGGCCCACCGTCGCCTCCGGACCGACCACGGCGTCGAGGGAGACCGTGTTGTCCACGCGCGCGCCGGCCCCGACGCGGGTGTCCGTGAGGCGGGAGTTCGGCCCGACCTCGGCCCCCTCGGCAAGGTGCGTGGAGCCGTGCAACTGCGTACCCGGGTGGACGACGACGTCCTGCTCGAAGGTCACCGTCACGTCGACCCACGTCGTCGCCGGGTCGACGACCGTCACGCCGGCCAGCATGGCCCGCGTGAGCAGCCGGTCGTTGAGGGTCCGGCGGGCCTCGGCGAGCTGCACGCGGTTGTTGATCCCCGCGATCTCCCGGTGGTCACCGGCCACGGACGCGCCGACCCGGTGGCCGGCCTCGCGGAGGATGCCGAGGACGTCGGTGAGGTACTCCTCGCCCTGGCTGTTGTCCGTCCGCACCTTGCCGAGCGCGTCGGCGAGGAGCTGCCCGTCGAAGGCGAAGACACCCGAGTTGATCTCGCGGATCGCCCGCTGCGACTCGGAGGCGTCCTTGTGCTCGACGATCGCGGTGACGGCACCGGAGGACCCGTCCCGCACGATCCGGCCGTACCCCGTCGCGTCCGGGACCTCGGCGGTCAGCACGGTCACGGCGTTTCCGTCGGCGGTGTGGGTGGCGGCGAGGGCCCGCAGCGTCTCGCCGGTGAGGAGGGGAGTGTCGCCGCAGACCACGACCACGGTCCCGTCCACGGCACCGCCCAGCGCCTCCAGGCCCATCCGGACCGCGTGCCCGGTGCCGTTCTGCTGCTCCTGTACGGCGGTGCGTACGTCGGGGGCGACCTCGGCGAGGTGCGCGGTGACCTTCTCGCGGGCGTGCCCGACGACGGCGACCAGGTTCTCGGGGTCCAGCTCACCGGCGGCGGCGAGCACGTGCCCGACGAGGGACCGGCCGCACAGCTCGTGCAGGACCTTGGGTGTGGCCGACTTCATACGGGTGCCCTCACCCGCTGCGAGAACGACGACGGCTGCCGGGCGAATGGCGCTCACGGGATGCCCTTCGGCTGTTAGGGGGTGGGGGGGGGACATCCGCAGGATACCGGGGTGGTTTGTGGGCGGCATGAGTGCGGGCCCTGACTGTGTGATCAGGGCCCGCTGGCAGCTCCGCCGCTAGGACTCGAACCTAGACCGAAACACCTCCAAAGGGTGCCGTGCTGCCAATTACACTACGGCGGATCGCTGCCTCAGACCTTACCGGAGGAGGCAGGCGCGCTGCCAAGAACGATTCCGTTCCACCAGCCTTCGATCCGTCGGTACAGATCAGCACTCTGCACGACACCGATGACCAGGCAGCCGCGGTAGTGATCGCCCACGTTCTTGCGGACCGTCTTTGGGTTGTGCTTCTTGAGCGTCGTCTTCCCGAAGCTGGTGGTGTCCGTGCCCACGAGGGATGCCCAGTACTGCTCCGCAGCCGCTACATCGGCGTTCTCGTGGATCATCACGCGGAACCGCAGGCGCTCGCGCTCCACTTCGAGCAGTTCGAGCCAGGCGATGAACACTTTGATCATGTCGGGATCGCTGTTGACGAAGAGGACGTACTCGCGGCGGCTGTAGCTCTTGTCCTTCGCCCCCTCTGCCCAGTAGAGCCCCACGCCGAGAAGGAACAGCTCCCTTTCGGTCATGCGACCGACCTCTTGCAGCGCCGCCGCCTTGGTCTGCTCGCGTGCGGCATCGCGCACCGCCAGCTCATGTTCCCACCGCTTCCGTGCCGCGAGCTTCGCCTGCTCCGACGGCTCCCGCCGCTCCGGCTTCGGCAGGTCCCGCACCCAGAGTGAGATCGAGCCCTTGCTGCACCCCAGTTCCACCTGGATCTGGTCGTACGTCCAGCCCTGGAGCCGTAGCTCCCGTGCCCGCTCCCGCACGTCGTCCTTCGCGTTCGGGCGCTTCGTCCATTCCGGGGGCGGCTCGCCCTCCAGGAGCCGGTTGAGGATGTCGTTGTTGTCGACGCGCAGCCGGTCGCGGATCTGGCGTCGGCTGAGTCCTTCGCGCCGCAGCGCCACCGCCCGCTCCCGCAGCCCCTCGAAGTCGGCGTACTTGTTCGGTGAATGTGCCATGGGCATACCGTCCGGCCGGAATCCTCGCCTGCGGAGGTGAACGACGTGGGGTTCACCAGTTCGAGGGATATCGCGTCGTATCGCTTGTCGAAAGTCACCGGAAATGTGCCGCCCGCCGCCCGTAGGCTGGAGGGCATGACCACGACGGGGGAAGACCACGTACCGGCCCGGGGCGGGCCTTGGTGGTGGGACAGGCGGCGCGGCGCGGTGCTCGACATGAGCCTCGGCGCCGTGTCCGCGTTGGAGTGCGCGGCGGAGGGGGTTCCGTTCGCGCGGGACGCCGGGATCCCGTTGGCGGCGGGGGTCGTCTTCGGTTTGCTGGCCGGTTCGGTGCTGGTGCTGCGGCGGAGGTGGCCGATCGCGGTCGTGCTGGTGGGGATCGCCATCACGCCGGCCGAGATGGGCTTCCTGCTGGGCGTCGTCGGCCTCTACACGCTGGCGGCGTCGGAGTTGCCGAGGCGGATCATCGCCTCGCTGGCCGGGATGACGTTCCTGGGGACGCTGATCGTGACGTTCGTGCGGTTGCGCCAGGACATGGCGCGGGACGGCGTGGACTTCGGGGACTGGTTCTTCCCGTTCGCGTCGATCGGCACGTCTTTGGGGATGACCGCGCCGCCGCTGCTGCTGGGCATGTACGTGGGGGCGCGGCGGCGGTTGATGGAGAGTCTGCGGGAGCGGGCGGACAGCCTGGAGCGGGAGTTGCAGTTGCTCGCCGAGCGCGCGGAGGAGCGTGCGGAGTGGGCGCGTGGCGAGGAGCGGACACGGATCGCGCGGGAGATGCACGACGTGGTCGCGCACCGGGTGAGTCTGATGGTGGTGCACGCGGCGGCGTTGCAGGCCGTGGCGCGCAAGGACCCCGAGAAGGCGGTGAAGAACGCCGCGCTGGTGGGGGACATGGGGCGGCAGGCGCTGACGGAGTTGCGGGAGATGCTCGGGGTGCTGCGCACCGGCGGGGACGGTGGGCGCGCGCAGCGGGCTTCGGTGCCGCTGGCGGCGGTGAGGGTGGCCGCCGCGGCGGCGGCCTCGCGGGCCGCGGACGACGGGGAGGGGCCCGCCGACGGGCCGTGGCTGTCCGGCCTGGACGAGCTGATCGGGCAGTCGGAGGCGGCCGGGATGGTGGTGGACCTGTCCGTGGAGGGGGCGGGGCGGTCGTACGCGGCGGAGGTGGAGTCGACGGCGTTCCGGGTGGTGCAGGAGGCGCTGACCAACGTCCACAAGCACGCGGCGGGTGCGAAGACGTACGTGCGGCTGGCGCACCGGGACTCGGAGATCGCGATGCAGGTGGAGAACGAGCCGCCGCCGGAGGAGTCGTCGTCGGCGCGGTTGCCGTCGGGCGGCAACGGGCTGGTCGGGATGAAGGAGCGGGTGACCGCTCTGGGCGGCGTGTTCGTGTCGGGGCCGACGGACGAGGGGGGCTTCCGCGTGTCGGCGGTGATTCCGGCGTCCGCGTAGGCGTCGTGGGTGCCGTGGACGCCGTGTGGGTGCCATGGTCGCCGTGCGCGTGCGGGAGTGCGGGGTCGTGGGGCGGCCGGCCGTGGGCCGGGGTGGCTCAGGCCGTGGTGAGGCGGGTCGGCTGGGTTCCGGCGACGAGGGTGGCGAGGGCCTGGTCGATGTCGGGGCCGAGGTACCAGTCGCCGGTGTGGTCGAGGGCGTAGACGCGGCCTTCGGTGTCGATGGCGATGAGGGCCTGGCTGTCGGTCTCCGTGCCGAGGGGGCAGGTCCGGGTGTCGAGGGCGCGGCCGAGGTCGCCGAGGGTGCGGGCCATGTGGAGGCCGTGCAGGGGGTCCAGGTGCAGGGTGGCGGGGGCGATCTGGCGGCCGGGGCCGGTGGGGGCGATGTGCAGTCCGCCGAACTCGGCCCAGGCCTCGACCGCGGCGGGGAAGACGGTGTGCCGGTGTCCCGCGGGTGAGGTGTGCTCGCGCAGGGTGTCGGCCCAGATCTCGGCCTGCTTGATGTCCCAGCGTCCGGGTTGCCAGCCGGCGTCGCGCAGGGCGGCGTCGACGGGGACGGGGAAGCGGGTGGTGGAGGTGCGGTCGGCTTGCATCTGCCCTTGGTCGCCCTTGGTTCGGTTCGGTCGGCTCTGGCGGCACTGTCGCGCCCCGCGGCGGGGCCCGGTCGTCGGCGTCGGTCGCCGGCGGTCAGCCGTCGTTCGTGGTCGGGTCGACGATGCGGACGCCGAAGTGGGCGCTGAGGGCTGTGCAGGCCCGGCACGGTGTGGCGAAGCTGCCGTGCAGGGGGTCGCCGTCCTCGCGGATGCGGCGGGTGGTGAGCTTGGCGTGCTTGAGCGCCTTGCGGGCTTCGCCGTTGGTCATGGGTTTTCGTGCGGCGCGTTTGCTGCGGGCCGCGTCCGCGGTGGCCAGGTGCCGCGAGATGAGGATCGTCTCGGCGCAGCGGCCGGTGTAACGGTCGCGTTGGCCGCTGGTGAGGGTGTCGAGGAAGTCCTGCACGAGGTGGTGCAGGGCGGGCGGCGTGTCCGCGCGGGTGGCGGTGCCCGTGAGGGTGGTGCCGCGCACGGAGAGCGCGGCGGCCACGGTGGGGAGTATGCCGTCGCGGCGGTGCTGGAGGGCGGGGGCGTGGCGGGCTTCGGTGGCGCTCCAGCCGATGCGGGGGTCGCCGCCCCGGGGGTCGTCGGACCGCCCGGTGTGGGGTCCCGTCTGTGTCGCACTCATGATCATCTTCCCCTCCTGAGCATCCCCCCGAAGGTCACAGAGTGCCAAATCCCGTGGCTGCTGCGGAAGCTGGGGCGTGGCGACACGCCCGGTTACGGGCGTTCCGTCACGGCAGGGTGACGGCAGGTCACGGAAGCGGAGGGGCGGGTGTCGGGTGCGGGGTCCGGTGCCGGTGACCGGTCTCGTCGTACCGCATAGGCTGTCGGCACCGCGATTGCGTGCGGTGACCGGACAGTACGGACAGATCAGACAGACCGCAGATCAGACAGACGCCGCAGGGGGCAACCGCCATGACGACAGGTCGGCTCGGGCTGGGGGCACCTCCCGGCCGCCAGGCCGGGGGACACGCCGCGCCGCCGAACGCGGCCTATGCCGGGCAGGTCGTGCATTTCCCGGATCCGGTGCGGGCGGCACGTCACCCGAGAGGGGTACGGGTGGACGAGGGCGGTTACCCCGTCTTCTCGCCGTACGCCCGCGCGGTGGCGGAGATCGCGGACCCGCCGGAGGGGTTCGGGGTCGACGAACTGCGGCTGACGGACTACGTGTCGGCGAACGCCGCGCTGTCGGCGTCGGGACACGAACTGTGGGACACGGTGCCGGCGGTGGCGACGCCGCACGGCTGGACGTGGCACCACGTGGCCGGGTCGCGGCGGATGGAGCTGGTCCCGGTCGAGGTGAAGGCGCTGCTGCGGCACCACGGCGGGATCGCCACGGCGGCGGTGGACCAGGGCAAGCGCGGGACACGGCCCCTGCAGGAGACGCGTCCGGCGCATTTCGGACTGCCGAAGTCGGGGGTCGCCGTCTCCGAGCAGCAGGTGCAGGGCGTCGAGGAGGACCTCGGGTATCGGCTGCCGGGCGCCTACCGGTCGTTCCTGAAGGCGGCGGGTGGCTGCGCCCCGGTGGGCACGGCGCTCGACGCCGAGCTGGGGCTGCTGGTCGACCAGCCGTTCTTCACGGTGCGCGAGGAGGCGGCGGTCAACGACCTCGTCTACGTCAACAAGTGCCTGCGGGACCACCTGACCAAGGACTACCTGGGCGTCGCGTTCGTCCAGGGCGGTCTGCTCGCCGTGAAGGTGAAGGGCGAGCGGATCGGTTCGGTGTGGTTCTGCGCCTACGACGACGTCCGGGACGTGGACCCCTCGATGCCGCCGGCGGATCGCGTGGAGCGGTTGCTCCTGCCGTGCGGTGAGGACTTCGACGTGTTCCTGTCGCGGCTGGCGGGGTCCCCGCCGGAGCTGGAGACCGTCGCGAACCTGATGGTGGACGGCGGTTTCGCGCGTGCGGTGCCCGTGGCGTCGGCGACTTCGGCGCCTGCGGCGTCCACGGCGTCTTCGGTAGGGGAGTGAGCTGACGATGGTGACGTTCGCGCAGGCGCAGGAGCGCGCGGAGGAGTGGGTCAACGGCGAGCTGCCGGCCTACCAGCACCGTGAGGTGCGGGTGCGGGAGTTCGACCTCGGGTTCGTGGTGTGGGCCGAGGACCGCGCGGACGGGCCGCGTTCGGACGGGGGCGCGCAGCGGCTGGTGATCGCCCGGGACAGCGGTGAGGCGACGTTGTGGCCCTCGCTGCCGGTGGGCGAGGTGATCCGCCGCTACGAGGAGGAGTACGGCCGTTCCGACGAGGCCGCCGAGCCGGCGCCCGCGGCGCGGGTGGACCTGAACCAGACGTCGTTCCTGCTGAGTCCACCGGAGTGGTTGCAGGAGGCGGCGGACAAGCTGGGTATCCCGGACCGCCGGCGCGGGGACCACGACAGCGGCGGCGACACCAGCGGTGCCGGTGCCGGTGCCGGTCTCGGGGCTGGGGCTGGGGCTCCGGCCGGCGCCGGGGCGCTTCCCGAGACGCAGGCCGGGGTGCCGTCGGCTCCCGCGGCTCCCGCGGCCTCGTCGGCCCCCGCGGACGCGCGGGACAGCGGCGCGGCGTGGCCGGCCGCCGGGGCGAGTGGTGCCGGTGGCTCCGGGGCGGGCGCGGGTGCGTCCGGTGCGCCGGGCGCGCCTGCCGGGGCGACGCCCTGGGCGGGGACGGACACCAACGCGGACGCCGGTGAGGACCGTTCCGTACCGCTGCCCCAGACGGTGTTCGCGCCGCCGCTGAGCGGTGCCGACGACGACACGCCGCCGCCGGCGGCCACGTCGGACGCCAAGACGGCGCTGATGTCGGGCGGCAGCGGACTTCCGCCGACGGCGCTCTCGCCGGCCATCGACCACCCGGACACGCCGGACGCGTCCACGGGGGCGGGCACACCGCCGCCCGCGCCGTCGGCACCGGCCGCGCCACAGCCGTCCGCCGGTCCCGGTTCGTCCGCCACCCCGGCCCGGCCGCTCGCGCCGAACGCCGGCGAGATCGCCGACGCCGCGACCAGCAAGGCGGCGCCACCGCGCCGTGGCGGTGGTTCGACGACGCCGCCTCCGCCGGCGGCTCCGGGAGCCCCGGGCGCGCGGCCGGGGAGTACACCGCCGCCGCCGTCGGCCCCGCCCACGCCGGGTACGCCGGCGGGCGGTTACGTGCCGACGCAGATGGTGTCGTCGCTCGGTCCCGAGGGCCCGGGCGGCCCGGGCACCCCGCCTCCGCCGAACGCGCCGCCGCCTCCGACGGGCCAGAGTGCTCCCGGTGCTCCCGGTGCTCCCGGTGCTCCAGGCGCTCCAGGCGCTCCAGGCGCTCCGGGCACCCCGCCTCCGCCGAGCGTCCCCGGTGGGACTCCCCCGGGCGGGATGCACCATGCCGCCACGATGCTGGCCGACCCCGGCCGCACGGGCGGCGGTGCGCCCCAGCCGCCCGGTCCGCCCGGTCCGCCCGGCGCGTCTGGTACTCCCGCACCTCCCGGTCCTCCCGGCCCGCCCGGTGCTCCCGCACCTCCCGGCGCTCCCGGCGTCCCGGGTGCGGCGCCCGGCGGTCCGGGTACGCCGCCGCCTCCTGCCGCTCCCGGTGCGCCCGGCCCGCACGGCTCCTCGGGGGGCGCGGGCGGTGCCGTGCACCACGCTCAGACCGTGCTGGCGGCGCCCCCGGTGGGCGGCCCCGGCACGCCCCCGCCGCCTCCCGGCGCGCCGGGCGTCCCGGGTGGTGACGGTGGCCACGGTGCTCCCGGCGTCCCCGGTGCTCCTGGTGGGCCTGGCGTCCCCGGCGGTGCCGGACAGCCCATGCCGCCCGGTGCGCCCGGTGCCGTGCCGCCGCCCGGCGGGCCGGTGCCCGGTCAGCCGCCGGCGTACGGCTATCCGCAGCAGCCGCCGTCCGGTCTGCCGACCGTCGGTCCCGGCTACCAGGCCGTACTGCGCTACCGCGCGCAGGACGGCTCCGAGCAGCAGTTGATCCGGCGTTCGGCGCCGGGCACGCCGCACCCGGAGTGGCAGATCTTCCACGAGCTGCGGGGCATGAACGTGCCGCCGGACCAGGTGCTGGAGCTGCACACGGAGCTGGAGTCGTGCGAGCTGCCGGGCGCGTACTGCGCGCGGATGATCCGGGAGCAGTGGCCGCAGGCGCGGATCACCTCCATCGCGCCGTACGGCACGGACCACGCGAGCCGGCAGCAGGGCATGCGCCAACTGCTGGCGCACCAGGGCGAGCTGCACCAGGTGGCCGACGGGCCGGCCCGTCCGGCGCCGGTGCGTGCGCCGCTGCCGCAGGTGCAGCCGGCGCCGCCGATCCCGCCGGAGGCCGTCGGACAGGAGCTGGGGGGCGCGTTCGGCCCGGGTGTCTTCCGGTTCGAGCAGGCCGCGGTCTCCCGGCAGGGTGTGCCGCCGGTCGTGGCGCACACGCTGGTGGCGGCGGGTCTGCCGATGGACATGGGCCCGTTCTTCTGGGCGCAGGCCCAGCCGGGGCGCCCGGTGCCGACGCTGGCGGAGCTGGCGGCCGAGCGAGGGGTGCAGCCGGCCTCGGACGCGGGTTCGTACCTCGTCGTGGGCAGTGACTTCGGCCGGGCGATCTGTGTGCAGTACGGCACGGCGGCCATCGTGGCGGTGCCGGTGGAGGCGGGGCCGGGCGGCGCGCCCGTGCCGCCGCAGTTCGTGAACACGGGGCTGCCGGAGTTCGCGCGCTGCCTGGCGCTGCTGGGCCGGATGTGGCGGCTCAGGTTCGGTCTGAACCAGGAGCAGGCGGGCCGCTGGACGGTCGACTTCCAGGCCCAGTTGGCCGCGCTGGACCCGGCGGCGCTCGGCTCGCCGGAGAGCTGGTGGTCGGTGCTGCTGGAGCAGATGTGGGACGGGCTGCTGTGAGGCGCCCGCGCCGCTGACGTACCCGACGGGCGGGGCCCGGTCGACCTGTGAGGCGACCGGGCCCCGCCCGCCTGCGTGCGGTGTGTCGCATTATGAGGGCTTACGAACGATCCATAAAGTCGGGTAAGTCCATTTAGTGCGGCAGGTTCACCACAGGGGTGATGAGCATGAGCGGCGCATCGGCGCCTCCCCACGGCTTCGTGACCGTACGCGGACGCGAGCGCGGCTACCGTCCCGGACAGGTGGAGGCGTGTGCCGAGGCACTCTCCCAAGAGCGTGACGCGGCCTGGGAACGGGCCGCCCGCCTCACCGTGCTCGCCCGGGAGATGGCGGAGGAGCTGGAGGACCTGCGGGACGTGGTCGCGCAGCTCACCGCGCAGGACTACGCGGCCCTCGGGGAGCGCGCGCGGCGGCTGTTCCAGCTCGGACAGGAGGAGGCCGAGGCCGTACGGGAGGGGGCGCGGAGTGCGGCGGAACGCCTGATGGAGGACGCGCGGACACACGCGGCCGGCGTGCGTGAGGCGGCGCGGGCGCACGCCGACGCCGTACGCGCGGAGGCCGACGAACGGGCCCGGCAGCGGCTCCTGGCGGCGCGCGCGGAGGCCGACGAGACGCGGATCGAGGCGCGGCGCGAGGTGCGGGCCGGGCGCTCGGAGGCACTGTCCGCGCTGCGCGAGATGCGGAAGCGGACCACCGGCATGCTCGCCGAGCAGAGCAGGGAGCTCGCCGAACGGTGCGCCGCGCAGGAGCGGGCGGAGACGGAGCGGACGCGGGCGCTGGACGCGCACCACGCGGAGCTGGTGGCCCGCGCCGAGCAGGACGTGCGCGAGGCGGCGGAGGCACTGGCCGACGCCGAGAAGGCGGCCGGGCGGCGGCAGGAGGAGGCCCGGGCCCGGGCGGCCGAGGTGGTCGCCGAGGCCCGGGCGTGTCAGGAGCGCATCGCCCGTGACACGGAGCGGGTGCTGCGCGAGCACGGGGAGCGGTGGGACGAACTCCAGGCCCACATGGCCTCCGTGCGCAGCAATCTCAGTTCGCTCACGGGGCGGGCGGTGGAGTGACACCGCGGGTCCGCGTCCCCGGCGACGTCACTCGCCTCTGCGTACCGCCCCCGCCAGGATCCAGCCCTCCACGGCCTCGTAGTGCCGGCGTTGCTCCTCCGCCTCGCGCCGGCCGGAGAGCATCGTGCCCAGCCAGCCGCAGGCGAAGCCCAGGGGGATGGAGACCAGACCCGTCGTGGTGAACGGGAACCAGTTGAAGTCGGCGTCGGGGAAGGCGGAGACGGGCGAGCCGGAGACCAGGTTGGTGCCCGGCATCAGCAGCAGGACGGCCAGCGAACCGCCGATGAGGGTGCTGAGCAGCCCGGCGCGGGTGTAGCGGCGCCAGAAGAGGCCGTAGACCAGGGCGGGGGCGATGGCCGAGGCGCCCAGACAGAAGGACAGGGTGACCAGGGGCTGCAGGCTGCGGTGCTGGACGAGGGTCGCGAGGATGATCGCGGGGATGCCGATGGCCAGGGCGGAGACGCGGGCGAGGGTCATCTCGCGGCGCGGTGACATCTCCTGCACGCGGGTGGCGAACACGTCGTGGGCGAGGGAGTTGGCGCAGGCGAGGATCATGCCGCCGACGGAGGCCAGCAGGGTGAGGAAGACGGCCGTGGTGACGGTCGTGAACAGGAACGTCTCCGCCGTGGACACCTCCGCGCCGAACGCGGCCCGGGAGCCCAGCAGGAAGGCGGTGTTGCCCTGCGGGTCGATCCCGGCGATGGCCGCCCGTCCCACCAGCGCCGTCGCGCCGACGCCGACGACCGTGATGACCAGCACGAACAGTGCCACGCTGGACACCGCCCAGGACATCGAGCGGCGCACCTGGCGGGCACAGGACGCGGTGTACATGCGCATGGTGACGTGGGGGAGACAGGCGCCGCCGAGGACGACGGTCAGTTGCGAGGTGATCATGTCGGCCTCGGGGTGCGGCCCGCCCGCGAACTGGAGTCCCGAGTTCAGGAACGCCGGTCCCACGCCGCTGCCGTCCGCCGCCGCGTCGAACAGCGCGCCGGGGTCCCAGCCGAAGCGGTTGAGGATCAGCGCGGCGACCACGGTGCCCGATCCGAGCAGCATCACGATCTTGAGGATCTGGATGAGGGCGGTGCCCTTCATGCCGCCGATCGCCGCGTAGCTGATCATCAGTACCCCCAGGCCGATGATGCAGCCGGTCTCCAGCGACTCGCCGGAGAAGCCGAGGACGAAGGCGAGCAACTGGCCGGTGCCCGCGAGCTGCACCAGCATCAGCGGCAGCAGCGCGGCGATGGTCACCGCGCAGGCGGCGATGCGGACGCCGCGTCCGGGCATCCGGCGGGCGAGCGCGTCGCCCATGGTGAACCGGCCGGCGTTGCGCAGGGGTTCGGCCAGCAGGAACATCAGCAGCAGCAGCGACAGGGCGGTGCTGAGCGCCAGTACGACGCCGTCGTAGCCGAAGAGCGCGATGACGCCGCCGGTGCCGAGCACGGTCGCCGCCGAGATGTAGTCCCCGGCGATCGCGAGGCCGTTGCGCATGGGGGACAGGGAGCTGTAGCCGGTGTAGAACTCGTCGAGGTCGTCCCGGTCGGGGCCGGTCATCACACACAGCAGCAGCGTGACGGTGGCGACGGCGGTGAAGCCGACCAGGGACATCGTCTGGGCGTCGCCGCTGAAGCCGGTCGTCGCGAACTGCGTCACCGTCCCGCCTCCCGCCGGGCGTTCAGTGCGGCCTCCTTGCGGATGCGGTCCGCGAGCGGGTCCACGCGCCGGCGCGCGGTGTGCTCGTACAGCGCGATCGCCAGCCAGGTCACGGGGAGTTGGAGCAGGGCGAGCGCCAGTCCGGTGGGCAGCCCGCCGGCGAGGGTGCCGGCCATGAGGCCGGGCGCGTACGCGGACAGCATCAGGAACAGGGTGAAGTAGCCGAGGGCGGTGAGCGTGGCGGTGCGTCGCTGCCGGCGGTAGGCGCTGCGCAGGATCCGCAGGTCGCTGTGGTGCCCGAGCGGGTCCCGGCGCGGTGCCCGGCGGGCGGTGGGCCCGGGGGCCGGCCCGGTGTCGGGGCGGGGCGGTCGCGCCGGAGGGAGGCCGGCGTGGCGGTGGGGAGGTTCCGCCGGTCGCCGGGGGTGGGCGTCGTACGGGGACGGCGCGGGGGCGTGGGGCGGGGGCTGGTACGGCGGTGGCGGTGGCGGCGGCGGTTGGTGCGGGTACGGCGGTGGCTGGTACGGCGGTGGCGGTGGCGGCGGCGGTTGGTGCGGGTACGGCGGTGGCGGGTACGGCGGTGGCTGGTACGGCGGGGAAGGGGGCCGGTGTGACGGTGGCCGGTACGGCGGTGGAGGGGGCCGGTGCGGGTACGACGGGGACGGGTCGTAGGACATCCCGGTGCTCCTTGCGCGGCTCGGGTCCGGTGTGGGGCGGACCGCAGGGAGGTGGGGGCGGCGAGCCACGCACGCTACTCGCCGGTTCGGCCGTGCGCGGCGTTTTGGCCAAACTGATCGGTCGGTATGCGGGCGCGGCGCCGGCCTGGGGTGTTACCCGCGTTAACAGGGGCTTCGGGGGCGCGGCGGCCCGTGCGGTCAGTCCGGGAGCACCGGGAACCGGCGCGGTGCCACGACCAGCAGCACCAGGAACGCCAGCGCCGCCGCACCCGCCGCGCCCAGGTACACGGCGTGCACGGCGTCGGCGATCGCCCGCCGCACGGACTCGTCCGCGGCGCCCGAGTCCAGCGCCCGGGTCACGGAGTCGAGGTCGCCGGTGCCGGTGCCGGTGCCGGTGCCGCCCGTCCCGCCGAGCCGCGCGGCCAGCACCCCGTTGGCGATCGCGCCGAAGACCGCCGCGCCGAGCGTCTGTCCGGTCTGCCGGCAGAAGAGGACGGACGCGGTCGCCGTGCCCCGCTCCGCCCAGCCGACCGTGGACTGGACGCCGACGACGAGCGGGAGCTGGAACAGGCCCAGCGCGGCGCCGAGCAGCAGCATCAAAAGCGCCGGCTGCCAGGCCTCGCCGGGGTAGGGCAGAAACGGGAAGGCGAACAGGATCAGGGACGCGGTGCCGATGCCGAGCATGGCCGTGTTCCGGAAACCGATCCTGCGGTACACGTGCTGGCTCAGGGCCGCGGACACCGGCCAGCTCAGCGTCCACACGGACAGCACGAAACCGGCGGCCACCGGTGCCAGGCCCAGCACCGACTGGGCGTAGGTGGGCAGGAACACGGTCGGTGCCACCATCAGCAGTCCCAGCGCGCCGAGCGCGAGGTTCACCGCCGCGATCGTGCGGCGGCGCCACACCCAGCCGGGGATGATCGGTTCCGCCGCCCGGCGCTCGATCACCACCACGGCCACCAGCAGGGCGAGGCCCGCCCCGGACAGGGCGAGCGAGGGCGCCGACAGCCACGGCCACGCCACCCCGCCCTGCACCATCGCGGTGAGCAGGGCGCCGCCGCAGGCGAACACGGCCAGCGCGCCCGCCCAGTCGACACGCGCGCGCGTGCCGTCCGTCTCCCGGGCCGGCTCGTGCAGGTGCCGGACGATCAGCCACAGGGCGAGAGCGCCGATCGGCAGGTTGACGAGGAAGATCCAGCGCCAGTCGGCGTACGTGGCCAGCACACCGCCCAGGCCGGGGCCCGCGATCGCGGACACCGCCCACACCGTGGACAGCCGGGCCTGGATCCTGGGGCGCTCCTCGAGCGGGTACAGGTCGGCGGCGAGCGTCTGCACGGTGCCCTGGAGGGCGCCGCCGCCCAGGCCCTGCAGGACGCGGAAGGCGATCAGGGCGCCCATGTTCCAGGCGAGCGCGCACAGCAGGGAGCCGAGGAGGAACAGCGCCGCCCCCGCCACCAGGACCGGTTTGCGGCCGAAGGTGTCGGAGAGCCTGCCGTAGACGGGCAGCGTGACGGTGACGGCCAGCAGGTAGCCGGAGAAGAGCCAGGAGAAGAGGGAGAAGCCCCCGAGGTCGCCGACGATCTGGGGGACGGCGGTGGAGACGATCGTGGCGTCGAGCGCCGACAGTGCCATCGCCAGCATCAGGGCGGCGACGACGGCGCCGCGACGGTCCGGGCCCGCGCCCGCTCCGGCCTCGTGCACCGCGGGCCGGGTGCTGTCCACACCGTCCACCCGGAACCCTCCCTTTTGTGTTCCCCCTGCATCCATCTGCCGGGCTCAGCTTCCCACTTGCCCCTGACGTCGCGGGAGGGTGGAGGCTCGATGCGTCCTGAGGTGGAGGACAACCCCGAGGCCTTCTCCACCGACGGGCGGACAGCCCCTAGGGGTACCTCCGTACTACGGCCCGGGGCGGGTTCGTACCGGCGGAGGACGAGAGGGGGGCGGTGGCGTCCTTAATCTGGCTTTACGCCGCTGGGGGGCGGTGAACCGGACCCGCGGGGGTGGGGTTTTCCCCAGTAGAAGAGTGCGCTGAACACCAGCGCGGTCGACCCCCGGTTCCGGCCAGACTCTTCGATGTAGCAGCACGGCACGCGCACGGCGGCCCGTACGACGCGACGGGGCGCGGCACCACGTACACCAACCACCTCGGTACCGATCGGCGTCAGCCGCCGGCACCGGCGGCTCACCTGATGACCGACATAGGAGACTTGACATGACATCGGCCGTAAGTATTCCCACGCACGGGAGCACCGGAGGGCGTACGGCCGTTGCCGCGCGAGCGCGGCAGGTCGTGAAGGCGTACGGATCGGGCGAGACCAGGGTGGTCGCCCTGGACCACGTGGACGTGGACATCGCCCGCGGCCAGTTCACCGCGATCATGGGGCCGTCGGGGTCCGGCAAGTCCACGCTGATGCACTGCCTGGCCGGCCTGGACACCGTCTCCAGCGGGCAGATCCACCTCGACGAGACCGAGATCACCGGCCTGAAGGACAAGAAGCTCACCCAGTTGCGCCGGGACCGGATCGGCTTCATCTTCCAGGCGTACAACCTGCTCCCGACGCTGAACGCGCTCGAGAACATCACGCTGCCCATGGACATCGCCGGGCGCAAGTACGACCGCGCGTGGCTGGACCGGGTCGTGGAGACCGTGGGACTCGCCGGGCGGCTCAAGCACCGGCCGACCCAGCTCTCCGGCGGGCAGCAGCAGCGGGTCGCGGTGGCGCGGGCGCTCGCCGCACGGCCCGAGATCATCTTCGGTGACGAGCCGACCGGAAACCTCGACTCGCGCGCCGGCGCCGAGGTACTGGGCTTCCTGCGCCGGTCGGTCACCGAACTGGGCCAGACCATCGTGATGGTCACCCACGACCCGGTGGCCGCCAGTTACGCGGACCGTGTGCTGTATCTCGCCGACGGCCGGATCGTGGACGAGATGCACAAGCCGACCGCGGACGCCGTCCTCGACCGCATGAAGGACTTCGACGCCCGGGGGCGCACGTCATGACCGTCGTGAAGACCTCGATGCGCAACTTCTTCGCGCACAAGGGCCGGATGGCGCTCTCGGCGGTGGCGGTACTGCTGTCGGTGGCGTTCGTGTGCGGCACCCTGGTGTTCACGGACACGATGAACACGACCTTCGACAAGCTCTTCGCGGTCACGTCGTCGGACGTGACGGTCAAGCCGAAGGACGCCAAGGCCGAGGACACCCCGCAGAACGGCGTGCCCGAGGCCCTGCCGACGTCCGCGCTGGAGCAGGTCCGCAAGGCGGAGGGCGTCAAGTCGGCCGAGGGCGCGGTCTCCTCGATGAACGTGACCGTCGTCGACCGTGACAACGACAACGTGGGCGCCACCAGCGGCGCTCCGACCATCGCCGGCAACTGGACGAAGAACGACCTCCGGTCGATGGAGATCACCACCGGGCACGCCCCGCGCGGACCCACCGAGGTGATGGTCGACGCCGACACCGCCGACAAGCACGACCTGAAGCTCGGCGACGAACTGCGCACCATCGCGCAGACCGGCGACTTCAAGGCCGAGATCGTCGGCATCGCCTCCTTCACGGTGACCAACCCCGGCGCCGCCGTCCTCTACTTCGACACTGCCACCGCCCAGCGCGAACTGCTCGGCGAAACCGGTAAGTTCACCCAGTTCAACGTCACCGCCGCCGACGGCGTCTCCGACGCGCGGCTCAAGCGGAACGTCGCCGAGGCACTGGACGGCACCTACAAGGTCCAGACGGCCAAGGAGAACGCCGACGAGAACCGCAAGGACGTCGGCGAGTTCATGAACGTCATCAAGTACGCCATGCTCGGCTTCGCCGGGATCGCGTTCCTGGTCGGCATCTTCCTGATCATCAACACCTTCTCCATGCTGGTCGCCCAGCGCACCCGCGAGATCGGTCTGATGCGGGCCATCGGCTCCTCCCGCCGGCAGGTCAACCGCTCGGTGCTCGTCGAGGCGCTCCTGCTCGGCATCGTCGGCTCGGTCCTCGGAGTCGCGGCCGGTGTCGGAATCGCCGTCGGCCTGATGAAGCTCATGTCGGCGGCGGGCATGAACCTCTCCACCGACGACCTGACCATCAAGACGGCCACCCCCGTGATCGGCCTGGTCCTCGGCATCGTGGTCACCGTCCTGGCCGCCTACCTGCCGGCCCGCCGCGCGGGCAAGGTCTCCCCGATGGCGGCCCTGCGCGACGCCGGTACGCCGGCCGACGGCAAGGCCGGCTGGATACGCGGCCTGATCGGCCTGGTCCTCACCGGCGCCGGTGCCGCGGCCCTGCTCACGGCCGCCGCCGCCGACAAGGCGAGCGAGGGTTCGCTGATGCTCGGTGCGGGCATCGTGCTGTCCCTCATCGGCTTCGTCGTCATCGGCCCGCTGCTGGCCGGCTTCGTCGTCCGGGTGATCAGCGCGGTGCTGCTGCGGGCCTTCGGCCCGGTCGGCCGCCTGGCCGAGCGCAACGCCCTGCGCAATCCGCGCCGCACCGGCGCCACGGGCGCCGCCCTGATGATCGGCCTCGCGCTGGTCGCCTGCCTCTCGGTGGTCGGCTCCTCCATGGTCGCCTCGGCCACGAGCGAGCTGGACAAGACGGTCGGCGCGGACTTCATCGTCCAGGGCAACCAGCGGATCGTGCCGCAGGCCGAGAAGGCGATGCAGGACACGCCCGGCCTGGAGCACGTCACCCGCTACAAGATGCTCGACGCCACGCTGACCTCGCCCGACGGCAAGACCGACGACGACGGGATCACGGCCGCCGACCCGACGTACGCCCAGGACGTGCGCCGCGCGACGACGGAGGGCGAGCTCTCCGCCGCCTACGGGCCGGACGCCATGTCGGTCGGCACGGACTACGCCGAGAAGCACGACGTGCACGTCGGCGACACGATCTCCGTCGCCTTCGAGGGCGGTGAGACCGCCGAGCTGAAGGTCGCCGCGATCACGGACGACGACGTGGCCATCGACCAGGGCGCGCGGTACATCAGCATCGAGACGATGCGGAAGTACCTGCCGGCCGACAGCGTCCCGCCGAACACGATCATGTTCGCGCAGGCCGAGGACGGCCAGGCGGAGCAGGCGTACGCGGCACTGAAGAAGTCCCTGGACGCCTACCCGCAGTACCAGGTGGCCGACCAGACCGACTACAAGCAGGAGCTGAAGGACCAGATCGGCCAACTGCTGAACATGGTCTACGGTCTGCTCGCCCTGGCGATCATCGTCGCGATCCTCGGTGTGGTGAACACGCTGGCGCTGTCGGTGGTCGAGCGGACCCGCGAGATCGGTCTGATGCGGGCGATCGGCCTCTCCCGCCGCCAACTGCGCCGGATGATCCGCATGGAGTCCGTCGTCATCGCCCTGTTCGGTGCCCTGTTGGGCCTGGGGCTGGGCATGGGCTGGGGCGCCACGGCGCAGAAGCTCCTCGCCCTGGAGGGCCTGAACGTCCTCGACATCCCCTGGCCGACGATCATCGGCGTCTTCATCGGCTCGGCCTTCGTGGGCCTGTTCGCCGCCCTGGTCCCGGCGTTCCGGGCGGGCCGCATGAACGTCCTGAACGCCATCGCGACGGAGTAACGACCGACAGCCACCGCACACGGGGTTGCGGGGGAGCCCGAGCCACCGCACACGGGGGTTGCGGGGGAGCGCCCGGCGCCGGAAGCCCAGAGGGCTCCGGCGCCGGCGCCTTTTCCGCGCCAGGGCACCGGGCACCGCGAAGACGACACCCGCCCCTTCCCGGCCCTCCGGGCCGGTTGCGGTCCTCTGGGCCGGTTGCGGTCCTCTGGGCCGGTTGCGGTCCTCTGGGCCGGTTGCGGTCCTCTGGGCGGCCGGTTGTGGCCCTCTGGTCGGTTGTGGGCCTCGGGGCCGCGTCCGCCGTCCGAGTCGGTTGCCGTCCCGGGCCTGCTGCCGTCCGACCGCGGGGGCGTCGCCCCGGGGGGGCCTTTCGGCCCACCGAGACGGGTGGTGGGGGGCACAGGCCGGGGGTACAGGGGGCGGAGCCTCCTGGTGGCCACCGCCCACGGTCGAACCGGCGGCGGACGTCATCCACAGCCCCGGCGCCGACGGGCGCGGCGTCGTAGGCTGGACACCCCCGGCCGTGACACCGCCGGGTTACTCGTGTTGTACAACCCAGGACTACACCCCAGGACGGAAGCGCCCCCTCCATGAGCCTGCACGGTCTGCTCGACGCCGTCGTCAAGGACACCGCCCTCGCGGAAGCGATCTCGGCGGCCGCAGACGGCAACCGCATGCACGTCGACCTGGTCGGCCCCCCGGCGGCCCGCGCCTTCTCGGTCGCCGCGCTGGCCCGCGAGACGAGCCGCCCCGTGCTGGCGGTGATGGCGACGGGGCGCGAGGCGGAGGACCTGGCCGCCGCCCTGCGCTCCCTGCTGCCCCCGGAGGGCGTCGTGGAGTACCCCTCCTGGGAGACCCTCCCGCACGAGCGGCTCAGCCCGCGCAGCGACACCGTCGGCCGCCGTCTGGCCGTCCTGCGCCGCCTGGCCCACCCGCGCCCCGACGACCCTGAGACCGGCCCGGTCTCCGTCGTCGTCGCGCCCGTGCGCTCCGTGCTCCAGCCGCAGGTCAAGGGCCTCGGCGACCTCGAGCCGGTGGCCCTGCGCACCGGCCAGAGCGCCGACCTGAACGAGATCGTCGAGGCCCTGGCCGCCGCCGCGTACGCGCGGGTGGAGCTGGTCGAGAAGCGCGGTGAGTTCGCCGTCCGCGGCGGCATCCTGGACGTCTTCCCGCCCACCGAGGAGCACCCCCTCCGCGTCGAGTTCTGGGGCGACGACGTCGAGGAGATCCGCTACTTCAAGGTCGCCGACCAGCGGTCCCTGGAGGTCGCCGAGCACGGCCTGTGGGCCCCGCCCTGCCGCGAGCTGCTGCTCACCGAGGACGTACGGGAGCGCGCCCGGGTCCTCGCCGAGGACCACCCGGAGCTCGGCGAACTGCTCGGTAAGATCGCCGAGGGCATCGCGGTGGAGGGCATGGAGTCCCTCGCCCCCGTCCTCGTCGACGACATGGAACTGCTGCTGGACGTGCTGCCCAAGGGCGCCATGGCCATGGTCTGCGACCCGGAGCGGGTGCGGACCCGCGCCGCCGACCTGGTCGCCACGTCGCAGGAGTTCCTCCAGGCCTCCTGGGCGGCCACCGCGGGCGGCGGCGAGGCGCCGATCGACGTCGACGCGGCCTCCCTGTGGTCCATCGCGGACGTCCGGGAACGCGCCCGCGAGCTGGACATGATGTGGTGGTCGGTGTCGCCGTTCGCCGCCGACGACGCGCTGGAGGACGCCGACACCCTCAAACTCGGCATGCACGCCCCCGAGACCTACCGCGGCGACACCGCCAAGGCACTGGCCGACACCAAGGGCTGGCTCGCCGACGGCTGGCGCACGGTCTACGTCACCGAGGGCCACGGCCCGGCCGCCCGCACCGTCGAGGTCCTCGGCGGCGAGGGCATCGCGGCCCGCCTCGACAACGACCTCGGCACCCTCAGCCCCTCCGTCGTGCACGTCTCCTGCGGCTCGATCGACCACGGCTTCGTCGACCGGGCGCTCAGGCTCGCCGTGCTCACCGAGACCGACCTGACCGGCCAGAAGGCAGCCGGCCGCGAGGGCGCCCGGATGCCGGCCCGGCGCCGCAAGACCATCGACCCGCTCACCCTGGAGGCGGACGACTACATCGTCCACGAGCAGCACGGCGTGGGCCGCTACATCGAGATGGTCCAGCGCACCGTGCAGGGCGCCACCCGCGAGTACCTGGTCGTGGAGTACGCCCCCGCCAAGCGCGGCCAGCCCGGCGACCGGCTCTACATCCCCACCGACCAGTTGGAGCAGATCACCAAGTACGTCGGCGGCGAGTCCCCCACCCTGCACCGCCTGGGCGGCGCCGACTGGACCAAGACCAAGGCACGCGCCAAGAAGGCGGTCAAGGAGATCGCCGCCGACCTGATCAAGCTGTACAGCGCGCGGATGGCGGCGCCGGGGCACGCGTTCGGCTCGGACACCCCCTGGCAGCGCGAGCTGGAGGACGCCTTCCCCTACGCGGAGACCCCCGACCAGCTCACCACCATCGCCGAGGTCAAGGAGGACATGGAGAAGACGGTCCCCATGGACCGCCTGATCTGCGGCGACGTCGGCTACGGCAAGACCGAGATCGCGGTCCGCGCCGCCTTCAAGGCCGTCCAGGACGGCAAGCAGGTGGCCGTACTGGTGCCGACGACCCTGCTGGTGCAGCAGCACTTCGGGACGTTCGGCGAGCGCTACGCCCAGTTCCCCGTGAACGTGAAGGCGCTGTCCCGCTTCCAGACCGACACCGAGGCGAAGGCGACGCTGGAGGGCCTGCGCGAGGGTTCGGTGGACATCGTCATCGGCACCCACCGCCTGTTCTCCTCCGAGACCAAGTTCAAGGACCTCGGCCTGGTCATCGTCGACGAGGAGCAGCGCTTCGGCGTCGAGCACAAGGAGCAGCTCAAGAAGCTCCGCGCCAACGTCGACGTGCTCACCATGTCCGCCACCCCCATTCCGCGCACCCTGGAGATGGCGGTCACCGGCATCCGCGAGATGTCCACGATCACCACCCCGCCGGAGGAGCGCCACCCGGTGCTGACCTTCGTCGGCCCCTACGAGCAGAAGCAGATCGGCGCCGCCATCCGCCGCGAGCTGCTGCGCGAGGGCCAGGTCTTCTACATCCACAACCGCGTCGAGTCCATCGACCGCGCGGCGGCCAAGCTGCGCGAGATCGTCCCCGAGGCGCGCATCGCCACCGCCCACGGCCAGATGTCGGAGCAGGCGCTGGAACAGGTCGTCGTCGACTTCTGGGAGAAGAAGTTCGACGTGCTGGTCTCCACGACCATCGTCGAGTCCGGCATCGACATCTCCAATGCCAACACCCTCATCGTCGAGCGCGGCGACAACTTCGGCCTCAGCCAGCTCCACCAGCTCCGCGGCCGCGTCGGCCGAGGCCGCGAGCGGGGCTACGCGTACTTCCTCTACCCGCCGGAGAAACCGCTGACGGAGACGGCGCACGAGCGCCTGGCGACCATCGCCCAGCACACCGAGATGGGCGCGGGCATGTACGTGGCCATGAAGGACCTGGAGATCCGCGGCGCCGGCAACCTGCTGGGCGGTGAGCAGTCCGGCCACATCGCCGGCGTCGGCTTCGACCTGTACGTGCGGATGGTCGGCGAGGCGGTCGCCGACTACCGGGCCTCCCTGGAGGGCGGCGTGGAGGAGGAGCCGCCGCTCGAGGTCAAGATCGAGCTGCCCGTCGACGCGCACGTCCCGCACGACTACGCCCCCGGCGAGCGGCTGCGGCTCCAGGCGTACCGGTCCATCGCCTCCGCCAACAGCGAGGAGGACGTCAAGGCCGTACGCGAGGAGCTCGTCGACCGCTACGGCAAGTTGCCGGAACCGGTGGAGAACCTGCTGCTGGTCGCGGGGCTGCGCATGCTCGCGCGGGCGTGCGCCGTCGGCGAGATCGTGCTCCAGGGCAACAACATCCGCTTCGCGCCGGTCGAGTTGCGCGAGTCCCAGGAGCTGCGGCTCCAGCGGCTCTACCCCGGCAGCGTCATCAAGGCGGGCGCCCACCAGGTGCTCGTACCGCGCCCGAAGACCGCGAAGGTGGGCGGCAAGCCGCTGGTCGGGCGGGAACTGCTCGGCTGGGTGGGGGAGTTCCTGACCTCGATCCTGGGGTCGTAGCCACCCGCCGCCGTCGCCCGCCGACGCGATGAAGCCGCCCACGGGGACAGGCCCGTGGACGGCTTCGTCATGGTCGGGGTACGGGAGGCGCTACCGCTGGTCCGGCCGGTCGCCGCCCTGCTCGCGCCCGAAGCCGAGCTTGCCCTCGGCCTGCTGCTGCGCGGTGTCGACCTGCTTCTCGTGTTTGCCACCGGTCCTCTGGTTGACCTGGCGCTCGGCGGCGTCGGACATCTTCCTTGACCTGTCCTTGTCCTTGCCGGCCATGCTCTTCATCTTGTCGAGGATGCCCATGCAGAGCTCCTTCCGAGACGTGACTCACTGTCGACCGTACGACAGGTATGCCCCGCATGCCCAATAAAGCCCCTCTATGGTCTGAACCTCTCCGTCGCTACGGTGATATCGGCGAACGGCAAGGGGAGGGGCACGCATGAGGCGGCACAGCAGGATCCGTACCGGATGGGCCGCGGGCGCGGCCCTCGCACTGGCCCTGGTCACCGGGTGCGAGGGACTCGACGGCGAAGAGGGCGCCTCGTCCCCGGGCGGCGGCGCCAAGGCACCGGCCGCGGGGCAGGCCGTCAGCCCGCTGAGCAACCCCGACGGTACCGGCCCCGGCCTCGCCCCGGTCAGGGGCGACGGCCCCGAGGCGACGGCCCGCAAACTCATCGACGGCCTCGAGACCAAGGGGCGCGGTCCCAGGACGGGATACGACCGCGACGAGTTCGGCTACGCCTGGATGGACACGGCAGACGGGGTACCGCTGGCGAGGAACGGTTGTGACACGCGGAACGACCTGCTGAAGCTGCATGGGCGGGACGTCCGGTTCCGTACCGGCTCCGACTGTGTGGTCGTGTCGATGGACCTGTACGACCCGTACACCGGCAAGGACATCGCCTGGAAGAAGGCGAAGGCCGCCGAGGTGCAGATAGACCACGTGGTGCCGTTGTCGTACGCCTGGCAGATGGGCTCGTCGCGGTGGGCGGAGAGCAAGCGCGAACAACTGGCGAACGACCTTATGTTGGCGGTGTAGATGTCTCACGGTGATGTGTCTCAGGGGCGGGATGGCCGCGTGTCCAGGTGGTGTCTCACGAGCGGCGTGCTGCATGTCGGCGCTGCACTGGCTGCCGGGGCCGTCCTGACAGGCTGCACGGGAGGCGGACTCTCCGACGAGAGTGGTTCATCAGGCGGCGGCTCGTCAGCGTCCGCCAAGTACGGAGCCAGCCCCTTGGCCGACCCCGACGGAACGAAGCCCGGGCTGGCCCCGATCTCGTCCGAGACGGACGAGGCGACAGCGCGTGAGCTGATCACCAAGCTGTCAACCAAGGGGCGAGGGCCGAAGACGGGCTATGACCGCGACGAGTTCGGCTACGCGTGGATGGACACGGCGGACGGTGTGCCGCTGGCGCGGAACGGTTGTGACACCCGGAACGACTTGCTGAAACTCCATGGGCGCAACGTCGAGCTCCGTGCCGGTTCGGACTGTGTCGTCGTCTCGATGGACCTGTACGACCCGTACACCGGCAAGGACATCGCCTGGAAGAAGGCGAAGGCCATCGAGGTGCAGATAGACCACGTGGTGCCGTTGTCGTACGCCTGGCAGATGGGCGCCGCCCGCTGGGGCAAGGGGAAGCGGCAACGGCTGGCCAATGACGTGCTGAATCTCCTGCCGGTCTCGGGCTCGACGAACTCCGCCAAGCGGGACTCGGGCCCGGCGTCGTGGCTGCCGCCCAACAAGGCGGTCCGGTGCTCGTACGCGGTGCGGTTCGCGCAGGTGGCAGCCAAGTACGAACTGCCCGTGACGTCGGCGGACAAGACCATGATGCTGCAGCAGTGCAGCGCTTGAGGTTCCAGAGGTTCGGCAGCTCTGCAGGCCGCTGCTGTCAGGCTTGGGCACCCTCGTTCTCGTCTCCGCAGGCATCCTTTGGACCACACCACCAGGAGGAACCAGTGTCGTACCCGCAACCGCTCACCGCTGAGGAGAAACTCGCCGACGCGAAGAAGCATCTGAGCCTCCCGCGTATCGTCGTGATCTGCGGTTCCACCCGCTTCATGACCGAGATGACCGAGGCCGATCTGCGGGAGACCAAAGCCGGAAAGATTGTCGTCAAGCCGGGCTGTGACATGAAGTCGCCGCACGAACTTTGGTCCGATCCTGTTGAGGCCGAGGCGCTGAAGGTTCGACTCGACGATCTGCACCGGGCGAAGATCCGGCTCGCTGATGAGGTGCTCGTAGTCGGCGACTACATCGGAGACAGCACCCGAGCCGAAATCGCCTACGCCCGGTCGCTGGGCAAGCCCGTGCGGTTCACACACCCCGAAGTCGACCCCGACGCCTGACCGCTCACCCCGGGCTGGATGCGTGGCAGCGCTACCTTCAGCAGCCGGAGAGCGCGACAGGACGGCGTGAGTGAGTCAGGGCTGCACTGGTGATGAGCCCGTGGCCGTCCTGGCACCTTTGAGCTGCTTGACCACCCCTGCCTGCTTCCCGGCAAGCTGAGCGTGAAGGCGACGGGTGTCCGCTTCCAACTCGGCGTTCCTCAGGGCGAGGATCTGGATCTGGTTCGCGTACGCCGCGACGGTGGCACGCAACTCCCGGATCTCGGCGCCCTTCTCCCGGCGGAGTTCCCGCTCGGACTGTTTCAGGCGCGCGACTTCCTGCCTGAGCTCGTCGGACTCAGGACGCCTGGCCTCGGGCGAGCTGAGAATCCCCTTGATGACTGCCGCGACGGGAGAGCGGTAGTACGAGGCTCGGGAGACGCCTGCCTCGGCGGCGATGTTCACTGCCGAGGTGCGGCCGTCGGTGATCTCGGGGCGGCCGAGCATGAGCTGCTCGAAGGCGCGCATGATCTGCTGGTCGATGTCGGTCAGGCCGGTGTTTTCCCGGGCCAGGCGGGCGAAGGCGGTGCGGACGGCTTGCAGGGTCTCGTCCATGGAGCCGGTCATCGTCAGGAGTCCTCGTGGTCGATCTCGGCGATCAGGTGGGTGAGCGTGGCCAGGTGTTCCGCGATGGCGAGCTGCTGGAGTCGCGGGAGGTCGGCGGCCTCGCCGAGTTCGGCCCGGGCCATGTCGTGTGCTCGTTCCAGGCGGGGCAGGTGGACGGCGGAGCGGCGTGAGTTGGGGCAGTTCATGCACATGTCGAGCATGGGGATGGGGCGTCCCAGTGGCTTGGTCCGCTTGCGGCACACGGCCGTCTCCGCCTGGTAGAAGCAGTCGTTCAGCACGCCGGGATGCAGGGTCTTCGTCAGGTGGTGCAGCAGCGTTCTCAGCCGGGAGGGGCTGGCCACCACACCCGGCAGGTCGCCGAGTTCGCTGCGGATGCGGTCGAACTCGACCTCGATGCGCCGGGCGGCACCGCCCGCTGAGGGGCCGCCGTCGTTCCAGTCGTGGTAGAGGTCCTCGACGTAATCGAGCTTGGCCACGGCCTCCTCGGCCGCAACCTCGTCGGCGAAGCCGGAGGCGGACGTTCCCGCGTAGCCCTCGAACATGGTGATCGCTGCGTGCTTGTACTGGCGGGCGCCCGCGACCACGCCGAAGGGCTGGTGGGCGATGTGCCAGGCGAGGGTCCGGCGGAACTGCCGGGTGTCGAAGGCCCATGGAAGAGCTGTGGACTCTGCCACCGCTGCCTCTACCGCCGTGTCGTTCGGAACCGCGTCGTCGGTGATCGGGTCGGCACCGGGCGGTGGGGCTGCCGCGATCGTGGGTACGTAGAGCCCCGCCGGTGTGCTGAACAGCTCGTTGAGATGGTCACGGAAAGCCCGGATGCGGCGCGGCATGTTGCTGAGCAGCACGTACCCGTTGCGCCCACCGCCGTCGTAGCCGAAGAGGTGGCCGGGGTCGTCGTTGATCTCGCGGAGGACGGCGACGGCCCGGTGGACGACATCCAGCACGACCCATTCGGCTTCCTCCCCGCTCAGGTCGCGCCCCTTGCCCTTGTAGACCCGGCCCCGGAGTTTGTACCGGGTCCGTCCGTCGGCTCCGCGCTCGGTGAGGGCGCAGTCCCGGCCCAGCTCACGCACCTCCACATCCCGCATCCCCGACAGGTAGGCGATGACGATCCAGCAGGCCGTGCGCAAGAAGGACAGCTCGTTGGCCAGGGTGAAGGGGCTGAGCCTCGGCCGCCAGGGGCCGGCCGAGCCGGACCATGGCGACATCGGTGTGTCGAGCCCGCCCTCCTCGTAGCCGATCTCCTTCCCGGCCTCGACCACGAGCGCAAGCACTTGTGACGTCTTGGCGACACCGGCGAGGAGGGAGACGAGTCTGTGGTTGGGCACCTGTGGCACGCCGTCGACGACGGCGGCGCCGGGCACGGTGTGGGCCGTCCCGAGCGGTACTGCGGGGATGCCCCGCCCGGCCTCTCGCCGTTCGGCGATGAAGGACAGCACACGTTCCCGTGCCTGGCCCTGGACCAGACAGCGGCTGTCGCGTGCCGCTTCGAGCGCGTCGATCTCTTTCTGGGCGGCGAGGATGTCCCCACTCGCCGTCTCCACGTAGAAGATTGCCGCTCGCAGCAGGGGGGCGAGGACCTCCTCAGGGATGCGGGGCGTGGTGTTCTCGCCCTTTACGCGCTGGAGTCCGACGACACCGTAGGCGCTGCGGCCGTTCCACGGCAGGATGCCCAGCCTGTCCTCGGACAGGAACGGTCCGTGGGCCGACAAGTGCTTCAGGAAGGTCACGTTGCGAACCGCGGTGTGCGGGCTGCTCTTCCACCTCTTCAGCGCGGCGTCCAGGTGGGTGTGTTCCACGTCGGGCAGTCGTGCGGCGCCCACCCCCTGCAGATCCTCCATGACGACGACGAAGGTGCGCAGCTCGGTGGCTGCCGTCGTGGCCTTGAGCGGCCCCAGGCCCAGCGAACCCCGGGTCAGGCGTGAGGTGATGTACTCCTTCGCCGCGCGTCGCGTCGCGGGGTCGGCGATCTGCGTGAAGTCGAGCCGCCACGTCCGCCACGTGCGGGGGAGCACGCACCGTAGGTCCCAGATGTCCTCAACCAGGCGTGGGCCACGGCTCGGCAGCCCGACCGTGAGGCGCTTGGGGAGCACGAACTCCGCAAAGTCCCCGGACGGTGTCAGGTCCTGCTGCTTCGCCCTGGAGTGGGGGACGGCAGTCACGAGATGACCTCCAGAAAGGACGAAGGCAGCAGCAGGCGATCGCCATCGGCCTCGGCGATGGTCTGAGCCGTGGCGATCTGTCGCGCACTGAAGCGGGCACGGACACCGTGGACGATGCGATCCCATGCGAGACCGAACCGTGCGTCCCACTCGGCGGTGGGGTATTCCACGCGCTGCCGCTCCAGGAAGTCCAGGAAGGACAGCAGACTCGGCAGGTGACGGCTGGTGAACACCGCGTTCGGGCACTCCAGACAGCCCCAGGCCGGGACCGGGCAGGCGGCTCCCGGCTTGCGGGCGAACGGGGAGGCGAAGAAGTCGCGGCAGGAGGCAAGCCACACGTCCTGCTCACCGGAGAGCGCCGACTCGATCTCCTGCGCGCTCAGCGCGGCCTCACCGTCGTCGAGTCGACCGCCGGCGTCCGAGAGCACCATCGGCGGGGCCAGAGCCGCGCCGAGCGCCTGTTCAAGACCTGCCTCCACCGCCTGCTCGTGCGTCTCCTTGTGGGCATCGATATCGGCGTAGTGCTTCGCCGCGACCGGCTGGGTGTGACCGGATGCGAAGTCCTCCAGTACCCCGCCGACCCGCAGGTACTGCCGGGACTTGACGGTCTTGCGTACTCGGCGCAGGTCAAGGGTGACGCGTTCGCCGTTGCTGTCGGTGAGGCGGTCGAGCCCCCGCCTGGACATCCACTCCCGCGTCGCGCCCGACCACGGGGTCAGCCCGTCAAAGGGTGCGCGTGCTTGTCCGTGGCTGCTGACATCGCACCAGAGTGCGTCGGTGCCGACCAGGTCACGTGTTCTCTTCGTCAGACGCAACGCCAGCCGGATCACGCCGCCGGGAAAGCGCAGCGAGCCGCCGTCGGAGACCCTGATCGCCTTGTGCCTGGAGCCCGGGGCGCGCTTCTTGACGTAGGAGACGCTGACGAAGCCGCGTGCCGGGCTGACCAGGCAGTCTGAGCGCAACTGCCGGAGGCTCTCGGGTTCCATACCCGTCTGGCAGGCCAGCAGGAGGAGCAAGGGCACCAGGTCGCGCGCGGTGAGGTGGAGACGGCCGTTGAGCTCCGGTCTGCCGCCCAAGGGGCGCAGGATCTTGTACGAGACGTCGTCGGCGGTCAACGGCCCATGGTGGGCGATGTACCAGAGGACGTTCTCCACTCGGTCCCAGCCGTGCTGACGTGGGTCATGGCCGGTGGCTGCCAGCTTCTCGCCCTCCAGGATCCGGTCGCGGATGCGGGCGATGTCGTCCCGGGCGGCACTCTCCAGCGCGTCTAGCACCGGGAACGGATAGGCGTCGAGCGGTTTCGTCGCCCGGTGGGCTGAGGCCGATGTGAACCCCAGCCGTGCATGAAAGGTGGCGTCGAAGGCGTCGGGGTGCGCCTCGTGCACCAGCTTCAGCAGCCGCACGAGGTACGTCATGGTGAGGTACGGCTCCTTGCTCCGCTCCCCGTATTGGGTGATCAGCTTCTGCTCGAACGCGTCCAGGAGGTCGGGGGCCAGATCACCGAGGGGCAGATCAGCGGCGGCCGCAGGCAATGCCGCGGCGGTGAACTCGACGAACTCACGGATGCGCCTGACGACGTAGCGGACGCCGTTGCGGTCACGCATGGTGCCGGGGCTGCTGATGACATCGGCGAGGGCACCGGCCAGGGCGCGAGTGAGACGCGGACAGGGAAGCTCCGACAGATCGATGTGCTCGGGAGTTCCGTCCAGGTCCACGGCGAAGACCACGGGGCCGATCGACGGTACCGGATCCGCCAGGGCAGGGGCGTCGACCGCGGCGGGGAAGCGGACGCGGCGCGGGCTCACTGGTACTCCTCCGTTTCCGGGCGTGCCTGCTCGAAGGCTGCGGCCTGTTCGTCCCAGTCGTCGAGAGCCGCAAGAACGATCTCCTGGGCCTCGTCCAGCACGTCCAGGTAGGTATAGACCGTCGCCTCGTGACGGTGGCCCAACAGCAGCTGGAGCCTGCGCAGAGGATTGCCGATGAGCAGGCGTTTCACCTCGGCGTGCGTGAACCGTCGGTCCTCCCGCATACCGAGCGCCCGGACGGTCTGCCGCAGCAGAAGCCCCAGCATGTGGACGGCGAAGGAGTGCCGCAGGGTGTGCGGGTGGACATCGAAGTCGAGGCCAAGAGCTGAGCACCGCTCGTTCGCCCGCCGGAAAACCGACTGCCAGGTGCTGGCGCGGAGCGGCAGCCCGTTCTCCCCAAGCCACAGCCACAGGGGCCCGCTCGCGCGGCCGTGGCTGTCGACCTGCAGGAGCCGAGCCCGGTCCGCCGTGCCGATCCGCGAGTACGACCAACTGGTACCGGACTCGAGCGCCAAGGCGTGCCGGTTCGCCCGGCGTACCGGAAGCCGACCCGTGCACGCCTCGTACACCCCCTCGGCGCGCCGCCGCTGGACGAGTTCGTCCCGCTCGATACCGACGTAGTGGTGCAGGTCGCGGGCGACCCGGGGGCGGACATACACCGTCCGTGCCCTGTTGCGCTTGGCCAGGGCGGCCGAGACGGTGATGTCGCCGAGCACACGTCTTCCGGTGACCGGCGGCAGTTCCGCCGTCAGCAGGCTCGTGGCTTCGCCCAGGCGCATGCCGGTGCAGATCAGCAAGTCGGCGAAGAGAGCGTTGCGTTCGCCGTTGCGTCCCCGCCAGGCCGGATCGGGGGAGCCGTCCGGCAGCAGCCCTCGCAGCCCGACGTCCCGCCAGAGCATGAAGTCCTCGTGCGACAGGAACCCGATCGGCTGCAGGGGCACCTCGGGCTCAGCGGCGGCGTTGACCCGTACCTGCTTCGGCCCCTGCGGCGACACCACGGTCTTGTCGACGTACCGGAACGGCTCGGCAGGTAGCAGTTCCTCGTACAGCGACCACTGAACCCACTTGTCGAGCGCGGCGACGGAGCGGTTCCACGTCGCTACCGAGACCTTGCCCGGGCCGTTGCCATGCAGTCGCACGGCCTTGTACGCGCGCAGGTCGGAGCCGTCCGTGTCCCAGATGAGCTTCCCGTCCCGGGACTCGTGGAGGAAACGGCAATAGAGCATGACGTCGGTGCTGTAGGCGATCCGGCTGTTCGCCGACCGCACTCCCCAGTTCTCCAGGTCGCGCAGGAAACGGTTGAGGTGGAGGTCGTAAGTGCCGTCGGGGCCGAGGATGAAGGGTCTGCCGTCGTCGGCCCCGACGCGCCGCAGCACTGCCTCGGCGTCGAAGGGGAGTTCATCTGCTGCGGAGGGCCCGGCTGTGGTCCTGTGTAGCAGCACCGTCGCTTCCGTACCGGCGCCGGCCTCGCCCGATCCCGTCGTGCTCAAGTCACCCTCCCCGTGTGAGACAAGCTGTACGCGCACATAACGGGATGGGTGGTGAGACAGTTACGGGTGCCGACATAAACGACCCGCTGAACCTGCTGCCCGTCCAGGGCCGCGCCAACTCCGCCAAGGGGGACTCCGGGCCGGCCTCCTGGCTGCCGCCCGCCAAGCCGGTGCGGTGCGCGTACGCCGTCCGCTTCGCGCAGGTCGCCGTCAAGTACGAACTGGCGGTGACCGCGCCGGACCGGGAGGCGATGCTGCGGCAGTGCGGCGGCTGACGAGGACCGGGCGGCACGACGCCGCCGCCCGTGGTTTCCGCGAGGCCGTCAGCCAGTCCGTCCCCGCGCCAAGCGTCTCGTACCGTACGCCCGGGTCGAGAAGTACGCCCGACGGCCTGCGCCCCGGTGGCCTGGGCCCCGGTGGCCTGGGCCCCGGTGGCCTGAACCTCGATGGCCTGGGCCTCGACTGCCCCGGTGGCCTGCGCCCCGACTGCCCGCGCCCCGGCGGCTTGCCCCACGCCCCCTGCCCGCGCGTCCACGCCCGGGTCGGCGCCACCCTCGGCTCCGTGGCGCCGGCCTCCACGGTCGTCTCCGGCTCGCTGGACGAGTGGCGGGGCCGGACGGGAGTGCCCTGCGAGGCCTGCGGTCAGAACTGGCCGTTGCCGAGCAGTTCGCCATCGGCGTCGTAGACGGTGACGAGGCCGTTCTCGCTCTGCTTCCAGTCGGCGAACGCCGAGGCGATGAGGTTGGCGGGCCCCGTGCCCTCGCCCATGATGCCGCCGGTGAAGTCGGTGTAGACGTCGGCCGCGTCGAGGATGTCGTTCTGCTCCTCGGCGCCCTGCACCTTGGTGACGTGGGAGACGGCGTCCTTCTCCGCCGCCGTGCCGTTCTTCTGCACGAACGCCTTGAACTGCTCGGCCTGCGACGCCTTCTCGACGGCCTTGTCCTCGGCGGGCTTCGCGTCGGACTCGCCGTCCGTGCCGCCCGTGCCGTCCGCCTTCGCGCCGCCACCGGACTTCTCGCCCGCGCCGGCGGAGGTGTGGCTCTCGCTCTTGCTGTCGCCGCCCCCGTCACCGCTGTTCGCCGACACCGCGCCGATGACGACGAGGCCCACGACGGCGCCCAGCGCGACCTTGGTCTTCATGCCCATGACTGTGTCCCCTCCCGATGCGGCAACCGCCACCTTCTGGCGGTTGCTCGTTCGCGGGGTCAATAAGAACAGACCGTGTGAACTGAGTCAACCATGTTCACGTGCTTGCTCTGGTACACGGCCGTGAATCGAGGCTGGCGCGCATGCGTCGGTATGCTCGGCGTCACACAATCGACGAGGGGGCCGTGCGGGTGCAGGACAACGCGACAGAAGTGACCGCCGCCGGGATCGCGCGGCTCGCCGGTGTCGGCCGGGCGGCCGTGAGCAACTGGCGCCGCCGGCACGCCGACTTCCCCAAGCCGGTCGGCGGCACCGAGACCAGCCCTTCCTTCGCCCTCACCGAGGTGGAAGGCTGGCTGCGCGAGCACAGCAAACTCGCCGAGGTGCCCCTGCGGGAACGGGTCTGGCAGCAGCTCGTCGGCCACCCCGAGGGCCCGGTCACCGCGCTCACCCACGCCGGCTGCGTACTGCTGCTGATCCACGACCGCCCCACACTCTGGCTGGAGTTGAGCGCCGGCTCCGACGAACGGCTCGCCGCGATGCTGCCCGAGGCGCTGGACCAGGTGCTGACGCCGCGATTCGGGGCGGCGCGCCGGGGGCGCCGCGGTCGACGCGGGTGTGAGGCCGGTGCCGCCACGGCGGCGTCGACTTCTGTGAACGTCCCACTGGCGTCGACCTCTGTGAACACTCCACCGGCGTCGACCTCCGTGAACACCGCACCGGCGTCGACCTCGGTGAACGTCCCACCGGCATCGACCGCTGTGAACACCCCACCGGCGTCGACCGGTGTGAACGCTTCACCGGCAGTTCACACGTCCACCGGACCCGCCCAGACCCCGCAGGCCACCCCCGCCCAGCCCCCGCAGGCCGCCCCCGCCCTCCAGACCCCCACCGGCCCGGCCGCGCTCGCCTCCGCGCCCCTCCTCCGCGGCACCGCCGAACTGGCAGCCGAGCTCGGGGCCCGGCAGACCTTCGAGTTCCTGCTCGGCCGGCACCTCGACGCCAACCCCCGCCAGTACACCCTCACCCCGGCCGACCTCGCCGGCCTCATGGCGGAGCTGGCCGGCCCCGCCCGCACCGTCCTCGACCCCGCCTGCGGCACCGGCGCCCTCCTGCGCGCCGCCACGCAGGCCGGCCCCGCCCCCCGCCCCGAACAGGCCGACCAGCGCCTCTGCGCCCAGGACGACGCCTCCGGCCTCGCCGCGCTCACCGCACTCCGGCTCGCCCTGCACACCCGGGCCGGCATCCGCGCCGCCGCCGGCGACACCCTGCGCGCGGACGCCTTCCCCGAACTGCGCGCCGACGCCGTCCTGTGCCACCCGCCGTTCAACGAACGCAACTGGGGACACGACGAACTCGCCTACGACGCCCGCTGGGAGTACGGCTTCCCGGCCCGCACCGAGTCCGAGCTGGCCTGGGTGCAGCACGCGCTCGCCCGCCTTCGCGACGGCGGCACCGCCGTCCTCCTCATGCCGCCCGCCGCCGCCTCCCGCCGCTCCGGCCGCCGCATCCGCGCCGACCTGCTGCGCCGGGGCGCGCTGCGGGCCGTGGTCGCGCTGCCGGTCGGCGCGGCACCGCCGTACAACATCCCGCTGCACCTGTGGGTGCTGCGCCGGCCCGAGAAGGCGCCCGCGCAGCCCGAGGTGCTGCTCGCCGATGTGGGGCAGTTCGCCGGCGAGGGGCGCGGTGGGCCGGACTGGCGGGCCGTGCGGGACGCCGTGCTCGACGCCTGGCGCGGCTTCGACCGGGCCGGCCACCTCGACGACCGGCCGGGGCTGGCCCGTTCCCTGCCCGTCATCGAACTCCTCGACGACGACGTCGACCTGGCCCCCGCCCGCCACCTGCCGCCCCCCTCGGCCACCGACGGCGCGGGACGGCTCACGGACGTACGCGACCGGCTCGGCGAGACCCTGCGTCTGACCGTCGGCCTCACCCCCGCCGCCGCCGACACCGCGCAGCCCGCGCCCCGCTGGCCGCTCACCACCGTCGGCGAACTCGCCCGCGGCGGCGCCCTGGTGCTGCGCACCGGCGGAAACGGCGGCCACGCGCGGGTGCCGGTGCTCACCGACCACGACGTACTCGCCGGCACCGGCCCCACCGGCACCCTCCCCGAGAGTGACGAGGAACCCGCGCTGACCGAGCCGGGAGACGTCGTCGTCCCGGTCCTCGGTGGCGGCTCCGTCGCGCGGGTGATCGACGACGCCACCGCCGGCGCCGCCCTGGGGCGCAACCTCGTGCTCCTGCGCCCCGATCCCGCCGCGCTCGACCCCTGGTTCCTCGCCGGGTTCCTGCGCGGCACCGCCAACAACCGCCAGGCCAGCAGCTACGCCTCCACCGCCACCCGCCTCGACGTCCGCCGCCTCCAGCTCCCCCGGCTCCCGCTCGACGCCCAGCACCGCTACGGCGCCCGCTTCCGCGCCCTCGACGAGTTCGAACGGGCGCTCAGACTCGCGGGCCGCCTCGGCGAGCAGCTCGTACGGGGCATGTACGACGGGCTCACGGACGGCACGGTGGCACCCGGTCCATGACCTGGTGGTGATCGGTACGGCAACGGTTCGGTACAACCGGAGACCACTGTCGGCCCCGGCCTATACGCTCGGACTTCCACACCGAACGACCCGTTCGTCCGTCCGTTCGTCCGTCCGTTCGTTCGTCCGTCCGTTCGTCCGGCCGTCCGGCCGTCCGGCCGTCCGGCACATCGGCATCACCGGTCCAGGAGCAGTCATGTACGGCAACAGCGCCGCCGGGCCGCCGCCCTCCCGCGGCGCGGCCACCGTCATCACCCTGCGCGTGCTGTTCGCCGCCGCCGGATTTCTGACGTGCGGTCTGCTCGCCTGCGTCCCGCTGTTCCGGATCGCCGTGCTGCGCGGCCGCGGGCTCGACTGGACCGTGGCCTGGCTGAGCCTGCCGGCGTCCATCGGCTGCCTCGCCGTGGTCGGTTCGCTGCCGGAGGGCGACCGCCGTACGGACGTCGCCATGGCCGCTCTCCTGCTGATCGGAGCGGCGGCCAGCGCGTACTTCCTCGTGGTCGACATACGCCTGCACGCCGCACCGCGGCAGTTCACCGGCTACGCGCCGCCGCCCCAGGCCCTCGCCGCGCACTACGGCCAGACCCAGCCCGCGGGACCGTACGCGCCCACGCTCGTACCGCACTCCCCGCACACCCCCGCCCCGCGGCCCGCCCACCCCGGCTTCCAGGCACCCCCGGCCCCGATGGCCCAGGCACCCCAGGCGCCGATGCCCCAAGCCCCGCCGCCCCGAGCTCCGGCACCCCAGGCACCGGCACCCCAGCCGCCAATGACCCAGACACCCGTGCCCCGGGGACCCGCTCCCACCCCGCCGCCCCGGCACCCCGCCCCCGCCCGCATCGACCAGGTCCGCGCCGAGCTCGACGAGCTCAGCGACTACCTGCGCCGGCACGACGGCAACGGCGACGACCGGGGCGGACGGTGACCGTGGCGGCAGGGCGTGTCGTCGCCGACCGGTACGAGCTGTCCACGCTCATCGGCCAGGGCGGCATGGGCCAGGTCTGGACGGCGTACGACCGGCGGCTCGACCGGCGCGTGGCGGTGAAGCTGCTGCGCCCCGACAAGGTGGCCGGCCAGGAGGCCGACGAACTGCGCCGCCGGTTCGTGCGCGAGTGCCGGGTGACCGCACAGGTCGACCACCCCGGCCTCGTCACGGTGCACGACGCGGGCAGCGAGGGCGAGGAGCTGTTCCTCGTCATGCAGTACGTCGACGGCGCCGACCTCTCCGACCACCTCGCCGAGCACGATCCGTACCCCTGGCAGTGGGCGGTCGCGGTCGCCGCGCAACTGTGCGCCGTACTGAGCGCCGTGCACGCCGTGCCGATCGTCCACCGCGACCTCAAGCCGCGCAACGTGATGGTGAAGCAGGACGGCACCGTCACCGTCCTCGACCTCGGCGTCGCCTCCGTCATGGACGCCGACACCACCCGCCTCACCCACACCGGCACCCCCATCGGCTCGCCCGCCTACATGGCGCCCGAGCAGGCCATGGGCGGCGCCGTCGGCCCGTACACCGACCTCTACGCCCTCGGCGTACTCCTGCACGAGCTGCTCAGCGGAGACGTCCCGTTCGCGGGATCGACGGCCCTCGGTGTACTGCACCGGCACCTGTACGAGCCGCCGCTGCCCGTGCGCCGTGTCCGCTCCGAGGTCCCCGAGGCGCTCGAAGCCCTGGTCCTGCGCCTGCTCGCCAAGGACCCGCAGCACCGCCCCGCCTCCGCCCAGGAGGTCTACGAGCACCTGGCACTGCTGCTGCCCGCGCGCGGCATGCCCACCGGCGGTCCCCTCGACCCCACCCGCCCCTTCGTCCGCCCGCACGCCCCCTGGCCCGACCGCGCACGCACCCCCGCGCCACGGCCGGCACCCGTGCCGCCGGCCGCCGAGGCCGAGAAGCCGGACGTCGCCCGTGCCGTCGACGACGTCAAGCGCCTCCTCGGCGAGGGCCGCATCACCCAGGCCGTCGACATCCTCGGCGCGATCCTGCCGGCCGCCGCCGAACAGCACGGCGAACGCTCCCCGGTCGTGCGCACCCTGCGCAAGCAGTACGCGGCCACCCTCATGGACGACGGCCAGTACCGGCGCGCCCTGCCCGAACTGCGCCGCCTCGCCGACGAACGCGCCGCCGAGGCCGGCCAGGCCGACCCCCAGTCCCTGCGCCACCGCTACGACGCCGCCCAGTGCCTGGAACAGCTCGGCGAACCGGCGGCCGCCCTCGCCGAGTACCGCGCGCTGCTGCCGTACTACGAGAACCAGTACGTCGCCGGCGACCCCGACCTCGCCCACGACGTCCGCCGCCGCATCGGCCACCTGCTCCTCGCCCTCGGCGACCGCGCCGCCGCCCACGAGACGCTGGCCCGGCTGCTGCACGACGTGGAGCGCGTCCACGACCCCGCTCACCCGCTCGCGGCCGAGATCCGGCGCACCCTCCAGTGGCTCGGCCAGGTACGCGGCTGACGGCCGCGGCCCCGGTCTCGGCCGCGGCCCCGGTCTCGGCCCCGCTCCCGGCCCGGAGGACGGCGCGGACGGCGCGGACGGCGCGGCGGTGCCCGAAGTCCTGGTGAATCGTTGGTCGAATGGGTTGGCCAGAGCCGGGCCACTGCCTACCATCGATCATCGCAAGACCTTGTGCGCCCGCCCGTCGCCCGACCACCACCCGTGGTGGAGGCGCCGCGCGGCGCACCTGTCTGTCGCAATCTCCAACGGGAGGTTTCCTTGCACCGCCGCCGTCGCACCGCGCTCCTGTTCACCGCCGTGATCGCCGCCGCGTCGCCCCTGCTCACCGCCTGCGGCAACGACGCGCATCCGGGGGCGGCGGCCGTCGTGGGCGACCAGCGGATCACCATCGCCCAGCTCGAGGACCGCGTCGACGAGGTGCGCGAGGCACAGCGGGCCGCCGTTTCGGATGAGGACCAGTACCAGCAGGTCGTCGCCCGCACCGGCACCCTCACCCGCGACACCCTGCACAGCATGGTCCTCGACCGGGTCCTGCACCGCGCCGCCCAGGACGCGGGAGTGACGGTCACCCGCCGGGAGGTGCAGTCGATGCGCGGCGGCTTCGAGGAGCAGGCCGGCGGTGCCAAGGAGCTGGAGACCGTCTGGCTGCAGCAGTACGGCGTCGCGCCCGAGCGCCTCGAGGACAACCTCCGCCTCCAGTTGGAGGCCCAGAAGCTCGCCGAGAGCCTCGGCACCGACACCGGTCGGCCCGAGTTCTGGCAGGCCCTGTCCAAGGCCTCCGAGAAGCTCGACGTCGACCTCAACCCGCGCTACGGCGCCTGGGACGTGCGCAAGAGCAGCCGCGTCGACAGCGAGGTGCCGTGGGTGCGGGAGATCACGGCGGCGCGGACGCAGCAGACGGCGTAACGGTCCTGCGCGGCCTTTCCCGGACGGCCGGTCCCGGTGGACGCGGGCCCTGTGGACGACGGCCCTGTGGACAACTCACAGGGCTGTCGGCCGCGTGCGTTACGTTCTGATCGTGAACGCAACCACCGCCGACACCACCTCCGGCACCGCCCCCGACCCCGGCCGCATCGTCCTGCTCACCACCAGCCACCGCGTCGCCCCCGGCCTGCTGTCCTGGCCCGCCTGGCAGGTCCTGCGCGGCGCCGACCGCGTGCTGTGCGCCGACGGGGCGCACCCGCAGTTGCCGTACCTGCGCGAGGCGGGCATACGGGTCGACGAGGCGGCCCCGACCGCCGAGGAACTGGTCGCCGCCTGCGCCGGCGGCCACACGGTGGTGGTCGTGGCGACCGGTGAGGGCGACCCCGCCCTCACCGACCGACTGGCCCGCCTCGCCGGATCCGGCCGCGTCCGGATGCCGGACCTGGAGCTGCTCCCCGCCTCCTACGACCTTCCCGGCGCCCGCCTGCTCGACCTCGTCCAGGTCATGGACCGCATCCGCGCCGAGTGCCCCTGGTCGTCGCGGCGCACCCACGAGGGCCTGGCCAAGTACGCCATCGAGGAGGCGTACGAACTCGTGGAGGCGATCGAGGACGGCGACCGCGAGGAGCTCCGGGAGGAACTGGGCGACGTACTCCTCCAGGTCGTCTTCCACGCCCGCATCGCGGAGGAGGACCCGGACGCGCCGTTCTCCGTCGACGACGTGGCCGGCACCATCGTCGACAAGCTGATCCACCGCCACCCGCACGTCTTCGGCGACGAGACGGCGTCCACCCCGGAGGAGGTGAGGGAGCACTGGCTGCGCACCAAGGCGGCCGAGAAGCGGCGCACCTCGGTCACCGAGGGCGTCCCCCTCGGCCAGCCGGGTCTCGCCCTCGCCGCCAAGCTCGCCTCCCGGGTGCGCACGGCGGGCCTGCGGGTCCCGCTGCCCTCCGGCGAGGGCGTCGGCTACGAACTACTGGCCCTGGCGGCACGCGCCGAGGCCGAGGGCACGGACCCGGAGGCGGCACTGAGAGCGGCGGCCCGGGCGTACCGGGACGCGATCAGGGAGGCCGAGGGCACCGGGGGCTGAGGCCGGTGCCGTCCGGGGCCCGCGGCGGGAGGTCACCGGCGCCGCGGACACCTCCGGCGCCCCGGATACGGTCATGGGGTGACCGACCACTCCACGCCCGACCGCCCCGCCCCCGAGCTTTTCACCTGGGAGTTCGCGAGCGACCCCTACCCCGCCTACGCCTGGCTGCGCGAGCACGCTCCGGTGCACCGCACGCGGCTGCCCAGCGGCGTGGAGGCCTGGCTCGTCACCCGGTACGCCGACGCCAAACAGGCCCTCGCCGACCCGCGGCTGTCCAAGAACCCGGCGCACCACGACGAGCCCGCGCACGCCAAGGGCAAGACCGGCATTCCGGGGGAGCGGAAGGCCGAACTCATGACCCACCTGCTGAACATCGACCCGCCGGACCACACCCGCCTGCGCCGGCTGGTCAGCAAGGCGTTCACGCCCCGCCGGGTCGCCGAGTTCGCGCCGAGGGTGCAGGAGCTGGCCGACGACCTCATCGACCGGTTCGCGGCCACCGGCAGCGCCGACCTGATCCACGAGTTCGCCTTCCCGCTGCCCATCTACGCCATCTGCGACCTGCTCGGCGTACCCCGCGAGGACCAGGACGACTTCCGGGACTGGGCGGGAATGATGATCCGTCACGGCGGTGGGCCACGGGGCGGGGTCGCGCGGTCGGTGAAGAAGATGCGGGGCTACCTCGCCGACCTCATCCACCGCAAACGCGCGGCGCTGCCGCCCGAGCCCGGCCCCGGCGAGGACCTCATCTCCGGCCTCATCCGCGCCTCCGACCACGGTGAACACCTCACCGAGAACGAGGCCGCGGCGATGGCCTTCATCCTGCTCTTCGCGGGCTTCGAGACCACGGTCAACCTCATCGGCAACGGCACGTACGCCCTGCTCACCCACCCCGGGCAGCGGGCCCGCCTGCAGACGTCCCTGGCCGCCGGCGAGCACACCCTGCTGGAGACGGGCGTCGAGGAACTCCTGCGCTACGACGGCCCGGTGGAGCTGGCCACCTGGCGCTTCGCCACCCGGCCGCTCACCATCGGCGGGCAGGACATCGCCGCCGGCGACCCCGTCCTCGTCGTCCTCGCCGCCGCCGACCGGGACCCGGAGCGGTTCACGGACCCGGACACCCTGGACCTCTCCCGCCGCGACAGCCAGCACCTCGGGTACGGCCACGGCATCCACTACTGTCTCGGCGCCCCGCTCGCCCGGCTGGAGGGGCAGACCGCCCTCGCCACGCTCCTCACCCGCCTCCCCGATCTGCGCCTGGCCGCCGACCCGGCCGAACTGCGCTGGCGCGGCGGACTCATCATGCGCGGTCTGCGCACCTTGCCCGTGTCGTTCACACCCGTCCCGTCATCGGCGGACAACGGTTCATCGCCGACGCAAAAGTGACACGCGCTCAACTCTGTGATCTTCACGTGATCTGCGCGGCATGAACTTGTGACAAGCGATCATCTGCCTATACGTTCACGAATCAGCGTGGCGCCGAACATCACCCGCCGCGCGCTCCCCGCTGTCTCGTGAAAGGTCGTCGCATGCTCTCCGGGAACGGTCGTCACCGCCGCCCCCGCCAGGCTCCCGCCCTGGTCGTCGCCGCCGGAGTGACCGGCTCCGCCATCGCGATCCCGCTCCTCGGCGCCACCGGCGCCCACGCGGCCGACGGGGCGAACTGGGATCGCGTAGCCGAGTGCGAGACCGGCGGCGCCTGGAGCCAGAACAGCGGCAACGGGTACTACGGCGGCCTGCAACTGTCCCAGGACGCCTGGGAGCGGTACGGCGGCACGGAGTACGCGCCGAGCGCCGACCAGGCCAGTCGCTCCCAGCAGATAAGAATCGCCGAGAAGGTACACGCGGACCAGGGCATCGCCAACTGGCCGACCTGCGGTCTGCTCGCGGGCCTGGGCGACGACTCGGGCTCCGTCATCGGCGGTACGGGTGCGACGGGTGACGGCTCGTCGGAGGGGTCGGAAACTCCCGAGGCGTCGGACGCCCCCGACGCGTCCGGCTCGTCCGGCCTGAACGGCTCGTCCGGCCTGAACGGCTCATCGGGTTCGACCGGGTCGTCGGAGCCCGGTTCCGGCGCGTCTCCCTCGACCCCTTCAGCCGCTGCGTCGCCCTCGTCGTCCTCGTCGTCCTCGTCCGACTCCACGTCGGACAGTGGGGACGATTCGACCAAGTCCGACACGTCGCCCGAATCCGAGCCCACGGGGAGCGCCGGTCCGCAGGGTGCCGACGCGTCTCCGACGGCCTCGCCGGAGGCGGGGGTCGGCGAATCGGACAAGTCGGGTCAGGGTGACGGTTCTTCGTCTCTCACCGACACCGGGCAGTCCGGGGCGGGCAAGCACCGCGGCGGCAGCGCCGACGAGGGCGCGGCGGACGGCCGCGACGCCGAGTCGTCCGGGCGGCACGCCTCGCGCGGTGAGGGCGAGTCGCGGGAGGTCGTGGACGGCTCGTACACGGTCCGTTCCGGGGACAGTCTCTGGGGTATCGCCGACTCCCTCGAGCTCGACGGCGGGTGGCGCTCGCTGTACGCCGGCAACAAGGAGGTCGTCGGCACCGACCCGGACCACATCCTGCCCGGTCAGACGCTCACGGTCACGGGCGAATCGGGCGAAAAGTAGGGGCAGTTCGCGTCACGGTTAGAGGCTGTATGTCCGTTTTGGATCACGTGAGAGATAGGTCTCAGAAGCCGTGATCGTCTTTGAAAATCCGCGGAGTGCGTGTCTACGGTCGTGACCGCTCGCCATCGCGGGCCCCGGCTGCCGCAACGCCGAATCCTGCCAGCGGCCGTCCGGGAACAGTCGTCGCGTCAAGCGCCGAAGGCAGGAGCGGGGGACCCAAGGTAAGTGCCGCACCGGGCAGTTGTGCCGGAGCGGCTAGGGGTGGAGCCGAGTTCCGTGAGGAACCCGGCCGGGCAACTCAACCGGCCCGAACCCGACAGCTCACCTCGCAGGCGTCGGTGAGGGGATCAACCATGCTGTTTTCCGGCAAGGGCAAGCACCGCCGTCCGTCCAAGGCCACCCGTGTCATCGCCGTCGCCGGTGTCACCGGTGCCGCCGTCGCCGCCCCGCTGATGGCGGCCGGCAACGCCTCCGCCGCCACCGCGTCCGAGTGGGACGCCGTCGCCCAGTGCGAGTCCGGCGGCAACTGGTCCATCAACACCGGCAACGGTTACTACGGCGGTCTGCAGTTCTCCGCCTCCACCTGGGCCGGCTACGGCGGCACTCAGTACGCCGCCACCGCCGACCAGGCCAGCAAGGCGCAGCAGATCGAGATCGCCGAGAAGGTGCTCGCGGGCCAGGGCAAGGGTGCCTGGCCGGTCTGCGGCACCGGTCTGTCGAACGCCGCGTACACCGGCGGCGGTTCCTCGGCCGGCTCCGACTCGTCCGGCTCGTCCGAGTCCTCCGGCTCCGCGCAGTCCTCGGGCTCCGCGCAGTCCTCCGGCTCCTCGGACAGCCGCGAGAGCGAGCAGAAGGCCTCCCGCTCCGCCGAGCGTCCGGCCGCCGAGAAGAAGACCGTCACCACCCCGACCGGCAAGAAGGTCGAGAAGGGCGACGGCGAGTACAAGGTCGTCAAGGGCGACACCCTCAGCTCGATCGCCGAGGAGCACGACGTCAAGGGCGGCTGGGCGAAGCTGTTCAAGCTGAACGACGACATCGTCGACGACGCCGACCTGATCTACCCGGGTCAGCAGCTCCACCTGAAGTAAACGGCGGTCCCCCCTTGCTCCCGTCCCGGTGCGTGTTCCCCCGTACGCACCGGGACGGGCTTTTTACGCCTCGGCCACGCTCCGGCCTCCCCCCGGCCTCCCCTCGACCTCGCCCCGGTTTCCGGAAACGTCTTTGTTCCGTTCGGAAACAATTTACTCTCGGTTCTGTCCAGCGGGTGGGCGATCGGCTGGCCGATCGCCCGGAGCCGGTTAGGCTCGGTCCCGCAGAGCCGCTGCGGTCCCGCGGGCCCGCGCGTCACACCGAAGCGTCACATTGAAGAAGGAGATGCTCGTGCCGTCCATCGACGTCGTCGTAGCCCGGGAAATCCTGGACTCCCGAGGCAACCCCACGGTCGAGGTCGAGGTCGGCCTCGACGACGGCAGCACGGGTCGTGCCGCCGTTCCGTCCGGCGCCTCCACCGGCGCCTTCGAGGCCATCGAACTGCGTGACGGCGATGCGGGCCGTTACCTGGGCAAGGGCGTCGAGAAGGCCGTCCTGGCCGTCATCGAGCAGATCGGCCCGGAGCTCGTCGGCTACGACGCCACCGAGCAGCGCCTGATCGACCAGGCCATGTTCGACCTGGACGCCACCGACAACAAGGGCTCGCTGGGCGCCAACGCCATCCTCGGCGTCTCGCTCGCCGTGGCCCACGCCGCCTCCGAGGCCAGCGACCTGCCGCTCTTCCGCTACCTGGGCGGCCCCAACGCGCACCTGCTGCCGGTGCCCATGATGAACATCCTGAACGGCGGGTCGCACGCCGACTCGAACGTGGACATCCAGGAGTTCATGATCGCCCCGATCGGCGCGGAGTCCTTCTCCGAGGCCCTGCGCTGGGGCGCCGAGGTCTACCACACGCTGAAGAAGGTCCTGAAGAACAAGGGCCTGGCCACCGGCCTCGGCGACGAGGGCGGCTTCGCCCCGAACCTCGGCTCGAACCGCGAGGCCCTCGACCTCATCCTCGAGGCGATCAAGGAGGCCGGCTACACCCCCGGCGAGCAGATCGCCCTCGCGCTCGACGTCGCCGCGTCCGAGTTCTACAAGGACGGCTCCTACACCTTCGAGGGCAAGGAGCGCACGGCCGCCGAGATGACCGAGTACTACGCCGAGCTGGTCGCGGCGTACCCGCTGGTCTCCATCGAGGACCCGCTGTTCGAGGACGACTGGGACGGCTGGAAGGCCCTCACCGACAAGCTGGGCGACAAGGTCCAGATCGTCGGCGACGACCTGTTCGTCACCAACCCGGAGCGCCTGGCCCGCGGCATCGACGAGGGCGCCGCCAACGCCCTGCTGGTCAAGGTGAACCAGATCGGTTCGCTGACCGAGACCCTGGACGCCGTGGAGCTGGCCCAGCGCAACGGCTTCAAGTGCATGATGTCCCACCGCTCCGGCGAGACCGAGGACGTCACCATCGCCGACCTGGCCGTCGCCACCAACTGCGGCCAGATCAAGACCGGTGCCCCGGCCCGCTCCGAGCGCGTCGCCAAGTACAACCAGCTCCTGCGCATCGAGGAGATCCTCGACGACGCCGCGGTGTACGCCGGCCGCAGCGCGTTCCCCCGCTTCAAGGGCTGAGTACCGCTCTTGCAGGAAGCGTCGTACGTACGTCCCCGTACCCGGTCCCGTACCGTGTGCGGGGACGTACGCACGTATGACGGCCATGACGACGTATGACGACGCAGGACGCGACGCATGAAGGTGGACGGGAGGCGGGGACATGGCGGTGAAGGACCGGGACCGTTTCTCCACCGCGACCAGGATCCGGATCATCGGGGAACAGACCGCGGCCCGGGTCTACCGCTCGCAGACCAAGCGCCAGGCCCGCCGCTCCCGGCTGACCGGCCGGGCCGCGCTGCTCGCGATGGTGCTCTGCTCCCTCGTCGTGGCGCTCGCCTACCCGATACGGCAGTACGTCGCCCAGCGCGCCGAGATCGCCGACCTGCGGCGGGAGCAGCAGGAGACCCGTGACCGAGTCGAGGACCTGCGCGACCTCAAGGCGCGCTGGCAGGACGACGCCTACGCCGAACAGCAGATCCGGCTGCGGCTGCACTACGTGATGCCGGGGGAGACGGGGTTCGTCGTCGTCGACCCGGACGCGGCCAAGCAGGCCCGCGCCGAGGCCGGCGGGGCCGACCGCCCCTGGTACCGGAACGTCTGGGACGGGGTCGACAAGGCCGACGCCGCCGCCCGCCGGCCGTGAACCGACCGCGCCGGCAGTGACTCAACAGGAAGACCAGCAGAAGACAGTCATGCAGACTCCCCCGCCGACCACCCCGCGCACCGAGCCCACCGACGCGGACGTCGAGGCCTTCAAGCAGCAGCTCGGGCGCCCCCCGCGCGGCCTGCGGGCCATCGCGCACCGCTGCCCCTGCGGACAGCCGGACGTCGTGGAGACGGCACCGCGGCTGCCCGACGGCACGCCCTTCCCCACGCTGTACTACCTGACGTGCCCGAAGGCGGCCTCCGCGATCGGCACGCTGGAGGCGAACGGCGTGATGAAGGAGATGACCGAGCGCCTGGCCGCCGACCCGGAGCTGGCCGCCGCCTACCGCGCCGCGCACGAGGACTACGTCCGGCGCCGCGACGAGATCGAGGAGCTGACCGGCTTCCCGAGCGCGGGCGGCATGCCGGACCGCGTGAAGTGCCTGCACGTGCTGGTCGCCCACTCGCTGGCGGCCGGGCCGGGCGTCAACCCGCTGGGCGACGAGGCGATCGCGATGCTGCCGGAGTGGTGGCGCAAGGGACCGTGCGTGTCCCCCAAGGACCTCGCCGACCCCAAGGACCTCACCGACTCCGAGAACCTCACGGACCTCACGGACCTCACGGACGAGGAGGACGGCAAGTGACCCGTGTCGCCGCCATCGACTGCGGTACGAACTCCATCCGGCTCCTGGTCGCCGACGCCGACCCGGCCACCGGCGAGCTGACCGACCTGGACCGCCGCATGACCATCGTGCGGCTCGGGCAGGGCGTCGACCGCACCGGGCGGCTGGCGCCCGAGGCGCTGGAGCGGACCTTCGCCGCCTGCCGCGAGTACGCCGAGGTCGTCAAGGGGCACGGCGCCGAGCGGCTGCGCTTCGTGGCGACCTCCGCCTCCCGCGACGCGGAGAACCGGGACGACTTCGTGCGCGGGGTGCTGGACATCCTGGGCGTGGAGCCGGAGGTCATCTCCGGCGACCAGGAGGCCGAGTTCTCCTTCACCGGTGCCACGAAGGAACTGCGCGGGCGGGACCACCTCGACAAGCCCTACCTGGTCGTCGACATCGGCGGCGGCTCGACCGAGTTCGTCGTCGGCGACGACCACGTGCGCGCCGCCCGCTCCGTGGACGTCGGCTGCGTGCGGATGACCGAGCGGCACCTGGTGCACGACGGCGCGGTGACCGACCCGCCCACCGAGGCGCAGGTCGCGGCGATGCGGGGCGACATCGAGGCCGCCCTGGACCTCGCCGAGGAGACCGTGCCGCTGCGCGAGGCGCGCACGCTGGTCGGGCTGGCCGGGTCCGTGACGACGGTGTCGGCGATCGCGCAGGAGCTGCCGGAGTACGACTCGGCCGCCATCCACCACTCCCGGGTCACCCGCGCGCGGGTCCGGGAGATCAGCGACTGGCTGCTGCGGTCCACCCACGCCGAGCGCGCGGCCGTCCCCTCCATGCATCCGGGGCGCGTCGACGTGATCGGGGCGGGGGCGCTCGTACTGCTCTCGATCATGGAGCGGACCGGCGCGGAGGAGGTCGTCGTGAGCGAGCACGACATCCTCGACGGCATCGCGTGGTCGGTGGCGTAGCCGTCCGCGGTCGCGGTCTGAGCAGGACGGACGACGATTGAGCGCGTGTCGGGGGCCCTTCGGGGCCCCTCGGCGACATCCCGTCGGGAAAGTTCGTGAAGTTCTTCACAAGGAATTGGGTCCTGTCGGGCGACGAATGCGCGCCGGTTGACCCTTTTGGTGGTTCAACTGCCCTTTGAACGCGTTCAGGACGGTGTTCGGGGAGGGGTCCGGCGAGGGGTCCCGGAGGGCTGGTCCACTGTCCCCGGCGATGCGGAGGAGCAGCTCACGCGGCATTGACAACGGGGTGCCGGGCCCGCCGGTTCCCTTCCTCACCATGATCTGGATCACGTGGGCGGCGGATGGTAGCACAGCCCTGACATGAGCTTGTGAAGGGGCGCACGAACCACCCCCCTCAGGCGGGTGGATACTCGATGGCATGAGCACCACGGAGCGTCCCAGGATCCTCGTAGTAGGCGGTGGGTACGTAGGCCTGTACGCAGCTCGACGCATCCAGAAGAAGATGCGTTACGGCGAGGCGACCGTCACCGTCGTCGACCCGCGGTCGTACATGACCTACCAGCCCTTCCTCCCCGAAGCCGCCGCCGGCAACATCTCCCCGCGGCACGTCGTCGTCCCCCTGCGACGCGTGCTTCCGAAGGCGGAGGTCCTCACCGGCCGGGTCACCACCATCGACCAGGACCGCAAGGTCGCCACGATCTCCCCGCTGGTGGGCGAGGCGTACGAGCTGCCCTTCGACTATCTGGTCATCGCCATGGGCGCGGTCTCCCGCACCTTCCCGATCCCCGGCCTCGCCGAGCAGGGCATCGGCATGAAGGGCATCGAGGAGTCCATCGGCCTGCGCAACCACGTCCTGGAGCAGCTCGACAAGGCCGACTCCACCACCGACGAGGAGATCCGCCGCAAGGCGCTCACCTTCGTCTTCATCGGCGGCGGTTTCGCCGGCGCGGAGACCATCGGTGAGGTCGAGGACATGGCGCGCGACGCGGCCAAGTACTACAAGAACGTCTCCCGCGAGGACATGCGCTTCGTCCTCGTGGACGCCGCCGACAAGATCCTTCCCGAGGTCGGTCCGAAGCTCGGCCAGTACGGCAAGGAGCACCTCGAGGGCCGCGGCGTCGAGGTCTACCTGTCCACCTCCATGGACTCCTGCGTCGACGGCCACGTGGTGCTGAAGAACGGCCTGGAGGTCGACTCCAGCACCATCGTGTGGACGGCCGGCGTCAAGCCGAACCCGGCGCTCTCCCGCTTCGGCCTGCCGCTGGGTCCCCGCGGTCACGTCGACTGTGAGCCGACCCTCCAGGTCAAGGGCACCGACTACATCTGGGCCGCGGGCGACAACGCCCAGGTGCCGGACCTGGTCGGCCGCAAGGCGGGCAACGAGAACGCCTGGTGCCCGCCGAACGCCCAGCACGCGCTGCGCCAGGCCAAGGTCCTCGGCGACAACGTGATCTCCGGTATGCGGGGCTTCCCGCAGAAGGACTACAGCCACGCCAACAAGGGCGCGGTTGCTGGCCTCGGCCTGCACAAGGGCGTGGCGATGATCGTCATGGGCAAGATGAAGATCAAGCTCAAGGGACGTCTCGCCTGGTACATGCACCGCGGCTACCACGGTCTCGCGATGCCGACCTGGAACCGGAAGATCCGCGTCTTCGCGGACTGGACGCTCGGCATGTTCCTCAAGCGCGAGGTCGTCTCCCTCGGCGCGATGGAGACCCCGCGCGAGGAGTTCTACGAGGCCGCCAAGCCGGCGCCGGCCGCCGCGCCGAAGGCCGCCGGCAAGAGCGAGAAGGCCGCGAAGTCGGAGAAGACCGAGGAGAAGGCCAAGGCCTCCTGACCTCCGGTCGCCTCCCGCAGTAGTCCCCCGAAGGGGCCGCCCGCCATCCGTGGTGCGGGCGGCCCCTTCGCGTTGTCCCGGGTGCTGTCCCGCGCGCTGTCCCGCGCGCCAACGGGACGACAGACCCCGTGGGGTGTACAGGTATTTTGCTCGGTCGTAACGCGCGCCGGGGACTGTACGGCGGGCTCCCAGGTGTTTACGTGGTGATGGACATTCCGGGATCGCTCGTCACGGAGGTATGCCATGGCTGACGCCGCGCTGCGGCTGCAGAGCCTCTTCGAACAGTTGCTGGGGGTACCACTCCCGGTGCGCATCCGCGCCTGGGACGGTTCGCAGGCGGGCCCGCCGGGCGCGCCCACACTCGTCGTCCACAACCGCAGGGCCCTGCGCCGCCTGCTGTTCAAGCCGGGCGAACTGGGCCTGGCCCGCGCCTGGGTGGCCGGCGACCTGGACGTCGACGGCGACCTCTACACCGCCCTCGGCCTGATCGCGGGCCTCGTCTGGGAGCGCGGTGAGGACGCCCGCGGCCTCGGCGAGGCGCTCCGCGACCCCGAGGTGCGGGCCGCCGTACGCGGCCTGTTCAGGCTCGCCGGGCCGCCGCTGCCGCCCGCCCCGCCGCCGGAGGAAGTCCGCCGGGCCCGCGGCCACCTGCACACCAAGCGCAGCGACAGACGGGCCGTCAGCCACCACTACGACGTCGGCAACGACTTCTACGAGCTGGTCCTCGGACCGTCCATGGTGTACTCCTGCGCCTACTGGCCGGCCCCTCCGGCCGAGGGCGGCACCCTGGAGGACGCGCAGCGCGACAAGCTCGAACTGGTCAGCCGCAAGCTCGGCCTGAGCGCCGGTCAGCGCCTCCTCGACGTCGGCTGCGGCTGGGGCTCCATGGCGATCCACGCGGCCCGCGAGCACGGCGTGAGCGTCGTCGGCGTCACGCTGTCCCAGGAGCAGGCCGCGTTCGCCCGCAAGCGCGTCGCCGACGAGGGCCTCACCGACCGGGTGGAGATCCGCGTCCAGGACTACCGGGACGTCGCAGACGGGCCGTACGACGCCATCTCGTCCATCGGTATGGCCGAGCACGTCGGCGCCGAGCGGTACCTGGAGTACGCCGTCGACCTGTTCAGGCTCCTCAAGCCGGGCGGGCGGCTGCTGAACCACCAGATCGCCCGCCGCCCCCGGCGGGACGAGTCCGCCTACAGCGTGGACGAGTTCATCGACGCCTACGTGTTCCCCGACGGCGAACTGGCCCCCGTCGGCACCACCGTCACCCAGTTGGAGCGCGCCGGGTTCGAGGTGCGCGACGTGGAGTCGATCCGCGAGCACTACGCGCTCACCCTGCGCCGCTGGGTCGCCAACCTGGAGTCCGACTGGGCGGCGGCCACCCGGCTGGTCAGTCCCGGCCGCGCCCGTGTCTGGCAGCTCTACATGGCCGCCTCGGCGCTCGCCTTCGAGCGCAACCGCATCGGCGTCAACCAGGTCCTCGCCGTGAAAACCCCCGAGCCGGGCGGCTCCGGCATGCCGCTGCGCGCCCGCACCTGGAACTGACCCCACGCCCCGCGCACGCGCGACGGCCCCGCTCCCACTCGGGATGCTGTGAATCCAACAGCATCCCACCCGGGAACGGGGCCCGCCGTCTGCCTGCCGGCTGCTCCGCCGCGCGGGCCGGTCCGCCGTACCGGCTCTCGCGCCGTACGGGCCGGTCCGCCGTACCGGCTATTCCGCCTTGATGGCCTGGAGCATGTTCAGGCGCGCCGCCCGGCGGGCCGGCCACAGCGCCGCAAGGACGCCCACCGCGGCGGCCAGCAGCAGGAAGACGCCCATCCGGCCCCAGGGCAGGACCAGCTCGTACGTCGGCATCGTCGTGCCCATCAGCTCACCGGCCGCCCAGCCGAAGAACACGCCCAGGCCGATGCCGAGCACCCCGCCGAACAGGGAGATCACCAGGGACTCCAGGCGGACCATCCGCTTGATGCCCTTGCGGTCCAGGCCGATCGCCCGCAGCATGCCGATCTCCTGGGAGCGTTCGAAGACCGACATGGCCAGGGTGTTGATGACACCGAGCACGGCCACGATCACCGACATGGCCAGCAGGCCGTAGAGCATCTTCAGCATCAGCGTGAACATCTTCGCGATCTCGTTGGAGATGTCCTTCTTGTCCTGGATCTTGATCGCCGGGTTGGTGTCCAGCGCCTGCGTCAGGCTGTCCTTCGAGGCCGACGAGGCCCCGTCGGACATCTTCACCATCACCTGCATGTCGACCGGGTCCGACAGGTGCGGCGTGACGGTCGGAAGGTCGACCATGATGCCGCGGATCATCTCGTTGCCCTCGTAGACCCCGGCGACCTCCAGCTTCTGCTTCTCGCCGTCCTCATAGGCGGCGGTGAAGGCGGAGCCGGCCTTCCAGCCGTGCTCCTTCGCGGTGTCGGCGTCCACGACGACGTCGGTGCCGCCGACCCGGAAGGCGCCCTGCTCGACCTTCAGGTCGGTCAGCTCGCCGATCGTGGAGCCGTTGACGCCGGTGAGGTACTCGGTCTCCCCGCCGATGCGGGACTCCGCGTTGCGCAGCGGGCTGATGGCGGTGATCCCGTCGGCCTTGCCGAGCTTCTCGGCGACGTCCGGGCTGAGGTAGTTGCCGTTGGCCATGGAGACCACGTAGTCGGCCTCGATCGACGCCGACGCCATCTTGTCGATCGACTTCTGCAGGCTGCCCGCCATCACCGTCATGCCGGTGATCAGGGTCAGGCCGATCATCAGCGCGGAGGCGGTGGCGGCGGTGCGGCGCGGGTTGCGCACCGAGTTCTGCCGGGCGAGCTTGCCCGAGACGCCGAACACGCGCAGCACCGGTGCCGCGGCGGCGATCAGCGGGCGGGAGAGCAGCGGCGTCAGGATGAACACGCCGATGATCAGCAGCACCGCTCCCATGCCCATGGGGGCCTGTCCGTCGGAGCCCTCCATCGTCGTCGCCGCGAGGACGACCGCGACGCCGGCGGCCGAGACCAGCGCGCCCAGCGTGTTGCGCAGCACCAGCGACTTCGTCGTGGCCTTGGCGTGCACGCTGCTCATCGCGGCGACCGGCGGGATCTTCGCCGCCCGGCGGCCCGGCAGCCACGCCGCCAGCATGGTGACCAGCACGCCGACCGCGAGGGCCGCGCCGATCGTGCCGGGCGAGACCACCAGCGGTCCGTCGGGCACGACCGCGCCCATCGAGCCCATCAGGGCGCGCATCCCGGCCCCGATGCCGATGCCCGCGAGCAGGCCGGTCACCGCGGCGACGACGCCGACCACGAACGCCTCGATCAGCACCGACCGCGTGATCTGCCGGCGGGAGGCGCCGACCGCCCGCATCAGGGCCAGTTCCTTGGTGCGCTGGGCGACCAGCATCGTGAAGGTGTTGGCGATGATGAACGTGCCGACGAACAGCGCGATGCCCGCGAAGACCAGCAGCCCCTGCTTCATGCCGCTCATCGACGAGGCGATCATCTCCGCCTGGTCGTCGGCCAGCTCCTTGCCGGTGGTGGTCTCGACGAGGTCCTTCGGCAGCGCCTTGTCCAGCTCCGCCTTCAGCGCGGCCTGGGTGACACCGGCCTTCGCCTTGACGTCGATCTCGTCGTACGTGCCCGCCTTGCCGAACAGCTTCTGCGCGGTCGCCGTGTCGAACAGGGTGAGGCTGCCGCCGGCCGCGACGTTGCCGTCGTCGGTGGTGAAGACGCCGACGACCTTCGGGGTGATGACCGGGCCGTCGACGGACATCCGCACGGTGTCACCGACGCCGTAGCCGGTGCGTTCGGCGGTCTTGGCGTCGATGAGGATCTCGCCCGCGCCCTTGGGCGCGCGCCCGTCGGTCAGCGGGTACCGGGGGTCCTTCGCGCCCCAGTAGTTGCCGCCCTGCGTGCTCCAGCCGTCGCCGATCAGGTCGCCGTCCTTGTCGGCGACGGCGGTGAAGCCGGTCACCACGCCGATGGCGGAGGCCGCGCCGGGCACCTTCGCGCTGTCGTCGAGGAGGGCCTCGGTCAGCTCGGGGACCTCGCCGACCTTGTCGCCCTCGGCTTCCTGGTACTCGGTGGTCACGGCGACGTCGACCTGGTCGAAGCCCTTGGCGGAACTGTTCTGCAGGGCGTCGGAGATGGTGTTGGTGAAGACCAGGGTGCCCGACACGAACGCCACGCCGAGCATCACGGCGAGCACGGTCATCAACAACCTGGCCTTGTGCGCGAATACGTTGCGCAAGGCGGTACGGAACATGGGTCTTCTGTGTCCAGACTTACGAGGGAGGGCAGGCGGGCGGGACGTCAGCTCGTGCGGCCCCTGGCCTCGGACTCGGGGGTCTGGGGGCTTCCCCCGGGAAGGTTCCGCATGCGGTCCAGCACCGAGTCGGCCGTCGGCCCGTACACCTCGTCGACGATGCGTCCGTCCGCGAGGAAGACCACCCGGTCGGCGTATGCGGCGGCCACCGGGTCGTGGGTCACCATCACCACGGTCTGCCCCAGCTCCCGCACCGAGTTGCGCAGGAAGCCCAGCACCTCGGCGCCCGAGCGGGAGTCGAGGTTTCCGGTCGGCTCGTCACCGAAGATGATCTCCGGCCGGGAGGCCAGCGCCCGGGCCACGGCCACCCGCTGCTGCTGGCCGCCGGAGAGCTGGGAGGGACGGTGGCCGAGCCGGTCGGACAGCCCGATCATCCGGATCACGGAGTCCAGCCACTGCTTGTCCGGCTTGCGGCCCGCGATGTCCATCGGGAGGGTGATGTTCTCCAGCGCGGTCAGCGTCGGCAGCAGGTTGAACGCCTGGAAGATGAAGCCGATCTTGTCCCGGCGCAACTTGGTGAGCTGCTTGTCCTTCAGGGAGCCCAGTTCCGTGTCGCCGATGCGCACCGAGCCGGCGGAGAAGGTGTCCAGCCCGGCGACGCAGTGCATCAGCGTGGACTTGCCGGAGCCGGAGGGGCCCATGATCGCGGTGAACTCGGCCTGCCGGAAGTCGACGGAGACCCGGTCCAGGGCGACCACCTGGGTCTCGCCCCGGCCGTAGATCTTGGAAAGCTCCGTGGCGCGTGCGGCCACGATGGTGGACCGGTCGGCTGAAGGTCCCCCCGGCCGGAGGCTGGGGGAGGGTGCGGTGGTCACGGGAAGGGCGCTCCTGTCGGTACGGCGTGTGCTCGGGGACGTTCTCCATCCTTCCGGCCGCGCGGCGCCGTGTAGTCAGCCGCTGTTCCGGTTCCGATGGGGGACTTCGGTCGGACCGCGGGCGACGGCGTCATACCTGGGGATGACGGACGACCCCGGCGCGCCCGCGGCGGCGCCGGTGGCGCGAGAACAGGGCGGGCGTCCTTGTAGAGACGGTGAAATTCCGTCATTCCGCATGCGTGGCCGACTGCCGCACGCAAGGGTGTTGGCGAGTGAGGATGGCCCGCCCCCGGAGCTGATGCTCCCTCAGGCGCCAATAAAATAAGACAACATCGGTTCGCCCGCCCGCTGTTCGAGGAGCGCGTCCCGATAGGCTCGGGGCACTCGACGCGGAGCCCATGGCCTGCCCGGATGGTGGAATGCAGACACGGCGAGCTTAAACCTCGCTGCCTCTTCGGGGGCGTGCCGGTTCAAGTCCGGCTCCGGGCACTCTCCTCGGCGTGGCCCGAGTGAGCGAGTAGTCGGTCGGCCATCAGTTGTCCGCGGACCGCACGGGCTGAGGCGTCAGCGCGGCGACAGTCGCCAGGAACACATGCTGCTGCTCTCGTGCCTCGTGGGGGGTGCACGTTTCCGTCTGAACACCGAATGTCGCGTCGCGAGCCGCCGTGGCCAACTCCAGAAGGTCGCCGTCCCGCGTTGACAGGCGTAGCCGGTTCATCGCGTAGTTCACCTGAGACCGGGCGGCCCAGCTTTCCTTCTTGGCCTCCCTCTCCTGCTCAGACGTCGTTTCGGCGGCCGAACGCAGGCTTGTCTCCCAATACAGCCGCCCTCTGTAGTCCGTCAACGCGTCCGCCAGCATGATCGCTGCCTCCCGAAGGCGCTGCAGTCCCGCCTCCCGCTCGGCCCGGACCGATATCCACCGCTGCAGCAGTCCCGTGGTGAGGGCTCCCAGCAGTGTCCCCGCCACAGCCACCACGCTCGCCCACATGCCGCTCACGACCCCCGCCCCCTGTATGAGTTCCGCGCTGCCTCGGTCTCCGCACGGTCGGCGTTCAGTCGTACACGATCAAGGTGGGGACGGCACAGGGCAGAGCCTCCTGAACCGTTGACAACGGCGCGCGCGCGGCTGGAAACTCACTCCATCATGTGAAGCATTTTTCACTGAGCGAACATGCGGGAACGTCTTCACGGCAACGACGTCAAGAGAAGGGAACGACCGATGCGCACCACCGTCGGCATCATCGGGGCCGGCCCCGCCGGACTCCTGCTCGCCCGGCTGCTGCACAACGCCGGGATCGACTCGGTCGTCCTGGAGAGCCGCGACCGTGCCTACGTCGAGCGGCGGCAGCGCGCCGGAATCCTGGAGCAGGGCACCGTGGACGTCCTGCGCGCCGCCGGGGCCGGAGAGCGGATGGACCGCGAGGGGCTGCCCCACGACGGCATCGAGCTGCGGTTCGCGAAGCGGCGCCACCGCGTGGACTTCCCCGCCCTCACCGGCGGCAGGTCCGTCATGGTCTACGCCCAGACCGAGGTCTGCAAGGACCTCATCGCCCTCCAGCTCAAGGACGGCGGCCCGCTGCTGTTCGAGGCCGAGGCGCTGGCCGTGGAGGGGGCCGAGACCGACCGCCCGCGCGTCCGGTTCCGCCGGGGCGGCGCCGAGGACGTCCTGGAGTGCGACTACGTCGTCGGCTGCGACGGCTTCTGGGGCGTGGCCCGGGGGGCGTTCCCGGCCGGACAGGGGCGCACCTTCGAACGTACGTACCCCTTCGGCTGGCTCGGCATCCTCGCCGACGTCGCCCCCTCCCACGACGAGCTGGTCTACGCCCGCCACGACCGCGGCTTCGCCCTGCTCTCCATGCGCTCCCCGTCCGTCTCCCGCCTCTACCTCCAGGTGCCCGCGGACACGGACGCCGAGAGCTGGCGCGACGAGGAGATCTGGGCCGAGCTGGAACGGCGCTTCGAGACCGACGACGACTGGGTGCTGAACCGGGGCCCGATCACCCAGAAGTCGGTCACCCCCATGCGCTCCTACGTCCACGAGCCCATGCGGCACGGCCGCCTCTTCCTGGCCGGCGACGCCGCGCACATCGTGCCGCCCACCGGCGCCAAGGGGCTCAATCTCGCCGTCGGGGACGTCGTCACCTTCGCGCGGGCGCTGGCCCACCGCGCGGAGACCGGCTCCGGCGAACTCCTCGACACCTACTCCGAGACCTGCCTGCGCCGCGTCTGGCAGGCCGAGCGCTTCTCGTACGACATGACGACCCTCCTGCACCGCGCCCCCGACGCCACTCCGTTCGAGGAGCGGCTCCAGCTCGCCCGCCTCGACCGGATCGCCTCCTCCCGCGCCGCCGAGACCGACCTCGCCGAGGCGTACACCGGTTTCCCGCTCGGGTGAGTGGTACCCGGCCCCGGCACGACCCCGCCCGTGAGGGGAATCACCGATCCGCGTAGCGTGTTGTGCGGCAAGGTGAGGGAAAGATCCTCCCCAAGCAGTAGGGTCATTCCTTTGCCGTTCTATTACTCTTGAGCCAAGGCTGCGTCGTGTGGCCATGGAGGAGTGAAATGAGGAGCAGAAACCCGGTCTTCTCGCGACGGGGGTTCAGCCGCGACAACGGCTACGCGGGCTTCAACGCCGCGCCGCAGGCCGGGGGCCCCGCCGTCGCCACCCAGGGCAACCCGTACGCGCAGGGCACGCAGGGCACCCCGTACGCCCAGCCCGTCGGCAACCCCTACGCGCAGAACCCGTACGCCCAGCAGGACCAGCAGTACGGCGCGCCGCCGCAGGCGCCGGCCACCACCGGCCGGATGACGATGGACGACGTCGTCATCCGTACGGCGAGCACGCTCGGCGTGCTCGTGGTGACGGCCGCGCTCGCCTGGGCGCTGCTGCCCGTGGACGACGCCAACATCGGCCGCTCCTACGGCATCGGTATCGGTGCCGCGCTGATCGGCATGGTCCTGGCGCTCGTCCAGGCCTTCAAGCGCAAGGCCTCGCCGGCGCTGATCCTTCTCTACGCGGCGTTCGAGGGTGTCTTCCTCGGCGTCGTCTCCAGCGTCGTCGACAACCGCATCGCCGACGGCGCGGCCATGCAGGCCGTGATCGGCACGATGGCGGTCTTCGCCGGTGTGCTGATCGCCTACAAGGCCGGCTGGATCCGCGTCAACCGCCGCTTCTACGGCTTCGTGATGGCGGCCGCGCTCGGCTTCGTCTTCCTGATGATGGTGAACCTGCTGTTCGCCGTCTTCGGCGGCGGCGACGGCCTCGGCTTCCGCAGCGGCACGCTGGGCATCGTCTTCGGCATCGTCGGCATCATCCTCGGCGCCTGCTTCCTGGCGATGGACTTCAAGCAGGTCGAGGACGGTCTGGCCTACGGCGCCCCGCGCGAGGAGGCCTGGCTCGCCGCCTTCGGCCTCACGCTGACGCTGGTGTGGCTGTACCTGGAGTTCCTGCGGCTGATCGCGATCTTGAACAGCAGCGACTAGCGGGGGCTGGCGGGCAGCGTCCCGCCGCGCGGCCACTCGTGGGGAAGGGCCCCGGGCTTTGCCCGGGGCCCTTCCCCGTCGTGGGGCCGGCGCGCTCAGCGCAGCTTGCGCGCGGCCCTTCTCAGGTCGTACTCGTGGATGATGGCCTTCGCGTGGCCGTACGCGAGGTCGTGTTCGTGGCGGAGCCAGCTCACCTTCTCCTCGAAGCGGAAGAGAGAGGGGCCGTCCTCGACGGTGCGCAGCCAGTCGGAGATCTCACGACCGGTGCAGTGGGGGATGCGGGCGAGCATGTTGCGATGGGTCTCCTCGGAGAAGACTTGGGACATCGGCGCCTCCGGACGAAAGGGGATGTAAGCCGGTCCTTCCAGTCACCGTGCCTGAGCGTTCGCCCGTTGGCAACAGTCCCGGAGGGGCGCGTACGCTCACGCCGTGGTTGATACGACGCCTTTGACCCGTGCCGTGGACGACTTCGCCGACCGGCTGCGGGCCGCCCCGCAGAGCAGACTGCAACGCGGCGCCGCCGCGGAGGCGCTGGAGCTGGCCAGGGAGTTGGCCCGGCGCGCCCAGCTCGTGGAGGAACCGGGGGCGGAGCCGCGGGTGATGCCGGACGCCGGGATGTTCGCCGCCGCCGACCAGATCGCCGTCGCCGCGCACGACCTGGCCCTCGTGCTGAGCGACGAGGGCCAGGTGGAGGAAGCGGCGAGGCTGGTGGAGGAGGCCCGCAAGCGGGCCGGGGTCTGACGCCGGCCGGCGTCAGCCGCCCCGGTACGACCGGGGGGCCACTAGAGGGACGCGATGACGCGGTCCGCCAGGATGTACACGTTCTCCTCGCCGCAGGCGAAGGTCAGCGTGTAGGCGCCGGAGATCCCGGAGCCGCCCAGGAGGTACGGCGTCTGGCCCGCGCCCAGCGCGGCGGCCAGGCGCTCCGCGGTCTCGCGGTGGCCCGGGGTCATGCACAGCGTGGTGCCGTCGGCGAAGACGTACACGTCGAGCGTGCCCAGGGGGCCCGGACGGACGTCCGCCAGCGCCACGCTCGACTCGGCCAGCTCCTCGAGGGTGGCGACGGTGCGCTCGTGGTCGCCCACGGCAGGCGACGGGTTCGGTACGAAGTCCGGGTGCGAGGGGTGGCGGCGGCGGGCGGCGGCCAGCTCGGCGGACTCCCTCGGGCCCGCGTCCTTCGCGGCCTGGTCGTCGGTGTCCGGGCCCGGTTCGACCACCGGCTCCAGGCCCACGAAGTCGGCCTGCCGGGGAAGGAACAGCTCACTGTCGGACAGGCCGAGCAGTAGCGGAGCGTCGGAGGCGTCCCGGGACTCCTGGGCGGCCCAGAAGGCCCGCGCCTCGGCGAGCTCGCGCTCGCGCTCCTCGGCGAGCGCCTCGGCGACGGCGGCGCGTATCTCCTCGGCGTCGGCGGTGGTGCGGGCGGCGGGCACCCGGCCCCGCGTGGCGGCGGCCCGGCTCTCGGCCAGCTCGGCGCGCAGGGCCGCCACCTGCCGGCGCAGCACCAGAATGGTGCGCAGGACGGCGACGCCCACGGCGCCGGTGGCGGCCGTGGTGAGCAGCAGGGCGATCGGCATGGCGCTCACTGACGTACTCCCGGTTCAAAGTCGACCCCCGACTTCCTACATCAGCTTGAAGGGAGGACTAACCGTCTGTCAGTGCGTAACGTCACGAAACGGACAGGACTTTGGGCCCGGGAGGTGGGGGTGTGGCTGGTCTGACCTGCGTAAATCCAGGGGGCTGGAGAGGTAGGTCACATCCTGGGACAGATTGGGTCACAAAACGGCCCGGAACCCTGAGGCGCAAGGGGTTCCGGGCCGCGGGGTCACACTGGGTCCGCGGGGCGCTACTGACGGTCCCTCGGGTGGGGTGTCAGCTCAGGCGCTCGATGACCATGGCCATGCCCTGGCCGCCGCCGACGCACATGGTCTCCAGGCCGAACTGCTTGTCGTGCGTCTGGAGGGAGTTGATCAGCGTGCCGGTGATGCGGGCGCCGGTCATCCCGAAGGGGTGGCCGACGGCGATGGCTCCGCCGTTGACGTTCAGCTTCTCCAGCGGGATGCCGAGGTCGCGGTAGGAGGGGATGACCTGTGCGGCGAACGCCTCGTTGATCTCGACCAGGTCGATGTCGTCGATGGTCAGGCCGGCGCGGGACAGGGCCTGCTTGCTCGCCTCGACCGGGCCGAGGCCCATGATCTCGGGGGAGAGGCCGGAGACGCCGGTGGAGACGATGCGGGCGAGCGGGGTCAGGCCCAGCTCGCGGGCCTTGGTGTCGCTCATGATCACGAGGGCGGCGGCGCCGTCGTTGAGCGGGCAGCAGTTGCCGGCGGTGACCAGGCCGTCGGGGCGGAAGACGGGCTTGAGGCCCTGGACGCCCTCGAGGGTGACGCCGGCGCGGGGGCCGTCGTCCTTGGCGACGACGGTGCCGTCCGGCAGCGTGACCGGGGTGATCTCGCGCTCCCAGAAGCCGTTCTTGATGGCCTCCTCGGCGAGGTTCTGCGAGCGGACGCCGAACTCGTCCATGTCCTGCCGGGTGATGCCCTTGGCGCGGGCGAGGTTCTCGGCGGTCTGGCCCATCGCGATGTACGGGTCCGGGGCCAGGCCGTCCTCGCGCGGGTCGTGCCAGGTGGTGCCCTCCTGCTGGGCGACCTCGGCGGTGCGCGCCTCCGCCTCGGCGAACAGCGGGTTGCGGGTGTCCGGCAGGCTGTCCGAGTTGCCCTTCGCGAACCGGGAGACCATCTCGACACCGGCCGAGATGAAGACGTCGCCCTCGCCGGCCTTGATGGCGTGCAGGGCCATACGGGAGGTCTGCAGGGACGAGGAGCAGTACCGGGTGACGGTGCAGCCGGGCAGGTGGTCCATGCCCATCTCGACGGCGACGATCCGGCCGAGGTTGTTGCCCTGCTCGCCACCGGGCAGGCCGCAGCCGAGCATCAGGTCGTCGATGTCCCGGGGGTCCAGCTCGGGGACCTTGGCGAGGGCCGCCTGGATGATCGTGGCGGCCAGGTCGTCGGGGCGCAGGTCCTTCAGGGAGCCCTTGAAGGCGCGGCCGATGGGGGAGCGGGTGGCTGAGACGATCACGGCTTCGGGCATCACGGCTCCAGTGGCGAGTCGGTGGGGCACGGGCAGGGCTGGTTGGGAAGTTACCCGTACGTATGGCCTGGGTCACGGGTGCGGGCGTGTGACATGGACCGCAACTTTCTAAGCGCTTGCTTGGGCCCTTGACGGTGGAGGGCGGTCCCACGTGCGGGGGCTCATGGCGGGGGCTCGTGCCGGACGCCCCCTGAGGGCTGCGCCCCGGGGTCCGTGGGCGACCCCGGCCGACTGCGCCCCCAGAGCCCGCTCCGGTCTGAACGGCCTCGTCCTCACACTCCCCCGGAGTGGGCACCCCCAAGCGCGCCGGTGGGTTCCGCCTCCGTCACTCGCCGGCGCCGCCGGCGCTTCAGCAGTGCCCAAGGCCCCCGCGGCCCCGTCGGCATCGCCGCCGCGACCTCCGTGCCCGCCTCGGAGGCGGCCTCGGCCGCCGCCCGGGCCACCGGCAGGAAGCCCTCGCGGCGCAGCGCGTCGGGACGCTCCTCCTCGGCCGGCCACAGGCCGAGCGCGGCGCACACCGACGGCAGCACCGCCATCGCGGCCGTGGCGTACCCCTCGGCGGAGGGGTGGTAGTTGTCGGGGCCGAACAGCTCCCGCGGATTCTGCGCGAACTCCGGGCCCAGCAGGTCGCCCAGCGACACCGTGCGCCCGCCCTGCTCCACCACGCCGATCGTCTGCGCCGCCGCGAGCTGCCGCGAGGTCCGTCGGGCCAGCCAGCGCAGCGGCTGCCGTACCCGCTCGATGGTGCCGAGGTCCGGGCAGGTGCCGACCACCACCTCCGCGCCGGCCGTGCGCAGCCGCCGTACCGCTCCCGCCAGGTGCCGCACCGAGCGGGTCGCCGGCATCCGGTGGGTGACGTCGTTGGCGCCGATCATGATCACGCAGATGTCGGGCACCCGGCCCGGATCCGCGAGCACCAGCGCCACCTGCCGGTCCAGGTCGTCCGAGCAGGCCCCCGGCGCCGCGACCGACCCCAGCTCCACCGGCCGCTCCGCCACCGCGGCGAGCCCCGAGGCCAGCAGCGCGCCCGGTGTCTGCCCCGCCCGGTGCACGCCCTGCCCGGCGGCCGTGGAGTCGCCCAGCATCATCAGCCGCAGCGGCGGTTGGCCGGCCGTCGGCAGGGTGTTGCCGTACAGCCCCCGCGCGTTCGGCACCCGGTCCGGTGTGCCGATGCCCACCCGGCGCCTGGCCAGTCGCACCTCCGCCAGCAGCAGACCGGCCGCGGCCGCACCGGCCAGCCCGATGCCGCCCCCGCCGTAGGCCGCGCCGGCCGCGATCCGCCGGGCCACCCTCGCCCTCGACATACTCGTCATACGTCGCCGCCACCTCCTCCAACCCGTACACCCTCTGCTTGCCCCGTACGGACGGTCGCCCAATCCCAACGGGGAGTGAACGACCGTCACGGGGTATGAGGCGGGCCGGCAGGCCATAGGCTGGCCGGACCGATACCGACCACATCTTTTGCAGCATCCGGAGACCACGGTGCATTTCCACGACTCGATGATCAGCCTCGTCGGCAACACCCCGCTGGTGCGGCTCAACAGCGTGACCAAGGGCATCAGGGCCACCGTCCTGGCCAAAGTGGAGTACTTCAACCCGGGCGGCTCGGTGAAGGACCGCATCGCCCTGCGCATGATCGAGGCCGCCGAGCAGAGCGGAGCCCTTCGGCCGGGCGGCACGATCGTCGAGCCGACCAGCGGCAACACGGGCGTGGGCCTCGCGATCGTGGCGCAGCAGAAGGGCTACAAGTGCATCTTCGTCTGCCCTGACAAGGTGTCCACCGACAAGATCAACGTGCTGCGCGCGTACGGCGCCGAGGTGGTCGTCTGCCCGACGGCGGTCGACCCGGAGCACCCGGACTCCTACTACAACGTCTCCGACCGGCTGGTCCGCGAGACGCCGGGCGCCTGGAAGCCGGACCAGTACTCCAACCCCCACAACCCGCTCTCCCACTACCACTCGACCGGCCCCGAGCTGTGGGAGCAGACGGAGGGGAGGATCACCCACTTCGTCACCGGCGTCGGCACCGGCGGCACCATCTCCGGCACCGGGCGCTACCTGAAGGAGGTCAGCGACGGCGCGGTCAAGGTGGTCGGCGCCGACCCCGAGGGCTCGGTGTACTCCGGCGGTTCCGGGCGCCCCTACCTCGTCGAGGGCGTCGGTGAGGACTTCTGGCCGACGGCGTACGACCGCGACGTCGCCGACGAGATCGTCGCCGTCTCCGACAAGGACTCCTTCCAGATGACCCGCCGTCTCGCCAAGGAGGAGGGCCTGCTGGTCGGCGGCTCCTGCGGCATGGCCGTCGTCGCGGCGCTGCGCGTCGCCGAGCCGCTCGGCGAGGACGACGTGGTCGTCGTGCTCCTCCCGGACAGCGGGCGCGGCTACCTCAGCAAGATCTTCAACGACGAGTGGATGGCCGACTACGGCTTCCTGGAGGACGCCGGCCCCAGCGCGCGCGTCGCCGACGTCCTGAACCACAAGGAGGGTGGCCACATCCCCTCCCTCGTCCACATGCACCCGGACGAGACGGTCGGTCAGGCCATCGAGGTACTGCGCGAGTACGGCGTCTCGCAGATGCCGATCGTCAAGCCCGGCGCGGGCCACCCGGACGTGATGGCCGCCGAGGTCGTCGGCTCGGTCGTGGAACGCGAGCTGCTGGACGCCCTGTTCACCAAGCGCGCCTCGCTGGAGGACCCGCTGGAGAAGCACATGTCGGCCCCGCTGCCGCAGGTCGGCTCCGGTGAGCCGGTCGCGGACCTGATGTCGGTGCTCGGCGCCGCCGACGCGGCGATCGTCCTCGTCGAGGGCAAGCCGACCGGTGTGGTGAGCCGTCAGGACCTGCTGTCGTTCCTCGCGAAGAGCTGAAGCGGCGGGAAGCGCCGGTGAACGCCCGGTGAACCGGCGGTCCGCGGGCCCGGCCCGCGGCGTCCGGTGATCTTCGCGGACTTCGCGGAAGCGGTACGCGCGCGACACGTTCGCGCAGCACACGCTTAACACGGGCCCGGCACAGTGACGTTGTCGGCAGGACGGGAGCGGCTCCCCGTTCCGGCCGGCACCGTACGGCGTCAAGGATCTTCCGGAGCGGCTCCCGGACCTCCACGGACGCCACGGACGCGCCGCCCGGCCGTGAGGCCCGGCACCGCGCGTCCCCCGCGGGGACCGCCGTCGTCCCGCCCCTCAGCGATGAGGGTGCGGCGGTCCCCGCGCAGTCTTTCCTCAGCCTTCCCAGGCGACCTCAGCCTTTCCAGGCGGACTCAGCCTTCCCAGGCGACCTCAGCCTTTCCAGGCGGACTCAGCCTTCCCAGGCGACCTCAGCCTTTCCAGGCGGACTCAGCCTTCCCAGGCGTCGTCAGCCCTCCCAGCCGGCCTCAGTCCTCCCAGGCGTCGTCCCTCTCGGCGCGGCGGCGGCCGAAGAGGCCCGGGTTGGTCCGGGCGACCTGGACGACGTTGACGCCGACGATGCCGGCCCAGGCGACCAGCAGTCCGGGGAGGCCGGAGACGCCGCCGCCGATCGCGGACAGCGGGACTGCGAGCACCAGCGAGACGATGCCGAAGCCGAAGCGCTCTCCGAAGGAGTCCGTGGGCCTCGGCGTCCGGCTGTCCCGGGCCGCCGCCATCTGCTGCTCGGCGAGCTGCCGGCGCACCCGGCGCTCGACCGTTCCATCGATGCGCTGGTCGACCTTCTCCAGGAAGGAGTCGACCAGCGCGGACTCGTACTCCTCGCCGAGCTCCCTGCGGGTCTGCAGGGTGGCGTCGAGTTCCTTCTTCAGGTCGGTGTCCCGCGCGTCCATTCCGGTCATGCGTCCCAAGGTAGGCAGGCGGGACTCGGGTGGCACTGGGGGCAGCCCCCCTTTCGGCACGGGGGTTGCCGGGGCCCGGACATCCGCGACCGTCACCTGGATCTCCTCCGCTCATCGGATCGCCGGTCGGGCTCGTCGCCGGGCTGTACCCGGCCCTGCGCGCGGCCACCATCGAACCCGTCGAAGCACTCCGGCGCTGAGCGGCCGGGCTACTCCTGGCACATCTTCTCGTCGGCGTGGGACTGCTCGACGTCCACCTTCTTCGGTGGGGCGACGGGGACGCCGGCCTTCTTGAAGTCGGGGCCGAGGGTGAGCGTCATGGGCACCGTGGCGGCGGCGTCCGTCGTGCCGGGCTTCAGGGCCGAGGCGGGCAGCCCCATCAGGTCGGCGAGCTTGCGGGCCTGGTCGGCCTGGTTCGGCGCGTACTCCAGCCGCGTCCTGTCGACCTCGGCCGGGGCGTTGCCCTTGTTGGCGGACTTGGGCACCCCTTCGCTGGTACGCAGCCATGCCAGGGTGTCCTGCGCGGCACCCTGCGGACCGCCGCCGTTGAGGACGTCGACGCGTATGCCGGACGCCTCGGCGCGCGGGCCCTCGAGAAGCGCGGCCTGCTTGTCCTTGGCTTCCTTGTCCTTCTTCTTCACTTCGGTGAAGGAGACGTCGTTCTGCAGCATGCCGAAGACCTTCGGGGCCTTGACCGGGTCCAGCACGACGGTGACGGGCGTGGGCTCGGCCGGGTTGTCCCTCACCGGCACGGTCATCAGGGTGATGTTCTTCAGGTCGATCTTGCCGAGTTCCCTGGCGAGGGTGAGCAGCTTGCTGGGGCTGCCTATGCCCTTGTCCACGGTGAGGGACTTGGTGGCCGCGTCGGCGACGTCGAGCAGCTTCGACGGGCTGTCCAGCGTGTCTTCCTTGAGCCGGCGGATCATCGACGCGACGAACTTCTGCTGCATCCCGATCCGGTCCAGGTCGCTCTCGTTCTTCAGGCCGTGCCGGTTGCGGAGGAAGGACAGCGCGTCCTCGCCCTGGATCGTGCTCTCCCCGGACGGCAGATCGAGTCCGGAGCCGCCGTCCAGGTCCTTGATGGGCTTCTCCAGGCACACCTTGACGCCGCCGACCGCGGTGGACAGCGTCTTGACCGCGTTGAAGTCGAACATCATGAAGTGGTCGACCTCGAGGTCGGTGATCTTCTCGACGGTGAGCATGGTGCAGCCCGGATCACGGCCGTTCACGCCGAAGGACTCGTTGAACTTGGTGGCGATCGTCGAACCGGGGATGTCCTTGGTCGAACCGTCGGACTGTTTGGCCGTACAGTCCGGGATCTTGATCATGAGGTCGCGCGGAATGCTCAGCACGGTCGCGTTGCTGCGGTCCTCGGCCACGTGGAAGAGGAGCGTGGTGTCGGCGTGGCCGGTGACGTTGTCCCGGTTGCCGTACTTCTCGTTTCCCTTGCCGGTGCGGACGTCGTTGCCGATGACCAGGATGTTGACCGGCCCGTCCTTGAGGACTGTGTCACTGCCCACGTCGCCGATGTCGACGGTGCTGATGTTGCCGTAGAGGCGGTCGTACCAGTAGTAGACGAACGCCGAACCGCTGAGCAGGACCAGGCCGAGACCGCTTCCCGTCCACAACAGCGCCTTCTTCCTGGCGCTCTTCTTCTGCTTGCGCTTGCGGCGGCCGGAGCCGCGCGTGTGGCCCGGGGCGGGGGCCTCGGCGGGAGTGGTGGGGCGACCGCGCTGGCGGGGGACGCGTCCGGGGCCGGGGTCGGGGGCGGTGGAACCGGGGCGGGGGGCACTGCGGGGTCGGGGCGTCTCCGGCTGCTCCGGGATACCGTTCGGTCGTAGTTCGTAATCGCCGGTCTCGGGATTGAGTAACCACTGGTCGGCAGGATCGGTCCCGTCCGTCTGTCCACGACTTTCCCCATCCATGTTGGTTCCGGTCCTCCGTCGGGTGCCGTACGGGCCGCCTGGCCTCAAGACGCTCTGGTGTTCGACGCGTTACGTTATCCGGCCCGTGCGGCAACGGTGACGCCAGTGACAAAACCCATGAAAACAAGAACCGGGCACAGTGGATGATCTCCACCCATCGCGACGCGGGGACAGCGCGATTCCGCGTTCGCCTGTATAACGGCATGCAGGTTTTGCGACGGGTGAATAGGCCGAGGGGCCGAGGGGAGTCACGTCATGAGCGGCGACGAGAGCCCTGCCGCGCGCCTCCAGGCGCTCTTCGAGGGCCACCGGCTGACGCCGACCCAGCGGCGCATCGCGCACAGCATGGTGCGGCGCGCCTCCGAGGTGCCCTTCCTGTCCAGCGTGGAGCTGGCCGAGCTGGCCGGGGTCAGCCAGCCGTCCGTGACCCGCTTCGCCGTCGCCCTCGGCTTCGACGGCTACCCGGCGCTCCGCCGCCACCTGCGCGAGGTCGCCCCCGCGGAACCGGCGGCGGACATCGGCTCCCGCAACGAGTACCAGCAGGCCGTGGAGGCCGAGATCGAGAACCTGCGCCATCTGGCGGAGGTGCTGGCCGACCCCGGACCGGTGGCGGAGGCGGGCCGGACCCTGGCCGCCAGCCGGCCCCTGCCGGTCCTCGGGTTGCGGGCGGCGGCGGCCCAGGCGCACGGCTTCGCCTACTTCGCCGCCAAGGTTCACCCCGACGTCCGGTTCCTCGGCGAGGGCGGCACGATGCTCCACGACCGCATCGACGCCGCTGTCCGGGCCGGTGCGACCGCCCTGCTCTGCTTCGCCCTGCCCCGGCATCCGCGCGAGGTCGTCGACACGCTCGCCCACGCCAAGGAGGCGGGGCTCACGGTGGTGACCGTCGCCGACTCCGTCTTCGCGCCGGTCGCCAAGGTGTCCGACCTGCTGCTGCCCGCCGCCGTGGGCACCGGCCTCGCCTTCGACACCGCCTGCGCGCCGATGCTGCTGGGCCGGGTGCTGCTGGAGGCCATGTGCGACGACCTGCCGGACGCCCAGGCCCGGCTCGAGGAGTTCGACACGAAGGCGGCTGCCCGCGGGCTCTTCGTGGACTGAGACGGGTGGGGGGCGAGGATGTCCCACCGGCGGCCGTTCTCTCAGATTCGTCTCACCTTCTCCCGCTAACATGCCTCGCCTCACACCCTTCAGACGCATCGCAGGACGCAGAACGGAATGGGAGGCCGGACGTGGCGCGCGGAGGACAGGGGCTGGCTCGGGTGGCCGTCGTCGTGCGGGCGGGGGCCGCACCGTTGTGGTGGCTGGGCGTACTCGCGGCGGGCGTCGGGGTGCTGGTGCCGGGCCTGACCGGACGGCGGATCGGCGTCCTGGCGGGCGCCGCGCTGTTCGTCGTCGCGGCGGCGGTCGTCGCGTCCGTCCGCCGAAGGCGGTACACCGCCCTGGCCCGCCCGGCCGTCCGCGCGGGCAAGCACGACGTACTCCAGGACCGTGCGGTGACGGTACGCAACTGGCGCCGGGGCCACCGCTGGTGGCTGCTGCTCGCCTTCGTCGCCGCTCTGGGCAGCGCCTTCGCCGTCCCCGCCGCCGCCGGACTGCTGATGGCCGGCTGCGGCGTCGGCCTGTGGCTGAAGTCCGCCTGGATCGGCCGTCGCGAACAGGCCGAGGACGCCCTGCTGTGGGTCCGCGTGGACTGGCTCGCCCGCAACGCCGGCCGCCCGGCGGGCAAGGCCGTCCGTGCCTACCGCAGCACGGGCATCGCGGCGGGCGACGCGGCCCCGGGCGGTGCGCGCCGGAAGGCGGCGGCGCTGGTGTGAAGCCGGTGCCGGTGCGGGCACTTGCGGGTGCGGGTGCCGGTGCGGGTACGTGCGGGTGCGTGCCGCTGCCGGTGCGGGACGTGCGGGTGCGGGTGCGGGTACGTGCGGGTGCGTGCCGCTGCCGGTGCGGGACGTACGGATGCCGGTGCGAACACGGGTGCCGGTGCCGGTGCGTCGGGGCCGGTCGCGCCCACGCGGCGGTGGGCGGCAGCCCGGATGGCACGGCCCCGCGCCCCCGAGGGCGTCAGCCGAGCCGACGCCACGACCCGGACGGGACGTCAGCGCGTCCGGGAAGTCAGCGCGTCCGGGACGTCAGTGCCCCCGGGAAGTCAGCGCGTCCGCATGCGCCCCGCCCGCCTCCGCCACGATCTCCGCCACCGACTGGGCCTCTCGCACCGTCGCGAAGGCGACACCCCCGCAACCGTCCGCCTCGTACCCGAACACCCCTGGCCGCGCCAGCGAGTTGTACGCGTAGTGATGCGCGAAGTAGTACGCCCCCGTGTCCAGCGCCGCCGCGTAGTCCCCCTGCTCCAGCAGCGGCATCGCCCGGCCCACGGCCAGCAGGTCCCCCGCGAAGCACGCCGGCCCCGCCACGTCCTGCACCACGTCCGCCCCCTCCTTCGGCAGCCCCTTGCCGTCATACGCGGCGATCCGCAGCGGCCACGCCCCCGGCGCGTACACCGTCCGCGTCGCGACCTGCACGCCCGCGTGCGTCACCGCGACCGGCCGCCCGCCGGCGCTCTTGGCGTACTCCACGCGCGCCACCACCGTGCCGTGCTTGGCGAGCAGGGACCGCCCGAACTCGGTGACCAGCCCGTACCGCCCGTCGAACAGCCCCGGCACCGCCTCGCGCAGCACGCGCGCGTACGCGCCGTACGTCGGAGCCGTCGCGTCCGAGGCGAAGTTCACCGGCAGCCCGCCGCCGATGTCGAGGGTGTCCACCTGCCGGCGCCCGGCCCGCTCGTTGATCTCCTCGGCGAGTGCGTACGCCTCGGACACGCCCTCGGCCATCAGGGTCAGCGGGATGCCCTGCGACCCGGTGTGCGCGTGCAGGCGGGTCAGCCACGGCCGGTCCAGATACGCCCGCACCACCCACTCGCGCGCCCCTTCGTCGCGCAGTGCCACCCCGAACTTCGAGGTCGCCGTCGCCGTCGACAACGCCTCGATGGAGCCCCCGCCGACCTGGGGGTTCACCCGGATGCCGAGCGGGGAGGCGCTCGCCCCCTCGGCCATCAGGCCGTCCAGGCGCTCCAGCTCCTGCGGATTGTCGGTGTTGACCGCGACGCCCAGCGACAGCGCCTCGCGCAGTTCACCCGGCGTCTTGGCGGGTGAGTCCAGCACCGTCCGCTCCGGCGGCACCCCCGCCGCCCGCGCCAGCGCCAGCTCGCCCGGACTCGCGACCTCCGCGCCGATGCCCTCCTCGTGCAGCAGGCGCAGCACCGCAACCAGCGGGGTCGCCTTCACCGCGAAGGCGTGCAGCACGGGTGTCCCGGGCGCCGTCACCGCCGCGAACGCCGCCCGCAGGGCCGCCGCCGACTCCCGGATCCCGGCGACGTCCAGCAGCCCGACGATCGGGGCGTCGGGGCCGAGCAGCCCCTGCTCCACGGCCGCCCGCACCGCCTGGTCCCGCCGCGCCGCCCGCTCCCCGTCGGCGCCCCCGAGACCACCGCCGATGCCCGCGCCCGTCCCCGTGTTCATGCCCGTGCCCTCGCTCACGCGATCCTCCGTCCTTCGCCGCCGGCCACCACGTCTCGCTGCCTGCCCCGCACATCCAGCCAAACACCCGTGACGCGCCCGCGCCGGGACACGGCCGTATTGACTAGTTCTATTCATGAAGCGAGGATATGAATATCCGCAGTAACAATCCGCCGGGAGCAAGCCACCAGGAGGCAGACCATGTCCGGACCCGGACCCCGCCCTGTCCGAGCGCCACGCGGTACCGAGCCGAGCGCCCTGGGCTGGCAGCAGGAGGCCGCCCTGCGGATGCTGCAGAACAACCTCGACCCCGAGGTCGCCGAGCACCCCGACAAGCTCGTCGTCTACGGCGGCACCGGCAAGGCGGCCCGCGACTGGCGCTCCTTCGACGCCATGGTCCGCACGCTGCGCACCCTCAAGCAGGACGAGACGATGCTGGTCCAGTCGGGCCGCCCGGTCGGCGTCATGCAGACCCACGAGTGGGCCCCGCGCGTCCTCATCGCCAACTCCAACCTCGTCGGCGACTGGGCCAACTGGGAGGAGTTCCGCCGCCTGGAGGCCCTCGGCCTGACCATGTACGGGCAGATGACGGCCGGCTCCTGGATCTACATCGGCACCCAGGGCATCCTCCAGGGCACCTACGAGACCTTCGCGGCCGTGGCCGCCAAGAAGTTCGGCGGCACCCTCGCCGGGACCATCACCCTCACCGCCGGCCTCGGCGGCATGGGCGGCGCCCAGCCCCTCGCGGTCACCATGAACGACGGCGTCGCGATCTGTGTCGACTGCGACCCGCGCGCCATCGACCGCCGCATCGAGCACCGCTACCTCGACGTCAGGGCCGACTCCCTCGACCACGCCCTCCAGCTCGCCACCGAGGCCCGCGACCGACGGAAGCCGCTGTCCATCGGCGTGCTCGGCAACGCCGCCGAGCTGGTCCCGCGACTGCTGGCCATGGGCGCCCCCATCGACATCGTCACCGACCAGACCTCGGCCCACGACCCCCTGGCCTACCTGCCCACCGGCATCGCCCTCGAGGACATGGCCGACGCCGCCGCCAAGGACCCGGCCGGTTTCACCACCCGTGCCCGCGAGTCCATGGCCCGGCACGTCGAGGCCATGGTCGGCTTCCAGGACGCCGGCTCCGAGGTCTTCGACTACGGCAACTCCATCCGCGGCGAGGCCCAGCTCGCCGGGTACAACCGGGCCTTCGCCTTCCCCGGTTTCGTCCCCGCCTACATCCGCCCCCTGTTCTGCGAGGGCAAGGGCCCCTTCCGCTGGGCCGCCCTGTCCGGCGACCCCGCCGACATCGCCAGGACCGACAAGGCGATCCTCGACCTCTTCCCCGAGAACGAGTCGCTGGCCCGCTGGATCAAGATGGCCGGTGAGCGCGTCCACTTCCAGGGCCTGCCCGCCCGTATCTGCTGGCTCGGCTACGGCGAGCGCGACAAGGCCGGCGAGCGGTTCAACGACATGGTCGCGAGCGGTGAACTGGCCGCGCCGATCGTCATCGGCCGCGACCACCTCGACTGCGGCTCCGTCGCCTCCCCGTACCGCGAGACCGAGGCCATGCTCGACGGCTCCGACGCCATCGCCGACTGGCCCCTGCTCAACGCCATGGTCAACGTGGCCTCCGGTGCCTCCTGGGTCTCCCTCCACCACGGCGGCGGCGTCGGCATGGGCCGCTCCATCCACGCCGGGCAGGTCACGGTCGCCGACGGCACCGCGCTGGCCGGCGAGAAGATCCGCCGGGTCCTCACCAACGACCCCGGCATGGGCGTCATCCGGCACGTCGACGCCGGGTACGACATCGCCGAGTCGGTGGCGGCCGAGCGCGACGTGCGGGTGCCGATGCGCGAGGGCACCGATGCGCGCGAGGGTGACGGCGCGTGAGCTTCCACAGCATGTGGGCGGAGTTGCTGCCGGTCGGCCGCGACTCCGCCTCCGGCGGCTACCGCCGCTACGCCTGGACCGGCGCCGACGCCGACTGCCGGACCTGGTTCCGGGAGCAGGCCGAGGCGCGCGGACTGGCCTGCGAGAGCGACCGCAACGGCAACCAGTGGGCCTGGCTCGGCGACCCCGCCGCCGGGAACGCCGTCGTCACCGGGTCCCATCTGGACTCCGTGCCCGACGGCGGCGCCTTCGACGGTCCCCTCGGCGTCGTGTCCGCCTTCGCGGCCCTGGACGAACTGCGCGGGCGGGGAGCGCGCTTCACCAGGCCGCTCGGCATCGTCAACTTCGGCGACGAGGAGGGCGCCCGCTTCGGCCTCGCCTGCGTCGGCTCCCGGCTCACCGCGGGCGCGCTCACCGTCGAACAGGCCCACCGCCTCACCGACGGCGACGGCGTCACGCTCCCGCGGGCGATGGAGGCCGCCGGGTACGACCCGGACGCCATCGGCCCCGACCCCGAGCGGCTCGCCCGCATCGGCGCCTTCGTCGAACTCCACGTCGAACAGGGCCGCGCCCTCGACCTGTCCGGTGACCGGATCGGCATCGCGAGCGCCATCTGGCCGCACGGACGCTGGCGGTTCGACTTCCGGGGCGAGGCCAACCACGCGGGCACCACCCGCCTCGCCGACCGGCGCGACCCCATGCTGTCCTACGCCGGGACCGTCCTCGCCGCCCGCCGCGAGGCGGAACTCGCCGGTGCCGTCGCCACCTTCGGCAAGATCGCCGTCGAGCCCAACGGCGTCAACGCCGTCCCCTCCCTCGTACGCGGCTGGCTCGACTCCCGCGCCGCCGACCAGGAGAGCCTGGACGCGGTGGTCGGCGGGGTGGACAAGGCCGCCCGCGAGTACGCCGCCGCCCACGGCGTCGACCTCGACGTCGTACGCGAGTCCTTCACGCCCGTCGTCGAGTTCGACCACGCCCTGCGCGACGAACTCGCTCGCATCCTGGGCGCGGAGACGGAGCTGAAGGTCCCCGTCCTCGGCACCGGCGCCGGACACGACGCCGGAATCCTCTCCGACCGCATCCCGACCGCCATGCTGTTCGTACGCAATCCGACCGGCGTCTCGCACTCCCCGGCCGAGTACGCCGCCGAGGACGACTGCGTGGCCGGGGTGAGCGCACTCGCCGACGTACTGGAAGGGCTGGCCTGCACGTGACCTCCACCGAGCGGACCCGCACGTACTGGCTGGAGCACGCCTGGCTCGGCACCCGCGTCGTGCCGGGCGTCGCCGTCGACGTGCGCGACGGCCGCATCACCGCCGTCCACCAGGACACGCCCACGCCACCGCCCGGCGCCGGAATCCTGCGCGGACTGACCCTCCCCGGCCTCGCCAACGCGCACAGCCACGCCTTCCACCGCGCCCTGCGCGGCACCGTCCAGGTCGGCTCCGGCACCTTCTGGACCTGGCGCGAGGTCATGTACTCCGTCGCCGACCGGCTGACCCCCGACACCTACCACGACCTCGCCCGCGCGGTGTACGCCGAGATGGCGCTCGCCGGCATCACCACCGTCGGCGAGTTCCACTACGTCCACCACGCCCCCGGCGGCACCCCCTACGCCGACCCCAACGCGATGGGCGAGGCCCTGATCGAGGCCGCCTCCGACGCCGGCATCCGCATCACCCTCCTCGACACCTGCTACCTGTCCTCCGGCTTCGGGCAGCCTCCCGACACCCACCAGCGCCGCTTCTCCGACGGGACGGCGGACGCCTGGGCGGAACGCTGTTCAGTTCTCAAGGAACGGGAGCACGCACGGATCGGGGCGGCGATCCACTCCGTACGGGCCGTGCCCGCCGGCCAGTTGGCGACCGTGGCGCGCTGGGCCGAGGAACGGCGGGCCCCGCTGCACGTGCACCTGTCCGAGCAGACCGCCGAGAACGACGCCTGCCGCGACGCCCACGGACGCACCCCCACCCGGCTCCTCGCCGACCACGGCGTGCTCGGACCGCGCACCACCGGCGTCCACAACACCCACCTCACCGACGAGGACGTCACCCTGCTCGGCGGCAGCCGCACCGGCACCTGCATGTGCCCCACCACGGAACGCGACCTCGCCGACGGCATCGGTCCCGCGGCCGCCCTCCAGCGAGCGGGCTCCCCGCTCTGTCTCGGCTCCGACAGCCATGCCGTCGTCGACCTGCTCGAAGAGGCGCGCGCCATGGAGCTGAACGAGCGCCTGCGCACCCGCACGCGCGGCCACTGGACCGCCGCCGCCCTGCTGCGCGCCGCCACCGCCGACGGCCACGCCGCCCTCGGCTGGGACGACGCCGGAACCATCGAGGCCGGCTCCCGCGCCGACCTCACCACGGTCGCCCTCGACTCGGTCAGAACGGCGGGGCCGCTGCCCGGGCTCGGCGCCGAGACGGCCGTATTCGCCGCGACGGCAGCGGACGTACGGCACACGATCGTGGGCGGACGGCACGTCGTACGCGACGGGGCGCACACCCTCGTACCCGATGTGCCGCAGGCCCTCGCGCGGGCCGTCGAAGCCCTGCGCGCGCAGCGACGACCGCCCGCCACCGCCCCGACCCCCACGAGGACGTCACGGACACCATGAGCAGCACCGTCATCACCAACATCGCCGCACTCGTCACCAACGACCCCTCCCTCGGTGACAATTCACTCCTCGGACTGGTCCGGGACGCGGCCGTCGTCATCGACGGCGACCGCGTCGCGTGGACCGGTGAATCAAGCAAAGCACCCGCCACTGACAACCGGGTCGACGCCGGCGGCCGGGCGGTCCTCCCCGGCTTCGTCGACTCCCACTCCCACCTCCTCTTCGCGGGCGACCGCACCGAGGAGTTCAACGCCCGCATGTCCGGCCGCCCCTACAGCGCCGGCGGCATCCGCACCACGGTCGCCGCCACCCGCGCCGCGAGCGACGCGGAACTGGAGGCGGGGCTCACCCGATACCTCGAAGAGGCGCTGCGCCAGGGCACCACCACCTTCGAGACCAAGTCCGGCTACGGCCTGACCACCGCCGACGAGTCCCGCGCCCTGCGCGTCGCCGCCCGCCACACCGACGAGGTCACCTTCCTCGGCGCCCACATCGTCGCCCCCGAACTCGCCGAGGACCCGGCCGCCTACGTGGCCCTGGTCACCGGCGAGATGCTCGACGCCTGCGCCCCGCACGCCCGCTGGATCGACGTGTTCTGCGAGAAGGGCGCCTTCGACGGCGACCAGGCCCGCGCGATCCTCACCGCGGGAAAGGCCAGGGGCCTGCACCCCCGCATCCACGCCAACCAGCTCTCGTACGGCCCCGGCGTGCAGCTCGGAGTGGAACTCGACGCCGCCAGCGCCGACCACTGCACCCACCTCACCGACGCCGACGTGGACGCCCTCGCGAACAGCCGCACGGTCGCCACGCTGCTGCCCGGCGCCGAGTTCTCCACCCGCGCCGAGTGGCCCGACGCCCGGCGCCTCATCGACGCCGGTGCCACGGTCGCGCTGTCCACCGACTGCAACCCCGGCTCGTCCTTCACGTCCTCCGTGCCCTTCTGCGTCGCGCTCGCCGTACGGGACATGGGGATGACGCCGGACGAGGCGGTCTGGTCGGCCACCGCGGGCGGCGCGGCGGCCCTGCGCCGTGACGACATCGGCCGCCTGTCCCCGGGCGCGTACGCAGACCTGACCGTCCTCGACGCCCCGAGCCACGTCCACCTGGCCTACCGGCCCGGCGTCCCGCTGGTCAGCGGGGTGTGGCGGCGGGGTGTACGTAAGGTGTGAGCACACGGGCGTCGGGGGGGAGCGGGGACGGGTGGCGAAGCACTGGTGGGCGGCGTTCCTGGTGAACCTGCTGCTCGGCGTTCCGGCCGTGGTGCCGATCTGGCTGGTCTGGTACCTGGTGGTGAACTGGCCGCTGGCCGAGCTGGGTTGGACCGTGCGCGAGCCGACGGAGAACGACGGCATGGCGCTCTGGCTCGTGATCGTCGTCCCCGTGGTCCTGGCGTTCGGCCTGTTCTGGTGGCTCGCCAACGCGCCCCTGCGGCGCCGAACCGCGCTCGCCCCGCGCTCGTTCTGGCTGCTGTGCGCCCTGGTTCCGTTCCTGCCGACGGCCGCACTGATCCTCATGTGAGTGGTACGGCACACATCCCGAAGGGGGGCGGCCCGATCTCGGACCGCCCCCCTGGAGGGCAAGCGTCACCCGGTGAGGATCACTCCTCGACCGTGAGCCCCTTGCGCAGCCGTACGAGTGTCCGCGACAGCAGGCGCGAGACGTGCATCTGGGAGATGCCGAGTTCCTCGCCGATCTCCGACTGGGTCATGCCCGCGACGAAGCGCAGCGAGAGGATCTTGCGGTCCCGGGAGGGGAGTTCGGCGATCAGCGGCTTCAGCGACTCGACGTACTCGATGCCCTCGAGCCCGTGGTCCTCGTAGCCGATGCGGTCGGCCAGCGCGCCCTCCGCGTCGTCCTCCTCCGGCTGGGCGTCCAGCGAGGAGGCGGTGTAGGCGTTGGACGCCGCCATGCCCTCGACGACCTCGTCCTTGGACAGGCTCAGATGCTCGGCCAGTTCGCTCACCGTGGGGGCGCGGTCGAGGCGCTGGGCCAGCTCGTCGCCGGCCTTGGCCAGGTCGAGCCGCAGCTCCTGCAGGCGGCGCGGGACGCGCACGGACCACGAGGTGTCACGGAAGAAGCGCTTGATCTCGCCGATGATGGTCGGCATCGCGAACGTGGGGAACTCCACGCCGCGCGACATCTCGAAGCGGTCGATCGCCTTGATCAGGCCGATCGTGCCGACCTGGATGATGTCCTCCATCGGCTCGCTGCGGGAGCGGAAGCGGGAGGCGGCGAACTTGACCAGGGCGAGGTTGAGCTCGACGAGCGTGTTGCGCACGTACGCGTGCTCGTGGGTGCCTTCCTCCAGCGACTCGAGCCGCTCGAAGAGGGTCTTGGACAGCGCGCGGGCGTCCGCCGGAGCGACCTCGTCGTAGGCGGGGATGACCGGAAGCCCGGCGAGTGCGCCGTCGTGGTCGACGACCGCGTCAAGGTGCTCGATGGGATCCAGATGTTCCGGAGGGAGTGTCGACGTCGCTTCTTGGGTACGCGATCCGTCGAGCCGGGGTGACATGATGTCCTCCATCGTTCTCGGCATACGGCTGCCGAAGCCAATTACGTGCACTGCGGTGTGCGGCGCCTCCAAAGCCGGCCGTGTCGGTTTACGTGTCCTACCTAGCCCTACCGGGTTTACCGAGCCCACCGCAAGTGTGTTCTGTGTGGGTATGTCCGTTTGTGTGCGGTTGTTCGGGTGTCGGAGTGCGGTGGGAAGGCGTAGTGTTCGGGGGCGTCAGCAAGCAGTCACGACCTCGGGAGAGAGAAACGGCATGGACCGCGGGACGGTCGGCAGTGCCCAGTCGGGCCGGCTTCTGGTGGAAGTGCGGGAAGAGGGCCCCAGTGCCGTCGTGACTCCGGCGGGTGAGTTGGATCACCACACCGCCGATCTGTTGCGCGAGCCGCTGGAGGACTGTCTCGCCAAGGGATTCAACCGGCTTGTCGTCGACTGTTCGCGTCTGGAGTTCTGCGACTCCACAGGGCTCAACGTCCTGCTCGGCGCGCGGTTGAAGGCGGAAGCCGCGGGGGGCGGTGTGCATCTGGTGGCCATGCAGCCCGTGGTGGCCCGGGTGTTCGAAATCACGGGGGCCGAAGCGGTCTTCACCCTCCATGACACCCTTGAGGCCGCTCTGGCCGACGAGTCCGACTGAATCGGTCCTTGTCCGGCCGGCGGCGGGTTCCGTGCGCTGCCTGGGGCGGGCGTTTTCGCCCCGTCCCATGTTTCGTGCCGAATACAGGGGTGTTCGGACGGTCCGGTCGGGCAGGAGACACCCTGAGCTGACTGTGTACGACGTACGACTTGAAACGTGAACTGGTGAATCGGTGAGGTGAAGCGCTGATGAGCACCACCCGGCCCTACTCGCCGGGCGACCGCGGTCCGGAGCCCAGCGGCGCTTCGGGGGCGTCCGAGGGGGGCGTGCCCGGGTCCGGGGAGTCCGAGGGGGGCGTGCCCGGGCCAGGGGAGTCCGAGGGGGGCGTGTCCGCGGGGCAGGCCGCCGTGATCGGGGCGTCCGTGTCATCGTCCCCGTCCGTGTCTTCGGCCTCGCCGTCTTCGGCCTCGCCGTCCTCGGGTTCCTCGTCCTCGGCTTCGCCTCCGTCCGGGGCCGCGCCCGCGGGTGGCGGTGGGCGGCAGGCGCGCAGGCTGAGCTTCGACGATCAGAGCGGCGTGGTCCCGCTCGCTCGTGACTTCACCCGCCAGGCGCTGTACGCGTGGGGCTGGCTGCCCTCCGATACCGCGGACCAGCGGGCCGCCGCCGAGGACGTACTGCTCGTGGTGTCCGAGCTGGTCACCAACGCGTGTCTGCATGCCGAGGGGCCGGACGAGCTGTGGATCACCTGTGAGAAGAAGGTGATCCGGCTGGAGGTCTCCGACCGCGGCACGGGACAGCCGTCGCCGCGGACCCCGCACCGGGCGGGGCGTCCCGGTGGCCACGGCATGTTCATCGTGCAGCGGCTGTGCCTGGACTGGGGCGTGGTGCGCACGCCCGGAGTCGCGGGCAAGCGGGTGTGGGCCGAACTGGGTGCGCCGGCGTAGGCCTGCGGCGCACTTCCCGGCCTTTCCGCCCGCACCCCGCCCCGGTCGGCCACCTACCCGACTCGGTCGGCAGGGAGGCCGCCGCCGCGGGGGCTCCGCCCCGGGCCCCGGTGGCGGCCGCGTCCCGTGCGGCCGGGGCCTTTCGCCGCCCCCTCTCCCGTCTCGGCCGGCCAGGCCGCCGTCCCCGGGCTCCGCCCCGGACCCCGGCGAGGACCGCGCCTCTGCGCCGCTTCGCACGTCCACCCCACCCGGGTCGCCTCTGCGGCGTCCCGGCCCCGGCCTCAGCCCCGCATGCGCCTTCCCGCGCCCTGTGCCCGCCTCGCGGACTCCGGCCCCGGCAGACGCTGCTCTGTGCGCCGCGCGGGGGCGTGACCCCGTCCCTGGGGCGTCCTGCTCTGTGCGCCGCGCAGGCCTGCCCCCGTCCCTGGGGCGTCCGGCCCTGGTTTGGTGTCCGGGTCGTGAGGTCTTTTGCGCCTGGGGCGTCCCGCCCTGGTGTGGCGCCCGGGTCGTGAGGTCTCTCGCGCGTGGGGCGTCCGGCCCTGGTGTGGCGCCCGGGTCGTGAGGTCTCTCGCGCGTGGGGCGTCCCGCCCTGGTGTGGCGCCCGAGTCCTGGGGCCTCTCGCGCCTGAGGCGTCCCGCCCCAGTGAGGCGGCCGAGTCCTGGGGCCTCCCGCCCCTGAGGCATTCCGCCGCCGTGAGGCACCTCGACCCTGAGGCGTCCCACCCCTCGGAGTACCCCCTGACGCGTCCTTCCGCCCCTGAAGCACCCCGCCCCGCGAGCCCGCCCCGCGCCCCCGAGGCCCCGCCACCGACGGCATGAGCCACGTCGTCCCCCGCAACGCCGTTCCGATGGCGAGCGAGTCCCCTCGGAGCATTCCGCGTACCGCCCCGAAAACGCCCGGAGGGCCACCGCATCCACCGGGATGCGATGACCCTCCGCGGGCGGGAACCGCCGGGGCCGGCAGGCCTCAGCGGACGTCGCCCATGAGTTCCTTCACGCGCTTGCGGTACATCCACACCGCGAGACCGGCGACCACGGCGAGCGTGGCCTCCGCGGCCACGATGCCCGTCTTGTTCAGGTCGACGCCGGCGATGGAGAGCAGGCCGGTCGTGGCGTCACCGGCGGTGACGGCCAGGAACCAGACGCCCATCATCTGCGAGGCGTACTTCACGGGCGCCATCTTCGTGGTGACCGACAGGCCGACCGGGGAGAGCATCAGCTCACCGCAGGTCTGGACGAAGTAGATCGCCACCAGCCACAGCGCGGCCGCCTTGTGGCCGCCGTCCGCGATGGCGAGCGGGGCCAGGAAGAGGAAGAAGGACGCGCCGACCAGGACGAGGCCGAACGAGAACTTCACGATAGTGCTCGGCTCCTTGCCGCGGCGGGCGAGCGCCAGCCACACCGTGGCGAAGACCGGGGCCAGGGCCATGATGATGACCGGGTTGACCGACTGGAACCACGAAACCGGGAAGTCCCAGCCAAGGACGCTGGTGTCGGTGGAGGAGTCGGCGAAGATCGCCAGGGTCGAGCCACCCTGGTCGTAGATCATCCAGAAGACGGCCGCGGCGACGAAGAACCAGATGTACGCGGACATCTTTCCCTGCTCGGCGCGGTCCAGGTCCTTGTCGCGCTTGATGCGGGTCAGCACCAGTACCGGGATGATCACGCCCAGCAGGGTCAGCGGGACCAGGATCCAGTTCAGCGTGTAGGTGCCGGAGAAGCCGACGATCGCGTAGAAGACGACGGCGAGCCCGGCCCAGAACGCGGCCTTGCGCAGGGTGGAGGTCTTCTCCTCCACCGACAGCGGCTTCGGGACCACGCTGGAGTGCGGGGCCAGGTGGCGGCTGCCGAGCAGGAACTGGATCACGCCCAGGCCCATGCCGACCGCCGCGAGCGCGAAGCCCAGGTGCCAGTTGACGTTCTCACCGACGGTGCCGATGATCAGCGGCGCCGCGAAGGCACCGAGGTTGATGCCCATGTAGAAGACGGTGAATCCACCGTCGCGGCGCGGGTCGTCGGGGCCGCTGTAGAGCTGGCCGACCATCGTCGAGATGTTGGCCTTCAGCAGGCCCGAGCCGATGGCGACCAGGCCCAGACCCGCGTAGAACGTGCCGGAGGACGGCAGCGCCAGCGTGAGGTGGCCGAGCATGATCACACCGCCGGCGACGGCGACGGTCTTTCGGGGGCCCCAGACACGGTCGCCGAACCAGCCGCCCGGCATCGTGAGCAGGTACACCAGCGAGAGGTACACCGAGTAGATCGCGGTCGCGGTGCCGGCACCGAGGCCGAGGCCACCCGGGGCGACGAGGTACAGCGGGAGCAGAGCCCTCATGCCGTAGTAGGAGAAACGCTCCCACATCTCGGTCATGAAGAGAGTGGCCAGTCCGCGGGGGTGGCCGAAGAAGGTCTTCTCGGAACCGGGGGTGCCCGGGGAGACCGAGTCCTTCGTCAGGCTGGACGCCATGGTCGATCCTTGCTGGTCGGGACGCGCTCATGAGGCGATGCGCGCCCGGTGGGGGGCGGCCGGCACCGGCGGCCTTCGTCCGCCCACCCCACGCCTGAGGGATTCCGCTCCGGATTGCGAAGCGGTGGACGGCGGCCACCGGGATCCACGCCTCCGTGCGTGTCAACGCACGCGGTGAGGCCCGGCCACAGGTCATTCCTTTCAAGGCCGGCCGTGGGGGCCGACCCGCACACAAAAGAGACCCTCAGCGTCGAAACTGTCGCCAAAGGTCCCCTGGGTGCTACAGGCGCTGATTCACCATACGGCAGGACACCGCCCGGTATGGAAGGACTTGAGACGCGGATCACAGGTGATACTGGAACCGCGAACGATCTTTCGAAGGTCCCACACAGGATGGCACCCCACAGCCGCAGGTTCGCACGGGGGGTCGACAGGGCAGGCCACGCGGCGGGTGTCCGGCTTGTCCCTGGGCGAGGGGCCCTCGGGGCGATCACGCCCCGGGCGCTGCTCCAGGCGGACTACCATCAGCTCATGACCCGTGTACTGCTCGCCGAGGACGACGCGTCCATCTCGGAGCCGCTGGCCCGCGCTCTGCGCCGGGAAGGGTACGAGGTCGAGGTGCGTGAGGACGGACCCACCGCACTCGACGCCGGGCTGCGGGGCGGTGTCGACCTGGTCGTGCTGGACCTCGGCCTGCCGGGCATGGACGGGCTGGAGGTCGCCCGCCGGCTGCGGTCCGAGGGCCATGCCGTACCGATCCTGATCCTGACCGCGCGCGCCGACGAGGTGGACACCGTCGTCGGCCTGGACGCGGGCGCCGACGACTACGTCACCAAGCCCTTCCGCCTGGCCGAGCTGCTCGCCCGGGTCCGCGCCCTGCTGCGGCGCGGTGCCGTCGAGCCCCCGCAGCCGGCCGCCACGCACGGCGTGCGCATCGACGTCGAGTCGCACCGGGCCTGGATGGGCGAGGAGGAGCTCCAGCTCACCGCCAAGGAGTTCGATCTGCTGCGGGTGCTGGTGCGCGACGCCGGCCGGGTCGTCACCCGGGACCAGTTGATGCGCGAGGTCTGGGACACCACCTGGTGGTCGTCGACCAAGACCCTCGACATGCACATCTCCTGGCTCCGCAAGAAGCTGGGGGACGACGCGGCGAACCCCCGCTACATCGCCACCGTGCGCGGCGTGGGCTTCCGTTTCGAGAAGAACTGAGCCGCCGAGAAGAACGTAGGGCCTGCCCGGGTAAGAGGACATGCGCCGTCGACTGATCCAGTCCACGCTCGCCGTGGTGCTCGTCGTGATCGCCGTGTTCGGCGTCTCGCTCGTGATCGTCGAGACCCGGACGATCAGCAGCACCGCCCAGGAGCGGGTCGACCTGGAGGCGGTGCGGCTGGCCAGCATCGTGGACAGCCGGCTGCTCGGCACCGGGTCGGTGGACGCCGAGTTCCTGCGGGAGCAGGTCCGCGACGCCCGGTACGCCGAGATCCGGATCCCCGGCAGGCCGGTCATCGAGGTCGGCAGCCGGCCGGTCGGTGAGGTCATCCGCGGCAAGGCCACCGGCGAGGAGGGGGAGACGGTCCTCGTCGAGGAGCCGAGTTCCGCGGTGACCCGGGAGGTCGGCCGGACCCTGCTGATCATCGGACTGGTGGCGATGCTCGCGGTGATCGCCGCGGTGCTGCTGGCGATCCGGCAGGCCAACCGCCTCGCCTCGCCGCTCACCGACCTCGCCGAGACCGCCGAACGCCTCGGCTCCGGCGACCCGCGCCCGCGGCACAAGCGTTACGGCGTCCCCGAGCTGGACCGGGTCGCGGACGTGCTGGACTCCTCCGCCGAGCGCATCGCCCGGATGCTCACCGCCGAGCGCCGCCTGGCCGCCGACGCCTCCCACCAACTGCGGACACCGCTGACCGCGCTGTCCATGCGACTGGAGGAGATCACCCTCACCGACGAACTGGAGACGGTGAAGGAGGAGGCGGCGATCGCGCTGTCGCAGGTGGAGCGGCTGACGGACGTCGTCGACCGGCTGCTGACGAACTCCCGGGACCCGCGCAGCGGCTCCGCCGTCACGTTCGAGCTGGACGACGTCATCCAGCAGCAGATCGACGAGTGGCGCCCCGCCTACCGCAGCGAGGGGCGGGCGATCGTCAGCTCCGGCAAGCGGCATCTGACGGCCGTGGGCACTCCGGGCGCGGTGGCGCAGGTGCTGGCCGCGCTGATCGAGAACTCCCTGATGCACGGCGGCGGCACGGTGGCCCTGCGGACCCGGGTGACCGGCAACCAGGCGGTGGTCGAGGTCACCGACGAGGGGGCCGGCGTCCCGGGAGACCTGGGGGCGCGGATCTTCGAGCGCGCGATCAGCGGGCGGAACTCGACGGGCATCGGTCTGGCCGTCGCCCGCGACCTCGCCGAGGCGGACGGCGGCCGGCTGGAGCTGCTCCAGAGCCGCCCCCCGGTGTTCGGCCTGTTCCTGTCCCGCACGCCGCCGCCGAAGAAGTCGTCCGGGGACTCGGGGCACACGGTGCGCTAGGCGTACCGGCCTGCGGCGCCTGCCCCGGCGGGTCCCGGCCGCGTCAGCGGTGGGCCGCGGGGGTGCCGTCCTTGGCACGTACCGCCGTCGGCTGCTCGTGCTCCGGGAAGGTGTCCGCCCGCGTCACCGGCTCGCGGACCGGCAGCGCCCGGAAGACCCAGGTGCGGTACGACCAGAAGCGGAACAGCGTGCCGATGCCGATGCCGAGGAACTTGAAGATGTTGCTCTGCAGCGGGCTGTCCCAGCCGAAGCCGTACGTCGCCGTGTACAGCACGCCGTTCTCGATCACCAGCCCCACCGCGCTGAACAGCAGGAACAGCGACATCTCGCGGGTCCGGCGGCTCTTGTCGCGGTCCCGGTAGGTGAAGTAGCGAAAGCCCAGGTAGTTGAAGACGATCGCGACGATGGTCGCGACGATGCTGGCCCGCACCACCTGGAGGTCGGTCGCGTGCCGCACCAGGTTGAACACGAGCAGGTTGACCAGGACCCCCGCACCGCCCACCGCGCCGAACTTCACGACCTCACGGACGAGCCGGTCGATCCGCTGCCGCACCGCGCCGCGGGGCGCGGGGGGCGTGGGGGGAACCGTATGAGCACCCGAGGAACCATGTCCCATGGTCGTGCAGGCCCCCGTCCATCGGTTGGCGTCAATCTGTTCATGCTAACCACCCGGACGCGCGATCTTCCTGCTGACGGACGCCGGGCGACGGGAAAGGGGGGCCCTGCACCCGGGGAAACGGCCGGTAAACGGGTGGGCTCCCGGCGGCCGATACGCTAGGGGTGTGACGTTCCCTGTAGTCGGTATGGTCGGCGGTGGCCAGCTCGCTCGTATGACACACGAGTCGGGCATCCCGCTGGGCATCAGGTTCAAGCTTCTCAGTGACACTCCTCAGGACTCCGCGGCGCAGGTCGTGAACGAAGTCGTCATCGGCGACTATCGCGATCTGGACACGCTCCGCGAGTTCGCGCGCGGCTGTGACGTGATCACCTTCGATCACGAGCACGTGCCGACCGAGCACCTCAGGGCCCTGGAGGCGGACGGCATCCCCGTCCGCCCCGGTCCCGACGCGCTCGTGCACGCCCAGGACAAGGGCGTGATGCGCGCGAAGCTCGACGCGATCGGCGTGCCCTGCCCACGGCACCGGATCGTGCGCGATCCGGCCGACGTGGCGGCCTTCGCCGACGAGCTCGGACGGGGCGGGCACGAAGCGCCCTCCGGCAAGGGTGGTGGGCGACGGGCGGGCGGTTTCCCCGTCGTACTCAAGACGGTCCGCGGCGGGTACGACGGCAAGGGCGTGTGGGTCGTGAACTCCGCCGAGGAGGCCGCCGAGCCGTTCCGCGCCGGTGTGCCCGTGCTGGCGGAGGAGAAGGTCGACTTCGTCCGCGAGCTGGCCGCCAACGTGGTCCGCTCCCCGCACGGCCAGGCGGTGGCGTACCCCGTCGTCGAGTCCCGGCAGGTGAACGGCGTCTGCGACACGGTGATCGCGCCCGCGCCCGGCCTCGACGAAACCCTGGCGCTCAGGGCCGAGGAGATGGCGCTCGGCATCGCCAAGGAACTGGACGTCGTCGGCCACCTCGCCGTCGAGCTGTTCCAGACCCGCGACGGCCGCGTCCTCGTCAACGAACTGGCGATGCGCCCGCACAACTCCGGCCACTGGACCATGGACGGCGCGATCACCTCGCAGTTCGCCAACCACGTCCGCGCGGTCCTCGACCTCCCCCTCGGCGACCCGCGCCCGCGCGCCCCGTGGACGGTCATGGTCAACGTCCTCGGCGGCGACTACCCGGACATGTACTCCGCGTACCTGCACTGCATGGCCCGCGACCCGCAGCTCAAGATCCACATGTACGGCAAGGACGTGAAGCCCGGCCGCAAGGTGGGTCACGTCAACACCTACGGCGACGACCTGGACGACGTGCTGGAGCGCGCCCGTCACGCTGCCGGCTACCTGAGAGGGACGATCACCGAATGAGCCCGGTAAGCCCGGTCGTGGGCATCGTCATGGGGTCGGACTCCGACTGGCCCGTGATGGAGGCCGCCGCCAAGGCACTCGACGAGTTCGAGATCGCCTACGAGGTCGACGTAGTCTCCGCGCACCGCATGCCGCACGAGATGATCGCGTACGGCGAGCAGGCCGCCGGCCGCGGACTGAAGGCGATCGTCGCCGGGGCCGGCGGTGCCGCCCACCTGCCCGGCATGCTCGCCTCCGTCACCCCGCTGCCGGTCATCGGCGTGCCGGTGCCGCTGAAGTACCTGGACGGCATGGACAGCCTCCTGTCCATCGTGCAGATGCCGGCCGGTGTGCCGGTCGCGACCGTCTCGGTCGGCGGCGCCCGCAACGCCGGTCTGCTGGCTGCGCGGATGCTCGCCGCGCACGACGAGGAGCTGCTGGTCCGGATGCGCGAGTTCCAGCAGGACCTCAACGACCAGGCCACCGAGAAGGGCAAGCGGCTGCGCACCAAGGTCGAGGGCTCCGCGGGCTTCGGATTCGGGAAGTGACCCGGATGACGTCCCTGGACCGGGCCCGGGAGCTGCTGCGGGAGTTCCCCGTCGTCGACGGCCACAACGACCTGCCCTGGGCGCTGCGCGAGCAGGTCCGCTACGACCTCGACGCCCGTGACATCGCCGCCGACCAGTCCGCCCACCTGCACACCGACCTCGCCCGGCTGCGCTCGGGCGGCGTCGGCGCGCAGTACTGGTCGGTGTACGTCCGTTCCGACCTGCCGGGCGCGGTGACCGCGACGCTGGAGCAGATCGACTGCGTACGGCGGCTGATCGACCGCCACCCCGAGGACCTGCGGGCCGCGCTGACCGCCGCCGACATGGCGGCCGCGCGCGCCGAGGGCCGGATCGCGTCCCTGATGGGCGCCGAGGGCGGCCACTCCATCGACGACTCGCTCGCCACCCTCCGCGCGCTGTACGCGCTCGGTGTGCGCTACATGACCCTCACCCACAACGACAACGTCGCGTGGGCGGACTCGGCGACCGACGAGCCCGCCGTGGGCGGTCTGTCGGCCTTCGGCCGCGAGGTCGTGCGGGAGATGAACCGCGAGGGCATGCTGGTCGACCTCTCGCACGTGGCGGCGACGACGATGCGCGACGCGCTGGACACGTCGACGGCGCCGGTGATCTTCTCCCACTCCTCCGCGCGGGCCGTCTGCGACCACCCGCGCAACATCCCGGACGACGTGCTGGAGCGGCTGCCGGCCAACGGCGGCATGGCGATGGTGACGTTCGTGCCGAAGTTCGTGCTCCAGGCGGCCGTGGACTGGACGGCCGCCGCCGACGACAACATGCGCGCGCACGGCTTCCACCACCTGGACACCAGCGCCGAGGCGATGAAGGTCCACCGCGCCTTCGAGGAGCGCACCCCGCGCCCGGTCGCCACGGTGTCCACGGTCGCCGACCACCTCGACCACATGCGCGAGGTCGCCGGCGTCGACCACCTCGGCATCGGCGGCGACTACGACGGCACGGCCTTCACGCCCGACGGCCTCGGCGACGTGTCCGGCTATCCGAACCTGATCGCCGAGCTGCTCGACCGCGGCTGGTCCCAGGCCGACCTGGCCAAACTGACCTGGAAGAACGCGGTCCGGGTGCTGGGCGCGGCCGAGGACGTGGCGCGCGGGCTCCAGGAGACGAGGGGGCCGTCCAACGCCACACTGGCGGACCTGGACGGCTGAACCGCCCTCTCCACGGGGGCTCCGAGGGCGGGGTAGTCGGTGTAGCCGGTCGCCCCGCCCACGTACATGAGGTACCGGTCCCGCACCGGGTTCAGCGGCGCGCCGGCAGCCGCTCGGAGGCACGGCGCACGGCGTCCGTGGAGAGCTCCTCGCCCAGCACCGGGTCGGCGATCAGCACACCGGGCCATCCGGCGCGGATCCTCCGGAACACCGGGGCGTCGGGGTCGGCGTACACCAGGTGCAGATACGCGAGCCCGAGCCCGCCCGGCGCACGAACGTCAGTGAGCGCTCGCTGCGCTACTACGAGAAGCAGGACTGCTCGCGGCCGAGCGTACGCCCGGCGGGCACCGCGAGTAAGCGAAAGGCGGCCGTCGACCGGGTCGTACGTATCCAGGAGCTGTTCGCGGCCGGGCTGTGCGGCAGCGAGATCGCGCAGTTGCTGCCGTGCATGCGGGACGCGGACGGCGGACCCGCGGTCGTGGCCACGCCCCGGCTGGTCGCCGACCTCACCGCCGAGCGCTCCCGCATCGACCCGCCATCGCCGACCTGCTCCGCTCCCGGGACACCCTGGGCGAGGTCATCGAGGCGGCGGCCCGGGGCTGACCGCCGTACCCCCGAACGCCCCATCCACCAGGAAGCCCTTTCCGCTCCGTGCGACGGTGACGCTAACGCACGACGACCGTACGGAGCCCGCCATGGCAGACCTCCAGGACGACCTGCACACCAGCACCGAGGCCGGCGGGCTCGACGACCTGCCCGTGCCGCTCGGCGCGGAGGCCTTCCCGCCGGAGCCGTACGCGCTCGTGTCCGATCCCGGCGACGAGCCGCTGACCCGGGCGCACGCCGTGCTGGCCGCCCACCCCGTCGCCGACGGCTACAGCGGCCTGCCCTGGGCGCTCAAGCACCTGCCCTGGTACGACCTGGAACTCGGCGAGAGCGCCGTCGACACCGATGTGCCCCGGCTCCGCGAGGGCCACGTGGGGGCGCTGTTCTGGTCCCTGCACCTGCCCGACGCCATCGACGGGGACCGGGCCGTCGGCGCCACCATGGAGCAGCTCGACCTGGTCAAGATGGTCGTCCGGGCCCACCCGGAGGGGCTGCGCCTGGCGTACGACGCCGGGCAGGCCATCGACGCCCGCAACTGCGGCCGGGTCGCCGTGCTGCCCGGCCCCGCCGGCGCCGCCGCCCTCGGTGACTGCCTCGGCATCCTGCGTTCGCTGCACGCCCTCGGTCTGCGCGTGCTCACGCTGACCGGGGCGACCTGGGCGAGCGAGACGGGGCTGACCCGGTTCGGCGAGGAGGTCGTCCGCGAGATGAACCGGCTCGGTGTCGTCACCGACCTCTCCGGTGCCTCCGCCGAGACCATCCGCCGTACCTTCGCCGTCTCCAAGGCGCCGGCGCTGTGCACCCGCTCCGCCGCCCGTGCCCTGCGCCCGCACCCCGCCAACCTCCCCGACGACCTGCTCGTCGAGCTGGGCGCGGCAGGGGGCCTGTGCATGGTGCCGCTGACCGCCGAACAGACCGGCCCGACCGTCCGGGACGTCGCCGACCACCTCGACCACGTCCGCACGGTGGCCGGCCCGCGGAGCGTCGGCCTGTCCGGCACCTACGACGCCGGTACCGCCCACCCGCTGGAGCTCGGCGACGCCTCCTGCTACCCCCGGCTCATCGCCGAGCTGCTGCGACGCGGCTGGGACGAGTCGGACGTGGCCCTACTGACCTGGGGCAACGTCCAGCGCGTACTACGAGGGGCGGCCTTCGCCGCCCGCGCGGCACAGTTGCGCCGGGAGCCGTCGACGGCGACGATCGCCGAGCTGGACGGCTGAGCACCGGCCGGTCGCCCGGCGGCGCGGCATCCGCCGGGTCAGGCGTGCTCGATCCGGCACAGGCAGAACGGATGCCCCGCCGGATCGGCGTAGACCATGAAGTCCTTCTTCTCCCGGTCCTCCAGGTCCAGCGGCCGGGCGCCCAGCGCGAGCACCTTCTCGTGTGCCGCGTCCATCTCCTCCCAGGTCGCCCCGCCGTCGAAGTCGAGGTGGAACTGCTGGGCGTTGCGGTCGGAGCGCGGCCACTCCGGCGGGGTGAGCCCCGGCGCCCGCTGGAAGGACAGCCGCGGGCCGCCGGGCACCTGGAGCACCACCCAGTCGGGGTCCTGCTCCTCGGGGGTGCCGCCGCCGAGGAGCGCGTAGAAGCGGGCCAGCTCGCGGGGCTCGGGACAGTCGACGACGACGGAACGCAAACGTGCCACGGGTGCCATGGGGGGAACCTCCCGGTGATGACGGGTCTGGGGCCTCGCTCAGCAGGCGCAGAGGCAGAACGGGTGCCCGGCCGGGTCCGCGTAAACCCGGAAGGACCGGGACCGGTCCTCCGCGTCCAGCGGCCTGGCGCCCAGCTCCAGCACGGCCCTCTCCGCCGCGTCCAGGTCCTTCACCGCGAGGTCGAGGTGGAACTGCTGCGAGTCGTCGGGCGCGGGCCACTTCGGCGGTACGAAGCCGGGGGCGGCCTGGAACGCCAGGGTCCGCCCGCCCGGCAGCCTCAGGTCGACCCAGTCGTCCTCGCCCTCGACGGTGCCGCCGAGCACGTCGGCGTAGAAACCGGCCAGTGCTCGGGGGTCGGGACAGTCCAGGACGACGGCACCCAGTTCGGCGACAGCCATGACTTCCTCCTTGAAGTCCGCGGTCTCGGTTACCCGTAAGTCACGGGTAACCGGTAACGGTTACTGCATGCTGCCCTATTGGCGGTAACGTCGCAAGCATGAGTGAGAGATCGCCCGCGCCGGGAGGCCTGGACCTGGTCGAGACCCTGGTGAACACGCTGGACGTCGAGACGGGCGCCGACTCGCTGGACACGCCGCAGGGCCGGGCGCGGTTCGGCCTCACCGAAGACGACGTACCGAGCGCCCGCGAGCTGCGCGAGTCCCTGCGCGCGAGCCTGCTCGCCCACGCCGGCCACCCGCCGCACCGCACGGTGACCCCGCTCGGCGAACTCCTCGCCGGGGCCCCGCTGGTGGTGGCGGTCGACGCGGCCGACGGCTCCGCCGCCCTCGCCCCGGCCCGCGGGGACTCCCTGCTCACCCGGGTCGCCGCCGCCGTCGCCGAGGCGCTGGTGGCGGGCACCTGGACCCGGCTGAAGGCGTGCGAGGCCGCCGACTGCCACTGGGCGTACTACGACCGCAGCCCGGCCGGACGCGGCCGCTGGTGTTCGATGCAGGTGTGCGGGGCGCGCGCCAAGATGCGCCGGTACCGGGCCAGGGGGGCCTGACCCGCACGGGAGTGACCGGCCGGTGCGCCGCCCCGTGGGGCAGAATGCGGATGACGCCGGTTCGGCCGACTGAGCCTCGGCCGAACCGGCGTCATCCGTTCACCGGGCAGCCCTAGGCCGTCGGGCGGCCCATCGCCCGGTACGTCCAGCCGGCCTTTCGCCAGGCCACCGGGTCCAGGGCGTTGCGCCCGTCCAGGATCACCCGGGCCGCCGTGGCCTCGCCCAGCGCCTCCGGGTCCAGCTCGCGGAACTCCCGCCACTCCGTCAGATGCAGTACGGCGTCGGCGCCCCGGACCGCCTCCAGCGCGGAGTCGGCGTAGCCGAGCGTCGGGAACAGCCGCCGCGCGTTTTCCATGCCCTTCGGGTCGTACACCGTCACCTGGGCGCCCTGGAGGTGGACCTGCCCGGCGACGTTCAGTGCGGGGGAGTCCCGTACGTCGTCCGAGTCGGGCTTGAAGGTGGCGCCCAGCACGGCGATCCGCTTGCCGAGGAACGGGCCGCCGCCCAGTGCCTGCCGGGTCAGTTCCACCATCTGGCCGCGCTGGCGCATGTTGATGGAGTCGATCTCGCGCAGGAAGGTGAGCGCCTGGTCGGCGCCCAGCTCACCGGCGCGCGCCATGAACGCCCGGATGTCCTTCGGCAGACAGCCGCCGCCGAACCCGATGCCCGCCCGCAGGAACTTCTTCCCGATCCGGTCGTCGTACCCGATCGCCTCCGCCAGCTTGGCGACGTCACCGTCCGCGGCCTCGCACACCTCCGCCATCGCGTTGATGAAGGAGATCTTGGTGGCGAGGAAGGAGTTGGCGGAGGTCTTCACCAGCTCGGCCGTCGGGAAGTCGGTGACGACGAAGGGCGAGCCCTCCTCGATCGGCGTGGCGTACACCTCGCGCAGCAGCTTCTCCGCCCGCTCGCTGCGCACGCCGACCACGAGTCGGTCGGGGTGCAGTGTGTCCCGCACGGCGAAGCCCTCACGGAGGAACTCCGGGTTCCAGGCCAGCTCGGCGTCGTCGCCGGCCGGCGCGTGCGCGGCGAGGTAGGCGGCCAGCCGGTCGGCGGAACCCACCGGCACGGTCGACTTGCCGACGACGAGTGCGGGACCGGTCAGGTGCGGCGCGAGCGAGGCCAGTGCGGAGTCGACGTACGACATGTCACAGGCGTACTCGCCGTGCTTCTGCGGCGTGTTCACGCACAGGAAGTGCACGTCGCCGAAGGCCGCGACCTCGGCGAAGTCGGTGGTGAAGCGCAGTCGTCCGCTGGACCCCCCGATCCCCGCGACGTGCTTGCGCAGCAGCTCCTCGAGACCCGGCTCGTACATCGGGACCTGGCCCCGCTGGAGCATCTCGATCTTCTCGGGCACCACGTCCAGGCCCAGCACGTCGAAACCCAGCTCGGCCATCGCCGCCGCATGGGTCGCGCCGAGATAGCCGGTGCCGATCACGGTGATCTTGAGGGCCATGGGTGCTCCAGAGGTGTACGGCTGAGGTGCGCGCCCGAGCATATCCGGGCAGCGGCGAAAGCCCTTCGGACGGCTGTCGTCAAGCTCACCTATCCACGACACGGAGGGGGCTCTAAAATTCGGGTTACTTAACGGTAGTTAGCGTGCCCAGCATCACAGCGTTTTGGAGCGTGAGAGACCTTGGCCGGATCGGCTGACTTCGACCTGTACCGCCCGTTGGAGGAGCACGACATGCTCCGGGACGCCGTCCGCGCGCTGGCCGAGGCGAAGATCGCGCCGCACGCCGCGGCGGTGGACGAGGAGGCCCGCTTCCCGCGGGAGGCCCTCGACGCCCTGACCGCGAACGACCTGCACGCGGTGCACGTCCCCGAGGAGTACGGCGGCGCGGGCGCCGACGCCCTCGCCACGGTGATCGTCATCGAGGAGGTCGCCCGCGTCTGCGCCAGCTCCTCCCTCATCCCGGCGGTGAACAAGCTCGGCTCCCTGCCGGTGATCCTCTCCGGCTCCGAGGAGCTGAAGAAGAGGTACATGACCCCGCTCGCCAAGGGCGACGGCATGTTCTCCTACTGTCTCTCCGAGCCCGACGCGGGCTCCGACGCGGCCGGCATGAAGACCAAGGCCGTTCGCGACGGCGACTTCTGGGTCCTCAACGGCGTCAAGCGCTGGATCACCAACGCGGGCGAGTCGGAGTACTACACGGTGATGGCCGTCACCGACCCCGCCAAGCGCTCCAAGGGCATCTCCGCCTTCGTCGTCGAGAAGTCCGACGAGGGCGTCTCCTTCGGTGCCCCGGAGAAGAAGCTCGGCATCAAGGGCTCCCCGACCCGCGAGGTCTACCTCGACAACGTCCGCATCCCCGCCGACCGCATGATCGGCGAGGAGGGCACCGGCTTCGCCACCGCGATGAAGACGCTGGACCACACCCGCATCACCATCGCCGCCCAGGCCCTCGGCATCGCCCAGGGAGCCCTCGACTACGCCAAGGGCTACGTCAAGGAGCGCAAGCAGTTCGGCAAGCCGATCGCCGACTTCCAGGGCATACAGTTCATGCTCGCCGACATGGCCATGAAGATCGAGGCCGCCCGCCAGCTCACCTACGCCGCCGCGGCCAAGTCCCAGCGCGGCGACGGCGACCTCACCTTCCAGGGCGCCGCCGCCAAGTGCTTCGCCTCCGACGTGGCCATGGAGGTCACCACGGACGCGGTCCAGCTCCTCGGCGGCTACGGCTACACCCGTGACTACCCGGTGGAGCGCATGATGCGCGACGCGAAGATCACGCAGATCTACGAAGGCACGAACCAGGTGCAGCGGATCGTCATGGCGAGGAACCTGCCGTAACGCACTCGCGACACGGGCGCGCGTCACGGGCGGCGGACCTGTTGCCCTTCAGGGCCGCCGCCGGTGCCGACGGTATGCGGGACCCTCCGGTCGCCGTAGGAGACGGGCCGTACGGTCCCGCTCCGCGGTCCGGAGGCGCCCCGGGCAGGCACTGGTAGGCAGGCGTGAGCAGTTTGGCCGTCAGTGTCCTTGGGGTGCTCGGATGAGCGGGCGGATGACACTTGGCCGCGGGCTGTTGGCGGGTAGCGGGATGAGGGTCAGGGGTGGGACGGGGGCGGGCGTGCGCCGGCTCGTGGGGCGGCTGGTCACTCGGGGACGACCTGCTCACGCGGGGTGCCGGGAAGCTGCTCTGGTTCGAGGTGCGGAGCCCGTGACCGCACCGGCGATCAGTCCTCGTAGCCCTCCGCCACCCGCCGCTCCCGCAGCTCCATGATCGCGCGGCGGCGTGCCAGACGGTGGGTGCGGCGGATCTGGGCCTCCTGGTAGCGGCGCTTGTCCTTCTCGGTCTCGGGCAGGACCGGCGGGACCGTGCGCGGCTTGCCGTCCGCGTCGACCGCGGCGAAGACCAGGTACGCCGAGCCGACCTGGGTGGCCGGGGTGGACTCGTTCCAGCGTTCGGCCAGGACCCGGACGCCGACCTCCATGGACGACCGGCCGGTCCAGTTGACCTGGGCCTTCACGTGGACGAGGTCGCCGACGCGGACGGGCTCGAGAAACGCCATCTCGTCCATGGACGCGGTGACGGCCGGGCCGCCGGAGTGCCGTCCGGCCACGGCGCCCGCCGCGTCGTCGACAAGCTTCATGATCACTCCGCCGTGCACCGTGCCCAGCAGGTTGGTGTCGCTGTGGGTCATGATGTGGCTGAGGGTGGTGCGGGACGCCGAGGTCGGCTTGCCCGGGATCTCCGGAGCCGTCGACTGCGCGGCCGAGGCCTGTTCTGCCTGGTCTGTCATGGCCTCCACCTTATGCCGGGACGACAGCCGCGTATTTTGTGTCAGCTTCGCAACAGCGCCGACCCTATTTTCCGACGACCCTTGTATGGGCCGCGGTGCGGACCTGCACACTGGTGCGCATGAATGATTGGCCCGAGGGATGGTCCGGTGACAACCGCCGCAGCGGGTACGGACGCGGCAGCGCGAGCGCGCGGCCCGAGAGCGCCCGCGTGATGCGGCAGGTCCGCCGCGGCCAGGCGCCGCCGCCCGGCCCGGGCCAGTCGGCACCGCCCTACGGCGACGGAGTGCCGCAGCAGCCCTCCTACGTCGACGGCCGGGGCCACGGCGGCCGGGACGAGTACGACAGCGGCTACAACACCGGCCAGGTCTACGGCAGCCCCGGCGGCCGAGGCCCCGGCGGCCCCGGCCCGGGCAGGCCCGCGCCGGACTGGCGCCGCCGGATCAAGTGGACCGCGATCACGGTGGTGACCGCGGTGGTCGTCACCACCGTCGGCACGTACTTCTGGGCCGACTCCAAGCTCAACCGCGAGGTCGACCTGTCCAAGGTCATCGAGCGCCCCGGCGCCGGCGAGGGCACGAACTACCTGATCGTCGGCTCCGACAGCCGCGAGGGCATGACCGACGAGCAGAAGAAGGACCTGCACACCGGCTCCGCCGAGGGCAAGCGCACCGACTCGATGATGATCCTGCACACCGGGGACAACGGGTCGACGCTGATCTCGCTGCCCCGCGACTCGGACGTGGAGATCCCGAGCTTCGTCGGCTCCGAGTCCGGCAAGACCTACAAGGGCACGGGCCGGCACGTGAAGCTGAACGCCGCGTACGCCGAGGACGGCCCCGAGCTGCTGGTGCGCACCATCGAGCACAACACGGGGCTGCGTCTCGACCACTACGTGGAGATCGGCTTCGCCGGCTTCGCCAACATCGTGGACTCGGTCGGCGGCGTCGAGATGGACATCCCCCAGGACATCAAGGACCCGAAGTCCGGCGCCGACTTCAAGAAGGGCAAGCAGACCCTGAACGGCGAGGAGGCTCTGGCCTTCGTCCGCACCCGGTACGCGCTGGCCGGCTCCGACCTGGACCGCACCAAGAACCAGCAGAAGTTCCTGTCCGCGCTGGCGAACCAGGTGGCCACGCCGTCGACCGTCCTCAACCCGTTCAAGCTGTACCCGACCATGGGCGCGGGCCTGGACTCCCTCATCGTCGACAAGGACATGGGCCTGTTCGACCTGGCGAGCATGTTCTGGGCGATGAAGAGCGTCAGCGGCGGCGAGGGCACGTCGATGAACATGCCGGTCTCGGGCAGCGTCGGCGGAAACCTCAAGTGGGACGACGCCAAGGTGAGAAGGCTGGTCGAGCAGCTCAAGAACGACGAGAAGGTCACCGTGACGGGCAACTGAGCCCGCCGCCGGTCACTCCTTCCCGCAGACCACCTCGTCACCCCGCACCACCGTGCCCGGCTCCCGCGGCGGGTCCGCCGGCCGCACCTTCACGACCTGCTCGAAGTCGGCGCCCGCGATCACCTTCAGCGTCGGGCCCTGGCCCTCGACCGGCCGCAGCTCGCTGCCGGGCAGGGCGGCGGCCAGCGACTTCGCCGAGCGGTCCCAGCGGGGGTCGAAGGCGACGACGGTGCGCTCGACCGCCCGGTCGGTGGCGTTCCTGGGCGCCCCGGTGGTGCGGAACCCGGTCGCGGCCAGGGCGTCGTCCACCCGCTTGCCGAGCCCCCGCGTGTGCGTGCCGTTCTCCACCTGGACCCGGATCTGCTCCGGGTCCACCGGGACCCTTACCGGCGCCGGGCCCTTGGGCTTCGGCTTCGGCTCGGCCAGCGGCTCGTCCTCGCGCAGGGCGTCGAAGATCCGCTCGGACCCCGCCTGGTCCCACTTCAGGGTCGAGCCGACGCCCTTGACGGCGAAGCCCATCTGGCCGATCGGCACGGTGGTGAACTCGGACGACGACGGCGAGAAGTTCCGCATCGCCCGCCCCAGCGCCAGCAGCTCGTCGGTGCCGAAACCCTTGTCCGCCCGTACCGAGCCCAGCACCGCCCGGGTGACGTCGCGGAACTTCAGCGGGTTCAGCAGCAGCCCCGAGGAGGTCGCCCGGTCGATCAGGGCGGCCATGAAGCGCTGCTGCCGCTTCATCCGGCTCAGGTCCGAGGCGCCGTCGAGGTGGCGGGAGCGGACGTACTGCAGCGCCTGCCCGCCCATCAGCCGGTGGGTGCCGGCCGGCAGGTCGAGCCCGGTGTGGCTGTCCTCGAGCGGCTCGGCGGTGCAGATCTCCACACCGCCCAGGACGTCCACCGTCTTCATGAAGCTGGTGAAGTCGACCTCCAGATAGTGGTCGATCTTCACCCGGGTCATGTTCTCGACGGTGCGGATGGTGAGCTGCGGGCCGCCCTCGGCGTAGGCCGCGTTCAGCTTGAGCGGGTGCCCTTCATGGCGCTCGCCGGTGGTGCGGTCGGTGTGGTCGGGCGTCTCGGCGTACGAGTCGCGCGGCAGGCTGACCACGCTGGCGCGCTCCCGGTCCTCCGAGATGTGCACGATCATGATCGTGTCGGTGCAGTGGCAGGGGGCGCCGCCGAGCCGGTACTTCTCGCGCTCCTCCTCGCTGATCCGGTCACGGCCGTCGGTGCCGACCAGCAGGACGTTCATGCCGTCACCGGCCCGCGGCCGGTTCTTCATGTCCTTGAAGGCGTCGACCCGCGAGATGTCCGAGTCCAGCCTGGAGAGCACCGCGTGGCCGATCCCGGCGGAGGCGAGCACCACCACCGACAGCGCGGTCACCGCCCGCATGGCCCAGCGCGGCTTCTTCCGTCGTACGGGGGGCCTGGGCGGGCGGCGGGCCGGACGCGGTCCGCCGCGCTGCGGCGGAGGGCCGCTCCGGGGGGACGCGGCCGGGACCCGGGGAGAGCGGGGCGGCGTGGGCAAGGGTGACACCTCCGCGGGGACGGGCCGTGCGGCCGGACGTGGGATCCGTGAGCACCGTAGGCCCATACGATCTGCTGCCCGGGGCTGTGACCCCCGCGGCGCGCACCCGTGTCCCCCGTTCGCGGTAACGTGAGCACCGATGAACGCCAAGTCCGACGTGCGGCTGCCCGCCGTTTCCGTGATCATGCCCGTCCTCAACGAGGAGCGGCATCTGCGCGGCGCCGTCCGCGCCATCCTCGCCCAGGAGTACGACGGCGAGATGGAGGTCGTGATCGCCGTCGGTCCCTCCGCGGACCGTACGGAAGAGATCGCCGCCGAACTCGTCGCCGAGGATCCGCGCGTGCACACCGTGCCGAATCCCACCGGCCGTACGCCCGCCGCGCTGAACGCCGCGATCAAAGCGTCCCGCCATCCGGTCGTCGTCCGCGTCGACGGTCACGGCATGCTGTCGCCGAACTACATCGCCACGGCCGTGCGGCTCCTGGAGGAGACCGGCGCGCAGAACGTCGGCGGCATCATGCACGCCGAGGGCGAGAACGCCTGGGAGGACGCCGTCGCCGCCGCGATGACGTCGAAGATAGGCGTGGGCAACGCCGCCTTCCACACCGGCGGCGAAGCGGCCCCGGCCGAGACCGTCTACCTCGGCGTGTTCCGCCGCGAGGCACTGGAGCGGCAGGGCGGGTACAACGAGGAGTTCATCCGGGCCCAGGACTGGGAGCTGAACTTCCGCATCCGCGAGGCCGGGGGCCTCATCTGGTTCTCGCCGGAGCTGAAGGTGTCGTACCGGCCCCGGCCGTCCGTGCGGGCGCTGGCCAAGCAGTACAAGGACTACGGTCGCTGGCGGCACGTCGTCGCCCGCTACCACTCCGGGTCCATCAACCTGCGCTACCTCGCCCCGCCGACGGCCGTGTGCGCCATCGCGGCCGGCGTCGTGGTGGGCGCGGCGCTGACCCCGTGGGGCTTCGTCGTACCCGGCGGCTACCTGGCCGCGATCGTCGCGGGCTCGGTCCCGGCCGGCAAGGGGCTGGGACTGAAGGCGCGGGCGCGGATTCCGGTGGCGCTGGCCACCATGCACATGTCGTGGGGCTGGGGCTTCCTGACCAGCCCGCGGTCGCTGGCCAGGCGGGTCATCGCGTCACGGCGCCCGGCGGTGCAGCCGGCCGCCGACACCGACGCCGCCGAGACCAGGTGACGCCGGGCCGGATCAGGCTCAGGACCAGGTGAACGCCGGGTTCACGTGCATGCAGGCGCTCTCGTCCGCGCCGTTGAGGGCCTCGGCCGACTCCGGGGTCCGGTCGTCGGACGCGGGCGCCCTGTACGTCGTACCCTCGCGCCAGTCGGCGCCCACGGTGAGCGTGACACCCGAGACGTCGGTCGACCGCCGCACCGCGTCCGCCGGGACGCCCAGGGCCTCGGCGACCCGCTGTGCGTCGCCCTCCAGGTCGGCGCTCGGGTAGCGGACGACCGTACGGTCCTCGCTCGGCAGCACCGAGGGGTCGGCGATCGCCTTGACGAAGCCCTGCTCCACCAGCAGCCCCGCGACCGTGTTCGAGCGTCCGCGGGCCGCGCCGAGGCGGTCCGTGCGGGTGCCGTTGCGCACCTGGACCGCGATCTCGTCGTCGGCGGCGGCCGGGTCGTCCGACAGCTTCGTCTCCTCGTCGTCGGCCGCCTTCTTCCCGGTGTCCCTGCCGTCCAGCGCGATGTCCTCGCGCACCAGCCGGAACAGCCGTTCCGCGTCCTCGGTCGGCTCCACGCGGGCGCCCACGTACCGGTTGGGCATCGTGGTCATGGTGATGCGCTCCGGCTTCACCTTGCGCAGCTCGTTGCTGAGGTCGTACAGCTTCTTGACGGTGTCGAGGCCCGGGTCGACCGTGAGGGCCCGGGTGGCCTCCTCGGCCAGCCTGCGCAGCTTGTTCGGGCTGCTCAAGGTCGCGTTCTCGCGCAGCGTCCGGACCATCGAGTTCAGGTACATGTGCTGGGCGTTCGCCCGCGCGAGATCGCTGCCGTCCTCGAAGCCGTAGCGGGTGCGCAGCCACTGCAGGGCCTGCTCGCCCTTGACCGGGTGCGTGCCCTTCTCCAGCTTCAGGCCGGAGCCGTGGCCCTGGCTGTCGCGCGAGTGGATGTTGGCGTCCACGCAGACCGGGACGCCGCCGACGGCGTCCGCCATCGACACCACACCCGCGAAGTCGACCATCATGAAGTGGTCGATGTGGATGCCGGTCAGCTCCTGCCAGGTGGCCACCGTGCAGCCGGGCCCGCCGTGTCCGAGGCTCCGGTTGGTCATCACCCGGCCCTCGCTCGCCGGGTAGACCTTGCCGTCGTCCGGGTCGGTGCACTTGGGGATCTCGACCAGGGTGTCGCGCGGCATGCTGACGACCGACATGTTGCTGCGGTCGGCGGACAGGTGCACCAGCATCTGCACGTCCGCCAGCGGCGTGGAGCCGAACGTCTCGCGGGCGCCGCCGAGTTGCTGGTTCTCCTCGCTGTCCCGCGCGTCCGAGCCGATCACGAGGATGTTCAGCGGGGTCTGCCCGGCCGCGTTCGGCGTCGGGGCGGCGACCTTGCTGTCGCCCAGGTTCAGGGTGTCCTTCTTGATGTTGTCGTTGAGGTGCTCGTAGTAGAGGAAACCGGCGCCGGCCGTACCGGCTATGAGCACGGCGAGCGTCACCGCCGTCCAGCGCAGCACCCGGCGTCCCCTGCGGGGCCGGCGTCTGCTGGCCTCGGCACCGTCGTCCGTGCCCTCCGTGTCGTCGACGGCGGTCTCCGCACGCTCGGGGGCGTTCGATGCGCCCTGTCGCGTGTCCTCCCCCTGCACACTGCTCCGCGTCATGTCCGCGTTCCTCCCCACCCCCGCGCCACCGCGCGGGCCCGTCGCCGTCCTGTGAGACGTACGACGGGCCCGTCAGGTCAACTGGCGCACTGCTTCTGGTCGGCCGTGGACTTCTCCACGTCCGGCGTCTCGATGGAGGCGGCGTCGAGTTTGACCCCCGCGCCCTTGAAGTCCTTGCCGAGGGTGAGGGTCATGGTGGGCAGGCCCTGGGCGTTGGTGACGCTCTCGCCGGGCTTCATGGCGGCGCCGGACAGGCCGAGGATCTCGGCGAGGGCGCGGGCCTGGGCTGCCTGGTCGGGGGCGTACTCGAGGGTGGTCCTGGCGACGTCGGCCGGGGCGTTCCCGCCGTTCTCGGACTTGGTGACACCGGCCTCGGTCTGGAGGTAGGTCAACTCCCGCTGGGCGCTGCCGCCGGAGGCGCCGCCGTTGAGGACGCGGACGCGGATCTCGGAGGGTTCGGACTTCTCGCCCTCGAGGCGGGCGGCGACGGCGGCCTTCTCCTTCTTCTCCTTCTCCGACTCCTTCTTCTTGACCTCGGTGAAGGAGACGTCGTTCCTGATCATGTCGAAGACCTGGGGTGCCTCCGACGGGTTGGGGACGACCGTCGCCTTGACCTTCTCCGTCGGGTTGTCGATCACCGGCACGGTGAGGAAGGTGATGTTCTTCGTCGGCACCTTCTTCAGCTCCAGGGCGATGTCCTTGAGCGTGCCCACGTTGCCGATGGGCTTGTCCACGGTCAGTGCCTTGGTGGCGGCCTCGGCCAGCTTCACCAGCTTGGTGGGGCTGGTGAGGGTGTCGCTGGAGGACATCTTCCGCATGAGCGAGCCCAGGAACTGCTGCTGCACCTCGATGCGGTCCAGGTCGCCCTCGTTGCCGAACGCGTGCCGGGTCCGGACGAAGGCCAGGGCCTGCTCGCCCTCGACCGTCGACTCGCCCGCGGGCAGCTTGAGATGGGACTTCGGGTCGTCGACGGCGTGTTCCACGCAGACGTCGACGCCGTCGACGGCGGTGGTGAGCGTCTTGACCGCGTTGAAGTCGGCCATCATGAAGTGGTCCGGCTTGATGCCGGTCGCCTCCTTCACGGTGCGCATCGTGCAGCCCGCGTCACGGCCGCCCTCGCCGAGGCTCCGGTTGAAGCGGACGTCCTGCTCACCGGGGACGACCGTCTTCGTTCCGTCCTCCCGCGTGGTCTCGCAGTCGGGGATGTCGACGATCAGGTCGCGGGGGATGCTGAGCGCGGTCGCGTTGGAGCGGTCCTTGGCCACGTGCAGCAGGATCGTGGTGTCGGCGTGCCCGACACTGCCCTTGTCGCCGTAGCCCTCGTTGCCCTCACCGGTTCGCTTGTCGGTACCGATGATGAGGATGTTGAAGGCCTCGTCCTTGCTGAAACTGCTGCTTCCGGCGTTGCCGACGTCCGTCGTCGAGACGTTGCCCTCGAGGTGCTTGAGGTAGACGTAGCCGCCGACGCCGGCCACGAGGACGACGAGGGCGGTGCTGCCGCCGACCCACAGCAGGGCCTTCCTGCCCTTCGACTTCTTCTTCGCCGGCCGGCGTCCGCGCCGCCCCGGCACCGGCTCCTCGGGTGCCGGACGGCGCCGCCGCTGGGGCGGGACCTCCCGGCCGGGCGCGGCCGTGCGCCGTGCCGAACCGGTGGTGCCGCTGTCGGCGGGGGAGGAGGCGTCGGTGTCACCGCGGGCGGGCCTGCGGGGGCCCGGCACGGGCGACTGCGGTGCGGATGGGGACAGTCGCAGTTCGTATTCACCGGTGCGCGGATTCAGTACCCACTGATCTGCGGGATCGACGTCGTCTGCCCGCCCACGTCCTTGCGCGTCCACGGTCTCCCAATCCTCCGTCGGGGGCCACGCGGCACCTTCTGCCGGAAGGTGCACGATAAAGGGTCAACATGTGCACGACGCCAGGGCGGACCTCGCGGCGGGGGCACTGGACCGCTCACACTATCCGTCCAGTTCGGTGCCGAACGACACCGGTGCCACATGCGGAACCCCTACAACAGGGCAATCCCTACTATTTTCCTGAACTCCTACCATCGGTACGGCTCGTACACGTCCATGCACTTCTCGGTGTCCGAGCCGTTGATCGCGTCGCTGCTGTCCGGCAGGTCTCCGGCCTCGGGCTTCTCCTGTTCCGGGTACGACGCGCCCGAGCGCCAGTCCGCTCCCACGACGAGCGTGATCCCGGACACGTCCGCCGACTGCCGCACCGCGTTCGCCGGAATTCCCAGCGCCTCGGCGACCCGCCGGGCGTCGCCCGCCGACTCGGCGCTCGGATATCGGACCACGGTCTTGTCCTCGGAGAGTGCGGCCGAGGTGTCCGTCGTCGCCTTGCCGAAGCCCTTCTGCACCAGCGTCCGGGCGACCGAGCCCGCACGGCCGGTGACCGGACCGAGGGTGGTGGAGCGCGTGGCGTTCCGGACGGTGACGCCGATCTCGGAGTCGGGAGCGGCGGAGTCCTCGGTGGGCTTCTCGCCGGACTCCTTCCCGCTGTCCTTCCCGGCGTCCTTTCCGGTGTCCTCTCCCGTGGCGCCCTTGCCGCCGCCCTTGCCGCCCTTGTCGTCGAAGGACACGTCGTCGCGGAGCATCGCCCACACCTTCTCCGCGTCGGCGCCGGCCGGGAGCAGGTGGTTCTTGTTCCGGTCGTCCTGGACGGTGGGCATCGTCGTCATGGTGATGCGGTCCGTCGGTACCGTCTTGAGCTGCATCCCCAGGTCGTACAGCTTCTTGACCGTGCCGATCTCCTCGGAGACCGTCAGCGACTTCGTGGCCGCCTCGGCCAGGTTCATCAGCCTGCCCGTGTCGGTGAAGACGTTCTGCTGCTTCAGAGTGCGGATCATCGAGGTCATGTACATGTGCTGGGCCTCGGCGCGTCCCAGGTCGCTGAAGAAGGCGTGACGCGTGCGCAGCCACTGGAGCGCCTGCTCGCCCTGCACCTTGTGCCGGCCGGCCTTCATCTTCAGACCCGAGCCGCCGGGCACGCCGGGCAGCGGGCGGTCCCACACGTTCTGTCGCACACAGACCTCGACCCCGCCCACGGCGTCCGCCATCGACACGACGCCCGCGAAGTCGATCGTCATCCAGTGGTCGATGTAGACGCCGGTGAGGTTCTCCCAGGTGGCCAGGGTGCAGCCGGCGCCGCCGCGGCCCAGCGACTCGTTGATGATCGTGTTGGTCGCCGGGTACTTCTCGCCCGTTTCCGGGTCGGTGCACTCGGGGATGTCGACCCGGGTGTCGCGGGGGACGCTCACGACCGCGGCGCTCTTGCGGTCCGCGGCCAGGTGGATCAGCATCTGCACATCGCCGAGCGGCGGGTTGTCGCGGTGATTCCTGCCCCCGCCCAGCGCCACGTTGGCGTCGGAGGCACGGCTGTCGGAGCCGATCAGCAGGATGTTGAGGGGAGTCTGCCCGGCGGCGTTCGGCTCGGGCTTGTCCGCCTTGGAGTCGCCGCTGCTGCGCTCGCCCTTCTCGATGTTGCCGTTCAGGTGCTCGTAATAGAGGTATCCGGCGCCCGCCGTCCCGAGTATCAGCACCGCGAGGGTGGACGCGGACCAGCGGAGCGCGCGGTGCCGGCGTCCGGCGCGCCGTCGCCCGGACCGCCTGCCGTCGCCGCCCTGCTCCCCCCGCCCGCCCGCGCCCGAGCCGCCTCCGCCCGGGGCGCCGCCCCTGGCGCCCGGGGTGTGCCGGACGGCGCCCGGCCGTGTCCCCTCCCCTTGCACACTGCTCTGCGTCATGCCTCTCCCCACCCGCGGGCCCCTGCACGTCCCCGTGCGCGCTACCTGTTCGCACAGTTGGACGCCCGGACCCCCTCGTTGGCTGTACGGCGGTCCCGACGGATTGCTCGCGCGTCCCGGAGGGCTACTCCTGTCCCAGCCGTCTCCCGGGCGCAGCAACGGACTGTCGTACTGTCAGACGCACGTGGAGCCCGTCAGGTCACTTCGCGCACGCGACCTTGTCCGCCGTGGACTTCCGGGCCTCTTCGGGCGCCTTCGCGGAGGCGGCGTCGAGTTTGACCCCCGCGCCCTTGAAGTCCTTGCCGAGGGTGAGGGTCATGGTGGGCAGGCCCTGGGCGTTGGTGACGCTCTCGCCGGGCTTCATGGCGGCGCCGGACAGGCCGAGGATCTCGGCGAGGGCGCGGGCCTGGGCTGCCTGGTCGGGGGCGTACTCGAGGGTGGTCCTGGCGACGTCGGCCGGGGCGTTCCCGCCGTTCTCGGACTTGGTGACACCGGCCTCGGTCTGGAGGTAGGTCAACTCCCGCTGGGCGCTGCCGCCGGAGGCGCCGCCGTTGAGGACGCGGACGCGGATCTCGGAGGGTTCGGACTTCTCGCCCTCGAGGCGGGCGGCGACGGCGGCCTTCTCCTTCTTCTCCTTCTCCGACTCCTTCTTCCTGACCTCGGTGAAGGAGACGTCGTTCCTGATCATGTCGAAGACCTGCTGGGCGGGCTCCTCCTGGAGGACGACGGTCGCCTTGACCTTCTCGGCCGGGTTGTCCTTCACCGGCACCGTGGCGAAGGTCAGGTTCTTGGTGTTGAGCTTGCCCAGCTCCAGCCCGAGGTCCTTCAGCTTGCCGATGTCGTCCAGCTTGGAGTCGACGGTCAGTGCCTCGGTCGCCGCCTCGGCCAGTTTCACCATCTTCGACGGGCTGGTGAGGGTGTCGTTGGACTTGAGCTTGCGCATCAGGGCGCTGAGGAACTGCTGCTGGATCTCGATGCGGCTCAGGTCGCCGCCGAATCCCACGGAGTGCCGGGTGCGCACGAAGGCCAGCGCCTGCTCGCCCTCGATTTTGTGCTCGCCCGCGGGCAGCTTGAGGTGCGAGTCAGGGTCGTCGATGTCCTTCGCCAGGCACACCTCGACTCCGTCGACCGCTGTGGTGAGCGTCTTGACCGCGTTGAAGTCGGCCACCATGAAGTTGTCCGGCGTGACCCCGGTCAGCTCGGTGACGGTTCGCATGGTGCAGCTCGGCGTACGGCCGCCCTGCCCGAGGCTCCTGTTGAAACGGACGCCGGGGGAGCCGGGGATGACCTTCGTGGACCCGTCCTCCTGCGTGGTCGGGCAGTCGGGGATGTCGACGATCAGGTCGCGGGGGATGCTGAGCGCGGTCGCGTTGGAGCGGTCCTTGGCCACGTGCAGCAGGATCGTGGTGTCGGCGTGGCCTGCGCTGCCCGTGTCGCCGTAGCCCTCGTTGCCGGCGCCGGTGCGCTTGTCGGTGCCGATCAGCAGGATGTTGATCGCCTTGTCCTTCTGGAAGCCGCCGGTGCTCGCGCCGTCGTCGGGGACGGACTTGATGTTGTCGTTGAGGTGCTCCAGATAGAGGTATCCCGCCGTACCGGCGGCGAGGACGACGAACGCCGTGGTGCCGCCGATCCACAGCAGGACCTTCCCGCCCTTCGACTTCTTCTTCGCCGGCCGCCGCCCGCGCCGGCCGGGCGGCGGCTCCTCGGGTGCCGAACGGCGTCGCCGCGGAGGGGGAACCTCGCGGCCCGGGGCGGTCGCGGGGGCGGACGCCGACGCCCGTGCGCCGCGGCCGCGTGACCCGCGGCGTGCGGCACCGCGGGGGCCCGGAACCGTCGGTGACTGCGGTGCGGAAGGGGTCAGTCGCAGTTCGTATTCGCCGGTGTCCGGATTGAGTACCCACTGGTCTGCGGGGTCTATGTTCTCCGCCCGCCCACGGCCTTGCGCGTCCACGGTTGTCCGAATCCTCCGTCGGGGCCACGCGGCGCCTTCCCCTCAAGGCGCCAGGTCTCGCTCGTTCGGTGCCCGGCCTCGGGCAGAACCGCGGGGCCGGGCACACCGGAGCGCTCACATTAACCGTCCTGTTCGGTGCGGGACGACGGCAGCGGCACATTCCGTGAAACTTACAACTGGGCAATCCAGCGCATTTCTTGGACAATTGTCCGCTCTTCCGCACGGATTCCGTGCCGGCCCTGCGCCGGCCTTGCGCCCGACTCGTGTCGTCTTGCTGCGCGCTTCACTCGCAGATGTCCTCCGCGGCGGTGTTCCCGCTGAACGTCGGCGCCGGAGAGTCGGCGGCGCCGGGTTCGCGGGGCGTTCCGGAACCGGTCGGCGTATCCGGTTCGCTCGCCGCCGCGATCACCACGGGTTCGTCCGTCCGCAGACGGGTGAACAGCTTCTCGGCGTCGGGCTCCACGAGTTGGTCGCGATTGGCGTCGCCCGCGTACGACTCCCGCGGGACGGTCAGGAATTGCACGCGTTCGGTGGGAATGCCGCGCAGCCCGCGCACGAGGTCGTAAAGGCCCCGCAGACTCGCCAGGTCCGGATCCGTCGTGAGAGACGACGTGGCCGCGTCCAGGACGGGATACAGCTTCATCGGATTCAGCAGTACGTCATTGCTCTGCACCTTGTTGACGAGCGCCCCCAGGAAACGCTGCTGCCGGTCCATCCGGTCGGTGTCGCTGCCGTCGCCCAGCGACTTGCGGGCGCGGACGTAGCCGAGCGCCTGCTCCCCGTCGAGCGTCACCCGGCCCGCGGGCAGTCTCAGCTTGGCGTCCTTGTCGTCGACCGGCTCGCGCAGGCACACCTCCACGCCGTCGAGCGCGTCGACCAGCTCCTTGAAGCCCTGGAAGTCGACGACCACGTGGTGGTCGACGCGGATGCCGGTCAGCTTCTCCACGGTCCGGATCGTGCACGCCGAACCGCCCGCCTCGAAGGCGTAGTTGAACTGCGCGAACGCGGGCTCGGTGCGCGACCCGTCGGGGCGGCGGCAGTCGGGCACGTCCACCATCAGGTCGCGGGGGAGGGAGACGGCCGTGGCGCTGTCCCGGCCCGCGGCCAGGTGCAGCAGGATCGTGGTGTCCGACCGCTCGGTCCCGTCGTCCCGCCCGTAGCGCTCGTTGCCGTCGCCGGACCGCGAGTCGGACCCGATCAGCAGGACGTTCTGGGCGCCGCGGACCAGTGAGGTGGGCCGCTCCTTCTCGTACCGGGCGAGTTCGGCCGCCGCCGCCTCGTCCGACGTGATGTTGCCGTCCAGCTTGGCGTACACCGCCCATCCGACCCCCACGGCACCGGCGGCGAGTACGGCGACCACTGTCCCGGCACACCTCAGCAGCCGCCTTCGACGCCGCCGCCTCAGCCCGTTCCCGGTCGCGGACGCCCCCGCACCGGGCCCCGGGGCCCCCTGGCCACCGACCCCGTCGGAGGGCGCGCCTGCGTCGTCATCGCTCACGTTCCCTCCGTCCCGCACACGTGCGCTCCTACGACCATGACCCGAGCGGGCGCCGGAGGCGGAACGGGACTGGGCCGAACGGGGCACCGGGAGGGGTGGCACGGGTGGGCGCTGGGGGCCTTTCCGTCGGCGTCGGACCGCCGCCGAGGGGAACCTGGTCCGGCGCACCCTGGCCGGGGCCCCGCCGGCCTGGCGGCACCCGTGGCCTGGCCCCGGGGCGCGGGCGCGACCCACGTCACGCCGCCCCACCCGGCGCCGACACTGGCGTCGAGGACCCGGTCGACGCCGGGCCGACACTGGCGTCGAGGACCCGGTCGACGCCGGGCCGACACTGGCGTCGAGGACCCGGTCGACGCCGGGCCGACACTGGCGTCGAGGACCCGGTCGACGCCGGGCCGCCTCGACGCCGGGCCGCCGTCGACCTGACGCACACTCGGGGCACCGTGCACCCGTCAGCGCCGGGTCACACACCTCACCCCCAACGCCGAGTCACCAACCGGCGGGCACCTCCGCACCTCACCGCGCCGCACCTCACCGCGCCGCACCTCACCGCGCCGCACCTCACCGCGCCGCACCTCACCGCGCCGTCGCCGAGACCCGCTCCGCCTCGATCCGCTGGTCCACGACGCCCGCACCGGCCAGCTCCAGATGCCGGCACAACACCACCGACCCCCCGCTGGCCAGCGGCCCGTACAACCCCGCGCTCAGCCCCGCCCAGGTGTCGTACGGCAATCCCGACAGAATCCGTGCCCCCGGCCCCGTGAGCCCGAGCCCCGAGGCCTCCGCCCGAGCCCGCTCCACGACCTCCGCGCCGCTGAACTCCCGCCCGGCCACGATCAGCGCGGGCTCCTCCGGATCGACCGGCACGTACGGCACGAACCGGTCCCCCTGCCCCGGCACCTCCACCGCGTAGTCGGCGAAGCCCTCCGGCGGACGCGGCACGAACCGCCCGCCGAGCGGCCGCAGCGCCAGCGCGACCCGCGCGCCCGAGCACGCCCGCGCCGCCTCCAGCGACTTCGGCTCCGGCCCGCTCACGACCACGTCGGCCGCCGTCGGATCGCCCGCCATGTCGGCGACGGCACCCACCGACGCGCACGCCAGCAGCCACACCGCCGTCTGCCAGTGCGCGGGCAGCAGCAGCGCGACCCGGTCGCCGGGTTCGACTGACAGTTCGTCCTGGAGCAGGTTCGCGGTCTTGGCCACCCAATTGGCGAAGGTGGCCACGGACAGTTCGACGCGTTCGCCGGTGGCGTCGTCGTAGAAGGTCACCAGGGGGCGTCCCGGGTCCGCGGCGAGCGCGGAACTCAGCAGGTCGGCAGGGGTGCGGTCGGTCGCGTTCATCCGCGCAAGCGTACGCGGACCCACGGGCGCGCACCGAGCGTACGGCGTACCGCACCGCCACCGGTTCGGACGAAAACGCCCTGAAGGCCGTCGGGTTACGGATGGACAGATTTGTACGACGATGTCAACGATCAGCAGTATGCGTGGATTCCTTGCTTCCTCGATCGGTGTCACGTGCGCGGCCGCCCTGGCGCTCCCGCTCGCCCCGCCCGCGGCGGCGGCAGCCACCTCCGCGGTTTCGCCCACGCCCGGAAGAACGGCGCAGTCCGAGGCATACGTCCCCGGCAGCACCCAGTCGCTGCCCCTCGCCCCCCTCACCCGCGACCGTGCCCCCGGCGCCGTCGAACAGGGCGTCCCCCGCCGGGACGTACGGCACTTCTCGCTGGTCGGTGTCGTCTGGGACGACCCGGCCGCCGAACTCCACGGCCACGTCCAGGTCCGCACCCGCGCCACCGCCACCGGCACCTGGTCCGACTGGCGGCAGTTGGAGACCCACAACGTCGACCACGCCGCCGACCCCGGCACCCCCGAGAGCACCTCGGGCCGCGTCCGTGGCGCCACCGCCCCGCTGTGGGTGGGCGAGTCCGACGGGGTGGAGGTACGGGTGCGGGCGGAAAGCATCCCGGAGGCCACCCGGACCACCCGGACCGCCCGGACCACCGGGACCGCCCGGACCACCGGGACCGCCCGGACCGCCGGGACCGCCGGCACCACCGTCCCCGGCAGAGCCACCGCGGCCGACGCAGCCGCCCCGGCCGCCGCCTCCCCCCTCCCCACCGGCATGCGCCTCGAACTCGTCGACCCCGGCGAGGGCGCCCCGCCCGCGGCGGCCCCGGGGCCGGAGGACGGCCCGCGCACCACCGCCATGACCGCCGAGTCCGCCGAAGCCGTCGCCGCCTCCGCCGTGAACGCCGGACTCGCCCCGCTCGGCGCCACCGAGATCCCGGCCCTGAGCCGGACCCGGACCGAGGCCGAACTCGCCGCGCGGCACAAGGCCAAGCCGTACGTCGGACCCCGCCCGAGCATCACCACGCGCCGCGGCTGGGGCGCCAACGAAGGGCTGCGCGGGAAGAAGTTCGTGTACACGAAGAAGGTCAAGGCGGCCTTCGTGCACCACTCGGCCACCGGCAACAACTACCGCTGCTCGCAGGCGCCGTCAGTCATTCGCAGTATCTACCGCTACCACGTCAACAGCATGGGCTGGCGCGACCTCGGCTACAACTTCCTCGTCGACAAGTGCGGAAAGATCTACGAGGGACGGGCCGGGGGCGTGTCCAAGGCGGTACTGGGTGCCCACACCCTGGGGTTCAACTCCAACAGCATGGGCATCGCCGTACTCGGCACATACAGCTCCAAGAAGCCGTCGTCGGCCGCTGTGAAGGCGGTCGCCCGGCTCACCGCGTGGAAGCTCGGTCTGTACGGCATGAATCCGCGCGGGAAGACATACCTGAAGTCCGGTGGTGGCAATCTCTACCGAAAAGGCAAGAAGGTACGACTGAACGTCATCTCGGGTCACCGCGACGGCTTCGTCACGAGCTGCCCCGGCAAGAAGCTCTACGGCAAGCTCGGCACGACCCGCTCGAAGGCTGCCAAGTACCAGGGCCGCTGAGGGCGCGACACCGCACGACCACCGAAGGCGCCAGGGCACGGTCTGCATACACTGGCCGGCCGAAAGACAGTTCGGCCGGTCCCGGCAGGAAGCAGAGACGACGGTGACAGAAGCGATCCTCCTGGTCGGTGGCAAGGGCACGCGGCTGCGGCCGCTCACGGTGCACACGCCCAAGCCCATGGTCAGGGCGGCGGGGGTGCCGTTCCTCACGCATCAGCTCGCGCGGGCGAAGGCGGCGGGCGTCGACCACATCGTGCTGGCGACGAGCTACCTGGCGGAGGTCTTCGAACCGTACTTCGGCGACGGCTCCGCCCTGGGCCTCCACCTCGAGTACGTCACGGAGGAGGAGCCGCTCGGCACCGGCGGCGCGATCCGCAACGTGGCGTCCCGGCTGCACTCGGGCCCCGACGACCCGGTCCTCGTCTTCAACGGCGACATCCTGACGGGCCTGGACATCGGCGCGCTGGTCCGCACCCACGGGACGACGGGCGCGGACGTCTCCCTGCACCTGACGAAGGTGACCGACCCGAGGGCGTACGGCCTGGTCCCGACGGACGGCACGGGCCGGGTGCTCGCCTTCCTGGAGAAGCCCCAGACCCCCGAGGAGATCGTCACCGACCAGATCAACGCGGGGGCGTACGTCTTCCGCCGCTCGGTCATCGACACGATCCCGGCCGGCCGCCCCGTCTCGGTCGAACGCGAGACCTTCCCGGAACTCCTCGCCACCGGAGCGCATCTCCAGGGCATGGTCGACTCCACGTACTGGCTGGACCTCGGCACCCCGGCGGCCTTCGTGCGCGGCTCGGCCGACCTGGTCCTCGGCCGCGCCCCGTCCCCGGCGATACCGGGCCGCTGCGGCGACCGCCTCGTCCTGCCCACGGCCCGGGTCGCGCCCGACGCCAAACTGGCCGGCGGCACGGTGGTCGGCGAGGGCGCCTTCGTGGCTCAGGGCGCGCGCGTCTTCGGCAGCACGATCCTGCCCGGCGCCGTCATCGAGCCCGGCGCCGTGATCACCGACTCCCTCGTCGGCACCCGCGCCCGCGTCGGCACCCGCACGGTTCTCACCGACACGGTCATCGGCGACGGCGCCGTCATCGGCGCCGACAACGAACTCCGCTCCGGCGCCCGAATCTGGTGCGACGCCCACATCCCCCCGGCAGCCCTCCGCTTCTCATCCGACACGTAACCCACCTCACGCAGCCGCGAACCACCCCACGCACCGCGCGCCGCCCCGCGTAACCGCGAACAGCCGTGTGCCGCCCCGCGCAGTCGCGAACAGCCGTGTGCCGGCCCCGCCTGCGCGCAGCCGCGTGTCGCCCCGCGCAGCCGCGCGCGGTGACGTGCCGCCCCAGCCGCGAGCAGCCGTGCCAGCCGCAGCGGCGGGCAGTCGTGCCGCTGGGGCGGCACGGGTGGGCGCATCGGCACGTGGCGGTGCCGGTCCGCGTTCCCGCCTTGGTCCGCATGCCCGGCGGGCGCGTGGCGGTGCTGGTCTGCGAGACCGGTTCCGTCTCGCCGGGCGCGTGGCAGCGCCGGTCCGCGTTCCCGCCTTGGTCCGCATGCCCGGCGGGCGCGTGGCGGTGCTGGTCTGCGAGACCGGTTCCGTCTCGCCGGGCGCGTGGCAGCGCCGGTCCGCGTTCCCGCCTTGGTCCGCATGCCCGCCGGACGTGTGGCGGTGCCGGTCTGCGACACCGGTTCCGTCTCGCCGGGCGCGTGGCGGTGCCGGCCGGGTCCGCCGCCTCATCCCGCCGGGCACCCGGCCGCGCCCGTCCACGTCAGCCACCCCGATCCGCCGGACACCCGGCCGCGCCGCCCCGTCCGCCCGCCGGACAACCCGTCAGCCCCGGCCCCTCAAATCCGCTCGATCCCCCGCGGAGCCATCCGCGGCGCCCGCCGCCCCGGCACCCGCCCGCTCAGCAGCACCAGCCGAGCCGCTCGATGCCGCTGCCCGGCATACGGCTCCAACAGCCGCAGCATGACGGAGTCATCCGCATCCCGGTCCCCGCCCAGCGCGAACCCCACGATCCCCGGCAGATGCAGATCCCCCACCGTCACCGCATCCGGCGCTCCGTGACTGCGCTGCACGGTCTCCGCGGACGTCCACGGCCCGATCCCGGACACGACCTCCAGCCGCTCCTGCGCCGCCGCCGGCTCCATCCCGGCCGACTCCTCCAGCCGCGCCGCGACCCGTACGGCCCGCAGAATCGTGGACGCCCGCTTGTTGTCCACCCCGGCCAGGTGCCAGTCCCAGGACGGGATCAGCGCCCACGTCCGCGCCGACGGCATGACGCACATCCGCCCGGGCGCGGGTCCCGGCGCAGGTTCCCCGTACTTCCGTACGAGCAGCCGCCACGCCTGGTACGCCTCCAGCGTCGTGACCTTCTGCTCCAGGACCGACGGAATCAGTGACTCCAGCACCAGCCCGGTCCGCGTCAGCCGCAGCCCCGGCCGCCGGTGCGCCGTGAACGCCAGCAGCCGGTGCCGCGGCACGAACGCGGACGGGTCGTCGTCGGCGCCCAGCATCCGCGGCAACCGCTCCAGCAGCCAGTCCGCCCCCGGCCCCCAGGCCTCGCCCCGCACCTCACCGCCGCGCGCGGTGACGCGCAGCGTGCCCGGCCCGGCGGGCGTCCGGCTGGCCCGCCACACCGACCCGTCCGGCATCGTCCGGAACGTCGGGTCGCCCGGCCCGCGCCGCAGGGGACCGAGCACCAGCCCGAGGTCCAGTGGCCCGTCCGGCACCCACACCCGCACCTTCCCCGGCGCGGCGGCCTGCCGCGGCACCCCGCCCGCGGACCCGGTGAGCTCCCCGCCGCGCACACTCGTACGCGGGATCCGGGGAGCGAAACGTCCTGCCACGAGTGAGGTCCTTGACGCGAGGGAGACGGAGGGAAGGCGAGGTGGGGGGAAAGGCGAAGTCCCTACGAGGGTAGATGCTCGCCCGGCCGGGTCACCGCACCTCCTCACCGCACCTCGATGAAGGCCCCCGCGTCCCGCTCCGGGCGCGCCCGCGGTTCCCCCGCCGGATGACCGACCGCGACCGCGCCCATCGGATCCCAGTCCCCCGGCAGCCCCAGCACCTCCCGTACGACGTCCCGGCAGAACATCGTGGAGGACACCCAGGCCGACCCCAGCCGCTCCCCGGCGAGCGCGACGAGCAGGTTCTGCACGCCGGCGCCGGTGGCGACCACGAACATCTCCCGCTCGGCCCCGTCGCGACGCGCGTCGCCGTACGTGTGCGAGCCGTCCATGACCAGGCAGGGGACGACGAGGTACGGCGCGTTGCGCAGCACGTCGCCGCGCCTGACCCGCTTGGCGATCGACTCCTCGCTCTTGCCGTCCCGCCGCAGGTCCGCGATCCAGGCGTCCCGCATCGCGTCCAGCAGCCGGGTGCGGGAGCCGGCCGACTCCAGCAGCACGAAACGCCACGGCGTCGTGTGGTGCGGCGCCGGCGCGGTCACCGCCGCGGCCACCGCCCGGCGTACGGCACCGGGGTCGACCGGCTCGTCCGTGAAGGCCCGTACGGTACGGCGCTGGGTGACCGCCTGCCGTACCGCCTCCGACGTGCCCAGCCGGAACATGTCGTCACGCGCGCCGCGCACCATCGCCCGCGCGCCCTCGCCGTCGTCCCCGGCCACCACCTGCGGCAGCCCGCGCACGACGGCGACGGGGAGTCCCGCCGCCTTCCCCTTGACCAGGTCGCCCGCGGCGGCGAGTTCGTCGGCGGTGGCGACGACGGTGGCGCCGAGCGGATTGCCGTGCGCGTCGGTGCCCCCGCGCAGGTCGTCGAGGACCCGCACACCGGCGGCGCCGATGGCCACGTCCGTGAGCCCGGCCCGCCAGGGCCGTCCGAACGTGTCGGTGACGACCACGCCGACGTCGATGCCGAGCGCGTCGCGCAGTCCGTCGCGGATGCCGCGCGCTGAGGCGTCCGGGTCCCGGGGGAGCAGCAGCACCGTCCCGGAGGGCGTGTTGGAGGCGTCGACCCCGGCCGCGGCCAGGACCAGACCCTGGCGGTTCTCGACGATGCGCAGCGCGCCGCGCCGGGCCACCACCCGGACGGTCTCCGCGTCGATCGCGGCCTCCCGGTCGGTGGCCTCCACGACACGTCCCTCGGCCTTGGACACGATCTTGGACGTGACGAGCAGCACGTCCCCGTCCGCCAGCCCGGGCTCGGCCGCCGCGATCAGCTTGGCCAGGTCGTCGCCCGGCCGCACCTCCGGCAGCCCGGGGACGGCCCACACCCGGTAACCCTCCCGGGCGCCGTCCCGGTGGCCGTCCCGGTGGCCGTCCCGGTGGCCGGGACGATGGACGGGCGCATCGTCACGCACGCCGTCGCTCATGCCTCCCGTACCTCCTCCGCCAGCGTCAGCGCATCCCGGGCCATCTGCGCCGTCGCGTCGAGGCCGGTCATCATCAGCGGGACGGCGCGGCACAGGATGCCGGCCGCCTTCACGCGCGTGACGGAGTCCGAGTCGACGGTGTCGACCAGCCAGCCGTCGAGCAGACCCGAGCCGTAGTACTCGGCGACCGCGGCCGCGGTGGACTCCACGCCGACCGCCGCGAGTACCTTGTCCGCCATCCCGCGCACGGGCGCGTCCCCGACGATCGGGGAGAGGCCGACCACCGGGACCCCGGCGTCGGCGATCGCCTCCCGGACGCCGGGCACGGCGAGGATCGTGCCGACCGATACGACCGGGTTGGACGGCGGGAAGAGGATCACGTCCGCCTCCGCGATGGCCTCCAGGACCCCGGGCGCCGGCTTCGCCTGCTCGGCGCCGACCGGTACGACCGCCTCGGCGGGGACCGAGGCCCGCAGCCGTACCCAGTACTCCTGGAAGTGGACCGCCTTGCGCTCCCCGTCGAGCTCGACGGCGACGTGGGTCTCCACGCGGTCGTCGGTCATCGGAATGAGGTGCACGCCGGGTTTCCAGCGGTCGCACAGGGCCTGGGTCACCGCGCTGAGCGGATAGCCGGCGGCGATCATCTGCGTCCGCACGATGTGCGTGGCGAAGTCGCGGTCGCCGAGCCCGAACCACTCGGGTCCGACGCCGTACGCCGCGAGCTCCTCCTTGAGATGGAAGGTCTCGTCGGTCCGTCCCCAGCCCTGCTCCTCGTTGATGCCGCCGCCGAGCGTGTACATCACCGTGTCGAGGTCCGGGCAGACCTTCAGCCCGAAGAGGTGGATGTCGTCCCCGGTGTTGCCGATGACCGTGATGTCCGCGTCCGGCGCGGCCTGCTTCAGACCACGCAGGAACCGTGCACCGCCGATGCCGCCTGCCAGAACCACAATGCGCATGGCCCCAGTCTCGCAGGCGGGTACGACAGTGCGTCAGGCAGTCGTCACAGCACCGGCACCGGCACCGGCGCCCGCGCACCGCGCGGAGTGCATCGGCATCTGCGTCAGCCCCGGGAAGTAGACGTGCAGGCTGACCGCCGGCTCCAGCGCGTCGTTGACCACCTCGTGCACGTAACCCGGCGCGAACACCCGACCCCACTCCCGGCCGCGCTCGAGCGGGGTCACCCCCGCCGGCCCCGCCCGCAACACGCGCGTGCCGCGCTCGGTGTGCTCGGTCAGGGCGCCGTCCAGGACGGTCAGCACACCGGAGGAGGGGCCGTGGTCGTGGCGTCCGCTGCCCTGGCCGGGCAGCCAGGACAGCAGCCACACCTCGTATCCGGGGCCGGTGCGCAGCCGGCGGTACCAGCGTGTCGTCGCGTCGTATCGGACGAGGTGCTCCCACTGGGAGCGGTCGGCGGCGATGGAGCGGGCCAGGCCGGCGAATTCGGCGACGGTGGCCGGGTGCTCGCGCGGTGTCTGCAGGAGGTGGGGGACTTCGAGGATGTCGCCGGCGATCTGGAGGTCGCTGTTGCTGTTCATGGGTGCGGTGGGTCCTCGGCGGAAGAGTGCGGGGAGTGGCGGAACGCGAAGAGGGCACGCCCGGGTCGGGCGGGCGACGAAGAGTCGAGTCGCGTGGACTCGGGACCAGCCGGAGCGCGGTTGGCTCAACAGTTGGAACAGCGACAACAGCTACAGCGAGCGCGGGCAGCACCATGGGACCCGGCGGTGCGGGTCGAGGCGAGCGCCAAGTTCGCGAGCATGCCCACAAGGACAGCGGCTCACACCGGCACTGTCAACTTGATGCCCGTTATGTGGGACATGGTTCACCTCATCCGGTTCATCTCACAGGTGAAAGGTTTGCTCAGGGGGCTTCCGGGACACATGGCGCACAAGCCGGGCGCACAACCCCCGTTGCGATCTCGTGATCCGAATGTGATCAGGTTCGCTTCGGCGTGTGTATCGGAACGGGATCGATCGCCGGGGCGTCCTTCCTGGTGCGGGTTCTGCGCGAGCGGGGCGCCTTCGGGGCTCACGTTGGTATGTCGAGGTTTAAGGCGATTTGAACACTTTCCGCTTGGCCTTGGTTCCGCAGAGTGAATAAGGGGCCCAATAGCAGATCCCGGCTTGACTCGCCCGGAGCAGCACACTTGTAATTTCACTCGTGTCGTTCAGCCGGAATCGGTAACGGCTAGATCACGGGGACGCGAAAGACAGACGAGGGGCGCACATGACCGAGCTGGTGCAGCAACTGCTGGTCGACGACGCGGACGAGGAGCTCGGCTGGCAGGAGCACGCACTGTGCGCCCAGACCGACCCCGAGTCCTTCTTCCCCGAGAAGGGCGGCTCCACCCGGGAGGCCAAGAAGGTCTGCCTCGCCTGCGAGGTCCGCTCCGAGTGCCTCGAGTACGCCCTCGCCAACGACGAGCGCTTCGGCATCTGGGGCGGCCTGTCCGAGCGGGAGCGCCGCCGGCTGAAGAAGGCCGCCGTCTGACCCGCCGCGCGTCCGTACCGGGTACGCCCGGGACACGTCCGGCCGGACACCGACGGGATCGGCGGGACCAGCAATCGGTGGGATCGGCGGGACCAGCGCAATCGGTGGGACCCGCGCAATCGGTGAGATCGGCAGGATCGGCAGGAACGGCGCAATCGGCGGGAACGGCCCCTCGCAGGCGGGTTGTCCACAGGCGGCGGGCCGCCGTCGTGTCCAGCCGATAGTGTGGGCGCTCGTCCGAGACGCTCCGCCACCCCCAACAGGCACGGGCGTCCACCGCAGTCCACCGAACCGGGGCCCGTACCTCGATGTCCGTGCACAGCCACACGGCAGCCCAGCAAGACCTCGCTGCCGCACCTGAGTTCCCGCGTCATGTCGTGACCGCGGTCCTCGTCGCCCACGACGGAGCCCGTTGGCTGCCCGACGCGCTCGCCGGGCTGCTCGGCCAGGAGCGCCCCGTCCAGTACGCCGTGGCCGCCGACACCGGCAGCGCCGACGACTCCGCCCGGCTGGTCACCGACGCCCTCGGCGACGACCGCGTGCTCCACCTCGCCCGGCGCACCGGCTTCGGCCAGGCCGTCGAGGAGGCCGCCCGCACCGCCCCCGTCCTCACCCCGGACGACCTCGCGTACCTGAGGCGGCCCAGCGGCTGGGACCCCGTCACGCGCACCTGGCGCGACGACTCCTACGACCTGCCGGAGCTTCCCCACGGAGAGCCGGTGCAGTGGCTTTGGCTGCTGCACGACGACTGCGCCCCCGAACCGGACGCCCTGGCCCAGCTCCTGCGCGTCGTGGACAACGAGTACGAACTCGGCCGCGACGACGTCGCCGTCGTGGGCCCCAAACTCCGCGGCTGGTACGACCGCCGGCAACTGCTGGAGGTCGGCGTCTCCATCGCCAACTCCGGCCGCCGCTGGACCGGCCTCGACCGCCGGGAGCAGGACCAGGGCCAGCACGACCACGTCCGGTCCGTCCTGTCGGTGTCCACCGCGGGCATGCTGATCCGGCGTGACGTCTTCGAGCGGCTCGGCGGGTTCGACCGCCGGCTGCCCCTGATGCGCGACGACGTCGACCTGTGCTGGCGCGCGCACGCCGCCGGCCTCCGCGTCCTCGTCGCCCCAGAGGCGGTCGTACGCCACGCCGAGGCAGCATCGCGCGAACGCCGCGCCGTCGACTGCGCGGGCCGCACCACCGCCTCCCCGCACAAGGTGGACAAGGCCGGCGCCGTCCACACCCTCCTCGTCAACGTCCGTACCGCCGCCCTGCCCTGGGTGCTGCTGCGCGTCGTCGTGGGCACCCTGCTGCGCACCCTCGCCTATCTCGTCGGCAAGGTCCCCGGACAGGCCGTCGACGAGATCCGCGGCCTGCTCGGTGTCCTGCTGCGCCCCGAACGCATCATCGCCGGACGGCGTGAACGCGGCCGCCCGCAGGTCGAGAAGGACGAACTGCGTCCCCTGTTCCCGCCTCCCGGCGCGACCATCCGCGTCACCGTCGAACAGGTCGCGGGCAACCTCGTCGGCAGCTCCGACGCCGAGACCGCGACCGGCGCCGGACGGCACGGCGGCGGCATCGAGTCCGGACCCGGCGGCGACGACGCCGACTTCCTGGAGATCGAGCAGTTCGCCCGTCTCAAGCGCATCGCCCGCAAGCCCGGCCCGGTGCTCTTCCTCGTCCTGCTGCTCGTCTCCCTGGCCGCCTGCCGCGCACTCCTCGGCGGCGGTGCCCTGGCGGGCGGCGCGCTGCTGCCCGCCCCGGCCGGCGCCGGCGAGCTGTGGTCGCGGTACGTGGACGCGTGGCACACGGTGGGCACCGGCGGCACCGCCTCCGCACCGCCCTACCTCGCGGTCGTCGCCACGCTCGCGTCCGTACTGCTGGGCTCCACCGGACTGGCCGTCACCCTGCTGCTGGTCTGCTCGGTGCCCCTGGCCGGCGTCACCGCGTACTTCGCCTCCCGCCCGCTCGTCACCTCCCGGCTGCTGCGCGCCTGGGCGGCCGTCGCCTACGCCTTCCTGCCCGCCGCCACCGGAGCGCTCGCCGGCGGCCGCATCGGCACCGCCGTCCTCGTCGTGCTGCTGCCGCTCATCGCGCGCGCGGGCGCCGCCGCGGCCGGCCTGACGAGCTCGTCCGGCGCCCGTGGCAACTGGCGCGCCACCTGGGCGTACGCGCTGCTGCTGACGATCACCACCGCCTTCACGCCCGTCGTGTGGCCCATCGCGCTGCTCCTCGGCGTCGGCGTCCTGGCCCTGCGCAGGGGCGACATCACGGCATACGGGCTGCGCTTCCTCGCCCAGCTCGGCACCCCCCTGCTGCTGCTCGCGCCCTGGTCGCTGTCGCTGCTCCCGTTCGGCTTCTTCGACGAGGCCGGACTGGAGTACGGCTCGTCGGCGGCCTCCGCCCTCGACCTGCTCGGGGCCAGCCCCGGTGGCCCCGGCACGGTCGGCGGGCTGGTCCTCATGGGCATCGTGCTGGCCGCCCTGGCCGCTCTGCTGCGCTCGGAACGGCAGTTGGGCATCCGCACGGCCTGGGCCGTGGCCCTGGTCGCGCTGGTCTTCGCGGTCCTCTCCAACCGCTCCGCCTGGGCCGGCCCCGCCACCCTCGTCTACGGCATCGCCCTGCTGTCCGCCGCGACCCTCGGTGCCGACGGGGCACGCTCGCGCGTGGCCGAGCAGAGCTTCGGCTGGCGCCAGCCGGTCGCCGCCCTGATCGCCCTCGCCTCGGCCGTCGGCCCGCTGATCGCCGCCACCGGCTGGATGATCGGGGGCGCCGACGGCCCTCTGGAGCGACGTGACCCCGTCCAGGTGCCGGCGTTCGTCGCCGAGGAGAGCCGCACCCGCGACCAGGCCCGCACCCTCGTCCTCGACAGCGACTCCGCGACCCATGTGAGCTACACGCTGGTCCGCGGCTCCGGCGCCCGCCTCGGCGACGGCGAACTGGCCGCCCGGGACGGCGGGAACAGCGGACTCGACAAGATCGTCGCCAACCTGGTGGCCGGCTCCGGCGCCGACCAGGCCGACCAGCTCGGCGGCTTCGCCGTGCGCTACGTCCTCGTGCACCAGGGCGCCCCCCGCGAGGTCACCCGCGTCCTGGACGCCACGCCCGGCCTGAGCCGGCTCAGCCAGCAGGACGGCAGCGGACTGTGGCGGGTGGACCAGGAGGTCGCGCGCGCGACCATCGTGTCCGGTGACGACTCGGGTACCGACGCCGGTGAGCCGCGGCCCGTCGCGGCCGGACCCGTCGAGATCCACACCGAGATCCCGTCCGGCTCCGACGGCCGCGTGCTGCGCCTCGCCGACACCGCCGCCGAGGGCTGGACGGCCACCCTGGACGGCAAGCTGCTCACCCGCACCACGGTCGACGGCTGGGCGCAGGGCTTCGAACTCCCCGCCTCCGGCGGAAAGCTGGACGTCACCTACGACGATCCGTTCACCCACACCGCGTGGCTGTGGGCCCAGGGCCTCCTCGCGGTCGTCCTGGTCGTGCTCGCCCTGCCCGGCAGGCGCCGCGACGTCGACGACGACCTGCCCGACGAGCCGCTCGTCCCCGCCGATGCCGTCGAGGGCGAAGGCCGCCGGGCCCGGCGGCTGCGCGCCCAGGCGGAGGCCGAGGCCGAGGCGGGAGCCGGAGCGGGAAGCGAGCCGGCGACCGGAGCCGCGGACGCCTCCGAAGCGGCCGGCCCGCCCGCGGAGACACCCGTGCCGGTCCCGCAGCAGCCGACGTACGGCGAGTGGGACCCGGCGGGGTACGCCGGTGCCGGGTACGACTCCTACGGCACGTACGGCGGCGAGCAGCACCAGGGCGCACGGCAGTACGACCCGGGCACGTACGGACAGCAGCAGTACCCGGCGGACGCCTACCAGGGCGGCCAGGCCGGCCGGTACGAGGCCGGACAACACGAGGCCGGTCAGCACGAGGCGGGTCAGTACGAGGCGGGTCAGTACGAGGCGGGTCAGTACGACCCCTACGCCTACGGCGACCCGTCCCAGGCCGGCACGTACGACCCCGCCTACGACCAGTCGTACGGCCAGGGCGGATACGACACGCCGTACGACCCTTCCCAGCCCCACCACCCCCACGGCACGGGCAGTGAGCGTCCCGACGGGAGCCAGCAGTGAAGCGCACCACCCTGTCCCTGTTCGCCGGCGTGACCGCGCTCGCCGCGATCACCGGATTCGCGGCCGTGTCCACACCGGAGGCCACCGGCGCGGACACCTCCCAGCCGGCCGCGCGGCTGCCCGTGGAGCGCACCAGCCTGCTGTGCCCGGCGCCCAGCACCTCCGACCTCGCCGAGACGACGTACACGTCCTTCACGCCCGTCACGAAGGGCGCCGAGGAGAAGGGCGGGGCCGCTCTGGCGGCCGGCACCGCCAAGGGCGGGAAGGAGACCGGTGAGAAGACCGGGAAGCCCGTCCTGGAGCCCAAGGCGCCCGGCACACCGGTCACCGGCCAGACCTCCGGCGCCGGCACGCCGGCGCTGGTGGGCACCGCGGAGGGCAGTTACGCGCCCGGCTGGACGGTGCAGCAGACCACGGAGGTGGCCGCCGGGACGGGCCGGGGGCTGCAGGGCGTCAACTGCACCGCCCCGGACACGGAGTTCTGGTTCCCGGGGGCCAGCACCGCCAGTGGCCGCACCGACTACGTGCACCTGACGAACCCCGACGACTCGGCGGCAGTCGTCGACATCGAGCTCTACGGCAAGGACGGAGCCCTGAAGTCCACCCTGGGGGAGGGCATCACCGTGCCGCCGCACGCCAGTGAGTCCCTCCTGCTGTCCACGCTCAGCGACGTGGAGCAGACCGACGTCACCGTGCACGTCGGCGTGCGCAGCGGACGGGTCGGGGCCGCGGTGCAGGCCCTGGACGACAAGACCGGCGGCGACTGGCTGCCCGCGGCCGCGGACCCGGCGAGCAGCCTCGTACTGCCGGGCATCCCCAAGGACGCCACGGCCGTACGCCTGGTGCTCTTCACGCCCGGTGGCACCGATGCCGACCTGAAGGTGCGGCTCGCCTCGCCGTCCGGTCCGATCACGCCCGCGGGGCACGAGACGGTGCACGTCAACGCGGGCATGACGACGGGCGTCGACCTCGGCGAGATCACGCGCGGCGAGGCGGGCTCGCTGGTGCTGACGCCGACCGGCGGGTCCGTGCCGGTCGTGGCGGCGGTCCGGGTCGTGCGGGGCAAGGGCGGCGAACAGGAGTCGGCGTTCATTCCCGCCGCCGACCCGGTCGGCGCGCGCGCGACGGCCGCGGACAACCGGGCCAAGAGCACGACACTGTCCCTGGCCGCCACCACAGAGGCCGCGAAGGTCAGGATCACGGCGTCGGCCGGCACCAAGGGCGGTACGCCGGCGTCCGAGACGTACACGATCAAGGGCGGCACGACGCAGAACGTCGAGGCACCGGTCCCCGCCGGCCTCGAGGGCACCTACGCGCTGACGGTCGAGACCGTCTCGGGCGGCCCGGTCCACGCGTCCCGCACCCTGACCGGCCAGGACGACGACGTGGCGTCCTTCACCGTCCAGACCCTCTCCGACGACCGGGGAACGGTCTCGGTACCGAACGCGGACGAGGACCTGTCGGTACTGCAGAGGTAGCGACCCGTCGCTCCCACGGAGGCGGCGGGACCGGTCCGACCGGCCCGGCCGCCGCCCCGCACCGGGCGCAGGGCGAGCACCGGACCGTGCACGCGGCCCGGGGCGCCCCGTGGACGGCCCCGCCTCTCAGTCCTCCCCGTACCGGGGATCCACCGTCTCCGGCGTCAGCCCCAGCAACTCCGCCACCTGCTCGACGACGACCTCGTGCACGAGCGCGGCCCGCTCGTCCCGCCCCTTCGTCCGGATCTCGACCGGCCGCCGGTACACGACCACCCGCCCCCGCCGCCCGTCCCGCGAGGGCACCGTCCCCCCGAGCGGCACCGCCTCGTCGTCCCACGCCTCCCCGGCGCCGGCGGCCCCCTCCAGCCTCGGCACGTCCAGGACGAGGAAATCGATGTCGGCGAGCTGCGGCCACCGCCGCTCCAGGCGCTCCACCGAGTCCTGCACCAGGTCCGCGAACACCTCGCCGCGGCTCGCGGCGAGCGGTACCTGCGGGGGTGCGATCGGGCCGCGCATGCCCCGGCCGTGGCGATCACGACGGCGGGGGCCTGGGCGGCCCGCGGCACGGGGCGTCAGGGGGTTGTCCATCACTGCTGAAGGGTAGTCCCCGCCGACGCTCCGCGCCGGACCGCACACGCGCACCGGACAGCGCCGGAGCACCTCGTACGGCATGTCGCCGGATGACCATTCCGGCCAAGGTTGGGCTCGATTCCGTATCGCTTCGCGACCGTCGAACTCACGGCAAATGTCGCTGTTCGTATCGGTTCGCGACCGCTTCAGGAGTTGTCCGGCATCTCGGAATCCGACGTCCGGGCAGGTCAAAGAGGTGTGCTCACAGGGCAGTGTGGGGCGTTTCACACCACGACACGGTGGTGTGACCCGGTGGAGAGTCTTCGCGGCCCGCTCAAGAGTGCGGTACCGTCCAACATCGTGAGCCCTGTACGTCGCTGTTCGCGCACCGCCTGCGGCCGTCCCGCCGTCGCGACGCTGACGTACGTCTACGCCGACTCGACCGCGGTCCTCGGCCCGCTCGCCACCTACGCCGAACCCCACTGCTACGACCTGTGCGCCGAGCACTCCGAGCGCCTCACCGCCCCGCGCGGCTGGGAGGTCGTCCGCCTTCTCGACGGCTCGGCACCGGCCCGCCCCAGCGGCGACGACCTGGAAGCGCTCGCCAACGCGGTCCGCGAGGCGGCCCGCCCCCAGGACCGGGCGGCCGAGGCCGGTGGCGGTCGGCGGACGGCCGACCCCATGGAGGTCGCGCGCCGCGGTCACCTGCGCGTCCTGCGCTCGCCGGACAACTGAGTCACCTCAACCACCCCGGCCACCTGGCCCACCCCGGCCACCTCGATCCCCCTGGCCACCTCGGCCACTTCCGCCGTCATCCGTTGCCGCACACCCATTGACGCCACCTTGTCGCGGACACGACCATTCCGGAAGCAGTGAGAAACCGCTTTCGCATGGCGGAATCCGGGGAGGCGCCCGTGTACGTCCAGGAACTGGAACCCGTCGCCGGTTCACTCGGCCTGTCCGCCCTGGTGGCGGCCCTGCCCCTGGTGATCGTCCTCGTCCTGCTGGGCGGCGTCCGTATGAAGGCGCACCTGGCGGGCCTCACTGGCCTCCTGGCGGCCGTACTCGTCGCCTGGCTCGCCTACGGCATGCCGCTGGACCAGACGGCCTCCAGCGCCGTCCAGGGCGCCGTGTTCGGGATCTTCCCCATCCTGTGGATCGTCGTGAACGCCCTGTGGGTCTACCGGATGACCGTCCGCACCCGGCACTTCGACATCCTGCGCCGCTCCTTCGGGCGGCTGTCCGACGACCCGCGCATCCAGGCCCTCGTCGTCGCCTTCTGCTTCGGCGCCCTGCTGGAGGCCCTCGCCGGGTTCGGGGCGCCCGTCGCGATCTGCTCGGTCATGCTCGTGGCCCTCGGCTTCGACCCGGTGCGCGCGGCGGTCGTGTCGCTGGTCGCCAACACCGCACCGGTCGCCTTCGGCGCGATGGGCACCCCCGTGGTGACGCTGGCCCAGGTCACCGGGCTGCCGCTGGACGACGTCGCCTCCGTGGTGGGCCGCCAGACGCCCCTGCTGGCCCTCGTCGTCCCGCTGCTGCTGGTCGGGCTCGTCGACGGGCGGCGCGGGCTGCGCGAGACCTGGGTGCCCGCGATGGCCTGCGGCGTCGCCTTCGCCGTCGCCCAGTTCGTCGCCTCCAACTACGTCTCCGCCCAGCTCGCCGACATCGCCGCCGCACTCCTGGGCGCCGGTGCCCTGGTCGCCGTACCGCGGTCCCGCAGGCCCGCCGCCGAGCCCGTACGGGCGTCCGTGCTGACCGGCGTACGCAGCGAGGAACTGGACGAGCCGGACCCCGGCCGGGAGGTCCTGCGCGCGTACGCGCCGTACGCGCTGATCGTCGCCGTCTTCTCCGTGGCGCAGATCCCGGCGGTCAAGGACTGGCTGGCCCGGGCGACCCAGACGTACGACTGGCCGTTCCTGGACGTCACCGGCCCCGGGGGGAACCCGGTCGGCGGCAACGTCCTCTCCCTGCCGGTCGTCTCCACCGGCGGCACGCTCGTGCTGTTCGCCGGCCTGGCCACGGCCGTCGTCCTCGGCGTGCACGCGCGCGTGGCGGTCAAGGAGTGGCTCGCGACGGTGCACGAACTGCGGTTCGCGATCCTCACCGTGACCTCCGTGCTGGCCCTCGCCTACGTCATGAACCTCTCCGGACAGGCCGCCACCATCGGCCACTTCGTCGCGGCGGCCGGCGCCGGACTCGCGTTCCTGTCGCCCGTGCTCGGCTGGTTCGGCGTCGCCGTCTCCGGCTCCGACACCTCGGCCAACGCGCTCTTCGGCGCCCTCCAGGTGACCGCCGCGCGGGAGTCGGGCCTGTCGCCCGAGCTGCTCGCCGCAGCCAACAGCTCGGGCGGCGTCCTCGGCAAGATGATCTCCCCGCAGAACCTCACCATCGCCTGCGCGGCCGTCGGACTCGCGGGCCGCGAGGGCGACCTGCTGCGCAAGGTGCTGCCCTGGAGCCTGGGCCTGCTGCTGGTGATGTGCCTGATCGTCGTCGGGCAGTCCACGGTGGTCCTGGGCTGGATGCTGCCCTGACCTTCGGCGACCGCCCGACGCCCGATCGGTGGCTACGGGTAGTTTGTGGGCTCCGACAGGACTTTCAGGAAGGTTGGCCGTGGCTGCTGATCTGTCGCAGATCGTGAAGGCGTACGACGTACGCGGTGTGGTCCCGGACCAGTGGGACGAGTCGCTGGCCGAGCTGTTCGGCGCGGCCTTCGTCCAACTGACCGGCGCGGGCGCCATCGTGACCGGTCACGACATGCGGCCCTCGTCCCCCGGCCTGTCCGGCGCCTTCGCGCGCGGAGCGGCGGCCCGCGGCGCCGACGTCACCGAGATCGGCCTGTGCTCCACCGACCAGCTCTACTACGCCTCCGGCGCGCTCGACCTGCCGGGCGCCATGTTCACGGCCTCGCACAACCCGGCCCGGTACAACGGCATCAAGCTGTGCCGTGCGGGCGCCGCCCCCGTCGGCCAGGACACTGGCCTCGCCGAGATCCGCGGGCTGGTGGAGCGGTGGAGCGCCTCCGGCGCCCCGGAGCCCTCGCCCCGGCCGGGCACCCTCACCCGGCGCGACACGCTCGCCGACTACGCGGCCCACCTGCGCTCCCTCGTCGACCTCGGCACCATCCGCCCCCTCAAGGTCGTCGTCGACGCGGGCAACGGCATGGGCGGCCACACCGTTCCCTCGGTCTTCGCCGGCCTGCCCCTCGACCTCGTGCCGATGTACTTCGAACTGGACGGCACCTTCCCCAACCACGAGGCCAACCCGCTCGACCCGGCCAACCTCGTCGACCTGCAACGACGCGTCCGCGAGGAGGGCGCCGACCTCGGCCTCGCCTTCGACGGCGACGCCGACCGCTGCTTCGTCGTCGACCAGAACGGCGACCCGGTCTCCCCGTCCGCCGTCACCGCGCTCGTGGCCGCCCGCGAACTCGCCCGCAACGGCGGCAAGGGCACGGTCATCCACAACCTGATCACCTCCTGGTCCGTGCCGGAGGTCGTGAAGGAGAACGGCGGCACCCCGGCACGCACGCGCGTGGGCCACTCCTTCATCAAGGCCGAGATGGCCCGGACCGGCGCCATCTTCGGCGGCGAGCACTCCGCGCACTACTACTTCCGCGACTTCTGGAACGCCGACACCGGCATGCTGGCCGCCCTCCACGTCCTCGCCGCCCTCGGCGGCCAGCAGGGCCCGCTGTCCGACCTGGTCGCCCAGTACGACCGCTACGCCGGCTCCGGCGAGATCAACTCCACCGTCGCCGACCAGGCGGCCCGCCTCGCCGCCGTCCGGGCCGCGTACGAGGGCCGCGACGACGTCACCCTGGACGAGCTGGACGGCCTCACCGTCACGGCGGCCGACTGGTGGTTCAACGTCCGCCCCTCCAACACCGAGCCGCTGCTGCGCCTGAACGCGGAGGCGCGGGACGAGGCGACGATGACGAAGGTGCGGGACGAGGCACTGGCGATCATCCGGGCGTGAGGGAGCCGGCGGCCCGCCCGCCTCCGGCCGACCGGGTCGGGTGGCGGGCAGGGGCCGGGGGTTCCGGGGGCGGGCCCCGGCCCCGGCGGGGCCATGGAGGCGCCGCACCTACACCGGGCCCCCACCGGCGGTACCCTGACCAGCACATCCGCACAAGCCGAACCGCCCCCGAAGGGAACCCCCATGCCGCTCGAAGCCGGCCTCCTGGAGATCCTCGCCTGCCCGGCCTGCCACTCCCCCCTCGAGGAGCAGGACACCGAGCTGGTCTGCACCGGTCAGGACTGCGGCCTGGCGTACCCGGTCCGCGACGACATCCCCGTCCTCCTCGTCGACGAGGCCCGCCGCCCCGAGTGACCGAAACTCGCCGCCCCGAGTGACCGAGGCCCGTCGGCCGGAGTGACCGAGGCCCGTCGGCCGGAGTGACCGACGGCCGCCGCACGGCCGGGCGACCACGCGCACCGGTATCCGACGGCCGCCCCACGGCCGGGCGACCACGCACCCGAACGAACGCATCCGGCGATCGGAGACTGCCGCCATGCTCGACGAATCGCTGCTCGACGCCCCGGAGCGCCTCACCGAGGCAGACCGCCGCGGCCTGCTGCGCGGCGCCGCCGAGGCCGGCGCCCGCGTACGCACCGCCGCCCGGCACGCAGCCGAGGCAGGCGTCCCCAGCCTCAAGCCGGACGGGCGACCGCGCGCCGTCCTGATCGCCGGCCCCGGTGCCGCCGCGACCCAGGCCGCCGACCTCCTCGGCACCCTCGCCGGCGCCGGCAGCCCCGTCACCCGCCTCGCCCCCACCGGCGTCGCCCCGGCCGCGGGCGCCCTGCGCTGGGAACTGCCCGGCTGGGCCGGCTCCGTCGACCTCCTGCTGATCGCCACCCCCGACGGCACCGAGCCGGGCCTCGCCCTGCTCGCCGAACAGGCCTACCGCCGGGGCTGCACGGTGGTCGCCGTCGCTCCCGCCCGTTCCCCGCTCAGCGAGTCGGTGAACACCTCGCACGGCCTGTTCATCCCGATGGCGACCGCCCCCTACGACCACGACGAGCCCCTCGCCGGCGCCGCCCCCGGCGTCCTGTGGGCGCTGCTCACCCCGCTCCTCGCGCTGCTGGACCGCACCGCCCTGCTCGACGCGCCGCCCGAGGCCATCGAGAAGGTCGCCGACCGCCTCGACCTCATCGCCGAGCGCTGCGGGCCCGCCATCGTGACCTACAGCAACCCGGCCAAGACCCTGGCGGCCGAACTGGCCGACTCCCTGCCGGTCGTCTGGACCGAGGGCACCTCGGCCGGACCGGCCGGCCGGCGCTTCGCCGCCGCGCTCGCCGAACTGTCCGGCACTCCGGCCGTCGTCGCCGAACTGCCCGAGGCACTCGCCGCGCACGGTGCCCTGCTCGCCGGCCGTCTCGCCGCGGGCGCCGACCCCGACGACTTCTTCCGCGACCGCGTCGAGGAGGCACCCGCCCTGCACGCGCGCGTGGTGCTCCTCCGCGACCGCCCCAGCGGCGGCCTCACCGCCGCCCCGGGCGCCCGTGACCTGGCGCTCGGCCACGACACGCCGGTCAGCGAGCTGGAACCGGAAGCCGGCGGTGAACTGGAAACCCTCGCGGAACTGATCGCCATCACGGATTTCGCCGCCGTTTACCTGGCGCTCGCCTCGGGCGCCTGATCCCGTACGCACCATCTCCCACGTACCAGGACACGCACCGGCAGAGAGAGCCCATGGACCGCCTCGACAACACCGTCCGCCCCTACGCCTGGGGTTCCACCACCGCGATCCCGCGCCTGCTGGGGACCGAGCCGACCGGCGAACCGCAGGCGGAGATGTGGCTGGGAGCCCATCCCGGCGCCCCCTCCCGCACCGGCCGGGGCACCCTCGCCGACGTCGTCGACGCCGACCCCGGGAAGGAACTGGGCGCGGCCTCCGTGGCCAGGTTCGGCCCCCGGCTGCCCTTCCTCCTCAAGCTCCTCGCCGCCGGCGCCCCGCTCTCCCTCCAGGTCCACCCCGACCTGTCCCAGGCCCGGCAGGGCTACGAGGACGAGGAGCGCCGCGGTGTCCCCCTGGACGCCCCGCACCGCAACTACAAGGATGCCAACCACAAGCCCGAACTGATCTGCGCCCTCACCGAGTTCGACGGCCTGTGCGGCTTCCGCGCCCCCGCCGGGACGGCCGACCTCCTCGACGGCCTGGGCATCGCCTCCCTCAAGCCCTACGTCGACCTGCTGCGCGCACACCCCGAGGACGCCGCCCTGCGCGAGGTCCTCACCGCGGTCCTCACGGCCGACCCCGAGGAGATGTCCCGCACGGTCACCGAGACCGCGGCCGCCTGCGAGCGCCTCGGCGGCGCCTACGCGCCCTACGCCGGCATCGCCCACCACTACCCGGGCGACCCCGGCGTCCTCGCCGCGATGCTGCTCAACCACGTCCGCCTCCAGCCCGGCGAGGCCCTGTACCTCGGCGCCGGCATCCCGCACGCCTACCTCGACGGCCTCGGCGTCGAGATCATGGCCAACTCCGACAACGTCCTGCGCTGCGGCCTGACCCCCAAGCACGTCGACGTCCCCGAACTGCTGCGCGTCGTCCGCTTCGAGGCCGGCGACCCGGGCGTCCTCCGCCCGGAGGCGTCCCCCGACGGCGAAGAGGTCTACGACACCCCGATCGACGAGTTCCGCCTGTCCCGGTACGTCCTTCCCGAAGGCACCGGCGTCCACGACCTCACCCTGCCCACCCCGCAGATCCTGCTCTGCACGGCCGGCGCCGTACGCGCGGGCGAACACGGACTGACCCCCGGCCACTCCGTCTTCGTACCGGCGGACGACAGGGCGGAAGTGTCCGGGAGCGGCACGCTCTTCCGGGCCACCGTGCGCGTGTGACGCAGGTCTGAGGGACGTACGACGGGGCATCCGGCACCTTGGGCCCGCGCGGGCTGCAACAATGGCGCACCGCCGAGCAGGGGCGAAGCCGGGGGACCGGCCGGGCCCTCACCGGCGTACGGACGCAGACGAAGCAGACGAAGGCGAAGGGACAACGCGACACATGAGCGCGTCAGGCGGAACCAAGGCGATCGTGGCGGCACTGCTCGCCAACCTCTCGATCGCGGTAGCGAAATTCGTGGCGTTCATCTTCAGCGGATCGTCGTCGATGCTCGCGGAGTCCGTGCACTCCCTCGCCGACTCCGGCAACCAGGGACTCCTGCTCCTCGGCGGCAAGCGCGCCAAGCGCGAGGCCACCCCTCAGCACCCGTTCGGCTACGGCCGCGAGCGCTACATCTACGCCTTCCTCGTCTCCATCGTGCTCTTCTCGGTCGGCGGCATGTTCGCCCTCTACGAGGGCTACGAGAAGATCAAGCACCCGCACGAGATCGAGCACTGGTACTGGCCCGTGGGCGTCCTGGTCTTCGCGATCATCGCCGAGACCTTCTCCTTCCGGACCGCCATCAAGGAGTCCAACACCCTGCGCGGGAAGAAGTCCTGGAAGGAGTTCGTCCGCCACGCCAAGGCCCCCGAACTGCCGGTCGTCCTCCTGGAGGACCTCGGCGCACTCGTCGGCCTGATCCTCGCCCTTGGAGGCGTCAGCCTGGCCCTGCTCACCGGTGACGGCGTCTGGGACGGCATCGGCACCCTGTGCATCGGCGTGCTGCTCATCGTGATCGCGCTGGTCCTGGCCGTCGAGACCAAGTCCCTGCTGCTCGGCGAGGCCGCGGGCATCGAGGCGGTCCAGCAGATCGAGGCCGCGATCGTCGCCGGCGACACGGTCACCGGCGTCATCCACATGCGCACGCTCCACATCGGCCCCGAGGAGCTGCTCGTCGCCGCCAAGATCGCCGTCCGGCACGACGGCACGGCCACCGAGATCGCCTCCGCCATCGACGCCGCCGAGGTCCGTATCCGCGAGGCCGTCCCGATCGCCCGGGTCATCTACCTGGAGCCGGACATCTACAGCGAGTCCGAGGCGACCAAGGGCCCGGACCGCGAGGCGACCCCCGGCGGCCCGGCCACACCCCCTGCCGCCCACTGACACCCGCACCTCGCACACCCACGGGGCCCGCCGATCCCTTCGGCGGGCCCCGTCGGCTTCCACCCCGGCGCGCCCGGTCACGCTTCGTGAACGTCCGGAAGTGTTCGGAGGCGGACTGGGGACGGCGGGCACGTGCGGTGTAGCTTGGGACGGAGCCAGACGTCGCTGCTGATGGCGGTCGGGCGGTCCCGCACGGACCGGCCGAGGGAGAGAGGGCCTCCGACGGACTGCGCTGCGCGCACGCGGGCATGCCTGTGTCCTCCTAGGGGCACCCCTGTGTCCGCCGCCGCGCAGATGTCAGCCGTACCCACCTCGACCCAACCCGAGGAGCAGCTCGCAATGACGACTGTCGACAACCGACAGGACTTCAAGGTCGCCGACCTCTCCCTGGCCGCGTTCGGCCGCAAGGAGATCACCCTCGCCGAGCACGAGATGCCGGGCCTGATGGCGATCCGCAAGGAGTACGCCGAGGCCCAGCCGCTCGCCGGCGCCCGCGTCACCGGCTCCCTGCACATGACCGTGCAGACCGCCGTACTCATCGAGACCCTCGTCGCCCTGGGCGCCGAGGTCCGCTGGGCCTCCTGCAACATCTTCTCCACCCAGGACCACGCCGCGGCCGCCATCGCCGTCGGCCCGAACGGCACGCCCGACAACCCGCAGGGCGTCCCGGTCTTCGCCTGGAAGGGCGAGTCGCTCGAAGAGTACTGGTGGTGCACGGAGCAGGCGCTGACCTGGCCGAACACCCCCACCGGCGGCCCGAACATGATCCTGGACGACGGTGGTGACGCCACCCTCCTCGTCCACAAGGGCGTCGAGTACGAGAAGGACGGCAAGGTCCCCTCGGTCGACACCGCCGAGTCCGACGAGCACCGCGTCATCCTCGAACTCCTCACCCGCACGGTGAGCGAGAGCCCGCAGAAGTGGACCCAACTGGCGTCCGAGATCCGCGGCGTCACCGAGGAGACGACGACCGGCGTCCACCGCCTGTACGAGATGCACCGCGACGGCACCCTGCTGTTCCCGGCGATCAACGTCAACGACGCGGTGACCAAGTCGAAGTTCGACAACAAGTACGGCTGCCGCCACTCCCTGATCGACGGCATCAACCGCGCCACCGACGTCCTGATCGGCGGCAAGACCGCCGTCGTCTGTGGCTACGGCGACGTGGGCAAGGGCTGCGCGGAGTCCCTGCGCGGTCAGGGCGCCCGGGTGATCATCACCGAGATCGACCCGATCTGCGCCCTGCAGGCGGCGATGGACGGCTACCAGGTCACGACGCTTGACGAGGTCGTCGACAAGGCCGACATCTTCGTCACCACGACGGGCAACAAGGACATCATCATGGCCGCGGACATGGCCAAGATGAAGCACCAGGCGATCATCGGCAACATCGGCCACTTCGACAACGAGATCGACATGGCCGGCCTCGCGAAGATCCCCGGCATCGTCAAGGACGAGGTCAAGCCGCAGGTCCACACCTGGACCTTCCCCGACGGCAAGGTCCTCATCGTGCTGTCCGAGGGCCGCCTGCTGAACCTGGGCAACGCGACCGGTCACCCGTCGTTCGTGATGTCCAACTCGTTCGCGGACCAGACCCTGGCCCAGATCGAGCTGTTCACCAAGCCCGACGAGTACCCGACCGACGTCTACGTGCTGCCCAAGCACCTCGACGAGAAGGTCGCCCGTCTCCACCTCGACGCCCTCGGCGTCAAGCTGACCACGCTCCGCCCGGAGCAGGCCGACTACATCGGCGTCAAGGTCGAGGGCCCGTACAAGGCTGACCACTACCGCTACTGAGCAAGCCCGCGCGGCGGTCGGCGGGGAAAGCGTCCGAGCACGAACGCCCCCCGACCGACTGCCGGCTCCTCCGAGACAGGCCCCCGCACCCCCGTGCCGGGGGCCTGCCCCGTTGGCGCCTCAGCGGCCGGACCAGCAGCCCGTCACCACTCAGGACCACCATGCCCCGCGGCCGTTATTCGCTCCACGATCCGCACGATCACACCCCCCTCGCGGAAGAACACTTCCAGTGCGCCCCCGGCCCCTCCGGCTGGCGCTACGTCTCCCGGCTGACCACACCCACCGGAGACCATCACGGCTCCGTCGACCTCGCCCTGGACGAACTCGGCCGCCCCATCCGTCTCGAACTCCACGCCGCGAGCTGGCAAGTGCGCGGCGCGGCCATCGACGGCGTCACCTGGGTCCGCACGGATCCCAGCGGAGTCCACGCCACCGAAGGCAACGCGCGCGCCCACGCCTTCACCGGCACCTCCCCGGCCTTCCTCGTCGCCATCACCCGTCTCCTGCGCCTCACCCCTTCCGCATCGGCCACCCGCGTACGCCTCGTCGCCCTCACGGACCCGGTCCTCGCCCCCCGCACCGTGGACCAGTCCTGGGCCTTGCTCAACACAGAAGCACACGCCACTGACAACGGCCCCCTCACCGTGGACGAGTACCAGGTCACAGCCCTGGACACGGGCGAACAGCACTCCGTGCACATCGCCGGCGACGTCGTCCTCGCCGCCCCCGGCATCGAGTTGGAGGACCTGGAGTCACCGCCGTCCGTGTTCCCGTGAGCGACGGTGACCTCGCGGGCCGAGCGCCGCGGGACCGTCCGGTCGTGGCGTGTCCCGCCTACGCCGGCGGCACGAAACCGGTGCCGGTGCGTCCGTCCGACGGTGCCTCCCGGGGCACCTGTGGCCGCTCTCCGTGCGGAGGCGGGGTCGGCGGCACCACGGGCGGCACCACGGGAGGCACCTCGGGCGGCAGCGCAGGCGGCAGCGCAGGCGGCCGCACCGGCGGCGTCACAGAGGAAGCCGGCGAAGGAGGAGTCAGGGGCGTCCCCGCCGCGGGCCACCCGGCCGCGGGCCCGCCACCGAACGCCCGGCGGGCCTCCCGTACCTGCCGCTCCCGCATCACCGCCGCCAGATACGCGGCCGGCGGAACCTCCGGCGGCACCGGCGCACCCGTACGAGCCGCCACATCGGCGGCGAGCCGCTCCGACATGGCCCAGCCGACCCGGGGATCCAGCTCTCCCATTCGCGTCAGGTACTGACGGACGGCAAGCCACAGGTCGTCGGGCACCGCGGACAGATCGAGCCCCGCGAACCGCCCCGCCAGCCAGGGCGGAGGCGGCGGCACGAAGCCCGCCGGAGAGACCGGCACCCGTTCCCGGACGACCAGCGTCCCCGCGAACACATCACCGAGCCGCCGACCCCGCGCCGACACCAGCGAAGCGACACACGCGACGACGCCGAACGTCATCAGGATCTCGATCACCCCGATCAAGCCCCGCACCAGAGAGTGCCGGAACCGGATCGGCCCGCCGTCGTCCCGGACCACGCGCAGGCCGCACGCCATCTTGCCGAGCGAGCGCCCATGGCTCAGCGTCTCCACCGCGATCGGCCCGCCCACCAGCACGAGAACGAAGGCCGCGATCGACAACGCGGTCTGCGCCGCCATGTCCAAGGAGGCGGTGGACGCCACCAGAGCGACGGTCACCGCCACATAGACGGCCACGGCCACCGCCAGATCGAGCAGGACGGCCAGGGCCCTGCTGGGCAGCCTCGCGGGGCGCAGCTCCAGCGCCACCGCCTCGCCCGTCACCAGCTCACTCACGCCCGCCGCCCTTCCCTTCACTGCCCCCGTCCCCGCCAGTCTGCCAAGCTGAGGACGCACCGCGCCGCAGTACGACAAGCTGATCCACGACGAGCCGCCGACGATAGCCGAGGAGCAGGCACACCGATGGACCTCGACGTCTTCGTCTCCGCCCACCGAGCGGAGTGGGACCGCCTCGACGACCTGCTCCGGCGCCGGCGCCGACTGACCGGCGCCGAGACCGACGAACTCGTCACCCTCTACCAGCGCACGGCCACCCACCTGTCCCTGATCCAGTCCAGCGCGCCCGACCCGCAACTGACCGGACGGCTCAGCCAACTGGTCGCACGCGCGCGCAGTGCCGTAACCGGAACCCGCCGGGCCTCCTGGCGCGACGTCACCCGCTTCCTGACCCATCAGTTCCCGGCGGCCGTCTACCGGGCACGTCACTGGTGGGTTCCCACCGCACTCCTGTCGACGGCCGTCGCCGCGCTCCTGGGATGGTGGATCGGCACCCACCCGGAGGTGCAGGCCACCATCGCGGCCCCCAGTGAACTGCGCGAGCTCACCCGTCCCGGCGGCCAGTACGAGACGTACTACTCGAGCCACCCCGCGGCCTCCTTCGCCGCACAGGTCTGGACGAACAACGCGTGGGCCGCCGCGCTCTGCCTGATCCTCGGCGTCTTCCTGGGACTGCCCGTCATCTGGATCCTGTTCCAGAACATGCTCAACCTCGGCGTCGGCTTCGGGCTGATGTCGTCGGCCGGCCGCCTCGACACCTTCCTCGGGCTGGTTCTGCCCCACGGTCTGCTCGAGCTGACCGCGGTCTTCGTGGCCGCGGGCACCGGTCTGCGACTCGGCTGGACCCTCGTCGACCCGGGCCCGCGCACGCGGCGCACCGCCCTCGCCGAGGAGGGACGAGCCGCCCTCGGCATGGCGATCGGCCTCGCCCTGGTCCTGTTCCTCTCCGGGGCGATCGAAGGCTTCGTCACCCCGTCCGGCCTGCCCACCTGGGCCCGCATCACCATCGGAGTCGTCGCCGAGCTGGCCTTCCTCACGTACGTCTACGTTCTCGGCGGACGTGCGGTGCGCGCCGGCGACACGGGCGACGTCGAGGCGGCCGAGCGCAGCGCCACCGTGCCGACGGCGGCCTGATGTGCATCCGCCCCCGGTGAGCTGCTAGTGTCCTCTTCGTTCCCGCAAGAGCCGTTGACACGGAGCGAGCGGGGAGGTAGATTCAAACAGTTGCCCGGAGATGGGTTCACCCCAGCAAGGCAACCGCTAGAATCTATCTGCTTCCTCCCGGATCATTGAATTCGACGAAGCACTCTCCCGATGAATCGGAAATGAACGGCCGGTCAGACCGGCTCCGAACTTCTGATAAAGTCGGAACCGCCGGAAAGGGAAGCGCGAAAGCGGGAACCTGGAAAGCACCGAGGAAATCGGATCGGAAAGATCTGATAGAGTCGGAAACGCAAGACCGAAGGGAAGCGCCCGGAGGAAAGCCTGAGAGAGTCTCTCGGGTGAGTACAAAGGAAGCGTCCGTTCCTTGAGAACTCAACAGCGTGCCAAAAGTCAACGCCAGATATGTTGATACCCCGACCTGATCGGATCACTGATCGGGTTGAGGTTCCTTTGAAACACAACAGCGAGGACGCTGTGAACGGTCGGATTATTCCTCCGACTGTTCCGCTCCCGTGATGTAAAGCATTCACGGAGAGTTTGATCCTGGCTCAGGACGAACGCTGGCGGCGTGCTTAACACATGCAAGTCGAACGATGAACCACTTCGGTGGGGATTAGTGGCGAACGGGTGAGTAACACGTGGGCAATCTGCCCTGCACTCTGGGACAAGCCCTGGAAACGGGGTCTAATACCGGATACTGATCCTCACGGGCATCTGTGAGGGTCGAAAGCTCCGGCGGTGCAGGATGAGCCCGCGGCCTATCAGCTAGTTGGTGAGGTAATGGCTCACCAAGGCGACGACGGGTAGCCGGCCTGAGAGGGCGACCGGCCACACTGGGACTGAGACACGGCCCAGACTCCTACGGGAGGCAGCAGTGGGGAATATTGCACAATGGGCGAAAGCCTGATGCAGCGACGCCGCGTGAGGGATGACGGCCTTCGGGTTGTAAACCTCTTTCAGCAGGGAAGAAGCGAAAGTGACGGTACCTGCAGAAGAAGCGCCGGCTAACTACGTGCCAGCAGCCGCGGTAATACGTAGGGCGCAAGCGTTGTCCGGAATTATTGGGCGTAAAGAGCTCGTAGGCGGCTTGTCACGTCGGTTGTGAAAGCCCGGGGCTTAACCCCGGGTCTGCAGTCGATACGGGCAGGCTAGAGTTCGGTAGGGGAGATCGGAATTCCTGGTGTAGCGGTGAAATGCGCAGATATCAGGAGGAACACCGGTGGCGAAGGCGGATCTCTGGGCCGATACTGACGCTGAGGAGCGAAAGCGTGGGGAGCGAACAGGATTAGATACCCTGGTAGTCCACGCCGTAAACGGTGGGCACTAGGTGTGGGCAACATTCCACGTTGTCCGTGCCGCAGCTAACGCATTAAGTGCCCCGCCTGGGGAGTACGGCCGCAAGGCTAAAACTCAAAGGAATTGACGGGGGCCCGCACAAGCGGCGGAGCATGTGGCTTAATTCGACGCAACGCGAAGAACCTTACCAAGGCTTGACATACACCGGAAACGGCCAGAGATGGTCGCCCCCTTGTGGTCGGTGTACAGGTGGTGCATGGCTGTCGTCAGCTCGTGTCGTGAGATGTTGGGTTAAGTCCCGCAACGAGCGCAACCCTTGTCCCGTGTTGCCAGCAAGCCCTTCGGGGTGTTGGGGACTCACGGGAGACCGCCGGGGTCAACTCGGAGGAAGGTGGGGACGACGTCAAGTCATCATGCCCCTTATGTCTTGGGCTGCACACGTGCTACAATGGCCGGTACAATGAGCTGCGATACCGCGAGGTGGAGCGAATCTCAAAAAGCCGGTCTCAGTTCGGATTGGGGTCTGCAACTCGACCCCATGAAGTCGGAGTCGCTAGTAATCGCAGATCAGCATTGCTGCGGTGAATACGTTCCCGGGCCTTGTACACACCGCCCGTCACGTCACGAAAGTCGGTAACACCCGAAGCCGGTGGCCCAACCCCTTGTGGGAGGGAGCTGTCGAAGGTGGGACTGGCGATTGGGACGAAGTCGTAACAAGGTAGCCGTACCGGAAGGTGCGGCTGGATCACCTCCTTTCTAAGGAGCACTTCTTACCGGGTCCTTCGGGACACGGTCAGAGGCCAGTACATCGGCGAATGTCTGATGCTGGTTGCTCATGGGTGGAACGTTGACTATTCGGTCCGGACTCGGGCCGGTGGCTGCCAGTACTGCTCTTCGGAGCGTGGAACGCATGATCACCGGACGGGACTTGGCCGGGCACGCTGTTGGGTGTCTGAGGGTACGGCCGTATGGCTGCCTTCAGTGCCGGCCCCAGTGCACTCGGGAGTCTCCCGGGGTGATGGGTGGTTGGTCGTTGTTTGAGAACTGCACAGTGGACGCGAGCATCTGTGGCCAAGTTTTTAAGGGCGCACGGTGGATGCCTTGGCACCAGGAACCGATGAAGGACGTGGGAGGCCACGATAGTCCCCGGGGAGTCGTCAACCAGACTTTGATCCGGGGGTTTCCGAATGGGGAAACCCGGCAGTCGTCATGGGCTGTCACCCGCTGCTGAACACATAGGCAGTGTGGAGGGAACGCGGGGAAGTGAAACATCTCAGTACCCGCAGGAAGAGAAAACAACCGTGATTCCGGGAGTAGTGGCGAGCGAAACCGGATGAGGCCAAACCGTATACGTGTGAGACCCGGCAGGGGTTGCGTGTGCGGGGTTGTGGGATCTCTCTTCCACGGTCTGCCGGCCGTGGGACGAGTCAGAAACCGTTGATGTAGGCGAAGGACATGCGAAAGGTCCGGCGTAGAGGGTAAGACCCCCGTAGTCGAAACATCAGCGGCTCGTTTGAGAGACACCCAAGTAGCACGGGGCCCGAGAAATCCCGTGTGAATCTGGCGGGACCACCCGCTAAGCCTAAATATTCCCTGGTGACCGATAGCGGATAGTACCGTGAGGGAATGGTGAAAAGTACCGCGGGAGCGGAGTGAAATAGTACCTGAAACCGTGTGCCTACAAGCCGTGGGAGCGTCGGACATCAAGCTTGCTTGGTGTCTCGTGACTGCGTGCCTTTTGAAGAATGAGCCTGCGAGTTTGCGGTGTGTTGCGAGGTTAACCCGAGTGGGGAAGCCGTAGCGAAAGCGAGTCCGAACAGGGCGGTTCAGTAGCACGCTCAAGACCCGAAGCGGAGTGATCTAGCCATGGGCAGGTTGAAGCGGCTGTAAGAGGTCGTGGAGGACCGAACCCACCAGGGTTGAAAACCTGGGGGATGACCTGTGGTTAGGGGTGAAAGGCCAATCAAACTCCGTGATAGCTGGTTCTCCCCGAAATGCATTTAGGTGCAGCGTCGTGTGTTTCTTGCCGGAGGTAGAGCACTGGATAGGCGATGGGCCCTACCGGGTTACTGACCTTAGCCAAACTCCGAATGCCGGTAAGTGAGAGCGCGGCAGTGAGACTGTGGGGGATAAGCTCCATGGTCGAGAGGGAAACAGCCCAGAGCATCGACTAAGGCCCCTAAGCGTACGCTAAGTGGGAAAGGATGTGGAGTCGCACAGACAACCAGGAGGTTGGCTTAGAAGCAGCCACCCTTGAAAGAGTGCGTAATAGCTCACTGGTCTAGTGATTCCGCGCCGACAATGTAGCGGGGCTCAAGCGTACCGCCGAAGTCGTGTCATTGCAGCAATACGGCCAACGCCGGCTGTGATGGGTAGGGGAGCGTCGTGTGCCGGGTGAAGCAGCCGCGGAAGCGAGTTGTGGACGGTTCACGAGTGAGAATGCAGGCATGAGTAGCGATACAAACGTGAGAAACGTTTGCGCCGATTGACTAAGGGTTCCTGGGTCAAGCTGATCTGCCCAGGGTAAGTCGGGACCTAAGGCGAGGCCGACAGGCGTAGTCGATGGATAACCGGTTGATATTCCGGTACCCGCTGTGAAGCGTCAAACATCGAGCATCGTGATGCTAAGGCCGTGAAGCCGTTCCGGACCCTTCGGGGAAAGGAAAGTGGTGGAGCCGCCGGACCAAGCGGTTAGTAGGTGAGTGATGGGGTGACGCAGGAAGGTAGTCCATCCCGGGCGGTGGTTGTCCCGGGGTAAGGGTGTAGGCCGTGCGGTAGGTAAATCCGTCGCACATGTGGCTGAGACCTGATGCCGAGCCGATTGTGGTGAAGTGGATGATCCTATGCTGTCGAGAAAAGCCTCTAGCGAGTTTCATGGCGGCCCGTACCCTAAACCGACTCAGGTGGTCAGGTAGAGAATACCGAGGCGTTCGGGTGAACTATGGTTAAGGAACTCGGCAAAATGCCCCCGTAACTTCGGGAGAAGGGGGGCCATTCCTGGTGATGACATTTACTGTCTGAGCTGGGGGTGGCCGCAGAGACCAGCGAGAAGCGACTGTTTACTAAAAACACAGGTCCGTGCGAAGCCGTAAGGCGATGTATACGGACTGACGCCTGCCCGGTGCTGGAACGTTAAGGGGACCGGTTAGCTCCATTTCGGTGGGGCGAAGCTGAGAACTTAAGCGCCAGTAAACGGCGGTGGTAACTATAACCATCCTAAGGTAGCGAAATTCCTTGTCGGGTAAGTTCCGACCTGCACGAATGGCGTAACGACTTCTCGACTGTCTCAACCATAGGCCCGGTGAAATTGCACTACGAGTAAAGATGCTCGTTTCGCGCAGCAGGACGGAAAGACCCCGGGACCTTTACTACAGTTTGATATTGGTGTTCGGTTCGGCTTGTGTAGGATAGCTGGGAGACTGTGAACTCTGGACGCCAGTTCAGGGGGAGTCGTCGTTGAAATACCAGTCTGGTCGTGCTGGATGTCTAACCTGGGTCCGTGATCCGGATCAGGGACAGTGTCTGATGGGTAGTTTAACTGGGGCGGTTGCCTCCTAAAGAGTAACGGAGGCGCCCAAAGGTTCCCTCAGCCTGGTTGGCAATCAGGTGTTGAGTGTAAGTGCACAAGGGAGCTTGACTGTGAGACCGACGGGTCGAGCAGGGACGAAAGTCGGGACTAGTGATCCGGCGGTGGCTTGTGGAAGCGCCGTCGCTCAACGGATAAAAGGTACCCCGGGGATAACAGGCTGATCTTCCCCAAGAGTCCATATCGACGGGATGGTTTGGCACCTCGATGTCGGCTCGTCGCATCCTGGGGCTGGAGTCGGTCCCAAGGGTTGGGCTGTTCGCCCATTAAAGCGGTACGCGAGCTGGGTTTAGAACGTCGTGAGACAGTTCGGTCCCTATCCGCTGTGCGCGTAGGAGTCTTGAGAAGGGCTGTCCCTAGTACGAGAGGACCGGGACGGACGAACCTCTGGTGTGCCAGTTGTCCTGCCAAGGGCATGGCTGGTTGGCTACGTTCGGGAGGGATAACCGCTGAAAGCATCTAAGCGGGAAGCCTGCTTCGAGATGAGGACTCCCACCCCCTTGAGGGGTTAAGGCTCCCAGTAGACGACTGGGTTGATAGGCCGGATCTGGAAGCACCGCAAGGTGTGGAGGTGACCGGTACTAATAGGCCGAGGGCTTGTCCTCAGTTGCTCGCGTCCACTGTGTTGGTTCTGAAACCACGAACAATCAGACCTGTGTTGGTCACCGGGTTGGTTGTCTGTTTCATAGTGTTTCGGTGGTCATAGCGTAGGGGAAACGCCCGGTTACATTTCGAACCCGGAAGCTAAGCCTTACAGCGCCGATGGTACTGCAGGGGGGACCCTGTGGGAGAGTAGGACGCCGCCGAACAATTATTGCGAGGAAACCCCGCACCGGAAACGGTGCGGGGTTTTCTGCGTTTCAGCGGCAGTCGCGATGGCGGCGGGGCCTTTTGCGCCCCGCCTTTTACAGGCGGCCCGCCGCCTTCGCATCGAGGTAGGCGTCGGCCAGTGCCGGAGCCAGATCGTCAGGCGTCGCGTCGACGACCGTGACGCCGTGCCGGCGGAGCTGGGCCGCGGTGCGGTCGCGTTCCGCCCGAGCCTGTGCGGCTGCCGCGGCCTCATAGACGGCGTCCGTGTTTCCGCGGGCCTTGGCCATCCGGGAGATGTACGGGTCCGCCACCGATGCCACGAGGACCGTGTGGCGCTGAGTCAGTTGTGGCAGGACGGGGAGCAGCCCTTCTTCGATCGGAGCCGCGTCGAGCGTCGTGAACAGCACGATCAGGGAGCGGCGGGGGGCCGACCGGAGGGCGGTCGCGGTGAGGCCACGGGCGTCGGTCTCCACGAGTTCCGGTTCCAGCGTCGCCATAGTGTTGACCAGGGAAGGGAGTACGTCGCCCGCTGTGCGGCCCTGCACGAGGGCGCGTACGCGGCGGTCGAACGCGAGCAGGTCGACGCGGTCGCCGGCGCGGGAGGCCAGGGCGGCCAGCAGCAGAGCCGCGTCCATGGACGCGTCGAGGCGGGGGGCGTCCCCCACTCGGCCGGCCGAGGTGCGGCCCGTGTCGAGGACGAGCAGGATGTGCCGGTCGCGCTCGGGGCGCCAGGTGCGCACGGCGACGCTCGACTGGCGGGCTGTCGCGCGCCAGTCGATGGAACGGGTGTCGTCGCCGGGGACGTATTCACGGAGGCTGTCGAATTCCGTGCCCTCTCCACGGGTGAGCACGCTGGTGCGTCCGTCGAGTTCACGCAGGCGCGACAGCTTGGACGGCAGGTGCTTGCGGCTCGTGAACGGCGGCAGGACGCGCACCGTCCAGGGCGCCCGGTGGGTGCCCTGGCGGGTGAGGAGGCCCAGAGGGCCGTACGAGCGGATCGTGACCCGGTCCGTGTGCCGGTCGCCGCGGCGGGTGGGCCGCAGGCGTGTGGTCAGGCGTCGGCGTTCGCCGGCGGGCACGGTCACACGGTGGCGGGAGGCCGCCGCCTCCGTTCCGGGCAGCCAGCTACTGGGCGGCCAGGCGTCGCGGACGTCGGCGCGGAGCGGGCGGTTGGACGGGTTGGTGACCGTCAGAGTGACGTCGGCGCTGTCGCCCAGGCGGGCGGAGGTGTCGCCGGAGCGGGCCAGGCGCAGGCGTCGCACGGGCGCGGCCAGGGCGAAGTCGCAGGCGCAGGCCACGGCCAGCGGTGCGTTGACCGCGAGGAGGCCCGTCCAGCCGGCGTCCCAGATACCGACGGGAACGGAGCCCAGGGCCGCGAGGAGTGCGGTGCGTCCGGTGAGTGCCATCAGCGGGGGACGGGGACGTGGGTGAGGATCGCGTTGATGACGGAGTCCGTGGTCACGCCCTCCATCTCGGCCTCCGGCCGGAGCTGGACGCGGTGCCGGAGGGTGGGGAGGGCGAGGGCCTTCACGTCGTCGGGGGTGACGTAGTCGCGGCCCGTCAGCCAGGCCCAGGCGCGGGCCGTCGAGAGCAGCGCCGTGGCTCCGCGTGGTGAGACGCCGAGGGTGAGGGAGGGCGACTCGCGGGTGGCCCGGCAGATGTCGACGACGTAGGCGGTGATCTCGGGGCTGATCGTCGTTCCGGCCACCTCCGTGCGGGCCGCTTCCAGGTCGGCGGCGTTCGCCACGGGGCGTACGCCGGCGGCGCGCAGGTCACGGGGGTTGAAGCCCGCGGCGTGGCGAGTGAGGACGCCGATCTCGTCCTGGCGCGAGGGAAGGGGGACGGTGAGCTTGAGGAGGAAGCGGTCCAACTGGGCTTCCGGGAGGGGGTAGGTGCCCTCGTACTCGACCGGGTTCTGGGTCGCGGCGACCAGGAACGGCTCGGGAAGCGGGCGGGGCGTGCCGTCGACCGTGACCTGGCGTTCCTCCATGGCTTCGAGGAGGGACGACTGGGTCTTCGGGGGCGTGCGGTTGATCTCGTCGGCGAGGAGCAGGTTGGTGAAGGCGGGGCCGGGCTGGAAGGAGAACTCGGCGGTGCGGGCGTCGTAGACCAGGGAGCCGGTGACGTCGCTCGGCATCAGGTCGGGAGTGAACTGGACGCGCTTGGTGTCGAGTTCGGTGGCTGCGGCCAGGGCGCGGACGAGGAGGGTCTTGGCGACACCGGGAACGCCTTCGAGGAGGACGTGGCCGCGGCACAGAAGCGCTACGACGAGACCGGTCACGGCGGCGTCCTGGCCGACCACGGCCTTGGCGATCTCGGCGCGCAGGGCCTCCAGGGCGGCGCGGGCGTCGCCCGGGTCCCCGGTCTGCCCGGCGTTGTCAGTGGTCGGGTCCATCATGGACGGCGTACCTCTCTTTCGAGGGCGTCGAGTTGGTCGGCGAGGGCGATGAGGGCCGCGTCGTCACCGGGCGGCGGGCCGAAGAGGAGAGTGTGCAGGGACTGTCCGTCGCCGTGTTCGCCGTGGAGATGGGCGGACAGGGCGGGGAGCAGGGCCTCGGGCGTGTGCGCCTGGGCGACGGGGATGCCTACGAGGGGGGCGAGGCGGGTGCGGGTGGCGGAGCGAAGAGCGGTGGCCGCGCGGTCGCGGGCGTTCGCCTTCCGGTAGAGGCGGGCGCGGCCTTCGGCGGTTTCGGAGGCGCGGATCGCGACGGGGAGTTTCTCGGGCACCAGGGGGCCGAGTCGGCGTGCCCGCCACAGGGCGGCGAGGGCCGCGGCGATGAAGAGCTGCAGGGTGCCCCAGAGCCAGCCGGAGGGGAGTAGGTCGAAGAAGCTGCGTTCGTCGTCCGGGGTGGCGGCGTCGGAGAGCGAGGGGAGGTACCAGACCAGGTGGTCGCGGGAGCCGAGGAGTTGCAGGGCGAGCGACGCGTTGCCGTGCTCGTCGAGGTGGTTGTTGTAGAAGATGTCGGGGGCGCCGAGGACCACGGTGTCGCCCCGGTCGCCTTCCTGAGGGGCCTCAGTGGAGGTCACCGGGATGCGGAGCAGGGTGGCCAGGCGTCGGCTGGGGTAGCAGGCGTCCGCTTCGAGGTGGGTGCTGTAGCGGAGGCCGCCCGTGTCGGCGTCGCCCGCGCGCCGGGCGGCGGGCAGCTCGCAGGCGGGGGCGAGCGTCGAGTCGAAGCTGAGCGCGGGGTCGGCGGTGACGCCGGGGGCGAGCCGTTCGACGGCGGGGCCGCCCGGGGCCACGAGGACGGTACGGCCGCCGGAGCCTTCGGTCGCGGAGCGCAAGCGGGTCTGCTGGCGTTCGGTCAGGAGGTCGGGGGCGGCGACCAGCAGCGTGGTGTCCGGGCCGGCCGCGACGCGTGCGTCGTCCAGGGTGTCGACCACGCGAGTGGACACGCCCCGGTCGGCGAGGAGTGCGGCTACGGCCCGGCTGCCGTAGGGGTCGGCGGAGCGCGGGTCGAGTTCGCCGTGCCGGGCGTCGGAGCGGACGACGGCGATCGCGACGGCACCGGCGAGCAGCACGACGAGCGCGAGCGCGATGCCCCGCGCGCGTGTCCACACCTGGCGGGCGGTGGGGGAGGCCGAGGTGGTGGGAAGCGTGGCCTCGGGGGTCATCCGGCGGCTCCCTGGCGGCTGTTCGGGTCCGTGCCGTCGGCCGTGGTGCCGGCCGCGCCGGTCACCAGTCGCGGCTTGCCGCGCTCCAGGTCGCGGTCCAGTTCGGTGAGGCGCCGGTACGACTGCTCGGTGCCGGGGCGGCCGCCGTACGTGACGTCGTCGAAATCCCGGGCAGCGGCGCGCAGCCGGTCGCCGTGGACGGGCAGGGCGCGGCCCGCCTCGGTGGCCGCCTCGTCGGCGGTGCGGCCGGGGCGGATGTCGAGGAGGGCGCGTTCCTCCAGGGCGCGGACGACGGCCCGCATGCGTTCCTGGACGGCCTGGTTCCAGTGCCCCTGGGCGGCGTGTGCCTCGGCGGCGGCGCGGTGGTCGGCGGCGCTGCGGGGGCGGTCGTCGAACAGGGCGGGGGCGGAGACCGGCGCGCGGCGCGGGGTGCCCAGGCGCCACCAGAGGGCGCCCAGCACCGCCAGTACGGCCACGATGATGACGATCAGGCCGAGCGTCCCTCCGGGGGTCGCGGTGGACGCGCTGCTGAACAACTCGTCGATCCAGTCCCACAGGGCGTCGAGGGCCCGTTGGAACCAGCCGGGGTCGTTCTCGTGGTACATCCGCTTGGACAGCTCGCGGCGCGCGGCCTCTTGCGCGGGGTCGCGCGGGATCGTCACCGGCGGCTCGTCGCCGGAACGTGACAGCGACAGCACGGAGACGTCGCCGGCGCGCGACAGCGTCCGTACGGCGGTGCGTGACAGCGCCTCTGTGAGAACTCCCCCCGCCGGGCTCACCCCATCAGCTCCCCGGGGTGGCGCCGGGCGAGCCGGTGCCCGGAAGACCGGCGGCACGGGCCAGTTCGAGGTCGAGGGCCTCGCGGCGGATGCGCTGGTCGATGTAGAGCAGAACGGCGACGCCGGCCGTGATCGGGAAAGTGATCATGGAGCCGATCACCGACCCGATGCCGCTGACGACGAGGAACGTCCAGCCGAGGTCCCCGGTGCCGTCCAGGAAGCCGCCGATGCCGTCGCCGCCGAGGGCCGCGGCGAGGAAGGCGAAGGGGATGACGATGATCGACGCGACGACGTTCGCGATGATCGTGGCGAGGAGCTGGATGCCGAAGACCCGCCACCAGGAGCCGCGCACCAGCTTCACGGAGCGGCCCATCGCCTTCTTGATGCCCTGCTTCTCCAGCATCAGCGCGGGCGACGCCAACGAGAAGCGGACCATCAGCCACACCGCGACGACGCCGGCCGCCAGGAAGCCGAGCACGGTCAGGGCGACACCGGCGTCGCCGCCCGCCGTGGCGGTGACGAGGAGACCGGGCGCCATGCCGACGGTGACGATGCCGGCGACGATGAGCAGCAGCAGGACGATCAGGCCGAACAGCTTCGCCACCTGGGGCCGCGCGTCCCGCCAGGCCTCGCCGATGGTCACCGGCCTGCCCAGTACGGCGCGGCTGGTGACGGTCGTCAGCAGGGCGGTGGCCAGGACGGTGCCGATCAGGGAGATCAGGAAGATGACACCCGAGTTGATCGTGGTGTCGGTCAGCGCGTCGCCGACTTCGCTCAGGGTGGCGTCGGGGTCGTTGAGGGCCTCGGTGCTGGTGTTGTCCAGGACGAGGCCCTGGAGCAGCACGACGATGATCTCGGTGAAGACCGCGACGGTCAGCGAGATACCGAGGACCGTGCGCCAGTAGGTGCGCATGGTGGAGACCGCGCCGTCGAGGATCTCGCCGACGCCGAGCGGGCGGAGCGGGATCACGCCGGGCTTGGCAGCGGGCGGGGGACCGCCCCAGCCGCCTCCCCAGCCGCCGTGTCCCCCAGGGGGACCGTAGCCACCGCCGTAGCCGCCGTGGCCTCCGTAACCGCCCGGGCCGCCGTAACCGCCGCCGGGGTGGCCGGGGGGTGGGGCGCCCCAGCCCTGGTTGGGCGGTGGGGGAGGCGGGGCCTGGCCCGGGCCGGTCGGCGCGGACCACTGGCCGGGGGGTGGCTGCTCCTTGGACCACTTCGTGCCGGGGCTCGTCGGTTCCGCGCCCGGCCGGTCCGCGGGCGGCGCGGGCTGATCGGGGCCGGCAGGGCGGTCGGCGGGCTCGGCGGGGCCGGAGGCGCCGGGCTCCCGCCCGTCGGACGGGGCGGATCCGGGCGAGGCCCAGCCCGGAGTGTCGTTCATCGTCGCTCCTTCACGGTGCCCGTCCGCGGTCGCGGCGGCAGGTTGGCCCATCGTGCCATGGGGTGGCCGGGTGCGGACCGGGCGCGGTATGGCCTGCGCACCTTCAATTGTCCGCCGGGTAGGGGGCACACTGACCGCATGGCTGATCAGGACGCGCGAAGCGGCGAGGACAAGCGGCCGACCGAGATCCCGGCACTGCGCTGGGAGGAACCACCCGAGGGGCCCGTGCTGGTCCTGCTGGACCAGACCAGACTGCCGGCCGAGGAGGTCGAACTGGTCTGCACGGACGCGTCCGCGCTCGTGGAGGCGATCCGCTCGCTCGCCGTGCGCGGTGCGCCGCTGCTCGGCATCGCCGGTGCCTACGGTGTCGCGCTCGCCGCCGTCCGCGGCTTCGAGGTGGAAGAGGCCGCTGCCGCGTTGGCGGGGGCCCGCCCCACCGCGGTGAACCTCACCGTGGGCGTACGGCGGGCTCAGGCCGCCCATCAGGAGGCGCTCGCCAGGACCGGCGACACCCGGCAGGCCGCCGCGGCCGCACTGGCCGCGGCGCGGGCGCTGCACCGGGAGGACGCCGAGGCCAGTGCCCGGATGGCCGCGCACGGACTGGCGCTGCTGGACGAGCTGCTGCCCGCCGGCGGGCACCGGGTCCTCACGCACTGCAACAGCGGTTCGCTGGTGTCGGGCGGTGAGGGAACGGCCTTCGCGGTGGCGCTCGCGGCGCACCGGTCGGGGCGGCTGCGACGCCTCTGGGTGGACGAAACGCGTCCGTTGCTGCAAGGTGCTCGCCTGACGGCATACGAGGCGGCCCGCAACGACATGGCGTACACCTTGCTCACCGACAACGCGGCCGGTTCGCTGTTCGCGGCGGGTGAAGTGGACGCGGTGCTCGTCGGCGCGGACCGCATCGCGGCCGACGGTTCGGTGGCGAACAAGGTGGGGAGCTATCCGCTCGCCGTGCTCGCGAGGTACCACCATGTGCCGTTCATCGTGGTGGCACCGGTCACGACGGTGGATCCGGACACGCCGGACGGGGCGTCCATCGAGGTGGAACAGCGTCCCGGATACGAAGTGACCGAGGTCACAGCACCTCAGGTGCCGGTGACCGGAGCGGGAGGCGGGATTCCGGTGGCGCCCCTGGGGACCCAGGCGTACAACCCGGCGTTCGACGTGACTCCGCCCGAGTTGGTGACGGCGATCGTCACCGAGGAGGGCGCGGTTTCGCCCGTGACGGCCGCGGCGCTCGCGGAGCTGTGTGCCAGGTCACGCCAGGTAACGATTAGCTAATGGGATGATGTCGTTTATGAAGGGACGAGTCCTTGTCGTCGACGACGACACCGCACTGGCCGAGATGCTCGGCATTGTGCTGCGTGGTGAGGGTTTTGAGCCATCTTTCGTAGCCGACGGCGACAAGGCGCTGGCCGCCTTCCGGGAGACCAAGCCAGACCTGGTGCTGCTCGACCTGATGCTGCCCGGCCGGGACGGCATCGAGGTGTGCCGCCTGATCAGGGCGGAGTCGGGTGTGCCGATCGTGATGCTGACGGCGAAGAGTGACACCGTCGACGTCGTGGTGGGTCTGGAGTCGGGTGCCGACGACTACATCGTGAAGCCGTTCAAGCCGAAGGAGCTGGTGGCCCGTATCAGGGCGCGTCTGAGGAGGTCCGAGGAGCCGGCGCCGGAGCAGCTCGCCATAGGCGACCTGGTCATCGACGTGGCCGGTCACTCAGTGAAGCGGGAGGGTCAGTCGATCGCGCTGACGCCGCTGGAGTTCGACCTGCTGGTGGCGCTGGCCCGCAAGCCGTGGCAGGTGTTCACGCGTGAGGTGCTCCTCGAGCAGGTCTGGGGCTACCGGCACGCGGCCGACACCCGGCTGGTCAACGTGCATGTGCAGCGGCTGCGCTCCAAGGTCGAGAAGGACCCGGAGAAGCCGGAGATCGTGGTGACCGTCCGCGGCGTCGGTTACAAGGCGGGACCGAGCTGACATGAGCAGGGACAGTGCCGCTTCGGCGCCCGGCCGGTCCGGGGCCCGCGCCGGACGGCCTGTCGGCCCCCCGCCCGCAGGCTCCCGCTGGAGTCGCCTGCTGGCGGGCGGGCTGCTGCACGGCGGGGTGCAGGGCAGCCCGGTGCTCCGCCTGTTCATGCGCTGGGTGCGCCGTCCGCTGCTGCCCGTCATGCGGCTGTGGCGGCGCAACATCCAGCTCAAGGTCGTCGTCACCACCCTGCTGATGTCGCTGGGCGTGGTGCTGCTGCTCGGCTTCGTGGTGATCGGGCAGGTCCGCAACGGGCTGCTGGACGCCAAGGTGAAGGCGTCCCAGAGCCAGGCCACCGGCGGGTTCGCCGTCGCCAAGCAGAAGGCCGAGGAGACGGCCAGCGTGACCGGGGACGAGGGTGTGCCCGTGGCCGGCCGTCCCCCGCAGAACGTCATCCAGTGGATGAGTGAACTGGTGAAGTCGCTCTCCAGCGGCGGCCAGGGCGCCTTCGACGTGGTCACGCTCCCCATGGGCGGGGACAGCGGCAGCGGGCGCGGCCCGCGCGCCTCCGGCTTCGTCAACTGGTCGGCCAGCGTGCCCGAGGGTCTGCGGGAGCGGATCGACGGCAGCACGGCGGCGGCGCAGAGCTACACCCGCATCGTCTACGACTCCGGCGAGGGCTCGCAGCCGGGACTGGTCATCGGCAAGCAGGTCAACGACCCGAACGGCGAGCCGTATCAGTTGTACTACCTCTTCCCGCTCACGCAGGAGGAGGAGTCGCTCAACCTGGTCAGAGGCACGCTGGCGACGGCCGGGCTCTTCGTCGTCGTCCTCCTCGGGGCCATCGCCTGGCTCGTGGTGCGCCAGGTCGTCACGCCGGTACGGATGGCGGCGAGCATCGCCGAGCGGCTGTCCGCGGGGCGGCTGCAGGAACGGATGAAGGTCACCGGCGAGGACGACATCGCGCGGCTCGGCGAGGCCTTCAACAAGATGGCGCAGAACCTGCAGCTCAAGATCAGCCAGTTGGAGGACCTGTCGCGGATGCAGCGGCGGTTCGTCTCCGACGTGTCGCACGAGCTGCGGACGCCGCTGACGACCGTGCGGATGGCGGCCGACGTCATCCACGACGCGCGCGTGGACTTCGATCCGGTGACCGCGCGGTCCGCCGAACTGCTCGCCGACCAGTTGGACCGGTTCGAGACGCTGCTCGCGGACCTGCTGGAGATCAGCCGCTTCGACGCGGGCGCGGCGGCGCTGGAGGCGGAGCCGATAGACCTCAGGGAGGTCGTACGGCGGGTCGTCGGCGGGGCCGAACCGCTCGCCGAGCGCAAGGGCACGCGGATACGCGTCCTCGGCGACCAGCAGCCCGTGGTCGCCGAGGCCGATGCCCGGCGGGTGGAACGCGTACTGCGCAACCTCGTCGTCAACGCCGTCGAGCACGGCGAGGGCAAGGACGTCGTCGTCAAGCTCGCCGCGGCCGGCGGCGCGGTCGCCGTCGCGGTGCGGGACTACGGCGTAGGACTCAAGCCGGGCGAGGGGACCCGGGTCTTCAGCCGCTTCTGGCGGGCCGACCCGGCACGCGCGCGCACCACCGGCGGTACGGGGCTGGGGCTCTCCATCGCCCTGGAGGACGCGCGGCTGCACGGCGGCTGGCTGCAGGCGTGGGGCGAGCCGGGGGGCGGATCGCAGTTCCGTCTCACGCTGCCCAGGACCGCGGACGAGCCGCTGCGGGGCTCGCCGATACCGCTGGAGCCGGCCGACTCGCGGCGCAATCGCGGGCTGGGCGACGCGGGCCTCGGGGACGCCGGTGCGGCGCACGGCACGGAGCGGACGGCCACCGTTCCGGCTCAGGCGTCGCTCGGGCAGGCGCCCCCGGTGCCCGCCCGGGGCCCGATCCCGCCGCGGCCGGCCACGGCGACCCCCACGGCCGATCCGACGGCACTGCCCGGCAACGGCGCGCGTGTGGTGCCGCGGCCCGTGTCGGGCGTCCGGAGGCAGGACGGCGGGCCCGCGCCGGAGGCGGCGAGCCGGCCGGACGCGGCGAGCCGTCCGGACGCGGGGCCGGCGGAGCCGGAGGAGTCGAGCAGGCAAGGGGAGGCATCTCGTGGGCGCTGACCGTGAGCGGAGCGGTCGGCGGGGGCCGGCACGCGTGGTGGCGTACGCCGTCTGCGGCGTCGTACTGCTGGGTGGGTGTGCGTCCATGCCCGACAGCGGGGATCTGCGGGGCGTGGAGTCCACGCCCCGGCAGGACCCGCAGGTGCGGGTGTTCGCGATGCCGCCGCGGGAGGACGACTCGCCCACGGAGATCGTGCAGGGTTTCCTGGAGGCACTGACCAGCAACGAGCCGGAGTACGAGACGGCGCGCAAGTACCTGACCGGCGAGGCCGCGAGGACCTGGGAGCCGGAGCGGTCCACGACGGTGCTCACGGGCGGGCCGGGAACCGAGTCCGACCACTCGGGAAGCCGTGAGGACGCCGACGACTACTCGGTCACGCTGACCGGCACCAGGGTCGCCACGGTGGACGCGCAGCAGTCGTACGCGCCGGCGAACGGCCAGTACCGCGAACCGGTGCACCTCACCCGGGACAACAAGAGCGGGCAGTGGCGCATCGACGCGCTGCCGCAGGGCGTCATCATGGGCAAGTCGGACTTCCAGCGCACCTACATGTCCGTCAACAAGTACTACTTCGCCTCGAACACCGCGCCCGTCACCCAGGCCGGTACGAGCGCGCAGCCGGCGGCCGTCGCCGATCCCGTCTACGTGCGCCGGCTCGTGGACCCCATGACCCAGGTGGTGCGTTCGCTGATCAGTGGTCCGACAAGGCTGCTCGGGCCCGTGGTCAGGTCGAGCTTCCCGACCGGTACCGCGCTGGCGAAGAACGTCGAATCGCTGACGCCCGACGACCGCAACAAGCTGACGGTCCGGCTCAACGACAGGGCGGCCGGGGTCGGCGCCGACACGTGCGACGAGATGGCGGCCCAGCTCCTCTTCACGCTGCAGAACCTCACCCCGGTGGTGGACGAGGTCGAGCTGCGCTCGGACGGCGGGCAACTGTGCTCGCTCACCGAGGACCGGGCCGAGACGGTCGCGACGCGCGGCTCGGCCCAGCGGCCCGACTACCTGTACTTCATCGACGACGAGGACCGCCTGGTGCGCATCGCCGCGGGCAGCAGCGGGACCCGGCCGGAACCGGTCCCCGGGGCGCTGGGCGAGGGCGTGGCGGCCTTGCGGTCGGTGGCGGTGTCGCGGGACGAGCACAGCGCCGCCGGTATCGGTCTCGACAACAAGTCGCTGTACGTCGGCTCGATGGTGTCGGGCGGTTCGCTCGGCGACCCCGTGCTGGTCAGCAAGGGCAAGACGGAGGCGACCCGGCTGACGCCGCCAAGCTGGGACGCGCAGGGCGACCTCTGGATCGCCGACCGCGATCCGGCCGATCCCCGGCTGCTGCTGCTCAAGGAGGGCAAGGGCGAGCCGGTGGAGGTGCGGACCCCGGGGCTGGACGGGCGGGTCCAGGCCGTGCGGGTGGCGGCCGACGGCGTGCGGATCGCGCTCATCGTGGAGAAGGACGGCAAGCGGTCGCTGCTCATCGGACGGATCGAACGGGACGGGAGGGCCGGCCGGACGTCCGCGGTCACCGTCCTCGAACTGCGCTCCGCGACCCCGGAGCTGGAGGAGGTCACGGCGATGTCCTGGGCCGGTGACAGCCGGCTCGTGGTGGTCGGGCGCGAGCGCGGGGGCGTCCAGCAGATCGGTTACGTGCAGGTCGACGGTTCCACGCCGGAGGCGTCGGTGCCCGCCGCGCTGACCGGCGTGAAGGAGATCGCCGCGACGGAGGACGAGCGGCTGCCGCTGGTGGCGTACTCGGAGGACGTGATCGTGCGGCTGCCGTCCGGACTGCAGTGGCAGAAGGTGACGGAGGGGACGGCGCCGGTCTATCCGGGGTGATGCGGCCGGTGGTTCCCACGCGGGCGTTCACTCGTGCGGGGGGTGTGTGACGGCCGGTGTCCGGAGTTCTCCGCAGGGGCTCTCCAAAGTTTTCCACAGGCCTGGTCGAGCCTCGCGAGCATTGGCACAGTGGTGGCCATGCGGGGATTCCAGCAAGGGTGGCGGGACCTCACGGACCTGGTGCTGCCGGCCGAGTGCGGAGGCTGCGGCCGGGCTCGCGCGGTGCTGTGCCCCCGGTGCCGTACGGCCCTGAGCGGCACCGCGCCGTGCCGGGCGCGGCCGGAGCCGGAGCCGCCGGGGCTGCCGGTGGTGCACGCGGCCGCCCGGTACGCGGACGAGGTGAGGGCCGCCCTGCTGGCCCACAAGGAGCGTGGCGTGCTGGCCCTCACGGCACCGCTCGGCGCGGCGCTGGCCGGGGCGGTGCGGGCCGGACTCCGGGAGGCGGGGCCGGGCGCCGGTTCGGCGGGCGCCTCGAGGGTGCGGGGGCCGGTGCTGCTCGTGCCCGTGCCGTCCGCGCCCCGGGCGGTGCGCACGCGCGGGCACGATCCGGCGCGGCGGATCGCCCTCGCGGCCGCGGGGGAGCTGCGGCGGACCGGGACGTCCGCCCGGGTGCTGGCCGTGCTGCGGCAACGGCACGCGGTGGCCGACCAGTCGGGGCTCGGCGCCCGGCAGCGGCTGCGCAATCTCGCCGGCGCGCTGGCGGTGGCTCCCGGCGGTGGCCGGTTGCTGTGCGGCGGCGGGCCGGTCGTCCTCGTCGACGACCTGATGACGACGGGGGCGTCCCTGACGGAGGCGGCGCGTGCGCTGCGCGCGGCGCCGGCCGAGGAGAAATGGGCTGTGTATCCGTCGGCGGCAGGGGAAGGCAGAGAGGAACGGAAGGCCGGGCCCCGAATGGCGGGTCCGAACGAAGGCGGTGGCGAGATCCGTGAAGCGATCTGCGCGGCAGTGGTCGCGGCATCACCAGATTCTTTCGAAATAAACCGGAACTGACTGGAAACTTGCTTCGTTGCAGGTGGTGAGAGGGTCAATTCACTGGAACGGAGGTACACCGCGGTAGAGGGTGACGACATCCGTCCGGGCGAGATATGTTCGGTTGTGAGGCAAAGCCGCAGGCCACACCTCTCGAATCCGAATGCCGTGTTGCGGGTTTTACCGTCATCACCCGCGCTGGTGGAGTGGAGATCCCGCCCGCGGGGGAGGAGGTGGAAGTCACCGAGTCCGAGGTTTCGGGGCAGACCGGAACCTGGTGCAAAAGGGAGATGCTCCGCCGTCGAAGCGGGGCGATCCGGGAACGGAGTTCTGCGTGGACATCGTCGTCAAGGGCCGCAAGACCGAGGTGCCCGAGCGGTTCCGGAAGCACGTGGCCGAGAAGCTGAAGCTGGAGAAGATCCAGAAGCTCGATGGCAAGGTGATCAGCCTCGACGTCGAGGTGTCCAAGGAGCCGAACCCCCGGCAGGCCGACCGCTGTGACCGAGTGGAGATCACGCTCCGCTCCCGCGGTCCGGTGATCCGGGCGGAGGCAGCGGCGAGCGACCCGTACGCGGCGCTCGACCTGGCGGCGGAGAAGCTCGGTGCCCGGCTGCGCAAGCAGCACGACAAGCGCTTCTCGCGTCGTGGCGCGCGCCGGATCTCGGCGGCCGAGGTCGCCGACCACGTCCCCGGCGCGGCGACACTCAACGGGAACGGCGACGTCGTCCCGCAGGAGAAGCAGGACGGCGTACCCACCAAGAAGATCGGCTCGCTGGAGGTCCAGGGCGACGGTCCGCTCGTCGTCCGCGAGAAGACCCACGTGGCCGCACCGATGACCCTTGACCAGGCGCTCTACGAGATGGAGCTGGTCGGGCACGACTTCTACCTGTTCGTCGACTCCGAGACCAAGGAGCCCAGCGTCGTCTACCGGCGGCACGCCTACGACTACGGCGTGATCCACCTCACGACGGACACGATGGTCACCCAGGCGCACCCCACCGAAGCGGGAGACGCGCTCGGCGGCTGACGACGCCGGGTGACAGCGGAACCGGTGCCCCTGGAGCGCGTGTGCGCCCCCAGGGGCACCGGTGTGCGACGGTGCGCGAGGGTGTGCGACCCCCTCGTGGCCCGCTCGGCCACCCCGGTGTCGGCCGGGCATGGAATCATGGCGGCAACGGCCCAACCGGTGGGCCGTTGCTCTGGGTTGGCGATGGCTCAGGACGACGGGCCACAGCCTTCAGGGGGAGGAACGATGGCGGACAGTTTCGGACCGATGCGGGGCGAGGGCGTCGACGACGGGATCGACGACGGCGTCGCCCGCATGGGACCGGACGCGGGGTCTGCGCGCGAGGAGCCGATCAGGGTCCTGGTCGTGGACGACCACGCCCTGTTCCGCCGCGGCCTGGAGATCGTGCTCGCGGCCGAGGAGGACATCCAGGTCGTCGGGGAGGCCGGCGACGGCGCCGAGGCCGTGGAGAAGGCCGCCGACCTGCTGCCGGACATCGTCCTCATGGACGTGCGGATGCCCAAGCGGGGCGGGATCGAGGCCTGCACCTCCATCAAGGAGGTGGCTCCCAGCGCCAAGATCATCATGCTGACCATCAGCGACGAGGAGGCCGACCTCTACGACGCGATCAAGGCGGGCGCGACCGGCTATCTCCTCAAGGAGATCTCGACGGACGAAGTGGCGACCGCCATTCGCGCGGTGGCCGACGGACAGTCGCAGATCAGTCCGTCCATGGCGTCGAAACTGCTCACCGAGTTCAAGTCGATGATCCAGCGGACCGACGAGCGACGTCTCGTTCCCGCACCGCGGCTCACGGACCGTGAACTGGAGGTCCTCAAGCTGGTCGCCACGGGAATGAACAACCGGGACATCGCCAAGGAACTGTTCATTTCCGAGAACACCGTGAAGAACCACGTCCGCAACATCCTGGAGAAACTGCAACTGCACTCCAGGATGGAGGCTGTGGTGTACGCGATGCGGGAGAAGATCCTCGAGATCCGCTGACGGCCGACGCGGATCAGGCGAGCAGGCGGGCCAGCTCCCTCGTGAGGGGCTCGCGCAGGTCCGGTGCGTCGACCCGCTCCACGCGTACGTCCGTGCAGTCCACCCAGCCCGCCGCTTCGACCAGGGCCTGGGCCACCGCCGGGGCGGCCTTGGGGCCGTCCAGCGTGACCTGCTTGGCGACCAGAGTGCGCCCCTCGCGCGCCGGGTCCACGCGGCCGACGAGCCGGCCGCCGGCCAGGACGGGCATCGCGAAGTAGCCGTGCACCCTCTTCTGCTTGGGCACGTAGGCCTCGAGGCGGTGGGTGAAGCCGAAGATCCGTTCCGTGCGCGCACGGTCCCAGATGAGGGAGTCGAAGGGCGAGAGCAGCGTCGTGCGGTGGCGGCCGCGCGGAGGCGTCTGCAGGGCCGCGGGGTCCGCCCAGGCCGGCTTGCCCCAGCCCTCCACGGTGACCGGGACCAGCCCCGAGTCGGCGATCACGGCGTCGACCTGCTCACCCCTGAGGCGGTGGTAGTCCGCGAGGTCCGCCCGCGTGCCGATACCCAGGGACTGGCCGGCCAGGCGGACCAGGCGGCGCAGGCACTCGGCGTCGTCCAGCTCGTCGTGCAGCAGCGCGGCCGGGACCGCGCGCTCGGCCAGGTCGTACACCCGTTTCCAGCCGCGCCGCTCGACGCACACCACCTCGCCGTGCATGAGCGCGCGTTCCACGGCGACCTTCGTGCCCGACCAGTCCCACCACTCGCTGGTCCTCTTCGCGCCGCCCAGGTCCGTCGCGGTGAGCGGGCCCTCGGTACGGAGCTGCTTGACGACCTGGTCGTAGGCGCCGTCGGGGAGGTGGTGGTTCCAGTGCGGGCGGTTGCGGTAGGCGCGGCGACGGAAGGCGAAGTGGGGCCACTCCTCGATGGGCAGGATGCAGGCGGCGTGGGACCAGTACTCGAAGGCGTGCGTGTCCTGCCAGTACGCGGCCTCGACCGTCCTGCGGCCCACCGCGCCCAGGCGGGCGTACGGGATGAGTTCGTGGGAACGGGCGAGGACCGAGATGGTGTCGAGCTGCACCGCGCCCAGGTGACGGAGGACACCGCGGACGCCCGCGCGGCGGTCGGGGGCACCGAGGAAGCCTTGTGCGCGGAGGGCGAGGCGGCGGGCCTCGTGCGCGGACAGTTCCGTGACGGGGGGCGGGAGGGTCGTCATACGTCCGCACGATAAGGGGTGGGTCTGACAGTGGGGTGCGGTTGTCCCGGGGGTGCGGTGTGCGGGGTGCGGTGCGGCTGCGCGGGCGGCGTGGCTACGGTGCCGGCGAGTACGGGGACGTAGACGGGAGGGAGAGGTCCGAGGGGAGGAGGGAGCCGATCCAGGAGTCGCGGCGTACGCCCTTGTTGTTGATGGCGGAGCGCAACGTCCCCTCCATGGTGAAGCCCGCGCGCCGGGCCACCGCGCGGGAGGCCGCGTTGCCCACCTCGGCGCGCCATTCCAGGCGGTCGATCGCCCGGTCGGTGAAGGCCCAGCGGGAGGCGGCGACGGCGGCCTCGGTGACGTAGCCGTGGCCGCGGTGCTCCTTGGCGCCCCAGAACCCGATCTCGCCGACGCCCAGGGAGATCATCGTGATGCCGAGCATCCCCACCAGGTCCCCCGCGGGGAGGAAGAGGCCGAAGGTGAACATCGAGGCGTTCGCCCAGCCGTCGGGGACCATCTGTTCCGTGAAGCTCCGCGCGTGCTCGTGGAGGTAGGGCGAGGGGATCGTCGTCCAGCGCTGGATGTCGGGGTCCTGCGCGGCGGCGTACACGGCCTCGGTGTCCTGGGGGCCGGCCGTGCGCAGGACGAGGCGGTCGGTGGTGAGCGTGACGGGTTCCATCGGCCGATTCTGCGCGGCGGTACGTGACGGCGCCATCTTTTTGCCGTGCGTGAACAGACGAACACTTTTCGCGCAATTCGCCGACAGGCGCGGCACCATCCGCGGGGCTCGGACGTTGAACCGATGACAGCAGACCGGAAGCTGGATGAAGGAGCACACGGTCCCCGTTACGGCGGGCTCCCGGGGCGGCGGGGTCCTCGCATACGATGGCCGTTGCTCAGTACGTCACAGGAAAACGACCGTCCCAGGCCCGACCGGCAAGGAGACCAACCCCCGTGTCCGTCCTCTCGAAGATCATGCGTGCAGGCGAAGGCAAGATCCTGCGCAAGCTGCACCGCATCGCGGACCAGGTCAACTCCATCGAAGAGGACTTCGTCGACCTCTCCGACGCCGAGCTGCGGGCCCTCACCGATGAGTACAAGCAGCGTTACGCCGATGGTGAGAGCCTGGACGACCTGCTTCCCGAAGCCTTCGCCACCGTCCGGGAGGCCGCCAAGCGCGTCCTGGGACAGCGGCACTACGACGTGCAGATGATGGGCGGCGCGGCCCTGCACATGGGCTACGTGGCCGAGATGAAGACCGGTGAGGGCAAGACCCTCGTCGGCACGCTCCCCGCCTACCTCAACGCCCTGTCCGGCGAGGGCGTGCACATCGTCACGGTCAACGACTACCTGGCCGAGCGCGACTCCGAGATGATGGGCCGCGTCCACAAGTTCCTCGGTCTGACCGTCGGCTGCATCCTCGCCAACCAGACGCCGGCCCAGCGCCGCGAGATGTACAACTGCGACATCACGTACGGCACGAACAACGAGTTCGGCTTCGACTACCTGCGCGACAACATGGCGTGGTCCAAGGACGAACTCGTCCAGCGCGGCCACAACTTCGCCATCGTCGACGAGGTCGACTCCATCCTCGTCGACGAGGCCCGTACGCCGCTGATCATCTCCGGCCCGGCCGACCAGGCCACCAAGTGGTACGGCGACTTCGCCAAGCTGGTCACCCGCCTGAAGAAGGGCGAGGCGGGCAACACCCTCAAGGGCATCGAGGAGACCGGCGACTACGAGGTCGACGAGAAGAAGCGCACCGTCGCCATCCACGAGTCGGGTGTCGCCAAGGTCGAGGACTGGCTGGGCATCGACAACCTCTACGAGTCGGTGAACACCCCCCTGGTCGGCTACCTGAACAACGCCATCAAGGCCAAGGAACTCTTCAAGAAGGACAAGGACTACGTCGTCATCGACGGCGAAGTCATGATCGTCGACGAGCACACCGGCCGTATCCTCGCCGGCCGCCGCTACAACGAGGGCATGCACCAGGCGATCGAGGCGAAGGAAGGGGTGGACATCAAGGACGAGAACCAGACGCTCGCCACGATCACCCTCCAGAACTTCTTCCGCCTCTACAAGCGCCACGACCGCAACGGCAAGGAGCAGCCGGGCCTGTCGGGCATGACCGGTACGGCGATGACCGAGGCCGCCGAGTTCCACCAGATCTACAAGCTCGGCGTGGTGCCCATCCCGACCAACCGGCCGATGGTCCGCAAGGACCAGTCGGACCTGATCTACCGCACCGAGGTCGCGAAGTTCGAGGCGGTCGTCGACGACATCGAGGAGAAGCACCGCAAGGGCCAGCCGATCCTCGTCGGCACCACCTCGGTCGAGAAGTCCGAGTACCTCTCGCAGCAGCTCAGCAAGCGCGGTGTCCAGCACGAGGTGCTCAACGCCAAGCAGCACGACCGTGAGGCGACGATCGTCGCCCAGGCGGGCCGCAAGGGCGCCGTCACGGTCGCCACGAACATGGCCGGCCGTGGTACGGACATCAAGCTCGGCGGCAACCCCGAGGACCTCGCCGAGGCGGAGCTGCGCCAGCGCGGCCTCGACCCCGAGGAGCACATCGAGGAGTGGGCCGCGGCCCTGCCCGCCGCCCTCGAGCGTGCCGAGCAGGCGGTCAAGGCGGAGTTCGAGGAGGTCAAGGACCTCGGCGGCCTCTACGTGCTGGGTACCGAACGGCACGAGTCGCGGCGTATCGACAACCAGTTGCGCGGTCGCAGCGGCCGTCAGGGCGACCCCGGCGAGTCCCGGTTCTACCTCTCCCTGGGCGACGACCTGATGCGGCTGTTCAAGGCCCAGATGGTCGAGCGCGTGATGTCGATGGCGAACGTCCCGGACGACGTGCCGATCGAGAACAAGATGGTCACGCGCGCGATCGCCTCCGCCCAGTCGCAGGTCGAGACGCAGAACTTCGAGACCCGTAAGAACGTCCTGAAGTACGACGAGGTCCTCAACCGGCAGCGCGAGGTCATCTACGGCGAGCGGCGCCGCGTTCTGGAGGGCGAGGACCTGCAGGAGCAGATCCAGCACTTCATGAACGACACGATCGACGCGTACGTCCAGGCCGAGACCGCCGAGGGATTCCCGGAGGACTGGGACCTCGACCGTCTGTGGGGTGCCTTCAAGCAGCTCTACCCGGTGAAGGTCACCGTCGAGGAGCTGGAGGAGGCGGCCGGCGACCGGGCCGGCCTCACCGCCGACTACATCGCCGAGTCCATCAAGGACGACGTCCAGGAGCAGTACGAGGCGCGCGAGACGCAGCTCGGCTCCGAGATCATGCGTGAGCTGGAGCGCCGGGTCGTGCTCTCGGTCCTGGACCGCAAGTGGCGCGAGCACCTCTACGAGATGGACTACCTCCAGGAGGGCATCGGCCTGCGCGCGATGGCGCAGAAGGACCCCCTGGTCGAGTACCAGCGCGAGGGCTTCGACATGTTCCAGGCCATGATGGAGGGCATCAAGGAGGAGTCCGTCGGCTACCTGTTCAACCTGGAGGTCCAGGTCGAGCAGCAGGTCGAGGAGGTCCCGGTCGAGGACACCGCGCCGTCGCTGGAGAAGGGCGCGCAGGACGCGGTCCCGGCCCAGGCGGGCGCCCGTCCGGAGATCCGTGCCAAGGGGCTCGACGCCCCCCAGCGCCGGGGACTGCACTTCTCCGCGCCGACCGTGGACGGCGAGGGCGGTGTCGTCGAGGGCGACTTCACCACCGACGGCGAGCCCGCGCAGCCCCAGTCCGACGGGCTCACCCGCGCGGAGCGCCGCAAGCAGGCCAAGGGCGGACGGCGCCGCAAGAAGTGACAGTGCGGACGTGACGGTGCGAACGTGACGGTGCGGTGCGCGTGGGCGCCGTAGCGGTGGGAAGGGCCGGACACCTCTGGGTGCCCGGCCCTTCGGCTGTCCCGGCTGTCCCGGCTGTCCCGGCTGTCCCGGCTGTCCCGGCTGTCCTGGCCGTCCCGGCTGTCCTGGGTCCCGACTGTCCGGCTGTCCCGGCGGCCGCCCGCCGGTCGTCACCATTGCCGGTGGCCTCCGGTGACCTCCGGTCGTCGCCGGTCGCCTCCGGCGCCGGTCTTCGGCGGCGGTCTCGCGGCGGTGTCAGGCGTCGTCCGTGTGGGGCCGGCGGGGCCCGCCCAGTTCCACCGCCGTGCAGCGCCAGCGCAGGTCGCGGCCCTGCTCCAGCCGGAAGGCCATGGCACGTAGCTGGTCGCCGGCGCCGATGCGGGCGAAGACTTCCAGGGCACCCGGCCGGGGCTCGAAGTAGCCGATGTCGCGGACGACGGGGGAGGTGCCGCGCGTGCGCAAGGGGCCGCGTTCGGCGAGGTGGGCCAGATCGTCGTAGGCACGGCCGACGGTGTGGCGGAGCATCGAGTGGACGGGGCGCCGGCCGCTGAGCACGCTGAGGAGGAGCTCGGCGAAGCGGTCGGTGGGCCGGAGCTGCGGGACGGGACGGCGAGGGGCCTGGGCGGGGACGACAGGCGCTGCCGGGGCCGGGGCGGCCGGGTGCGTGGCCGGCGCGGCGGCGGGCGTCACGAGGGCGACCGCCGGACGCGGGCCCGGCCCGGGGGCCCTGCCCGGGCCGGCCGTGGGCGGGCGAGTGTCCGCCGGCCTCGTACGGGACCGGGGGGACCTGCCGCCCGGGGAGCCCGGCGGGCGGCCGCCGGGCGCCGTGGTCCCCGCGACGCGTCCGCCGGGCCGGCGCGGCGGTACGCCACCGGCCACGCGCGGCGGTACGCCACCGACCGCTCGGGGCGGGACCGCGCCGGGTACGCGGGCGGGAGCGGCCTCGGGTACGCGGGCGGGAGCGGCGGCGGGGGCGGGGACGTAGGGCGGTGTGGCGCCGGAGGGCCGGAACGTGGGGTCGTCGCCGGGCCCCCGGGGCGGGACCGGGGCGAGCGGACCGTCCGGCGTGCGGAGGGACGTGCCGCTCGGGCTGAGCTGGGTCCTGGTCATGACCTTGCGCATGGGAGGCTCCCCGTTCGGTGGCCCGGTGAGGTGATACCGGGCAGTAACTTCTTGGTCGTGGATCTTGTACGGGGTGGCCGGGCCGGACGGCAAGGCAGAGAGCGGCCGGGGCGGGAGGCCGGAAGGTTCACCTATCAGAGTGATCGCAGAGGTCGAAAAGCCCGCGCTGGAGCGGCCGTACCGGGTGAGTTCCGGGGGCGGGAGTGGACGCGGCGGGCGTGGCGGGTGGGGGCCCGAAAGGGGACACCCGCACGTATCCTGAGGTTCTTCCAGGCCATCCCCGGCCGGCCCGGGCCTTCGGTGGCGTTCCCGATCACGAAAGCGGCAGTCTCATGCGCGTCTACGTCCCCCTGACCCTCTCCGGCCTCGCCGAGGCGCACAGGACGGGAGAACTGGGGACCGGACCGCTCGTCGCCTACGCCGTCACACCGGCGCTGCGCGAGTGGTGCCAGTCGGACGACATGGAGGAGCTCGAGTACGCCGCCCTGAGCCGGGCCGCGCTGGCCTCGCTGCGGCTGCTGGCGGCCGACGCCGGTGCGACGCGGCGCCGGGTCGTGGTCGCCGCCGACGTGTCCGACGGCGCGGTCTCGGCCGACCCGGACCGGGGGCCCGGTCCGGCGGCGCTGGGCGAGGTGCGGCTCGCCGGGGCCCTGCGGCTGGCCAAGGCTGCCTCGGTGCACGTCGACTCCGCCGACGCGGAGGCGGACGTGGCCGCCGCGGCCGGGGCTCTCGCGGCCGCGGACGGCGGGGACGACGACGCCCGGTCCGTCGTGGACGGCGCCGAGGACCACGAGCTGCTGTGGTACGCGACGCAGGAGATCCCGGGCCTGGTGGGGCCGGGTCACTGACGTAGGACCGTCCCGCGGGCGCGGGTGCGGGCGTGCGGTGGCGGCCGTGCGGTCCCGCCGTTCCGTGGGCGGTGCCGGCGGCCGTGCGGTCCCGCCGTCCCGCCGTGATGGCCCCCGTCTTGATTGTCAGTGGCGGCGGGTACGTTTTCGGGCATGGGGATGCAGACAGGGGCACACATCGTCTGGGACTGGAACGGGACGCTGTTCCACGACAATGACGCGATCATCGGGGCGACGAACGCCGCGTTCGCCGAGCTGGGACTGGCGTCGATCACGCTGGAGCAGTACCGGGCGCTGTACTGCGTGCCGGTGCCGAAGTTCTACGAGCGGCTGATGGGGCGGCTGCCGACCGCCGCCGAGTGGGAGGTCATGGACGCGACCTTCCACCGCCACTACACCGAGCACCGGGTGCGGTGCGGGCTCACCGAGGGCGCGGCGGAGCTGCTCGCCGGCTGGCGGTCGGCGGGGCGCAGTCAGTCGATTCTCAGCATGTACGGACATGACGACCTGTTGCCGCTGGTCAAGGGGTTCGGGATCGAGACGCACTTCATACGCGTCGACGGGCGGGTCGGACCGTCCGGGGGCAGCAAGGCCGAGCACATGGTGCGGCACCTCGCGGAGCTGGCGTTCGCCGGGGTGGATCCCGCTCGGACGGTGGTGATCGGGGACGCCGCGGACGACGCGGTGGCCGCACGGCAGGTGGGGGCGGGGGCGGTGCTGTACACCGGGGGGTCGCACAGCCGGGCCAGTCTGGAGGGGGTTGGGGTGCCCGTGGTGGACACGTTGGGTGAGGCCGTGGCGGAGGCGGAGCGGCTGGCGGCGTGAGCGGGTGGCGGCGCCGGTGGTGAGCCGGTGGCCGCGGTCCGCCGGATGGTGCCCGGCGTGGGTGTCGGCCGGGGGCGGGGCGCGCGACCCGGCTCCGTGGGATGCCGGTCCCGGGTTACGACTGCCCCTGGTGGTCCTGGCGGTCCCGGGTTACGACTGCCCCTGGTGGTCCTGGCGGTCCCGGGTTACGACTGCCCCTGGCGGTCCTGGCGGTCCTGGCGGTCCCAGCGGCTCCGGCGGCCACGGCTGCCGCGCGGATGCCCGCGGCCAGGGTCGCAGCCACGGCCCGCGGCCAAGGCGACCACCACTGCCCGCGGTCCCGGCGGCCACGGTCGCAGCCACTGCCCTGCCCGCGGTCCCGGCGGCCACGGTTCGCAGCCACTGCCCGCAGCCACGGCGGCCACCACTGCCTGTGGACACGGCGACCACCACGCCCGCGGCCACGGTGGCCATGGCGGCCCGCACGTCGGGCTGCGGCTGTGCAGAACGTCCAAGTTCGGGTCGTGGTTTTGTACACATGCGGCTCGTGACGGGGGCCCCGCAAGGAGCGATAGCCTTGTGGCGTGATCAGCGCGATAGCTCGCGGGGGCATCGGCGCCCCTGCTCTGCGCCCGGTACGCACGGACGACATCCGTGTCCGGGCGGCGGTCGCTGGTCTTCGCGGGCGGGACGGGGCATCGAAAGCCCCCGGTACGGCGCCGCGCACCCCCCGGACGGTGACAGGGAGAGCGACGTCACACCCGGCGAGCGCGGCGACATTGGCTGATATGCCCCCGCTCCTCTCACCTTGCGGCATAGCGTCGGAACAGACCGGACACCCCGCGTCTCGACGTCATGCCGGAAGGCAGGAGACCGTACTTCCTTCTACGTCACGCAACGGCGCGCGACAGGAGCCAGAGGACAATGCAGACCAAGCTGGACGAAGCCAAGGCCGAGCTGCTCGAAAGGGCTGCGCGGGTAGCTGAGAACAGCCCGGTCGGGGGGCACCTACCGACTGGGACGACGACGGACGAGGGCACGTCGGACACCCCGGACACCCCGGGCACCCCGGACCACGCATCCGTGTTCGCGTTCCTCCGGCGCTACTACCGGCACACCGCCCCGGAGGACCTGGCCGACCGCGACCCGGTCGACGTCTTCGGAGCAGCCGTCTCGCACTACCGGCTGGCCGAGAACCGCCCGCAGGGCACGGCGAACGTGCGGGTGCACACCCCGACGGTCGAGGAGAACGGCTGGACGTGCAGCCACTCCGTCGTCGAGGTGGTCACGGACGACATGCCCTTCCTCGTCGACTCCGTGACCAACGAGCTGACCCGGCAGGGCCGCGGCATCCACGTCGTCGTCCACCCGCAGGTCGTGGTGCGGCGCGACCTCACCGGCAAGCTCGTCGAGGTGCTCGCCGGTCCGCCCACCGACGACCTGCCGCACGACGCGCACGTCGAGTCCTGGATCCACGTCGAGATCGACCGCGAGACCGACCGCGGCGACCTGAAGCAGATCACCGCCGACCTGCTGCGCGTCCTGAACGACGTCCGCGAGACCGTCGAGGACTGGGGCAAGATGCGGGACGCGGCCGTCCGCATCGCCGAGCGGCTCCCGACGGAGCCCGCCCCCGACGACCTTCCCCCACGGGAGCTGGAGGAGGCCCGCGAGCTGCTGCGCTGGCTGGCCGACGACCACTTCACCTTCCTCGGCTACCGCGAGTACGAGCTGCGCGGCGACGACTCGCTCGCCGCCGTCGCCGGCACCGGCCTCGGCATCCTGCGCTCCGACCCGCACCACGCGGCCGACGAGAGCCACCCCGTCAGCCCGTCCTTCGAGCGGCTGCCCGCCGACGCCCGGGCCAAGGCCCGCGAGCACCGGCTGCTGGTGCTGACCAAGGCCAACAGCCGGGCCACCGTGCACCGGCCGTCGTACCTGGACTACATCGGCGTCAAGAAGTTCGACGAGAACGGCAACGTGGTCGGCGAGCGCCGCTTCCTCGGCCTGTTCTCCTCCGCCGCCTACACCGAGTCCGTCCGCCGCGTCCCGGTCATCCGGCGCAAGGTGGAGGAGGTGCTGGAGCGGGCCGGCTTCTCGCCCCACAGCCACGACGGCCGGGACCTGCTGCAGATCCTGGAGACGTACCCGCGCGACGAGCTGTTCCAGACCCCGCCGGACGAGCTGCAGGCCATCGTCACCTCCGTGCTCTACCTCCAGGAGCGGCGCCGTCTCCGGCTCTACCTGCGGCAGGACGAGTACGGGCGCTACTACTCGGCCCTCGTCTACCTCCCCCGCGACCGCTACACCACCGGTGTCCGGCTGCGGATCATCGACATCCTCAAGGAGGAGCTCGGCGGCACCAGCGTCGACTTCACGGCCTGGAACACCGAGTCGATCCTGTCCCGGCTGCACTTCGTGGTCCGCGTCCCGCAGGGCACCGAGCTGCCGGAGCTGTCCGACGCCGACAAGGACCGCATCGAGGCCCGCCTCGTGGAGGCCGCCCGTTCCTGGGCCGACGGGTTCGCCGAGGCGCTGACCGCCGAAATCGGCGAGGAGCGGTCCGCGGAGCTGCTGCGCCACTACGGCAGTGCCTTCCCCGAGGGCTACAAGGCCGACCACGGACCGCGCTCCGCGGTCGCCGACCTCGGTCACCTGGAGCGGCTCGACGAGGACCGGACGTTCGCGCTGAGCCTGTACGAGCCGGTCGGCGCCGCGCCCGAGGAGCGGCGTTTCAAGATCTACCAGAAGGGCGGCCAGGTCTCCCTGTCGGCCGTCCTGCCGGTGCTCAGCCGGCTCGGCGTCGAGGTCACCGACGAGCGCCCGTACGAACTGCGCTGCCCGGGCCGTACGACCGCCTGGATCTATGACTTCGGGCTGCGCATGCCCAAGTCGGTGGCCGGCGGCGCCGACTACCTCGGCGACGACGCGCGCGAGCGCGTCCAGGACGCCTTCGCCGCCACCTGGACCGGCCAGGCGGAGAACGACGGCTTCAACGCCCTCGTGCTCAGCGCCGGACTGACCTGGCGGCAGGCGATGGTGCTGCGCGCCTACGCCAAGTACCTGCGGCAGGCCGGTTCGACGTTCAGCCAGGACTACATGGAGGACACCCTCCGCAACAACGTCCACACCACGCGGCTGCTCGTCTCGCTCTTCGAGGCGCGGATGGCCCCGGAGCGCCAGCGTGCCGGGCGCGAGATCGTCGACGCCCTGCTCGAGGAGGTCGACGCGGCCCTCGACCAGGTCGCGAGCCTCGACGAGGACCGCATCCTGCGGTCCTTCCTCACCGTCATCAAGGCGACGCTGCGGACGAACTTCTTCCAGAAGACGGGCGACGGCAAGCCGCACGACTACGTCTCCATGAAGTTCGACCCGCAGGCCATCCCCGACCTGCCCGCCCCGCGCCCGGCGTTCGAGATCTGGGTGTACTCGCCGCGCGTCGAGGGCGTGCACCTGCGCTTCGGCAAGGTCGCGCGCGGTGGTCTGCGCTGGTCGGACCGCCGGGAGGACTTCCGCACCGAGATCCTCGGCCTGGTCAAGGCGCAGATGGTGAAGAACACCGTCATCGTGCCGGTCGGCGCCAAGGGCGGCTTCGTGGCCAAGCAACTGCCCGACCCGAGCGTGGACCGCGACGCCTGGATGGCCGAGGGCATCGCCAGCTACCGGACCTTCATCTCGGCGCTGCTGGACATCACCGACAACATGGTGGCCGGCGAGGTCGTGCACCCGGCGGACGTCGTCCGGCACGACGAGGACGACACCTACCTCGTCGTCGCCGCCGACAAGGGCACCGCGAAGTTCTCGGACATCGCCAACGAGGTCGCCGAGTCCTACAACTTCTGGCTCGGCGACGCCTTCGCCTCCGGCGGCTCGGCGGGCTACGACCACAAGGGCATGGGCATCACCGCCCGCGGCGCCTGGGAGTCCGTCAAGCGGCACTTCCGGGAGCTGGGCGTGGACACCCAGACCCAGGACTTCACGGTCGTCGGCGTCGGCGACATGTCCGGCGACGTGTTCGGCAACGGCATGCTGCTCAGCGAGCACATCCGCCTCGTCGCCGCCTTCGACCACCGGCACATCTTCCTCGACCCCGACCCGGACGCGGCCACCTCGTACGCCGAACGCCGCCGCCTGTTCGAGCTGCCGCGCTCGTCGTGGGAGGACTACGACACCGGGCTGCTCTCGGCCGGCGGCGGCGTCTTCCCGCGCACGGCCAAGTCGATCCCGGTCAACGCGCACATCCGCGAGGCCCTCGGCATCGAGTCCGGCATCACCAAGATGACCCCGGCCGAGCTGATGAAGGCGATCCTCTCGGCGCCGGTGGACCTGCTGTGGAACGGCGGCATCGGTACGTACGTCAAGGCGGCCACCGAGTCCAACGGAGACGTCGGCGACAAGGCCAACGACGCCATCCGCGTCGACGGCAAGGACCTGCGGGTCCAGGTCGTCGGTGAGGGCGGCAACCTGGGCCTGACCCAGCTCGGCCGGATCGAGTTCGCGCTGCACGGCGGCCGGATCAACACCGACGCCATCGACAACAGCGCGGGCGTGGACACCTCCGACCACGAGGTGAACATCAAGATCCTGCTCAACGGTCTCGTCAAGGACGGCGACATGACCGTCAAGCAGCGCAACAAGCTGCTCGCCGAGATGACCGACGAGGTCGGCGCGCTGGTCCTGCGCAACAACTACGCGCAGAACACGGCGATCGCCAACGCGCTGGCCCAGTCCAAGGACATGCTCCACGCCCAGCAGCGCTTCATGCGCCACCTGGTCAGGGAGGGCCACCTCAACCGGGCCCTGGAGTTCCTGCCCACCGACCGCCAGATCCGCGAGCGCCTCGGCACCGGGCAGGGCCTGACCGGCCCGGAGACCGCCGTGCTGCTGGCCTACACGAAGATCACGGTCGCCGAGGAGCTGCTGCGCACCTCGTTGCCCGACGACCCGTATCTCAAGGGTCTGCTGCACACGTACTTCCCGACGGCGCTGCGTGAGCAGTTCCTCGACCGGATCGACGGCCACCCGCTGCGCCGCGAGATCACGACGACCGTCCTGGTCAACGACACGGTCAACACGGGCGGTACGACGTACCTGCACCGGATGCGCGAGGAGACCGGCGCGTCGCTGGAGGAGATCGTGCGGGCGCAGACCGCGGCCCGGGCGATCTTCCGCTCCTCCCCGGTGTGGGACGCGGTGGAGGCCCTGGACACCAAGGTCGAGGCCGATGTGCAGACCCGCATCCGGCTGCACTCGCGCCGCCTGGTCGAGCGCGGCACGCGCTGGCTGCTCAACAACCGGCCGCAGCCGCTGGAGCTCGCCGAGACGGTGGAGTTCTTCGCCGAGCGCGTCGAGCAGGTCTGGGCGCAGTTGCCCAAGCTGCTGCGCGGCGCGGACGCGGAGTGGTACCAGCACATCTACGACGAGCTGACCGCCGCCGGTGTCCCGGACGAGCCTGCCACGCGGGTGGCGGGGTTCTCCTCGGCCTTCCCGACGCTGGACATCGTGTCGGTGGCCGACCGCACGGGCAAGGAGCCGCTGGACGTCGCCGAGGTGTACTACGACCTCGCCGACCGGTTGAGCGTCACCCAGCTCATGGACCGGATCAGCGACCTGCCCCGCAACGACCGCTGGCAGTCCATGGCCCGCGCGGCGATCCGCGAGGACCTGTACGCGGCGCACGCGTCGCTCACCGCCGACATCCTGGCGGCGGGCGACGGCACGTCGACGCCGGAGCAGCGGTTCAAGGCGTGGGAGCAGAAGAACGCGGCGATCCTCGGCCGTGCCCGCACCACGCTGGAGGAGATCCACAACTCGGAGTCCTTCGACCTGTCCAACCTGTCGGTGGCGATGCGGACGATGCGGACGCTGCTGCGCACGCATTCGTGACGGCGTAGTCGTGTGAGGCGCCCCGGGCCGTGCGGCCCGGGGCGCCTTTGTGTACGCGATGTCCGGTGGTGACCGGTATGCACCTATAAAGTGACCGCGTGACTGGGCGTCTCTGGACGACACGCGTCGCCGCGCTCGTCCTCCTCCTGCTGCTGCTCCTGGTCGTCGTCCGGCTGCCCTGGGCCGGTGACCTGGGCATACACGCGGCCACCGTCGAACGACTGCGGCACAGCCTCCTCGACCCCGGCAACCCGCTGGTCGACGCGGACACGCCGAGCCCGTACTACTCGCCGTGGACGGTGCTGCTCGGCTGTGTCGCCAAGGTGACCGGAGTCTCCGTCTTCGTCGTGCTGCGACTCGGGGCGCTGGTGGCGCTCGGGGTGCTGGTGACGGGCGTGTGGCGGTATGTGCGGGTGCTGAGCGCGCGTCCGGCGGCGCCCGCGCTCGCGTTGCTGTGCCTGCTGCTGCTGTGGGGCACGGCGCAGTTCGCCTGGAGCGGCTTCCTCGGGCTGCACTCCCTGGCGCTGACGGTGGCGTATCCCAGCGTGTTCGCGCTCGGGCTCGCGTTTCACCTGTGGGCGTGGCTGTCGCGGCCGTCCGGGTGGGGGGTCTGGCTGGGGTGCGGGGTGCTGTGGGCGGTGATCCTGCTCGTCCACCAGTTCTCGGGCGTCGTCGCGTCGTTGGGTGCGCTCGCCGTCGTGTGCGCGGGGCGGGCCGGACGGACGGAGTGGGGGCGGCTGGGGGCGGGGTCGGCGCTGGGGGCGGTGGTGCTGTGGGCCTGGCCGTACTACGACTTCTTCGCGCTGCTCGGCGCGGGGGACGGGATGGACGCGGTGCACCGGTCGCTGTACCGGGACCTGTTCGGGCGGTACTGGCTGGTGCTGGTGGGTGTGGCGGCGCTGGGGGCGCGGTGGTGGCGCGACCGGCGGGACGTACTGGTGCTGTTCTTCGTGCTCGGTGCGGTGGTCTTCCTGACGGGTGGGGTCAGCGGGCACTGGTCGTGGGGCCGGGTGCTGCCCGCCGCGCTGATCCCGGCGCAGCTCGCGGTGGCGCTGGAGGTGGTGGAGGCCGGGCGGCGGGCGGTCCGGGCGGCGTGGGCGTGCGTACTGGGCGCGGCGCTGGCGGTGGGGGCCTGGGGGCAGGTGGGGACGCTCGGGTACGTGGTCGAGCGGGGGGTGCTGCCAGGGGTGGTCGAGGAGCGGTACCGGGAGCCGTGGACGGGGTACCACTGGATCACTCCGTGGGTGCGGTACGGGGACGTGGTCATGGCCAAGGAGTTCCCCGCGCGGCAGATCCCGGCGTACGGGGCGTACACGGTGGCTCCCGGATATCCGGACTTCTTCCTGCCGGACGAAGGGGGCCGGGTGGCGGCGGTGCGGGCGTTCTTCGCGGAGGAGGCGGTGGGGGCCGTGCGGCGGGGGATCGCGCGGGAGTACGGGGTGCGGTGGGTGGTGGACCGGGGGGACCGGTTCCGGGGGGCCGAGGGGCTGAGGCCGGTGGCTCGGGGGCCGGGCGGGGAGGTGCTGTACGAGGTGGTGTGGTAAGCGCGAGTTGGTTGCGGTGCGGTGCGGTGCGGTGCGGTGGGGTGGGGTGCGGCGGGGCGGGGTGGGGCGGAGTGAGGCGAAGTGGGGCGTGCCGTGGACGCCCGGCGTCGGGGCTGAGCCGGCCGGGCGCGCGCGGGTCACCGCCCCAGCGGCACGATGGCCCGCGCCCGCCTGGGCCCGCCTGGGCCCGCGCCCGCCCGCGCTCGCCCGCGCCCGCCCGCGCTCGCCCGCGCCCGCCCGCGCCCGCCTGGGCCCGCCCGCGCCCGCCTGGGCCCGCCTGGGCCCGCGCCCGCCCGCGCCCGCCTGGGCCCGCCTGGGCCCGCGCCCGCCCGCGCTCGCCCGCGCCCGCCCGCGCCCGCCCGCGCTCGCCTGGGTCCGCGCCCGCCTGGGCCCGCGCCCGCCTGGGTCCGCGCTCGCCTGGGCCCGCCTGGGTCCGCGCTCGCCCGCGCCCGCCCGCGCTCGCCCGCGCCCGCCTGGGCCCGCGCCCGCGCCCGCCTGGGTCTGCGCTCGCCCGCGCCCGCCTGGGCCCGCGCCCGCCTGGGCCCGCGCCCCCGCGCCGGGTCAGCGGAGGAGGCTCGCCGCCAGGCGGACCGCGCGCTTCACCCGGGGTGTGGCCACGCGGCGCGCTGCCGGGCGGACCAGTGCCGCCGTACTGCCCACCGGCTGCCAGCGGATCTGCAGGCGGCCCGGGTGGTGGCCCTCCGGTTCCGCCGTGACCCGGTGGGGGAGGGCGCCCGCGCCGTAGGGGACGCGGGCGGTCAGGGCCGGGAAGGACAGGGGGGCCAGGAGGAGGCCCGTGTGGGTCTGGCCCTGGTGGCGCAGGCGGAGTACGGGGTGGCGGAAGCCCTCGAAGCCCTGGAGGGGGAGGCGGGCCGCCGCGAGGTCCAGGCGGACGCGGCCCTCGAAGACACCGGGGCGGACGGGGCAGAGGCGGAGGGGGACCGTGAGGTGACGGCGGCCCGGGGAGAGGTGGAGGGTGGCGCGCTGGGGGCCGATCGGGAGCCGCAGGGCGGGGTCGTAGGTGCGGACGGTGAGGTCGAGCGACGCGCCGGGGCCCCGTTCGATCTCCGTGATCTCGTGGCGGAGCTGGGCGGTGGCGAACGGGCGGGTTTCCAGGTCCAGGTCCGTCAGGTCCAGTTCGCGCCGGGCCCGTTCGGAGTGCGGGACCCCCTCGCCCCAGTAGACGCGGCCGTCCGCCGGGTCCGGCGTGGTCCGGCGCGGGGCCACGTCGTGGCCGAGGCCGCGGGCCGCGAGCCGGGCGTCGGACAGGCGGCGGTCGCGGACCAGTTGGAGGACGACCCGTTCGGCGCGCGGAAGCCGGGCGTAGGCGCCGGGGGCGAGCGTGTCGAGGTACGGGTTCACGATGTCCGCGAAGGAGGCGAGCCACGCGTCGTCCCGGTACGGGAGGTCACCGGCGTACATGCGGAAGTCGTGCTTGAGGAACTTGAAGTCCTTGTCCTCCCGCAACGACACGTGCCCGCTCTCGGCCAGGAACGCGTCGATGAGACGCTGCACGTGGACGCGGTCGCGGACGTTGGTCAGCTTGTGCCGCTGGTTGGATATGGAAGCCGCCTCGCAGGCGGCGTACGGGGCGACGTACCAGCGGTAGACCGGCTCCGGGACGACGGTGAACGTCTTGGCCAGGCAGTACGCCTGCGCCGAGAAGAGCTGGTCCTCGTAGTGGATGCCCTCGGGGAAGCGCAGTTCGTGCCGGTCGAGGAAGGCGCGGGCGTACATCTTGCTGGTCGCCAGGTGTTCGAAGAACAGCCGCGGGTCGGCCTCGATGCCGTCGAGGGTGCGGCGCTCGGTGACCAGGTGCGGCATCCAGGTCGTGCGGCGCCCGCCGTCCACGCGTATCCGGTGCACCGCGCCCATCGCGAAGTCGATGTCGCGTTCGCGGTGGGCGGCGAGCAGGACCTCGACGGCGCGCTCGGGGAGTTCGTCGTCGCTGTCCAGGAACATCAGGTACGGCGCCCGCGCGATCTCCAGGGCGCGGTTGCGCGGGGCGCTGCAGCCGCCGCTGTTCCCGGGCAGGCGGAGGTACACGACGCGGGGGTCGCGCGCCGCGAGTTCGCGGGCCACTTCGGGGGTCGCGTCCGTCGAGTGGTCGTCGCTGATGACGATCTCGATGTTCGCGTGGGTCTGGCGCAAGGCGGACGCGACCGCGCGGGGGAGGCGTTCGGCGTCGTTGTAGACGATGACCGTGACGGTGACGTCGGGGGTGCTCGTCGTACCCGTGCTGCTCATGACGCGGTCGCCTCCTCGGGGCTCGGGGCCGGGGTGCGCTCCTCGAGGGGCAGTACGGGCGGCAGTGTCCGTTCGTCCTCGCCGAGGAAGACCCGGCGTACGACGCGCTCGGCGGCGCGGCCGTCGTCGTACTCGCAGAACCGGCGCCGGAAGGCGGCCCGCGCCTTCGCCGCGCGTTCGTCGCGCCAGGCGTCGGTGGTGAGGATCTCCGTCAGTTCCGCCTGGTCGCGGGCGACCGGGCCCGGCGCCTCGGCCATCAGGTCGAAGTAGACGCCCCGGGTGGTGCGGTACGTCTCCCAGTCGTCGGCGTGGATCACGATCGGGCGGTCGAGGTTGGCGTAGTCGAACATGATCGACGAGTAGTCCGTGACCAGCGCGTCGGCGGCCAGGCACAGCTCCTCGACGGGGTCGTAGGAGGAGACGTCGATGATCCGGCCGGTGCGGCGCAGGCCGGTCAGGAGGGAGGAGGGGGCGGCCGCGGTCTCGTAGAAGTAGTGGGCGCGCACCAGCAGGACCGTTTCCTCGCCGAGCCGGCCGGCGAGGGCGGCGAGGTCGAGGCGCGGGGTCCAGCCGGTCTCGTAGTCGCGGTGGGTGGGGGCGTACAGGACCGCCCTGCGGCCGGGCGCGATGCCGAGGCGTTCGCGGACCGCGCGGACCTCGGCGGCGCCGACGGTGTAGTAGACGTCGTTGCGCGGATAGCCGTGGTCGAGGGAGGTGTGGCGGGACGGGTACGCCCGCTGCCACATGCGGGTGGAGTGGCTGTTGGCACTGAGGCTGTAGTCCCACTTGTCTACGCGCTCCAGCAGGGCCTGGAAGTCCAGGCCCCGGGCGGCGGCGGGGTACGGCATCTGGTCCAGGCCCATGCGCTTGAGCGGGGTGCCGTGATGGGTCTGGAGGTGGACGGCGCCGGGGCGTTTGACCACCGCGTCCGGGAAGTTGACGTTGTTGACGAGGTACTTGGCGCGCGCCAGCACCTCCCAGTAGCGGCGGGTGCCCGGGACGACGTGGTCGGTGCCGGGCGGCAGCAGGGCCGCGCCCGGCGCGGTGACCACCCACACCGGGTGGACGCTCGGCGCGAGTTCGGCGAGCTTGGCGGCGATGGCGGCCGGGTTGCAGGCCACGCCGCGGGCCCAGTACGCCGAGAAGACGGCGAGGTGCGGGTCGACCGGCTCGGCGAGTGCCCGACGGTACTGGAGGGCGCGCAGCCGCGTCCCGGCCCGGTGCCTGCCGGTGCGCACCGCCGACCGCACCGTGCGGCGCGCGCGGTTGGCGGCCTGGAGGGCGCGGTACCTGGCGCAGGCGTCCTCCTCCAGCAGCGACCGGCGTACGCCTTCGAGGCCGCCCGGGCGCCGGTGGCCGTCGGGGCGGTGGCGCCGGGCGGCCAGGGAGGCACGGTGGAAGAACTTCCGCGCCACGTCGTCCGGCATCCCGGCGCGGGCGAAGGTGCGCAGGCAGTCGCGGACCATCAGGTCGTACAGGACGGCGTGGGGGCCCGGGCGGCCGGCGGCCAGGTCGAGGAGCGTCTCGTAGCGCTCGACCAGGGCGTGGCGCTGCTCCGGCGTGACCGGCGGCAGGCTCTGCGGCCGCAGCCGGCGGTCCTCGTACGCCGGCTGGGGCAGGCAGGCGACGCGGTCGGCGAGCAGCAGGGCGGTGTACGCGGCGAAGGGCTCGTCGTCGGTGGTGAGGAGGCGCTCGTGGGTCCGCCAGAAGCCGGTCCGCACGGCACGGTTGCCGAGCAGCGGGGCCAGTCCGAGCAGCGCCGGACGGCCGTCGAGGGCGAGGTCGGCGCGGCCGGTGCGGGCGAGGCGGGGGCCGTCCGGGGAGGGCAGGCCAACGGCTCGCCAGGTGCTGCGGACGTGGTCGAAGAGCAGGACGTCCACGGCGTCGGGGAGGTGCGCGGCGTGCTCGGCGATCGTGCGCGGGGCGCCCGGGGGCAGCCCGTCCTTGGCGTGGACGAAGTGCAGCCACCGGCCCGAGGCCCGCGCCGCCCCCGCCGAACGGGCCGCCGCGTCGCCGGCCCCGTCCGGCAGGGGCAGCACGGTGAACGCGGGGGTGTGCCGCTCGGCGGTCTCCCGTGCCCAGTCCCCGATGGCGGCGACGATCACCTCGACGCCGGTCAGGGGGTGGGCGGCCAGGGAGTCCAGGAGTGCGGGCAGGTGGTCCTGGACGTTGCGGCCGTGGACGACGACGCTGAGTTCCGGCGTCTGGGACAGGGTCTCGGCCATCGCGGGGACTCCTTCGCCTCGGTCGCTCCCGGATCACTCCTGTTCGGTCGTTCGGCCATAGTGACACTAATCGGGCAAAGGGGTTAACCGTGCCTACGCCTCCCGGGGGAAGGCACGCGGCAGGGGCGGCGCTCAGGCGGCCGTCGTGGCCGTGGGTGCGGGTTTGGGTGCGGGCTTGGGCGCGGTCTTGGGCTTGGCCGCCTTGTCCGGGCCGCCGGTGAACTTCTCGTACTCCTTCAGGACCTCCTCCGTCGGCCCGTCCATGCGCAGCTCGCCGCGTTCCAGCCACAGCACCCGGTCGCAGGTGTCGCGGATGGACTTGTTGCTGTGGCTGACCAGGAACACGGTGCCGGCGTGCCTGCGCAGCTCCCGGATGCGTTCCTCGGAGCGCTTCTGGAAGGAGCGGTCGCCGGTGGCCAGGGCCTCGTCGACGAGGAGGACGTCGTGGTCCTTGGCGGCGGCGATGGAGAAGCGCAGCCGGGCCGCCATGCCGGAGGAGTACGTGCGCATCGGCAGCGTGATGAAGTCGCCCTTGTCGTTGATCCCGGAGAAGTCGACGATGTCCTGGTAGCGCTCCTTGATCTGCGCGCGGGACATGCCCATCGCAAGGCCGCCGAGGTAGACGTTGCGCTCGCCGGTGAGGTCGCTCATCAGGGCCGCGTTGACGCCGAGGAGGGACGGCTGGCCGTCCGTGTAGATGCGTCCGCTCTCCACCGGGAGCAGGCCGGCGACCGCCTTGAGCAGCGTCGACTTGCCGGAGCCGTTGGTGCCGATCAGCCCGATCGCCTCGCCCCGGTAGGCCACGAAGGACACGTTCTTCACGGCGTGCACCCGGCGTACCCCCGCCGCCTTCTCGGCCTTGCGGCGGCGCACGATGCGGTTGAGGGCGGCGGTCGCGGAGCCGCGGCCGGCGCCGGTGCCGTTGACCCGGTAGACGATGTCGACGCCGTCGGCGATGACGGTGGGGACGCGTTCGTCCGCCTGCTCCATGGTGCCGTTGTTGTCAGCCACGTCCGTACGTCTCCTCGGCCTTCCAGAAGTAGATGAAGCCGCCGATCCCGGCGACCAGGGCCCAGCCCACGGCCATCGCCCACACGTGGTCCGGCAGCATGCCGCCGCCGAAGCTGTCGATCAGGGCGAAGCGCATCAGGTCGATGTAGACGACGGCGGGGTTGACCTGGAGGAGGGGGCCGACCCACGAGGGCAGGCCGCTGTCCGGGCCGGTCATGTGATGGATGCTGAACATGACGCCCGAGCCGTACATCCAGGTCCGCAGCAGGAACGGCATGAGCTGGGCCATGTCGGGGATCTTGGAGCCCACCCGGGCCATGACCAGCGCCAAGCCCGCGTTGAACACGAACTGCAGCACCAGTGCCGGGACCGCCAGCACCCAGGACGCGGCGGGCGGTACACCGAAGGCGAGCAGGATGACGACCAGGGCGCCCATCGAGAACATGAGCTGCTGCAACTGCTGGAGGCAGAACGACACCGGCAGCGCGGCCCGCGGGAAGTGCAGGGCGCGCACCAGGCCGAGGTTGCCGGAGACGGCCTTGGTGCCCGCCATGATCGAGCTCTGCGTGAAGGTCCACACGAAGACGCCGGTGACCAGGAACGGGACGAAGTCCTCCACGCCGCGGCTGGTGTTCATCAGCATGCCGAAGATGAAGTAGTACACGGCCGCGTTGAGCAGCGGTGTCATCACCTGCCAGACCTGGCCCAGCTTGGCCTGGCTGTACTGGGCGGTGAGCTTGGCGGTGGAGAAGGCGGTGATGAAGTGCCGGCGCGCCCAGAGCCGGCGGACGTACGCGGGGAGCGAGGGGCGGGCGCCGCTGACCGACAGGCCGTGGCGGGCGGCGAGGGCCGCGAGGTCGTGGTCGTCGGGGGTGGGGGCGACCGGGGCCGGCGTCGGGGGTGATGTGTCGAGGGCCTGACTCACATCCGGTGCTTTCGCTCGGGGGAGGGGGGTGGCGACGCCCCGCGTTCACCTGTGTGACGGTGCACGTTCATTACGTCGGGACGGGACCGTATCGTCGTAACGTGAGCGTAGGGCTTGGTCGCGTCGGAACGCAACCGTTTCGTCGTAACGCCCCTATGCTTGGCTCGCATGACGACCAACGCCGACGACGAGCCCCGGCCGCGCCCGCGCCGCCGGGCCCCCGCCGGGGCGGCCGTGCTCCGCGAGGACGTGACGGAAGCCATCCGGGCGGCGGTCTTCGAGGAGCTCGCGGCGGTCGGCTACGCGCGGATGTCCATCGAGGGGATCGCGCGCCGCGCGGGGGTCGGCAAGACGGCCGTCTACCGGCGCTGGCGCTCCAAGCTGCACCTGGTGCTCGACATCGTCTCCGCGCTCGCCGTGCAGGGCCTGCCCGCGCCCGACACCGGGTCCCTGGAGGGCGACCTGCGGCTGCTGTACGAGGTGACGTCCCGCGCCCTGCGCCACCCGGTGGCCTCGCAGGTCATCCCCGACCTCCAGGCGGAGGCGGCCCGCAACCCCGACATCGCCGAGGCCATGCAGAAGACCCTGCGGGAGGGCCAGGACGGCGTCGCCAGCAAGATCCTCGCGGCGGCGGCGGAACGCGGCGAACTCGCCGCCGGCCTCGACACCGACCTGGCCCTCGACCTGATCTCGGGCCCGCTGTACTGGCGCTCGGTGGTCATCCGCGGCCCCAAACCGCCGAAGGGCTACCTGGCGGCACTGGCGCGGGCCACGGCGGAGGGGCTCAAGGCGCTCTGACAGCGCCTTGTCCACGCGGTCGGGCAGGTCCACCACGGTGTAGGAGACGGCGGGGTGGTTCGTCACCGCGACAGGGCGCCACCTGAATGGGCGCGCGAACGCCCCTTTCGCGACGAATGATCGGCCGTTCGCCTGCTCAGCCGTGCAGTCGCCGCGCGATATCGGCCAGTTCCGCCGAGTGCAGCACCCGCCCCCCGAATCCCGGCAGCGGTACGTGCAGCGCCTCGGTCCAGCGGGCGGGCACGGCCGCGATGCCGTACGCCGCACCGGCCAGCCCGCCCGTGACGGCGGCCACCGTGTCGGTGTCGCCGCCCAGGTCGATCGCGGCGCGTACGGCTTCCTCGTAGGTGGCGGTCGTCCGCAGGGCCCAGACCGCGGAGCCGAGGCAGGGCCAGACGGCGCCGTTGAACTCGGTTGCCAGGTCGGGGTGCCAGTCCCGGGCGAGGACGGTGGCGTAGCGCGCGCGGTGGCCGGGGTGGACCGCGCGCAGGGTGCCGGGCAGGGCGGTGAGCGGGTCGTCCCCGGCCAGGGCGACCCGCACCAGCTCGTGGAAGACCGCCGTGCCCTCCCACGCGGCCCGGTCCCCGTGGGTGAGCGCGGCGATGCGGCGTGCGGCGTCCATGGTGGCGTCCCGGCCCAGGGGTGCGAAGTGCACGGCGGACGGTGCGGCCCGCATCAGCGCGCCGTTGCCCGCACCCCGCCCGTTGACCTGGAAGTGCAGGGCGGCGGCGGTGTCCCAGCCGTCGCCGGAGCTCAGTACCGCCTCCGTCTGGAGGCCGATGTCCTTCGGGCCGGCGGCGGCCCAGCGCTCGAAGCGCCGGAAGACGTCCGGCAGGTCGAGCCCGCCGCACTCCAGCAGGGACTCGGCGACCAGAACCGCCATCTGCGTGTCGTCCGTGGCCTCGCCCGGGTCCCAGCCGCCGCCTCCGCACATCTCGCCGCCCCGCCCCGGCTCGGGGAAGCGCGCGGAGAAGGCGCCCTGCGGACCGAACTCGAAGGGCGCGCCCAGGGCGTCACCGACGGCCGACCCGATGACGGCGCCCAGAGCGCGGTCGGGGGCCGGGACACTCGTCACCGGCTAGTCCCGTGCCGCCCCCGGATGCAGCCGCACCCAGCCCTCCCACGCCGATGTGATCATGTCCTCGACGTCGTACTTGGCCTTCCAGTCCAGTTCCACGGCGGCGCGGTCGGCCGAGGCCACCACGCGGGCCGGGTCGCCGGGGCGGCGGGGGGTGACCGTCGCGGGGCGGTCGTAGCCGGTGAGGGAGTTGATGCGGTCGATCATCTCGCGGACGGAGACACCCTCGCCCCGGCCGATGTTGAGGGTGAGGGAGCGTCCGGGTGAGGCAGTCAGGGCGCGGGCCGCGGCGACGTGGGCCTCGGCCAGGTCGGCCACGTGGATGTAGTCGCGGACGCAGGTGCCGTCCGGCGTCGTGTAGTCGTCGCCGAACACGCGCGGGGCGGCGCCCTCCGTCAGCTTCTCGAAGACCATCGGGACGAGGTTGTGGACGCCGGTGTCGGCGAGTTCCGGGCTCGCCGCGCCCGCGACGTTGAAGTAGCGCAGCGACGCGGTGGACAGGCCCGACGCCCGGCCGGTCGCCCGGACCAGCCACTCACCGGCCAGCTTGGTCTCGCCGTACGGCGACATGGGCAGGCACGGCGTCTCCTCCGTCACCAGGTCGACGTCGGGCATGCCGTACACGGCCGCGGAGGAGGAGAAGACGAAGGACGGGACGCCGGCCTCCGTGACCGCCTCCAGCAGGACGCGCAGGCCCTCGACGTTCTGCCGGTAGTAGTGCAGCGGCAGGTCCACCGACTCGCCGACCTGCTTCTTCGCCGCGAGGTGCACGACACCGGTGACCGAGTGGTCGGTGAGGGCGCGCGCGACCCGTTCGCTGTCCAGGACCGAGCCCACCACCAGGGGCACGCCGTCGGGCACGCGCTCGGCGATTCCGGTGGACAGGTCGTCGTACACGACCGCCTTCTCGCCCGCCTCGGTCATCGCCCGTACGACGTGCGCCCCGATGTATCCGGCTCCGCCGGTGATCAGCCAGGTCATTGCGGCCGTCCCCTCGTCAGTGGTCCTCGGTGGTCATGATCCGTCATCCCGGCGCCCGGCGGGCGCCGCACCCGTCAGGACGGGGTGGAGGCCGACTCGGTGCCGTACGCGTCGATGGCCGCCGTGAGCCGGTCGAGACGGGCCCGCAGGTCCTGGACCTCCGCCAGGTCCAGTCCGGTCGCCGCGGCGATCCGGCGCGGCACCTCGACGGCTCGCTCGCGCAGTGCCGCGCCCTCCCCGGTCAGCCGCACCCGGACCGAACGCTCGTCGCGCGCGCTGCGCTCCCGGTGGACCAGACCGGCCGTCTCCAGCCGCTTGAGCAGGGGCGACAGCGTGCCGGAGTCGAGCCGCAGGTGCTCGCCGAGCTTCTTGACCGGCAGTTCGCCGTGCTCCCACAGCACCAGCATCACCAGGTACTGCGGGTAAGTGAGGCCGAGGTCCTTGAGGACCACGCGGTAGACGCCGTTGAAGGCGCGCGAGGCCGCGTTCAGGGAGAAGCAGATCTGCTGGTCCAGGCGGAGCCAGTCCGTGGCGGGCGTGGTCATGGCTCCCAGGGTAGCCGAAGGCATCTTGTGCTCGATTTAGTTGTGCGCAACTGAATTGCGTGGTCTACTGGTCGTCGTCGGAAGTCACCACGACGCTTCTCCTCAGAGAGGGACGGTTTTCCCATGGACGCGCTCTACACCGCCGCCGCCACCGCCACCCACGGCCGCGACGGCCGCACCGTCAGCTCCGACGGCACGCTCGACCTCGCGCTCGGCATCCCCGTCGAGATGGGCGGCAACGGGCAGGGCACCAACCCCGAGCAGCTCTTCGCCGCCGGGTACGCAGCCTGCTTCGGCAGCGCCCTCGGCCTCGTCGGCCGGCAGGCCAAGGTCGACGTCAGCGACGCCGCGGTGACCGCCGAGGTCGGCATCGGCAAGCAGGGCGAGGGCTTCGCGCTCGCCGTCACCCTCCGGGTCGAGCTGCCCGAGGGCGTGGACGAGGAGACCGGCCGCCAACTGGTCGAGCAGGCCCACCAGGTCTGCCCGTACTCCAACGCCACCCGCGGCAACATCCCGGTCGACCTCGTCATCGAGTAACCGCCGCCCGGCAGCCGCTCACCCGACCCGCGCCAGCACCTCACCCGTCCGCTCGCTCCACGCCACCACCACCGCCTCCTCGGGCACCGGCCGCCAGCGGGTCAGCAGCAGCCAGCGGACGTGGTAGCGGCGGACGACGCCGGCACGCTCCGCGCGGGTCGAGCCGGGTGCGAGATACGCCTCGACGTCGGCCACCCGCCGCCTGCGCTCCCGCTCGTCCAGCGACGGGTCCGGCCAGGCGGGCGCCGCGAGGTTCGGCCCGTACCCGGCGATGGCGTGCCCGGCGTAGTAGCCGTCGGTGATCACGACCTCGCCGGGGCCGATGTGCCGGGCCGCCCACTCGTACGCCGGCCAGTCCGGCGGCCTCTCGAAGCCGACCGGGTCGAGCGCGCGCGGCACGACCGCCCCGGCGTGGACCGTGAGGAACCCCAGCAGGGCCCCCGTGGTCGCGGTCCAGCCCAGCGCCCTGCGCCACCGCGGCCAGGGACGGGGCCGCGCCAGCTCCACCGCCAGGGCGAACTGCAACGGCACCAGCGTGAGCCCGAGGATCCGGCCGTAGGTGTAGTGGCCGCTCAGCCAGCCGTACGCCACCACCGCGCAGTCCAGCGCGAACATCAGCACCAGCGGGTCCCGCACCGACCGCCGTCCGCGCAGCCAGAGCGCGGGCAGTCCGAGCAGGGCCAGCCAGAACTCCCCGGGCAGGTCCAGGTACAGGACCCGGTGCATCCCGTCCACGCTGTCGTCCCCGGCCAGCGCGAACACGTCGAAGTACGGCCACAGCGCCGCCGACGCCACCGCGACGCCGCCCGCCAGCGCCCACCGCCCCGCGACCGGACCGCGCCACCCGCACTGCCATCCGGCCACCAGCGCCACCGCGCCCAGCGCCGCCGCCACCGCCGTGATCGGGTGGACGAGGAGGATCAGACCGTGGATGAGGCCGAGTCCGGCGTATCCGGGCAGGCCCGGCCGGCCGCTCGGGCCGACGTACCGGACCCGGCGTGCGTTCCGCGCCCGTGCGCCCGTCAGTGCCCAGGCCCAGAAGGTGAGCCCGATCGCGAACGCCGACGGGTAGCCGAGGTTGCCCGTCATCGACATCAACCCGAGGTAACCGCTCCACCAGGCCCGCTCGGTGCCCCACAGCAGCGTCATCGCGCCCAGCGCCAGCACCGGCGCCCACGGCCGCGGGGTCAGTACCCGCACGAAACGGCCGAGCCCGGTCAGCAGCACCAGCAGGTTCACCGGCCCGGCGAGCCGCACCACCTCCCAGCCGCCCAGCCCGGTCAGCCGGGCGAACAGGCCCTGGGCCACCGCGTACGGCGAGTAGTACGCGCTGCCCGCACCCGGCAGGTCGGCCATCGGGTGGCGGGGGCGGAGCAGGTCGGCCTTCAGGCGCTCGACCACGGCCGCGTGCTGGCCGGCGTCACAGCACAGCGGCACCGCCCCGTACGCCAGCGTCATCAGGAGGAAGAAGAGGAAGCCGGCGGCCTGGTACGGGGTGGGGCGCCAAGTGCGGCCGCCACGCAGCGCCGTCGCGCCGCGCACGGACCGCCGGACGAGGGCGCCGGCGCTCACGGGACGGTCGAAGGGTGGGGCATTCGGGACATTCGGCGTATGTTCCCGATGTTCCCGCTGAGGTCAACGACATGCCCTCACGTCACCTCATCGAGTGACGGTCGGCTGGTCGCGTCGTCGAGTGGCACCCGGTTCGTCGCGTCGTCAGCCGGCACTCAGCTCCTCGCGCGCGCCCGCTCCGCGTGCCCCTGGGCCGGCAGCGCCACCCGCCCCCGCACCAACGGCCCCAGCAGCAGCGGCAGCCCCACCACCGGCAGCAGCCACGCCAGCACGATCAGCCGCCCGCCCCAGATGTCGATGTCCGGGTGTCCGGCCTGGGTGAGGATCCCGGTGAACGCCGCCGCGACCACGAAGCCGCCGACCGCGCCGCCGCGCCGCAGCGCACCCCACGCCCCGGCGCCCAGGGCCGCGACGAACAGCGGCTCCCACGCCTGCCGGCGCAGCCACTCCATCCAGAAGTTGCCCTGCAACCGCCAGAACTCCGGCCACGGATCCTCCCGGTCGGGCCGGGCGAAGTGGCCGGTGAGCAGGTCCTGGAGGCTGTCGGACACGGACGGGTAGTGCAGCAGCCGCGCGAGGGCCATCGTGACCAGGGCGCCGGCCAGACCGACCGCGGCGAGCGCGAGCACGTCCCGGCCGGGCGGCCGGCCCCGCCGGTGCCGCCGCAGGGCGATCAGCGCGCCCGCCGCCGCCAGGCACACCCCGAGGAACAGCGCCTGGGAGTGCTTGACGGTGAACAGCGCCAGCAGCGACCCGGCGACCAGGGCCAGCCCGGCCCGCCGGCGCCCCGCCCGCAGCACCAGCGCGCAGCCCCACACCGCCGCGAGGGTCAGCGCCATCAGCAGCCCCTCGGTCATCGGGCGCATGGCGGTCGTCCCGCACGGCAGCACGTAGTACAGCGCCTGCCCGGCCGACGCGAGCGGCACCGGCGCCGACAGGGTGCGCAGGATCAGGAAGGCGAGGACGCCGCCCGCGCACGCGATGACGACGCTCGCCGCCCACAGTCCCCACGTCACCCCGAAGGCCGTGAGGAACGGCACCAGGAACACCGGGTAGCCGGGCCGCGCCTCGAAGATCCGCATGAAGCGTTCCTCCATGTACGGCACGGTGTGCCCGCCGGTCTGCCCGGCCGCCAGCCGCGGCTCCACGTGCCGCCACTCCCGCTCCCGGCACTCGGCCGTGACCCGGTCGGTGGGGTCGGGGCGGTGGAAGCGGACCACGTGCACGCTCTGGTTCCGCCGGGCCGTGGAGGCCTGGCTCGCGCACACGTACTCGATGGTGGCCGCCGCCACCCCGCGCTTGCTCCCGCCGCCGAGACTCAGGGCGTACGACAGGTAGTTCTTGGTGTCGGGGGTGTCCCGGCCGGTGACGTTCGCGAGCTGGAGCAGGGCGAACACCGCGGCCAGGAGCAGCACCCAGGTGCGCGGCCTCACGGCGAGGTCAGCAGATCGCGGCCGGCCGGGACGGCCCGGGCGCCGGGCACGCCCAGGGGCTCCGGCTCGGGCATCGGCTCGCCCAGCAGCAGCGTCCGGACGACGCGCTCCGCGGCCAGCCCGTCGTCGTACTCGCAAAACCGCCCCCGGAACGCGGACCGCAGCCGTGCCGCCTCCTCGTCCCGCCACGCCCCCGACGCCAGCAGCCACGCCAGCTCCCGGTAGGAGCGCGACACATGGCCCGGTGCCTCGGCGGTGATGTCGAAGTAGGCGCCGCGGCTCGCCGTGTAGGCGCCCCAGTCGTCGGCGTGGATCACGATCGGCCGGTCCAGGACGGCGTAGTCGAACATCAGGGCGGAGTAGTCGGTGATCAGCAGGTCGGAGGCGAGCATCAGGTCCTCCACGTGCGGCTCGTCCGTCGCGTCGATCAGGACGCCCCGCCGGTGCAGCTCGGTCAGGCCCATGCCGCGCGCCGGGCCGGTGGCGAGGGACGGGTGCAGCCGGACCACCAGGGTGTGGCCGTCGCCGAGGTCGGCGGCGAGCCGGGCCGGGTCGATCCGCTCCACGTGCCCGCCCCGCCGGTACTCGCGGCGGGTCGGCGCGTACAGCACGACGGTGTGCCCGTCGGGGACCCCGAGCCGCTCGCGGACCCGCCGGCCGTCCTCGGGACCGGCGTTCACCAGTACGTCGTTGCGCGGGCTGCCGCTGCGCACGGACGTGAAGTGGCACGGGTACGCCCGCTCCCACACCCGCTCCGCGTACCGGCCCGCGACCAGGCTGTAGTCCCAGCGGTCGGCCCGGCGCAGCATCTGCGGCACGTCCACCCCGTGCCGGGCGCCCGGCCGGCCCAGCAGGTCGGCGCCCATGTACTTGAGCGGGGTGCCCTGGTGGGTGTGGATGTGGACGCTGCCGGGGCGCTTGGCCACCGAACCGGGCCAGTTGACGTTGTTGACGAGGAACGCGGCCCGCTCGGTCACCCGGCGATAGGCCGCGCTGCCGAGGAGCACGTACTCCGTGTCCGGCGGCAGCACGGCCGGGTCCGCCGCGCACTCCTCGTCGCGCACCACCCACACCCCGCGCAGGTGCGGGGCGATCTCGCGGGCCCGGCGGTAGACCGCCGCCGGGTCGCCCAGCACGCCGCGGTGGGAGAACGCCGAGTACACGACGAGGCCGTCGTCCAGCGGGCGGCGCCTGTTCACCGCCGTCCTGACCCGCCCCACACGTCCGGCGACCACGCCGCGCGCCTGCCGCGCCCGCCGCTGAAGCTCCCGGCCGGCCCGCCCGGACTGCCGCCGCAGCCGGTAGGCCGGGTACCCGAGGGCCCCGCCCTCCAGCACCCGCAGCCCGGCCGGGATCTCGGCGCCCGGTGGCCGGTACGCGCGGAACATCTCGGCGGTGCGGCGGAAGAACTCGGCCTTGTCGGACGGCGGCAGCCGGTCCGGCTTGGACAGGATGTCCAGGCAGTGCTCGCCCATCTTGGCGTGCAGGAACGGCCGCCAGCGGGCCAGCTCCGGGCGGGCGTCGAGGAAGGCGAAGACCCGCTCGTACTGCGCGTGGACGTCGAAGTGCTTGCGGCTGGTGGTGGACAGGATGTTGCCCTGGCGGCGCTGCCGGTAGTTCAGGCAGATGCGGTCCAGCGTGGCGATCCGCCCGGCGCTGAACATGACCGGGAAGGTCCAGGGCGTGTCCTCGTAGTAGCCCGGCGGGAAGGTGAAGCCCTCGCGCTCGACGAAGTCGCGCCGGTGGACCTTGTTCCAGACCACCATCAGCAGGTCGAGGATCTCGGGGTGCTCGGCGGCCGTGAAGGTCCCGTCGCCGGAGCCCGCGCCGGCCTCCGCCAGCACCCCGGCCAGGACGTTGCGCCGGGTGCCGCCCCACCAGTAGGTGCGCGCGTAGTCGAAGACGAGGACGTCGGGGTCGTCCGTCTCCGCGAGCCGGTCGGCCATCGCGCGCAGGGCGCCCGGGGTGAGGGTGTCGTCGCTGTCCAGGAAGAACAGGTAGTCGCCGGTGGCGTGCGGCAGCCCGGCGTTGCGGGCCCGGCCGAGGCCCACGTTCTCTTCCAGGTGCAGCACGCGCACCCGCTCGTCGCGGGCGGCGTACTCGTCGAGGATCGCGGCGCAGCCGTCCGGCGAGCAGTCGTTCACGGCGATGACCTCGATGTCCCGGTAGGACTGGTCCAGGACCGAGTCGAGGCACTCGCGCAGGAAGCCCTGCACCTTGAAGCAGGGGATGATGACGCTGAAGCGGGGCACGGCGGGTCAGCTCCTTACGAGGGTGGCGGCGGGGGCCGGGACGCGCTCGGCGAGTGGGATCACGGGCGGCAGCGCCTCGGGCGGCTCGCCGAGCAGCACCCGGCGCACGACGCGCTCGGCGGCCCGGCCGTCGTCGAACTCGCAGAACCGCTCCCGGAAGGCCGCCCGCAGCGCCGCCGACTCCCGGCCCGCGTACGAGCCGTCACGGAAGATCCGGGCCAGCTCCTCCGGCGTCCGCGCCACCGGTCCCGGCGGGGCCGCCATCAGGTCGAAGTAGACCCCGCGGGTCTCCCGGTAGACGTCCCAGTCGTCGGCGTACACGACGATCGGCCGGTCCAGGTTGGCGTAGTCGAACATGATCGACGAGTAGTCGGTGACCAGCGCGTCGGCGGCCAGGCACACGTCCTCGGAGGAGCGGTGCGAGGTCACGTCGACGACCCGGCCGCTGCCCCGCCTGCCGCCCCGGTCGTAGAAGTAGTGGGCGCGCAGCAGCACCACCACGTCCTCGCCGGCCGCCTCGCAGAAGGCCTCCAGGTCCAGGCCGCCCGCGCCGAACCCGCTCTCGTAGTCCCGGTGCGTGGGCGCGTACAGGACGGCCGTCTTCCCTTCCGGGACGCCGAGTTCGCGCCGGACGCGGGCGACGTCGTCGGCGGTCGCCGTGCAGTAGACGTCGTTGCGCGGATAGCCGTACTCCAGGTGCTCGTAGGAGCCGGGAAAGGCGCGCTCCCACATCTGGGTGGAGTGCCGGTTGGCGGAGAGGTTGTGGTCCCAGCGGTCCACGCGGCCCAGCAGCTTGGTGAAGCTGCCGCTCGCCGCGGCCACCACCGGGTACGTCGACTGGTCGACGCCCATGGTCTTCAGCGGCGTGCCGTGCTGGGTCTGGAGGTGCACGCTGCCGGGGCGCTTGACGACGCCCTCGGCGAAGTTGGCGTTGTTGACCAGGTAGGTGGCGCGGGCCAGCACCTCCCAGTAGCGCCGGCTGCCGATGACGGCGTGGTCGACGTCCTTCGGCACGGTGTGCGCCCGGTCCGGCTCGACCAGGAACACCGAGCGCAGGTGCGGGGCGAGTTCGCGGGCCTTGGCGTGGATCGCGGCCGGGTTGCAGGCGTAGCCGCGGCCCCAGTACGCGCAGTACACGACGAGGTTCGGATCCAGCGGGCGGCGCAGGTGGCGGCGGTACAGCAGACGGGTGCGCAGTCCCTGCGGGCGTGGCAGGCGCCGCAGTACGCCGGTCGCCGCCCGGCTGGCGGCGCGCAGGGCCCGGAAGCCCGCGTACGACCCGGACGCCAGCAGCCGGTGCTGCACGCCGAGCCGGCCGCCCGGGGGCCGGAAGCCGGCGGGGCGGTGGCGGCGGTAGAGGCGGCTCGCCCGGCGGAAGAAGGTGCGCCGCTGCCGGCGGGTCAGGCGCCGCGGATGGGTGGCCGTCTTCAGGACCGCGGCGAAGAGCTGCTCGAAGAGCGGCCCGCACCGCTCGGCCGGCAGCCCCCGCTCGGCGGCGTGCGCGAGCGCCAGCTCGGCCTGGTCCAAAAGCTCCGCGTGGTGCTCGCCGGGCAGGTTCAGCCGGTTGCCCTGCCGCCGCACCGCATGCCGTACGACGACGGAGCGCAGCACCGTCACGCGCTCGGCGCGCGCCGCGACCAGGGCGCCGAAGCCGACGTCGGTGAAGTGCCCGTCGGGGAAGTCCAGCCGCCGCTCGGTGAGGAAGGTACGGCGGTAGACCGCGCTCCAGGCGGGGAGCGCCACGCCGGTGAGGTGCGGGGCGCGGTCGGGGGCGAAGGCGCCGTCCGGGGCCCTGGCCAGCAGCGGGGCGGCCGGGTTGGCCGGCTCGCCCTCCCACCAGGGCACCCGCTCGTGCTCGAAGTACAGCACGTCGACGCCGCCGGTGTCCGCCAGCCGCGCGTCCAGCGCCGCCAGCGCGCCCGGCGTGAGGACGTCGTCGCCGTCGAGGAACAGCAGGTAGGCGCCGGTCGCCGCCCGCATACCGGCGTTGCGCGCCCCGGGCAGCCCGGCCGAGGGCGGCGCGTGCACGGGGGCCACCCGGCAGTCCCGTTCGGCGCGCTCCTCGACGACGTCCGCCGCGACGCGGTCCGGGGCGTCGTGGACCGGGATCAGCTCGAAGTCGCCGAAGGACTGGGTGAGGACCGAGTCCAGCGACTGGGACAGCCGCCCCGCGACCCCATGGGACGGGACGATGATGCTGAAGCGGGGCATGCTGCTCTTTCTCTCGTTCTCCTGGTCCGACGGAAGCCCGCCCGACGGAAGCCCGCCCGACGCAGGCCCGCCCGACGCAGGCCCGCCCGACGCAGGCCCGCCCGGCGGGAGCGGACCGTCCGACGGAAGCCAGCCCCGGCCGCTCGTGCCGTCCGGCGGCCCGGCCGTCCCGTCGGCCGCCAGGTGGGCGGCCGGGTCGGAGTGGGCCGGGACGAGCTGCGGGGCATGCGAACTCCCAGTGGACAAACGGCGATCAGAGGCTGTCGGTGACGGTGCGAGGGCCGGCGGGTTGCGGCACCGTGGCCAAGGGGGCGCGGGCGAGGGCGGAGGCGGCGGAGGGCACGGGGTGCCGTTCGGCGGGCGGCACCACCGGCGGGAGGTCCGTCTCGCCCAGCACCACGCGGCGTACGACGCGTTCGGCGGCGCGGCCGTCGTCGTACGGGCAGAAGCGCTCCCGGAAGGCGGCCCTGAGCCGGGTGGACCGGAGGTCGCGCCAGTGGCCGCCGGCGAAGACGCCGATCAGCTCGTCCTCGTCCCGGGCGATCGCGCCGGGCGGGAAGGCGCTCAGGTCGAAGTAGGTGCCGCGGGCCGCCTCGTACGCCTCCGGCTCGGCGGCGTGGATCACGATCGGCCGGTCCAGGCCCGCGTAGTCGAACATCAGTGCCGAGTAGTCGGTGACGAGGGCGTCCGAGGCCAGGCACAGCGCCTCCACGGACGGGTGGTCGCCGACGTCGAGGATCCGGCCCCCGGACTCGGCGAGCGGTCCGCCGTGGCGGGGGTGGGCGCGGGCCAGCACCATGAAGCGGGGGCCGAGCCGGGTCAGGACGCGCTCCAGGTCCAGGGCGGGGCGCTGGGTGCGGCGGTAGTCGCGGTGGGTGGGCGCGTAGAGGATCGCGACCGTGCCCTCGGGGATGCCGAGCGTCTCGCGCAGCCGGGTCACGTCCGCGGGCGTCGCGCGCTGGAGGACGTCGGTGCGGGGCTGGCCGTACTCCAGGGTGGTGTAGCCGCCGGGGTGGACCCGTTCCCAGGTCAGGGTGGAGTGGCGGTTGGCGGAGACGACGTAGTCCCAGGAGTCGACGTCGCGCAGCAGCCGGGCGAAGTCGGTGCCCGCCGCGGCGGCCGGGCGTTCCTGGAGGTCCAGGCCCATGTGCTTGAGGGGGGTTCCGGCCTGCGTCTGCACCAGGACCTGCCCCTTCCGCTTGACCAGGCCGGCGTCGAAGGCGGCGTTGTGCACCAGGTAGCGGGAGCGGGCCAGCGCCGTCCAGTAGGCGGCCGTGCCGGGCGTCAGGCGACGGGTGCCGGTCGGCACGGTGTGGTGGTGCGCGGGGTCGGCGGCCCACGCCGTGCGCACGTGCGGGGCGAAGTCGCGGAACGCCTCCTCCAGCGCGCCCGGATTGCAGCCGTGCCCCCGGTCCCCTCCGGCGGCGAAGACGGCGCGGTCGGCGCGCAGGGGCAGGCGGCGCTGGACGCGGTAGTGCAGGCGGAGGGCGACGGTGCGCGCGGTGCGCAGCAGCTTGGCGGTGCCCTTCACCGTCCGGCGGCGCAGGGCCGACGCCAGCCGCAGGGCCTCGTAGGTGTGGCGCAGGCCGAGGCGGAGCAGGGCGTGCCGCAGGCGCACCGGCAGCGGGGCGGGGGCGCCGGGGACCCGGTAGCGGCGGCAGTGGACGCGGGCGCGGCGCAGGAACTCGGCGCGCAGGGAGCGCGGGACGCGGTCGGGGCGGGTGAACACCGTCGTCAGGTGGTCGGCCATGCGGCGGTAGAGCACCGGCCGCCACCGGGCGCGCTCCGGGTGCGACTCCAGGAACGCGAAGACCCGGTCGTACTGCTCGAAGACGTCGAGGTGGCGCTCGCTCGGTGTGCCCAGGATGCTGCCCCGCCGGCGCTGCCGGTAGTGGACGCAGACCCGGTCCAGGGTGGCGATGGACTCCGCGGTCAGCAGGAGCGGGTACGTCCACGGGGTGTCCTCGTAGTACCCGGGCGGGAAGGCGAGGCCCTCGCGCTCGGCGAACTCGCGCCGCACCGTCTTGTTCCAGGCCACCATCAGCAGGTGCAGCAGTCCCGGCCGGTCGGTGAGCCGGAACGGTGCCGGGCCCTGCTCGGCGAGGTGCCGGGCGGCCTGGTTGCGGACCGCCTCGCCCGTCCAGTACGTGCGCGCGTAGTCGTAGACCAGGACGTCCGGCTCCCCGGTCTCCTTGATCCGGTCGGCGATGGCCCGCAGCGCGTCCGGGACGAGGGTGTCGTCGCCGTCGAGGAAGACCAGGTAGTCGCCGCCCGCCCGCTCCATCCCGGCGTTGCGGGCGGGGCCGAGGCCCTGGTTCGCGGGCAGGTGCACGGCGCGTACGCGCGGGTCGCGGGCGGCGAACTCGTCGGCGATGGCACCGCAGGCGTCCGGCGAGCAGTCGTCGACCGCGATCAGTTCGAGGTCCGGGTACGACTGGGACAGCACCGACTCCAGGCACGCGGGCAGATACGCCTGGACCTGGTACGCGGGGACGATGACACTGAACCTGGGCACGGGGACATCCATCGGTCGGCGGGGTCGGCGCGGGCGTTCGGCCCGGGAACGGCCAATGGAGTGACTTGGTTACGGTCCCTGCGGCATTCGGGGGACCTCGGCGCACGTGGGAAGGGCTCGTACGAGGGAGGGGGCGGGCCGGCGACCGGCCCGCCCCCTCAGGGGTGGTGTGCCGACGGCTACTTGACGGCGCCCGCCATCACGCCGGACACGAACTGCCGCTGGAACGCGAAGAACACGGCCAGCGGGATCACCATGGAGATGAACGCTCCCGGCGCCAGTACGTCGATGTTGTTGCCGAACTGCCGTACCTGCGTCTGCAGGGCGACCGTGATCGGCTGGCTCCCGGAGTCCGAGAAGATCAGGGCGACGAGCATGTCGTTCCACACCCACAGGAACTGGAAGATGCCGAGGCTCGCGATGGCGGGCCCGCCGAGCGGCATCACGACCCGGACGAACAGCCGCAGTTCCCCCGCGCCGTCGAGCCGGGCGGCCTCCAGCAGCTCCCTGGGGATCTCCGCGAAGAAGTTCCGCAGCAGGAAGACCGCGAAGGGCAGGCCGAAGCCGACGTGGAACAGGATCACGCCGACGACCGACCCGAACAGGCCGACCTTGCCGAAGAGTTCGGCGATCGGGATGAGCGCCACCTGAACGGGGACGACCAGCAGTCCGACCACGGCCAGGAACCACCAGTCGCGGCCCGGGAAGTCCATCCACGCGAAGGCGTAGCCCGCCAGCGACCCGATGATCACGACCAGGACCGTCGCCGGCACCGTGATCAGCACGGTGTTGAAGAGGGAGGAGGTGATGTCGCCGTTCTCGAGCAGCTCCTCGTAGCTCTGGAAGGTGAGCTGGGACGGCTTGGTGAGGACCTCCCACCAGCCGCTCGCCGCCATGTCCCGGGGGGTGCGCAGCGAGGACAGCAGCAGCCCGATCGTGGGGACCAGCCAGAACAGGCCCACGACGATCAGGAACACCCGGACCAGCCCGCCGCTGACGCCCTCGGCGAGGCGCGACCCCAGCGACCGCCTGGCCTTGGGCGCCGCCCCGGGTGGCGTCGGCGCCGTCTTCGTGAGGGAGTCCGCGTCCGTGGTCATCGCCGCACCTCCCGCCTGAGCCGCCGTACGTTGCCGCAACCACCCGGGGGGCGACCCCCGGACCCCCAGCCGCCACACGGCGTCCGCGATGTCATCGCCTGACCTCCCGCCGCAGCCGCCGTACGTTGAACCACATCACCGGGATGACCAGGAGCAGCAGGAACACCGCGATGGCACTGGCGATGCCCGGCTGGTCCGAGGCGAAGCCCTTGCGGTACAGCTCCAGGGCGAGCACGTTCGCGTCGTCCTGGGAGGAGCCGGGGGCGATGATGAACACCAGGTCGAAGACCTTCAGCACGTTGATCATCAGGGTGACGGCCACGACCGCCAGGACCGGTGCCAGGAGCGGGACGGTGACCCGTCTGAAGACCTGCCACTCGTTGGCGCCGTCGACCCGGGCCGCTTCGAGCAGCTCGCGCGGGACCCCGGCCAGCCCCGCCGCGATCAGCACCATCGCGAAGCCCGCCCACATCCACACGTACGACCCGATGATGGCCGGGGTGACGAGCGAGGGGCCGAGCCAGTTCAGGCCGTTGTACGGCTCCGCGAAGTTGTCGGCGGGCAGTCTGAGCCGCGCCCCGTCGGCCGCGGCGGGCAGGGTGAAGGTGCCGTCGCCGGCCGCCGTGGCCGACGCGACGACCTCGCCGTCCTTGACGGCCTCGATCTTCATCCCGGCGTAGCCCAGTTCAGCCGCGTCGACGCCGTTGAGTGTCCCGACGCCCTTGCCGCGGGTGAAGTCCTGCCAGGTGGTGCCGGTGATCTTCCCGTCCGCCGGCTCGGCGGGTGCGGCCTTCTTCGCGCCGTCGGGCATCAGGTCGGGGGCGACGCCGACCAGGGGGAGCGTGACGACCTGGCCCGCGGTGACCGGCTGCCTGGTGATGAACGCGCCCCCGCCGGCCGGCTCCAGCGGCGAGTCACGGCCCGGGTGCGCCTTCGGGAACGCCGACGACTCGGCGAACGTGTCGTGCACCCCGACCCACACCGCGTTCGCGACGCCCTTGTCCGGGTCCTGGTCGTACACCAGGCGGAAGATGATGCCGGCCGCCAGCATCGAGATGGCCATCGGCATGAAGACGACCAGCTTGAACGCCGTGCCCCAGCGCACCCGTTCGGTCAGCACCGCGAAGATCAGACCGAGCGCGGTGGCGACCGTCGGCGCGAACACCACCCAGATGACGTTGTTCTTCAGGGCGGTGCGGATGCCGTCGTCGGTGAACAGCGCCTGGTAGTTGTCGAAGCCGGCGAAGCCGTCGCCGGACTGGTCGTAGAAGCTGCGGATCAGCGAGTACCCGATCGGGTAGACCACGAGCGCGCCGAGCAGCACCAGGGCGGGCAGCAGGAACAGCGCCGCCACGGCCTTGCGGGTGCCGGTCACGCTCTTGCGCGACTTGGGGGCGACGGGGGCCGGAGACGCCCCCGCCGCCGTGGCCGACGTCATCGCGTCAGTCTCCGTAGGCGGCGGCCGCGTCCGCCTCCAGCCGCTGCTGGGCCCCCGCGACGTCCTCCGGGTTCTTCAGGAAGTCCTGCAGTGCCTTCCACTCGCCCTTGCCGGGCGTGCCGCCGAAGGCCTGCGGGGCCTGGTCCGACATGTCGAAGCGGAAGTCGTCACCGGCCGCGACGAGCGCCTCGGCGATCTTCTTCTGCACCTCGTTGGGGTACGCCGACATGTCGACGTTCTTGTTCGGCGAGAGGAAGCCGCCGAGCTTCGCGTGGATCGCCGCCGCGTCCGGGGAGGCCAGCCACGTGACCAGCGCCTGCGACGCCTTCGAGTCCTCCAGGATCACGGCCGCGTCGCCGCCGGACACCACCGGCGCGGTGTCGCCGACGGCCGGGAACGGGAAGACCTTCGCGTCCGTGCCGACCTTCGCGTCCGTCTCGCCGATGTTGACCTGCACGAAGTCGCCCTCGTAGACCATGCCCGCCTTCGGCTGGTCGCCGCCGGTGAAGGTCTGCGTCACCGAGGCCGGGAACTCGGTCTGCAGCGCGCCGGACGCGCCGCCCGCCACGTAGTCCTTCTTGCCCCAGATCTCGGCGAGGGTGGTCAGCGCCTCCTTCACGGACGGGTCGGTCCACTTGATCTCGTGCTTGGCCAACTGGTCGTACTTCTCCGGGCCCGCCTGCGAGAGGTAGACGTTCTCGAACCAGTCGGTGAGGGTCCAGCCGTCCGCGCCGCCGACGGAGAACGGTGTGACGCCCGAGTCGTAGACCGTCTGCGCCGTGGTGAGCAACTCGTCCCAGGTCTTGGGTTCGGCCGCGCCCGCGTTCTCGAAGACCTGCGCGTTGTACCAGATCAGGGACTTGTTGGCGGCCTTGTAGTAGACGCCGAACTGCTTGCCGGCGACCTTGCCGATGTCCTGCCAGCCCTGCGAGTAGTTCTCCGTCAGCTCCTTGGTGGCCTCCGCGCCCAGCGGCTTGGCCCAGCTCTTGTCCACGGCCTGCTTGATGGCGCCGGGCTGCGGGAGCATCGCCACGTCCGGCGGGGCGCCGCCCGCGATCTTCGAGCCGAGGAAGTTGATGATCGGGTCCTGGGCGGGCACGAAGGTCACCTTGGCGCCGGTGCGCTTCTCGAACTCGGCGAGGACCTTCTTGAAGTTCTCCTGCTCGGCTCCGGTCCAGACGGCGGCGACCTCCAGGCTCTCGCCGTCCAGCTTGGGGAGGGTGACGGTGGCGGCCGTCTCCTTGCCGCCGCCTGTCTGACCGCCCTTGTCGCCGCCGTCGCCGTCGTCGCCACCGCACGCGGTGAGCGAGAGCGCCAGTGCTCCCGCGGCGAGGGTGGCGGCGGTCCGGGTGGTCCGCTTCGCGGCCTTGTTCGCCGCCCTGCTCGTCACCCCGCGCGTGGCCTTCTTGACGGTCCTGTGTGTCCGCATGGTGCTGCTCGTGCGCATCACTGCCCCGTTCTTCGTTCCTCGTCGAACGTTCGGCGCTGTCCCGTGCGCTCTGGTGTACGCCAGGGGGGTGAGGGCGGCAAGAGCGCGTCCGCTGTCAAGCGGGGGATCGTGACCGCGTCGTGACCAGGTGGGGCACGCCGGACGGGGCACGCCGAAGGGCGGTGACGGGACCGTGTGGGGCACGCCGAAGGGGCGGTGCCGCGCCCGGAGTCACAGCAGCGACGGCACCTCCGCCGCCGACACCTCACGGGCGGTCCGCTCCAACGCGCTGGCCAGCAACGCCAGATCCGTCGGGCCGTTGCCCAACTCGCGTACGGGGCGCCGGGTGGGCGGGTCGCCCATGCGGTGCCACTCCAGGGGGACCACGGTGGGCCGCAGGGTCGCCGTCCGCGGGATGCGCCCCGTGACCCGGCCGCCCTGGAACACCAGGGACCGCCCCTCCGCGGAGGCCAGCCGGCCACGCCCCGGCGCCGGTTCGTCCGGACCCGGCACCGGCGCGTCCAGGGTGACCCGCAGCGTGGCCCGGCGGGCCGGCTCCGTCTGCTCCGTACGGCCGCCGGGCCCGGTGGCGGACACCAGGTGCACCCCGAGCCGCTCGCCCTCCCGCGCGACCGCCTCCAGCGCCCGCATCACCGACCCCGCCGCGGGCCGCCCGGGCGAGCCGAGCGGGGGTGTGACGAGCGCGTCGAGGTCGTCCACGACCACGACCAGCCGGGGCAGTGGCGGCACGGCCCCCGCCCGGCGCCGGGCGGCACCGGGACGCAGCCGCAGGGTGGAGCTGGGCGGGGACTCGACGTCCCCGGCGTCCGATATCGCCGCGGGGCCGGCCGCGCCCGCCGCCCTGCGCTGGGTGACCAGCCGGCCCGAGACCTCGCGCCCGGTGTGCCACTCGGCGAAGTCCGACCGCCCGAGCAGCTCGGCGCGCCGCTTCAGCTCCGCGCTCAGGGACTGGGCGAACTCCCGCATGCGGACGGGGTCGTTGGCGGCCAGGTGGGTGGTGACGTGCGGTACGTCCGTACAGACGCGCAGTCCCTCCCCGTGCCCGTCGCCCGAACTCACGCCGTCCCGGCCGTCGATCAGGACGATCCCGAGGCGGTCTGGGCGTTCGGCGGAGGCGAGCGAGGCGACCAGCGCCCGCAACAGCTCGGTGCGGCCGCTGCCGGGCGGGCCCTCGACCAGCAGGTGCGGTCCCTCGGCCGCGAGGTCGACGGTGACCGGGCCGCGCGGTCCGGCGCCCAGTACGGCCTGCGCGCGTCCGCCGAGGGCCTCCGCGTCGTCGGCCGCGGCCGCCCACCGGGCCATCAGGGAGGCCGGGGTGGCCCGGGCGAGGCCCAGCTCGTCCAGGAGCCGGGCCGCCTGGGGCAGCGGTGCGGACACGCGCGCGTGGCGTTCGCCGGTCGTGCCGTCGGTGCGCAGCGGGGCCAGGGCGCGCGCGAACCGCTCGGCCCAGGGGAGGGAGACGGCGTCGACCGTGCCGAGGGTGCCGTGCCCGACCGGGCCTGCGGGGGCGTCCGGAGCGTCCTGGGAGGCGCCCGTGCGCGCGATGCGCAGCAGCCGCAGGGCCGTCGCCACGTCGCCGCTGAGCAGTGCCACGGCACCGCACTGGCGGAACACCGGCGACACCGTGCAGGCCGTCTCGTAGGTCTCCGTCACCGGGGAGGTCGGGGAGGCGGCGGCGGTCTCGGCGAGGCACACGACGTGGATGCCGGCCCGGGGGCCCTCCAGGGCCAGCCGCGCCACCGCCTCGCGCACGTCGGCACCGCCGGGGTCCCCGTCGACGACGACCACCGTGTACGGCCCGGCGAAGCCGCCGGCCGGGTCGGTGCCGTCGTCGGGCCGCGCCCAGGAGGGCTGCCGGGCGGCCACCGCCGCCGTGGCCGGTCGCGGGTCGTGCGCGGGAGCCGCCGGCTGGGCCGGGATCGTGCCGGCGGGAGCGGCCGGCCGTGCTCCGGTCCGGGTGTCCGTCAGGTGGTCCTCCAGGCGGCGGAGGAGTTCGTGGGCGCGGGCCGTGGCCTGCTCGCGGTCGTAGGCGAGCAGCAGGCGGCAGTCCTGGCCGTGTCCCGGGCGGAGCTGCGGCAGCCAGCCCAGCCAGGACCACTCGGCGGCCCGGTCCGCGAGCGGACGGGAGCGGTCCGCGCTGATCAGGACGATCTCCAGGACGTCGGCGGAGTGCAGCGCGGCGAGCTGGGCCAGCACCGCGCGGGCCAGCCCGGCGAGCCTCGCGCGCGGGCCGGCCAGCCCGAGCGCCCCGACCTCGCGCAGCCCGGCGGTCACCGGGACCGCGGGCAGCGGTGTGTCGCCGCCGGGCGCGACCCGGTCGGCCGTACCGAGCCGCACGGTGAGCGCCTCCGGGTGGCCGGGACCGCGCTCCCACAGGCGCGGGCCCGGACCGAGCGCCGTCAGCAGCAGCGCGGCGGGGTCCGGCCAGGTCTCCGGCGCGCTGCCGCTGACGGCGGGAGCCGCGGGTGCCGGTGCGACCGGCTCCTCGTCGTACGCGTACGTGCCGGGCTCGGTGGCGTCCGGGGTGCCGCCGCGTCCGCCGGCCAGCCGCCGCGCCCACGCGCCGAGCCCGCCGCGCCTGCGCACGCCCTGGGGCACGTCGGTGCCCCGCAGGGGCGTTCCCTTGCGGCCGGTGCCGCCGCCGTCCGGGCCGGGGGCTTGGGTGGGGCCGGTGACCTCGCCGAAGGGGGCGGTCCCGGAGGCGTCGGCGCCGAGGGAGCCAGCGCCGGGTGTGACTCCTCCGTACACGCCCGTGCCGTGCGTGGCCGTGCCGTACGCACCGCCGTGCGTGTCTCCTCCGGCGGGGGCCGGCCGGGGCGTGCCGGCCGTGGGGCCGGTGCCGTGGCTCTCGATGCGGGGCGCGCCGCCCTGGCCGGGCACCTGGGGCACCCGGGGCTGCTCGGCCGGCGCCGCACCGGAGCCGTACCCCGCCGTGCCGGAGGCGTGGTGGGTCCGGCCTGCGGGGTCGTCCCACCCGTCGGCCGCCGTCCCGCGCGCGCGGCCGTCCGGGCCGCCCGCCCGGTGCGGGGGACCGCCCCCCGGTCCCGCCGCGCCTGGGTGCGTGCTCGCCCCGCCGGTCGTGTGCGCGGGGCCGGTCGTGTGCGCGGGGCCGTGCATGGGGCCGGTCGTGTGTGCGGGGCCGTCCGTCGCACCGGCCGGGTGCCGGGGACCGTCCGGCAGGCGAGCCGCGGGTGCGGAACCGCCCGCCGCCCGCGCGGAGCCGTCCGCGGTGCCACCGCCCCCCGCGGGCACGTCTCCCCGCGCCCCGTCGGCCACGCGCGCGTGGGCCACGTCGTCCCCGGCGCCCGTCCCGCCGGTCGGCGGGAGCGCCGGCGCACCGGACAGCCGCACGTGCCCCTCGCCGTCCGGAGTCGTCGCCACCCGCGTCTGCGTCCCCCGCGGGACCGGCACGAGCCGCAGGGCCGACTCGCCGATCCGCAGCAGCGCACCCGGCGTGAAGCGGACCGGGCGGGTGCCCACGCGGGTGCCGTCCAGAATGGTGCCGTTGGTGGAGCCGAGGTCGGCTACGGAGACGTGACCGTCGGAGGCGACGGTCACGGCGCAGTGCATCCGGGAGACGTCCGGGTCGTCGAGCGCGACGTCGGCGTCGGCGGAGCGGCCGAGCCGGACCTGGCCGCCGTGCAGCAGGTGGACGCCGCCCGCGTCGGGACCGGCGACCACGTGGAGCTGGGCCGGGACGTCGGCCGGCTCGGCGTGCGGGTCGGGCTCGCCCGGGGCCCCCAGGCAGAGCACGGCGCCGTCGATCAGCGGGGGCTCGCCCAGGGTGCTGCGCTGGGCGTCGAGCCGCTGCGCGCCGGCGTAGAGCACCACCTGGCCGGAGCCCGGGCCCTCGCCGCCAGGGAGCGCCGCGGCCAGCGCGGAGGCGACCGCGGCCAGGGCCGTGCCGGCCGGTGCGGTGACCAGCACGTCGCGGCTCGCGGCGCGGCCCCCCACCGAAGCATGCGGGCCCAGCGGGTCTACGACGGTCAGCCGGATCTGCATCGCCGTCAGCGGTCCCTTCGCGCGGGCGCCCGCGCGCCGGGGACAGAAGCCGTTCACCACGGTCCCCCACCGCGGACTTCCCCCACCGCCACACGAGCACGTCGGCCAGTTCTGCAGGCATCCTCGCACCTGCCACTGACAACGCGCCCGCCGCCCGCCGTCATATGATCTTGATTGGTCGGCTCTGCCCGCAAAAGTGCCTGACAGGTGGCGCGTCGATGATCGAATGGTGTCCGCTTGAGATCGGTCACGTCCGGGCCCGGCAACCAAGGGACCGGGTCGAGCGTCTTTCCTTCGAACATGTGCCGGAAGCGGAACGCGGGACGCACCGGCGGCCCCACGGGAACCACAGGACGACGACAGCCCGGTGCCGGGAGCGCGGCACTACAGTGGGGCGGAACAGTCGGCAAGCAACAGGGAGCGCATGACGTGCGGCCGGTAGGCAGCAAGTACCTCCTCGAGGAGCCCCTCGGCCGCGGCGCGACGGGCACCGTCTGGCGAGCCCGCCAGCGGGAGACCGCGGGCGCCGAGGCGGCCGTGGCCGGACAGCCCGGCGAGACCGTCGCGATCAAGGTCCTCAAGGAGGAGCTCGCGAGCGACCCCGACATCGTGATGCGCTTCCTGCGGGAGCGCTCCGTCCTGCTGCGGCTGACCCACCCCAACATCGTCCGGGTCCGCGACCTGGTCGTCGAGGGTGAGCTGCTGGCGCTCGTCATGGATCTCGTCGACGGCCCCGACCTGCACCGCTACCTGCGCGAGAACGGGCCCCTCACCCCGGTCGCCGCGGCGCTGCTCACCGCCCAGATCGCCGACGCCCTCGCCGCCAGCCACGCGGACGGCGTCGTGCACCGCGACCTGAAGCCGGCCAACGTCCTGCTGAGGCAGACCGGCGGCGAGATGCACCCGATGCTCACCGACTTCGGCATCGCCCGCCTCGCCGACTCACCCGGCCTCACCCGCACCCACGAGTTCGTCGGCACGCCCGCGTACGTGGCGCCGGAGTCCGCCGAGGGCCGCCCGCAGACCTCCGCGGTCGACGTGTACGGCGCCGGCATCCTGCTGTACGAGCTGGTCACCGGACGGCCCCCGTTCGGCGGGGGTTCCGCCCTGGAGGTGCTGCACCAGCACCTGAGCGCGGAGCCGCGCCGCCCCTCCACCGTCCCCGACCCGCTGTGGACGGTGATAGAGCGCTGCCTGCGCAAGAACCCCGACGAGCGCCCCAGCGCCGAGAACCTCGCCCGCGGCCTGCGCGTCGTCGCCGAGGGCATCGGCGTGCACGCGAGCAGCGCGCAGATCGGCGCCGCCGAGAACGTCGGCGTGCTCCTCGCCCCCGACCCGGCGCCCGCCCAGGTGCCGGGCGCCCCCGGCGCCGCGGACCCGACGCAGGTCCTGCCCCAGAATCCGAACGGCGCCTACGACCCGAACGGCGCGACCAGCGTCCTTCCGCACACCGGCAGCCCCTCGGGCGCCGCCGACCCCACCGCCGTACTCCCGAACCGCGGCGCGGCCGACCCGACCGCCGTCATGCCGCCGGTGCCGCCGGGGCAGGGCCAGGACGGGCAGCCCGGCGGGCCCGACGACCCGCACCCCTGGCAGAACCAGTTGCGCGCCGCCCGCGACCGCAACGAGCAGACGCAGGCCCAGTACCTCGACCCGGACCAGGACCCGCTGCGCCGCCGGCCCCAGCGGCAGGTCGCCCGCCCGCAGCAGCCGCCCCGCCAGGCCCCGCAGGGCCCGCCGCCCCAGCAGCCCGGCTACGGCTATCCGCAGCAGCCGCAGCAGCCGCAGCAGCCGCAGCGGTACGCCACCCCGCAGCCCCAGCAGCCGTCCCGGCCCCAGCCGCAGCGGTACGCCCCGCCGCCCACGCCGGAGCCCCAGCCGCCCCGGCGCGAGCCCAGGCCGCCGCGGCAGCGCGGCGCCAACCCCATGCGCATCCCCGGCCTCGGCTGCCTCAAGGGATGCCTGTTCACGCTCGTCATCCTGTTCGTGGCCGGCTGGCTGATCTGGGAGCTGAGCCCGCTGCAGGGCTGGATCGGCACGGGCAAGGGCTACTGGGAGCAGCTCAGCGACTGGTTCACCACCGCGACCGACTGGATCGGCGACCTGGGCGGCGGCAGCGGCTCGGGCGGCGGGACGTCGACCGGGAACTGAGGCGGGGCGTCGGCCGGAGACTGAGGCGCGCGTCGAACGATGAGTGAGTCGGGGCCCCGAACGGCGACTGAGTCGGGGCTCCGAACGGTGAGTGAGGCGGGGCCTCGGCGGGTGCCTTGCTCGGTCGGCGACCGGTTCCACTGGCGTTGATCCGACCGGCGGCCGGTCCGTAGGCGGACCGCGCTTTCGCCGGATCCGACGACGAGCCTGGTGATTTGTCGACATCCGGCGGGTGATTTCCGCCTCCGCTGTGAAGGTTGGCTCCCCGGACGCGTACTTTAAAGCGCAACACGCGTCGGTAGGAGCAGTCTTGGCACGGAAGATCGGCAGCCGGTACACCGCCCACCAGATCCTCGGGCGGGGCAGTGCCGGCACGGTGTGGCTGGGCGAGGGTCCCGAGGGGCCCGTCGCGATCAAGCTGCTGCGCGAGGACCTGGCGTCCGACCAGGAGCTCGTCTCACGCTTCGTGCAGGAGCGCACCGCCCTGCTCGGCCTGGAGCACCCCCACGTCGTCTCCGTGCGCGACCTGGTCGTCGACGGCAACGACCTGGCGCTGGTCATGGACCTGGTCCGCGGTACGGACCTGCGCACCCGCCTCGACCGGGAGCGGCGCCTGGCGCCCGAGGCCGCGGTGGCCGTCGTCGCCGACGTCGCCGACGGCCTGGCCGCCGCGCACGCCGCCGGGGTCGTGCACCGGGACGTCAAGCCGGAGAACGTGCTGCTCGACATGCAGGGTCCGCTCGGCCCCGGCGGCTCGCACCCGGCCCTGCTGACGGACTTCGGGGTGGCCAAGCTCATCGACACCCCGCGGCGCACCCGCGCCACGAAGATCATCGGTACGCCCGACTACCTGGCCCCGGAGATCGTCGAGGGCCTGCCCCCGCGCGCGGCGGTGGACATCTACGCGCTGGCCACGGTCCTGTACGAGCTGCTGGCGGGCTTCACGCCGTTCGGTGGCGGCCACCCCGGTGCGGTGCTGCGCCGGCACGTGACCGAGCGGGTCGTCCCCCTGCCCGGCATCCCGGACGAGCTGTGGCAGCTACTGGTGCAGTGCCTGGCCAAGGCGCCGGCCTCCCGGCTGCGCGCCTCCGAGCTGGGCGCCCGGTTGCGCGAGCTGCTGCCCATGCTGGCCGGGATGGGCCCGCTGGACGTGGACGAGCCCGACGCCGAGCAGGAGGAGGACGCGCCCGAGGAGCCCCCGGCGTCCCCCGCGCCCGCCGGGGAGCCGGTACGCCGCCGGGGGGCGGTGCCGCTGGTGCCGGGGGCGAAGCCGGCCGACTCCAACCGCGACACGCACACATCCATGCGGGTACCGGCCCCCGACGAGCTGGCCGGCGGTGCCCGCGGCACCGCCCGCGCCCCGCGCGCGTCCGGCGCCCCGCGCCCCGGCTCGGCCCGCAACCGCGCCGCCGCGCGGCGCCGCCGGCTGGCGGTGGGGGCCGGCGCGCTCGCCCTGGTGGCGGCGATCGGCGTCGGTACGTGGCTGGCCACCGGCGGCGACGAGGGCGGCGCCGGGCCCCAGGACACGCGGAACTCGGCACCGGCCTCTCCGTGAGGCCCGGAGCGGCCTGGTCACCGCCGCCCGTGACGACCCGGCGAAGACCGGTGGACGGAGCCGTTACGCTGGATGCGTGGCAGTCGTCGATGTATCCGAAGAGCTGAAGTCCCTCTCCTCGACCATGGAGTCGATCGAGGCCGTCCTGGACCTCGACAGGATGAGGGCAGACATCGCCGTGCTCGAGGAGCAGGCGGCCGCGCCGTCCCTCTGGGACGACCCGGAAGCGGCGCAGAAGATCACCAGCAAGCTCTCCCATCTCCAGGCCGAGGTGCGGAAGGCCGAGGCCCTGCGCGGCCGGATCGACGATCTCGGCGTGCTCTTCGAGATGGCCGAGGAGGAGGACGACCCGGACACCCGTGCCGAGGCCGAGTCCGAGCTCACGGCCGTGCGGAAGGCGCTGGACGAGATGGAGGTCCGCACGCTGCTCTCGGGCGAGTACGACTCCCGTGAGGCGCTCGTCAACATCCGCGCCGAGGCCGGTGGCGTGGACGCCGCCGACTTCGCCGAGAAGCTCCAGCGCATGTACCTGCGCTGGGCCGAGCAGCGCGGCTACAAGACCGAGATCTACGAGACGTCGTACGCGGAGGAGGCCGGCATCAAGTCGACGACCTTCGCCGTGCAGGTGCCGTACGCCTACGGCACCCTCTCCGTCGAGCAGGGCACGCACCGCCTGGTGCGCATCTCGCCCTTCGACAACCAGGGGCGCCGCCAGACCTCCTTCGCCGGTGTCGAGATCCTCCCCGTGGTCGAGCAGACCGACCACATCGAGATCGACGAGTCCGAACTGCGGGTGGACGTGTACCGCTCGTCCGGCCCCGGCGGCCAGGGCGTGAACACCACCGACTCCGCGGTGCGGCTCACCCACCTCCCCACCGGCATCGTGGTCTCCTGCCAGAACGAGCGCTCCCAGATCCAGAACAAGGCCACCGCCATGAACGTCCTCCAGGCCAAGCTCCTGGAGCGGCGCCGCCAGGAGGAGCAGGCCAAGATGGACGCCCTCAAGGGCGACGGGGGCAACTCCTGGGGCAACCAGATGCGTTCGTACGTGCTGCACCCGTACCAGATGGTCAAGGACCTGCGCACCGAGCACGAAGTGGGCAACCCCGAGGCCGTTTTCAACGGCGAGATCGACGGTTTCCTGGAGGCCGGCATTCGCTGGCGCAAGCAGCAGGAGAAGTAGCGCGGGGCGGAGACGCCGCTTTGTCGACAAGGCAACTGCCGCCCTTCCGGCGGCGGTTGCCTTTTGTCAGGCCCCCTGTTCGCCGGTGATGTCTGGGTTCTACGTCACACTCACACCCTTTGTGTCCGGCATACGTCCCGTACCCGGACATCGCGTACGCAACGGCCTTGACGTTGCTTTGAACATTCGTAAGGGTGAGGCGCGGCATGCGTATTTCTGGGGCGCATGTGAACCGGGGGACTTCTTCAGCAGGCAGCTACCCCCGTTGATCACGGCCCCCGAGTGCGGCCTCACTGACTAATCGGCTACTGGGGGTAGCAACTACATGACGAAGAAGACGCGCATCCGTGTCGCGCGCATAGCGGCCGGCGCAGTGATCGCGGCCGGCGCCTCCCTGACCGCCGCGGGTGCCGCTTCGGCGCTCGACATCGGCGTGAGCGCGGGTGTCGGCGACACCAACGTCGGCCTGAAGGTCGGCCTGGGCGACGAGGACGGTGACCCCTGCGACATCGTCGTCGACCCGAGCTGCGACGACGACACCACCGCTGGTGGGACGACCGGTGACACCACCACCGGTGGCACCACGGGTGACACCACCACCGGTGGTACGACGGGTGACACCACGACCGGTGGCACCAGCGGTGACACGACCACCGGTGGTACGACGGGTGACACGACCACCGGTGGCACTACCGGTGACACGACCACCGGTGGTACGACGGGTGACACCACGACCGGTGGCACCAGCGGTGACACGACCACCGGTGGTACGACCGGTGGCACCACCGGTGACACGACCACCGGCGGCAACTCCGGCGGCAACACCGGCGGTGACGGGGGTTCTACCGGCGGCAACGGTGGCGGCTCCAACACCGGCGGCACCACCGGCGGTAACGGTGGCAACACCGGCGGCTCCACCGGCGGCGACGGCGGGACCGGTGGCGAGGACAACACCACCCCCGACGGCGGTGGCAACGACAACGTCACCCAGGACGAGGGTTCCTCGGCCCTGACCGACACCGGCGAAGAGGCCCAGGCCTCCGACACCGCCGCCCAGGGCAGCGGTGACGAGCTCGCCGAGACCGGCGCCGCGGAGACCACGTTCCTGCTGGTCGGCGCCGCCACGATGATCGCCGGCGGTATCGGCTTCCGCTTCCTGCCGCGACTGATGAACGGCCGCGGCGCGGCTGCCTGACGGTAGCCGTACGCGTACGCACCGCGTACGCGCCCCGCACGCACGCGAAGGGGCCCGGAGCGCACTGCGCGCTCCGGGCCCCTTCCGCGACCGTCCCCGGGGGCCTCCAGGGCCCTGCGGGGGCGTCAGGCGGTCTGGTGGGCCAGCAGGGCCACCGCCGCGACCAGCACCGCCAGCAGTGCGATCAGCGTCATCGGATTCAGCCCCGCGAGGAAGCTCCCCTGCTGCAGCCGCTCGCGGTTCGCCCGGCACACCGGGCACCTGCCCTCACTCACGGGCGCCGCGCAGTTCGCGCACACCAACCGGTCGTACGTCATGCGCTCGCCCTCCTTGCCGCCGGCTCCGTCAGGACAACGCCCGCGCCGACGCGAACGTTCCCCCTTCCACTGTGCCAGGTTCCGGGGGACCACGCCCGCCCTCCCTCCAGGGACAAAACGCGCAACTGATACGCAACCCCGACCGGTGACTGCGGTCCGCTCCCCGGTTCGCGTATGGTCACGCACATCTACCCCCGGCGACCCGTGGTGCATCCGTGATCCGATTCGACAACGTCTCCAAGGTCTACCCCAAACAGAACCACCCAGCCCTCAGGGATGTCTCCCTGGAGGTCGAGAAGGGCGAGTTCGTCTTCCTCGTGGGGTCCTCCGGCTCCGGAAAGTCCACCTTCCTGCGGCTGGTCCTCCGCGAGGAGCGGTGCAGCCACGGACAGGTGCACGTGCTGGGCAAGGACCTCGCCCGCCTGTCCAACTGGAAGGTTCCGCAGATGCGGCGCCAGCTTGGGACGGTGTTCCAGGACTTCCGCCTGCTGCCGAACAAGACGGTCGGCGAGAACGTCGCCTTCGCCCAGGAGGTCATCGGCAAGTCCCGCGGGGAGATCCGCAAGTCCGTGCCGCAGGTGCTCGACCTCGTCGGGCTCGGCGGCAAGGAGGACCGCAGGCCCGGTGAGCTGTCCGGCGGTGAGCAGCAGCGCGTCGCCATCGCGCGCGCCTTCGTCAACCGGCCCAAGCTGCTGATCGCCGACGAGCCGACCGGCAACCTCGACCCGCAGACGTCCGTCGGCATCATGAAGCTGCTCGACCGCATCAACCGGACGGGCACCACCGTGATCATGGCCACCCACGACCAGAACATCGTGGACCAGATGCGCAAGCGCGTCATCGAGCTGGAGAAGGGCCGCCTCGTCCGCGACCAGGCGCGCGGCGTCTACGGCTACCAGCACTGACGAGGAACGGAAAGGCTTAACGAGACGCCATGCGCGCCCAGTTCGTGCTCTCGGAGATCGGTGTCGGTCTTCGCCGCAATCTGACGATGACCTTCGCCGTCATCGTCTCCGTCGCCCTGTCCCTGGCCCTGTTCGGCGGTTCGCTGCTGATGAGCGACCAGGTCAACACCATGAAGGGCTACTGGTACGACAAGGTCAACGTCACCGTCTACCTCTGCAACAAGAGTGACGCGAAGTCCGACCCCGCGTGCGCCAAGGGCGCGGTGACCGAGGACCAGAAGAAGCAGATCCTCACCGACCTCGAAGAGCTGTCGGTCGTGGACAAGGTGACGTACGAGTCGCAGGACGAGGCGTACAAGCACTACCAGGACCAGTTCGGCGACTCGCCGCTGGCCAGCTCGCTCACACCGGACCAGATGCAGGAGTCGTACCGGATCAAGCTGAAGGACCCGGAGAAGTACCAGGTCATCGCGACCGCCTTCGACGGCCGCGACGGCGTGCAGTCCGTGGCGGACCAGCGCGCGACCCTGGACAACCTCTTCGAGCTCCTCAACGGCATGAACTGGGCGGCGCGCGCGGTGATGGCGCTCATGCTGGTCGTCGCGCTCATGCTGATCGTGAACACGGTCCGCGTCTCGGCGTTCAGCCGGCGGCGCGAGACCGGCATCATGCGGCTGGTCGGCGCCTCGGGCTTCTACATCCAGGCCCCGTTCATCATGGAGGCGGCGGTCGCCGGGCTGATCGGCGGCGCGGTCGCCTGCGCGTTCCTGGTGACCGCGCGGTACTTCATCATCGACCACGGGCTCGCCCTGGCCGACAAGCTGGCCCTGATCGACTTCATCGGCTGGGACGCCCTGCTGACGAAGCTGCCGCTCATCCTGGCCACCAGCCTGCTGATGCCCGCGTTGGCCGCGTTCTTCGCGCTGCGCAAGTACCTGAAGGTGTGACACATACCAAGAGGGCCGCGCGGTCAAGCGACCGTGCGGCCCTCTCGCGTTGTCCTAGACTCACCGGCATGTCAGGTCGTGACCTGTTCTGTCAGCCCCGTCGCGTACGCCACGGGGCCGCCCTGACCTTGGTGTTCGCGAGCGTGCTCGTCGCGGGCGCGGCCACCGGCTCGTTCCCCGAGGCCGACCGCAGGCCCGCGCCGGACTCGGCGCGACCGGCCGCCCCGGCGACCCCGGCCGGTCAGCACGGCCGGCACGCCGACGTCGCACGGGCGGCCGCCGAGGCGATGGCCGACGGCAAGTCCCCCGTGGAGGCCGCCGAACGCGCCGTCAGCCGCAGCGGGGACCGCTGGGGCGCCGTCTACTCACGGGGCGAGTACGAGGAGTTGGAGGACGCCCTCGACGGCCGGTACACCGGCGTCGGGCTCTCCGCCCGCCGCGAGCGCGACGGCCGCATCGAGGTCACCAGGGTGCGCTCCGGCTCGCCCGCCGCGGACGCCGGGATCCGCGAGGGCGACCGACTGCGCAGCGTCGACGGCGAGCGGGTCGACGGGCGCCCCGTCACGGAGGTCGTCTCCATACTGCGCGGCGACGCGGAGCAGGAGCCCGCCGGCACCGCCGTCCGGCTCGGCCTGGAACGCGGCACGCGCGCGTGGACCGAGACCGTACGCCGGGCCCGCCTCTCCACGGACCCCGTGACCGTGCGCACGCTCGCCGACGGCGTCACGGTCGTCAAGGTCCTCTCCTTCAGCAAGGGTGTCGGCGCGCAGGTGCGCGATGCCGTGGCGGGGCTGCCGTCCGGTGCCGGGGTCGTCCTCGACCTGCGCGGCAACTCCGGCGGACTGGTAGCCGAGGCCGTCACCGCCGCCTCCGCCTTCCTCGACGGCGGCCTGGTCGCCACCTACGACGTCGACGGCGACCAGCGGGCCCTGCACGCCGAGCCCGGCGGCGACACCACCAGACCCCTGGTCGCCATCGTGGACGGCGGCACGATGAGCGCGGGCGAACTCCTCACCGGGGCCCTGCAGGACCGCGGACGGGCGGTCGTCCTGGGCTCGCGCACCTTCGGCAAGGGCTCGGTGCAGATGCCGAGCCGGCTGCCCGACGGCTCGGTGGCCGAGCTGACCGTCGGGCACTACCGCACCCCGTCGGGCCGCGGCGTCGACGGCACGGGCATCACGCCCGACCTGGAGATCGAACCGACGGACCCGGCCGCCCTGGAACGGGCGCGGACGGTGCTGAGCGGACTGGGCCGGTAGCACCCCTCCGTAAATCGGCTTCCCGCGGACCCCCTCCGTAGTGCGAAAATGGGCGGCACTATGGCTAAGGAAAAAGGGCGCAAGCTGATCGCGCAGAACAAGAAGGCGCGGCACGACTACCAGATCCTCGACACCTACGAGGCCGGCCTGGTCCTCTCCGGGACCGAGGTGAAGTCGCTGCGCCAGGGACGGGCCTCGCTGGCCGACGGCTTCGTGCAGTTGGACGGACACGAGGCGTGGCTGCACAACGTGCACGTGCCGGAGTACAGCCAGGGGACCTGGACCAACCACAGCGCCCGCCGCAAGCGGAAGCTCCTGCTGCACCGGGTGGAGATCGACAAGCTGGAGTCGAAGTCCCAGGAGACCGGTCACACGATCGTGCCCCTGGCGCTGTACTTCAAGGACGGCCGGGCCAAGGTGGAGATCGCGCTGGCGCGCGGCAAGAAGGAGTACGACAAGCGCCAGACCCTCCGGGAGAAGCAGGACCGCCGCGAGGCGGAGCGGACGATCTCGGCGATCCGGCGCAAGCAGCGGGCCTGACCCCCCGGGGAATGGGCTGGCACCCGCGTGCGTTGGTCACGTACGATGGTGAAAGCACCCCGGGCGGGTGCGTCGATTGAAAAATCAACATGGGGATGATCGGTTTCGACAGCGGATGTCGAAGCAGGGGAAGCGTGTCGAGGAAGCGGCCATGATCTCGTAAACCACAGGCCGAAAAAAATAATCGCCAACACCAAGCGCGATTCCTCCCAGCAGGCCTTCGCCCTCGCTGCCTGATCTCAGGTAGCGAAGCGAGCCTCCTACTAAGGGAGTGTCAGCCCGGGGCTGTTCCCGACCCGGATCCTGGCATCAGCTAGGGGACTAAACCTTGATCCCGGTCACGGGGTGAAGAGGGAAACCAAACAGTGACTGAGCCCGTCGGAGACTTGTCCGCGTGATCTCCGGGGCTGAGAAAAGCGAAGCGGACTGCACACGGAGAAGCCCTGGTTCCGCACCGTTGGACGCGGGTTCGATTCCCGCCATCTCCACAGTTCCCATGTGGGCGAAGGCCCCGCCGCTCCAGCGCGGCGGGGCCTTCGTCATGCCCGGGGCCTTCGTCATGCCCGCGGCCGGCGCGCCGGGCCCCGAGCCGGTGCCAGGGCGAGGGCGAGGAGCAGGGCCACCGCGGCCGCCGTGACCGGTACGCCGTAGGCGGCCGTGGCGGAGGCGTGCTCCACCGTCCAGCCGCCCGCCGCGCTGCCGCAGGCGATGCCGCCGAGCAGGCCGGTCACCGCGAGGGTCATGCCCTCGTTCAGGCGGCCCTCCGGGGTGCGGTGCTGGACCAGCGTCATGGTGGTGACCATCGTCGGGGCGGTCGCCATCCCGGCGGCCAGCAGCGTGAGCGCCAGCAGCGGCAGGGAGCCGGTGAGGGACGCGGCGAGCAGCGGCAGCGTCAGCAGGACCGTCATCGCCGCGACACACCACGGCAGGCGGCGCTCGGCGGGTCCGGCCGGCTTCATCGCGCCGTACAGCAGCCCCGCCGCGCAGGAGCCGGCCGCCTGCAGCGCGAGGACCACCCCGGCCGCCGCACGATGCCCCTGTGCGTCCGCGAAGGCGATCGTGACGACCTCCATGGCCCCGAACACCCCGCCCATCGCCAGGCACACGACCAGCAGCGGCGGGATTCCCGGGACGCGGAAGGGGGCCTTCGCCGTGGGGCGCGGCCGGGCCGGCGGCTCGGTGGAGCGCTGGGCGGTGAAGAGCAGCATGCCGCCGACCAGCAGCACCACGCCGACGAGCGTCCCCGCCTCCGGGAACAGCGCGGTGCACAGGAACGCGGCGAGGACCGGTCCGAGCATGAAGCACAGCTCGTCGGCGGCCTGCTCGAACGAGTTCGCGGTGTGCAGGGCGTCGGCGGCGCCCTTCCTGTCCCGCAGCAGGTGGGCCCAGCGGGCGCGGGCCATGCCGCCGGTGTTGGGCGTCGTCGCGGTGGCGGCGTACGCGGCGAACAGGGTCCAGGCGGGCGCGTCGTGGCGGACGCACAGCAGCAGGGCGAGCGAGCCCAGGGCGGCGGCCAGCGTGGCGGGCAGCGCCACCCTGGCCTGGCCGTGCCGGTCCACGAGCCGCGCCGTCCACGGGGCGACCAGCGCCGTCGCCGCCAGCCCCGTCGCGGTGACGGCGCCGGCGAGGGCGTACGAACCACGGGTCCCGGCGATCATCACCACCGCGCTGACGCTGAACATGCCCATGGGCAGCCGCGCCATGAGATTCCCGATCGTGAACGCGCGGGCGCCGGGCAGGGCGAGGAGGCGCCGGTACGGGCCGGGCGGCCGGCGCCGGGTGCGCGGGCGGAAGTCGGCGGCGACCAGGGTGTCGGCGGTGACGGCGAGGAAGGTGGTCCGCGGGGACGGTACTTCGCGGGCCGGCCGTTCGCCGGCCGGGTCTTCGCCGGCCGGGTGTCCGTACGGCGGGTATGCGCGGGTCGGCGGTACGCGGGACGGTCGTTCGTCGGCCGGGTTTTCGCGGTGCGGGCGTTCGCGGGTCGGGCGGTCACGGGTCGGTCGCGGCATGGACTCACCGTCGCCCGGGGGCGATCAGGAGGTCCAACACCTTCTCCGTACCCATTCACGCACTCCCGTTGTAAATTCGCCGGATGCCCGCACCCGCCCATCTCGAACCCCGCCTCCTGCGCGCCTTCGTCACCGTCGCCGAGGACCTGCACTTCACCCGCGCCGCCGCCCGCCTCTACGTGGCCCAGCAGGTGCTCAGCAGGGACGTACGGCGCCTGGAGCGGGAGCTGGGCGCCGAGTTGTTCGTCCGGACCACCCGGCAGGTGACCCTGACGGCCGACGGCGAGCGGCTGCTGCCGTACGCCCGCCGCGTTCTGCAGGCGCAGGACGACCTGCTGGCCGCCTTCGGGCAGAGCCGCCCGCTGCTGGTCGACCTCAACTCGCCCGGGCTGGCCACCGGCCGTCTGGTCCTGGAGCGCGCCCGCGCACTCGCGCCCGGGGAGGAGCTGATGGCGCGTTACGAGAGCGGGCTGACCCACGCCGCCGCCGAACTGCTCGCTGGCCGCCTCGACGCCTCCTTCGGCCGGTTCGCGGGCCTCGCCCCGGCGCTGCGGGCCGGACTCGGCCACCAGCCCGTCCGCTACGAGCCCCTGGCGGTCGTCCTGCCCGAGGACCACCGGTCGGCCCGCCTGCCGGAGGTGCCGCTCGCCGCGCTCGCCGGCGAGACCGTGTACGCCGGGGCCGGCAACCCGAGGACGCCGGAGTGGACGGACCTCGCGCACCGACTGTTCGAGGGGCGTGGCATCGAGATGGCGGCACCCGCCCCGCTGGCCGTCGGGGAGGAGGAGTTCCAGCGGATCATGGGCAAGACGGGCAATCCGATCCTCGCCGTGGTGAGCTTTCCGGCCATGGCGTCGACCGTGGTGCGCCCGCTCGTCGACCCCGTGCCGCTGTCGCCGGTGTCGCTTGTCTGGCGGAAGGGGCTGGCGCACCCCGCGTTCGACGCGCTGCGGCGGGCGGCCGCCCAGGTCGCGGCCGAGGAGGGCTGGCTCCACAGGCCCGCCGGGGCCTGGCTTCCCGACGCCGACGCCGCTGTGATGTCCGTCCACAACTGACACGCGGCAACCACACATCCTCCGCGTGCGCTACATTCTTGGCCTGAGCACGGTGTGGTACAGGGGGCGCTCGAACCTGGTGGGGGCCGGTTCGGCCGACGAGTGCTCGGAGTCGTATGCGCACCCGGAACTGTCCCTCGGGGGGAAGTGCGTGCGCGTGGAGAATTGGCAGAAAGACGCCCAACCGGAGTGGCCCCAGGCCGCGTCCGGGACGCGTGAGTTCCCGGAGGCGAGTCAGGATGCCGACGCAACCGAGGTGTTCCCTGCGACCCGGGCCTTCCCGGTGACCGGGGAGTTCCCGGCGGCGGGAACGCCGTCCACCCGGTCCGGCGAGGCCACCGGGCCCGGTGTGTCCGGCGAGTCCACCCGGCCCGGCGGGTCCGGCGCGGGATGGTTCGGGGCCGCCGGCGGCCCTGCGGGCGCCGGTGCCGGGGCGGGAGCTGTGAGCAACGCCGCCCGGCCGGCGCCGGATGCCGCCGGGACGCGGTTCCCCGGCCCCCGGGGGAGTGCCGGTGCCGACGAGACGGAGATCCTCGGTTCCCGAATAGGGAGGCACCGAATAGGCGGAAGTCCGGTGAGCGGAAGTCCCGTGGGCAGAGGTCCGGTGGGCGGGAGCCCGGTGGGCGGAGGCCGTACGGACCGGGGCCGGGTCCGTGAGCCGTTCGGCCAGGAGCGGATAACCTGGGGCGGGACCGACCAGGCCGGGGCGAACCCGAACGAGGGGGCCCCGCCGCCGGTCAGGACGACCCCGTACGAGGGACCCTCGGCCCCGGCCAGGACGAGCCCGGCCGGTGGGGGCCCGGCCGGGTACGAGCCCGAAGGGCACTGCCCCGGCCGGCACCGACCGGAACGGCACCGGCCCGGACGCCGACCCGACTGCCGTGCTGCCGTCGGCTTCCACAGCCCCCTCGGCCCCCGCGGCTCCCCCGGCCCACTCGACCCGCGTCTTCCCCACCACCGCGCCCGGCCCCGCCACCGGCGCCCTTCGCGACCCCTGGCAGGAGACCCCGGATGCCTTGGGCGCCCCGGACACCCCGGACACCCCGGACACCCACGCCGGTATCGACGCGGACACCGGCGACCACACCCACGACCCGCACGAGGTGACGGTCCAGCTCGACGCCGTCCAGCTCGGCGACGGCGTCCTCCGCCGGGTCGACAGCGGGCACCGCAAGAGCGGCCCGGCCAGGCCCGACGGACCGGTCTTCGTCGACGCGTCGGGACGCCGCAGCCGCCTGTACCGCCGTCTCGGCATCGCCGTCGGTGTCGCCTGCGCGATCTACGCCGTCGTCATCGTCTCCACGCTGCTGTCCGGCAACTCCAACGCGCCGTGGCTGCCCGTGGAGGGCCAGCAGGAGGGCAAGCCGGCCGGCCAGGTCGACACCACCCCGCTGCCCTCGCGGTCGGCACAGCCCTCCGGCACCGGCGCCGCCGCCCCGCGGACCAGCCCCTCGGCCGGCGCCGGCGTGCCCACGGCGCCGGACGCCGACGCCCCCGTGCCCGGCACGTCCGGTAGCGCGGGGCAGCCCGGCACCGGCGGCGCCGACCCCGAGCCCTCGGAGACCGGGGCCGGCACGGAGCCGGGCGGCGGTGGCGCGACCGACCCGGACCCGACGCAGTCGACGCAGGTACCGCCCCCCGTCTCCACGGAGCCGTCGGCCCCGGCGGGCGGCGGCGATCCCACGGTCGACCCGACCGTGCCCACCGGCGACGCCAGCACGGGCACCGACCCGGGCGGCGACACGACCGTCAACGGCGCGAGCGGTCCCCTCTCCGCCGACGCGCCCGCCGACGCGTCCGCCGGCGAGTCCGGCGCCGAGCCCGCCGGCGGGACCGTCGTCGTGGCCGGTGCGGACCACACCCCCACGTCCCCTTCCCTGTCCCCGGAGAACACCCTCTGATGGCATCCCGCACCCGCCGTCACGGGGCCGCACGCAGCGCCCGTGAGGGCTCCCGGCGTCGCCGCCTGCCCCTGCGCCTGCTGCTTCCGCTGCTCGTCCTGGTCGCCCTGGTCGCGATGCTCATGCTGCGCGGATACGTGCACAGCGAGATCCTGGCCGACCACCGCGTCCAGCCGCCCGCCGCCACCGACCAGGTGCCGGAGAAGATCCTCGAGGGCGGCCCGGTCATCGACGCCCGCGGCGGCCGCACCGAGAGCCTGAGCGTGCCGGACCACCGCCTGGTCCTCACGTTCGACGACGGTCCGGACCCGACCTGGACACCGAGGGTGCTGGACGTGCTGAAGAAGCACGACGCGCACGCGGTCTTCTTCGTCACCGGCACCATGGCCTCCCGCTACCCCGACCTCGTCGAGCGCATGGTCGACGAGGGCCACGAGGTCGGCCTGCACACCTTCAACCACCCCGACCTCTCCTTCCAGTCCAAGAAGCGCATCGACTGGGAGCTGTCGCAGAACCAACTGGCGATCACCGGCGCGGCGGGCATCCGCACCTCGCTCTTCCGCCCGCCGTACTCCTCCTTCGCCGACGCCATGGACAACAAGTCCTGGCCGGTCACCGAGTACATCGGCGGCCGCGGCTACATCACCGTCGTCAACAACACCGACAGCGAGGACTGGCAGCGGCCCGGCGTCGACGAGATCATCCGCCGCGCCACGCCCGAGGACGGCAAGGGCGCCATCGTCCTGATGCACGACTCGGGCGGTGACCGCAGCCAGACGGTCGCGGCGCTGGACCGGTTCCTGCCCGACCTGCAGAAGAAGGGCTACGAGTTCGACAACCTCACCGAGGCCATCGACGCGCCCAGCGCGATGAGCCCGGTGACCGGCGCCGAACTGTGGAAGGGCAAGGCCTGGGTCTTCCTCGTCCAGGCCTCGGAGAAGATCACCGACGGTCTGGTGGTGGGCCTGGCGATCATCGGGACGCTGGTCATCGGCCGCTTCGTGCTGATGCTGCTCCTCTCCGGCCTCCACGCCCGCCGGGTGCGCCGCAAGAACTTCCGCTGGGGCCCGCCGGTGACCGAACCGGTGACGGTGCTGGTCCCGGCGTACAACGAGGCGAAGTGCATCGAGAACACCGTCAGCTCCCTGATGGCCAGCGACCACCCGGTCGAGGTCATCGTCATCGACGACGGCTCCAGCGACGGCACGGCCCGGATCGTGGAGGCCATGGGCCTGCCGGGCGTCCGGGTGATCCGCCAGCTCAACGCGGGCAAGCCGGCGGCACTCAACCGTGGTCTGGCCAACGCCCGTTACGACATCGTCGTCATGATGGACGGCGACACCGTCTTCGAACCGTCCACCGTCCGCGAGCTCGTCCAGCCCTTCGGCGACCCGAAGGTCGGCGCCGTGGCCGGCAACGCGAAGGTCGGCAACAAGGACAGCCTCATCGGCGCCTGGCAGCACATCGAGTACGTGATGGGCTTCAACCTGGACCGCCGGATGTACGACGTCCTCGGCTGCATGCCGACCATCCCCGGCGCGGTGGGCGCCTTCCGGCGCTCGGCGCTGGCACCGATCGGCGGCATGAGCGACGACACCCTCGCCGAGGACACCGACGTCACCATGGCGCTGCACCGGGCCGGCTGGCGCGTGGTCTACGCCGAGAACGCCCGCGCCTGGACCGAGGCCCCCGAGACGGTCCAGCAACTGTGGTCCCAGCGCTACCGCTGGTCGTACGGCACCATGCAGGCCATCTGGAAGCACCGCCGCGCGGTGATCGAGAAGGGGCCCTCGGGCCGCTTCGGGCGCGTGGGCCTGCCCTTCGTCTCCCTGTTCATGGTCCTGGCCCCGCTGCTGGCCCCGCTGATCGACGTCTTCCTGCTCTACGGCATCGTCTTCGGCCCGACCCAGAAGACGATCGTGGCGTGGCTGGGCGTCCTGGCCATCCAGGCGGTCTGCGCGGCGTACGCCTTCCGTCTCGACCGCGAACGCATGACCCACCTGATCTCGCTGCCGCTGCAGCAGATCCTCTACCGCCAGCTCATGTACGTAGTGCTGCTCCAGTCCTGGATCACCGCGCTCACCGGCGGCCGCCTGCGCTGGCAGAAGCTCCGGCGCACCGGCGTGGTCGGGGCGCCCGGCGGCTCGGTGCCGCGCCAGGGCTCGCGGAGCAGCGATGATCGGAGGCCCGTGGCATGACCCACGGATACACGACCGGTACGGGTGCGGACCCGGAGCCGGCCGGCCCGTACGGCACGCCGTACGCGGGGGGACCGAACGGGGCCGCGGGAGTGCCGTACGCGGGGGGACCGAACGGGGCCGCGGGAGTGCCGTACGCCGTCCCGCAGCAGCGTACGACGGAGACCGCACCCGGGCCCGGGGCCGGACCCGGGGCCGGACCCGGGCCCGTGACCGACTCCGCGTCCGGCCCCGCCGCCGCCCGGGCCGGCGGGAAGCCGGGCCGCGACCGGTACCTCGACCTGCTGCGTTCCATCGCCCTGGTCCGCGTCGTGGTGTACCACCTCTTCGGCTGGGCCTGGCTGTCGGTGGTGTTCCCGTCGATGGGCGTGATGTTCGCGCTCGCGGGCTCGTTGATGGCGCGCTCGCTGAAGCGCCCGGCGATGGGCGTGATCCGCGGGCGCGTGCGCCGCCTCCTGCCGCCGATGTGGGCGTTCGCGGCGGTCGTGCTCGCGATGATGTTCGTGAACGGCTGGAATCCGACGGAGGACCCCGACCGCGGGGGCACCTGGGGTCTGATCGAGCTGTTCAACTACATCGTCCCGGTCGGCGCCCCGCCCTACCCGTGGCACATCGGCTCCAAGTCCGGTCTGCTGGAGGACACCTGGGCGGTACAGGCCGCCGGGCCACTGTGGTACCTGCGTGCCTACCTGTGGTTCGTCATCGCCTCCCCGCTGCTGCTCTGGCTGTTCCGCCGTGCCCCGTGGCCGACGCTGCTCGCGCCGCTCGGCCTGACCGCGATCGTCGGCACGGGAGTGGTGACCATCCCCGGCGAGACGGGCAACGCGGTCACCGACTTCGCGGTCTACGGCGGCTGCTGGGTCCTGGGCTTCGCCCACCACGAGGGCCTGCTGAAGCGGATCCCGCGGTACGTCTCCGTCTCCTGCGCGTCCCTGGTCATGGCCTTCGGGCTGTGGTGGGCCTCGAACCACCTGGGTCCCGACGGCTGGGACCTCAACGACATCCCGCTGGCCCAGGCCACCTGGTCGTTCGGGTTCGTCGTGATCCTGCTCCAGTACTCCCCGTCGTGGCGGGAACTCCCGGGCCGGCTGGCCAGGTGGGACCAACTGGTGACCCTCTCCAACAACCGCGCGGTCACCATCTACCTGTGGCACAACCTGCTGATCATGGCGACGGTCCCGATCATCGACCTGGCCTACCGACTGCCCTTCATGCAGAGCGAGCGCGCGGTCGGTGCCCTCGACGGCGCGTACACGATCTGGATGTTCGCCCTCGTCTGGCCGCTCATCGGCCTCATGGTCGTCGCGGTGGGCTGGGTCGAGGACCTGGCGGCGAAGCGGAAACCGCGGTTGTGGCCGAACGGCACGAAGCGCTCCGCCGGGGACCGGTCCAGGGCGCGGGCGGCCCATCGGGGCTGACGCCGGCGGCCCGTTCGGGGGCGGCGGTCCCGCGGGTGGTGGCGCACCGCCGTACGGCTATCCGGCGCCCGGTGCGGTGGGTGGTTACGCCGCACCAGGCGCGCCTGGTGGTTATGCCGCGTCCGGTGCGCCTGGTGCGCCCGGTGGTTACGGGCAGCCGGCCCCCGGCTCGTACGCCCAGCCGCAGCCGCACCCGGCCCAGGCAGCCTACGGTCAGCCCCAGCAGCCGCAATACCCCCAGCAGCCGTACCAGCCCCAGCCGCCGCAGGGCTGACGGCGGGACCGACTGCGACCTCTCACCCCGCCCCGGCGCCGGGTGAGAGCAACGTTCCCTTCCGGTCATCCACAGCCCCACCGGCCCGAAACGCGTCCTCCCTACCGTCGGTGCAACCGAGCTACGGAGCACCGTGGAGGCGTCATGACAGTCCCTGGCGGCCGCTGGATCCAGCACTGGGATCCGGAGGACGAGACCTTTTGGAAGGAGACGGGGGAGCGGGTCGCCCGGCGGAACCTGCTCTTCTCCGTCCTCTCCGAGCACATCGGGTTCTCGGTCTGGACGCTGTGGTCCGTGCTGGTGCTCTTCATGGGGCCGGAGTACGGGCTGACGCCGGCCGACAAGTTCCTGCTGACGTCCGTGGTGACGCTCGTCGGGGCCGTCGTGCGGGTGCCGTACACCTTTGCCGTCGCGATCTTCGGCGGGCGGAACTGGACCATCGTCTCCGCCGGGCTGCTGCTCGTGCCGACCGTGGCCGCGTTCCGGGTCATGGAGCCGGGGACGTCCTTCTCCACCTTCCTCCTCGTCGGGCTGCTGGCCGGCATCGGCGGCGGCAACTTCGCCTCCTCCATGACCAACATCAACGCCTTCTTCCCCCTGCGGAGGAAGGGCTGGGCGCTCGGCCTCAACGCCGGGGGCGGGAACATCGGCGTGCCGGTCATCCAGTTGGCCGCGCTCGCGATCATCGGGGCGGGCGGCGGGCCGCGGGTGCTGCTCGGCGTCTACATCCCGCTGATCCTGGTCGCCGCCGTCCTCGCCGCCTGTTTCATGGACAACCTCGCCTCCGTGAAGAACGACACCGGGGCCGCCAAGGACGCAGCCCGGGACGCCCACACCTGGATCATGGCCGTGCTGTACATCGGCACGTTCGGCTCGTTCATCGGTTACAGCTTCGCCTTCGGGCAGGTGCTGCAGACCCAGTTCGGGCGTACCCCGCTCCAGGCGGCGTACCTCACCTTCATCGGTCCGCTGCTCGGCTCCCTGATCCGGCCGCTGGGGGGCAGGCTCGCCGACCGGTACGGCGGCGCGCGGATCACGCTGTGGAACTTCGTCGCCATGGCCGCCGCCACCGCCGTACTCGTCGCGGCCAGCATGGCGGGGTCGCTCGGGCTGTTCGTGGCCGTGTTCGTGGTGCTGTTCGTGCTCAGCGGGCTCGGCAACGGCTCGACGTTCAAGATGATCCCCGGCATCTTCCAGAACAAGGCCCTCGCCGAAGGGCTGCGGGGGGAGGAGGCGGTGGCGTACGGGCGGCGGCTCTCCGGTGCCTCGATGGGGCTGATCGGCGCGGTGGGCGCGCTCGGCGGCGTCGCGATCAACCTCGCCTTCCGGCAGTCCTTCCTCTCCGTCGGCTCGGGCACCGGCGCCTTCGTGGCCTTCCTCGCCTTCTACGCCGTCTGCTTCGCCGTCACGTGGGCGGTGTACCTTCGCCGCCCGGCCGCACGGACGCCGGACGGCCCCGAGGGCCCGGCGGAGACGAAGGCCCAGCTCAGTTACGCCCGGGTATGACGTAACACTGGTGACATGAAGCCGAACCGAGCCCGTCACGCGGCCTTGGCAGGCTCGGTCGGCACGTGCGTACGCACGTGGGTGTGGGTGTGGGTTGAACGATCGGAGCGCGGCGAGAGACATGGACGACGAACAGCAGCGACCTGACCACGGCCCCCTGGCCGGCTTCACCGTGGGCGTGACAGCCGCCCGCCGGGCCGACGAACTGGGCGCGCTGCTCCAGCGGCGCGGTGCCGCCGTCCTGCACGCGCCGGCGATCAGGATCGTGCCGCTCGCCGACGACAGCGAGCTGCTGGCCGCGACCAAGCAGCTCATCGACCAGGCGCCGGACGTCGTCGTGGCCACCACCGCCATCGGCTTCAGGGGCTGGGTCGAGGCCGCCGACGGCTGGGGGCTCGGCGACGCCCTGCTGGAGCGGCTGCGCGCGGTGGAACTGCTCGCGCGCGGGCCCAAGGTCAAGGGCGCCGTCCGGGCCGCCGGGCTGACGGAACAGTGGTCGCCGGCCTCCGAGTCCATGGCCGAGGTGCTGGACCGGCTGCTGGAGGAGGGCGTCGACGGCCGCCGGATCGCCGTACAACTGCACGGTGAGCCGCTGCCGGGGTTCGTGGAGTCGCTGCGGGCGGGCGGCGCCGAGGTCGTCGGGGTGCCCGTGTACCGGTGGCTGCCGCCGGAGGACCTCGGGCCCGTCGACCGGCTGCTGGACGCCGCCGTCTCCCGGGGCCTGGACGCCGTGACCTTCACCAGCGCGCCCGCCGCCGCGTCCCTGCTCTCCCGCGCCGAGGAACGGGGCCTGCTGCCCGGGCTGCTCGCCGCCCTCGGCCACGACGTGCTGCCCGCCTGCGTCGGACCGGTCACCGCGGTGCCGCTCCAGGCACACGGCGTCGACACGGTCCAGCCCGAACGCTTCCGGCTCGGCCCCCTCGTCCAGTCGCTGTGCCGGGAGCTGCCGGCCCGTGCCCGTGCCCTGCCGGTCGCCGGGCACCGGCTGGAGATCCGCGGGCACGCGGTGCTGATCGACGGGGAGCTCAGGACCGTGCCGCCGGCCGGCATGGCCCTGCTGCGGGCACTGTCCCGGCGGCCGGGCTGGGTCGTACCCCGCGCGGAACTCCTGCGGGCCCTGCCGGGCACCGGCCGCGACGAGCACGCCGTCGAGACGGCGATGGCCCGCCTGCGCACGTCCCTCGGCGCGCCCAAGCTGATCCAGACGGTGGTGAAACGCGGCTACCGCCTGGCCCTGGACCCCGCGACGGACGCCAAGTACACGGACGGCGGCTGACGCGCGGCGCGGCGCGGGCACACCCCGTGGCGTACGGCACGGCCCGCGGCGTACGGGCACGGCCGGTGGTGTACGGCACACCCCGCGGCGTACGGTCCGCCCGCGGCGTACGGCGCGGCCCATGGCGGGCGTGGAACCCCTCGGTCAGGACCCGGACGTCCGTCGCGCGCGCTCCTCGCGTGACAGCCTCCCCCACGCCACCAGTCCGGCGGCCAGGCACCCCGTAGCCACCGTCGACAGCACCGCCCGTACGACGTTCCAGGCCACCCACGGGTCCTCGACCGCTCCCGCAGAACCGCCGGGTCGCCGGCCCGCGCCAGCGCGTCGTTGAGGGGGACGCCGGCGCCCGCGGTCACCAGGGAGGCGAGCGCGTACGCCGGCGCGCCCGCCCGCACCCACCGGCGTCCCGGCATCCGGCGCAGTTGCCATCCCGCCAGGCACGCGAGCACCAGCGCGCCCAGGAAGCACAGGAAGCACAGGAACACCGGGTTCTGGATCACGTCGTTGACGTCGCGCATCACGTCGACGTACACCCGGTCGTCGCTGCGGGCCGGCGCCGGCAGCACGGCGTGGGCGAAGGCGCAGAAGGTACCGGCCACCGAGCCCGCGGCGACGGTGGCCGCGAGCAGCACCGCTCCGGCGGCGCTCGGCCGCCGCGTTCCGTCGTTCTCTGCCATGCGTCCAGTCGACGGGGCGCACCGGGGCGCCGGACACGACCCGGGCGCGCGGGCGCATGCGCAGGCGTCCGGGCCGTGGCGGTACGAGGGGTTCCGGGCGGGGGAGCGGGCAGGCACTGTAGAGGGAGAGGTCCACCTGCTCCCCTTCCCGGCCCGCCCCACCGGGCAACCCCTAGGCGGTGACAGGAACATGGCACTGGGTACGGCCACCGACCCGTACGAGCTGCGGTTCGACACCGGGCGGATCTGCCTGGACCTCATCGCCACCACCCATCCCGTGGAACGGCTCGACCGCGTCGAGGTGCTGCGCGCCTGGATCACCGGCTCCGGGCTCGTCCCGCCCGGCACCCCGCTGTCCCACGCCGACGCCTCCTGGCTGGCCGGCTTCCGCGAACTGCGCGGCCAGGCCGCCCGCCTGGTCCGCTCCAGGTCCGCGCCCGGCACCCACCCGTACGGCCTCGCGCTCGCCCGCGTCAACGACCTCGCCGTCGCCGCGCCCCCGGCCCCGCGCGCGGTCCGCGGCGAGGACGGCGCGCTGGTACGGGAGTTGACCCGGCCGCCCGAGTGCGCGGCGCTGCTCGGCGCCCTCGCCCGGGACGCCGTGGAACTGCTCACCGACCCCGTCGCGCGGGCGAGCCTGCGGCAGTGCGAGGGCGACAACTGCCCGATCGTGTACGTGGACACCTCCCGCGGACACCGCAGGCGCTGGTGCTCCAGTGAGATCTGCGGCAACCGCGAGCGCGTCGCCCGGCACCGTCGCCGCGCCGCCCTCGCCCGGTAAGTGCGGTTGCGTCCGCGTTCGTCGTACCGGCCGGAGAAAACTGTCATCTCACTTTGAACACGCCGCACTTCGCGTCCGTACCGGATGGGCGAGCGACCGACTGGGGGAACCCCCGGACATCGGAGGTGGGCGTGCGCAAGGATTCCGTCGTGGCCAATGATCGAGGTGCGAGGGCCCGACATCGCATGTCCCAGTCGTCCTCGGAACCCGACGAGGAGCTGATGCGCGCCCTGTACCGGGAGCACGCCGGCCCCTTGCTGGCCTACGTGCTGCGGCTGGTCGCGGGGGACCGGCAGCGCGCCGAGGACGTCGTCCAGGAGACGCTCATCCGTGCCTGGAAGAACGCCGGTCAGCTCAACCGGGCGACCGGATCGGTACGCCCCTGGCTGGTGACGGTCGCCCGGCGCATCGTCATCGACGGCCACCGCAGCCGGCAGGCCCGGCCGCAGGAGGTCGATCCGTCGCCGCTGGAGGTCATCCCCGCGGAGGACGAGATCGACAAGGCGCTGTGGCTGATGACGCTGTCGGACGCGCTCGACGACCTGACCCCGGCTCACCGGGAGGTCCTCGTCGAGACGTACTTCAAGGGGCGTACCGTCAATGAGGCGGCGCAGACACTGGGCATACCCAGCGGCACCGTGCGCTCCCGGGTGTTCTACGCCCTGCGTTCGATGAAGCTGGCACTGGAGGAGCGGGGGGTGACGGCGTGATGAGCGGGTACGGGGGCGTTCAGGGTTTCGGCGGGGGATTCGGCCCGGGTGATACGGGTAATTCTGTCCCCATGCAGGGATCACCGGCGCCGAACGAGCACGAGACCGTCGGCGCCTACGCCCTCGGCATCCTCGACGACGCGGAGGCGACCGCCTTCGAGGCGCACCTCGCCACCTGCGAATGGTGTGCCCAGCAGCTCGACGAGCTGGCCGGCATGGAGCCGATGATGGCGGCGCTGGCCGACCTGCCCGGCACCGGCACGCCCGCGATCGCCGAGTCGCTCACCGCGAAGCCCAGCGCGCGGCTCTCGGAGAAGCTCGTCGACGAGGTCGCCGAGCGCCGCGCGAGCAAACGCCGCCGCAACTTCTACCTGGTGGGCACCGCGGCCGCGCTGATCATCGGCGGCCCGTTCGCCGCCGTGGCGACGACGGGCGGCGGTGACGACGACGGCGGCGGACGCCGGACCGAGGCGTCCCGGCAGCCGGGCAGCAGTCCCGCCGAGTCGGCCTTCGCCGCCATGCCCGACCGGGTCACGGCGACCGACCCGGCCACCGAGGTCAGTGCCACCGTGGCCCTGCAGAAGAAGGCCTGGGGCACCGACGCGGTGCTGGAGCTCAAGAACGTCAAGGGCCCCGAGAAGTGCTCCCTGATCGCCGTCGGCAAGAACGGCGAACGCGAGACGGTCACCTCCTGGTCGGTCCCGGACTGGGGCTACGGCCTCCCGGACGCCGCCACCGACAAGGGCAAGAAGCCCCTCTACGTGCAGGGCGGCGCCGCCTTCGAGCCCAACCAGATCGACCGCTTCGAGGTCATGACCTTCGACGGCGAGCGGCTGGTGGAGGTGGACGCGTAGGCCCGTCACCGGACGGGCCGTGGCTTCCGGGTCCCCCTTCGCGTACCTTTGACGGCTGCCCAGCACGTCAGAAGGGGGCCCGGTGGCCGCACAGGCGCAACAGGACTCAGCGGTCGACTCGGTGCACGACGCCGTACGGGAGGACTCCGTACGGGACCGAGAGATCAGCGTGGAACAGGCACACCTGGACCGGGTGTACCGCCGCCTCGAGGAGAAGATCCACGAGGCCGAGTTCCTCATGAACGACGCCGCCCAGCGCGGCCAGGTCGGCACGCCCGGCGCGCTGGCCGAGCGCGACGCGCAGGTCTTCCGGGCCGGCGTCCACCTCAGCCGCCTGAACAACGAGTTCGAGGACTTCCTCTTCGGCCGGATCGACCTGCTCCTCGGCAAGGACGGCAAGAAGGGCCCGGACGGCGCGTACACGGCGGTGGAGCCCGCCGAGGGCGCCCTGCGGCCCGACAACACCGCCGACATCGCCGAGACCCTGCACATCGGCCGCATCGGCGTCCTCGACGAGGACTACGCCCCGCTGGTCATCGACTGGCGGGCGCCCGCCGCGGCCCCCTTCTACCGGTCCACGCCGGTCGACCCGGGCCGGGTCGTGCGCCGCCGGGTCATCCGCTCCAAGGGGCGGCGCGTCCTCGGCGTGGAGGACGACCTGATGCGGCCCGAGGTCAGGGCGAGCCTGGACGGCGAGGAACTGGCCGTCGTCGGCGACGGCGCCCTGATGGCCGCCCTCGGCCAGGCCCGTACGCACTCCATGCGGGACATCGTGGCCTCCATCCAGGCCGAGCAGGACCTGGTCATCCGGGCCCCCGCCGCCTCCGTGACCTACGTGGAGGGCGGCCCCGGCACCGGCAAGACCGCCGTCGCCCTGCACCGGGCGGCGTACCTGCTCTACCAGGACCGGCGCCGGTACGCGGGCGGCATCCTCATCGTCTCGCCGACCCCGCTGCTGGTGGCGTACACCGAGGGTGTGCTGCCCTCCCTCGGCGAGGAGGGCCAGGTCGCCATCCGCGCGATCGGCTCGCTGGTCGAGGGCGCCGACGCCGCGCTGTACGACTCCCCGGCCACCGCCCGTGCCAAGGGCTCCTCCCGCATGCTCAGGGTGCTGCGCCGGGCCGCGCGCGGAGCGCTGGAGCCGGACGGTTCGCCGGGCCTCCTGCGCGTCGTCGCCTTCGGCCGCCGCCTCGAACTGGAGGCCGAGGAGCTGGCCGGCATCCGCCGCACCGTTCTCGGCGGCACCGCCCCCGTCAACCTGCTGCGCCCCCGCGCCCGCCGGCTGCTCCTGGACGCCCTGTGGGCCAAGTCGGGCGCCGGCACCCGGCACACCGACCCCGAGCTGGCCGCCGAGCTGCGCTCCTCCTTCGACGAGGACGTCAGCTCCGAGGACTCCTTCATCGCGTTCCTCGACGCCTGGTGGCCGGAGCTGACCCCCGGCGCGGTGCTGGCGGCCATGGCGGACGAGCGGAGGCTGGGCCGCTGGGCGCGGCGCGTCCTCAACCCCGGTGAGGTCCGCAAGGTGGCCCGTTCGCTGCGGCGCGAGGGCCACTCCGTGCACGACATCGCCCTGCTCGACGAGCTCCAGGCGATCGTCGGCACCCCGGCCCGCCCCCGCAGGCGGCGCGAGCTGGACCCGCTGGACCAGCTCACCGGCCTGGACGAGCTGATGCCGCAGCGCGAGGAGACCCAGTGGGAGCGCGCCGAGCGCCTCGCGCAGGAGCGCACCGAGTACGCGCACGTCATCGTGGACGAGGCCCAGGACCTCACCCCCATGCAGTGGCGGATGGTGGGCCGCCGCGGCCGGCACGCCACGTGGACGGTCGTCGGTGACCCGGCCCAGTCCTCCTGGTCCGACCCCGACGAGGCGGCGGCGGCCCGCGACGAGGCCCTGGGCACCCGCCCGCGCCGCCGCTTCGAGCTGACCGTCAACTACCGCAACCCGGCCGAGATCGCCGAGCTGGCGGCCAAGGTGCTGGCCCTCGCCATGCCGGGCTCCGACTCCCCGACGGCGGTGCGCTCGACGGGCGTGGAACCGCGCTTCGCGGTGGTGGGGGAGACCCTCGCGGAGTCGGTCCGGGCTCAGGCGGCCCGGCTGCTGGACCTCGTGGACGGCACCGTCGGCGTCGTGGTCGCCATGAACCGCCGCGAGGAGGCCCGGCGCTGGCTGGCCGGGCTCGGCGACCGCGTGGTCGCGCTCGGCAGCCTGGAGGCCAAGGGCCTGGAGTACGACGCCACGGTCGTCGTCTCGCCCGCCGAGATCGCCGACGAGTCGCCCGCCGGACTGCGCGTGCTGTACGTCGCCCTGACCCGGGCCACCCAGCAGCTCACGGTCGTCTCCTGCGAGCGGGACGAGCCGGACGCCGCGGGGGTGCCGGACCTGCTGCGCGACTGAGGCGAGGGGTTACCGGGACATCCGAGACAGAGGAGAGGCCCGCGCCGTGGGATGGCGCGGGCCTCTCGTCTTCTTCGTTTAAGTGGCACCGACCCGCCATGCTCGCCTCGCGGCAAGTGGTCGCTCTGAGCGACGAAGGTTGGGCCCGGGGGCTTGGATCGAGCCGGTGCCACGTCCAAGGTAACAAACGATCCCCGCAAGGCAATTCCCGTCCCGCGGGTTCTTTCGCGGGCGGGTCCGCCTCTTCCGTCGACCCGCGACTTCTCGTATGGTGGAATTAGTTTTCCGAAAGTGCTCACGGTCCGGCGAGGACGGCACGCGAACACAAAGTTCGCAATCCGGGGTGGCTACCACGTACTCAGTGGTAGGTGCGACGATCGGACGGCACAACGCAGCTACACGGTGAAAGCAGAGGAAGTCGGCCATGGCAACGGCGCCCAGCGTCTCCTACTCGATGACGGTCCGACTGGAGGTGCCCGCGGGCGGAACCGCGGTCTCGCAGCTCACCACCGCGGTGGAGTCCGCCGGGGGCTCCGTCACCGGCCTCGACGTCACGGCCTCCGGCCACGACAAGCTCCGTATCGACGTCACCATCGCCGCGGGCTCGACCTCGCACGCCGACGAGATCGTCGAACAGCTCCGCGGCATCGAGGGCGTCAGCCTGGGCAAGGTCTCCGACCGTACCTTCCTCATGCACCTCGGCGGCAAGATCGAGATGGCGTCGAAGCACCCCATCCGCAATCGCGACGACCTCTCCATGATCTACACGCCGGGTGTGGCCCGCGTCTGCATGGCGATCGCCGAGAACCCCGAGGACGCCCGCCGCCTCACCATCAAGCGCAACTCCGTTGCGGTCGTGACGGACGGCTCCGCGGTGCTGGGCCTGGGCAACATCGGTCCCAAGGCCGCCCTGCCGGTCATGGAGGGCAAGGCGGCCCTGTTCAAGCGGTTCGCCGGCATCGACGCCTGGCCGCTCTGCCTCGACACCCAGGACACCGACGCGATCGTCGAGATCGTCAAGGCCATCGCCCCGGGCTTCGCCGGCATCAACCTCGAGGACATCTCCGCGCCCCGCTGCTTCGAGATCGAGGCCCGGCTGCGCGAGGCCCTCGACATCCCCGTCTTCCACGACGACCAGCACGGCACCGCCATCGTCGTCCTCGCCGCCCTGACCAACGCCCTGCGCGTCGTGGACAAGCCCATCGAGAACGTACGGGTCGTCATGTCCGGCGCCGGCGCGGCCGGTACGGCCATCCTGAAGCTGCTGCTCGCCGCGGGTGTGAAGAACGCCGTCGTCGCCGACATCCACGGCGTCGTGCACGCCGGCCGCGCCGACCTGGTCGACGCCGCCCCCGGGTCGGCGCTGCGCTGGATCGCCGACAACACCAACCCGGAGGGCCTCACCGGCACCCTCAAGGAGGCCGTGCACGGCGCCGACGTCTTCATCGGCGTCTCGGCCCCCAACGTCCTCGACGGCGACGACGTGGCCGCCATGGCCGAGGGTGCGATCGTGTTCGCGCTCGCGAACCCCGACCCCGAGGTCGACCCGGCGATCGCCCGCCAGACCGCGGCGGTCGTCGCCACCGGCCGCTCCGACTTCCCGAACCAGATCAACAACGTGCTGGTCTTCCCGGGCGTGTTCCGGGGTCTGCTGGACGCGCAGTCCCGCACGGTCAACACCGAGATGATGCTGGCCGCCGCGCACGCCCTCGCGGACGTGGTGACCGAGGACGAGATCAACCCGAACTACATCATCCCCAGCGTCTTCAACGACAAGGTCGCCGGTGCCGTCGCGGGCGCGGTGCGGGACGCGGCCAAGGCCGCCGGAGTGGTGGCGTAGCACCCGGACGGATTGTGGGCGGTCCGTGGCGGGGTGGTGAGGATCACCACGGCGGGCCGCCCCACCGGCGCGTCGCGGGATGTCGGGCCTCGGGTCGCCCTCTAGGGTTGCGCAAGGCTCAGGCCCTCTCGGCGTGTGACTCCCAAGGGTGTTCTCACGACTCCTGGGGGTGCCGGATTGGCTTTACCGCCGCAGGTGGAGGCAGGATGCCTCCCTGGGCGCGAGGGTCTGACGACCGACCCGGGTCCGGGGAGTGTCCGAGGACCCTGGCAGCATCGGCATCGCTGTGCCCAACATGCGGCTCCGCCGCGTGGCACGCCTCAACGGCAAGAAGAACACGGGAGTAACAACATGAACCGCAGTGAGCTGGTGGCCGCGCTGGCCGACCGCGCCGAGGTGACCCGCAAGGACGCCGACGCCGTGCTGGCCGCGTTCGCCGAGGTTGTCGGCGACATCGTCTCCAAGGGCGACGAGAAGGTCACCATCCCCGGCTTCCTGACCTTCGAGCGCACCCACCGTGCCGCTCGCACCGCCCGCAACCCGCAGACCGGCGAGCCGATCCAGATCCCGGCCGGCTACAGCGTCAAGGTCTCCGCGGGCTCGAAGCTCAAGGAAGCCGCCAAGGGCAAGTAAGCGCTCCGCTTGGAGCGCCGGGTGACTGCGCGGACCGTCCGCTCGGCCTGCGGGCCGTAAGGCGGGTGCGGCGACATCGTGTCTTGTCGCGCAGTTCCCCGCGCCCCCTTCGGGGCGCTCGACTCAACGCCGATGGGGCGGTCACCCGGGCTCCGGGTGACCGCCCCACGGCGTTGTCGCGTCTGCCGTCTAGCCGAGCGCCTTGCCCGGGAGTTCCACCTTCGCGCCGAGCTCCACGAGCTTCTCCATGAAGTTCTCGTAGCCCCGGTTGATCAGGTCGATGCCGTGGACCCGGGAGGTGCCCTGGGCCGCGAGGGCGGCGATGAGATAGGAGAAGCCGCCGCGCAGGTCGGGGATGACCAGGTCGGCGCCCTCCAGCTTGGTCGGTCCTGACACGACGGCCGAGTGCAGGAAGTTGCGCTGGCCGAAGCGGCAGTGGGAGCCGCCGAGGCACTCGCGGTAGAGCTGGATGTGGGCGCCCATCTGGTTGAGCGCGGAGGTGAAGCCGAGACGGGACTCGTAGACCGTCTCGTGGACGATGGACAGGCCCGTGGCCTGCGTCAGGGCGACCACCAGGGGCTGCTGCCAGTCCGTCTGGAAGCCGGGGTGCACGTCCGTCTCCAGGGCGATGGACTTGAGCTGACCGCCCGGGTGCCAGAAGCGGATGCCCTCGTCGTCGATCTCGAAGGCGCCGCCCACCTTCCGGAAGGTGTTCAGGAACGTCATCATCGAGCGCTGCTGGGCGCCGCGGACGTAGACGTTCCCCTCGGTCGCCAGCGCCGCCGAGGCCCAGGAGGCGGCTTCCAGGCGGTCCGAGAGGGCACGGTGGGTGTAGCCGCCGAGCTCGTCCACACCGGTGATGCGGATGGTGCGGTCGGTGTCCATCGCGATGATCGCGCCCATTTTCTGCAGGACGCAGATCAGGTCCTCGATCTCCGGCTCCACGGCGGCGTTGGACAGCTCCGTGACGCCCTCGGCCAGCACCGCCGTCAGCAGCACCTGCTCGGTCGCGCCGACGGACGGGTACGGCAGGTTGATCTTCGTACCGCGCAGCCGCTGCGGGGCCTCCAGGTACTGGCCGTCCTCCCGCTTCTCGATCTTCGCGCCGAACTGCCGCAGCACCTCGAAGTGGAAGTCGATGGGCCGGCCGCCGATGTCGCAGCCGCCCAGGCCCGGGATGAACGCGTGCCCGAGGCGGTGCAGCAGCGGGCCGCAGAACAGGATCGGGATGCGCGACGAGCCCGCGTGGGCATCGATGTCGGCGACGTTCGCGCTCTCCACGTGCGAGGGGTCGAGCACCAGCTCGCCGGGCTCCTCGCCCGGACGGACGGTGACCCCGTGCAGTTGCAGCAGTCCGCGTACGACCCGCACGTCGCGGATGTCCGGCACGTTGCGCAGCCGGCTCGGCGCACTGCCCAGCAGGGCGGCCACCATGGCCTTCGGCACGAGGTTCTTCGCACCGCGGACCCGGATCTCGCCCTCCAGCGGGGTTCCGCCGTGGACAAGCAGTACGTCATCAGCGCCGTTGACGGTCATGAATCTCGCGTTCCGTGGGGGTTGGGCAGGGGCCAGAAGGGAAAGGGTAATCGTCTTGTACCCCCCTTCAGTAAGCCTGTGCACGGTCCGGGAACGTCATGGGTTTGTCACAACACGAACCGTTCACCGGCGGGCACGTGCGGTCACGACGACGGCGCGCGCTCGGCGCACGCGTTCACCCCCGTGCCTCCGATTGCCTCCCCACGGGAGGGGAACATGCGGGATCATGTCAGGCATGACCGAGGTGTCCTCGCTCACGGGGCGGCTGCTCGTGGCAACGCCCGCGCTGGCGGACCCGAACTTCGAGCGCGCGGTGGTGCTCCTTCTCGACCACGACGAGGAGGGCTCCCTCGGCGTCGTCCTCAACCGTCCCACGCCGGTCGACGTGGGCGACATCCTGGAGGACTGGGCGGACCTGACCGGCGAACCCGGTGTGGTCTTCCAGGGCGGCCCGGTGTCGCTCGACTCGGCCCTGGGCGTGGCCGTCGTCCCCGGCGGGGCGTCCGGCGAGCGGGCGCCGCTGGGCTGGCGCCGGGTGCACGGCGCGATCGGACTGGTGGACCTCGAGGCGCCGCCGGAACTGCTGGCCCCCGCCGTGGGCGCCCTGCGGATCTTCGCCGGGTACGCGGGCTGGGGTCCCGGCCAGCTCGAGGACGAGCTGGCGGAGGGCGCCTGGTACGTGGTCGAGTCCGAGCCCGGCGACGTGTCCTGCCCGGTGCCCGAGAGGCTCTGGCGCGAGGTCCTGCGCCGTCAGCGGGGCGACCTGGCGATGGTGGCGACGTATCCGGACGACCCCTCGCTCAACTGATCCCCCCGGCCGAAGCGTGTGAGCTCCAATACTCCGGCTTTCAGTACCCTGGCTTGCATGAGCACTCTCGAGCCCGAGCGCGGGACTGGTACGGGGACCCTCGTTGAGCCGACACCGCAGACCTCCCACGGTGACGGTGACCACGAGCGCTTCGCCCATTACGTCCAGAAGGACAAGATCATGGCGAGCGCCCTCGACGGCACCCCCGTCGTGGCGCTGTGCGGCAAGGTCTGGGTACCGGGCCGCGACCCGAAGAAGTACCCGGTCTGCCCCATGTGCAAGGAGATCTACGAGTCCATGAGCGGCGGCGGAGACGAGGGCAAGGGCGGCAAGGGCGGCGACAAGAAGTAGCAGACCCTCCCGAACCTTCCCGGCCGAACTTCTCGAAGGCCCCCGGAGCGTGCCCGCGCGCACTCCGGGGGCCTTCGTGTTGTCACGAAGTGGTTGAGACCTCTTGTGGACATGTTCATGTACTCCATAACCTCCTGGGTGTTGTGCAGAGCGAAACCGTCATTGCATATATTGCAACGCACGCCCGGAGGAACACTCCATGAAGCTCGCCCCCCGCCTGGCCGTATTGCTGGCCGCCGCCGTCGTCACCGCGACCGCCTGCGCCCCCCAGACGTCCGACAACTCCTCCTCCGGCGAGGACGAGAAGAGCGGCACGCTACGGGTCTGGCTCTTCCAGGAGGTCAACAACAAGCCGAAGGAAGAGGTCGTGGACGCGGTCCTGGCCGACTTCGAGAAAGCGCACGAGGACACGGAGGTCGACGTCGAGTACATCCCCGTCGAGACCCGCGCCCAGCGCATCAAGGCCGCCTTCAACGACCCCGACAGCGCCCCTGACGTCATCGAGTACGGCAACACCGACACCGCCGGCTACGTCGAGGACGGTGGCCTGATGGACGTCACCGAGGAGTTCGGGGCCTGGGACGAGGCCAAGGACGCCGATCCCACCGCCCGGCAGTCCGTCACCGTGGACGGCAAGGTCTACGGCGCCCCCTACTTCGTCGGCGTCCGCGCCCTCTACTACCGGACCGACGTCTTCGACGAACTCGGTCTCCAGGCCCCCGAGTCGCTGGACGAACTCGCGTCCACCGCGAAGAAGATCCGCGACGCGAAGCCCGACCTCTACGGCATCGCGGTCGGCGGCGCCTACACCTACGGCGCGATGCCCTTCATCTGGGCGGCCGGCGGCGAACTCGCCTCCGGCAAGGGCGGTTCCTACGCCTCGGCCATCGACAGCGCCGCCGCCCGCAAGGGCATCAAGGCGTACACCTCCCTCTTCGGCGACGACAACTGCCCCGCCGCCAAGTGCGCCGGCATGGGCGGCAACGACACCGTCACCGCGTTCGCCTCCGGCAAGGCCGCCATGGCGATCGGCGGCGACTTCAGCCACCAGGCCGTGGAGGCCGGCAAGGTGAAGGGCGAGTACGCGGTCGTGCCGCTGCCGGGAGTGAAGCCCGGCTCGATCGCCCCGGCCTTCGCGGGCGGCAACAACATCGGCGTCCTGAAGAGCACTTCGCACCGCACCCTCGCCGTCGACCTGATGAAGCGGCTCGCGTCGAAGCGGGCGCAGGGCGAGCTGTTCGACGCCATGGGCTTCCTGCCGACCTTCACGGACGTACGGCAGCGGGTCGCGGCCGAGGAGCCGTTCGTGAAGCCGTTCGTCGACACCCTCGCCGCGGGCACGAAGTTCGTACCGGCCTCGCCCGCGTGGGCGACGATCGACTCGTCCCAGGTGCTGCCCACCATGTTCCAGGAGGTGGTCAGCGGCAAGAAGGACGTCGGCGCCGCCGCCGGGGACGCGGCTCGGAAGATGGACGAGGCGTTTGGCTCCGCCGGATGAGTGTGCCGCCCGGCAGCTCGGGGGGTGCGGTCCGGGAGCGGGTGCGGCCGGTCCGCGGCTCGTCGCGCCCACGCGGCGCCAGCCGCGAGTCCGGTACGGCCCCGCGCCGGCTCGGGCGCGCCTCCGGCACCCCCTGGCTGTATCTCGCCCCCGCCCTCGTCGTCCTCGGCGGGTTGCTCGTCTACCCCGTCTACCAGCTCGGGCTGATCTCCTTCCTGGAGTACACCCAGGCGCAGGTCTCCGGGGGCGAGCCGACCACCTTCCAGGGGTTCGGGAACTACGCCGAGCTGTTCGGGGACGACCAGTTCTGGCGGGTCCTGCTCGCCACCGTCGTCTTCGCGGCGGCCTGTGTCGTCTCCACGCTGGCCGTCGGGTGCGCGCTCGCCGTGCTGCTCACGCGGGTGCGCGCCGTGCCGCGGCTCGCGCTGATGCTGGCCGCCCTCGGCGCGTGGGCGACCCCGGCGGTCACCGGGTCGACGGTCTGGCTGCTGCTGTTCGACCCGGACTTCGGGCCGGTCAACCGGATGCTCGGCCTCGGCGACCACTCCTGGACGTACGGGCGCTACAGCGCCTTCGCCCTCGTCCTGCTCGAAGTGGTCTGGTGCTCCTTCCCGTTCGTCATGGTCACCGTCTACGCCGGTATCCGCGCCGTGCCTGCGGAGGTGCTGGAGGCCGCCGCGCTCGACGGCGCCTCGCAATGGCGCATCTGGCGCTCCGTGCTGGCGCCCATGCTGCGGCCGATCCTGGTGGTCGTCACCATCCAGTCCGTCATCTGGGACTTCAAGGTCTTCACCCAGATCTACGTCATGACGAACGGCGGCGGCATCGCCGGCCAGAACCTCGTCCTCAACGTCTACGCCTACCAGAAGGCGTTCGCGTCCTCGCAGTACAGCCTCGGCTCGGCGATCGGCGTCGTGATGCTGCTGATCCTGCTCGCCGTGACGCTGGTCTACCTGCGGCTGCTGCGCCGCCAGGGGGAGGAGCTGTGAATCTTCCGCGCGCGCGTGTGCGCCGTCCGTGGCGGCTGGCGGCCGAGGCCTCGGCGCTGCTGGTCGCCGTCGTGGTCGCCTTCCCGCTGTACTGGATGGTGCTGAGCGCCTTCAAGCCGGCCGGTGAGATCGAGTCGGCCGAGCCCCGGCCGTGGACCCTGGCGCCGTCGCTCGACTCCTTCCGGCGGGTGTTCGGGCAGCAGGAATTCGGTCGCTACTTTCTCAACAGTCTGCTCGTGGCGGGCACCGTCGTGATCGCCTCGGCGCTCATCGCGTTCCTCGCGGCGACCGCGGTGACGCGTTTCCGGTTCCGTTTCCGGACCACCCTGCTGATCATGTTCCTGGTGGCCCAGATGGTGCCCGTGGAGGCGCTCACCATCCCGCTGTTCTTCCTCATGCGGGACTTCGGCCAACTGAACACGCTGGGTTCGCTGATCCTGCCCCACATCGCCTTCTCGCTGCCGTTCGCCATCTGGATGCTGCGGGGGTTCGTGAAAGCCGTGCCGGAGGCCCTGGAGGAGGCCGCCTACATGGACGGGGCGAGCCGGGCGCGATTCCTGTGGCAGATCCTTTTCCCGCTGGTCTTCCCGGGGCTGGTGGCCACCAGCGTCTTCTCCTTCATCTCGACCTGGAACGACTTCCTGTTCGCCAAGTCGTTCATCATCAGCGACACCTCCCAGTCGACGCTCCCGATGGCGCTGCTGGTCTTCTACAAGCCGGACGATCCCGACTGGGGCGGAGTGATGGCCGCCTCCACGGTGATGACGATTCCGGTGCTGGTCTTCTTCGTACTCGTGCAACGACGACTCGTCTCCGGCCTCGGCGGAGCGGTGAAGGACTGACAGTGATGATTGCTGTGGCTCCGCCCGGGGGTCTGACTCAAGGACTGACTGGCGCTACGGCTGTCCTTCTCTCGATTTGTCGGCCGTCCGGGCGGGACCACAGCGCGCGTGGCCGGTCAGGCATCTGTGACTTCATAGGAGCCCGGCCAAAGGTCCCATCACTGTCTTGTCCGTCTGCCCGACCGGCACGTGCCCTCGTGTACGCGTCGTACGGAAGGACACCAGGCTCCAGCATGGCAGCAGACGAGATAGCGGTCATCGGCGGCATCGATACCCACACCGACGTCCACCAGGCCGCAGTGATCGACACGGTCGGCCGGCACCTGGCCACCGAGGCGTTTCCCACCACCCCGGACGGCTACCAGCAGTTGCTGGACTGGCTGCGCCCGCATGGCGAACTGCTGGCGGTGGGCCTGGAGGGCACGGGCGCCTACGGCGCCGAGATCGCCCGTTTCCTGACCGCCAACGGCATCACCGTCGTGGAGGTCGACCGCCCTGACCGCAAGGTCCGTCGGGACAACGGCAAGTCCGACCCGGTCGACGCCTACGCCGCTGCGACCGCCGTGCTGTCCGGCCGGGCCTCGGGCACGCCGAAGACCCGCAACGGGATCGTGGAGGCCATCCGTACCCTGCGCGTGGCCCGCAGCTCGGCGGTCAAGGCCCGCACCCAGACCATCAATCAGATCCGCAATCTCATCGTGACGGCACCCGCGGCGGTCCGGGAGAAGCTGCGGGCTCTGACCACCAGCGAGCTGATCGGCACTCTCGCCCGGTCCCGTCCCGTCGGTGACCTCTCCGATCCGGAGCACGCGGCCAGGGTCACACTGCGCAGGCTCGCCCGCCGCTACCAGCGGCTCTGCGAGGAGATCGCCGACGCCGACGCCGATTTGGGCCCGCTGGTCACCCGGGCCGCACCCCGGCTGGTCGCCCTGCCTGGCGTCGGCCCCGAGACTGCGGGCCAGTTGCTGACCACCGCGGGCGACAACCCCGACCGCCTCCGCTCGGAAGCCTCCTTCGCGCACCTATGCGCAGCCTCTCCAATCCCGGCATCATCGGGCCGGACACACCGGCACCGGCTCAACCGCGGAGGCGACCGGCAGGCCAACCGGGCTCTCCACACCATCGTGCTGGTCCGTATGCGCTACGACCAACGCACCCGCGACTACGTCGCCAGACGCACCACCGAAGGCATGACGAAGAAGGACATCGTCCGCTGCCTGAAACGGTTCGTCGCTCGCGAGGTCTACCGTCACCTGCCCCGTCCTCAGATCACCACTGAACAACTCGCCCAAGCCGCTTGACGATCTATAGGAGCTTCGTGACCGACGTGATTCCCCAGCCACGGCGAATGACCGCCCACGAGGGAGATTTCTTCGAGCTCGGCCCGGACACCAGGGTGGCGGCGGGCGCCGGCACCGAGCGCACCGAGCGCTGGCTGCGCGCCACGCTGGGCGCCGCGACCGGCCTGCCGCTCGCGCCCGGGACGCGGGACGGCGCGGTGGAGGGCGACACCGTCCGCCTGTCCCTCGACGGCGGGCTGAGCACCGAGGGCTACCGCCTCGTCGTCGAACCGACGGGCGTCCACCTGACGGGAGGCGGGCCGGCCGGCCTCTTCTGGGGCGCTCAGACGCTGCGGCAACTGCTCGGCCCGGACGCCTTCCGGCGTGCCCCGCTGCCCGGCGGCCGGTGGCGGCTGCCCCCGGTCCGGATCGAGGACGCGCCCCGCTTCCCCTGGCGGGGCCTCATGCTGGACGTCGCCCGGCACTTCATGCCCAAGGACGGCGTCCTGCGCTACCTGGACCTGATGGCCGCCCACAAACTCAACGTCCTGCACTTCCACCTGACCGACGACCAGGGGTGGCGCGTCGAGATCAAACGGCACCCGAAGCTCACCGAGACCGGGTCCTGGCGGGCGCGCACCAAATACGGCCACCGGGCCTCACCGCTGTGGGAGGAAAAACCCCACGGCGGTTACTACACCCAGGACGACATCCGGGAGATCGTCGCCTACGCGGCCGAACGGAACATCACCGTCGTCCCCGAAATCGACGTACCCGGACACTCGCAGGCCGCGATCGCCGCGTATCCGGAACTCGGCAACACGGACGTCGTCGACACCACCGCCCTGTCCGTCTGGGACACCTGGGGGGTCTCCCCGAACGTACTCGCCCCCACCGAGGCCACCCTGCGTTTCTACGAGGGCGTGTTCGAGGAACTCCTGGCGCTTTTCCCCTCGGAGTTCATCCACATCGGCGGCGACGAATGCCCCAAGGACCAGTGGCGGCGCTCGGCCACCGCGCAGGCACGCATCGAGGAACTCGCCCTCGCCGACGAGGACGAACTCCAGGCCTGGTTCGTCCAGCACTTCGACACCTGGCTCGCCGAACGCGGGCGCCGGCTCATCGGCTGGGACGAGATCCTGGAGGGCGGGCTGGCCAAGGGCGCGGCCGTCGCCTCCTGGCGCGGGTACGCGGGCGGGGTCGCCGCCGCGCGCGCGGGCCACGACGTCGTCATGTGTCCCGAGCAGCAGGTGTACCTCGACCACCGGCAGCACGCCGGCGAGGACGAACCCGTGCCGATCGGCTTCGTGCGCACCCTGGAGGACGTCTACCGGTTCGAGCCGGTTCCGGCGGAGCTGACCGCGGACGAGTCCGGACATGTGCTCGGCACCCAGGCGAACGTGTGGACCGAGGTGATGGAGAACCAGGCGCGGGTGGACTACCAGACCTTCCCGAGGCTCGCCGCGTTCGCCGAGGTCGCCTGGAGCGCCCTGCCCGCCCCGGCCGACCGGGACTTCGCCGGCTTCGAACGCCGGATGGCCGTCCACTACGGGCGACTTGACGCCCTGGGGGTCGCCTACCGGCCGCCCGGCGGCCCGCTGCCGTGGCAGCGGCGGCCCGGTGTGCTCGGCCGGCCGATCGACGGACCGCCGCCGGACAAGTAAGGAGAAAGCCCCGAAACGCCGCCGAAGAGTGGTGACTCCGGCTCATCGTACGTACCTCCGATTGTCGGCGGATCACCGGAAATCCCGTCGGAAAACGGACCATGCCGCCGACTAGGTGGGCGAATGCCTCCTAGCGGACCCCCGCGTTCGGCCCCTGCGAAGATGTGCCAGAGTTGCCACGTCCGCCCTGTCAGGTCGTACCGTACGGCCACATGGGCGGGACCAGGTGGGACAGCGGGAAGGGGCAGTCGGTTTGACCACGCACGCACCGCAGGCGGCGCAGGCCGTCACGCTGCCCACGACACTGGACGAGGCCGTGGCGGCACTGGCCGCCATGCCCGCCGCCGTTCCGGTCGCGGGCGGCACCGACCTGATGACCGCGGTCAACTCCGGCCAGCTCAGGCCCGCCGCACTGGTGGGCCTCGGCCGGATCAGCGAGATCCGCGGCTGGCAGTACCAGGACGGCCACGCGCTGCTCGGCGCGGGACTCACCCACGCCCGCATGGGCCGCCCCGACTTCGCCGCGCTCATCCCGGCGCTCGCCGCCGCCGCGCGCGCCGCCGGACCGCCGCAGATCCGCAACGCGGGCACCCTGGGCGGCAACATCGCCTCGGCCGCCCCCACCGGCGACGCGCTGCCGGTGCTGGCCGCCCTGGAGTCGACACTGATCATCGCGGGCCCGGACGGGGCCCGCCGGGAGATGCCGGTCTCGCACCTGCTGGCCGGCATGGAGATGCTCCGCGCGGGCGAACTCATCGGCTACGTGCGCGTGCCGCTGCTGCACGCGCCGCAGGTCTTCCTGAAGGCGACCGGCCGGACCGGCCCGGGCCGCGCGATGGCCTCCGTGGCGCTGGTCCTCGACCCCGCCCGGCGCGGGGTGCGGTGCGCCGTCGGCGCCATCGCGCCGATGCCGCTGCGCCCCCTGGAGGCCGAGCAGTGGGTGGCCTCACTCATCGACTGGGACAACGGCCGCGCGATCGTCCCGGAGGCGCTGAGCGCCTTCGGCGAGTACGTCGCCGCCGCCTGCATCCCCGACGCGGCCCCGGCCGAGGACGGCTCCGTTCCGCAGCTCCCGCCGGCCGTACTGCACCTGCGGCGCACCGTCGCCGCGCTGGCCCGACGAGCACTGGGGAGGGCGCTGTCGTGACCGACGACCAGTACGGCGACCAGTACGGCGATCCGTACGGCGACCACGGCGACCAGCACGGAGAGGGCACGCCCCCGAGCGGCGGCCGCTGGGACCCGCTGCCCCAGGGCGACTACGACGACGGCGCCACCGCCTTCGTGAAGCTCCCCGAGGGCGGCGTGGACGCCCTCCTGGCCTCCGCCGACAGCCCGCTCGCCGCGCCCGGGCACGGTTATGTGCCGCCGCAGATCACGGTCACGCCCGCCACCACCGCCGGCAGCGACCCGGCGGCCACCGGCACCTGGGCGATGCCGTCCGCACCCGTGGACGGCACGCAGTGGCAGGTCCCGGACGCGGGGCAGGAGCCGCCCGCCCACCAGGAGTACGCCGAGTACCCGCAGCAGGACCCGTACGGCGGGAGCGCGCCGTACGACTCGAGTGCGCCGTACGACACGAACGCGCCGTACGACACGCACGCCGGACAGGGCGACCGGTTCGCCTACCGGCCCGGGGTAACCGGCCAGTGGGGCTTCTCCGACGCGGATGCCGATGCCGGGGCCGCTGCCGATGCCGCGTCCGGTCAGGACGTGACCGGTCAGGACGTGACCGGCCAGTGGTCCATCCCGGTCGCCGACGGCGACCTGCCGGACGAGTCGGGCGAGTTCACCCAGTCCTCCCTGGCCGAGCAGTGGGGCGGCACCGCGCCGGCCACGCTGCCCGGCGGCGCGCCGGCACCCTGGGCGACCCAGCCGGCCGGACAGCCGTGGGGCGACCGCACGGCGGAGGCCGCGGACGCCGAACGGGAACGGCCGGCCCAGGACCCGTCCGCACCCGGGGCACCCGAACCGGCCGCCGGTCCGTACGCGGCAGCGCCCCCGGAACCCGCCGAGGAGGCCGGGTCCCCGGCGCCTTCGGCCGACGAGACGGTGACCGACGAGCCCCAGGGGGCCGAGGAGGCCCCTGAGGGGCCCGCGGAGCCGCCCGCGGGCACCGGCGAGGACGACGACGTCGCGCACGCGGAATCCGCCCCCAAGGCCGCCGAGGAGCCCGCGACGGGCCCGGCACCGGCCGCCGCGCGGGAGTCCGGGCACGAGGAGCGGGAGCCCGGGCGGGAGCCGGACCCGGGGCAGGGACCGGAGCCAGGGCAGGGACCGGAGCCAGGGCAGGGCCGCGAGGGGGACCCGGAGGCGGACCCCCGCACGGAACCTCGCACCGAACCCCGCGCCGAACCCCGCACCGAGAACGGCCCGGCTGCCGCCGCCCAGACCGACCCGGCAGCCCCTGGGGAACGCGCCCCCGCCGGTCCGCACGAGGAGCACCCCCTCGCCTCGTACGTGCTGCGCGTCAACGGCGCCGACCGACCCGTCACCGACGCCTGGATCGGCGAGTCGCTGCTGTACGTGCTGCGTGAGCGGCTCGGCCTCGCGGGCGCCAAGGACGGCTGCTCGCAGGGCGAGTGCGGCGCCTGCAACGTGCAGGTCGACGGCCGCCTCGTCGCCTCCTGCCTGGTCCCGTCCGTGACCGCCGCCGGCAGCGAGGTGCGTACGGTCGAGGGCCTGGCCGCCGACGGGCGGCCCTCGGACGTGCAGCGGGCGCTCGCCCGGTGCGGCGCGGTGCAGTGCGGCTTCTGCGTTCCCGGCATGGCGATGACCGTGCACAACCTCCTGGAGGGCAACCCGGCGCCGACCGAACTGGAGGCCCGGCAGGCCCTGTGCGGCAATCTGTGCCGCTGCTCCGGCTACCGGGGCGTCCTGGAGGCGGTCCAGGAGGTCGTCGCCGAGCGCGAGGCGCACGCCGCCGCCGACGCGGCCGGGACGGACGCCGACGAGCCCCGTATCCCGCACCAGGCGGGTCCGGGCGCGGGCGGCGTCAACCCGTCGGCGTTCGACTCCCACGAGCCCCGCGACTCCCAGGGACCGCCCGGTACACCGGACGCACCGGGACCGCACGACCAGCCGTACGGCGACCAGCCCTACGGCGACCAGCCCCACGGCCAGGACGGAGGCCACGCGTGAGCAACGACGCCGCGACTGCGGAGGCCGCGGGAACCACCGAGGCGGCCCCCGCCCCCGAGCCGATCCCGCACGGCCTGGGCGCGTCCCTGCGGACCGCGGACGCCCGCGCCAAGACCGAGGGCACCTTCCCGTACGCCGCGGACCTGTGGGCCGAGGGCCTGCTGTGGGCGGCCGTCCTGCGCTCGCCGCACCCGCACGCGCGCATCGTGTCCATCGACACCACCCACGCGCGCGAGATGCCCGGCGTACGGGCGGTCGTCACGCACGAGGACGTGCCCGGCGCCCCGCTGCACGGACGCGGCGGCCGGGCCGACCGCCCGGTGTTCGCCTCCGAGGTCGTGCGCCACCACGGCGAGCCCATCGCGGCCGTCGCCGCCGACCACCCCGACACCGCGCGGATGGCCGCCGCCGCCGTCATCGTCGAGTACGAGGTGCTCGACCCGGTCACCGACCCGGAGCAGGCCTTCGAGGCCGAGCCGCTGCACCCCGACGGCAACCTGATCCGGCACATCCCGCTGCGGCACGGCGACCCGGAGGCGGCCGGCGAGGTCGTCGTCGAGGGCCTGTACCGCATCGGGCGCCAGGACCCGGCGCCGATAGGAGCCGAGGCGGGCCTGGCCGTACCGCGCCCGGACGGCGGCGTGGAGCTGTACCTGGCCTCCACCGACCCGCACGCCGACCGTGACACGGCCGCGTCCTGCTACGGCCTGACACCCGAACAGGTGAAGATCGTCGTCACCGGGGTGCCCGGCGCCACCGCCGACCGCGAGGACCAGGGCTTCCAGCTCCCGCTGGGCCTGCTGGCGCTGAAGACCGGCTGCCCCGTCAAACTGACCGCCACGCGCGAGGAGTCCTTCCTCGGCCACGTCCACCGGCACCCCACCCTCCTGCGCTACCGCCACCACGCGGACGCCGAGGGCCGGGTGGTGAAGGTCGAGGCACAGATCCTGCTCGACGCCGGCGCCTACGCCGACACCTCCTCCGACGCCCTGGCCGCCGCCGTGGCGTTCGCCTGCGGCCCGTACGTCGTCCCCAACGCCTTCATCGAGGGCTGGGCCGTGCGCACCAACAACCCGCCCTCCGGCCATGTACGCGGCGAGGGCGCCATGCAGGTGTGCGCCGCGTACGAGGCGCAGATGGACAAGGTTGCCAAGAAGCTCGGCCTGGATCCGGCCGAGGTGCGGCTGCGCAACGTGCTGGCCACCGGCGACGTGCTCCCCACCGGCCAGACGGTCACCTGCCCGGCCCCGGTCGCCGAACTCCTCCAGGCGGTCCGGGACTTCCCCCTCCCCGCCCTGCCCAAGGACACGCCCGAGGACGAGTGGCTGCTGCCCGGCGGCCCCGAGGGCGCGGGCGAACCGGGCGCGGTGCGCCGGGGCGTGGGCTACGGCGTCGGCATGGTGCACATGCTGGGCGCCGAGGGTGCCGACGAGGTCTCCACGGCCACCGTGAAGGTCCAGGGCGGCGTGGCGACGGTGCTGTGCGCGGCCGTCGAGACCGGGCAGGGCTTCACCACCCTGGCCCGGCAGATCGTCCAGGACACGCTCGGCGTCGACGACGTACAGGTGGCGCCGGTCGACACCGACCAGCCGCCGGCCGGCGCGGGCTGCCGGGGCCGCCACACGTGGGTGTCGGGCGGCGCGGTGGAGCGGGCGGCCAAGATGGTCCGCACCCAGCTCCTCCAGCCCCTGGCGCACCAGTTCGGGATGTCGACCGAGCTGCTCCAGATCGCCGACGGCAAGATCACCTCGTACGACGGCGTGCTGTCGACCACGGTCGCCGAAGCGCTGGCCGGCAAGGAGCTGTGGGCCACCGCCCAGTGCCGCCCGCACCCCACCGAGCCGCTGGACGAGGCCGGCCAGGGCGACGCCTTCGTCGGCATGGCCTTCTGCGCGATCCGCGCGGTGGTGGACGTCGACATCGAGATCGGTTCGGTACGGGTCGTGGAACTGGCCGTCGCGCAGGATGTGGGCCGGGTGCTGAACCCGGCCCAGCTCACCGCCCGGATCGAGGCGGGCGTGACCCAGGGCGTCGGCATCGCGCTGACGGAGAACCTGCGTACCCCGCGCGGCCTGATCCGCCATCCCGACCTGACCGGCTACGCCCTGCCGACCGCGCTCGACGCCCCGGACATCCGGATCGTGAAGCTCGTCGAGGAACGCGACGTGGTCGCCCCCTTCGGCGCGAAGGCGGTCAGCGCGGCCCCGGTGGTGGCCTCCCCGGCGGCCGTCGCCTCCGCCGTGCGCGCGGCCACGGGACGCCCGGTGAACCGGCTCCCGATCCGCCCGCAGGCCGCGGTGGTCACCGCCTGAACCCCTGAACCCGCCGGCGGGCGGGCGTTGTCAGAGGTGGGCCGTAGTGTCGTGGGCAGTGGGACGGCACGGCACGCACGGGGGAGCGATGATCACACTGACCGAGGCACGGCTGAGTCCGCACGTCACGCACGGGCCGTCGCGCCGCTGGCTGACCGGGCCCGGACTGCCCGGCGCGAGCGGCTTGCTGACCTGCGCGCCGCTGGAACGCGACGGCCTGGTGACCGTGGCGGACGCGATGGGCGACCCCGACGGCCGGCTGCCGGCGGAGCTGCGCGACCACCTGGTGACAGGTGAGCTCCTGGGGCACGACGGCACGGCGGCCGACTGGATCCTGCTGGACGGTGTGCCGGGCGACGTTCCTGCCACGTACTCCCTCCACGACCGCCCGGACCTGAGGGACCGCGACCCCCTGGCGCCCTCGCTGCGAGCACTGGTCGGCTTCGCCACCGCCGTGGACGAACTGGCCGGTCTGCGAGGACGGTTCGCCTCCTGTGCGGACCGGTGCGGGCCGCAGGCCGTGGCGGAGGCGTCCCGGCGGTTGCTCGCGGTCTTCGAGGAGGGCGCGGCGGGCGGCGAACCGGCTCCGCTGTGGCGGATGGCGGCCCTGATCCGCCCGCTGGCCCTGGTGGCGGGCCCGGGCAAGCGCTCCGGCCTGGCCCTGGACCTGCCTCCCCGCCTCCTGGACGACGCGTTCGGCGCGGGCGGGATCGTCCGCTTCGAGGAGGTCGACTTCCCGGCCGCGCTCACGCACGGGCCGACCCGCCGCTTCCTGCGGGAGGTGGGCCTGCCGGAGGACGGCCTGTGGTTCTCCCTGGACACGGACGTGCCGCTGCCCACGCTGGAGGAGTTCTGGGCGGACGACCCGCGCGCCGGGCCGCTCCCCGCCGGCGCGGACCGCCTGATACGCCTCGGGTACCTCCTGGAGGACACCAGCCTGGTCGTCGACGGCGCCACGGGCGCGGTCCTGTGCCGGAGCGAGGCCGAGGCGGTGCTGCGCCCGCTCAACGCCGACCTCTCCACGCTCGCGTTCACCCTGTGGCTCATCCACCGGGAGAAGTCCCTCGACGCGGAGCACGATCTGTCCCGGGCCTACGAGCAACTGGCCGACACCATGGCCCGCACCCTGGACGCGGTGGACCCCGTCGCCTGCGACCGCTCCGCCCGCACGAGCCCGACGGACGACGGCCGGCGGTACCGGCCGGAGGCCTTCGAGGACCGGGCGGGCGGTGGGCTGTACGCGTGACGGGCGCGCAGCGGGCGCCGGTCACGTCCGGGGGGCGTTGTCGGGAGCGAAGTAGGAAGCCGTCGGGACCGGTGGGCCGTCCGCGACCGCGCGCACGTACGCCTCGTTCATCAAAGTGACGAACCGAACGGCTCGGCGTTCTCCCAGTGCTTCGCAGTACGCGAGCCAGTTCGCCCCGGAAACGTCCCAGTGCCGACGGGCCGCCTCGCCGCGGAAGTGCCCCTCGGCGGTCACCCGCACCGCGTCGTCGTTCGTGCGCTTCAGCCGGTAGTCCACCCACCAGCTACTGACGATGAGGTTGACGAAGGCGATCTGCTTCCTGCCCCGGAGTGAGATGTCGGCCGGCAGCGGATCCCAGCACACGGCCAGGTCCCGGTCGTCGAGGGACACCAGGATGAGCTCGCGGTGAGCGGCGCGCTGCGCCTCCTCGTTCTGCGTCTTGGTCTGACGCGCCTGATAGGTGAGCGACGCGGCCACCCCCAGGCCGCGGAGAAGAAGACCGAAAGGGCGCCGTACGTCTGGCTGATCTTGCTCAGTTCGTCCCAGTCCCTGCCCGTTGGAGCCGCCCACTGGAGTAAGAAGGGGGTCGTCGCGATCACGGCAAGCGTGACCACTCCCGCCCCGCTCCAGGCCAGGACCGCTCGGTGGCGTGTGGACATCCGCGCCATGACTTCCCTCCCCCGGGGCCTTCGCCCCTCCCGTGGAGCAACGGTCCTACGGGACACGGGTGTAGGGCGTCAAGATCGTCCGCACGGGCTGCCGGGGTCCCGGGCCGTTCGTGGGCGGCCTTCGCCGCCCTCGGCGGCGGCACGGTCAGTCACGCGGCCACGGAGGCGACCGGCTCCCACCCGGCGGCCTTCGCGGCGGTGTTCCTGCCGATGGCGGGGTGGCACTGGCGGGGGCGTGGGTCGCGACGCGGGTGCGGGTGCGGGTGTGGTGAGCCGTGGTCCGGCCGTGCGGATCACGGGCCGGCGGCGAAGGCTGTGACGTCCGTCCCACCCGGGGGTGACCCGCCCCGGTGCGCGCGTCGATCGGGTCCGGGCGCCGGTAGGGTGGCCCGGTTGTCATACGTGGCCGACCGCTCTACCCCTTCGGAGACCGTGACTACCACCGCCAGCTCCAGCACCTCGCACCACCTGTCCCCGGCCTTCCCCGGCCGTGCCCCGTGGGGCACCGCCAGCAAGCTGCGAGCCTGGCAGGAAGGGGCGATGGAGAAGTACCTCCAGGAGCAGCCCCGGGACTTCCTGGCGGTCGCCACACCCGGCGCCGGCAAGACCACCTTCGCCCTGACGCTCGCGTCCTGGCTCCTGCACCACCACGTCGTGCAGCAGGTGACCGTGGTCGCGCCGACCGAGCACCTGAAGAAGCAGTGGGCGGAGGCGGCCGCGCGGATAGGCATCAGGCTGGACCCCGAGTACAGCGCCGGGCCGCTCAGCCGCGACTACCAGGGCATCGCCATCACCTACGCGGGCGTCGGCGTCCGCCCCATGCTGCACCGCAACCGCGTCGAGCAGCGCAAGACCCTCGTCATCCTCGACGAGATCCACCACGCCGGTGACTCCAAGTCCTGGGGCGAGGCCTGCCTGGAGGCGTTCGAGCCGGCCACCCGGCGGCTCGCGCTGACCGGTACGCCCTTCCGGTCGGACACCAACCCGATCCCCTTCGTGACGTACGAGGAGGGCAACGACGGCATCCGGCGCTCCGCCGCCGACTACACCTACGGGTACGGCTCCGCGCTCGCCGACGGCGTCGTGCGCCCGGTCATCTTCATGAGCTACAGCGGCAACATGCGCTGGCGCACCAAGGCCGGCGACGAGATCGCCGCGCGGCTGGGCGAGCCCATGACCAAGGACGCCGTCAGCCAGGCCTGGCGCACCGCCCTCGATCCGCGCGGCGAGTGGATGCCCGCCGTGCTGCGCGCCGCCGACCAGCGGCTCACCGAGGTCCGCAAGGCCATCCCGGACGCCGGCGCCCTCGTCATCGCCGCCGACCAGGACTCCGCCCGCGCCTACGCCAAGCTGATCCGCGAGATCACCGGCAGCAAGGCCACCGTCGTCCTGTCCGACGACACCGGCGCGTCCGCGAACATCGACACCTTCAGTGCCAACACCGACCGGTGGATGGTCGCCGTCCGCATGGTGTCCGAGGGCGTCGACGTCCCCCGCCTCGCGGTCGGCGTGTACGCCACCACCATCTCCACCCCGCTCTTCTTCGCCCAGGCCGTCGGCCGCTTCGTACGCTCCCGCCGGCGCGGCGAGACCGCGTCCGTCTTCCTGCCGACCGTCCCCGACCTGCTCACCTTCGCCAACGAGATGGAGCGCGAGCGCGACCACGTCCTCGACAAGCCCAAGAAGGAGGGCGAGGAGGACCCCTACGCCGAGTCCGAGAAGGAGATGGACGAGGCCAACCGGGAGCAGGACGAGGACACCGGCGAGCAGGAGCAGTTCTCCTTCGAGGCACTGGAGTCCGAGGCCACCTTCGACCGGGTCATGTACAACGGCGCCGAGTTCGGCATGCAGGCCCACCCGGGGAGCGAGGAGGAGCGAGACTACCTCGGCATCCCGGGGCTGCTGGAGCCCGACCAGGTGCAGATGCTGCTCCAGAAGCGGCAGGCCCGGCAGATCGCGCACAGCCGCAAGAAGCCCGACGACGAGGCCGACCTGCTCGAACTGCCCGCCGAGCGGCGCCCCGTCGTCTCCCACAAGGAGCTGATGGAGCTGCGCAAGCAGCTCAACACCATGGTCGGCGCCTACGTCCACCAGAGCGGCAAGCCGCACGGTGTGATCCACACCGAACTGCGCCGCGTGTGCGGCGGCCCGCCCAGCGCCGAGGCCACCGCCGGGCAACTGCGGCAGCGCATCGCCAAGGTGCAGGAGTGGGCCACCCGCATGAAGTGACGGGCGGGGCGTGGGCGTCGGTCGCCCGTGCCGTACGTATGCGGACAAACACAGGTAGTCCACACCGGCCACCGCCCGGATTCTGGACGGAGCCTTCCGCTGAGCGAACCGGCTCGCTACTGTCCCGCTACGCACACGCCCCGTGGCAGCGCCGCCGCGGAGCGCAGCCGTGAAGCGACTGGGCCCGGGCACAAGGCCGGGCCGTCAGCCGATCGGCGGCCTCTGAAGCGCGTCACTGACGGGACTCGGTGACGCATCCCCGCGAGGAGGGCCGCCGACCTCACCACTAAGGAGTGGGCGTCGTGACCGCGGAGACCTCTCAGACGCTCGACCGGGGACTGCGGGTCCTCAAACTGCTGGCCGATACGGACCACGGGCTGACCGTCACCGAGCTATCCCACAAACTGGGCGTGAACCGGACCGTCGTCTACCGGTTGCTCGCCACGCTGGAGCAGCACGCACTCGTACGCCGTGACCTGGGCGGACGCGCCCGGGTCGGACTCGGGGTGCTGGGGCTGGGCCGCCAGGTGCATCCGCTGGTGCGCGAGGCGGCGATGCCGGCGCTGCGCGCGCTGGCCGAGGACATCGGGGCGACGGCCCATCTGACGCTGGTGGACGGGGCGGAGGCGCTGGCGGTGGCCGTCGTCGAGCCGACCTGGACGGACTACCACGTGGCCTACCGGGCGGGGTTCCGGCATCCGCTGGAGCGCGGGGCCGCCGGCAAGGCGATCCTCTCCGCGCGGCAGCAGCCGCAGCCGCAGCCCGCCGGCGACCTGGAGGAGCCCGGGTACACCCTCACCCACGGCGAACTGGAGGCCGGCGCCTGCGGGGCGGCCGCGCCGCTGCTCGGGGTGACCGGGGTGGAGGGCAGTGTCGGCGTGGTGATGCTGGCCGACGTGGTGCCGGAGCGGGTGGGGGCGCGCGTGATGGAGGCGGCGCGGGAGGTGGCGGAGGCGTTGCGCTGACCCCTCGGGTCGGTGGGCCGGCGTGAGAGTCCTCGGGTCGGTGGGCTGGCTCGGGTCGGTGGGCCGGCGTGGGCCCTCTCCGGTCGGGGGCCGGCGTGGGAACCCTCCGGTCCGTGGATCGGCGTGGGGCCCCCTCGGGTTCGTGGGCCGGCGTGGGCCCTTTCCGGTCGGGGGCCGGCGTGGGAACCCTCCGGTCCGTGGGCCAGCGTGGTGCCCTGACCGCTCCGTGGGCCGGTGGGAGACCCGTCGCCCGGCCGTGCCGCCCCGGGGGACCTCCCGGGTGCCGTGCGGGCGCCGGGGGAGACACGACTGCCCGCGGCCCGGGGCGGGTTAGATTGACCCCGTGCTCTCTCGTCTCACGCGCCCCCGGGTGCTCGCCCTCTGTGCTCTGCCCGTCGTCGCGCTGATCGCCACCGCCGTGTTCGCGCCGCTGCCGTTCTCCGTGGCGCAGCCGGGGCTGACGGCCGATGTGCTGGGGAAGAACCAGGGCGCCCCGGTGATCACGATCGAGGGGGCGCCGACGCACGGGACGAGCGGGCAGTTGCGGATGACGACGATCGAGGCGACCGGACCCGAGGCGAGCGTGAACCTCGGTGACGTGCTCGGCGGCTGGTTCGACACCGACCGGGCGGTCATGCCGCGCGACGCCGTCTACCCGAGCGGCGACGGCGTCAAGGAGATCGAGGAGTTCAACGAGGAGCAGATGAAGGAGTCCCAGGACGCGGCGACCACGGCCGCGCTGGACTACCTGGGACTCGACGAGGCGGACGTCGGCGTCGAACTGCGCCTGGAGGACGTCGGCGGCCCCAGCGCCGGACTCCTCTTCTCCCTCGGCATCGTCGACAAGCTGGGCGCCGGCGACCTCACCGGCGGCCGGGTCATCGCCGGCACCGGCACGATCAGCTCCGGCGGCGAGGTCGGCGCCGTCGGCGGTGTGCCGTTGAAGACGCAGGCCGCCCGGCGGGACGGGGCCACCGTCTTCCTGGTGCCGAAGGCGGAGTGCTCGGACGCGCGGGCGGAGCTGCCGAAGGGGCTCCGGCTGATCCCGGTCACCACCCTGAAGGGCGCGGTCGACTCGCTCGAGGCCCTGGAGACGGGCCGGGGCGAGGTCCCCGCCTGCTGAGTGCCCCGCCCGCCGGACCCGTTCAGCCCTCCTTCACGAAGCCCCTCTCCTTCATCCAGTCCAGCGCCACCTGGTGCGGGTCCTCGCCGTCCACGTCGACCTTCGCGTTCAGGGTCCGCGCGACGTCGTTGGTCAGCGCCTTCGTGACCGGCGCGAGGACCGAGGCGATGGCCGGCCACTCCTTCAGGGTCGCGGTCCGGATCATGGGCGCCGCGTTGTAGTTCGGGAAGAACTGCTTGTCGTCCTCCATCACCACCAGGTTCATCGACTTGATCCGCCCGTCGGTGGTGAACACCTCGCCGTAGGTGCAGGCGCCCTGCGCGGTCTGGGTGTAGATGATGCCGGTGTCCATCTGCGTGATGTTCCGGGCCGGGATGTCCATCCCGTACGCCCGCTCCAGCCCCGGCAGCCCGTCCGCGCGGTTGGCGAACTCGCCCTCCACACACAGCGTCACGGCGCCGGGATCGGACTTCGACAGCTCGGCGACCTCCGACAGCGTCTTCGTGCCGTACTTCTCGTAGTTGGCCTGGTTCATCGCCAGCGCGTAGGTGTTGTTCAGCGGTGCCGGCGGCAGCCACGTGATGTCGTTCTCCCGGTCGGCGTCGCGTACCGCCTCCCACTGCTGCCGCGGGTCGGGAATCGGCCTGGTGTTGCCGAGGTACGTGATCCAGGCGGTGCCCGTGTACTCGTACGTGGCGTCGGCGTCGCCGTTCTCGACCGCCGCGCGGGTGCCGACGGACCCCTGGATGCCGGTGCGGTCGAGCACCTCCGCGCCCGCCGCCTGGAAGGCGATGCCCATGATCGCGCCGAGGATCAGTTGCTCGGTGAACTCCTTGGAGGTGACGGTGAGGTCCGCGCCCTCCAGCGGCCGGCCCCGTCCGATCGTGCCGGGCTCGACGTCGTCGACCATGGGGGAGCCGCTGGTCAGACCGCAGCCCGCGGCCGCGACCAGGAGCGAGGCGGCCAGCAGCACGCATCTGCGCCGTCTCATGACCCCGCCTCCAGACCGCGGGGGCGCAGCAGCAGTTCCGCGAGCGAGGCCAGCCAGTCCACCAGCAGCGCGAGGGCCACGGTGAGGACCGAGCCGAGCACCAGCACCGGCATCCGCTGGCTGGTGATGCCGGTGGTGATCAGCACGCCGAGGCCGCCGCCCCCGCCGAAGGTCGCCAGCGTCGCCGTCCCGACGTTCAGCACGAGGGCCGTGCGCACACCCGCCAGGATCAGCGGCACGGCCAGCGGCAGCTCCACGCGCGTGAGCACGCCCAGGGGGGACATGCCGATGCCGCGGGCCGCCTCCAGCAGGGTCGGGTCGTTCGCCTTCAGGCCGGCGATGGTGTTGGACAGCACCGGCAGGAGGGCGTAGATGATGATGCCGATCAGGGCGGCCCGGCGGCCGATGCCCAGCCAGATCACCAGCAGCGCCAGCAGGCCGATGGCCGGGGTCGCCTGGCCCATGTTGGCGAACGCCATCGCCACCGGTGTGGCCTTCCGGAACATGCCGCGGGTGAGCAGGATGCCCAGCGGGATCGCGATGATCAGCACGAAGAAGGTGGAGATCACGGTGAGCTGGACGTGCTGCCACAGCGCCTTGGTGACCTGGCCGTCCGACAGGGCGTTCCGGCTCAGCGAGTCCAGGTCGGCCTGCCGGAACCACAGCCAGGTCGCCAGCAGTACGGCGACCAGGACCACGGGCAGGAAGGTCAGCTTCCGCCAGCCGACCCGCCGTTTCGCCGCCCGGGGGGACGGCGGGTGCGGCTCGTGCTCCGCCTCGCCCTCGTCCCGGTAGGCGACCCCCCTGACCTCGTGCTCGCCCTCGGGCCGCCGGCCGAAGGGGGAGCCGCGGGAGGGGCCGGAAGAAGAGGTGCTCACGCCTTGGCCCCGTTCCCTCCGAAGCCCTCCTGCTCGGCATGGGTCTGCTCGGCCCGGGCCTCCTCCAGGTCGTGCTGGTGCTCCATCGCGTCGAGCCGGTCGGCCTCCAGCATCTCGTGCACGGAGTTCATCAGCGTCTCCACGTCGACGACGCCCTCGTACTCGCCGCGCCGCCCGGTGACCGCGACCCGCCCCGCGTTGTCCGTGAGCACCGCCTCCAGCGCGTCCCGCAGCGTCGCGTCCCGGGTCACCGTGTCGTGCACCAGCGTCCCGGCCCGCGCCAGCGAGCCCTTGGCCCGCATCAGGTCACCGCGCCTGAGCCACTTGTAGGGCCGTCCGCGCCGGTCGAGGAGCAGGATCTCGTTGGTGCCGGCCGCCCGGAGCTGGTTGAAGATGTGCTGGAGCGGGTCCTCCACGTTCACCGTCGGGTAGTCGGTGATCCCCACGTCCCGTACGCGGGTCAGGTTCAGCCGCTTCAGCGCCGCCCCGGCGCCCACGAAGCCGGAGACGAAGTCGTCCGCCGGGTTGGTGAGGATGGCCTCCGGGGTGTCGAACTGGGCGATGTGGGAGCGTTCGCGCAGCACGGCGATGCGGTCGCCCAGCTTGATCGCCTCGTCGAAGTCGTGGGTGACGAAGACGATCGTCTTGTGCAGCTCGTGCTGGAGCCGGATCAGCTCGTCCTGGAGGTGGTCCCGGGTGATCGGGTCGACCGCGCCGAAGGGCTCGTCCATCAGCAGCACCGGTGGATCGGCCGCCAGCGCCCGCGCCACGCCCACCCGCTGCTGCTGGCCGCCGGACAACTGGCGCGGATAGCGGCCGTGGAACTCCCCGGCGTCCAGCCCGACCAGGTCGAGCATCTCCTCCACCCGCGCCCGGATCCGCGCCTTCGGCCAGCCGATCATCTTCGGTACCAGCGCGATGTTCTGGGCGACGGTCATGTGCGGGAAGAGGCCGGAGGACTGGATCGCGTAGCCGACCTTGCGGCGCAGCTTCACCGGGTCGATGTCGGTGACGTCCTCGCCGTTGATGCGGATGCGTCCGCCGCTGGGCTCGATCAGCCGGTTGATCATCTTCAGGGTGGTGGACTTCCCGCAGCCCGAGGGACCGACGAGGATGACCGTCTCGCCGGCCTTGATCTCCATCGACACGTTCTCGACGGCCGGCTGCGGATTGCCGGGGTAGCGCTTGGTGAGGGACTCCAGCTCGATGGTCGCCCCGGTGGTGGCGGCACCGCGACCGGCCGCCCCGGCGTTCCCGGTCGCCTCCGTCGCCCCGGTCGTCCCGTTCACCCCGTTCACCCCGTTCGTCTCAGGCACGGATCCCCCTCGGAATGGTCAGCCGTCCGAGCAGGACGTAGGCGGCGTCGAACAGCAGCGCCAGGACGATGATGCCGAGCGTGCCCGCGAGGACCTGGTTGAGCGCGTTCTTGCTGCCCAGGGAGGCGATCCCGCGGAAGATCTCGTTGCCGAGCCCCGGTCCGGAGGCGTAGGCGGCGATCGCGGCGATGCCCATCAGCATCTGCGTCGAGACCCGGATACCGGTGAGGATCGGCGGCCAGGCCAGCGGCAGCTCCACCCGCACCAGCCGGGCCACGCGCGACATCCCGATGCCCGTCGCGGCGTCCACCAGCGCCGGGTCCACCCCGCGCAGGCCGACGATCGCGTTGCGCACGATCGGCAGCAGCCCGTACAGGACCAGCGCGGTCACCGTCGGCGGCACGCCCAGCCCCACGATCGGGATGAGCAGACCGATCATGGCCAGCGACGGGATGGTCAGGATCGTCGACGTGGTCAGCGTCGCCAGGTTCCCCGCCCACTCGCTGCGGTAGGTGACGACGCCGATCAGGACGCCGAGCAGGGCCGCCACCACCATGCACTGGAAGACCGCGCTGGCGTGCTGGTAGGCGTCGGTGAGCAACTGCTGGTGGCGGCTGCCCAGGAACTCCCAGAAGTTCACCGCCGCTCACCTCCGGGTCGGGCCGGCCGGGGAGCCGGTCTCAGTCGCGTCTGTCGCTGTCCTCGGCCGCCTGCTCCACCAGCGGGATGATCCGCAGCGGAACGGGGTTCTCCATGACGATCGCCGTGGAGGCCCGGACGATGCCATCAAAACCGACAACCAGGTCGATCACCCGCTGGAGATCGGCGTTCGAGCGGGCCACCAGCCGGCACAGCATGTCCCCGGTGCCGGTCGTGGTGTGCAGCTCCAGCACCTCCGGCACGGTCGCCAAGTGCGCCCGTACGTCGGCTCCTTGGCCCTGCCGGATCTGGAGCGTGGCGAACGCGGTGACCGGGTAGCCGAGCGCCGCCGGGTCCACCTCGGGACCGAAGCCGCGGATGACTCCGTTCGACTGAAGCCGGTCCAGCCGCGCCTGGACCGTGCCGCGCGCCACGCCGAGGCGCCGCGACATCTCCAGCACCCCGATCCGCGGCTCCCCGGCCAGCAGCCCGATGATCCGCCCGTCCAGTCGATCGATCGCCATCCCCGCACCCTCCCGGCTGGTCATCCTGTACAGATCGCCCGCCCCCACCGGCATATCACTGGTCAGATTGCCCAGTGAATACGCGAACTATTGCGCACCTTGCAGACGCGGGAGACGCTGCGGCTATGACGCAGACCACACACCACACTCCCGACACCGCCCGGCAGGCCGATCCCTTCCCGGTCAAGGGAATGGACGCGGTCGTCTTCGCCGTGGGCAACGCCAAGCAGGCCGCGCACTACTACTCCACCGCCTTCGGCATGCAACTGGTCGCCTACTCCGGACCGGAGAACGGCAGCCGCGAGACCGCGAGCTACGTCCTGGAGAACGGCTCCGCCCGCTTCGTGTTCACCTCGGTGATCAAGCCCGCCACCGAGTGGGGCCGCTTCCTCGCCCAGCACGTGGCCGAGCACGGCGACGGCGTCGTCGACCTCGCCATCGAGGTCCCGGACGCGCGCGCCGCCCACGCCTACGCCGTCGAACACGGCGCCCGCTCGATCGCCGAGCCGTACGAGGCCAAGGACGAGCACGGCACCGTCGTCCTCGCCGCCATCGCCACCTACGGCGAGACCCGCCACACCCTCGTCGAGCGCACCGGCTACGACGGCCCCTACCTGCCCGGCTACGCCGCCGCCGAGCCGATGGTCGAGCCGCCCGCCCAGCGCACCTTCCAGGCCGTGGACCACTGCGTCGGCAACGTCGAACTCGGCCGCATGAACGAGTGGGTCGGCTTCTACAACAAGGTCATGGGCTTCACGAACATGAAGGAGTTCGTGGGCGACGACATCGCCACCGAGTACAGCGCGCTGATGTCCAAGGTGGTCGCCGACGGCACCCTCAAGGTCAAGTTCCCGATCAACGAGCCCGCGGTCGCCAAGAAGAAGTCCCAGATCGACGAGTACCTGGAGTTCTACGGCGGCGCCGGCGTCCAGCACATCGCGCTGAACACCAACGACATCGTGCAGACCGTGCGCACGATGAGGGCGGCCGGCGTCCAGTTCCTGAGCACGCCCGACTCGTACTACGACACGCTCGGCGAGTGGGCGGGCGAGACCCGGGTGCCCGTGGAGACCCTGCGCGAGCTGAAGATCCTCGTCGACCGCGACGAGGACGGCTACCTGCTGCAGATCTTCACCAAGCCGGTCCAGGACCGCCCGACCGTCTTCTTCGAGCTGATCGAACGGCACGGCTCGATGGGCTTCGGCAAGGGCAACTTCAAGGCCCTGTTCGAGGCGATCGAGCGCGAGCAGGAGAAGCGCGGCAACCTCTGACGGCCTAGCCGGGCGGGTCCTCCACCGAGGGCTCGCCCAGCTCCGCCAGCGCCCGCTCGGCCTCCGGCGCCCGCAGCGGGGAGAAGTACGGGTTGATCATCAGCGCCTCCCGCAGGTGCCGCCGCGCGGGCCCGTACCGCTCCAGCTCCTTCTCGATCACACCGCGGTGGAACACGTACAGCGCGCTGCGCACCCCGCCGCCCTTGTCGCCCTCGGTCGCGATCGTCGCGAACTCCAGCGCCTCCTCGTGCGCACCGCCGCGGTGCAGCGCCCAGCCCAGCGCGTCGGCCACCGCGGTCCCCGGCTGCCGCCCCCACTCGGCCCGCAGCCGCCGCACCGCCGACGCCGCGTCCCCGTGGTCCGCCTCGAACCGCCCGAGCAGCAACTGCTCGTCGGCCCCGGCCGCCTCGGCGCCCCGCACCCGCTCCCGCAGCAGGTCGTACTGCACCCGCGCGGCCTGCCCGAGCCCCAGTGACTCGTACAACTCGCCCAGCTCCAGCGCGTACCGGGGGCTCGGCCGCTTGGCCAGCGCCGCCTGGTACGCGGACAGCGCGTCCGTCGTCCGGCCCAGCGCCGCCAGCACCCGCCCCTGCCCGGCCTGCGCGGCCCGCTGGTCGGGGTCGGTGCGCAGCGCCTCCTGGAAGAACCGCAGCGCCTCCTCACGCTCCCCGCGCTCGAAGGCCAGCCGTCCGGCCTGCTCCAGGTACGCCGCCCGCTCGGCCGGCGCCCCGGCGGCCGCCGCCGCGTCGGAGATCCGGGCCTGCGCGTCCTCGCGCCAGCCCCGGTCCCGGTAGACCGCCGCCGCCCGCGCCCCGACGGCCGGCGCGTCCGGCCGCAGCTCCATCATCTTCTCCAGGGCCCGCCCCACGCCCTCGTCGTCACCGAGCCCGGTGTACGCGTCGATCAGCACCGCGTGCGCCGTCCACCGCTTCGGCGCCGCCTTCACCGCGCTCTCGCCCCACTTCTTGGCCGCCGGGAAGTCCCGCCGCGCCACCGCCAGCGCCGCCAGCCCCTCCAGGGCCTGCGGATTGCGCTCCGCCCCGACCTTCAGCGAGGTGCGCAGCGCCTTCTCGGCCTTCGGCCAGTTCGCGACGTCCGCCGTACGCCGGCCCTGCTCGACGTACGCCGCGCCCAGCACCGCCCACGACGTCCCGTCCAGCGGATGCGCCCGCAGGTGGGTCTCCCGGTCGCCGATCAGCACCGCCAGGTCCCCGAGCGCGGCCGGAACCCCCGTGGTGACCGCGCCACGAGCCAGCGCCGCGGGCCCCGGCGCGGGCGCGGGAGCGTCGCCGCCGTCCCAGGGCAGCAGTACCAGGACCCCGCCGAGAACGACGGCCCCGGCGACGGAGGCGATCAGCACCCGGCTCCGGCGGCGGGAAAGCCACCCGTGTTCGATCTGCATGACGCCTACTGTGCGCCGTACGACAAGCACACCGGGGCTTGCGCCGGGTGCCGTCGACGGGGTTCACACCGATGGCCCCGGGTGCGAACCTGTGATCATGAGCCGTATCGAAGCGCCTCGCGACGCAGACGACGCAGCCGCCGCCGTCGACGCAGCCACGGCGGTCACCGGCACACTCGTCGACCGGCTGCTGGCCGGCCTGCCCTCCGGGTCCGTCCTCACCGACCCCGACGTCACGGCCTCGTACGCCAACGACATGGCGAGCTTCTGCCCGGCGGGCGCCCCCGCGGTGGTCGTCCTGCCGCGCACCGTCGAGGACGTCCAGCACGTCATGCGCACCGCCACCGAGCTGCGCGTCCCGGTCGTCCCGCAGGGCGCCCGCACCGGCCTGTCCGGCGCGGCCAACGCCACCGACGGCTGCGTCGTGCTGTCGCTGACCAGGATGGACCGCATCCTGGAGATCAACCCGGTCGACCGCGTCGCCGTCGTCGAACCGGGCGTCGTCAACGCCACGCTCTCCCGCGCGGTGAACGAACACGGCCTGTACTACCCGCCCGACCCGTCGAGCTGGGAGACGTGCACCATCGGCGGCAACATCGGCACCGCCTCCGGCGGCCTGTGCTGCGTCAAGTACGGGGTGACCGCCGAGTACGTCCTCGGCCTGGACGTCGTCCTCGCCGACGGCCGCCTGATGACCACCGGCCGCCGCACCGCCAAGGGCGTCGCCGGGTACGACCTCACCCGGCTCTTCGTCGGCTCCGAGGGCTCGCTCGGCATCGTCGTACGGGCCGTCCTCGCGCTGCGCCCCGAGCCGCCCGAGCAGTTGGTGCTGGCCGCCGAGTTCGCCTCCGCGACCGCCGCGTGCGACGCGATCTGCCGGATCATGAAAACAGAAGGGCGCGAAGCGCTTCCGCGGAAGGGCGGTGGTGGGCGACGGGAGGGCGGGCACGTGCCGTCCCTCCTCGAACTGATGGACCGTACGACCGTCAAGGCGGTCAACGACCTCGCCCACATGGGGCTGCCGGAGTCCACGGAGGCCCTTCTCCTCGCCGCCTTCGACACCGCCGACCCGGCCGCCGACCTCGCCGCCGTCGGCGCGCTGTGCGAGGCCGCGGGCGCCACGCGGGTGGTCCCGGCCGACGACGCGGCCGAGTCGGAACTCCTCCTCCAGGCCCGCCGCCTGTCCCTCACCGCCCTCGAGGCCGTCAAGGGCACGACGATGATCGACGACGTGTGCGTGCCCCGGTCCCGGCTCGGCGACATGCTGGAGGGCATCGAGCGCGTCGCGGCGAAGTACGGCCTCACCATCGGGGTCTGCGCCCACGCGGGCGACGGCAACACCCACCCCACGGTCTGCTTCGACGCCCAGGACCCCGACGAGTCCCGGCGCGCCCGCGAGTCCTTCGACGAGATCATGGCCCTCGGCCTGGAACTCGGCGGCACCATCACCGGCGAGCACGGCGTGGGCGTGCTGAAGAAGGAGTGGCTGGCGCGGGAGATCGGCCCGGTGGGGCTGGAGATGCAGCGGGCGATCAAGCAGGCGTTCGACCCGCTGGACATCCTCAACCCGGGCAAGCTCTTCTGACGCACGCTCGTGCGACGCGGCTTCTTCCGGCCCGTGCCGACCGTCACCGGGCGAGCAGCTCGGCCAGCCCGTCGTCGATGCCGAGCTGCCCGCCCTCGGTGCCCGGCGGCACCGCCCGCAGGGTCCGCTCCAGCCAGGCCGACACCTGTGCCGACGGCGCCTGAAGGAGGGCGTCCCCGTCCGGGCTGCTCAGCGCCATCAGCACGACGCTGCGGCCCTCCGCCTTCGACGGCCACACCCGCACGTCCCCGTGCCCGCACGGCCGGAACACCCCCTCCACCAGCAGGTCGCGGGCGAACGTCCAGTGCACCGGGCGGCCGGAGTCGATGTGGAAGGTGATGTGGACGGCGTACGGGTCGTCGGCGTGGTAGCAGAGCAGGGCCGGTACCGGAATGCCTTGCTCGGGCGACAGGATGAGCCTCAGCTCCAGTTCGCGTTCCACGACGGTGGGGTCGGGGTGCATGGCGGGTTGTCCTCTCTCGTACGGGTCCGCACGGGCCGCCTGGAACGGGCCCGCACGAGTGAGAGCGACGGGAGCCGTGAGCGTTACGCGGGTTCGCGGAACTTTTTCCCTTCCCCATGTCCCGAGTGTGAAGGTCCATGCACGAGGTTGCCCGGAAAGGGGTGGGTCCGGCGGGACCGGCGGTGCGGATTGCGCCCGTCTGATAGATGTTGAGCCCCCATATCAACCCCCGAGCAGATACGGGACGACGGACATGAGCGCCCCAACCCCGGCCCCCGGCGACGACAGGCCCCGCGAAGGGTATTACCCGGACCCGTCCATTCCTGGATACGTCCGGTACTGGAACGGTGCCTCCTGGGTGCCGGGCACCAGCCGCCCCGCCCCCGAGGACGGCGAGTCGCTCGCGCCTCCGCCCGGCGCGCGGCCCTCCGTCGAGGAGACCGGCCCGCACTTCTTCGACGAGGACCCGGTCGAGGAGCCCCCCGCCGCCGCGTCCCAGCACGGCAGCCGCCCGGAACCCGCGACGGCCTGGGGCGCCGACCGCTCCCACCAGTCGGGCTTCGCCGACGACCCGAACCGCCGCGTCGCCTGGCCGGGCACCGCCCGGGGCGCGGACCCGAGGGTCCCGCACGCCCGGGGGACGCGGCCGGCCCGGGGGGCGGCGGCCGAGTCCGGTCCCGCCGACGCGGGCAGCGGTTCGAGGGGCGTCGGCGGCGCCCGGGACGAGCAGGCCCGTGGCGCCGCCGGTGCCGGCGCCGGCGCGAGTGCGGGGGCACCGAGTGGCACCCGGCCCGGAGCGGCCGGTGGCGGGGCCGGGCCGGCGGGGTCCGCGGGGTCCGCGGGGTCCGCAGGCGGTGGCCCCTCCTCCGACGCCGGATCCGCCGAGGGGCGGTCCGCACAGGGCGACGACGCCCGCTCCAGGCGGTCGGACGCCTCGGCGGGGACCGTGTCGGGCGAGGCGGAGGGCGGGTCGGGCAACACCTTCGTCTTCCGGCGCCCGACGGCCGGTCCCCAGGGCCCCCAAAGCCCCCAGGGCCCCCAGGCCCCGGGCGGCGGCGCCGACGAGGGCACCATGACCTTCCGCGCGGTCTCCCCGCGTGCGGCCGCGGGAGGCCCCGGCTTCGGCGCCGGCAAGGCCGCGGCCGCCCGTGCCGCGCAGGGCCCCGCGGCCCCCGCTCCCACGGCCCCCTCCGGCCCGCAGCAGCCGGTCGCCCCCACCGGTCCGGTCGCCCCCACCGGCCCGGCCGGTCCCACCGGTCCCACCGGTCCGGCCGTCCCCCATCAGGCCGCCGCCCCGCAGCCGGCCGCCGCATCCGCCCCGCTGGCGCCCGGCCCCGGCGGCGGTCAGTCCTCCTGGGCACAGCAGGTGCACCGGCTCGCCGGAGCCGGCGGGGACGAGCAGCCCGTCGCCCCTTGGAAGCCGCCCGTCGAGGACGTGTTCCAGGCCGCCGCCCGGCGCCAGGCGGCGGCCCGCCCCGCCGGGCTCGGCAAGCGGCTGGCCGCCCGCCTGATCGACACCGCCGTCCTCGCGGGCGTCACGGGCGTTGCCGCCGTGCCCCTCGGCGTCAAGGCGGTCGACCACGTCAACGGCAAGATCGACGAGGCCAAACTCTCCGGCGAGACCGTCACGGTGTGGCTGCTCGACGGAACGACCTCCATGTACCTGGGCATCGTGCTGGCCGTCCTGCTGCTCTTCGGCGTCGTCTACGAGGTGCTGCCCACCGCCAAGTGGGGCCGCACTCCGGGCAAGAAGCTGCTCGGCCTGGAGGTGCGGGACATCGAGGCCCACGAGCCCCCGTCCTTCGGCGCGGCCCTGCGCCGCTGGCTGGTCTACAGCGTGCCCGGTCTCCTGGTGGTCGGTGTCGTCGGCGTCGCGTGGTGCCTGTTCGACCGTCCGTGGCACCAGTGCTGGCACGACAAGGCATCCCGCACCTTCGTGGCCGGCTGACCGGCCCCGTCCCGGTCGCGAGCCCGGCCTCCGGCATCCGCGGGACCGCCCCGGCTCCGCCGTCGGAGGCCCCCGTACTCCGGACGGCGGCTCGCCGGATGCGCTGCCCGGGGGTTCACGGTCGACTCGGGCCATGAGCAGTGAACCGCCCCCCGGATCCGGCGGGCAGCCGCCGGAAGACGACCCGTTCAGGAAGCGTCCCCCGTCCCCCGGGCCGGGCCCGGAACCCGGCCCCGGCGAGGGCGGCACGGGCTCGCCGTACGACCACCCACCCCCGTCCGACGGCACCGGCACACCCCCGCCGTCCGGCGGCGGAGGGTCCCACGGCGTTCCGCCTCCCGGTGGCGGCGGCCCTTACGGCGCCCCGCCTCCCGGCGGCGGAGGAGGCCCCTACGGCGCCCCGCCTCCCGGCGGCGGGGGTCCCTACGGTGGCCCGCCCCCCGGCGGTGGGGGTCCCTACGGCGGTGATCCGTACGGCGGCGGCTCCTACCCCACCGATCCGCTCGCCGGCATGCCGCCGCTCGCCGACAGCGGACGGCGCACGCTCGCGCGGATCATCGACATGATCCTCGTCGGCATCGTGGTCTGGCTGCTCGGTTGGGCCTTCGACGTCCAGGAGTACCAGGTGGACGGCGGCGAGGTCTCGGTCGGCAAGTCCTTCGGGCAGTCACTGATCGCCGCCGTGCTCTACATCGCCTACGACACGTACATGAGCAGCAGGACGGGGCAGACCCTCGGCAAGAAGTGGCTCGGCCTGCGCGTGGCCAACCTGGACAACGGCGCCACGCCCTCGGTGCAGACGTCGCTGATCCGCGCGCTGGTGCTGTGGATCCCGTTCGCCTTCTGCTGCGCCTGCGTCTGGACGGTCATCGCGGGCGGCTGGAGCTTCTTCGACCGGCCCTACAAGCAGGGCCTGCACGACAAGGCCGCCAAGACGGTCGTGGTCAGCGTCCGGTGAGGTCCCGGGAGAGCGGTGTCAGGCGGCGCGGCCGCGGGCCGGTTCGCCCGCCCCCGCGGAGACCCGGGCCGCCGGCACCGGCTCCCGGTCCGCCGGCGCCGGCTCCCGGTCCGCGGCGGGCCTGTGGGTCGGCACGGCGGTCACCGGGCGCGTCCTCGGCAGCGGGACCGTCATGGCGACCAGCAGCCCGAGGGCGAGTGCCGCGACGACGATGACAGCGATTCCAGGACCCGAACTCGTCTGTGACAGCAGCAGCATGGCGAGCGTCGAGAAGATCACGGTGCACGAACCGTAGGCGAACTGTGCGGCAGTCGGACGGGGCATGGCCATCGTGTCCTCGGAAGACGATCTGGGGGTGAGACCGGCTGTCGGCCTGGCTTTCCGCCGACTTCCGGGCGTTCCGCCAAGCGACTCTAACCCGCTGTGTGCCCGAGTGGAACCAGCAGTAAGCACGACCTAACCGACAGGACCGATGCACGGGGGGCGCACGGATTCATGGCGTCCGGGAAGTGGACGGTCCCGCGCGCCCGCCGGGGACGCCGCGGCGGCCGCGGCGCCCACGACGGTCACGATTCGGTGTCCGCAAAGCGAACCCGGGCTCCGCATAGTGCACTTGTTCTGCTCAAGTCAAGGTCTGTCTTTTCCGAGGAACCTCTAGTCAAATGTCGTCACTTGACTACACGCGTTGATCACGTGTGCGCGGACTCTGCATGTCCTTGTCCCCCCAATCCGCGCGCGTGCACGCGGGGGAGGAACTCAAGTGACCAGTAGATCCTGGAAGTTCAGAACGGCGGCGACCACAGTCGCACTCGCCGCCGCCACCGCCACGCTTTCCGCGGCCGGCGTGGCGCAGGCGGACTCGCCGGCCCGGCCGGAAGCCGTGGACCGCCACGACCCGCACCCCGAGAAGGGCATGGATTCCCATGACCTCAAGGGCCCCATGAGTGACACTCAGGAGGCCCAGCGCGAGGAGGCCCTTAAGCAGGTCATATCCGGCAAGGCGTCGGTGAAGAAGAAGGACGGCTCCAACGTCGTCCAGCTCAAGAGCAAGAAGGGCGACGCCAAGTACGTCGAGCTGGGCCGGGAGAAGACCGACAAGATCTTCACCATCCTGGTCGAGTTCGGGGACGAGGTCGACAGCCGCTACGGCGGCGACCCGGGCCCGCTGCACAACCGGATAGCCAAGCCCGACCGCGAGACGGACAACTCCACGGCCTGGAAGGCCGACTACGACCAGCAGCACTTCCAGGACCTGTACTTCGGCTCCGGCAAGGGCGTCAACTCGGTCAAGACCTACTACGAGAAGCAGTCCTCCGGCCGCTACTCGGTCGAGGGCGAGGTCTCCGACTGGGTCAAGGTCCCCTACAACGAGGCCCGCTACGGCAACAACGCCTGCGGCGACACCAACTGCCCCAGCGTGTGGAACGTCGTCAGCGACGGCCTGACCGCCTGGGTCGAGCAGCAGAAGGCGGCCGGCCGCACCGACGCCCAGATCAAGGCGGACGTCGCCCGCTTCGACGAGTGGGACCGCTACGACTTCGACGGCGACGGCGACTTCAACGAGCCCGACGGCTACATCGACCACTTCCAGATCGTGCACGCCGGCGAGGATGAGTCCGCGGGCGGCGGCGTCCAGGGCACCGACGCCATCTGGGCCCACCGCTGGTACGCCTTCGGCACCGACGCCGGCGCCACCGGCCCCGGCGACAACAAGCTCGGCGGCGCGCAGATCGGCTCCACCGGCATCTGGGTGGGCGACTACACCGTCCAGCCGGAGAACGGCGGACTCGGCGTCTACGCCCACGAGTACGGCCACGACCTCGGCCTGCCGGACCACTACGACACCGCCGGCGGCGAGAACTCCACCGGCTTCTGGACGCTGATGTCGTCCGGTTCCTGGCTCGGTTCCGGCCGCAACGAGATCGGCGACCTGCCCGGCGACATGACCGCCTGGGACAAGCTCCAACTCGGCTGGCTCAACTACGACACCGCCAAGGCGGGCGTGAACTCCTGGCACAAGCTGGGCGTCGCCGAGTACAACACCAAGCACAAGCAGGCGCTGGTCGTCGAGCTGCCCGAGAAGGCGGTCACCACCGAGATCGTCACCCCCGCCGAGGGCGAGACCCAGTGGTGGAGCGGCAGCGGTGACAACCTCAAGAACACGCTGAGCCGTTCGGTCGACCTGACCGGCAAGTCGAAGGCCGAGCTGACCTTCGACGGCTGGTACGACATCGAGGCCAACTACGACTACCTCTACACCGAGGTCTCCACCGACGGCGGTGCCAACTGGACCGCAGTCGACGGCACGGTGGACGGTCAGCCGATCCCGCGCGACGCCGCCGACAAGCCGGCCCTGCACGGCACGCTCGACGCGTACACGAAGTTCGCGTACAACCTCGACGCCTACGCCGGCAAGAAGATCGACCTCCGCTTCCGCTACCAGACCGACGGCGGCGTGGCCCAGAAGGGCTTCACGGCCGACGCGATCACGGTGACGGCCGACGGCGAGGCGCTCTTCTCCGACAACGCCGAGAGCGCGGACGCCGCCTGGACGGCCACCGGCTTCTCCCGTGTCGGCGCGTCCTTCACCAATGACTACGCGCAGTACTACATCGCCGAGAACCGGCAGTACGTGTCGTACGACAAGACGCTGAAGACCGGCCCGTACAACTTCGGCTTCACGGATCGCCCGAACTGGGTGGAGCACTACGCGTACCAGAACGGCCTGCTGATCTGGAAGTGGGACACCTCCCAGGCGGACAACAACACCAGCCAGCACCCGGGCACCGGCCTGGTCCTGCCGGTCGACGCCCACCCGACCGCGCTGAAGTGGTCCGACGGCACCCTGATGCGCAACCGCGTCCAGTCCTACGACTCGCCGTTCAGCCGCTACCGCACCGACGGCATGACGCTGCACAAGGCGGGCGTCGCGAAGTACGTCCCCGGCTCGAAGGGCGTCTCGGTCTTCAACGACCGCAAGAGCGACTACTACGACGAGTCGAACCCGACCGGCGGCGTCAAGATCACTGACACCAACACGAAGATCAAGATCCTGAAGGAGGCCAGGAAGGGCTCGACGATCGAGCTCGAGGTCGGCCCCGCGGGCAGGTAAATAGCATCTGCCCAGGTCAGAGCATGATCGGCGGTGACCCCCTGGCGGGTCGCCGCCGATCCGTGTTTAGGTGCGTCCTGTGGTTCTCTTATTGACACCGGGCTCCGCACCCGGACCGACACCGGTTGACACGGGGGTATGACCGCATGGCCGCAGGAGGCTTCTGCAAGCTGCCGAACGGCACGGTGGTGGTGGCACTGAACCTGCCCAGCCCCGCAGCCGCCGACGGTGGTGGCACCCCCGCCGGGGGATTGCGTTTCCTCGTCCACGCCCAGAACCGGGCGCGCGCCCTGACCAGGCTGCGCAATCTGGGGCTGCGAGCGGTCTACCTGCGGGGCAACGCGGCCCCGCCGACCCCGGACGAGGTCACCGCGGTCCTGCACCACCCGGACGGCCTCATATGGCGCACGGCGCCGGTGGCCGGCGCCGTGGGCGGCCCGGACCTCGTCCAGGAGCTGTGGCACCCCGTCCGGGCGCTGCTCAGACGTCCGACCGCACAGACCTAGCGGGCGGCCCGGGGGCCCGCGGGGCTACTGGACGACCGGCTTCCCGGACAGCTCCACGCCCGCTTCCCGCAGCTCCTCCAGCGCCCGCTCGGTGGTCTCCGCGGCCACCCCGGCGGTCAGGTCGAGCAGGACCTGCGTACGGAAGCCCTCGCGCGCGGCGTCCAGGGCGGTGGCCCGTACGCAGTGGTCGGTGGCGATGCCCACGACGTCGACCTCGTCGATCTCCCGGGCCCGCAGCCAGTCGGCGAGGGACGTGCCGTTCTCGTCGGCGCCCTCGAAGCCGCTGTAGGCCGCCGCGTAGGCCCCCTTGTCGAAGACGGCGTCTATCGCGCCGGAGGCGACGGCGGGGGCGAAGTTCGGGTGGAAGCCGACGCCCTCCGTGCCGGCGACGCAGTGCGCGGGCCAGGAGTGGACGTAGTCGGGGTTGTCGGCGAAGTGGCCGCCCGGCGCGACATGGTGGTCGCGGGTGGCCACGACGTGGCGGTAGCCGGCGGGCGCCTGCCCGATCAGCTCGGTGATGGCGGCGGCCACGTCGGCACCGCCGGACACCGCGAGGCTGCCCCCCTCGCAGAAGTCGTTCTGCACGTCTACGACGATCAAGGCGCGGCGCATGGTCGGTGTCCTTCGACTGGGTCGACTGTGGGTCGGGAGGGGACGGAAGGGGACGGGTGGACGGGGGAGGACGGAGTGGACGACGGGGGGACGGACTGCCGTGCGGGTCGGTGCGGGTCGGTGCGGGGCCTGTCGGGCCGCACCAGCTTTAGCTACCCGACCCCCCGTGCACGTACTCCGTCGGAATGACGGGTTCCCCTCGGGAGAGCTGGGTGGCGGACAGCGGGAGGTTGGCGCGGGCGGCCGCGTGCCGGTCCCGGGCGGCGTCCAGCGGCTCGCGGGCGACCACCTCCCCGCCCTTGACCAGCTCGACCAGGAGCTGCCGGTCGGCGAGGCCGTCGGGCACCGGTCCGGTGCCGACCACCTCGGCCTCGGCGTAGCCGTGGTCGTCCAGCCGCCGGGCGGCCCACTTGCGGCCGCCGATGGAGGTCTTGCCGCCGCTGGACTTCTTCGCCACCGGCACCAGCGGCGCCCCGTCGTCGCCGGACTCGGCGCGGGCGACCAGTTTGTAGACCATGGAGGCCGTCGGGTGCCCGGACCCGGTCACGAGCTGGGTGCCGACGCCGTACGCGTCCACGGGCGCCGCCGCCAGCGAGGCGATGGCGTACTCGTCGAGGTCCGAGGTCACGACGATCTTCGTCTCGGTGGCGCCCAGCTCGTCCAGTTGCTGGCGCACCCGGTGCGCGACCAGCAGCAGGTCGCCGGAGTCGATGCGCACGGCGCCCAGCTCGGGCCCGGCGGTCTCCACGGCCGTACGGACGGCCTCGGCGACGTCGTAGGTGTCCACGAGGAGGGTGGTGTCCCGGCCCAGGGCGTCGACCTGGGCCCGGAAGGCGTCGCGCTCGTTGTCGTGCAGCAGGGTGAAGGCGTGGGCCGAGGTGCCGACCGTGGGGATGTTGTAGCGGAAGCCGGCGGCCAGGTCGGAGGTGGTCGCGAAACCGCCGACGTAGGCGGAGCGGGCGGCGGCGACGGCGGCCAGCTCGTGGGTGCGGCGGGCGCCCATCTCGATCAGCGGGCGGTCCCCGGCGGCGGAGGCCATCCGGGAGGCGGCGGCGGCGATCGCCGAGTCGTGGTTGAGGATGGAGAGGATCACCGTCTCCAGCAGCACGCACTCGCCGAAGGACCCCTCGACCCGCATGATCGGCGAGCCCGGGAAGTACACCTCGCCCTCGGGGTAGCCCCAGATGTCACCGCTGAAGCGGTACTGGGCGAGCCAGTCCAGCGTCTCCTCGTCGACGATGCCCTTCTCGCGCAGGAAGCGCAGGACGCCCGCGTCGAAGCGGAAGTTCTCCACCGCGTCCAGTACCCGTCCGGTGCCCGCCACGACGCCGTAGCGGCGCCCGTTCGGCAGTCGGCGCGTGAAGACCTCGAACACGCTCCGCCGGCCGGCCGTGCCCGCCTTCAGGGCTGCCCGGAGCATGGTCAGCTCGTACTGGTCCGTGAAGAGCGCCGTCGAGGGAACGTCCACCGGCAGCCCAAGGTCCGCTACGTCCACCGAACTCTCCTAGCTATGACTCGCCGGGCGCCCCCGGGCAGGGCCGGGGGTCCGGGGTCGGCCCCCGGTGTGTGCGGCATGGCAGGGATGCTACCCCCATTTCGTCAGTCTGACGATTTGTGGTCGGGTGGCGCCGGCCACAGGCCCGTTTGTGCGAGTGCCCCCCTGTGGTGGCAGCATGGGCCATGTGACGGCAGCCGCACCCATGGAGATCGAGAAGACCGAGTCGGCGGAGGAGGTCTTCGCCGTACCCGAGCCCGACGTGCCCTGGGTGACGATCGTGCACAACGATCCCGTCAACCTCATGAGCTACGTGACGTACGTCTTCCAGTCGTACTTCGGCTACTCCAAGGACAAGGCCACCAAGCTCATGATGGACGTCCACCGCAAGGGCCGGGCGGTCGTGTCCAGCGGCTCGCGCGAGGAGATGGAGCGGGACGTCCAGGCCATGCACGGCTACGGTCTGTGGGCCACCCTCCAGCAGGACCGGAAATGACCCACGCCCGCCCGCAGGACGGAAGTAGCTGAATCGCCTCCATGCCAGGACAGTTCGAACCGCTCCCCGGCGGCGGCGCGGCCGTCGCCCTCGACGACGTCGAGGTCTCCATCATCAGGTCCCTGGCCGTGCAGCTCCTTGAGCTGATCGGCCCCGGCCCCGCCGAGGACGCCTCCGACGACCCGCTCGCCGAGCTCTTCGCCGACGGCCCGAGCGAACCGCCCTCCGACCCGGTGCTGCGGCGCCTGTTCCCGGACGCCTACGGCGATCCCGAGGGTGCCCCGCGGGCCAGGGAGGCCGAGGAGCAGCGGGCGCACTCCGCCGAGTTCCGCCGCTACACCGAGAACGACCTGCGCGCCGGCAAGCGCGACAACGCGCTCGCGGTGATCCGCACCCTGGACACGCTCTCCTCGGCGTCGGCGGGTGACGAGGGGGCGGTGCTGCAACTGTCGCCCCAGGAGTCCCAGCAGTGGCTGCGTGCCCTGAACGACCTGCGCCTCGCGATCGGCTCCCGGCTGGAGATCGCCGACGAGGACGACACCGACCTGCTCTACCGGCTGCCGGACGAGGACCCGCGCAAGCCGATGGTGATGGCGTACCTGTGGCTGGGCGGGCTCCAGGAATCGCTCGTCGCGACCCTCATGCCCTGAACGAGGCGGTTCGCTCGCGTCGGGTGTCCGCTCAGCGGAGTCTCAAATCCGAGTAATGATCACGTCAAACCGGCGCCCTTTTTTGCACCTCAGGGGCGCCGTTTGTCCGTTTCTGTCTGTGCATCACGTCACAAAACGCCGCTGTGATCAGGAACGCGGTCGTGGTAAATCTTCACGACCGCCCGGTGAACACCACCCGCATGTTCGGCCGGGTGCGCCACCGAGCCGGCGGACCGCCGGCCAGGCACCGAGCGGGATGTGAGGCCCGCTCACTCCATCATCCGGGGGGATCGAGACCCGATCCGAGGCCGACGAAAGGCCCGGGTCGGCATGGAGAAAGGCGCACCACACATGACCTCTGCGCAGGTCGACACGGAGAAGGCTCCCGAAGAGGGCTACGAGCGCGGGCTGGGCAGCCGCCAGGTCCAGATGATCGCGATCGGCGGTGCCATCGGCGTCGGTCTCTTCCTGGGCGCCGGGGCCAACATCGCCAAGGCCGGCCCCAGCATCATCCTCATGTACGCGCTGGCGGGCGTGATCATCTTCTTCATCATGCGAGCGCTCGGCGAGCTCCTGCTCTACCGGCCCGTCTCCGGCTCCTTCGCCGAGTACTCGCGCGAGTTCCTCGGCCCCTTCTTCGGCTACTTCACCGGCTGGACGTACTGGCTGATGTGGGTGGTCACCGGCATGGCGGAGCTCACCGCCGCCGCCATCTACATCCACTACTGGTTCCCGGACATCCCGCAGTGGGTGTCGGCGCTGGTCTTCCTGGTCCTGCTGTTCGTGGCCAACCTGATCTCGGTGAAGCTGTTCGGCGAGATCGAGTTCTGGTTCTCGATGGTCAAGGTCACCGCCATCATCGGCATGATCGTGATCGGCGTCGGGGTGCTCACCCTCGGCTTCAGCCAGGCCGGCGACACCGCCGCGGTCTCCAACCTGTGGGCCTTCGACGGCTTCTTCCCCAAGGGCATCGGCTCGTCCCTGATGACCCTGCAGGGCGTCATGTTCGCCTACCTCGCCGTCGAGCTGGTCGGCGTCACCGCCGGCGAGTCGGAGAACCCGGAGAAGACCCTCCCCAGGGCGATCAACACCCTGCCCTGGCGCATCGCCCTCTTCTACGTCGGCGCCCTCACCGTCATCCTGGCCGTGGTCAAGTGGACCGAGTTCGCCGAGGGCGTCAGCCCCTTCGTGGAGGCCTTCACCGTCATCGGCATCCCGGCCGGCGCCGGCATCGTCAACTTCGTCGTGCTCACCGCCGCCCTGTCGTCCTGCAACTCCGGCATGTACTCCACGGGCCGCATGCTGCGCACCCTCGCGGACAACGGCGAGGCCCCCAGGGTCTTCAACCGGCTGTCGTCGACCAAGACCCCGGCCTTCGGCATCGCCGTCTCGGTCGTCTTCATGGGCATCGGCGTGGTCCTGAACTACGTCGTCCCGGAGAAGGCCTTCGGCTACGTCACCTCCATCGCCACCGCCGCCGGCATCTGGACCTGGCTGATGATCCTGGTCAGCCACGTGCTCTACCGCCGCAACGTCGTCGCGGGCCGCCTGCCCGCCTCCTCCTTCCCGGCGCCGGGCGGCTCCGTGTGCTCCTACGTCGCCATCGCCTTCCTGCTCTTCGTCACCTGCCTGATCGCCTACGACGCCGACGCCCGCGTCTGCCTGTACGTGATGGCCGGCTGGGCCGCCGCCCTCGGCATCGGCTGGGCCGTGCTCAAGGCCCGCAACCCGGAGGTCGCCGAGCGGCGCGGCGAGCCGGAGACGGAGAAGATCGGCTGACGGCCACCACGCCCTCCGGCCACCCGGCCGACCGGCACTGACCAGCGCGTTCGCGCGCACCGCGGACGTTCGGCCGCACGGGGTGCTCGTGGCACCCGGCGCGTCCACCGCTCACGATGTCCGGCATACGGGCCGGTCCGTACCACCCACCGGTACGGTCCGGCCCTTCTGCTTATGCTGGGCCGCATGCTGACCATCACCCAGGCCCTGTACGACCAGATCGTCGCCCACGCGCGCGAGGACCACCCCGACGAGGCGTGCGGCGTGGTGGCCGGCCCCGTGGGCGAGGGCCGCCCCGAGCGGTTCGTCCCGATGCTGAACGCCGCCCGCTCGCCGACCTTCTACGAGTTCGACTCCCAGGACCTGCTCAAGCTCTACCGGGAGATGGACGACCGGGACGAGGAGCCGGTGGTCATCTACCACTCCCACACGGCCACCGAGGCCTACCCCTCCCGCACCGACATCACCTACGCCAACGAGCCCGGCGCCCACTACGTCCTGGTCTCCACGGCGGACACCGACGACGCCGGCGACTTCCAGTTCCGCTCGTTCCGGATTCTGGAGGGCGAGGTGACCGAGGAGCAGGTCAAGGTCGTGGAGACGTACTGAGAACCGCGCCGATACCGCATCGCGGACGTAAAGCGTCCATAAGGTGAGATCACACTCCGAATGCCGGACCGGGAATCGATACGATGAGCCCATGGTTCTTCTCGACGTGAGCGAAAAGGTGCCGGGCACGCTGCTCGTGGCGCGGCTGCACGTCGACCTGTGCAGGCTGAACAGCGCCATCTGTTGATCTTCGCTGCCGCCGTACGGCCGTGAGCCGCGGCGCGCTGCCGCGTGCCGCCGCGCGCCCCATCGAACCGACGACACCTCCCGACAGGAGCCCTCAGCCATGGCCATCGAGGTCCGCATCCCGACCATCCTCCGCCAGTACACCGACGGCCAGAAGGCGGTGGAGGGCACCGGGAACACCCTCGCCGAGCTCTTCGCCGACCTCGAGACCCGGCACCCGGGCGTCCAGGCCCGCATCGTGGACGGGGAGCAGTTGCGCCGCTTCGTCAACGTCTACCTGAACGACGAGGACGTCCGCTTCCTGGACGGCATCGACACCAAGCTCACCGACGGCGACAGCATCACGATCCTGCCGGCCGTCGCCGGCGGTATGGCCTGATCGGCGATGCGCTACGACTCCCCGCTGGCCGCGGTGGGCAACACCCCCCTGGTGCGCCTGCCGCGGCTCTCGCCGTCCGACGACGTCCGCGTCTGGGCCAAGCTGGAGGACCGCAACCCGACCGGCTCGATCAAGGACCGCCCCGCGCTCCACATGATCGAACAGGCCGAGAAGGACGGCCGCCTCACCCCGGGCCGCACGATCCTCGAGCCGACCAGCGGCAACACCGGCATCTCGCTCGCCATGGCCGCCAAGCTCAAGGGCTACCGCATCGTCTGCGTGATGCCCGAGAACACCTCGCAAGAGCGCCGGGACCTGCTCGCCATGTGGGGCGCGGAGATCATCTCCTCCCCGGCCGCGGGCGGCTCCAACACCGCCGTACGGGTCGCCAAGGAGCTCTCCGCCGAGCACCCGGACTGGGTGATGCTCTACCAGTACGGCAACCCGGACAACGCGGGCGCCCACTACGCCGGCACCGGCCCCGAGATCCTCGCCGACCTGCCCTCGATCACCCACTTCGTGGCCGGCCTCGGCACCACGGGCACCCTGATGGGCGTCGGCCGCTACCTGCGCGAGAACAAGCCGGACGTGAAGATCGTCGCCGCCGAACCGCGCTACGACGACCTCGTGTACGGCCTGCGCAACCTCGACGAGGGCTTCGTACCCGAGCTGTACGACGCTTCCGTGCTCACCACCCGCTTCTCGGTGGGCTCCGCCGACGCGGTCACCCGCACCCGTGAACTCCTCCAGCAGGAGGGCATCTTCGCGGGCGTCTCCACCGGCGCCGCACTGCACGCCGCGATCGGCGTCGGGAACAAGGCGGTCAAGGCCGGCGAGAGCGCGGACATCGTGTTCGTCGTCGCGGACGGCGGCTGGAAGTACCTCTCCACGGGCGTCTACACGGCGGCCACCACAGAGGAGGCCATCGACACCCTCCAGGGCCAGCTCTGGGCCTGACGGGGTCTCACCGGCCTCACCTGCCTCACCGGTCTCACTGCGCGAGGTGACGGACCTGGTCCCACAGGGCCGGGTCCACCACTCCCACCCGGCGGCGGAAGTCGCCCACGGGCACCTCCCGCAGTTCGCCGGTCTCCAGGAAACTCGTCCGCCCCCGCGCGTCCCCGACGGAGCCCGGCGGCAAGGTGATCACCCCGGCCCGTTCGTCCCGGTACCGGCTGGTGATCTTGGCCACCAGCACCCGCCGCCGGCGCACCGAGATCACCAGACACGGCCGGTCCTTCGCACCGCCGGAGTCCTCGTACGGCACGTTCGCCCACCAGATCTCCGCGGGCCGCGGTCCGTCCGCCCGCCCCCTCGGCCCCGTGGGCCGGCCCGGCGGACGCCGGCTGCCGCCCGGCCGCGGCGGCCGGCGTCCCCGGCCCCAGCCGTCGACGAGCGTGGCGACGAGCGCGAGCAGTACCACCGCCGCGAGTGCGAGCCACCAGGACGTGTCCATACCGACGACCGTACCGGCGCCCGCTGCCCCCGCGCGCCCCTTGGACGGCCCCACGCGCCCCGGTTCCAGCCGAACCGGTGACACCGCAGGTGAGTTCGCCCACAACAGCCCCTGGTGGAGGAGCGACCGCAGGTTTTGCGCCTTACGCTCGACGAACCGCACGACCCCCGTCTCTCCACACGCGCCAGCGGAGGTTTCTGCTTCATGAAGCTCACCGTCGTCGGCTGCTCGGGGTCGTTCCCGTCCGCGGAATCGGCCTGCTCGAGCTACCTCGTCGAGGCCGACGGCTTCCGGCTGCTCCTCGACATGGGCAACGGCGCCCTCGGCGAGCTGCAGCGCCACTGCGGTCTCTACGACCTCGACGCGATCTTCCTCAGCCACCTGCACGCCGACCACTGCATCGACATGTGCGCCTACTTCGTGGCGCGCTACTACCGGCACGACGGCGGCCGCTGCGCCCCCCTCCCGGTCTACGGACCCGAGGGCACCGAGCACCGGCTCACCACCGCCTACGCCGACACCCCCACCGCGTCCTCCATGAGCGAGGTCTTCGACTTCCACACGGTCAAGCCGTCCACCTTCGAGGTCGGGCCCCTCACCGTGCACACCGAACGGGTCGCCCACCCCGTGGAGGCCTACGCCATCCGGATCGAGCACGGCGGCAGGTCGCTGACCTACTCCGGTGACACGGGCGTCACCGCCACGCTGGACGAACTCGCCCGCGACACCGACCTCTTCCTGTGCGAGGCCGCCTTCACGCACGGCAAGGAGAACATCCCCGACCTCCACCTCAACGGCCGCGAGGCGGGTGAGACCGCCGCCCGCGCCGGCGCCCGGCGCCTGGTCCTCACCCACATCCCCCCGTGGACCGACCCCCGGGTCAACCTCGCCGACGCGCGCGAGGTCTACGACGGCACGGTGGAGGTCGCCGCGCCGGGCGCGGTGTACGAGATCTAGGCCGTACGCGGGCCCGCGCGACGGCCGTACCGGGCACGCATGACGAGGGCCCCGGAACCTTCCCGGGACGCTGGCGTCCCTTCCCGGTTCCGGGGTCCTCGTCATGCCGTACGGCGAGGACTCACGCCTTCGTGAGGTCCTCGACCTCCTCCTCGGGCTCGCGGCCCGGGGTGGCGAGGTTGAACTTCGTGATGGCGAACCGGAAGAGCACGTAGTAGATCACCGAGAACACCAGGCCGATCGGGATGATCAGCCATGGCTTGGTGGCCAGGTTCCAGTTCAGGGCGTAGTCGATGAAGCCCGCGGAGAAGGTGAAGCCCGCGTGGACGCCGAGCGCCCAGGTGATCGCCATGGACAGGGCCGTCAGGATCGCGTGGATCACGTACAGCACCGGAGCGATGAACATGAACGCGAACTCGATGGGCTCGGTCACACCGGTGACGAACGAGGTCAGGGCCAGCGAGACCATCATGCCCATCACGGCCTTGCGCCGCTCGGGGCGGGCGGCGTGCGCGATGGCGATGGCGGCGGCCGGAAGACCGAACATCATGATCGGGAAGAAGCCGGACATGAACTGGCCCGCGTCCGGGTCACCGGCGAAGAACCGGTTCAGGTCACCGTGCACGACCTCGCCCGCGGCATTCGTGAAGTCACCGATCTGGAACCACGAGACGGTGTTCACGAACTGGTGCATGCCGATCGGGATCAGCGCGCGGTTGATCAGACCGAACAGACCGGCACCGAGGGCACCGAGACCGGTGATCCACTCACCCAGGTCGGTGATGAGGTTGCCGATGGGCTGCCAGCCGACCACGACCAGCACGCCGAGGGCGGTGCCCACGAACGCCATGATGATCGGCACCAGCCGACGGCCGTTGAAGAAGCCCAGCCAGTCGACGAGCTTGGTGCGGTGGAACCGCTGCCAGATCACCGCCGAGAGCAGGCCGAGGATGATGCCGCCGAGCACACCCGGGTTCTGGTACGACGCCGCGGTGACCTCGGCGCCGTTCTGCCACACGCCGCCGAGCCCGGTCCCGACGAACTTCGCTCCCTCGGGAACGCCGTCCTCGATGGGGAACTGGTGGATCACCGAGTAGTAGGTGAGGAACCCGACGACGGCGGCCAGCGCGGTGGAACCGTCGGCCTTCTTGGCGAAGCCGATGGCGACGCCTATGCAGAACAGCAGCGGCAGACCCAGAGAGGCGTCCAGCAGCGCGCCACCGGCGCCCGCGAACACCTTGGCCACCTTGTCCCAGCCCAGGCCGTCGGCCCCGAAGACGTCCGGCTGACCCAGACGAAGCAGGATGCCCGCCGCCGGCAGCACGGCGATCGGGAGCTGCAGGCTGCGGCCGACCTTCTGCAAACCCTGGAAAAGACCAGATCCCCGCTTCTTTGCGGGGGCCGCCTTGTCGGTGGCGGTGCTCATACTTCCTCCATCGGGTGGTGGTCTACACCACTCAGTGGTGTAGACCTGTTGTAGCACGATGAAGGCCGCGTAAGGAACCCGCGATTCCGCGACGGAGGCACTACGCGCAGTGCCCGATCAAGTCCGCAGGCCAGAGCGCCGGGGGGCGTGCCGAAGGCCCCCGGACGGAGGGTCCGGGGGCCTTCGCGAGACCACGGTCAAAGGGTACGTGAGACCACGTGAGGTCTACACCTTGGTGACGTCCTCGACCTCCTCCTCGGGCTCCCGCCCCGGAGTCTTCAGATCGAACCTCGTGATCGCGAACCGGAAGACGACGTAGTACACCACCGCGAAGCACAGGCCGATCGGAATGATCAGCCACGGCCTCGTCGCCAGGTTCCAGTTGATGACGTAGTCGATCAGTCCCGCCGAGAAACTGAACCCGTCCTTCACGCCCAGCCCCCACGTCACCGCCATCGACACACCCGTCAGCACCGCGTGCACCGCGTACAGCGCCGGAGCGATGAACAGGAAGGAGTACTCCAGCGGCTCCGTGATCCCCGTCACGAACGACGTCAGCGCGACCGACAGCATCAGACCGCCGACCTCCTTGCGCCGGTGCGGCTTCGCGCAGTGCGTGATCGCCAGCGCCGCCGCGGGCAGCGCGAACATCATGATCGGGAAGAAGCCCGAGGTGAACTGACCCGCGTTCGGATCGCCCGCCAGGAACATGTTGATGTCACCGTGCACCACCGTGCCGTCCGGCTTGGTGTAGCTGCCGAACTGGAACCACATCGGCACGTTCAGGAACTGGTGCAGACCGATCACCAGCAACGCCCGGTTCGCCAGCCCGAACACACCCGCGCCCCACGCGCCCAGCCCCGTCAGCCAGTCACTGAAACTCTCCAGCGCGTCGCCGATCGGCGGCCACACCCACAGGCACAGCGCCGCGAACAGGATCGCGACGAACGCCATGATGATCGGCACCAGCCGGCGCCCGTTGAAGAAGCCGAGCCAGTCCACCAGCTTCGTCCGGTGGAACCGCTGCCAGAAGTACGCCGTCAGCAATCCCATGACGATGCCGCCGAAGACCCCCGGATTCTGGAACGTGAACGCGGTCACCGTCCCCGACCCGTCGGTCAACCGACACCCGATCTGCGGCACCGCTTGCGAACCCTCCGGACAGTCCTCCGGAAACTGCCGCAGCACGTTGAAGTAGACGAGGAACCCCGCCACCGCCGCCAGCGCCGTCGAACCGTCGGCCTTCTTGGCCATGCCGATGGCCACACCCACACAGAACAGCAGCGGCAGCCCCAGCGAACCGTCCAGCAGCGCACCGCCGGCACCCGTCATCACCTTCGAGACGTTCGACCAGCCAAGACCGTCGTCCCCGAACACGTCCGGCTGCCCCAGCCGGTTGAGAATGCCCGCGGCGGGCAGGACCGCGATGGGCAACTGAAGACTGCGACCCATCTTCTGCAACCCCTGGAACGCCTTGTTCCAGCGGGCGCGGGCGGGGCTGACCCCACTGTCGGCACTCATCCCGTCTCCATCCGGTCGCCTCTCGGTCCCCCTCTGCGGGAGGCGGTTTGGCGGCCGTCAGTCGGGTGGTGTAGACCAGTTGACGACGGTTCCGCTGTCGTGACGCCATCATTCGGTACACACCGCATGACCGCTCGCGAAGATGGGCCAACTGTGGGTTACTGCGACAAAGCGGCTCGGATCAGGGAGAAAGAACATGGCCAGCAAGGCTGAGAAGATCGTCGCCGGCCTCGGCGGCATCGACAACATCGACGAGATCGAAGGCTGCATCACCCGCCTCCGCACCGAGGTCAACGACCCCGCGCTGATCGACGAAGCCGCCCTGAAGGCCGCCGGCGCCCACGGCGTCGTCAAGATGGGCACCGCCATCCAGGTCGTCATCGGCACCGACGCAGACCCGATCGCCGCCGAGATCGAAGACATGATGTAAAGACGCCGCGCGCACCGAGGGGCCCTCCCACCACGGGAAGGGCCCCTCCTCGTACGCCCGCTAGGCTCACCGCATGTCACGCATCGACGGCCGCACCCCCCAGCAGCTCCGCCCCGTCACCATCGAACGCGGCTGGAGCAAGCACGCCGAAGGCTCCGTCCTCGTCTCCTTCGGCGACACCAAAGTCCTCTGCAACGCCTCCGTCACCGAAGGCGTCCCCCGCTGGCGCAAGGGCAGCGGCGAAGGCTGGGTCACCGCCGAATACGCCATGCTCCCCCGCGCCACCAACACCCGCGGCGACCGCGAGTCCGTCAAGGGCCGCATCGGCGGCCGCACCCACGAGATCAGCCGCCTGATCGGCCGCTCCCTGCGCGCCGTCATCGACTACAAGGCACTCGGCGAGAACACCATCGTCCTGGACTGCGACGTCCTCCAGGCCGACGGCGGCACCCGCACCGCCGCCATCACCGGCGCCTACGTCGCCCTCGCCGACGCGATCACCTGGGCCCAGACCACCAAGAAGCTCATCAAGCCCAGCCGTAAGCCCCTCACCGGCACCGTCTCCGCCGTCTCCGTCGGCATCGTCGACGGCACCCCCCTTCTCGACCTCCGCTACGAGGAAGACGTGCGCGCCGACACCGACATGAACGTCGTCTGCACCGGCGACGGACGCTTCGTCGAGGTCCAGGGCACCGCCGAGGCCGAGCCCTTCGACCGCGACGAACTGAACGCCCTCCTCGACCTCGCCGCGGCCGGCTGCACGGAGCTCGCCGAACTCCAGCGCAAGGCCCTTGATACGGTCCTCGAAAGGTAAAGGGAACACCAAGGGCGCCTCAAGAAAGGTGGCGGGAACGCGCAACTCCGCCGCCCGCCACCGCGTCACTAGCAGTACAAGAGCAGCACAGTAGTTCTACGGGCGTACGGCCCACCGGCCGTACGCCCGACGCCGCACCGACCGCACATGGGCCGCCCGGCCCTGTCCCAAGGGGAGGACCGAGACCCATGGCCGCGAGCCGCCACCGCCGCCTTCGCCGCACCACCGTCACCGCCGCAGCCGTGGCGACCTTCGCCCTGACGGCCGGACTCACCACCGGGTGCGACGCCGTCGACAAGGCCCTCGACTGCGTCCAGACCGCCGACGCCATCGCCGACAGCGTCACCGCGCTCCAGCAGGCCGTCGAGAACGCGTCCAACGACCCGACGCAGCTCGAGGAATCCCTCAACTCCATAGACAAGAACCTCGACAAGATCGGCGACACGACCGACAACACCGACGTCGACAAGGCCGTCGACGACCTCGGCAAAGCCGTCGACAACGTCCGCACCTCGGTCGAGAACGGCGACAACACCCCCGACCTCAGCCCCGTCACCGACGCGGCGGGCGAACTGACCAAGGTCTGCACGCCGTAACCCGGAGCGGGGGTGAGCGCTCCGGCGGGCACCCGGAATACTGGACCTCATGACCCGCCTGATCCTCGCCACCCGCAACGCCGGAAAGATCACCGAACTGAGGGCCATCCTCGCCGACGCGGGCCTGCCCCACGACCTCGTCGGCGCGGATGCCTACCCTCAGATCCCCGACGTCAAGGAAACCGGCGTCACCTTCGCCGAGAACGCCCTGCTCAAGGCCCACGCCCTGGCCCAGGCCACCGGGCTCCCCTCCGTCGCCGACGACTCCGGCCTCTGCGTCGACGTCCTGGGCGGCGCCCCCGGCATCTTCTCCGCCCGCTGGTCCGGCACCCACGGCGACGACAAGGCCAACCTCGACCTCCTCCTCGCCCAGCTCGGCGACATCGCCGACGGACACCGGGGCGCCCACTTCGCCTGCGCGGCGGCCCTGGCCCTGCCCGACGGCACGGAGCGGGTGGTCGAGGGCCAACTCCGAGGCACCCTCCGCCACACCCCCGCCGGCACGGGCGGCTTCGGCTACGACCCGATCCTCCAGCCGGAGGGCGAGACCCGCACGTGCGCGGAACTGACGGCAGCGGAGAAGAACGCGATCAGCCACCGGGGGAAGGCGTTCAGGGCGCTGGTGCCGGTGGTGCGGGAGTTGCTGGGCTGAGGCGTGAGGGCCGTCCATGCGGACGGCCCTCACCGTGGGTGCGGCCGATGGGAGTCGAACCCACATGGGCAAATGCCCCGAGGCACCTAAAACCTCTGCTTATACCATTCAGCAACGGCCGCATTGCGGCCATGCTACCGGTCGTCAGCCACTTGCCTACCGCGGCCTCCGCGGCACCAGGTGTCCGTGGAGGCGTGACAGTTGGGGCACAGCAGCCTCAGGTTGGCAGAGCGGTCATCGCTCCAGTCTCCGTAGATCCAGTACCGCCCCTGCGGGGACGGGTCTCAGATCCCCAGATCCTTGATGATCTTGGCCACGTGGCCCGTCGCCCGCACGTTGTACAGGGCGCGTTCCACCTTGCCCTCCTCGTCCACGACGATCGTGGAGCGGATGACGCCCATGTAGGTCTTGCCGTAGTTCTTCTTCTCGCCGAAGGCGCCGTAGGCGTCGAGGACCTTCTTGTCGGGGTCGGCGAGGAGGGTGACCTTCAACGACTCCGTCTCGCGGAACTTGGCCAGCTTCTCCGGCTTGTCGGGCGAGATGCCGATCACGTCGTACCCGGCGCCGGCCAGCAGCTCCAGGTTGTCGGTGAAGTCGCACGCCTGCTTCGTGCAGCCGGGGGTAAGCGCGGCAGGGTAGAAGTAGACGATGACCTTGCGGCCCTTGTGGTCGGACAGGGACACCTCGTTGCCGTCGGCGTCCGGGAGGGTGAAGGCGGGGGCCGGGTCCCCGGGCTGGAGTCGATCGCTCATCGATCCAGCGTAACCGGGGGTCCTGACAGTGCAGCGGGGCGAGTAGCTGACAGACTGTCCGCAACAGCGTCAGCAGACTTCGGAGGCCGTACGGTGGCGGACACGTCGGACATCAGAACCCCGGCGCAGATCGAGGCGGACATCAAGCGCCGCCGCGAGGTGCTGGCCGAGACGCTCGACGAGCTCGGGATGCGGGTGCACCCGAAGACGATCGTGGGCGATGCGAAGGCCAAGGTCGCTTCCAGCGTCGATCACACCCTCGGGCGGGCGTACGTCGGGGTCAATCGTGTGGTCAGCGATGTGAAGTCGCAGTTCGTGGACGAGGAGGGCGCGCCGCGGATGGAGCGGGTCGTGCCCGCCGCGCTCGTGGTCGTCGGGGTCGTGGGGCTGCTCGCCCTGGGCGGTACCCGGCGGCGCAGGCGCTGAGCGGGGGCAGGTAGGTTCAGGGCGTGAGCGCCAAGAGAAACGAGCACGGCTCCCCCGACGACAAGCTGCCCATCCGGATGCTGCACGACCGCGTACTCGTGCGGCAGGACACCGGTGAGGGCGAGCGGCGTTCCGGGGGCGGCATCCTGATCCCCGCCACGGCGGCGGTCGGCAAGCGGCTGGCCTGGGCCGAGGTCGTCGCGGTGGGGCAGAACGTACGGACCGTGGAGCCGGGCGACCGGGTGTTGTACGACCCGGAGGACCGTGCGGAGGTCGAGGTGCGGGGCACGGCGTACGTGCTCATGCGCGAGCGTGATCTGCACGCCGTGGCCGCGGACCGTTTCGAGGGGTCCGAGGACTCGACCGGGCTGTACCTGTAGAGCAGCGGCAGCGGTAGCGGTAGCCGCGAGAAGGGGCTGGTGGCCGGTGTCACCAGCCCCTTCGTGCTGTCCTTGCTACCTTGGGAAGCACCCCGACGAGACGCGCCGTACCGGGCCAAGGAAAAGACGACGCACCACCGTTCAGTTCGTTCACGGAGGTGCCCGTCATGGCCTGGGTTCTGTTGCTCGTCGCCGGTCTGCTCGAGGTCGGCTGGTCGATCGGGATGAAGTACACGGACGGTTTCACCCGTCTCGTGCCGAGTCTGTTCACCGGTGCCGGGATCGTGGCCAGCATGGTGCTGCTGTCGTACGCGGCCCGGACGCTGCCGATCGGTACCGCCTACGGCGTGTGGGTGGGCATCGGCGCGGCCGGTGCGGCGGTGCTCGGCATGGTGGTGCTGGGTGAGCCGGTGACCGCCGCCCGGATCTTCTTCATCTGTCTGCTGCTGGTCGCCGTGGTGGGGCTGAAGGCGACCTCCGGACACTGACCCGGCCGGCCCGGCGGGGTGTCACTGGCGGCGGGGGGTGACGGGGATGCCGGCGACCGTTCCGGTGTCGGAGTCCTCGCCGCCGCCCGCGCCGGTCGAGTCGCCGTCGCCTCCCTCGGTGCTGCCGCCGCCGTTCGTCGAGTCGTCCTCGCCGCCTCCGTCACCGCCGCCCGTGGGGCCCGGCTCGGTGGTGGCGCCGCCTGTGGTGGGGCCGCCGGTCACCGGGTCACCGGTGCCGGTGTCGCCGCCCGGCGGGGTGCTGCCGCCGCCGGTCCGGCCGGGGGTCTCGGTGCCGGTGTCCTCGTCGCCGCTGGAGTCGCCGTCGGGGTCGCCGCCGCCGCTCTCGTCGCCCGGCCCGGGCTCGTCCGAGGAGTCGTCGGACGGGGAGGCGGTGACGTCGGCGCCGGTCTGGAGCCGGAGGTCGAAGTCGGTGACCGGTTCGCCCTTGAGGGCGTTGCGGGTGTACTGGCCCCAGATCTCCGCGGGGGCGCCGCCGCCGTTGACGCGGGGCAGGCCCATCGCGCCGTAGAGCGGCTTGTGGGCGGCGGTCTGCGGGTCCTGGCCCATCACCGCGATGACGGTGGCGAGCTCGGGGGTGTAGCCGGCGAACCAGGCGGCGGTGTCCTCCTCGGCGGTGCCGGTCTTGCCGGCGGCGGGGCGGCCGGCGGCCTGGGCGGCGGTGGCGGTGCCGTTCTGGACGACGCTGCGCAGGACGGAGGTGGTGGTGTCGGCGGCCTCGCGGCTGACGGCCTGGCGTTCGCGCCGCTCGGGCAGCTCGACCTCGTGCTTGCCGTCCTTCATGACCTTCTCGACCAGCGTGTACGTGCCGTGCCTGCCGTGGTTGGCGAGGGTGGCGTACGCCTCCGCCATGTCGAGGGGGCTGGCGGTGGCCACGCCGAGGGCGATGGAGGGGGTGGGGGTCAGCTCGGGGGTGTTCTTGGAGAGGCCGAGGTCGATCGCGGTCTGCTTGACCTTGTCGGAGCCGACGTCCACGGCCATCTGGGCGTACACGGCGTTGATGGACTTGTCGGTGGCCTCGCGGACGGTGACGTCGCCGTAGTCGCGGTGGTCCTCGTTCTCCGGGGCGTAGCGGCCGCCGCTCCAGCCCTGGACGGGGCGTTCGCTGGTGCCGTCGTAGACCGTGTTGGGGTTGATCACGCGGCCGTCCTGCGTCTCGGAGTGGTTCTCGACGGCGGACGTGAACACGAAGGGCTTGAAGGTGGAGCCGGTCTGGAAGTCGCGGCGGGTGGCGTTGGGCGTGTACTGCTTGACGTAGTCGATGCCGTTGTACATCGCGACGACCTTGCCGGTCTTCGGGTCGACGGAGGCGCCGCCCGCGCGGACGTAGGTGTCGACCTTGCGTTCCTTCTTGTCCAGCTTGGACATGAGTTTGTCGTCGACGGCCTTGACGAAGGCGTCCTGCTTGTCCTTCTGCAGGGTGGTGGTGATGCGGTAGCCGCCGCGGTCGAGCTCCTCCTCGTCGACGATCCCGTTCTGGATCAGGTGGTCCCTGACGATGTTGACGACGTAGCCGCGCTGGCCGGACATGTTGGTGGAGATGGTGCTCTCCTTGGGCGCGGGGAACTTCTGGCTCGCGCGTTCGGAGCGGGTGAGCCAGCCCTTCTCGACCATGCCGTCCAGGACGTAGTTCCAGCGGGCCTCGGCGGCGGGCTTGTTCTCGGGGTGGGCGACCACGTCGTACTGGCTGGGGGCGTTGAGCAGGGAGGCGAGGTAGGCGCCCTGGGCCGCGGTGAGGTTCTTGGCGTCGACGCCGTAGTAGGCCTGGGCGGCGGCCTGGATGCCGTAGGCGCCGCGGCCGAAGAAGCTGGTGTTGAGGTAGCCCTCGAGGATCTCGTTCTTGCTCTTCTCGCGGTCGAGCTTGATCGAGATGAAGAACTCCTTCACCTTGCGGGTGATGGTCTGTTCCTGGGCCAGGTAGTAGTTCTTGACGTACTGCTGGGTGATCGTGGAGCCGGACTGCTTGCCCTTGCCGGTGGCGGTGTTCCAGCCGGCGCGGACCATCGCAGCCGGGTCGACGGCGGACTCGGTGTAGAAGTCGCGGTCCTCGGCGGCCAGGACGGCGTGCTGGGCGTCCTTGGAGATGCGGGCGAGGCCGACGCTCTCCCGGTTGACCTCGCCGTCGCGGGCGAGGACGCCGCCGTCGGCGTACAGGTAGACGTTGGACTGCTTGGTGGCGAGCGCGTTGGCGGCCGGGATCTGCACGAGGTGGTAGCCGAGGAAGAAGCCGCCGATCAGGAGCAGGACGCCGATGAGGCAGGTGCTCAGCACGATGCGCCAGGTCGGGACCAGTCGGCGCCATCCGGTCCTTGGCCGCTTAGGCTTCCCGGCTTTCCCCTCGCCGGCCGCCTGGGGCTCTGTCTGCGCCCGGCCCGGGTTCGGCTGCTGCGGCTGCGGCTGCGGCTCGTCGCTCATCTCGTGCACGGACTCCTGTTTTCGCGTCGTACGGTCTTGTCTCGTACGGCCTTGTACGCCTCTGCGTCCTCTGACGCGTTCTCACGCCTTCGACGCCCTTAGAAGAAGACTCTCGCACCGGGCGTTCCGTTCCCGCTCGGCGGCACTCCCGTGAAATCGCGTGGCACGGGTGGTCGCCGTGGCACTAGGCTCCTGCGCTTCGGTGCCGGTCGGGGGGTGTGGTTCGTGGGCGTGGGTTCCGGGCGGTTGTACGTGGCCGTCGCGGCGGGGGGATTCCGACGTTACGCGACGTATCGGGCGGCCACCGCCGCCGGGGTGTTCACCAACACGGTCTTCGGGTTGATCCTGGTTTACACCTATCTGGCCCTGTGGGACGAGAAACCGCAGCTCGGGGGCTACGACCAGGCGCAGGCCGTCACTTTCGTGTGGCTGGGGCAGGCGTTGCTGGCGGCGCTGGCCATCGGGGGCGGCGGGTTCGAGGACGAGCTGATGGAGCGCATCCGTACGGGTGACATCGCCGTCGATCTGTACCGGCCGGCGGATCTCCAGCTCTGGTGGCTGGCGGCGGACGTGGGGCGGGCGGTGTTCCAGTTGCTCGGGCGGGGGGTGGTGCCGTTCGTGTTCGGCTCGCTCGTCTTCCCGGTGGCGCTGCCGCGGGAGGCGTCCACGTGGTTGGCCTTCCTGGTGGCGGTGGTGCTGGCGGCGTCGGTGAGTTTCGCGCTGCGGTACCTGGTGGCGCTCTCGGCGTTCTGGCTGATGGACGGCACGGGGGTGACGCAGATGGCGTGGCTCGCGGGGTTCTTCTGTTCGGGGATGCTGTTGCCGCTGAACGTGTTCCCCGGTGCGCTCGGCGAAGTCGTACGGATGCTGCCGTGGTCGTCGCTGCTCCAGGCGCCGGCGGACGTGCTGCTGGGGGAGGCCGATCCGCTGGGGACGTATCTCTTCCAGGCGGGGTGGGCGGTGGCGCTGCTGGCGGTGGGCCGGCTGATGCAGTCGGCGGCGACGCGACGGGTGGTGGTGCAGGGTGGCTGAGACGGCTCACGCGGCCGGGCGGGGCGGCCGGGTCACCGAGGGCCTGCGCACGTACCGGCTGATCGCCGTGATGTGGATCCGGTCGACGATGGCCTACCGGACGTCCTTCGCGCTGACCACGTTCGGGAACTTCGCGGCGACCGCGCTGGACTTCGCGGCGATCCTGCTGATGTTCTCCCGCGTCGACGCGCTGGGCGGCTGGACGCTGGCCGAGGTGGCGTTCCTGTACGGGGTGTCCGCGGTCTGCTTCGGGCTGGCGGATCTGGCGGTCGGCTCGATGGAGCGGCTGGGCCGGCGGGTGCGCGACGGCACGCTGGACACGCTGCTGGTGCGTCCGGCGCCGGTGCTGGCGCAGGTCGCCGCGGACCGGTTCGCGCTGCGCCGGCTGGGCCGGGTGACGCAGGGGGTGCTGGTCCTGGGGTACGCCCTGACGGCCGTGGACATCGACTGGACGGCGGCGAAGCTGCTGCTGATGCCGGTGATGCTGCTCAGCGGGGCGGGGATCTTCTGCGCGGTGTTCGTGGCGGCGGCGGCGTTCCAGTTCGTGGCGCAGGACGCCTCGGAGGTGTCGAACGCCTTCACCTACGGCGGCACGACGATGCTGCAGTACCCGCCGACGGTGTTCGCGCTGGACCTGGTGCGGGGCGTGACGTTCGTGATGCCGCTGGCCTTCGTCAACTGGCTGCCGGCGAGCTATGTGCTGGACCGGCCGTACCCGCTGGACCTGCCCGGGTGGGTGGCGTTCGCGTCGCCGCTCGTGGCCGTGGCCTGCTGCGCGATGGCGGGGCTGGCCTGGCGGGCGGGGCTTCGTACGTACCGCAGTACAGGGAACTGAGGGAGCTGAGGGAGCTGAGGGAGTTGGAAGCGTCGGCCGAGGTGGACCCGGTGGGGGCCGGTGGTGCGGCCTTCATCGAGCTCGACGGGGTCGAGAAGGTCTTCGACGTGCGCCGCAAGACCGGTTTCCTCAAACGGGAGCGGCGGCGGGTGCGGGCCGTGGACGGGCTGTCGTTCACCGTGGCGCGCGGCGAGATGGTCGGCTACATCGGCCCGAACGGCGCCGGGAAGTCGACGACGATCAAGATGCTCACCGGCATCCTGACGCCCAGCGGCGGCCGGCTGCGGGTGGCCGGCATCGACCCGTCCCGGGAGCGGACCCGGCTGGCGCACCGCATCGGGGTCGTCTTCGGGCAGCGGACGACGCTGTGGTGGGATCTGCCGCTGATCGACTCCTACCGGCTGGCGCACCGCATGTACCGCATCCCGGACGCCCGTTACCGGGAGAACCTGGACCGCTGCGTGGAACTCCTCCAGCTCCGGGAGCTGCTGGACGTGCCGGTGCGGCAGTTGTCGCTGGGGCAGCGGATGCGGGGCGACATCGCGGCGGCGCTGCTGCACGACCCCGAGGTGCTGTACCTGGACGAGCCGACGATCGGCCTGGACGTGGTCTCCAAGGCCAAGGTGCGGGGTTTCCTGCGGGACTTGAACGCGGAGAAGGGCACGACGGTGCTGCTGACCACGCACGATCTCCAGGACATCGAGCAGCTCTGCTCGCGCGTGATGGTCATCGACCACGGGCGGCTGATGTACGACGGCCCGCTGGACGGGCTGCACGAGGCGGGGGAGAGCGAACGCACCCTGGTGGTGGACCTGGAGCGGGAGTCGCCGCCGATCGAGGCGCCGGCGCCCGCGCGGGTGGTGCGGGTGGAGGGCCCGCGGCAGTGGCTGGCGTTCCCGGCGTCGGCGTCGGCGGCGGGGCTGGTGGCGCGGATCGCGGCGGAGTACCCGCTGGTGGACCTGTCGGTGCGGGAGCCGGACATCGAGTCGGTGATCGCCAAGATGTACGCGGAACGCGCGGGCGCGTAGTGCCCGGCGCGCCGACCTCGTAGGCTGCTGTACATGACCGACGACGCCCCGGAACTCCGCGCATCCGACGCCGACCGCGAACGAGTCGCCGAGGTCCTGCGGGACGCCCTCGCGGAGGGGCGGCTGGACATGACCGAGTTCGAGGAGCGGCTGGACGCCACCTACAGCGCGCGGACGTACGGGGACCTGACGCCGATCACCCGGGACCTGCCGGGTGGCTCCGTGGACGGGCCGCCCCGGGTGTCGATGACCAAGGAGCCCGAGCGCGCCGGGGACTGGGCGGGGCGGATCACCGGAGGCGCGGGCTCGTCGACGTGGGCGGTCGCCGTGATGTCCGGCTTCCAGCGCAAGGGGCGCTGGACGGTGCCGAGGCGGTTCAACTCCTTCGCGTTCTGGGGCGGCGGGGACATCGACCTGCGCGAGGCGGACTTCGCGCACGACGAGGTCGTGATCAACTGCGTCGCGATCATGGGCGGGATGAACGTGATCGTGCCGTCCGGTGTCGAGGTGCTCGTGCGCGGCATCGGGATCATGGGCGGCTTCGACCATCGTGAGGAGGGCGTTCCCGGCGACCCGGGCGCCCCGCGCGTCGTGGTGACGGGCTTCGCCTTCTGGGGCGGCGTGGGTGTCGAGCGCAAGCTGACGCGGGCGGAGAAGCAGCGGATCAAGGAGGAGCGCCGGCAGGAGAAGCTGGAGCGCAAGGGCCGCAAGGAACTCGACGCTCCCCGCCACGGCCTCCACGGCCTGCACGACCTGCACCACGAGGAGCGGGAGCGCCGCCGGGAGACGTGAGCGTCCCCGGGGCCCGCCCGCGCCGCCGGGCCGGGTGTGACTCCGGGGGGCTGGGGTGTGGCGTCGCGTGGCGCGGGGGATGGCCTCGCTGGGTCGGGGTGTGGCGTCGCGTGGCGCGGGGGACGGTTCCGCCGGGCTCCGGGGGCGTTTCCGCCGGTTCGGGTGTGGTGGCGCCGGGCTCGGGTGTGGCGCCGGTGGGCTATGGATGGTTGCGCTGGGCCAAGGTCTGGCGTCGGCGGGCTCGGGCCTTACCGGCGGGCCCGGGTGGCGTCGGCGGGCTCAGGCGTCATCGCCGGGCCCGGCCGTCACAGTTGGACCGGCGCCGCCCCTTTTAGGGCGTCCAGGTCGAGGAGCCGGCCCATTCGCGCGTACCCCTTGTCGCCGGGGTGCAGGTGGTCGCCGCTGTCGTAGTCGGAGCGCATCCGGCGCGGGTCGTAGGGGTCGCGCAGGGCCTTGTCGAAGTCGACGACCTCGTCGAACACGCGGCCCGAGCGGATCTCCTCGTTGATCTGCTGCCGCATCCTCTCGCGGGCCGGCGTGTAACCGCCGTAGCCGCCGAACGGCGTGATCGTCGTGCCGACGACCTTCAGGCCCCGGGCGTGCGCCTGGTCGGTGAGGGTGCGCAGGCCGTCGAGGACGGCGTCCCGGTCGGCGAGTTCCGGACTGTGCAGGATGTCGTTGACGCCGAGGACGATGACGACGACCTTGACGTTGGTGCGGTCCAGTACGTCCCGCTCGAACCGGCTCAGCGCGCTGGGGTTGTCGGCGGGCCGGCCCGCCCTGCCGGTCAGGATGCGGTTGCCGCTGATGCCCTCGTTGACGACGCTGTAGCGGGGCGTGCCCCGCCCGTCCCCGGCCGCCTCGTGCAGCCGCTCGGCGAGGACGTCGGTCCAGCGCTGGTTGGCGCCGACCTCGGAGCCGAAGCCGTCGGTGATCGAGTCGCCGATGGCGACGACGGTGCCGTCGGCCTCGTGGCTCAGCACGTCCAGCGCGGTCAGGTAGCGCCAGTACCGCGTCTCGGTGGTGTAGGCGACGGCGGTGACGTCCGCGGTGCGGTCGCCGTCGGCGAGGTAACTGATCTGCTGCGCGCGCGGGTGGTAGGTGACCGGGCCCGACGGCACGGGCGAGTACGTGGTGACCAGGACGTCCGCGCCGTACGGGACGGCGACGCGCGCGATGTCGCTCATCACCTGTCCGCCCGCCGGGATGACGACCCGGGGGCTGCCCCCGAAGGTGAGCCGGCGCATCGTGTCGGCGAGCGCGGCGGCGGTGCCGGGGCCGGCGGCCAGCGCGATGGAGGCGTGCGTGATGGTCAGCGGGGACTGTCCGTAGAGGTTGGACAGGGTGATGCGCGCGCTGGTTCCGCCGATGCTCGTGTGCACGACGTTGCGCACCGAACGGCCCGCCATGCCGGTCGTCTCGGTGCCCGGTTCTGCCGCGGCGGGTGCGGTGGCCCAGGCGCCGACCCACGTGCCGGTCGAGGCGGGAGCGGCGTCGCCGCCCGGGAAACGGCCGCCGGCGAGCGGTGCGCGGTCCCTCGTGCCGTCGTCGGCGGACACTCCGGCGTATATGGCCGCGGAAATCGCCACTATCAGGGTGACGATCGCTGCGAGCAGGGCACGGTGCTTGGTGGGGGGCGCCCCCGCACCCCCGTCACGACCCCGGGTCATGCTGTGCTGTTCTCCTCGGGCGAGGGGAGCCCGAGGCTCCGGTGCGATGAACCCATGATGCGTCACGGGCCGGGGAAAGGCCGTACGACCCCCGGGCGTTCCCCTCCCGGACAGACGCCGGGAACTTGTGTTCCGTTCCAGGAGTCGGTCAGGAAGGGACAATGTGTGCGGGACGCAACAGCGAACGGTGGAGTGGATGGAACGCACGAAGGCGGAACTTTCCGGTGGTTCCGGAGATACCGGGGAGGGTGCCGGGACGGACGCGGAGCGGTCCGCGGGGGCCGGACGCGCCGCCCCCGGTGCCTTCCGCGACCGCGCGATGACCTCCTTCAGCCCTGCCGACGAGGTCAAGCGCCGCGGCGTACGCCGCATGAAGCTCACCGCCACCGGCCTGCTGCTGTTCGTCGCCGTGGTCTACGTCCTGGCCGAGTGGGCCGCCCACCGCGGCGCGGGCGCCTGGGCGGGCTACGTCGCCGCGGCCGCCGAGGCCGGGATGGTCGGCGCGCTCGCCGACTGGTTCGCGGTCACCGCCCTGTTCCGCCACCCGCTCGGCATCCCCATCCCGCACACCGCGATCATCCCCAGGAAGAAGGACCAGCTCGGCGTCTCGCTCGGCGAGTTCGTCGGCGAGAACTTCCTGTCCGAGGACGTCGTACGGCTGCGGCTGCGCACCGTCGGCATCGGCAGCCGGCTCGGCGCCTGGCTCGCCGTGCCCGAACACGCCGACCGGGTGACGGCGGAGCTGTCCGCCGCCCTGCGCGGCGCCCTCACCGTGCTGCGCGACTCCGACGTGCAGGCGGTGGTGGGGGAGGCGATCACGCGCCGCGCCGACGCGCAGGAGATCGCCCCCGGCATCGGCAAGCTGCTGGACCGGATCGTCGCCGACGGCGGCCACAAGCGGGCCGTCGACCTGATCGTCTCCCGTGCCCACGACTGGCTGATCCTGCACGGCGACTCCGTCATGGACGCCGTCCAGGGCGGGGCGCCCGGATGGACGCCCCGGTTCGTGGACAAGAGGGTCGGCGAGCGCGTCTACAAGGAGCTGCTGCGCTTCGTCACCGAGATGCGCGACATGCCCGCCCACCCCGCGCGCGGCGCCCTCGACCGCTTCCTCACCGACTTCGCCTCCGACCTCCAGTCCGACACGGACACCCGCGCGCGCGTGGAGCGGCTCAAGACCGAGGTGCTGGGCCGCGGCGAGGTGCAGGATCTGATCGCGTCCGCCTGGACGGCCGTACGGTCCATGATCGTCTCGGCGGCGGAGGACGAGCGCAGCGAACTGCGCATGCGGGTGCGGGCCTCGCTGCTGTCGCTGGGCGCCCGGATGGCCTCCGATCCCAAGGTGCAGGGCAAGGTCGACGGGTGGGTCGAGGGCGCGGCGGTCTACGTGGTCACCACCTACCGCCGGGAGATCACCTCCCTGATCACCGACACGGTGGCGAGCTGGGACGCCGAGCACACCACGAAGAAGATCGAGGCGAACATCGGCCGCGACCTGCAGTTCATCCGCATCAACGGCACGGTGGTCGGCTCGCTGGCCGGGCTGCTGATCTACACGGTCTCCCGCATCCTGGGGGCGTAGGGCTGCCACGGGGCGGCCCTGCGGCCTCCCGGCGCGGCGGGCGTGCCGGGCGTGTCCCCTCCGGTCCAGGGCACACGTGAGGCGTTCGCTCGACGGAGAGGGAGCCATGAGCGCAGAATCGTCGTCGCCGGGCCCGACGCCCGCCCCCACCGGTACCCGCACCGGCACCGTCACCACGGCCGTGCCCGCCAGGCTGGACCGGCTGCCCTGGTCACGATGGCACTGGATGATCGTGATCGGCCTGGGCACCGTCTGGATCCTGGACGGCCTGGAAGTCACGATCGTCGGCAACGTGGCCGGCCGCATCGCCGAGGAAGGCAGCGGCCTCGACATCAGCTCGGCCCAGGTCACCGGCCTCGCCGCCGCCCTGTACGTGGCGGGCGCCTGCTCCGGGGCCCTGTTCTTCGGCTGGCTGACCGACCGTTACGGCCGCAAGAAGCTGTTCATGCTGACGCTGGCCGTCTATCTGGCGGCGACCGCGCTGACCGCGCTCTCCTTCGAGACCTGGTGGTTCTTCCTCTTCCGCTTCCTCACCGGCTTCGGCATCGGCGGCGAGTACGCGGCGATCAACTCCGCGATCGACGAGCTGATCCCGTCCCGGTACCGGGGGCGGGTCGACCTCATCATCAACGGCAGCTACTGGCTCGGCGCGATCGGCGGCGCCCTGCTGTCCATCGTGATGCTGGACACCGACATCTTCCCCAAGGACCTCGGCTGGCGGCTCAGCTTCGCCATGGGCGTGGTCCTCGGCCTGGTCATCCTGCTCGTACGACGGCACGTCCCGGAGAGCCCACGCTGGCAGTTCATCCACGGCCAGGGCGAGAAGGCCGACACCCTCGTGTCGTCCGTCGAACGGGACATCGAGAAGGAGAAGGGCGAGCAACTGCCGCCGCCGGCCGGTGAGATCACCATCCACCAGCGCAAGAGCATCGGCTTCGGCCTGATCGCCAAGACCGTCTTCAGCCGCTACCCGCGCCGCGCGGTCCTCGGCCTCTCCCTCTTCATCGGCCAGGCCTTCCTGTACAACGCCATCACCTTCGGCTTCGGCACCATCCTCATCACGTTCTTCGACGTGCCGACCGGCAGCACCGGCTACTACTTCGCCGTCATCGCCGCCGGCAACTTCTGCGGCCCGCTGCTGCTCGGCACGCTCTTCGACACGGTCGGCCGCCGCATCATGATCTCGGGCACGTACCTGCTGTCCGGCATCCTGCTCTTCGGCACGGCGTACCTCTTCGACCGGGGTTCGCTCACGGCCACGACGATGACGGCCTGCTGGTGCGTGGTGCTGTTCTTCGCGTCGGCGGGCGCATCCAGCGCGTACCTGACCGTTTCCGAGGTCTTCCCCATGGAGACCCGCGCCATGGCCATCGCCTTCTTCTACGCCCTCGGCACCGCCGCCGGCGGTATCAGCGGCCCGCTGCTCTTCGCCAACCTCACCGAGTCCGGCGTGGTCGGCGACACGGTCCTGGCCTTCCAGATCGGCGCCGGGCTGATGTGCGCGGCCGGCCTGGTGGCGGCGTTCCTGGCGGTGAAGGCGGAACGCCGCGCGCTGGAGGACATCGCGGAGCCGCTGTCGACGGTGCGGGCGGATTCGGCGGACGCGTAGCGTCGCCCTGCACGCCCTGCACGCCCTGCACGCCCTGCACGTCCTGCCGCCAGACCGGCCGACCGCCGCGAGGAGCCGCCCGATGACCATCCGCCGGATCGTCCCCAACATCCAGGTCGAGCGCGAGGAGCAGATGGGCACGAGCCGTGACTTCTACGGCCTGCTGGGCTTCGAGGAGGTCATGGACATGGGCTGGGTGACGACCCTGGCCTCCCCGTCCAACCCCACGGCCCAGATCAGCCTCTTCACCGGGGAGCGCACCGCGCCCCTCGTCCCCGACCTGAGCGTGGAGGTCGAGGACGTCGACGCGGTGTACGCCCGGCTGTCCGCGTCGGGCGCGGAGATCGTACGGGACCTGCGGGACGAGGAGTGGGGCGTACGGCGCTTCTTCGTACGGGACCCGAACGGGCGGGTGGTGAACGTACTCACCCACCGGTCCTAGTCCGCTGGGTCAGGCCCGCCGGTCGGCGACCGCCCAGGAGGCCGGCGCCACGGCACCGGCGACTCCGAGGACGGCGGGCCAGGCGCCCACCTTCCTGGCCAGCGGGTGGGATCCGGCGAAGCCCGCGACGTACGCGGCCGTCAGCGCCCCGGCGGCCTTCCCGCCGGCCCGCGCCCGCCACTGCTGGGCGGCAGCGGCCCCGGCGACGGCGAGCACGGCCCCGCCGAGCTGCCGCTTCTTCGTCCAGCGGGCCACGCCGTACCCGCCGACGAGACCGCTCGCGGCCACCACCGCGCTGGGAACCTTCGCCATGTCCGTCTCCTGCCTGCCGCCGCGCCCGCCCGCTGCCGAGCCGCTACGGGACCGAGGCCAATCCCGGCCGGACACGGCGCACGCGCCGGAGTGGAGGCCGGTCCGCCGGTCGTCACCGCCCGTGCCGCTCCGATGGCCGAACACCGAGCCCTGCCGGCGACACTTCCGGGTACCCGTCGAGTTGGAGCGAGGGGACAGGCGAAAGAGCGGACGGAACAGGAAGCGGGAAGCGGGAAGCCGATGAGTACGCAGCGCACGGGCACGGGCACGGACCGGGCCCGCACCCGGTCGGTCGTGGTGGACGGTGGCGCCCGCGTGGCGTGTTGGGAGTCGGGGCCTCCCGACGCCGAACCGGTCCTCCTCCTGCACGGCTACCCCGCCGACCACCACTGCTGGCGCCACCAGGTCCCGCCCCTGTCGGACCGTTACCGGGTCATCGCCCCGGACCTCCTCGGCTGGGGCGAGTCCGACCGCCCCGTGCACCTGCGCTTCGACTACGACACCGAGGTCGCCCGGCTGGGCCGGCTGCTGGACGCGCTCGGGCTGGACTCGGTGAACCTGGCCGGCCACGACTACGGCGGCTTCCTCTCCCTCGGCTTCGCCGAGACCCACCCCGAGCGGGTACGCCGGCTGGCCGTCCTCAACAGCCGCGCCCACTCCACCTTCACCCGCCCCTGGTACGCCGTCTTCAGCCTGCTCAGCCTCGCCGGCCGGACTCCCGTCCTCCGCCCGGCGGCGATGCGCCTGCCCTACGCCGCCATCCACCGCCGGTCCTTCGCCCCGCTGGTCCGCGCGGGCCACCTCGACACCGGCGTCCTGGACGGCTACGTCGGCTGGATGGACACCCCCGAGGGACGCCGCTGGCTGCTCCACTACTTCGGCGAGTACCGCACCTCGTCCCGCCCCGCACTGCGCCGACGCCTCCACGAGATCGACTGCCCCACGGCGGTCATCTGGGGCCGCGCGGACCCGTACCTGCGCCCGACGATCGCGACGGAGCTGGCCGGGGCCGTCCCCGGTGCCGAACTGACGATGCTGGACGGCACCGGCCACTGGGTGATGGACGAGCGCCCGGCGGAGGTGACGGCGGCCCTGAGCCGGCTGCTGGCACGACCCGCGCCCGGCCGGTGAGACGCAGGTCACATGTGCGGCCCTGCCGTCCGTGTCACATCACACCTCCGCGCTCCGTCGTAGCTGTGTACGCCCGAGGGCGAACGACCGCCCCTCAAGGGTGAACGACCGACGACCAGCACGACGGACCACGACGGAGGAACCTCTCATGGAAGCTCGTCTCAACATGTTCGCCAACCCGATCGCGGGCAAGCTCGTACGGCACATCAACTCGGCGGGCAAGGTGGTGACGGACTCGACGCTGCCGGCCGCGACCCAGGAACTGGTGAAGATCCGCGCCAGCCAGATCAACGGCTGCGGCTTCTGCCTCGACATGCACACCAAGGACGCCGCGAAGGCGGGGGAGACGGCGCTGCGTCTCAACCTGATCGCGGCGTGGCGGGAGGCCAAGGTCTTCACCGACGCCGAGCGCGCCGCCCTGGAGCTGACCGAGCAGGGCACCCGCATCGCGGACTCCGCCGGGGGCGTCACCGACGAGGCGTGGGCGGAGGCGGCGAAGCACTACGACGAGGACCAGCTCGCCGCCCTGGTCGGCCTGATCGCCGTGATCAACACGTACAACCGCCTCAACGTCATCCTCCAGAACCCGGCGGGCGACTACGAGCCGGGCATGTTCGGCTGAGGCACGCGTTCCGCGGTACTGCCGGGACGGCTCGCCCGATCGACGGGCGAGCCGTCCCGCCGTTCAGCCGGCGTGCAGCAGGACCGGCAGCCGCTGGTGGCCGTTGCTGATCAGGGAGGGCACGGGCGGCAGCTCCTCCGCCGGATCGGCGAGGCGGATGTCCGGGAAACGGCCGAACAGGCTCTCCAGCGCGAGCGTCACCTCCATGCGGGCCAGCGGCGCGCCGAGGCAGAAGTGGACGCCGTGGCCGAACGCGAGGTGCTCCTTGACCGTGCGTGTCGCGTCGAAGGTGTCGGCGTCCTCGTGCCAGTCCGGGTGGCGGTTGGCGGCGGCGTACGAGGCGAGGATGGCCTCCCCGCGGGCGATGGTCCGCCCGTCCGGCAGCGGGATGTCGGTGACCGCGAACCGGAGCGGCAGGTGCTTGACCGCCGGTTCGTGGCGCAGCGTCTCCTCGACGACGTCCGCCCAGGTGAACGCGCCCTTGCGGACCAGTTCGAGCTGGTCGGGACGGGTCAGCAGGGTGTGCGTGGCCTGGTCGATGACGTTGACGGTGGTCTCGTAACCGGCGCTGATCATCAGCAGCAGGGTGTCGCGCAGCTCCTCCGGGGAGAGGCGGTCGCCGTCCCCCTCGTCGTCCCGCGCGGCGATGAGCAGCGACGTCATGTCGTCGCCCGGGGTGGCGCGCTTGGTGGCGATGAGCTGGTCCAGGACCTCGTACAGGCGGGCCGTGTTGGCCTGCGCCTCGGCCTGGCTCAGCGTGGTGTCGAAGACGCCGTCCACGAGGGCCCGGAAGCCCTCCCGCCGGTCCTCGGGCACCCCCATGAGGTGACCGATCACCGCGATGGGCAGCGGGTAGGCCAGCTCCTGCCGCAGATCGACCGGCTCGCCGGCGGGGCGGTCGGCGAGCCGGTCGACGAGGCCGGTCACCATCTCCTCGATAGCGGGCCGCATCGCGGCGATGCGACGGGCGCTGAAGGCGGGCGCCACCAGCCGGCGCAGCTTGCGGTGGCCCGGCCCGTACGCGGTGAACATGTTCTCCACCGCCACCCACAGGGCGAGCGGCCAGGTGCCGACCACCTCGCCGAAGGCGGGCCAGTGCGCCCGGGCGTCTTTGGAGACGTCGGGGCTGGTGAGCAATTGTTTGAGCAGGGCGGGGTCGCTGACCGACCAGGCCTGGACACCCAGGACGTCCACCCGCGTGGCCGGGCCGCCCTCCCGTAGGGCGCGGTGCTCGGCGTGGTGGTCGGCGCCGGTGGGGTCGAGGACGAGGGCGGGCTGCTGGGCTGCCATGGCCTGGCTCCTTAGTGTGCGGCTCGGTGAACGGCGGGGAAGGTGACGGGCAGGGATTCCAGGGCGCGGTGGAACGGGCCGGGACGCCAGGTCAGCTCGGTGAGGGGGCGGGCGAGGTCGGTCTCCGGCAGCGCGTCCAGGAGATGGGTGACCGCGGTCTCGGCGATGAGGTAGGCGTGCGAGCGGGCGGGGCAGGTGTGCGGGCCGATGCTCCAGGCCAGATGGGCGCGGTTGCCGGCGTGGCGGCCCTCGGGCACCCCCTCCCTGAGGGCGGGGTCGTTGTTCGCCGCCGCCATCGAGATCACGACCGGCTGGTCGGCCGGGAGCAGCACCCCCTCCACGTCGATGGGGTACGGGGGATAGGAGATGCAGTAGTTCGCCATCGGCGGGTCGGTGTAGAGGACGGCGTCGAGCGCGTCGCGCACCGTGGACAGCCCGGCGTGCAGATCCGCGGAGAACTCCTCGTCGGTGAGGATCTTCAGGATCGTGTTGCTGATCAGGTTGGTCAGGGGCTCGATCCCGGCGCCGTAGAGCGTGACGAGCTGATGGCCCATCTCCTCGTCGCTCAGCTCGGCGGGGTGGAGGGTCAGGCGGGACGTGATGTCGTCGCCGGGGTGGAGCCGGCGCAGGGTCACGAGGTCGGACACGGCCTGGGAGAGGATCCGGTTGCCCTGCTCGGCGTTGGTGGTGTCGAAGATCTTCGCCATGCCGTCGGCGATGCGCTGCCCGATCTCGTCGGGGCAGCCGAGCAGCGCGCTCAGCACGCGGAAGGCGATGGGGAACGAGTACTGGGTGAGCAGGTCCGCCGAGCCCACGGTGCGGAACTCGTCGATGGCGCCGGAGGCGACCTGCTCGACCAGGGTCCGCAGTCCGTGCTGGTCGACCCCGTCGATGGCCTGGGTGTTCGCGGCCCGGTAGCGGGCGTGCTCGGCACCGCCCGAGCGCAGCGCGTTGGGCCGCCACTCCATCATCGGCCGCACCGGGCAGGTCGCCGGGATCAGCTTCTCCCACGCGCGGGGGTCGGCCGGGAAGTGCAGCGGGTCGTTGAGGATGCGGCGGGCCTGGTAGTAGCCGATCACCAGGGTCGCGGGCACCCCGGGCGCCAGCTCGACGGGCACGAGCGGACCGTGGGTGCGCCGCATGCGCCGGTAGGCGGCGTGCGGGTCGGCGGCGAACTCCGGCGCGTACAGGGCGACACGGCCCGGCGGGCCGGCCGGCGCGGGCTCGGCGGAAGGCAACGTCATCGGCGGGACTCCAGGAGGGCGGCTGAGCGGTGCTCGGAGAGGTACTCCGTGAGCGTGATCAGGGCGTGCAGGGAGGACGCGCGGTCGCGGGCGTCGCAGTACGTCAGAGGCGTGGCGGGTTCGAGGGCCAGCGCCTCGCGCAGTTCGGCCTCGGGGTAACCGGGGGCGCCGGGGAAGGTGTTGATGGCGACGGCGTACGGAATGCCCGCGCCGTCCAGCAGACCGAGGGCGTCGTGGGAGGCGTCGAGGTCGCGGGTGTCGGCCAGGACGAGACAGCCGAGGGCGCCCAGGGCCAGGTCCTCCCACAGCGGCTGGAAACGGGACTGCCCCGGCAGCCCGAACAGGTACAGCGCGATCCGGCCGCCGGCCATGTGGATGCGGCCGAAGTCCATCGCCACGGTGGTCGTCGTCTTGTGCGGGGTGCCGCGCAGGTCGTCCACACCGTTGCTGGCCTGCGTGATCGGCTCCTCCATGCGCAGCGGCCGTACTTCCGAGACGCTGCCGATGAACGTGGTCTTGCCGACGCCGAAGCCCCCCGCGACCACGATCTTGGCCGACCGCGTCACCGTGGCCGGGACGTAGGTGACGGACGGGTCGGACCGGTCAGACCATGGAGCGAAGTCCACGGAGCACCTCCTGCAGCAGGTCGAAGTCGGGCTGGTCGTCGATGGCGGCGACCGGGCTGGTCAGGTGGCCGGAGTCCATCAGCGAGGAGACGAGGATGCGCACCGTGGACGGCGGCAGCTCCAGCGCGGCGGCGATGTCGGCGACGGCCAGGCCGCCCTGCGCACCGGCGAACAGCCGCATCACCCGGCGGGCGTCCGGTGGGAGGGTGTCCGTGGGACCGGTCGCGGCGATGACCACGCTCTCCAGGCGCACGTCGGCACGAGCGCTGACCTGGCCCCCGGTGCGGACGTAGGGCCTGACCATGTCGGGGTCACGCCGCGGCCCCGTCATGCCGGCGAGCCGCCTTCCGCGACCGGTACGCGCTCCTCGGTGACCAGTTCGTGCCCCACCCGGGTGGCGAGCCGCACCATGTGGTGGGAGATCAGCCCGACGTCCGCGTCCGGCCCGGTCGTGCACACCGACAGCATGGTGTTCTTCGCGGCGGTGGTCGTCAGGCCGATGCAGCCGACCGACTCGATCAGCAGTTGGCGCATCCCCGCACCGCCGGTGAACTCGTCCCAGGCCTTGCCCGCCGCGCGCAGTGCCGCCGTCAGCGCGGCGAACTTCTCCCCGTCGTCCTGGCCGATCGTCGCGGTGCGGGCCTTCAGCAGCCCGTCACTGCTCATCAGCACGGCGTACCGGACGCCCTCGACGCTGCCGAGCTCCTGGTCGAGCAGCCAGCCCAGGCTGTTGGTGTGTGTGTCTTGCACGATCAGTTTCCTTCGTCGTGAGCGGCGTCGTGAGCGGCGTCGTGGGTGGCGTCGGCGGTGGGCCCGGTCGTCCGTCCGGGGTCGGTGGAGGCTGGTTGGGTTTCCTCCTCCCGGCCGCGGCGGGTGCCGGCCGCCCAGGCCGCGGCGACGGCGGGACGGCCGGGCCCGGTGACGTCGGGGGCCGCGGGGCGACGCGCGGCGGCGGGCGCGGTGGAGCGTCGGCGGACGGTCAGCCCGCTGGCGGTGGTGGCCGGGGTGGTGGCCGGGGATGTGGCCGCGGCGGCTGCGGACGCGCCCGCGGTCGCGGCGGCGGATTGCGGAGCGACCGGCTCGGGTACGGGGGGCTCCGCGGCGGCAGCCGTCGCGGGAGCGGTCGCGGCAACGGTCGCGGCAACGGTCGCCGGGGCCGACGACACGTGGTCGGCGGCGGGGGCCGTCGGCGCGGGGGCGCCGTCGGCCGCGAGGCCGGGCGCGGCCACCGGCGCAGCGACGGCCGCGACGGAGGGCGTGGCCGCCGGCCGGGGCACCGGCTGGGCCGCCGCCGGGTCGACGAGCAGGTTCTTCGGCAGGACGACCATGGCCCGGGTTCCCTGGTAGATGTTCGGCGCGGTCAGCTCGACGCGGAAGCCGTAGCTCTCCGCCAGCAGGGACGCCACGCGCAGCCCGGTCTGGGGGTGGGCGCCCAGGCGGGTGATGTCGTCGCGCTGCTCGCCGGACATCACGTCGCTGGCCCACAGCAGCCGTTCGTCGTCCATCCGCAGTCCGGCGTCGTCCACGATCAGGAAGCAGGCGTGGTGCCCCTGTTCCAGCGAGACGTGCACACTGGCCGCGGGCGGCGAGTAACGCAGCGCGTTGTCCAGCAGTACGGCGAGCGCGTGCACGACCGCCTCCACCGCCCGGCCCGCGACCACGACGGAGCCCATCTCGGGGTGCTTGATCCGCTCGTACCCCTCGATCCGGCCCATGGCCGCGCGCACGATGTCGGTCAGCGTGGTGGCGGGCCAGCGCCGGGACAGCTTGTCCCCGGCGAGTACGGAGTACCCCGACGCCGTGAGCAGCATCTGCTGCGCGAGGTGGTCGATCTCCACCAGTGTCGCGTACGCCTCGTCCGAGATGTGCCGCCGTACGCCCTGGCTGACGGCCCGGCCCAGTCTCGCCGACCGGGCCACGACGTTGTTGGCGAAGCCGCGCACGGCGGCCCGGGCCACGCCGACGGACTCCTGCCGTACCTGGGCGATCCGCCGCTCCGCCTCCTGCCGTACCTGGTCGGTGGCGTGGGCCGCGGCCCGGTCGGCGGCCGCCCGCTCCTGGACCAGTACGTCCCCCACCGCCGAGGCGACCGCGCCGGGTACGGCACGCAGCCGCTCCGCGAGCGGGGTCCCCTCGAGCGGCGCCGGTACGAGCAGCCCGCCCTCGGGGCCCTCACCGCCGTGCCCGCCCTTCACCGCCGCCGGGATCACGGTGGCCGCGAGGTGCCCCACGCACTGCTCGGCCGCGACGAGTTGCAGGGTGAGCCGGTCGGCGTGCTCGCGCAGCAGCTCGGACCGGCGCCGGGCCTGGACGTTTTTGCGCCGGAAGTACCACGCGGCCCCGACTCCGGCCACCGCGAGCACGGCGGTGGCGGTCACTATCAGTTCAGTCATCAGGTCCTCACGGATCGGAAGCCGTCGGTGTGGGGAAGTGGGCCGAGGCACGGAGGGGCCGGGGGCGGCGGTGGGCGTGCGGGCGGCGATGTGTGCGGCGGCGCGTGCGGCGGCGCGTGCGGACCGCGGCAGGCCGGAACGGCCCGGCGGCGGCGAGGGCGCACGACATGGATCTCCAAGGAACACGCGAGGGCCGGTACGAGCAGGGGGCCGACGACGCCGCGGACTCGGAACGGAACAGGACCGCGCACCCCGCACCGCTTCGAACTCCCGTATCCAGAACCGGCGTTCGACGTACGGGAAGGGACCATACCGTTTGCGCTAACGCCTCGTGTCAGCCTCGTGACTACGAGCCGGAACCATCGGGGGTTTGACGTGAAAAATGCCCGGATGGCAGCCGAACGCCTATGGCTGGAATAGGTGTTGGTCCCGCGGGTGGCGCGCTGGTAGACGGACGGCCGTCGTCGGCCGGACGCCCGGGCATCGTCAGCCGGGAGGGCGGGGCTCGACGCTCCGGCGCGTCACCTGCCACTCGCCCGGCGCGGTCTCCTCCGAGTACGCGCGAATCCTCTCGGCACTCCACAATCCCGGCCAGCGTGTGCTGGACGACCAGCGCAGCGACATGAGGATGCCCGTACGGGCGTGCGTCTCGAAGAGCGCCACGATGCGCGACCCCAGATAGTCCAGGGCGGCGCCGCTCAGGTCCGCGCCCCTCAGGTCCGCGACCCGCAGATGCGTGCTGAACAGGGTCGCGCCACGCAGGCTGGCACCGGAGAGGTCGGCTCCGGTCAGATCCGCCTGGAACAGTTTCGCCCGCAAGAGGTTCGCGCCCCTCAGGTCCGCACCCACCAGTCTCGCGCCCGAGAGATCGGCGTCCGTCAAGTCGGCGCCCGCCAACCGCGCGTTCGTGAGGTCCGCGCCCTTCAGGAACGTGCCGGTCAGGGACGCGCCCCGCAAATCCGCGCGCCGGAGCCTCGCTTCATACAAGTGGGCGCCGTCCAACTTGGCATCCGACAAGTCCGCCCGGGACAGGTGGGCCCTTCGCATGCGGGCCAGTCGCAGGTTGGCCCCGCGCAACCGCGCCCAGTGCAGCCAGGCTCCACGCAGGTCCGCGGAGACCAGCTTCCTGCCCGGTCTGATCCACGGCCACAGGGCCAACGGGCCGATCCGCCGACCGAACATCCCAATCCCCCAACCGCCCGAAGAACCTCACGTCACCGTGTATGCCCAGTCCTTCCGGGCCCCACCGGTGCCCGGGGGGCGCGGGCGGGCCCACGGAGGCACGCCGCGCCCACCGCCAACTCCCCACGCACAGACCCCTTTCCGCCCCCGCTCGGACCACCCCGGCACTAGGTTGGTGACCTGATCACCTGACCGCCCGCTCCAACCCGAGGAGACTCCGCCGTGTCGGACACCCACTCCCAGATCGAGGCCGCCGCGGAGATACGGGCCCGGATCGACACGACCACACCGCACTCGGCCCGCTTCTGGAACTACTTCGTCGGCGGCAAGGACAACTACGAGGTCGACCGGGAGATCGGGGACCAGATCAAGGAGATCTTCCCCGGCCTCGTCGACGTGGCGCTCGGCAGCCGGCTCTTCCTGGGCCGCGCCGTCCGCCACCTGGTCCGGGAGCAGGGCATCCGGCAGTTCCTGGACATCGGCACCGGGCTCCCCACCGCCGACAACACCCACGAAGTGGCCCAGCGCGAGGCCCCCGACGCCCGCATCGTGTACGTCGACAACGACCCGATCGTGCTGACCCACGCGGGCGCGCTGCTCACCAGCTCCCCCGAGGGCACCACCGCCTACCTGGACGCCGACCTCTACGCCCCCGAAACCGTCCTGGAGGCCGCCGCCGGGACCCTCGACTTCTCCCGCCCGATCGCCCTGATCATCCTCAACACCCTCGGCCACGTCGCCGACTACGGCCAGGCCCGCGACCTGGTGCGCCGCCTGACGGCAGGCCTCCCGGCGGGCAGCCACCTGGTGATCAGCGACAGCACCGCGACGAGCGAGGGCATGATCGCCGCCTCGAACGCCTACAACGCCAGTGGCGCGACGCCGTACCACGTCCGCGGCGTGGCGGAGATCGCCGGCTTCTTCGAAGGACTCGACCTGGTCGCACCCGGCATCACCCGGGTCCCCTCCTGGCGCCCGGACCCGGACACCCCGGCCGACCCGGCCGCCGCCCCCGTCGACGCCTACTGCGGGGTGGGGCGCAAGCCGTGAGACGGGCCCCTTCCGCCCGCCATCCCGACAGCCGGCGATCAACTCCGCACGAGGTCTCCCCGGTGCTCCCCCGGCAGGGGGAAACGGTTCGTTCGACGGGCTGACGCCGGGCCGGGGCCGCGGGCGGAACGCTGAGAGCATGACCGCTGACGCACGCACGGCGAACAGACCCCGGCCCACGTGGTGGCGGCAGTGGCCGCTCCGGGCGGGCCGGGTCTCGCTGCTCTGGGCGATCGCGTACGCCGGCTTCGGCCTGGCCTGCGCGCTGACCGAGACCCGGGTGTTCCCCTCCGGCGACGCCCTGGGCCCCTCGGCCCCGGGCTGGGCGGTGATGTCGGTGGGAACGTCGGCGGCACTGACCTGCGCGGCGGTCACGCGACACGGGGCGCGGCCGGCGTCCCGAGCCCTGCTGTGGGCGCTGTGCGCACTGTCCGCGCTCGGCGCGTTCGGCCTGCTGATGGATCTGATCACGCTGACGTTCGGCCAGGGTGTGGACAGTCGGGCCGCCGCCGCCCACCACGTACTGGCGGCGACGGGTGCGCTCCTGCTCGCGGCGACCGCCCGCGCCGACCGCCGCCCGCCCGTGGTGACGTACGTCCGGCCGCCGGCCACCGCCGCCGCCCGCTCCGTCCAACTCACCGCCTGCGCGGGCACGGTGGCCTTCGTCCCGTACGTCGTGATGAAGCAGGTCTGGGTCTTCGGCGGCACCTTCGCCGGAACGTCCGGCGCCGAGATGCTCGCGATCTCCGAGCGCAACGGCGCCTCCGGGATCTGGCTCACCCTGGAATCCCGGGGCCTGGACGCCACCGTCCTGCTGGCCGCGCTCGGCGTCTTCCTCCTGTGGGGCCTGGTACGTCCCTGGGGGCAGGTCTTCCCCCGCTGGGCCCCGTTCCTGCGCGGCCGCCGCGTCCCACGCCGGCTCCCCCTGACCCCGGCCCTGATCGGCGCGGCCACCCTCGCCCCGTACGGGGTGTTCGGCCTCGGCTACCTGACTCTGGCCACGACGGGCGTGGTGACGATGCGCCGAGGCGACTTCCCCTCGCCCGCCGACGCCCTCCTGGTCGCCTGGATCGGCATGATCGCCTTCGCCGCCTACGGAATCGCGCTGGCGGTGGCCGCGAGGTCGTACTGGTCCCGGACCCGCCCGCTGCCCGCGGCGGCACCCACGGGGCGGCTCCGGCGCGCGGCCCCGCCGGACGGCCCACTGCCGTACCAGGCACCGTGACCACCCCTCCCCGCCCGCCGGAAACAAGGTGCGTGCGTCAGGGCACACCACCTACCGTCCCAGCCATCGACGACCGGGCCTGATGCGCCCCGCGTCATGGATCTTTCGGGGTTACTCGGGACTTCCGTCGTCCGGAGTCACCGAAGTGATCGCAACGGTGGGAGGTGGAGGCGCCGGTGTGTACACGTACGCCACCGCGAGCCCCGGCACGGCACCCGCGGGCTCGATCCTTGTCTTGCGTACCTCTATGCCGTCCTGTCGGCGGGGTCCCAGCAGTACTCCGAGTCGAGGCACCAGCTCCAGCTCTCGCCGTAAGGATTCCAGTGCCTGTTCCACGCCGAGATCCTTCGCCCGTTGGGCCGCTCGCGCTGTCACGACAGCGATGACACCGGTCACTCGCCTCGCGCCTCGCGCTTCAGCCGCGTCGCCAGGTCGATGCCCTCCTGGACGGCGATGTCGAAGTCGGGGTCCTGATACAGGCGGATCCTGCCCCGATAGTCGACGATCACTGCCGCCACGGCCTTGAGGTCCGTCTCCGTCGACGCCTCGAGTGCGCGCTGCAAATCGATCTCGAAGGTCTCCCGGTCGCCGGGAAACCCGTGCCCGGAACGCAGAGCGGCTCTTATGTCGCCGATGGTCTTCAACGGCAGCGGCGCTGGAATTCCGGTCTCCGCGTGCTGTGCGCTCACGATCGCCTGCTCCTCGGTCTCCTGTGTGCTACTTGGAGTCTCCTACAGTCCTCCACCGGCCGCCCGCTCGTCAGCTCGTACTCGCAGCGGGCGGCGGGCGAGAGGGGTCGGGGACGACTCGAGCGCGGGCCTGGTGCGCCCGTGCCTGCCCCGCTTGGCTGTATCAGCGCAACGCGTCGACGAAGCGATGCCAGGCCTCGGACCCCACGGAGAGGACAGGGCCGCCTCTGCGCTTTGAGTCACGTATCAGTGTTCGGTGCGAGAGGTAGGCGCACTCGACGCACTCGGTTCCGCTGCCGCCGCTGTACGAGGACTTGAACCAGTGGTGCTCTGACGTTGCCGCCATCAAGATTCACTCCTTGCTGACTCTGTCGATCAGTTCGGCTGAGGACTCGAGGTCGAGTGCCTGGGCGCTGAGGTACTGGAACGCCAATCTATAGCGCTGCAGTTCCTCCGGTTTCTCCATGAACAGCCCACCCCCGAGGAGGTCCACGTACACCACGTCCAGTTCGGGGCTCTGGCCGCGAAGGGTGGCAAAGCTGCCCACGGCAGCCGCATGGGCGCCCCGCGCGAACGGCAGTACTTGGACCGTGACGTGCGGACGCTCGGCGATGGCAAGCAGGTGCGCGAGTTGCTCCCGCATCACCTCGCGGCCTCCGACCCGCCGCCGGATGGCGGCTTCGTCGATCACGCACCAGATGTGCGGGGGTTCCTCGCGTGCCAGCAACTCCTGCCGCTTCATGCGGATGTCGACCATGTGCTGCACCTCGCGCTCATCGCATTGCACTTCTGAGGCTCGGTGGACGGCCTCCGCGTAGGCACGCGTCTGGAGCAGCCCGGGTACGTACATGCAGGCGTAGTGGTCCTCGCGAACCACCTCGTCCTCCAAGGTGAGCATGAGGTTCATGGACTCGGGGATGGGATCGGCCAGGGATCGCCACCAGCCTTGGATCTTCGCGCCCTTCGCCAGTTCGACCAGGGCCAGGCGCTCCTCGTCCGTCGCACCGTACTCTCGGCAGAGGGCGTCTACGGCGGGCCACTTGACCGTCCCCTCCTTCGTCTCGTAGCGACTCAGCGTCGCCTTCGAGATGCCGACGCGTGCGCCTGCCTCCTCAAGCGTCAGCCCTCTGCATTCCCTGAGCCGTCGCAGGTCGGCGCCCAGTTGGCGCCTGCGGGTGGTGGGTCCAACTGCCATGTGTGCGGCCCTCCGTGTCGATCCAGTAGATCGTCGTGCTCAGTCGTCGGCGACGGCAAGACGGTGTGCGCCGGGGGCGTGCGATGGGCAGTTGTGCTCCCATCGACGCCATGATGAGAGTTCCATTTTGAGAGTCTCAATGCAACTCTGAGTCACAGCCGGAACACAGTGCGCCAACAGTGGCGCTGGTGAGGGAGTGGTGCGACATGGATGGCTCTCTATGGATGCCGACGCGGCCGTGGAGGCTGCCGTTTCTGGCCGACGCCGAGCAGGTGTCGTCCTTGCGGCGGGCGCTGCGAATCCACTTGGAGTACTGGGGGCTGCACGAACTGAGAGACGCGGCGGAGCTCTGCACCGGTGAACTCATCACCAATGTCATCAAGCACGTCGGACCCGGAACGCCGTCCACGCTGGTCGCTTCCCTGAACGGGCCCCATCTGCGCATCGAGGTTCACGACCCCGACCCCCGCGCGCTGCCGACTCTCACCTGCGCGGGCCCCGACGCAGAGACGGGGCGAGGGATGGTGCTCGTCGAAGCCCTCAGCGACCGCTGGGGTGTCGAGCTGACCGGTGATCACAAAGTGACCTGGTGTGAGCTCCGGCCGCGTGCCGCCAGGGCCGGCCGTCAGGTGCCGGTCCCTCGACTCGCGCGTGCCGCGGACGTGCTGAGTCTGTACAGCGGCTCGGCCCCAGAGCCGCAGCCGGTCGATCAGGGCCGGTTGGGCGCCGCGATGGCGGAGGAGGCGGCGATCGACATCATCACCGATCTCCTCTACTGGTTCCGCCTGCACGGGCGGGACCCTGACGACATGCTGGACCAAGCTCAGGCGCGCTTCGAGGCGGAGAACGAACCTCGGCTCTCCTGAGGCGGCGCGCCCGCGGCCGACGTGTCTGGCTCAGCTCGCCTGGATGGCCGAGTAGGTCCACACGTCGGCCGGGAGGGGGTGCTCGAGCTGCCAGGTGATCGCCATCGGCTTGCTACCGGTGTGCTGCGCATAGGTAGCCGGGCCGAGAAGCATCCACGGTTGGGGCTTGCCTATGTCCGTGTTCTTGTAGCGGCGCATGAAGAGGAGGACGTGACTGCCGCGACGCGCATGCTGCCGGTAGCGCAGGCCGGTGCGCGAGTCGGCTGCCGTCGAGTTCTGGGACTCCCAGTGGAAGAGGGTCGGGTTAAGCGCGTAGTCCTTGTAGCGCACGGTCGGCGAGAAGTCCTTCTCGTCCTTTTCGAGGGTGATGAGCAGCGCATCCGTCTGGAGCTCCTCGACCCACTGCACACCCTGCGCGAAAGATCTCGGCATCTGTCCGCCGAAGCGTGCGACGCCGAGCGCGGCCAGTATTTCGGACCGGTTGTACGCGCTGTGGACCTTCAGCGGGACTTGGCTGAGAGGTCCGGACAGGGCGATCGGGAAGTGGTCGGCCTGCTCGATGACGTGCGCCAGCACTTGCCGGAGTTCATCCCGCAGCGCTCGCTGCGGGTGCAGGGACGCGAGCCCCTCCTCGAAGCTGGTGAACCCGCCCGCGTTGTCCCACAGGTTGAAGAACAGCATGCGGGCGTAGGCCTGATCGGTCGAACCGAGTGCTTCGTACGGCGGAGCGTCGTCCTCCAGAAGCCGCAGGTAGGCCTGCGCGCGCTCGGGGTCATCGACGTGCAGGAAGGCGTGGACCCGCTTGAGCAGTGCCGTTTCACCCGGCGGGACGGCTTCGGTGATCATCCCAGCTCGGCGGAGGACGGTCGTCCAGGAGTTGGCACTCTTGTACAGCTCCTTGATCTCGCGGCGACTCTCCTGGAGATAGTCGGCGAGGCGTGGCGTGCTGTACTCCTTGACCTCCTTCACCAGCGTCTTCACCGTGGCACCCAGTTGGGTCCGGATGTTGTCGAGGACGAGCTCCTTCGACTTGCCCTCCAGAATGATCTGGCATCCGGACGGCAGTTGGGGGAAGTCACGCTCGATGTGCTCGACCAGTCGGTTTCGCGACAGGTTGGTCAGGGCTCGGAACTGCTCCTCGAAACGGAATTCGGCCCGGTGCTGGCCGATGAAGTCGAGGACCGTGAGTACCGGCTTCGTCTCGGTACGCCGCAGTCCACGCCCCAACTGCTGGAGGAAGACGGTGGCACTGTTGGTGGGGCGCAGCAGGAGGAGCGTGTCGACGTCCGGGATGTCGAGCCCCTCGTTGAACAGGTCCACCGAGAAGATCACCTGGATCCTGCCGTCCCGAAGGTCGGACAGTGCCCGGGCGCGCGCGTCGGCAGGCGAGTCACTGTCGAGTGCCACAGCCCGGAGGTCGGCCTTGCGGAAGTACTCGGCCATGAAGTGAGCGTGCGCCTTGGTGACGCAGAAGCCGAGCGCCCTCATGGCTCCGGGGTCGGAGACCTTGTCCCGGATCTGCTTGACGATGATGCGGGCCCGCGCGGTGTGGCCCGTGAAGAGATTGCCGAGCTCTTGGTCGGCGTAGGAACCCTTCTGCCAGTTGAGGTTCGTCAGGTCCGTGCCGTCCGGGATGCCGAAGTAGTGGAAGGGGCACAGCAGGTCGTTCTCCAGGGCCTCCCAGAGCCTCATCTCGGCGGCGATGCGGCCCTCGAAGAACTCGTCCTGGACATTGAGCCCGTCCATCCGCTCGGGAGTGGCGGTGAGGCCCAGTAGTTCCCCGGGCGTGAAGTGGTCGATCACGCGCCGGTAGGTGGAGGCCGTGGCGTGGTGGAACTCGTCGATCACGATGACGTCGAAGTGGTCCGGAGCCAACTGCTCCAGCCGCTGCACGTTGAGCGACTGGACGCTGGCGAAGACATGGTTCCACTCGCGTGGATCCGCGCCGCCATACAGCAGTTCACCGTAGGAGGCGTCGTCCAGCACCTCTCGGTAGGTGCGCAGCGACTGCTTGAGGATCTCCTTGCGATGGGCCACGAACAGCAGCCGCGGCCTACCCCCGGCCGACTCCTTGCACAGGCGGCGGTAGTCGAGGGCGGCCATCACGGTCTTGCCGGTACCGGTGGCAGCGACCAGCAGGTTGCGGTGGCGCCCGCGGAGCTCGCGTTCGACGCTCAACCGCTCCAGCATGTCCCGCTGGTGTGGGAAGGGACGCACCTCGAGGCCGGAAAGGTTGATTCTCAGGTCGGTGGTCGGCGTCGTCCCCCCCGCCTGGGCCAGAGCTCCGTCGAGGCGCTCGCCGTGGAGATCGGGGTCGTATGTCTCGAAGGCCGTGTCGTTCCAGTACGCGTCGAAGGTCGCCTCGAACTTGTCCAGCACTGCGGGCGTGGCCACTGACGACAGACGTACGTTCCACTCCAGACCGTCGAGTAGGGCCGCACGGGACAGGTTCGAGCTGCCGACGTATGCCGTGTCGAATCCCGTCCGGCGACGGAAGAGCCAGGCCTTGGCATGGAGCCGCGTCGAGCGGATCTCGTAGTTGACCTTCACGGTGGCGCCGAAGTCGCGTACGAGCCGGTCGAGGGCATGGCGATCCGTGGCGCCCATGTAGGTGGTGGTGATGACCCGGATCGGAACCCCGCGCTCCTTGGCGGCACGCAGGGAGTCCTCCAACACGCGGATGCCGTACCACTTCACGAACGCGCAGAGCAGGTCGATACGGTCCGCGGTGGCCAACTCGGCTCTCAGCTCGGAGCCCAGACTGAGGTCCTCCGGCGAGTTGGTGAGCAGAGACGTTTCGGAGAGCGGGGTGAGCGGACGGATCGCGTAGGCCCCGGGAGCCTCCCGCTCCGCAAGCGCCAACAACTGCCGAGGCCCTTCGACGATGGAGCTGACGGGCTCGTCAGCGGCCTGATCGCAGGCCCCGGCGGCGAGGGACTCCAGGATGCGGTTGGCGAAGGGAACCCGCCGGTCGGCCGGGAGCTGAGTGAGGCGGCGGGCCACCATGTCACCGATATGCCGCGCCAGCACATGAGGCGAGGACTCCGCGCTGACCTCCGCGTCGACGGCCTTCCAACCAGCGGCCTCAAGTTGCTCCAGCTCGCCGTGCACGCGGTCCGTGATCAGTTGCTCGTAGACCCCCGCGACCGGCTGCGCCGATCCCCCCGCTTCTCCCACCACGACCCCCTCGATCAACACACCGATGTCGCTCAGTTCTAACAGGAGCCACTGACACCGAGCCACGCCTGTAGTGCCGAGCGCCCATCAAATGAGCAGAGCGTGAACACTCACCGGGTGAGTGTTCACGCTCTGCGAAGTGGGTCTCCCGGCGGAGGGGACACGCCGGCGACGTCCGCCCCGCTCAGCCCCTCGCCCCCTCCGCCAGGAACCCCTCCAGCCCGTCCAGGAGCATGCCGCTGCCCTGCTCCGCCCCGTCCCGTGCTTCCGCCGACTCGCAGGTCTGGCTGACGGTGATCACGGTGTTGCGGGGGCCCTGCTCGGTGAGTTCCATGGTCATCGTCTCGGGCTCGGGGCGGCCGGGGATGTCCATGCCGATGACCAGGTGGCTGGGCTCGGCCACCTCCAGGTAGGAGCCGGTCAGGGGGAACTCGGCGCCGTCGGGGGTGACCATCGTGGCCTTCCAGGCGCCGCCCGGCCGTACGTCCAGTTCGACGGAGCCGGGGGCGGCGTGGGCCCACTGGGCGTACTGGTCGGGGGTGGTCCAGGCCTGCCAGACCCGCGCCGCGGGGGCGTCCAGGGTGCGGGTCAGGGTGTAGGAGAAGCCGTTCGCCGGGGTCTTCTGCTCGGTGCTCATGTCGTCCTGTCTCCTTGGGTGACTGGTCTCGACGCCTTGCGCTCTCTTCGCGAGTTCGTGAGGCTGTTGCACCTTTAGACGTCCGGCGGGGCGGGAACTCATCGGTCCGCCGCGCCGGCTCCTTCCGGTCCGTGGCACCGCGCGTACGGCCTCTCCGAGCCGCACCAGCACGCCGCCCCCCGCTGCGGCGGCCACGCCACCGCGCGTCCCCGGGCCGCCAGCGTCGTCGCGTACTGGGGGAGGAGGGCCGGGTCGGCGGGGGAGGAGCCCTCCGACGCCGCGAAGGCCTCGTAGGACGGGACCGTGCCCCGGACCACGCCGAGGTTGGGGGTGCCGGACGACGCCAGCTCGCGCAGTGCCGCCTCTATGGTCGCCAGGTGCTCCTCGTACGAGGGGTACTCGGCGGCGAGGGGCGGATAGGCATCCAGCAGTTCCGCCAGCTCGTCGGCCGGCCAGTGGAGCATGGCCACCGGGAAGGGACGGGAGAGGGCTTCGCGGTAGGCGCCCAGTTCGGCGCGCAGGCGGGAGATCTCCGCCTCCAGGTCCGCCGGGTTGTCCGAGCCCAGGGACCAGACGCGCTTGGGGTCGTGCAGCTCGTCCAGGGAGACCGGCATGGAGTGCAGGGTGTCGGCGAGGGCGTCCCACTCGTCGTGGGCCTGGCCGAGCATCCTGCGGACGCGGTGGCGGCCGTAGAGGAGGGGATGCGTCGAGTACGGGGGTTCCGGGACGTCCGTCAGGAGCAGGCGGGCGCCCTCCGTGAACGTCTCGTGCGCCGCCTCCAGCTCGTCGTGGGCCTCCAGGGCCTCGGCGACGATCACCCAGGGGGTCGGGTCGCGCGGCGACGCCGCGCGGACGCCGTCGATGATCGCCCTGGCCTCCGCCTCATGGCCGTACTCCCAGAGGTTCGACGCCTTGAGGGCGCGCACCAGGGACGGGTTCTCCAGGCCGGGGGAGCCGGTGGAGGAGGCCAGCAGGCGGTCGTAGAGCTTGGTCGCGGCCGGGCGGTCGCCGGAGAGTTCCAGGTGGGCCGCGGCGCGCAGGAGCAGGGCCTCGGCGTCCTCGGGGTAGAGGCCGGCGGTCCGCTCCAGGCGTGCCGCTTCGGCGGTGTGGTCGACGTTTTCGGCGGGCGTGTCGGGGCGCATGGGTGACACCGTACTGCCGACGGGTGGCGAAGGTGAGGTACCCGCAGGCCAGAGGCCGCCGCAGGCCAGGGGACCGGTGCCAGGACCGGCGCCCCGCGGGCTCCCGGCGCGGGTGCCCCGTCGTCTCCTGTGCCGTCACCCCGTCACCCCGTCACCCCGTCACCCCGGCACCCCGGCACCCCGTCACCCCGTCACCCCGTCGTCCCCTGTGTCGTCACCCGTCGTCCCTACGCCGTCACCCCGTCGATCTGCAGCGTCTGCACCGACCGCCCCGCGAACGGCACGCTCACCGTCCGTCCGCTGAGACGGGTGTCCGTATGCGCCGCGTACAGGTCGCCGGTACCCGTCGTCACCGTGTTCCAGCGGGGGACCAGGCCGCCCGCTTGACCGGTCGCGGCGGAGAAGCGGGAGAGGTCGAAGGTCAGGGTCCGGGACGACTCCGACGTGTTCGCCGCCACGACGACCAGGCGTCCCGCCGCCCTGTCCAGCGCCGCCGCCGCGTAGCTCACGCCGGTGTCGAGGATCGTCATGCCGGGGCGGATGTGGCGGCTGAACTGGGCCAGCACGTAGTACTTCGTCTGCACGGCGCCCGGCTGGAGCGTGTCCGGGTCGTACGCGATCGTCGCCCAGCCGGCCGACGGGTCCATGACCTGCCAGTAACACCAGGCCGTGGGGTGCAGCCAGCGGAAGTCGTAGAGCAGGTTGCTCGCCATGCTCATGCCGGTGGCGTCGTTCTGGCCGGTCTCCGAGTTCCACAGGGTCTTGCGGGACGTGGTCACCACGTCCGTGTAGAGGAGGTCGCGGCGGCCTCCGGAGCCCTGGTAGCCGTGCACGTTGACCTGGTCGACCAGGGCCTTCGTCGTCGGCCCGAAGGAGTTCCAGGTGGTGCGGGCCAGGTCGTAGCTCGTCTCGTCGGACGCCGATATCGCGGTGTCCGTCAGGCCCCGCTTGTCCAGTTCGGCGCGCAGGTGCCCCAGCACCGACGCCTGTGTGGGGGCGTCGATATGGCAGCCCTCCTGCTTGCCGGTCGCCGTCCACCAGTTGGAGCTGGGTTCGTTGAAGGGGTCCACGGTCGCGAAGGTCACGCCCCAGTTCGCCCGCGCGTGCGCAGCCACCGACGCCAGGTGGGAGGCGTGCTGTCGGTGGTTCCAGGGCTGGAGGTTGTTGCCGCCGTCGGCCGCGCCGGACGGATTGTGGTTGGCGCACATCCACCACATCGGGGAGTTGGCGAACAGCTCGCAGGTCGCGCCCCGCTCCACCGCCATCAGCAGCATGGCGCGCTGCTTCGCGTCCGCCGACCAGTTCCAGGCCGAGGAGGACGGGTCCTCGTCGCGCCAGTCCTGCCAGTAGCCCTCGATCTGCTTGAAGCCGGGGATGTTGGGCGACTCCACCATGCGCTCGCCGTCCACGGCGTTCCAGCCGCACGCGCCGAGGTTGTAGCGCGCGATGTTCAGGCCGAGTCCGGGCAGGGTGCGGCCGCCGTACGGCACCCGCCGGGTGGTGAAGAAGAGGTCCGCGAAGTCGGCGCGGTCGCCGAAGACGTTGGCCCACCAGGCCAGGGACGTGCCCCAGCCCTCCCACGTGCCGTACGCCGCCGCCGGGTCCACGCCGACCGTGGCGTCCGCCGCCGTGGCCGCGGCCGCGGACGCGTGCGCGGTGCTGGTGGCCAGGGTGCCGCCGAGGAACGTACCGCCTGCCGCGGTCAGCAGGGTTCTGCGTCGGATCATGGCTGTCTCCGCCTCTCCGCTCGCGGTCAACCAGGGGGAGGGATACGGGAGTTGACTGTTCTTCTGTGCCGTGTGCCCCCTCGTCTCCAGGAAGCATCGGGTGTGGCACGTGAGGTTGTCGAGGGGTGTGACAGCGCTTTCCAGCCCTTTCCCTCGGGGTTATCGGAAGGGGTTGTCAGAAGGGGTGGAGGAGGGTCGCCATGCGGAACAGGACCGCCGTCAGCGTGCCCACCCACAGCAGCACTCCCAGGCACAGGCCGAGCAGCGCCGTCCGGTAGCGCTCCGGTGAGTCCAGGGACACGCTCTCGGGGGCGCCGGGCAGATGGCGGACGCGGACGCGGGTGCCCTCGGCGAGGCGGTGGGCGCCGGTCGTGCCGGGGATGGCGTACTCGTGCTCGGCGCCTTCCGCGTCGGTCCAGCGGACCACCGGGTGCAGAGCGGCGTACGTCCCCTCCCGGGACGCGGTGTGGTCCGTCACCACACCCTCCGCGACGCGGCCCAGGCGGCGTATCAGATGCTCGGTGACCGCGTTCCGGGCTTCCAGGGCGGTCAGGGCGAGACCGCCGAGGAAGGGGAGCAGGGCGAGAAGCCAGTACACACTCATGGACGGTGAGCCTATGGCCGGCCGCCATTCCGGCAGGGCCGCGCCGTCGGTCGCCGGTGGCGCACGGCGGCGCACGGCGGGGCGAGGCGGGGCAGAGCGGCGGCCGTCGGCGGCCGGACCCGCACGGGGATGAGCCCGCACGGGGATGAGCCCGCACGGGGATGAGCCCGCGCGGGGATGAGCCCGCACCGAGTCCCGTGGGGGCCGGTCCTGTATAACTGGGGCAAACGCGCGTACGAGAGGGGGAGTGGCCGATGACCCGAGAACGGGCCGTCCCGCGTCCCCCGCGCACCCCGCGTTCCGTGGGCTACCAACGCCCCCTGCGCATCCTGCGCCCCTTGCTCGTACTGCTGCTCGTGCTCCTCCCCGTCGCGCTCGTCGACGTCGGCAGCCTCTCCGCCACCGTCGCGCTCGCCGCGACCGCCGCGGTCGGTTCCGCGCTCGCCGTCTGCGCCGTCATCGCCGCGCGCAGCGCGCCCGCGGTGCCGCGCACCCGGGTGCGTACGGCCATCAGGGACCGGGACCTGCGTACGGCCTTCCTGCCCCAACGCGATCCCGACGCCCCCGGCCGCCGCCGGCCCCGAGCGCCCGGGCACGCCCTCCCGGCGACCACCGCGTAGGGCACGCACAGCTCCTTCCGTACCCGGCCCCGCGCCGGTCGTGTCGTCATGCCGCCATCCCCGCACCACCCCGGCACGACGAGACCCCCGGAGGGCTCACCACCCATGTCCGTCTTCTCCAGCCTGGTCGAGCACCTCGCCGACCTGCTCCAGCCGCTCTTCGGCGCCTCCGCGGCGGCCGCGGCCATCGTCCTGTTCACCGCCCTCGTACGACTTCTCGTCCACCCCCTGTCCAGGGCCGCCGCCCGTGGGCAGAAGGCGCGCACCGAGCTTCAGCCGAGGATCGCCGAACTGCGCCGCAAGCACGCGAAGAATCCCGAGAAACTCCAGCGGGCCGTGCTCGAACTGCACGCCGAGGAGAAGGTGTCGCCGCTGTCGGGGTGCCTGCCCAGCCTGTGCCAACTGCCGGCGTTCTTCCTCCTCTACCACCTCTTCTCCAGCTCGACGATCGGCGGGCAGGCCAACGAACTGCTCTCCCACCAGCTCCTCGCCGCACCGCTCGGCGGGCGGTGGGCCGACGCGCTCGGCGACGGCGGGCCGGTCGGCGGCGCCGGGCTCGTGTACGTGGCGCTGTTCGCGTTCGTCGCCGGGGTCGCCCTCTTCGGTTACCGGCTCACCAAGCGGACGATGGCCGAGCGCCCGGTGCTGCCGGCCGGTGACGGGGAGACCACGCCGGGGCTCGGTGCGATCACCAAGGTGATGCCGTTCATGTCCTTCTTCACGCTCGTCACCGTGGCCGTCGTACCGCTGGCCGCCGCGCTGTACGTCGTCACCAGCACGACGTGGAGCGCCGTCGAGCGGGCCGTCCTGTACCGGTGAGGGCGCGGGCGGCGCACAGCGGGGAGCGGGTCCGTGGCCGGTGGCCGGTCACGGACCCGCGGGGCGCGCGTCACCAGGGCTGCGGGGTCCGCGCGTGTCACCGGGGCTGCCGGATCACAGTTCCCGCAACTCGTGCTCGACGACGTACGTGCCGACGTCCCTGCCGAGCTCCAGACCGTCCACCGCGTCCCACGGATAGTGGACACCGAGCCAGAGGCGGCTGTCGGCGTTCTCCTCGGCGGCCTCGCGGAAACCGTCGAACGTCCGGTTCCGGACCGGCGACCTGGGATCGTCGGTACGTGCGGTGAACGTCATCCGGTCGGTGCCGAAGACGTCGGTCATCACCGTCTGCCAGGCCCCGCCGAAGGTCGCGTGCCCCGACGCCCACGCGGGGAAGCACGGTGTGGTGCCGAGCGGCTCCCAGGCGGGGTCGTTCAGGCCCACGCCGATCGCCGAGACCGGGCGCCACAGGTCGATCTGCGTGCGGTACTTCACGTCCCACTCGGCGATCGCCGCGTCCGCCAGTCCGAGGGACACCAGGGCGTACATGCGGGCCGTGCGGTAGGTGTCCACACCGCGCAGGTCGGCGAGGATGCCGGTGAGTTCGAGGAACTGGCCGGGCGTCTTGTAGGTGCCGTCGGCGTCGTTGGCCCAGAACCAGGCCGCGGCCGTCTGGTCCCTGGTGCGTTCGGTGGAGTCCACCCCGCCGAGCCGGCGGGCCTGGTCCACCTGCGCCCGGTACTCCGGGCTCGCCAGCAGGGCCTCGTACGTGCCGTACGTCTCCGGTGTCGCGGGCCGGAACTGGGTGGAGGAGGTGAGGGCGAACGGGCGCACCCCGCCCCAGTGCGGGTCGACGGCGTCGCTCTCCGCGGTGCACCCGGCGTCGCCGGTCGGCCGCCAGGCGCCGGGCACGCCGTCCAGCCGGTACGACGTGGTGCCGCGCGAGCCGTCCTCGTAACGGGTGTTCCACATGCGGTCGGCGATCGGTTCGGCCGCCAGCGGCTTGAGGATGTCGAAGTCGGTCCACTCGTGGCCGAAGCGCTGCGTGAAGCGCGTGTTGATCAGGGTCTGCTGGTCGGGGAAGAGGCGTACCAGGAGGTTGCGCGCGGTGTGCCCGATGAGCCGCTCCTCCTCGGCGGGCCCTTCCCGCAGAGGCGCTCCGGAGTACTTGGGCGCCTCCAGGTACGGCTCGAACCTCAGGGTGTGCCAGGTGCGCTGGTACGCGCTCTCCGCGTCGTAGATCGCGGCGTTCATCATCGCCGCCGCGCGGGCGAGCGGGCCCGGTCCGACGCCCTGTTGCCGCTTGAACACCTCGAGCAGCACCGAGTTCCAGTACTGCACGGGCCGCCCGTCGAAGGTGTCGTCGGCGAAGGCGGAGGCGGAGGCGGAGGTGGTGGCGGTGGCGGTGGCGGCCGCGGCCGGTGGAGCGGCCATGGACAGCGGTGCCAGCAGCGCCGCGAGCGCCGCGGGCAACGCGAACCACGACCGGACCCGTAACGCGCCGTCCGGCCGCGTCCGGCCGGGTCTTGCGGACGTTCTCGAGAACATGTGCCCTCCCCTGTCCGAGCCGGCGCGGTCGCGTCGGCGACCCCGAAACTAGGAGGCCGGGAGGGCTCAGGCATCCCACGGGAAGAGGACGGTGGTAAACCCCTGCGGTAAGTCGGGCGCCCGTCCTCCACCGTGCGCGGTAGTGACCGGGCACGCGCCCTACGGTCCAGTACGTGAACGGGGTATTGCGGAGTGGTCCCCGACCTCGGAGGATCGACCAGTCCTCCGATGGCTGCGCACTGCCGCATCCAGGTCGCACCTCATCGGGCGGGCTGCCCGCGATCGAGGAGTTGGGGATCATGAAGCTGTTGCGAGTCGGTACGGCGGGGTCGGAGCGACCCGCGCTGCTCGACGCCGACGGGACCCTGCGAGACCTGTCGGGCGTGGTGACGGACATCGACGGAGCGATGCTCGGCGATGACGCCGCGCTCGATCGGGTACGGGCCGCCGCCGAAGCCGGTGACCTGCCCGCCCTGGACGGCACGGGGCTGCGCGTGGGACCGCCCGTGGGACGCGTCGGCAAGATCGTGTGCATCGGTCTCAACTACCACGACCACGCGCGCGAGACCGGGGCCGAGCCGCCCGCCGAGCCCGTCGTCTTCTTCAAGGCGCCGGACACGGTCGTCGGGCCGCACGACACGGTGCTCGTGCCGCGCGGCTCCGCCAAGACCGACTGGGAGGTGGAGCTGGCGGTCGTGATCGGGCGTACGGCCCGCTATCTGGAGTCGGCGGCGGAGGGCCTCGCGTGCGTCGCCGGGTACGCGGTCGCGCACGACGTGTCGGAACGGGAGTTCCAGATCGAGCGGGGCGGGACCTGGGACAAGGGCAAGAACTGCGAGACGTTCAACCCGCTGGGGCCGTGGCTGGTGACCGCCGACGAGGTGCCCGACCCGCAGCGCCTGTCGCTGCGGCTGTGGGTGAACGGGGAGCTGAAGCAGGACGGGACGACGGCGGACCAAATTTTCCCGGTGGGGGAGGTCGTGCGGTACGTCAGCCGGTTCATGGTGCTGCGCCCCGGGGACGTCATCAACACGGGGACGCCGGCGGGGGTGGCGATGGGGCAGCCCGAGCCGAAGCCGTATCTGCGGGCGGGGGACGTGGTCGAGCTGGAGGTCGAGGGCCTCGGGCGGCAGCGGCAGGAGCTGAAGAACGCCTAGGCCGCTCCGCCGGGGGGCGCTGGGACCGGGTGCGTTGTCGGCCGCTGGGCGTAGGTGGCTGAGCGCGCAGTTCCCCGCGCCCCCTTCAGGGGCGTCTGCCTCACGTCAGCAGTGAAGCGAGCCTGCGCCAGCCCTCCCTCGGGAGGCGGGTCGTGTCGTCCTCGACCAGTTGGAGGGCCACGTGGTCGGCGCCCGCGTCGTGGAAGGCGTCGACGCGGGTGCGGATCGTGTCCTCGTCGCCCCAGGCGAAGACGGCGTCGACCAGGCGGTCGCTGCCGCCGCCGGTGACGTCGGCCTCGGTGAAGCCGAGGTTGAGGAAGTTCCCGGTGTAGTTCGGGAGTTCCAGGTACCGGGCGAGGTAGGCGCGGGCCGTCGCGCGGGCGCGGGACGGGTCGGAGTCGAGCACCACCTTGAACTCCGGGGCCAGCAGCGGGCCCGCGCCGAGCCTCTCCCGGGCCTCGGCGGTGTGCTCCGGGGTGACCAGGTAGGGGATCGCGCCCGCCGCCCGGTCGCGGGACAGCTCCAGCATCTTCGGGCCGAGCGCGGCCAGCACCCGGTGGCCGGCCCGCATGCCCGCCTTGTCCAGGTCGTCGAGGTAGCCGACCATCGTCGAGTACGGGCGGCTGTACCCCCGCACCCGCGGGCCGTGGCTCACGCCGAGGCCGAGCACGAAGCGGCCGGGGTGGGCCACCTCCAGCTCGGCGAAGCGCGCCGCCGCGGCGGAGGCCTCGTGCTCCCAGATGCTCTGGATACTGGTGCCGACCACGAGGCGCGAGGTCGCCTCGATCAGCGGCGCGGCGTCCCGGGCGGAGGTGTTGCCGCCCAGCCACACGGCGCCGAACCCGAGCTCTTCCAACTCGGCGACGGCCTCGCTCCGTTCGTCGGCGCGCGCCGGGTCCTCGGCGCGCAGTTGCGCGCTCCAGACGCCGTACCGTCCGACCGATTCCCGCAAAGAAGCCGTCGTGTCGTTCATCGGTTGCGATCCCTCCGGTGGGCACCGTGATCTTCCTGCGTACCTGTCTGCCAACCACGGGTACCCACCGGCGATTCCCCGGGTACGCCGCCCGGGGCCGATCGGGCTACTCGCCCAGGAACCGCTCCAGCGCCTCCACCACCAGCCGGTGGTCCTCCACCTGCGGCAGCCCGGACACCGTCACCGCGCCGACCACACCGACGTCCGCGACGGTGACCGGGAACGAGCCGCCGTGCGCCGCGTAGGTGTCGGCGTCGAGCCGCGAGGACTCCTCGAACGTCGTGCCCTTGGCCCGGAAACGAGAGCCCACCAGGTACGACGCGGAGCCGTACCGCTCCACCACCCGGCGCTTGCGGGCGATCCAGGCGTCGTTGTCCGGCGTCGAGCCGGGCAGGGCCGCGTGGAAGAGCTGCTGGCCGGCGCGGTGGATGTCGACGGCCACCGGCGCCCGGCGCTCCCGGGCCAGCTCGACCAGGAGGGAGCCCAGCGCCCACGCGTCGTCGTTCGTGAACCGGCGGAAGACCAGGCGGCGTTCCTGCGCCTCCAGTTCCTCCACGGTCGGGACCGCTGCCTCGGGGGCGGGGCTCACAGGGTCACCACCACTCCGTCGCGGGCGGACCGGCGGGCCGCCTCCAGTACGTCCAGGGCGGCAGCCGCCTCACGGGCGCCGACCGGGTTGGGTCCGCCCTCCAGCAGGGCCTTCGCCACCGCCGCGTAGTAGGCGGGGTAGTCGCCCGGTACGGTCGCCGCCACGCTTCCGCCGCCGGTCACCGGGGACTCCCCGGAACCGACGCGGCCCCACAGCGACTCGTCCTCCTCGCCCCAGCCGGGGCCGGGCCGCTTGCCCTCGCGCAGCGCCGCCTCCTGCGGGTCGAGGCCGTGCTTGACGTACCCGGCCTTCGAGCCCAGGACCCGGAAACGGGGGCCGAGCTGGGCGGCGGTGGCGGAGACGTACAGGTGGGAGCGGACGCCGTTCGCGTGCGTGATCGCGAGGAACGTGTCGTCGTCCGCCTCCGCGCCCGCCCGCCGGACCACGGACTCGGCGTACACCTGCGTGGCCGGACCGAAGAGGACGAGCGCCTGGTCGACGACGTGGCTGCCGAGGTCGTAGAGGAGACCTCCGATCTCTGCCGGGTCGCCGGACTCGCGCCAGCCGCCCTTCGGCTTCGGCCGCCAGCGCTCGAAGCGGGACTCGAACCGCCACACGTCGCCCAGCGCGTCCTCGGCCAGCAGTTGGCGCAGGGTCAGGAAGTCGTTGTCCCAGCGGCGGTTCTGGAAGACGGAGAGCAGCAGGCCGCGCTCCTCGGCCAGCGCGGCCAGCTCCCGCGCCTCGGCCGCCGTGCCCGCGACCGGCTTGTCCACCACGACCGGCAGACCGGCCTCCAGGGCCGTCGTCGCGAGCGGCACGTGCGTCTTGTTCGGGGACGCGATGACGATCAGGTCCAGCTCGGCGGCCCGCTCGAACAGCTCGTCCGGGCCGGCGACGGTCCGCACGTCCGGGAACTCGGCGCGGGCCTGCCGCTGCCGGTCGGGGTTCGAGGTGACCACCGTGTCCAGGGTCAGGCCCTCGGTGGCGGCGATCAGCGGGGCGTGGAACACGGAGCCCGCGAGGCCGTAACCGACGAGGCCGACGCGCAGCGGGCCGCGCGGAGCGTTGCCCGGGGGATTGCCGGAGGGAGTACCAGTCATGCCTCCCACTTTCGCAACGCTGTTGCCAAAGTGCAAGCGCCGGAGACAATGGAGGCGTGAACGGGACGAACGGCGGGAGCGCGGACGCGGATAGCGCGAGGGCGGGGGCGGGTGCCGGTACGGGGTCGGGCGCGGGCGGTATGACTACGGGTGCTGGTGCTGGTGCTGGTGCTGGTGGCGGCGCGGGTGTCGGTACGGGCACGGGCGCTGATGCGGGCACGGGTGCGGGTGCGGGTGCGAGGACGGGCCGGGGCGCTGGTACGCAGACGGGTGCGGGGACGGGCCGGGGCGCTGGTACGGGGACGGGTGCGGGCGCGGGCGTGGGTCCTGCGGCGGGCGGTGGCATGCGGGGCGCGGCGGGTGGCGCCAACCTGCTCGCCCTGCGCAGCCACAACACCGCCCTGGTACTCGACCTGCTGCGCGGCGCCGGTGCCGACGGCATCAGCCGGCTCGAACTCGCCGAGCGTACCGGGCTCACCCCGCAGGCGGTCAGCAAGATCACCGCGCGGCTCCGGGAGGACGGGCTCGCCGCCGAGGCCGGACGCCGCGCGTCCACGGGCGGCAAGCCGCGCACGGTACTGCGCCTGGTGCCGGAGGCGGGCCACGCGCTCGGCGTCCACCTGGACCGGGACGAGCTGCGGGCGGTGCTGGTCGATCTGGACGGTGCCGTGGTGGGGGAGCGGCGCACCCCGCTGGACCTGGGCGCGGGTGCGGTGTCCGTGGTGGAGGCGGTGGCGCGGGCGGCCCGGGAGCTGGTCACCGGCACCCTGGCCCCGGCGGGGGGAGCCCTCGGTGCCGCGCCCACCCTCCTCGGCCTGGGCGTCGCCCTCCCCGGCCCGCTCGACCACGTCCGGGGCGTGCTGCACCGGGTCACCGGCTTCCCGGAGTGGGACGGGTTCCCGTTGCGGGACGCGCTGGCGCGCCGGCTCGGCGTGCCGGTCGTCGTCGACAAGGACACCAACGCGGCGGCGCTCGGCCTGGCGGTCGGTCTCGCGGCCGGTGGCAGGGGCGGCGAGCGGAGCGGTGAGCGAGGCGATGAGGACGGCCGCGAAGGCGACGGCGACGACGAAGGCGCCAGTGACAGCGCCAGTGAGGGCGAGGGCGCCAGTGAAGGCGTCGGCGGGGGCGGCTGGGGCGGCTGGGGCCTGGGCGGCGGCGAGGGAAGCGGTTCGTTCGCCTATCTGCACCTCGGTACGGGACTCGGCGCCGGCCTCGTCTTCGGCGGCGGCGTGCACCGGGGCGCCCGGACCGGCGCCGGGGAGTTCGGGCACCAGGTCGTCCAGTTGGACGGGCCGCCCTGCACCTGCGGGGCCCGCGGCTGCATAGAGGCCCTGTGCCTCGGTGCGGTGGCCCGCGGCGACCTCGCGGAGGCGGCCAGGGTGCTGGGCGCGGGCGCCGCGAACCTCGTCGGGCTGCTCGACATCGACCTGGTCCTGCTGGGCGGCCGTACCGTCGCCGCCGCGCCCGGCACCTTCGTCCACGGGGTCGGCGCCGTCCTCGACGCCCGCGCCCGGCGCGAGGGCGGACGCGACGGCTCCGTACCGGTGCGGATCGCGCCCGGCGGGACGCGCGGAGTCGCGGAGGGCGCGGCCCAACTCCTGCTCGCCCCGCTGTTCGGGCGCGGCGGCGCCTGACGGTGCTCGCTCGCCGCCCCGGTGCCGGACGACGAGCGGAGCGGATGTCCCGGCGGCACGCCGTCCGCGTCCGGCTCTACCCGCGACAACCGCTCCGCTCGAGGCCCTGTGGGCCGCGCCCGGCCACGCCCGCCTGCGTGCCCCTGTGGGCCGCGCCTGGGCTACGTCCGTCTGCGTGCCCCTGTGGGCCGCGCTGGGCTACGTCCGTCTGCGTGCCCCTGCGCGCCGCGCCTTGCCGCGCCCGCCTGCGCCGCCGCTCAGCGGCCCACCGCGCACGCGTCCCCGTTGAGCATGAAGCGCGGCGGCGGCGACGCGTCACCGGTGTGCTCGGCGAGGTAGCCCAGCGTGACGCTCGCGCCCGGCGCGATCGTGGCGTTGTGCGGGGCGCTGCCCGCCGAGACCGTGTTGCTCCCCTGCGTCAGCTCCGTGTTCCAGTCGGAGACGACGCGCTGCCCGAGGGCCAGCGGGAACTCGAGCGTCCAGCCGTTCACCGGGGCGTCGCCGGTGTTGGTGACGGTGAGGTCGACCGTCGTACCGGTGCCCCAGGCCGTGACCGTGCGGTCCACCCGGCAGGTGGGTTCCTCGCGCGTGAACGACATGCGGTGCAGGCCGCCGGGCAGGTCGTTCACCACGTAGAACTCCCCGTCCACGGTCGTGCCGATCGACGTCACCTGGGTGGGCGTCTCGCCGATCTCGGCCTGCTCGTAGCCGCCTCGGCCGTCGGGCCGCAGCGCCCACACGGTGGACGAGCAGTAGTCGGTGGCGATGTAGGTGCCGCCGACCAGGTCGGCGTACTGCCGGCCCCGGTAGACGTGGCCGCCGATGACCGAGCAGCCGCCGGTGTAGGGGGAGTAGGTGAAGACCGGCTCGGTGTACTCCTCGCCGGGCACGCAGTCCCCGTCGGTGAACTTCTCCAGCCCCTCGTAGCAGGACCAGCCGAGGTTCAGTCCGCCCTGGCCGGCGGGAATGTGGTCGACCTCCTCCCAGCGGCCCTGGCCGACGTCGCCGATCCACAGGGAGCCGTCGGCGGCGTCGAAGGAGAAGCGCCAGGGGTTGCGCAGCCCGTACAGCCAGATCTCCTCGCGGGCGCCGGGGGTGCCGACGAAGGGGTTGTCGTCGGGGACGCAGTAGGCGAGCGGGGCGCAGGCGCGGCTCACGTCGATGCGCATGATCTTGCCCAGCAGGGTGTCCAGCCGCTGCCCGGCGTCGAAGGGGTCGCCGGAGCCGCCGCCGTCGCCGATGCTCCAGTACAGGTCGCCGTCGGGGCCGAACGCGAGCTGGCCGCCGTTGTGGTTGCTGTACTCGGCGTGTGCCTGGGAGAGCAGGACCTCCAGGCGGGACTCGTCGAGCCGGTAGCGGGCGAGGGTGACCGCGCCGTCGGGGAGTGCCGTGTACGCCAGGTACAGGTCCGGGCTGTCGGCGAAGTCCGGCGGGAGCGCGATGCCGAGCAGGCCGCGCTCGTTGCCCGACTCGTCCACGGACGGGGTGATGTCGAGCAGCGGGGCCTGGGCCAGGCCGGTGTCCGGGTGGTAGACGCGGACCCTGCCGGACTTCTCGGTGATGAACAGCCGGTCCGTGCCGTCGTCGGGGGCGGCGAGGGCGGTGGGCCGTCTCAGCCCGGAGGCGACCTGGGTGGTGGTGGCGTTGAGCGACGGGAGGGGGACGGACGCCTTGACCGGTCCCGGGACCGGTCCCGGGACCGGCCCCGCTGTCGCTGTCGCTGTCGCTGCCACTGCCGCGGAGGCGGGGGTCAGGGCGGTCAGCAGGAGGACCGGCAGCAGCGCCGCGGCGAGGGTGCTCAGGACGAGCGTCAGGCGACGCCGCACGTGACGGACATGTATATGACAACGCATGAGTCCTACTCGTCCTTCTTTCCGTGGGCGTCGATGGTGTGGGAGCGCTCCCGCGCTCCCGCACTCAGGCTGCGACTCATGAGGCGGAGGGGCAACGCGTGATTGCGCCACTTTCGCGCCGCCTGGCGCGAACAGGGTCCGTCGGCGGTCGTCGCGTCGGGCCGCCGGTCGAGGGGCGCCGGCCGAGGGGCGCCGGTCCTCCGTCCGGGTGTCATGGCTCGGATGGCGGTGCCCGGGGCCGCGATCCATCGGCACGATCATGTGTTTATGCGACTGTTCACGCCCGCGTCCCCCGGCCTGGTGGCGGCAGCCGCCCTCCTGGCCGCCACCGCGTCCGCCGTCCCCGCACACGCGGATCCCCGGGCCCCGCTGCCCGCCTGCACGGCCCCGGACGACCACACCTTCCCCCTCACCACCCGCATCCACGGCGGCCCCGCCGGCTACGAGGCGGGCGGTGGCTACGGCACCTGGTACGTGGACCTCACCAACACCACCTCCCGCACCTGCGAGGGAATCCACCCGGTCGTCGTCCTCGTCGACGAGAAGCGGACCCTGGAGCCCTCGCAGGCCCGCCTGGAGTTCTACGACGGCTCCCAGCCGCACCCCGTCGTCTTCGAGGCGACCGACCGGGACGAGCTGATCGGCGCGTTCGGTGACGCCGTCGACGCGAGCGCCGGCTTCCCCGGCTTCACCGTCGGCCCCGGCAAGACCCGCACCGTGAAGGTGCGGCTCGCGCTCACCTCGGACGCCGCTCCCAACGAGGTCACCGCCAACGCGGCCGTGGTCCAGCGGCGCGGCGGCGACGGCGAGTGGATCGGCCAGTCGAACGACTACCGGTTCCGCATCGGCACCGGTGCGCCGGCCGCCGCGACGAGCACCGGCCCCGCCACCCCGTCCGTCGCCGCCACCCCGGACGACCAGGGCACCGGCATCCCCTTCGCCGACGAACTCGCCGGCACCGGACTGGGCCGGATGGACGCGGCCCTGGGCGCCACCGCCCTGCTCATCGCCGCCGGCGGCGTGGCCGTACTGCTGACCCGCAGACGCCGCTGATTCGGCCCGGAGCCTGGAGTCCCGGGCGCGGAGCCTGGAGTCCCGGGCGCGGAGCCTGGAGTCCCGGACGCGGAGCCCGGAGTCCCGGACGCGGAGCCCACCGTCCGCCCGCCGGAAGCTGAGACGGCCGTTCCCACAAGATCCTGCGCTGTTTAGGCTGGGGCGCACGCTGGACCGCGCAGGAGGAGACCCGCACATGGCAGACCGCAAGCCCATCGAGTCGTGGCTCACCGACATGGACGGCGTCCTCATCCACGAGGGCGTGCCGATCCCCGGCGCCGACGCCTTCATCAAGAGGCTCCGCGAGTCCGGCAAGCCCTTCCTGGTCCTCACCAATAACTCGATCTACACCCCGCGCGACCTGCACGCCCGGCTGCGCCGCATGGGCCTGGAGGTGCCGATCGAGTCGATCTGGACCTCGGCGCTGGCCACCGCCAAGTTCCTGGACGACCAGCGGCCGGGCGGCTCGGCGTACGTCATCGGCGAGGCCGGTCTGACCACCGCGCTGCACGACATCGGCTACATCCTCACCGACCACGAGCCCGACTACGTGGTCCTCGGCGAGACCCGCACCTACTCCTTCGAGGCCATGACGAAGGCGGTCCGGCTGATCAACGCGGGCGCCCGGTTCATCTGCACCAACCCCGACGAGACCGGCCCCTCCACCGAGGGACCGCTCCCGGCGACCGGCGCGGTGGCCGCCCTGATCACCAAGGCGACCGGCAAGCAGCCGTACTTCGCGGGCAAGCCCAACCCGCTGATGATGCGCACCGGGCTGAACGCGATCGGCGCCCACTCCGAGAGCAGCGCGATGATCGGCGACCGCATGGACACCGACGTGCTGGCCGGCATCGAGGCCGGCATGCAGACCTTTCTCGTGCTCACCGGCCTGACCCGGCCCGAGCAGGTCGAGAACTTCCCGTACCGCCCGTCCAAGGTGGTCGACTCCATCGCCGACCTGGTCGAACGGGTCTGAAACCGGTACGCCGGCCCGTACGCCCACGGCAAACCCCGAGCCCCTCGGTATGACCCGTTCGGAGCAGCCGGGCCCCCGCGCGGGATGCGGGGGCCGGTTCCGCGGGGGAGTCTCCAGGTAACCGGAGGTGGACGATGGGCTCACTGAAAGTCGCTCTCTGTGCCGGGGCCGCGCTGGCCGCGGCGCTCGCACCGATCGCGGCCCGCACACCGGCCGCGCACGCGGTGGACGGCGGTGGCGTCTCGGTGTCACCGTCCACACCCGCGCCCGGCGGCGACGTCGAGCTCCGCGTGGCGGACTGCACCGAGAAGACGGCCCTCGCCGTGTCGGCGGCGTTCGTCTCGGACCTGAAGCTCACCGTGGCCGCGAGGGACGGCGTCCTCGTCGGCGCCGGCACGGTCCGCTCCACCACGGAGGCCGGCGCGTACGCCGTGCGGGTCGAGTGCGGCGGTGACGCCCGCGAGGGCACCATCACCGTCGCCGGGCCGCGGCGCCCGGCGGCGCCCGCCTCGCCCGTCGCCCCCGTCGACGCGGGCGGCGGCGGCACCGCGCGGCTGGCCGCCGCCGACACCCGGGACGAGGCCCGTCCCGAACCCCCCGGCACGGCGCACACCGTGACCGGTCTGGTCCTCGCCGGCATCGCCGCCGTCGCCGTCGCGCTGCGCGGGGTCCGCAGCCGGGGCCTCGGAACGGACTGACCGACCATGTCCGGACCGGACCAGCGACGCGCCGTCGGCTCCGGCCGCCCGGTGACCGGCATCGCCTGGGTGGTGCTGCTCCTGGGGCTGTGGCTGTGGGGCCGCGAGGCCACCGACGTGCGCGAGGGCGTATCCCGGCCCGCCACCGGCGACATGGCGGCGGCCGGCCGGCCCCCCGGCATACCCCTGCCCCCCGCGCACGCGCCCCTCGACGGCGCCGTGCCGCAGCGGCTCGACGTCCCCCGGCTCGGCATCCGGGCCCCGGTCGTGGCCCGCGGCCTCGACGCCGAGGGCGCCATCGAACCACCGCCCTTCGACCGGCCCGGCTCCGTCGGCTGGTACGCGGACGGCGTGACGCCGGGCGAGGCGGGGACCGCGCTGATGGTGGGCCACGTCGACACCGAGACCCGGCCCGCCGTCTTCTACGAGATCAGCACCCTGGAGCCCGGCGAGACGATCCGGGTGGCCCGCGAAGCCGCCGAGGCCGCCGAGTTCACCGTCGACGACGTCAAGGTCCACACCCGCGACGGCTTCGACGCCCGGCAGGCCTACGGGCCGCACCGCACGGGCCGCGCCGAACTCCGTCTGATCACCTGCGGCGGCACCTTCGACCGCGCCACCGGCAGCTACACGGCCAACGTGGTCGTCTCGGCGTACCTCACGGGCACCGGCCCCTGACAACCTCCGGGCCGGTATTCGGGAACCGCGTGGGCGTCGCGGGCGTATGTCAGGATTGAGCCTTGGAACAGTGCACCCAGGGGGGTTGGATGTACGGCAGCAGGGGGGCCGGAGCCTTGTCCACGAGGCGGGCGTCCGCGGCGGTGCTGGGGGCGGCACTGCTGCTCGCGGGCTGCTCCTCGTCCGGTGACGGCGGGGACGAGGACCAGGACAAGAACGCGGGCGCCGGGATAACGCAGCAGCCCAAGGAGGCCGACCCGTTCTGGGTCAATCCGGACGGCAACGCGGCCCGGCAGCTCGCGGCCTTGCAGAAGTCCGACGACAAGGACCAGGCCGAGCAGATCCGCAAGATCGCCCAGCAGCCGACCGGCGAGTGGATCAGCCCGGAGAACCCCGAGGAGCAGGCCCGCGGATTCACCGAGGCCGCCGACGAGGCCGGCCGCACCGCCCTCCTCGTCCTCTACAACATCCCGCACCGCGACTGCGGCCAGTACTCGGGCGGCGGCGCCGCCGACGGCGACGCCTACCGCGACTTCGTCGACGGCGTGGCCAAGGGCATCGGCGACCGCTCCGCCACGGTCATCCTGGAACCGGACGCGGTGCTCCACCTGGTGGACGGCTGCACCCCGGAGCAGTTCCACGAGGAGCGCTACGACCTTCTCAAGGGCGCCATCGGCAAGCTCACCGCGCTGAAGAACACCAAGGTCTACCTGGACGCGGGCAACGCCGGCTGGGGCCACCCCGACCAGATCTTCGAGCCGCTGAAGTGGGCGGGCATCGACCAGGCCGACGGCTTCTCGGTCAACGTCTCGAACTTCTACACCACCCAGGACTCCATCGCCTACGGCAAGCAGCTCTCCGCCAAGGTCGGCGGCAAGCACTTCGTCATCGACACCAGCCGCAACGGCAACGGCCCCTACACGGAGGGCGACCCGGGCGAACGCTGGTGCAACCCGCCGGGCCGGGCCCTCGGTGAAACGCCGACGACGAAGACGGCCGACCCCCTGGTCGACGCCTACCTGTGGGTCAAGCGTCCCGGGGAGTCGGACGGCGAGTGCAAGGGCGGCCCGAAGGCGGGCGAGTGGTGGCCCGAGTACGCCTTGGAGTTGGCGCAGGGATAAGCGCCCCAGGGGCGCGGGGCTGTGTCATCTGCGGCTGCCGCCGCGTGGGCGCGATCAACCGCGACGCTCCCCGCGCCCGACAAGCACTCGCGGGAGCGCTACGGCACGTGCACCCACTCCGCCTTGGAAGGCGTGCCCTCGCCGTCGGTCACGAACATCATGTACCACCCGGACTGAACGAGGTTCTTGTTCTCAGGAACCGTCACCGTCAACTGATCCCCGTCCGCCTTGAAGTCCAGCGCGATCGACCGCTGATCCACGTCAGTGACATGCGTCGACGCACTCGGCCGGATCAGCCGCACCTTCTTGACCGTCCCGGCCGCCCGGGACGTGAACGTGCCCGACTCGCCGCGCTCGATGGTCTGCGGTCCGCCCGACAGGTCCGGCCGCGAGTCCCGGTACAGGTACGGCGGCGTGTAGATCTCGATGCGCTGCTCGAACTTGCCCGGCTTGGTGTTGGCCTTGTCGGCGTAGAGCGAGTCCGAGCCGAAGAACATCAGGCGCCCGTCGGGCAGCAGGATCGATCCGGAGTGGTAGTTCCGGCCGACCAGCGGATCCGCGACCCGCTCGAACTCGTTCGTGCCCGGGTGGTACAGCCGGGCCTCGAGGATGTTGGAGTCGCTCCGGCCCCGGTAGTCCTCGGAACCGCCGGAGACCAGCACACTGTCGTCCGGCAGGATCGAGGCCTGCGGATAGCGCGTGCCCTTGTCCAGCGACGGACCGTCCACGAACTTCGGGTCGTCGGCCTTCAGGTCGACGATCCTGGTCTTCTCGCTGGACAGCTTGGACTCGCCGACCCCGCCACCGCCGATCACCATGTACTTCTCGTCCTGCGCCGGCGGCAGCAGCACCGAGTTCGCGGTCTCCAGCATGTCCGGGTCGCTCAGGCCGGGAACCTTGGTGAACTTGTTGGTCTCCACGTCCCAGATGCCCGGGTCGCGGCCCACGTCGTCGGGGCCGTAGCCGGCGTTCGCACCCGAGTAGAAGATCTTGCCGTTCTGCATCAGGAACAGCGCCGGGTACGTCGGGAACTGGCGGACCTTCTCGGTGTAGGTCCACTCCTTGGTCTTCGGGTCGTAGATCTCGTTTTTGCCCGGGACGAGCTGGCCGATGTCGTCGAGGCCGGAGACGCTGAGGATCTTGCCGTCGCTCAGGGTGGTGAGCGTCGGGTACCAGCGGGCCTCGTGCATCGGGTCGACCTTGATGTACTTCTCGGCGACCGGGTCGAACTCGAAGGCGTCCCGGATGCCCTGGAAGTCCTTCTTGTCGAGGGCGAGCTTCTGCGCGATGCCGTACGTGTTGCGCGCGTCGGCGCCCGACAGACCCCGGACGCGGTAGTTGTCCTGAGTACCCGTCTGGTATTCCCGGCCGCTCTTCTCGGCCTCGACGTAGATCCGGCCGATGCCCGGGTCGTTGCGCAGGAACTCGCCGGTCTCCTCGTCGAAGACCTTCTCGGCGCGGGGCACCAGCACCGGGTCCTTGGAGACGAACGTCTTCTTGTTCTCCTTGCCGGTGAACTTGGTGCCCGCCGGCAGGGTGATCGGCTTGTCCGGGTTCTCGTTGTGGACGATCATCAGGCCACCGGCCTTGGTGACGTCACCCTTGAGCTTCTCGTACCGCTTGGTGCCGCCCGCGATCAGCAGGTTGCCGTTGGCGAGCTGGGTGTGGCCGGTGCAGAACAGGTCGGTGGGCGTCGGCACCTTCTTGATGGTCCCCTTGACCGGGTCCCAGATCCGGGTGTCGAACCGCTTCGCGTCGAAGTTGTCCTGGTTGTTGCCCGACCCGGCGACGAGCAGCACCTTGCCGGTGCGCAGCAGCGCCGCGTGGATGGTGTTCTGCCGGTACTTCTCGGGAAACTCGACGATCTCCCACTTGCCGTTGGCGGCCTTGTACTCCGGCTTGTTGATCTTGTACTGGTGGTATTTCTCGGTTCCGAAGCGGTAGAGCCACGGCCCGTTCATCCCGGCCAGCGCGACTACCACCGCCGTACCTATCGCGAAGCGACGGGCGCGACGGCGGCCGGCACGGTCCTTCATTCCTTACGTCCCCCAAGTCCACCAAGGGCGATCTGCATGGTCTGGTCGTTGCCTCCGTCGGAGGCCGCCCAACTGGGCTTCTGCTGCGGCGCGTGCGGCGCGTGCGGCGCGTAGGTCTGCGCGGGCACCGCGTCCGCGGGTGCCGCCTGCTGCGACGGGACCCGCGGTGCGGGCTCCGCCGCCACGGCCGGCGGCTGCTTCTTCGCCTTCCGCAGTTCGTGGCGCCAGGCGAACATCGGCGACGCGGTGATCAGCAGCGCGAACGTCGCCCAGATGATCATCGCGGGGTGCGAGTGCCCGTAGACGAAGCCCGCGGTGATCGAGCCGCCGAAGATCACGATGAAGTACCAGTGGTACCGGAAGGTTCCGAAGAGGGTGTCCGGGCTGGCCGAGTCGCCCTTCGGCGTGACCACGAACTTGCTCTTGCGGCGCAGCACCGAGTCGATGAGCGCCTTCGCGTACAGCGGCGCCGACAGCGCGGACATCACCATGCCGGCCACACCGCCGGAGCCCTCCGGCTCGTGCGGCGAGACGTTGTGGCGGCGGTTCCAGACGTACAGGCCGATCTGGAGGGCGGAGGCGTTGCCGTAGAGCATCAGCCAGACCGCCGGGTCGATGTTCACACCCGAGGCGCCCAGGCCCAGGAACAGGCAGCAGCTCAGCGCCGCCAGGATCCAGTTCAGGGCCGACATCGGGTAGAAGATGATCATCATCGTGTAGTTGAAGAGCTTGCTCGGCGGGAGCGAGTACCAGCCCTTCCAGTACTGCTTGAGGATCGTCTCGTACGTCCCCCGGGACCAGCGCATCTGCTGGGTGAAGAAGTCCGTCCAGGCGTTCGGGCCCTCGCCCACCGCGAGCACGTCCGGGGTGTAGACCGAGCGCCACTTGCGGCCCGTGGCCGGGTTCTTGTGGCGGTGGATCTCGAAGCCGGTCGCCATGTCCTCGGTGATCGAGTCGTACAGACCGCCGATCTGCTTGAGCGCGCTGATGCGGACCGCGTTCGAGGTGCCCACGAACATCGGCGAGCCGTACCGGTTGCCGGCGCGCTGGATCAGCGCGTGGAAGAGGAACTGCTGCGACTCGGCGGCCTTGGTGATCGGGTTGTCGTAGTTGCCGTAGACCTGCGGGCCGATGACGAAGCCGACGTCCGGGTCGCGGAAGAAGCCGAGCATCCGCTCCAGGTAGTTGGGCAGCGGCACGTGGTCGGTGTCGACGGAGGCGAAGAAGTCGTAGTCGCCGCCGTGCGCGTCGAGCCAGGCGTTGTAGTTGCCGTGCTTGGTCTTGGCGCGGTGCGGGCCCTTGGGCATGTTCCACTTCGCGACGCCCTTGCGGGAGAAGTGGTGCACGCCGAGGCGCTCGCAGACCGCCTTCACCTCGGGGTCGTCGCCCTCGTCGAGGAGCCAGACGTGCATCAGGCCGCGGTGGCGGATCTTCACGGCCGCCTCCAGGGTCTTCGTCACCATCTCCAGCGGCTCCTTGCCGGGCACGAAGGAGGTGAGGAAGGCGACCCGGGTGCCGGTCTCGGGCACCACCGGGATCGGGTCCCGGGCGACCAGCGTCGCGTGGGCGTTCGACAGCACGTTCAGGCAGCGGAACAGCTCGATCAGGCCGATCGAGACGAGCATCACGATGTCGAGCGTGGGCAGCCAGTCGAAGGACACGTAGTCGCGCTCGGTCCAGTGCGTGGGCTGCAGCAGCCAGACCAGCAGCACCACCGACAGCAGCGGGGCGGCGGCCAGCATCAGCGCGACCCGGACGCGGTGCGGCTCCTGCGAGATCAGCGAGCGGTACTGCACCTTGTAGGGCTTGTGCGGGTCGGGCTGGGTGAGGGGGCCCGCGAGCCGGCTGTAGTGCTCGTAGTCGTACCTCGGCAGGGTCTTCTGTATCCGGCGGAACGAGCCGGTGTTCCAGGTCCGATGCGCGGGCACCCTGAGCTGGGTGGTCTGGGACGGGTCGTGGTCCTGCCCGGCGCCCGTCGGCGTCGACGTCATGAGTCATCCCCCCACACGCGGGTCAGCGCGTGTTTCGTCGCTTCCTTCGCCCGTCCGGTCCCCCTCGACCTTCACGGACGTAACAGTGGTGGGTTGCTGTCACCACGGCATCCACACCTTATATAGACATGGAACGGCGACCCCCGGTTGCATGATGCCCCCCTCGGCATCCGGCCCCGCAACCGGACCAGGGTTCTACGGTGTTCGTCTTGATCGCAAGACGTCCGGGGACCGAGTACGCCGAAGGCCCCCCGTGTGCTACGGGGGGCCTTCGGTTGTCGGTGCGCCGCCAGGGACTCGAACCCCGGACCCGCTGATTAAGAGTCAGCTGCTCTAACCAACTGAGCTAGCGGCGCCTGCTGACCTGCACAACTCTACCGGATGCCGGACGGTGCTCCGGACCGTCCCCGGGCGCCTCCGGCAGCCTGTGCGGGGGCGCCGCCGACGGCCGTGTACATCATTCGGACCGTCAACATGCGCGCGACGAGGACAGTTGAGAAACTGACCGACATGTACCGAAGTACACCGCCGCGGACTTTTTCACCGGGAGTGTGAGGGGAATCCCATGGAGGCTCCCGTATTCGAGGAAATCGACCCCGCGAGCGACTGCGACTGCCCCGGCTGCCGTCACTGGCGCCGCGTCCTGCCGCATTCCCCGGCCGGCCGCGCCCCCGCCCATCCGGCGGCCCACCGCGCGCTGGCCGTGGCCGCGGCCGCCGCCACCGGGATGCTGTGCGCGGGGCAGGCGGCAGCGGCCCCGACCGCCGTCCACGCACCCCACCTGCCGGGCGTCGGGGCAGGTGGAGAGCCTGACACCCCCCAGGGCCCCAGGGCGCCGCTGCACGGCTCGACCGGCGCGCCGACGACACCCCCGGCCGGGGCGGAACCGGCCGCGATCACCCGTACGGAGATCATCGAGCGGGCCAAAACCTGGGTCACCGCGAAAGTCCCCTACAGCACCGCTTACTGGTCCGACGGTTACCGGCAGGACTGCTCGGGTTATGTGTCGATGGCCTGGCAACTGCCCACGAACGAATGGACGGGCAGCCTCGGCACATTCGCCGAACGCATCACCAAGGAGGAGCTCCAGCCCGGCGACATTCTGCTGTTCCACAATGCGGCCGACCCTCAGAAAGGCTCCCATGTGGTGATCTTCGGCGGCTGGACGGACGACACGCACACCCGGTACACGGCCTACGAGCAGACCCCGCCGCACACCCGCACGCAGCCGACGCCCTACGCCTACTGGAGCGACTCGGCCAAGTACCTGCCCTACCGCTACAAGGGGGTCGCGACGAGTGCGGCGGGCAGTCCCGCCGCGGCCCCCGCCTCGCACGGCGTGGCCGGATACCCCGGACGGGCGATGTTCCGGCCGGGCGCGGACAACCCCTACGTCACCAGGCTCGGCAGGCGGCTGGTGGAGAGGGGGTTCGGCACGTACTACACGACCGGACCGGGTCCGCGCTGGGGCGAGGCGGACCGGCGGGGCGTCGAAGCCTTCCAGCGCGCCCAGGGCTGGCGCGGCGGCGCGGCGGACGGCTACCCGGGCCCGGAGACCTGGCGGCGGCTCTTCTCCTGACCGTCCGCCCGGCGCTGACCACCCGTTCATGACGCATCTGGCGCGGAGGCTGGAGCACGCATGAGTACGACCTCTTCCACGAACCCGGACACCAAGCCGCCGGCCCCGCCGGGGCCCGGAGCCCCCGAAGGGGCGGCGCAGGCCGGCCACCGGCCCGCCCGGCTCATCCGCAACGAGGCCACCACCGAGATCCCCGTCCACCTGCTGTTCCGCGACGATCCCGATCCGGCGCCGGTGCCGCTGGGCCCCGCGGTCGTCGGCCGCAGGCAGGGCACGGGGGAGCAGCCCCGGACGCGGCGCCCGGTCGCCGCGCGCCCGCGTCCGGCGCCGAGCGTCGACCCGGAGCTGGCGGAGAGTCCGGGCCGGGTGCTGCCCGGTGCGGTGGGGGTGGCCGGCGGATTCTGCGGGGCGGCGGGCTGCGCGGTCACCTCCTGGTGGGCCGGGGTCGTACCGCCGCTCGCCGCCCAGGCGCTGGGGCTGCCGTCGTACGCGGGGGCGGGGCTCGGGCCCGCGCAGTGGGCGGCGTACGCGGCCGCCGGGGCGCTGGGGCTGTTCGGGTTCGGCGGGCTGGCCCGGGGCCGGACCGGACGGGCCTGGGTGCTCGGCCTGTTCGGCCGCTACCGGGGGACCGTCCGGCGCACCGGCCTGATGTGGGTCAACCCGCTGCTGCTGCGCCGCCGGGTCGACGTCCGGCTGCGGCACTGGCGCAGTGAGCCGGTGCCCGCGGCCGACGGCAACGGGGTCGCGCTGAGGGCGGTGCTGCTGGTGGTGTGGCGGGTGCGGGACACGGCGCGGGCCACGCTGGGCGTCGAGGACCACGAGGCGTATCTGCGCCAGTGTGTCGAGGCGGCGCTGGCCCGGGTCCCGGTGGAGCCGGTCGGCACGGTCCGCAGCTCGGCGGACGTGGCCGGCGACACGCTGACCCGGCTGGTGACGGCCGACGCGGCGCCGGTCGGCCTGGAGGTGTTCTCGGTGCGGCCGGTCCGGGTGGAGTACGCCCCCGAGGTGGCCGCCGCGATGCACCGGCGCCGGATCGCCGCGCTGGACGCGGCGCAGCGGGCGAGCGTGCTCACCTCGGTCGTGGACTCGGTGGAGGACACGGTGACCCGGCTGACCGTGCGCGGGCTGGTCGAACTCGACGACTACGAGCGCAAGGTGCTGGTGAAGGACCTGACGGTGGCGTTCTGCGCGGGGCGGGGGGACACCGGGCCCTGACCCGTTCCCCGGTTTCCCCTATTGGTATGGACATGTTCAACCAACGGCAATAATCTGAGACTTGGTCTAGACCTGCACGGCTCACTGAACTTCCCCCACGTCACAGGAGCAGCAGTATGCGTACCAGGACCAAGTTGTACGCCGCCGCGGTGGGCATGGCGACCACCGGAGCCCTCGTGCTCTCGTCCGGCGGTGCCAGCGGCCACGGCTACACCGACCTGCCGGTCAGCCGGCAGAAGGTCTGCCAGAACGGCGCCGTCAGCGGTTGCGGTGCCATCCAGTGGGAGCCGCAGAGCGTCGAGGGCCCCAAGGGCTTCCCGGCGGGCGGACCGGCCGACGGGCGGATATGTTCCGCAGGCAACACCCGGTTCGCCCCGCTCGACAGCCCGAAGACCCCGAACGGCCGGGCGTGGCCGACCACCAGGGTGAACGGCGGACAGAACTACACCTTCCGCTGGCAGTTCACGGCCCGGCACGCCACGACCGACTTCCGGTACTACGTCACCAAGCCGGGCTGGAACCAGAACCACAACCTGTCCCGGTCCGACCTCAACCTCACGCCGTTCTTCACGGTGCCCTACGGCGGCAAGCAGCCGCCGGCCACCCTCTCCCACAGCGGCACGCTGCCGTCCGGGCTGAGCGGGCACCACGTCATCCTCGCGGTGTGGACGGTCGCCGACACGGGCAACGCGTTCTACGCGTGCTCGGACGTGACCTTCTGAACCGGCGGCCGACCGGACGGACGAAGGGCCCCCTCGCCTGGGCGAGGGGGCCCTTCCACTGTGCGCCGCCAGGGACTCGAACCCCGGACCCGCTGATTAAGAGTCAGCTGCTCTAACCAACTGAGCTAGCGGCGCATGACTCCCGCCGTCCGCTTCCCGCGGCCGGCGACGACGAAAATACTACCCGGTCCCGGGCAGTGCTCCCGACCACGCGCCCGGGCGACCGGTGACCGGTGGTCTAGATCGGTCTGGATCGGTCTAGATCGCCAGCGACAGCAGGACCGGCGCCGCGTTCCGGTTCAGCTCGTCCGCGGCCCGGCGCAGCCGGTGGGCGTGCTCGACCGGCAGGGACAGGGCCAGGCAGCCCACGGCGGAACCGGCCGTGATCGGGACGGCCGCGCAGACCGTGCCCACCGCGTACTCCTGGAGGTCGAGGACGGGCACGGTGGGCGGCTGGGACTCCAGCCGGGACAGCAGCAGTTGGTCGCTGGTGATGGTGCGCGAGGTCAGGCGGGCCATCTTGTGCCGGGCCAGGTGGTCGCGGCGGCCCGCGTGGTCGAGCTGGGTCAGCAGGCTCTTGCCGACCGCGGTGGCGTGCGCCGAGACACGGAAGTCCACCCACTCGTTCACCTTGGGCGTGGCCGGGCTGTCGGCGTACTGGGTGACGCTGACCTCGCCGTCGACGTACCGGCTGATGTAGACGGCGGCGCCCACCGAATCGCGCAGCCGGTCCAGGGTGTGCTGCAGTTTCTCGCGCAGGGCCTGCTCGCGGCCGTGCGCCGAGCCCAGGCGGGCCAGGGCCTCGCCGGGGACGTACGCGCCGTCGGTGGTCTGCTCGACGTAGCCCTCGCGGCGCAGCATGCGCAGGAGCGTGGTCAGCCGCTCCCGGTCGAGGCCGGTCAGCCGGGCGAGTTCGGTCTCCGTGACTCCGGTGGTGTGCCGCGTCACCGTCTCCAGGACGCGCAGGGCGTCCTGGGCCGAGTGGTGCGGCGCGGTCGGCTTGTGCTGAAGCGCCACGGTGGTCTCCCCCTGCGCTCGCTGGTGGGCCCCTGCCCCTGTCCCCGCCTGTGCCCCCGATCCGGACAGCGGATCCCCTTCACGATAGCCGCCGGGCGGCCCGGCGTGAGGGGGTGTTGGCGAGATTCCGGGGCCCCCAACTGCGGCGCTGACCCGCTGGCATATGCCAGCGGCGTGCCCCAGCGCTCCGACCTCGGGCGTTGGGGCACGCGCGGTGCGTGGTCGCGGTGCCACGCCGGGGACGTCTCGGGTCACGAGGTGGAACTGAACTTCGGGTCGCCCCCGGTGCCGAGCAGGGTGCCGCCCTCCCACAGACCGATCTCCCAGTAGATCGTGGAGTTCTCCGGGATCTCGTCGTGGAAGCCGTCGCACACCTGCCAGCCCGCCGAGGAGCCGCCGTGCTCGTAGCAGCGGAAGTTGTCGCCGGTCCGGTTCACCGTGCCGCGCACCTCTATGTGGTGGCCGTCGGCCAGGGTGTCGCGGACGTAGAACTTGTCACCGTAGGGCCGGAAGCACGCCAGGCCGGCCGTCGCGCGGGGGTTCTCGTAGCCGGTGACCTCGTTGCAGTTCGCGTCGAGCGTCGGGGAGGTCGACGTCGCGGAGGCCTGCTCCGAGTGGAGCGTGGCGGCGGAGGCGGAGCCGCCGAGGAAGGCGACGAGGGCGAACGCGGCCGTGGTGACGAACACGGGGGCGGTGAATTTCACTGTCTGTCTCACTCCTGCGGTGTGCGGGGCCTGGCTGTGGATACCTGTTCGATCGACGTGACGGGTGGGCTTCCGGGCCCGGCTCTCCCGGCCGGAACACTCGTCCTCTTATGGCGCGCTCATGACAATATGGGCGGGTTTGTGATGCCGTAAGGCCTTTGTCGGCCCCGCGTCGACGGTTTCAAGCCCCGCTCGCGTCGTCGGGGAGGCGGGCGCGTCGGAAGCACGAAAAAGCCGCGGGTCACCGCACCGTCCGACGTCGGTCGGGCGGTGCGGTGACCCGCGGTGGAGACCGGTGGCGCGTTGTGCGCCGTCAGAGCACGGCGCTCAGGAACTCCCTCGTCCGCTCGTGCTCCGGATCGCTGAAGATCTTCTCGGGAGCCCCGGACTCGATGACCCGCCCCGAGTCGAACATCAGGACCTGGTCCGAGATGTCGCGGGCGAAGTTCATCTCGTGGGTCACGCAGAGCATCGTGATGTCCGTGCTGCGGGCGATGTCCCGCAGCAGGTCCAGGACGCCCGCGACCAACTCCGGGTCGAGCGCCGAGGTCACCTCGTCGAGCAGCAGCACCTTCGGGCGCATCGCCAGCGCGCGGGCGATCGCCACGCGCTGCTGCTGGCCGCCGGAGAGCTGGGCCGGGCGGGCGTCGCACTTGTCGGCCAGCCCCACCATGTCGAGGAGTTCCCTGGCCCGCTCCGCGGCCTCGTCCTTGGACATGCCGAGCACGGTGACCGGTGCCTCGGTGATGTTGCGCAGCACGCTCATGTTCGGGAACAGGTTGAACTGCTGGAACACCATCCCGATCTGCTTGCGGACCTCGCGCCGCTCCTTCTCCGTCGCCGGGAACAGCTTCTGCCCGTCCACGGTGATCGTGCCCTCGTCGGGCTTGAGCAGCGTCATCAGCAGCCGCAGGATCGTCGTCTTGCCGGACCCCGACGGACCGATGAGGGTGACGTGCTTGGCGGCGTCGACGGAGAAGTCGAGGTGGTCCAGGACGGTGTTGTCCCCGAACCGCTTGGTGACCTGCTCCAGCCGGATCAGCTCGCCGGTGCTGCGTTCGGGACTGGTCCCGGGGGTGGGAAGAGTGTCAGTGGGCAAGGCGTCGCTCCAGGGCTCGCAGGAAAAGGGAGGCCACGTAGGAAAGCACGATGAACGCCACGCCGATCACCGTGAGCGGCTCGGTGAACTGGAAGTTCTCACGGGCGAAGAGCTGAGCCTCGCCGAGCATCTCCAGCACGGTGATCGCCATGAGCATCGGGGTGTCCTTGAGCATGGCGATCACGTAGTTGCCGAGGGCGGGCACCACGCGGCGGACCGCCTGCGGAAGGATGACCGCGATCCACGTCCGGTGCACGGGAAGGTTCAGCGCCGTGGCCGCCTCCCACTGGCCGACCGGCACCGCCTCGATGCCGGCCCGGTACACCTGCATCGTGTACGTCGAGTAGTGCAGACCGATGGCGAAGACACCCGTGGTCAGTGCCGAGGCCTGAACGCCCCACTCGGGCAGTACGTAGAAGAGGAAGAAGAGCTGCACCAGGAGGGGGGTGTTCCGGATGAACTCCGTGACCACCCCGACCGGCCAGCGCACCCAGCGTGTCGGCGTCCGCATCAGCAGGGCCCACACCAGGCCCAGCGCGAAGGAGATCACCGAACCGAGGGCCAGGATCTGCAGGGTGACCAGCAGACCGTCCCAGAAGTGCGGCATGAAGTCGGAGACCGCGCTCCAGTCCCACTCCATCAGACAGCACCTCCCGCGTTGGTCGCCTCGGGCCGCTTCAGCGCGGCCTCGGCCGCGGGAGTCGGCGCCTTGCCGACCCCCGCCTTCAGCTTCTGCTCGAGGCCCCGCATGAGCCGGGTGAGCAGGAAGGCGAGGACGAAGTAGATCAGCAGGATGTACGTGTAGATCTCCGCGCTCTCCTGCAGCGCGAGACGCACGAGGTTGCCGCTGAACGCCAGGTCGCCCATGCCCATGAGGGACACCAGCGCGGTGCCCTTCAGCAGTTCCACCAGCAGGTTCGAGAACGGCGGGATCATCTCCGGCAGCGCCTGCGGCAGGAGGATCAGCCGCATCCGCTGCCAGGGGGTGAAGCTCAGGGCGATGCCGCCCTCGCGCTGGGCCGGGTCGACGGCCGCGATCGCGCCGCGCACGACCTCGGCGCCGTAGGCCCCGTACGTCAGGCCGAGGGCGAGCGTGCCAGCCCACATGGGTACGAGCTGCCAGCCGAAGGCCAGCGGCAGCACGAAGTAGATCCAGAAGATCATGATCAGTGCGGAGGTCCCACGGAACACCGTGGTGTACAGGCCCGCGAGGAACCTGACGATCCGCGACTGATGAGTGCGGGCGGTGCCCACGACGAAGGCGACCACAGCGCCCAGCAGGGCGCTGAAGACGAGCAGTTGGACGGTCGTCCAGACGCCCTTGGCCACGAGTTCCCAGAGTCCGGATGTCATCCGCCGCAGAGCTCCTTCGCGGTCAGATCGGTCATCTCGTCCTCGGTGAAACCGAAGGGGCGCAGGATGCGCAAAAGTTCGCCGCTCTTCTTCATCTTGTGCAGCTCGACGTTGAAGGCGTCCCGCAGGTTGGTCTCGTTCGGACGGAACGCGAAGGCGCCGCCGTCGACGTGCGGCTTGCCGTTGACGATCGGCTTGAACGCCTCGGTCACCTCGGTGTTGGACGACTTCTTCACCACCTCACGGGTGGTCAGAGCCGTACCGGCGAAGACGTCGGCGCGCCCGGTCTCCACGGCGTTGAGGCCGGCGACCTGGTCCGGCACGATCAGGATGTCGTCCTTCGGATAGCCGGCCTCCACCGCGTAGGCGATCTCCGCGTAGCCCGTGCCGGTGGCGAACTTGGCCTTCTTCGCCACGACGTCCTTGTAGTCGTGCAGTCCGAGCGGGTTGCCCTTGCGCACGATGAAGGAGTCCAGCATCTGGTAGTCGGGGTCGGAGAAGATGACCTGCTCGCAGCGGGTGGGGTTGACGTACATCCCGGCCGCCACGATGTCGAACTGCTGCGACTTGAGACCCGGGATGAGGGAGCCGAACTCGGTCGGTACCGGCTGCACCTCTTCCACGCCGAGCCGCTTGAAGATGACCCTCGCCAGCTCCGGCGCCTCGCCGGTCAGCTCACCGTTCTTGTCGATGTACCCGAAGGGGATCTCGCCGGCGATGCCGAGCCGGGCCACGCCCTGTGCCTTGAGCCGGTCGAGGAGATCGCCGCCTTCCACGTCGGACGCGGTGGCCACGCGCGAGCAGCCGGCGGCTCCCAGCGCACCGAGCGCCGCGACCCCCGCGAGCAGCGACCGGCGAGTGGGCCCGGCTGTCCTGGGCCTTTGGTCGGATATACCCCATGGAGGGGTTCTGTGTGGTGGAGCCATGGGCGCGCAGCTACCCGATGAGGGGCGGGTTATGCCGATCTTTTTCAGTCCGATACCTCGGCCCCGCGCCCTTGACCGCGGGGCCGCCGGGCACTGCCATGGAGGGTATGGCTGATCGCTTCATCGAAGTCTCGCTGGTCAAGCGCGGAATCACCTGTACGGCCCAACTGCTGGACGACCGGGCCCCGATCACCTGCGCGGCGGTCTGGGACGCGCTCCCTCTCGGCGGCGACGTGTATCACGCCAAATACGCGCGCAACGAGATCTACGCCCTGTTCCCGCCTTTCGCGGCATCCGAACCACGACTGGAGAATCCGACTGTAACGCCCATTCCGGGCGACCTGTGCTATTTCGCCTTCGCGGGAGCCGAGTTGGGCACCAAGGCGTACGGCTACGACCGCGAGGTCCGCCCGGGCACCACCCTCGTCGACCTCGCCCTGTTCTACGAGCGCAACAACCTGCTGCTCAACGGCGACGTCGGCTGGGTGCCCGGCACCGTCTGGGGCCAGGTCGTCGAGGGCCTCGGCGAGATGGCCGAGGCCTGCAACGACCTGTGGCGCGCGGGAGCGGAGGGGGAGACGCTCGGCTTCCGCCGGGCGTAGCCCCGCTGACGCGGGGAGATCGGAGCGTTCGTCCCGGCAGGCCGCCGGTGCTCACGGTGTGTCGCCGGGACGAACGCTCCCATCGCCGTCTACCCGCCCGGGACCGGCGCCGCGCCCGCCTCGTGGAGCGCGTGCGCGGCCCGCAGGACCAGGTCGTCCCGGTGGCGGGCGGCCACCAACTGGAGGCCGACGGGCAGTCCGTCCCCGTCGGTCCCGACCGGTACGGTCGCCGCCGGCTGCTGGGTCAGGTTGAACGGGTAGGTGAAGGGGGTCCACCCCGTCCACCGCCGGTGCCCCGAGCCCTTCGGCACCTCGACGCCCGCCTCGAACGCCGTGATCGGCAGCGTCGGCGTGACGAGCAGGTCGTACGCCTCGTGGAAGCGGCCCATCCGCCGGCCCAGCTCCATCCGCACGTCCACCGCGGCCAGGTACTCCAGCGCCGAGTACCGCGCCCCGGCCCCGACGATCTCCCGCAGCCCCGGGTCCAGGAGCTCCCGCTGCCCCGCCCGCAGATGCTGCACGACCCGTGCCGCGCCGCTGAACCACAGCGTGTGGAAGGCGTCCACCGGGTCCGCGAAGTCGGGATCGGCCTCCGTCACGTACGCGCCCAGCTCCGCCAGCCGCTCCACCGCCCGCCGGACCGCCGTCGCCACCGCCGGGCGCACCGCCACCTGCCCGCCGAGCGAGGGCGAGTACGCCACCCGCAGCCCCCGCACCCCGCCGGACAGCGCCTCGGTGTACGAACCGGGCGCCGGGCCCAGCGCCGACCAGTCCCGGGCGTCCGGTGTGCCGATGACGTCCAGCATCAGCGCCGCGTCCGCCGCGTTCCGGGTCATCGGGCCGACGTGCGCCAGGGTGCCGAACGCGCTCGCCGGGTAGAGCGGGACCCGGCCGTACGTCGGTTTCAGGCCGAAGATGCCGCAGAAGGACGCCGGGATGCGCACGCTGCCGCCGCCGTCCGTGCCGAGCGCCAGCGGTCCCGCCCCGAGCGCGACGGCCGCCGCCGCGCCGCCGCTGGAGCCGCCCGCGGTGCGGGCGGGGTCGTGCGGGTTGCGGGTGACGCCGGACAGCGGCGAGTCCGTGACGCCCTTCCAGCCGTACTCGGGCGTCGTCGTCTTGCCGATGAACACGGCGCCGTGCTCGCGCAGCCGGGCCACGGACGGCGCGTCCTCGTCCCAGGGCCCGTCCGGCGGGACGGCGCGGGAGCCGCGCAGCGTCGGGTGACCGCGCATCAGCAGGATGTCCTTCACCGTGACCGGCACCCCGTCCAGCCGGCCGCCCGGCTCCCCGCGCCGCCACCGCTCCTCGGAGCGCCGGGCCCCCTCGAGCGCCGCCTCGCCGGTCAGCCGGACGAACGCGTTCACCTCCGGCTGGATCCGCTCGGCCCGCTCCAGGGCGGCCCGGGTCACCTCCACGGGGCTGAAGTCGCCCTTGCGGTAACCGTCGACGAGCTGTACAGCGGTCAGCTCGGTGAGGTCGGTCATGCAGCACCCTCCCGCGTTCTGTGTGACGTCAGTGTCCGGGCACGTAGCCGCGCTTCTTGTCGACCACGTTCGCCAGCGGCTCGCCGGCCGCCCAGCTCTCGAACAACTCCAGGAACTGCGCGCCCAGTTCGTCCCGCCAGCCGATCGTGTCCCCGCTCATGTGCGGCGAGATGATCAGGTTTGGGACCCGCCACAGCGGGCTGTCGGCCGCGAGGGGCTCGTGGCTGAGCACGTCCAGGGCGGCGCCCGCGATCCAGCGCCTGGTCAGCGCCTCGGCGAGATCGTCCTCGACGACCAGCGGACCCCGCCCCACGTTCACGAACCGCGCGGAGGGCTGCATCATCCCGAACCGCCGGGCGTCGAACATGCCGCGCGTGTCGTCGGTGAGCGGCGCCGCCGCCACCACCCAGTCGGCGCGGGCCAGCAGCCGGTCCAGGTCGCCGGGCCCGTGGACGCCGGTACGGGCGGTGCGGCCGACCAGCGCGGTCGTGATGCCGAGCGCCTTCAGCGTCCGCGCGATCGCCCGCCCGATCGGCCCGGAGCCGACCACACAGGCGCGAGTTCCGGCCACCCGCAGCGACTCGCGGTGCCGCCAGGTCCGCTCACCCTGCAGCCGCAGCGTCGTGGGCAGATCCTTCGCCATCGCGAGGACGAGAGCGGCGACGTACTCGGCGATCGGCTGGTCGAAGACCCCGCGCGCGTTGGTCACCACCGTCTCCGACTCGGCCAGCTCCGGGCACATCAGATGGTCCACGCCGGCGCTCGCGGTGTGCACCCAGCGCGGGCGCGGACCGTCACCGGGCCACGCCTGCCGTACGGCGTGCGAGGTGAAGTCCCATACGAGCAGGACGTCGGCGTGCGGCAGCCGCTCGGCGAGGGTCGTCTCGTCGGCGTGCTCGATCCGGGCCCGTCCGGTCAGCCGGCCCAGGCGGGGGAGCGGCTCGGCGTCCAGGACGAGGAGCGTGGGGGTGGTCATCGGCAGGTCTGTCTCCGGTCGGTGGAAGTGGGGGCGGTTCAGGAGTTGACGGCGAAGTTGACCGGCTGTTGACCTGGGAGTGACGCGGGCGGATTGACCACGCTCGCACCGGAACCTACCTTCGTCAACACGGCCGTGCGTAACGGTGCGTTGTCCTCCCCTTTCTCAGTGTGAGGTCGGTGCGTGCCATGGACATCTCCTTTCTCGGCGGACCAGCTCCGCAACGCGGGGTCGGCGTGGTCGCCCCGTTCGACTTCGCACTCGATCGCGAGCTGTGGCGATGGGTGCCCGACGACGTGTCGCTGCACATGACGCGAACCCCTTTTGTGCCCGTCGAGGTCAGTCTGGACCTCGCCCGGCTGGTCAGTGAACACGAGACGCTCGGCGAGGCCGTGCGCACCCTCAACGCCATCACGCCCGAGGTGATCGCCTACGCCTGCACCTCGGGCAGTTTCGTCGGCGGCGTCGTCGGTGAACGCGCGATGTGCGAGGCGATGACCTGGGCGGGCGCGGTCCCGTCCGTGACCACCTCCGGCGCGCTGCTGGACGCGCTGGCCGAGCTGGGCGTGCGCCGGGTCGCGCTGGTGACGCCGTACACCGTCTCCGTGACCCGGGCGCTGGAGGCGTACGTCGCCGAGGCCGGTGTGGCCGTCACCGGCTGCGCCTTCATGGGGCTGACCCGGCACATCTGGAGGGTCCCGTACCGCGACGTGGCCGACATGGCCCGCCAGGCGGTACCGAGTCCGGGGTCGGCGGACGCCCTGTTCATCTCGTGCACCAACCTCCCCACCTACGACGTCATCCCGCAGCTCGAGGCCGAACTGCGGATCCCGGTGATCTCGGCCAACCAAGTGACGATGTGGGCGGCGCTGCGCCGATTGGGTACCCCTGCGGTGGGGCCGTATCAGGCGCTGACCGATCCGTCCGCGCGCATCGGCCCCACGGTGCCGGGGCCGGTCGGCCCCGCAGTGGCGGGCCCGGTCGGTCCCGCGGTGGCGGACATGCCGGGCGTCGGTGACGGCCCGGAGACGGAACAGCAGCAGGAAGGGTGGACATGACAGCACTGGGATTCCTGTACCCGGGCCACTCCGGCGAGGACGACTATCCACGCATCGAGCAGCTCCTGGGCAGCGACATCCGGGTGGACCTGGTGCACACGGACATCGGCGAGGACGCGCACCGGGTCGACGCGCTGCGCGAGATGGGCTCACCGCAGCGGCTCGCGGCGGGCGTGGCGGAGCTGCGGCTGGCCGGCGCCGACGCCGTGGTGTGGGCCTGCACCAGCGGAAGCTTCGTGCACGGCTGGGACGGCGCCCAGGAGCAGGTGCGCGCCCTCGCCCAGGCGGCGGGCCTGCCCGCTTCCTCCACCTCCTTCGCCTTCGTGCACGCGGCGAAGGAGATCGGGGCGCGGCGCGTCGCGATCGGGGCGACCTACCCGGACGACGTGGCACAGCTCTTCGCGGGCTTCCTCCGCGCCGCCGGCATCGAGACGGTGGATGTCGTCAGCTCGGGCGTCATCACGGCGGCGGAGGTCGGCACCTGGACCGAGGCGGAGGTGCTGGCCCTGGCCCGCGCCGCCGACCGCCCGGACGCGGAGGCGGTCCTCCTCCCGGACACCGCCCTGCACACGGCGGCCCACATCCCGGCCCTGGAGAAGGAACTGGGCAAGCCGGTCCTCACCGCCAACCAGGTGACCATCTGGGAGGGCCTGCGCCTGGCCGACCGCCGGGTCAACGCACCGGAGCTGGGCGCGCTGTTCACCCGGGAGCCGGTGGTGCAGGCCTGACACCGGGGCGTGCGGGACGGGGCCGCGCGGGACGTCGAACCCGTCGAGACGAAGGTCGTCGTCTTCCGGCAGGGCACCACGCTCGCCGGGTTCTCGTCCTTCGGCATCGCGGCGATCAGCCGGGGCGAGGCGTTCGAGCAGCCGACCGCCGTCATCGAGGCGCAGGCGGCGAAGCTCGGCTGACCCGGACCCGGACCCGGACCCGGACCCGGACCAGGCCGACGACTCGATCGACGCGAACTCGACCGACGACTCGGCCGACACGGACCCGGAAGCACGGGCCCGGCCACACGGAAGAACCCCGGTCCCGCTGGAGCGGGGCCGGGGTTCTCTTCGAGCGCTGGGCAGGCCTTGCACCTGCATTTCCTCACGGGAAGTGAGGCGTCTTTCCTTGGACCACCAACGCACTGCCGACCGTTGGGGGTTGAACCCCGCGAGCTGGCAGGATGATCGTATCGCAGCTCCGCCCGGGACGCACATCGGCTGTGCGTCGGGGGTGTCGGATCCACTTTTAGTTCACGAACATGTACGTCGATCGACATCCTGAACTCGTGCAAGCCCTTGCCAGCCCCTGATAGGGACCCTATTCTCACGGCGAGAAAGCGCTTTCCCGCCCGTCGTGTTGACATGATCACGACAGGTAGCTCGTTCCGGCACGTGAAGGCGAATGGGGAGACCGAGGATGAGACGACCAGTCGCGCTGCGACTCAACGCGGCGCTGGCCACCTTGGCCGTTGCCGCGGCCACCGGTGTGGTGCTGTCGATGCCCGAGGCGGCGGCAGCGGCCAGTGGCGCCACCGGCTACGCCACCCAGAACGGCGGCACGACCGGCGGCGCGGGCGGACAGACGGTCCGGGCCACCACCGGAACCGCGATCCACCAGGCCCTGTGCGGCCGTGCCAGCAGCAGCACCCCGATCACCATCGAGGTCGAGGGGACCATCAACCACGGCAACACCAGCAAGGTGTCGGGCGACAGTTGCAGCACCGCCGAGGACAAGATCGAGCTCAAGCAGATCAGCAACGTCACGATCGTCGGGGTCGGCGGCGGTGCCGTCTTCGACCAACTGGGCATCCACATCCGTGAGTCCAGCAACATCATCATCCAGAACGTGACCGTCCGGAACGTCAAGAAGTCGGGCTCGCCCACGTCCAACGGCGGCGACGCCATCGGGATGGAGAGCGGCGTCCGCAACGTCTGGGTCGACCACACCACGCTGGAGGCGTCGGGCGGGGAGTCGGAGGGCTACGACGGCCTCTTCGACATGAAGAACGACACCCAGTACGTGACCCTGTCCTACAGCGTCCTGCGCAACTCCGGCCGCGGCGGCCTGATCGGCTCGAGCGAGAGCGACCGCTCCAACGGCTACGTCACCTTCCACCACAACAAGTACGAGAACATCGACTCCCGTACCCCCCTGCTGCGCGGCGGCATCTCCCACATCTACAACAACCACTACGTGGACCTGCACGAGTCCGGCATCAACTCACGCGCCGGCGCCCGGGCCAAGGTCGACAACAACTACTTCCAGGACTCCAAGGACGTCCTCGGCACCTTCTACACGGACGAGGCCGGCTACTGGCAGGTCAGCGGCAACATCTTCGACAACGTGACCTGGTCCGAACGCGAGGGGGACAACAACCCCGCCGGGCCGGACCCGCGGTCCAACACCAGCGTCAGCATCCCGTACTCCTACAACCTCGACGCGGCCGACTGCGTGCCGGGCGTGGTGAGCCAGACCGCGGGCGCGGGCAAGGGGCTGAAGGTCTCGGACGGAAGCTGCACGCCGCAGAACCCGGACCCGACCGACCCCGGCCCCACGGACCCGGGCCCCACCGACCCGGACCCGGACCCGACCGACCCCGGTCCCACTGATCCGCCCACCGGCACCAACCTCAGCATCGGGGCGGGCTCCGACGGTTCCTCCAAGGCCGCCGGGACGAGCTACGGCAACGTCCGGGACGGTGACATGGGCACCTACTGGTCCCCGACCGGCTCGACCGGTTCCGTCTCCGTGAAGTGGGGCTCCGCCACCACCGTCTCCAAGATCAACATCCGTGAGGCGGCGGGCTCCGAGGGGAACATCGGATCCTGGCGGGTCGTCAACCACGACACGGGCTCGGTCCTGGCCTCCGGGAGCGGAGCGGGCGTCATCGGCTTCGCCCGGACCTCGCTGGAGAAGATCACCTTCGAGATCACCGGCTCCAGCGGCACGCCGAGGGTCGCCGAGTTCGAGACCTACGCCGGCTAGCGAGCGGCCCGGTCGTGCGGCAGTGGGCGGGGCGTGCCCGGTATGCGCGTACCGGCACGCCCCCGCCCTCTTGCGCGGGCGCGGGACAATGGACGGTGGCCCACTCCTCCACGGGGGTGCCCCGGTCCGCGGGGAGGGCCGCCGTACGTATGAGGAGGAGAAGACATGGCGGAGCCCACGCCGCGTCGGAACGAACCGCGGCTACGCCCCGCGCCCCTGCTCTTCGAGCCGGCGGAGGCGTCCGCCGATCCCGAGCACTTCTTCGACCTCGAGTCGATCGACGATCCCCGGGCCCTGCTGGACCGGGCGACGGAGCTGACGCACGCCTTCCGGGCGGCGGCGGACCGGGCGATGGAGTTCCAGGCGATGGCGGCGGCCCAGTTGGCCGATCCGCGGCGCTTCGACCGGCTGACGCCCGCGGACATCGCCGGGCGGGCCGAGTGGACCGAGGACTACGCCAAGAAGATGGTCGAGTTCGGGCGCGACCTGATGCGCGGCGGCGAGGGCGGCGTGCACGCCGAATAGCGCGGCCGCATATGCCAGGGGGGTGGGCAAGATACTCCCTTCGGCTTCTTCCTGTCCCGGTTTCCCGCAACTCACGGGAGTCGGACCCTCACGGGCGGTAGATGTGTGCGGCATGAGCCACACACGCGATGTCGCCCCCGGTGCCTCCCCCCACGTCTCGGACGTCACGTCCGAGGGGGCCGCCTGGCTGGCCTCGGCGGCCCCGCACCCGCGCGGCACGCTCGGGTTCTGGGAGGAACGGCCGCAGGCGCCGGTCGTCCTGCCCTGCGGTTTTGCCTTCGACGTGGTGAGCGCTCCCGCGGTCTTCGGGCGCCGGATGCTGGACCGCATGTGGGACGACGGCCCGGGGTCCGGCCCGGTGGCCGAGTTCCGGGGCCGGATGCTGCTGTTCGCCGCGCCCGGCACGGCCCAGCGGCTGCCGTCGCTGCTGGAGTGGGAGGAGTGGAGCGCGCGCGGCCGGGAGGGCGGCCGTACCGGTGCGGTGCCGCCGCTGCTGTGCCACGGCGCCGGGGACGCGGTGACCGTGCCGGCCCCGGCGGGGGCCCCGGCCTGTTCCGGGGCGCGCTGGCTGGTGGCGCCGGACACGCGCCGGCCCTGGCTGCCGGGCCCGGATATCCTGCTCTGGGCGGCCGTACGGGCGGCCCGCGCGGCGGTGCGGATTTCGATTTTTCCTCCCGCCGACCAGGATGCTAAGGTCTACGACGTCAGCAGGCGCCGCTAGCTCAGTTGGTTAGAGCAGCTGACTCTTAATCAGCGGGTCCGGGGTTCGAGTCCCTGGCGGCGCACAGACGACGAAGAGGCCCCTCGCCCAGGCGAGGGGCCTCTTCGCGCGCCGGGGAGCATCCGGAGGGTGCCGGTCTCACCCCGGTGTGACCTGCACCGTCCAGGCCCCCGACGCCGTCCGCCCCGCCACCTCCACCCGTACGCCCTCCTCCGGCACCGTGAAGCGCTCGCCGAGGCTCACCGGGGCGTCGGCGAGCGGGGGGTAGACCGAGTCCTCCCAGCAGGCCTCGGTGTCCGGGTGGGCGTCGATCACCTCGATCGGCCCGCCCCCGGACTCCGCCCCGCCGCGCACCCGGTACACCAGTACCCCCGCCCGGCAGGCGGCGACGTCGTTGCCGAGCGGCCCCCGCGCCTCGAAGGCGAGCACGCTGTCCGCGCCCGTGCGCACCACGGCCAGCTTCGTGCCCCGCCCGAGGCCGAAGGCCGGCGCCCCGGCGGCACCCGTCACCACCACCCCGGGCCCCGCCCCCAGCGGCTCCAGCGTCAGTCGCGTGGGCCCGCTGCCCCGCACGCACGCCACCTGCCGGGGCTCCAGCCAGCCCAGCTTCCACTTGTGCCAGCCGAAGAGATCCGGAGCCAGTCCGAACTGGCTGCCCATCAGGTCCCAGTCGCCGACGTGGGTGTCCCAGTCGCCCTCGCCGTCGACGGGCCGGTGGTACAGATCGGGCAGGTCGAAGACGTGCCCCGTCTCGTGGGCCAGCACCAGCCGGTCCGGCGGATGGTTCTCGAAGACCGTGACGACCCGCCGGATGGCGGTGCCGTCGGCCCGCATCGGGGTGTCCAGGTTGACGACCTTCGTCGCGTCGGAGTCCACGCCGGGCGCGTCCGGGTCGGCGACGAAGTAGACGATGTCGTAGCGGGAGAAGTCGACGTGCCGGTCGGCGGCGTGCAGCGCGTCGCGCAGGTAGGCGGCCCGGTGCCGGGGGCTCCAGTCGCGCTGTATGTCGTACGCCGTCGAGGGCCGCGGCATGGGGATCCAGCTCGGCAGCGGGTGCGGGCGGAGCGTGAACGTGCCGTAGGAGGCGCGCTGGAAGAAGCGGGTGGTGGCCGGGAAGTGGTCCGCGGCGAGTTCGGCCGGCGCGGTCAGCGGGTGGGAGTCGGGGAAGGACAGGAACACCATCACCGCGTCCAGGGCGCGGGCGGGCCGAGGATAGGCGGCGTTCCAGGTGTCCACGCCCTCGGAGTGGTGCACGTCGGTGCGCTGGAGCGCGCAGGGTTCGGGGGAGAAGGGCTCGGCGACCGAGGGGGCGGTGATCAGGGAGGTCGCGGCGAGTGCCGACATCGTGGTGCACACCGCCGCCGTACTGCGCAGTCTGGACCTGCCCGCCCCCGCCGCCCGGCGGCCCGCGCCGAGCCCCTCGAGGACCTCCCGGGGAAGTCGCCTCAGGGGGAGCTGGCGCGGCACATGAACCTCCGGGTGCGGTCGACGGGACACCGCATCCAGCTTGTGCATGATTGTCGTACTGCGCCCTGTTTGTCTGCACCGGATGGGTGAGCCGCCCGGAATTTCGCGCGAGGCCTCCCGGCAGGCATCCCCGGGGTACTCACGGAACGTCACAACTGGTCGGGGGCGTGTAGAACCCGTCCAGGTGTTGGCAGAAACGATCTGCCAGGAAGATCACTCGGTCCCGAACGCGGAACGGCGGCTGGAAGGGCCCCGTGGCAGCCTCTATGATCGGCACACTTTCCTGCACGAACAGAGCACGAACAGAGATCGAGGCACTGCGGGAGCGAGCGGTGAACGGAACCTCCGAAGGGCCGGCGCCCGCGGCAGACCTCGACCGGTCGGCCGTCACAGAGAGTGACAAGTATCTGGCTCCTCGTACGCCGTGTACGGGGCCCCCGACCTACCGTTCGGCGTTCGCGGCCGCCCCCCTCGCCATGGCCGTCGTCGACGCCGAGGGCATGGTGGTCAGCGCCAACGACACCCTGGGCACCCTGCTCGGCACCGACCCGGCCGAGCTGGCCGGCTGCGCGGCGGCCGACCTGGTCGACCTCGGCTCCGACGCCGGTACCTGGCACGCCTACCGCGAGGTGCTGCTGGGCCGGCGGACCCGGCTGCGCTGCACCCGGCGGCTGAAGGGGGCCGACGGGCACTCCCTGTGGGCGCAGGTGACGGTCGCGCCCCTGGCCGAGTCGGAGGACGTGCGGTCAGGCCTGCTGCTGTCGGTCGCCGACATCAGCGCCCGGCGCGAGCTCCAGGCCCGGCTGCGCCACCTCCAGATGCACGACCCGGTGACCCGGCTGCCCAACCGCGCGCTGTTCTTCGAGCGGCTGACGGCCGCGCTGGAGGCGGACTCGTACGAGCACGGCGGCACCGGCCGGATCGGCGTGTGCTACCTGGACCTGGACGGTTTCAAGGCCGTCAACGACACCCTCGGCCACCGCGTCGGCGACCGGCTGCTGGCCGCCGTGGCCGAACGCCTCACGCGCTGCGCGCAGGAGGCCGCCCACGCGCGGTCCGGCGGCGCCCCGCTGGTGGCCCGGCTGGGCGGTGACGAGTTCGCCCTCCTGGTGGAGGACTCCACGGGTACCGACCAGCTCGCCGACCTGGCCGAATCGGTCCTCACGGCCCTCCAGGCGCCCTTCGAGCTCTGCGAGCGCCGCCTCTCGGTCACCGCGTCGGTCGGCGTCGTCGAACGCCACACCGCCGGTACCACCCCCACCGCCCTGATGCAGGCCGCCGACACCACGCTGTACTGGGCCAAGGCCGACGGGCGCGCCCGCTGGACGCTCTTCGACCCCGAGCGCAACGCGAACCGCATGACCCGCCAGGCGCTCGCCGCCACGCTCCGGCCCGCCATCGAACGCGGCGAGTTCGCCCTGGAGTACCAGCCGCTGGTCGGCATGGAGGACGGCCGGGTGCGGGGCGTCGAGGCGCTCATCCGCTGGAATCATCCTCAGTTCGGCGTACTGGCGCCGAATCGGTTCATCGCACTGGCGGAGGAGGACGGTTCGATCGTTCCCCTCGGCCGCTGGATCCTGCGTACGGCCTGCCACCAGGCCCGTCGCTGGCAGCTCGCCCACCCGGACGATCCGCCGATCTTCGTCAGCGTCAACGTGGCGGTCCGCCAGGTCTGGGACTCCGACCTGGTGGCGGACGTGGCGGCGACCCTGGAGGAGACCGGTCTGGCCCCGCACCTGCTCCAGCTCGAGCTGACGGAGTCGGCCGTGATGGGCTCCGCGGGCCGCCCGCTCCAAGCCCTCAAGGCGCTCAGCGACATGGGCGTCCACATCGCCATCGACGACTTCGGCACGGGCTACTCGAACCTGGCCTACCTGAGCCGGCTGCCGGTCTCGGTCCTGAAGCTGGACGGCGCCTTCGTGCGGGGCTTCCAGTACGACGGGGTCGCCGGCGCCGGAGCCGGAGCGGACGCGGGTGCGACCGGGGCCAATCCGGCCGACGAGGTCATCGTCGAGGCGATGGTCCAGCTCGCCCACCGGCTGGGCCTGACCGTCACCGCCGAGTGCGTGGAGACGTCCGACCAGGCGACCCGTCTGCGCCGCATCGGCTGTGACACCGGTCAGGGCTGGCTGTACTCCCGACCGGTGGCACCGGACCGTATCTCCGCGCTGCTGGGCCCCGCGGGGCCCGGAGCGGCCGGGGTTCAGGCCGGCGTCGGCAACCCGTAGGCGTCGGCGATCAGCTCGTAGGAGCGCAGGCGTACGTCGCCGCCGTGGGCGTTGGCGGTGAGCATCAGCTCGTCGGCCCCGGTGCGCTTGTGGAGATCGTCCAGGCCGGACCGGACCTCGTCCGGGGTGCCGTGGATGACGTTGGAGTTCCAGGACGCCACGAACTCCTCCTCCATCGGGCTGAAGTCGTACGCCTCGGCCTCTTCCGGCGTCGGCACGAGCCCGGGGCGCCCGGTGCGCAGCCGGACCATGTTCAGCGCGGCGGCCAGCACCTGCCGGCGGGCCTCCTTCTCGTCGTCGGCCGCGAGCGCGGAGACGCCGATGAGGGCGTAGGGGGCGTCGAGGACGGCGGACGGCCGGAAGGACTCCCGGTACAGGTCCAGCGCCGGGACGGTGTTCTGCGCCGAGAAGTGGTGCGCGAAGGCGAACGGCAGCCCGAGGGTGCCGGCCAGCCGGGCGCTGAAACCGGAGGAGCCGAGCAGCCACACCGGCGGCCGGTGGGCCGACTGCACGCCGCCGGGCGAGGTCGCCTGCACGGGGCCGGGCACGGCGTGGATACGGCGGTACGGGTGCCCGTCGGGGAAGTCGTCGTCCAGGAACCGGATCAGCTCGGCGAGCTGCTGCGGGAAGTCGTCGGCGCCCTCGTTCAGGCGGTCGGTGCGGCGCAGGGCGGCGGCCGTGGCACCGTCCGTGCCGGGGGCGCGGCCGAGGCCGAGGTCGACGCGGCCGGGGGCCATGGCCTCCAGCGTCCCGAACTGCTCGGCGATCACCAGCGGGGCGTGGTTCGGCAGCATGACGCCGCCCGAGCCGAGCCGGATGCGGTCGGTGTGGGCGGCCAGGTGGGCGAGGATCACCGCGGGGGACGAGGAGGCGACGCCGGGCATGGAGTGGTGCTCGGCGACCCAGTACCGGTGGAAGCCGCGGTTCTCCGCGAGGCGTGCGATGTCCATGCTGGTGCGCAGGGCGTCGGTGGCGGTGCGGCCGGCGCCGACGGTCACCAGGTCCAGTACGGAGAGGGGGACGGGCGCGGTGCCGTGGGCCGTGCCCCGGATCTCCTCTGCGGCGTCTGCGGCCATGGTGGGGTGCCTCCTGTGTCGTGACATTCGCTGCGGTTCGCTGCGCGGCGTAACAGGAGGGGGTCTCCGGTTATTCCCCGGTGGGGGTCTTCAGGGCGGTGAGGAAGGCGGTGAAGGCGGGGGTGGGGAAGGTGAGCGTGGCCCTGGCGGGGGCCTTGGAGTCGCGGACGGCTATGTGGGGGCCGCGGTGGGCGATTTCGACGCAGTCGTTGCCTTCGCCGCCGCCGGAGTAGGACGACTTCTGCCACTGCGTGGGGGTGATCATCGTTTCCCTCACAGTTCCTTCGTCAGATCGTGAATGAGCTCGCGCGACCGCTCCGGGGAGAGCGATTCGTCCCTCACCCTACGAAAGAGCTTTCGGAAGTGACCCAGTTGGGCTTCGGAATCAAGGAAGACCGTGCCATGCGGTGCGTCGCGCACCACGGTGTCCAGGCGGGGCACGGCTCCGCCCACGTGCACCATGGCGCTGCCCGCTCCTGCGAAGTCGTCCAGTGTGAACGGAATCACGCGAACTGTGACGTGCTCGGCCTCGGACATCTCCAGGATGCGCGCGAGCTGCATCCGGGTCGCAGCACGTCCGGCCACCTTGATCCGGAGCGCCGCTTCGTGGATCAACGTCTCGTAGGGAACTGGGTCAGGGCCCTCGACGATGACCTTCCGCTTCATCCTGTGGCGCACCCGGTGCTCCACCTCGCGGTCGGGGAACTCCGGGTTCATGTAGGTGAAGAGGGAGCGGGCGTAGTCCTCCGTCTGGAACAGCCCTGGCACGTGGGTGACCGCCACATCGCGGCGGAATGTCGCGTGATGGTCCAACTCGGCGAGGTCCTGATAGGCGGCGGGCAGCACGCCGCGATAGTCGTCCCACCAGCCCCTGACCCGGACCGTCGCCATGGCTGCCAGTGCATCGATCAAGTCGCCGTCGGAACAGGCGTAGTTGGCTGCGAGGCGGCGTAGCCGCTCCTCGCTCACTCCGGCGATTCCGGACTCGATCTGACTGATCTGGACGGAGTTCACGCCGAGAAGGGCTGCCGCCTCGGTCGCCTTGAGCCCTGCGGCTTCGCGCATCTTTCTCAGTTCAGCCCCCAGGCGCCCCTGACGTGCTGTGGGTGTGCGTCTCGGCGGCACGACTTCCTCCTCGCTCAACGGGCGCCCTGGGGCGGCTCGTTCGGGGCAAGGTTACGCGACTCGCTTGCTTGGTAATAAATTTATGCCCTACCGTCGGTGACGCGACGCACACCGTGTGGAGTTGCGGGGTGCTGGAAGCGCACCGCTCCGTCCTGCCAGGGCGGCTGCGGCAATGCCACCGCATCCCATTTCCCCTCCCCATCTCCGGCAGGAGCCCTCATGCCCGAAAACGATCCGTGGGAGTACTCCCTCTACATCCCGAACGACCCCCGTGCCGTCACCGTCTGTCGGCGTACGCTCCGGCTGATTCTGACCATGCACGGGCTGATCCGGCTGGTCGACCTCGCGGAGCTGCTGGCGACGGAGCTGGTCTCCAACGCCGTGCGGCATACCGAAGGGCCGGCCGCGCTCCGGGTGCGCTGGTCCGGGACGGGGGTCCTCCGGCTCGGGGCCTGGGACGCGGACCCGTCGCCGCCCGAGCCGCCGCAGCCGTTCGACCGGGCCGTGGAACGGGAGGACGGGCGGGGGCTGGCGATGGTGCGGGCCTGCGCCGATGTGTGGGGGTGGCAGCCGCTGGCGAGGGAGGGTAACCGGGGCAAGTACGTGTGGTGCGAACTGGGTACCGCCCCGGCATCCGCGACCCGGACGGCGTGAGGCGGTGCCGGTCAGTCGACGGGGGAGACCCGGATGAGGTTGCCGTCCGGGTCCGCGACGACGAAGGTGCGGCCGAAGACCTCGTCGTGGGGCGGTTCGACCACGGTGACGCCCTTGGCGGTCCACGCGGCGTGGATGTCGTCGATGGCCGCCGAGGGCCCCGGGACCATCAGGCCGACCTCCGAGGTGCGCGGCGTCCCCGGTGCCACCTGGTCCGACCGGCCGCTCCAGAGCGCGAACAGCACTCCGGGGGCGACCTCGAACGGTACGTAGCGCGGGGTGGTCACGACCGGCTCGATGTCGAACAGATCGGCGTAGAACGCGGTCGCGCGCTCGACGTCGTCGACGTAGACGAGGAAGAGGTTGGGTGCGGACATGGGTGTCGGGCTCCTTCCGGGCGGGCCGGTTCCGGCCGTCGGTGTCAGCCTCGCCTGAGAACATGACACGGTCTGTCGTGTTCAGGTGAGGAAGCCCCACGCATGAGTCGACCGCAACGTCTGATCGAGCTCCTCGCGGCGCTGCAGGCGCGTCGGCGGACCACCGCCGAGGCGCTGGCCGGCGAGCTGGGGGTGTCGGCCAGAACGGTGCTGCGTGACGTGCGGGCGCTGGTCGACGCGGGCATCCCCGTCTTCACCGAGCGGGGCAAGTACGGCGGTATCAGCCTGCTGCCCGGCGACCAGGTCGACCTGTCGAAGCTGACGACGGGGGAGGCGGACCTCCTGCGGGCGGTCGGGCTGGATCTCGACCGGGCCCGGCGGCTCGGCGGCGAGGCGGAGGCCCGGTCGGCGCTGCGCAAGCTCACGTCGCGCCGGTCCGCGCCGCCCGCGCGGGACGGCCTGCCGCTGGCCCTGACGGACGTGCTCGCGATCGACAACCGGCCCTGGTTCGAGGACGCCGAGCCCCTGCCCGACGTCGCGGGCCTGGTCCGGGACCTGCGCACGGCCAGGCGGCTGCGCATCGGCTACCGGCGGAGCGGTACGGCGGCCGTCCGGGACAGCGTGGTCGACCCGTACGGGCTCGCGCAGCGGGGCGGGCGCTGGTATCTCGTGGCCGACCGTGACCGGAAGCCGCGCATGTTCGCTCTCTCCCGCCTCCGGTACTGGACCCTGCTCGACGCCGAGCGGCGGCTCCGGCCCGGTGCCGACCTCGCCGGCACGGTGCGGGAGTTGAGCGAGGCGCTGGAGAACCGGCGGCACGTCCTCGTCACCGCCCGCCTCGACGCGTACTGCCTGGACATGGCGCGCCGGGTCCTGGGTGCCCGGTTCAGGACGGCGAGCGATCCGGGGGAGGACGGGCGGGTCGAGATCACCGTGGCGTACGACCAACTGGACGGTGTGCGGCAGCTCCTGCAGTTCAGCGACCACATCGAAGTCGTCGCGCCCGAGCCGGCCCGCGAGCTGGTCCACCGGCTCGCGACCCGGATCGCCCGCACGCACACCCACCGGCCCCCCGGGCACCCCCTCACCACGTGAACACCTTCCACGAAACTGTTCACCACCCCCTCAAATGAGCCCCCCAATGACAAAGCGGCCGGAAGTGTCCTCGCCGTGGCAGCCGCACCGGCTCCCCACGCGACTCACCCGGCTCCCTCGCTCCGCGACCGGTCCGCGACCGGTCCCTTATCGACGATCCCCGCCACAGCGTCCGGCCGCTTCGCAGCCCTGGCCCGAGCCATGTCTTCCCTGCGCGGCACGTGTTCGGCGTTGGAATCTCAGCCCCGAGGGAAACGACGGACCGGCGCCACGGGGATGTTCACGGCCGCCACCCCACCCGGTGCTCCGCCAGGTGCGCCAGCACCGCGTGATTCGCCTCCCAGCCGTCCGGGAACTTCACCAGCGTGCCGAGCTGCACCGGCTCCGTGGACGGATAGTCGTCCAGCAGCTCGCCCACTCCCTCCCGGCAGACCACGACGCACGCGTGCCGGTGCCGGGAGGCCAGCACGCACAGGCGGCCGGTCTCCAGGTGGAAGGCGGTGGCGTCGGGGCGGCCGGAGAGCGGGTGCAGGACGACGGTGACGTCGTACTCGCGGCCCTGGAGGCGGTTCGCCGTGTCCACGGTCACGTCGCTCACGCCGAGGTCGGCCAGCGCGGCCCGTACCGCCGCCGCCTGGTCCCGGTGCGCCGTGCCGACGGCGATGCGGGCGGACGTCAGGGGGGCGGGGCCGGGCGAGCGCTCGGACGTCGTCGCGCCCTCCCGGTCCAGGAGCCGCCGGACCACCGCCGCCACCGCCCGCACCGCCTCCGGGTCGGTGCGGGGCGTGTGCCGTGCGGGCAGCTCCAGCAGGCCCCAGCCGGAGCGGGCGGCCTCGTCGATCACCCGGTCGGGGCCCGAGCCGTCCGACGCCACCGCGAAGGACAGGCCCCGGTCGCCGTGGCCGGTGCCGCTGCGGAACGGCGTGTACGGGTAGAACGCGTCGGAGACCAGCCGCGCCGCCGACGCCGGCAGCCGCCACGACACCGGCAGCCGGTGCTGGGGCAGGCCCGGGTTGTGGGCGAGGAGCGTCGTCACGGCGGAGGCGGAGGGGTCGTACGACAGGCCCGCCCACTGCTCGCTGCCCACCGTCGCGAACGGGTCCAACTGCCCCGGGTCGCCCACGAACAGCGCCCGCTCGAAGAGCCCGGCGACCGCCAGCAGCGAGTCGGAGCGCATCTGGTACGCCTCGTCGACGATCGCGTGCCGCCACGGCTCGTCCACCGGGACGTGCGCCCACTTCGCGGCGGTCGACAGGACGACGGCCTGCCCGGCGAGATCGGCGGCCTTCGCCGACTTGCGTACGCTCGCCAGGTCGTCGAGCGCCTTGTCGTACGGGTCGGCGTCGCTGCTGTGCAGGCGGCCCACCGGCAGGTCGGGGTTCTTCTCCGCCAGCCGCAGGACCAGGTCGTCGACCTGGGCGTTGGTCTGCGCCACGACCATCAGGGGACGGCCGGCCTCGGCCAGTTCCAGTGCCGCCCGCACCACGAGGGTGGACTTGCCGGCGCCCGGCGGGGAGTCGACGACGACACCGCGCTCGGTGCCGTGCAGGGTGTCGTGGAGGATCGCTGCGGTGGCGCGGGCGGCCTCCGCGCCCGGGTCGAAGCCCGCCGGGGCGGCGGTGGGGTCGACGGGGGCCGTGGGGGCCTCGGCGGTCACAGGACGTCCTCCTCCGTCTGGGCGTCGGCCGCCTCCGGTACGGCGGCCGTCTCGCCGGGCGGTCCGCCGTGCGTCCACGGGGTCCGGTCCGGGTCGGGCAGCTTCGCGCCGCCCCGCTGCTCGTGTTCGAAGAGGGTGAAGCACACCAGGTCGCCCTTCTCGGGCACCGATCCGGCCTCGGGCTCCTTGCCCCGGCCCATCTTGTCGACGATCCGCAGGACCAGCCCGCCCTCGTGCCCGTCCTCGTCGGCCGGTCCGACGTACTGCGCCGCCTGCGGCTTGCCGCCCAGCGACCGGTAGACCTTCACGTGCTCGCCCAGATGCGGCCGGTCGTCCGTGCGGACCGTGACCAGCGGGCGCGGACTGGGCCGCTTGCTCTCGCTGTACGCCATGACCACGTCGGTGACCTCTCCGGCGAACGCCTCGCCGGACAGCCGCCGCCCGGCCATCACCAGCGGATCGTCCAGCGCCTCCTGGGCGTCCAGCCGGGCCTGCTCGCGCTCGCGCGTGGCGAGCTTGTTCGCCGCCGTCACCGCGTCGTCGCGGCGCGGCTGCGGGGGCTCACCGGACAGGACGCGGTCGCGGTGGGACGTGAACGACCAGCGGTCGCGGGTCCACCGCTCCTCGACGTGCGCCCCGGCCGGCAGCTCCCGCAGCAGGTCCAGGCCCCGCCACACGGCGTCCCAGGTGGGTCGCGTACGGCTCTCGACCAGGGCGCGGATCTCCCGCTCGGCCGCGGTGAGCGCGCCGAGCCGCTCGTCGGCCTCCAGACCGTCCTCGGCGGCGGCGAGCGCGGTGCGGGCACGGTCGTAGCGCTCGATGGCGGGGCCGAGCAGTTTGTTGTCGAAGGCCGGGTCGGTCGCCGGCCCCGCGGGCGGGCACAGCAGTTGGCCGTCGGCGTCGCGCGCGAGTTCGGCACGCCGCGCGGCCTCGGCGCCGGTCGTCGCCTCGCCGTCGGCCCGCGGGGCGATCCAGGCCAGCAGCGCCCCCAGGTGCTGGTCCTCCAGCGTGGACTGGCCGGTCGCCCAGTGCCGGCCCAGCAGGTCGGTCATGGCGAGGAGGAGGGAGGAACCCGGGACTCGGGCCCGCTCGCCGTAGTGGGTCAGCCACCGGCCGAGCAGCGGCACCCTCGGCGGCGCGGGGTGCGGTGCCTGCGGGTCCTGCTCCGCCGTACGCCGGAAACGCATCGACCTGCCCAGCAGCCGTACGAAGTCGACGCCGGCCCGGCTCGGCACGATCAGTTGCGCGGCGTCCGCGCACAGGTCGACCTCGACCTTGACCCGCTTGCCCGTCTCCGGGGCGGTCTCGGTGCGCTCGGCGGCCTCCACGCTGTCGGCGTACGCCTCGACGTGCGGCAGCACGATGCCGGCCAGCTCGGCCAGGAACGCGAAGCGCAGATCGCGGTCGCGGGGCTGCGGGACGACCAGCAGGTGCGGTGCGTCCCGGTCGGTGCCGACCAGGGCGCCCAGCGGGGCACCGGCCTCGCCCGCGGTGATCAGCGGCACGAAGACCAGCGGACGGTCGGACAGGTGCCGGTGCCGGACCGTGGCGGCGGGCTGGGCGTGGCCGGTGCGCACCGCCTCCAGCCGGGCGAGCGTCGTGATCAGTGACACCCGGCCACCCCGCTCCCGCCCGCTTCGACGCCGGCCGCCGCGAGCGCCTCCGCACGCAGCCGGGCCGCCCTGCGCAGGGCGGCCACCGCCGGGTCGTCGGGATCGCCGGCCTCTCCGCGGGCCGCCGCCAGCACGTCCTCCACCGTCGACAGACCGCCGAGCTCGGCCCGGACCGGACGGCCCAGCGCGGTCACCGCGCCGGTCTCCCGGGACCGGGCGCGGCAGTGGAAGGCCAGCTCGCAGGCGGACAGGCACTCCGGCGCGTACGTCGCCGGGACCGCCTCGACCGCGGCGGTCAGCTCCTCCGCCGGCAGGTCGGGGGAGAAGCGGACGCCCTCGGGGAGCGTGTCGGCGATGTCCTCGAGACGGGTCAGGCGGGCCAACTGGCGGTCCGTGACCGCGCGCTGCCTGCGCACGTCGACGGCGGACGCCGTGGGCAGGTTGGAGAAGTCCTTGGGGCACACCAGGAGCACGCGGTGGCGCACGCGCGGCGCGGGGTCCAGACGGGCGGCCACCCGCTCCAGGGCCAGCACGTACACCGCGGCCTGCCGCGCGGCGGCGCCGACCTTCGCCGGGTCGGCGGAACCGTCCAGCATGGGGAAGGACTTGATCTCGACGACCGTCCAGCTTCCGTCCGGATGGACCACCACCGCGTCCGGTTCCAGGAAGGCGGGGGAACCGGCGACGTCGAGGGCGAGCATCGGGTGGTCGAGGAGCGTCCAGCTCCCGGGGGCGCCGGGTGTCCCGGTGGCCTCCCGCAGGGCCAGCGAGGTCCGCGCCGCGCGGCCTTCGGGGCCGGACGCGGACAGGTCGGGCACGTGGGCGGCGGCGGGCGGCTCGGCGCCCCGGTCCAGTTGCTCGTGCACGAGCCGCAGCAGCTCGGCGCCCCCGTCCGCCTTGACCCGCGCCTCGAAGGCGTTGCCCCGCGTGAACGCGAACTGGGACTGTCCGAAAACCGCCGGCGAGCCCAGCGCGCCGGCGAGCGACGCCTTGTCCACCCCGGCGCCGTCGAGGATGGCTCGCCGGCGGCACCCGGGGTTGGCGGCGAGGGCGGCCAGGGCCCGCGCGTCCAGCGCCTTGGCCGGTACGTCCGGACCGCGCAGCTCAGCGAGCCGGTGCCGGAGTCTCGTCCCCCGCGTCCGAGGAGGAGACGTCCGGTTCGGCTCCTGGCCCGAACCGCTGCTCGCGCTGCCGTGGAAATCGCTCACCCGCGGAAGTCTGGCATCCACCACTGACAATCGTGGAACCCGCGTCGGCCGGGGCCGGTGCGGCCGGTGCGAAACGGGCCGCGAGCCGGGTCCGCACCCGGTCCGCCGTCCGCAGCACGTACGGCGTCAGCAGCAGTCCCGCGCCCATCACGGCCGCTCCCGCGACCGCGTCGAGGAAGTAGTGGTTGGCGGTGCCCATCACCACGATCGTGGTCACCAGCGGGTAGACGACGGCGGCCACCTTCGTCGTGCGCGTGCCGCCGTAGCGCCACAGGATCACCCCGCACCACAGCGCCCAGCCCACGTGCAGGCTCGGCATGGCCGCGTACTGGTTGGTCATCCCGCCCAGGCCGCGCGGCGCGCTCGCCTCGCCGCCCCACCAGCCGTACGAGCTGTACTGGGCCATCGTGTCGACGAAGCCGTGGCTCGCGTCCAGCAGCCGGGGCGGGCAGGTCGGCAGCAGGGTGAAGCCGACGAGGCCGATGAACGTGGACGTCAACAGCCAGGTGCGGGCGGCCCGGTAGCGCACGGTGCGCGAGCGGAACAGCCAGATCAGGAGGGCGGGGGTGACCGCGTAGTGCAGCGACGCGTACCAGAAGTCGGCCGGTATGCCGATCCACGGCTCGCGGGTGAAGAGGCGGTTGAGCGGGTGCTCCGCGTTGAGGAACAGCGCCTCCTCCAGCCGCAGGATGGCCAGGCCGTGATCGACCGCGTCGGAGATGTCACCCCGGACGAGGAGCCGGCCCGCGGAGTAGCAGGCGTACACGAGGACGATGAGCGGCAGCTCGGTCCACCAGCGCAAGCGAGTTCTCGGGGTCGCCTCGGTGCCCGGTGTCTCGGTGTGCGGCAATCCGATCGCCCTCCCCCTTCGTTCTCGCGCGCCTCGGACGGACACGGGCGTGCCACTTTACGGCCTCTGCGCGCCCCGCTTCACTGGGCGCCCTCGGCCCTGATAGACGCCGGGATCGCCCGCCGGGTTGCCCGCGTGCGGCGTGCGCGATGATGGAGTGGTCCTTCAGACATTTCTCCCGGAAAGGCCCCCTTCCATGGCACCGCGCATCCTGCTGGCCCGGCACGGACAGACGGAGTGGTCGCTGTCCGGCAGACACACCGGCAGGACCGACGTCCCGCTCCTGGAGGAGGGCAGGCGCGGCGCCAAGCTGCTCGGCGAGCGGCTGCACCGGGCGCCGCTGGAGGGGCTGCCCGGGGTGGAGGTGCGCACCAGCCCGCTGTCCCGCGCGAGCCAGACCTGCGAGCTGGCCGGTTTCGGTGAGCGCGCCCGGGCCTGGGACACGCTGATGGAGTGGGACTACGGGGCCTACGAGGGCATGACGCCGGACGAGATCCAGGCGGTCCGGCCCGGCTGGCTGATCTGGCGGGACGGAGTGCCCGGGGGCGAGAGCCTGGCGGAGGTCACCGCGCGCGCGGACGAGGTGGTGGCGTGGGCGCGGGAGGCGGACCGCGACGTGCTGGTCTTCGCCCACGGGCACATTCTCCGGTCGATCGGGGCGCGGTGGCTGGGGCTGCCGCTGGACTTCGCGGCGCGGATACGGCTGAACCCGACGTCGCTGTCGGTGCTGGGCTGGGCGTACGGGGAGCCGGCGCTGGAGAGCTGGAACGACTTGGGGCACCTGGCGGGCTGACGTCGGCGTGGCCCGGCGTCGGCGTGGCCCGGCTTCGGCGCTGTCCGGCCGAGACGTTGTCCGGCGGAGGCGCTGCTGTGCGGCGGAGGCGCTGTCGGGCGGAGGTTCTGTCCGGTGGAGGCGCTGCCCGGCGGAGGCGCTGCCCGGCTTTACGGGCGCTCAGGCTGCCTCAGGTCCCAGGGCTGCCCCGTGCCCCGTGCCCCGTGCCCCGGGCTTCAGGTGTCCCAGGTCCCAGGCCGCCCCAGGGCCAGCCCCCAGCCCTCAGGCCCCAAGCCCTCGGGAGCCGTCGGGGAGCACTGGGCAGGCGCGGCTGCCGCGGCCGGGGCCGGGGCCGGGGCGGTGCCCGCGGGCACCGCGCCGTGGTGCGGATCACGCCGTTCGCGGCAGGGCAGCGTGGCGGTCCAGGAAGGCGGAGACGTCCGATGCCCGCCGGTGCGGCAGCAGTACCCGTGCCGTGGCGGACAGCATCGTGCGGACGCGTGACGACTGGACCTCGCCCAGCAGGTCCAGGACCCGCATGCCCGCCCCCGCCGCCTCGTCGGGCCGGCCGCCGCGCGCCAGGTCGTCCGCCAGTTCCGCCGAGTACAGCGCGAGGTTCCGGGTGAAGTGCGGGTCCTGCAGTTCGCCCGCCCGGCGTGCGTGCCGTGCCGCCCGGGGCCAGTCGCCCAGGGTGGACCAGCACTGGGCCTCCAGTCCCTCCAGCTCGGCCTCGCCGTAGAAGCTCATCCACTCGGGGTCGGCCTCCGAGGGGCCCCGTCCGAAGAAGGCCTGCGCGCGGGCCAGCGCCTGCTCGCAGCCGACGCGGTCGGCCAGCCCCGCCCAGCCGCCCGCCTCGCGCAGCGCGAGCAGGGACATCAGCCGGGCCGAGCCCAGCGGGCGGGCGGCGCTCCGCGCGGCCTGGGCCGCCCGTACCGCCTCGCGCGGACGCCCGGCGTCGCGGGCCAGGAACGCCATGTTGCAGAAGGCGTGCGCCTCCAGACCCGCGTCGCCGTTCATCCGGGACGTGGCGAGGGCCTCGGCGTAGTGGGAGCGCGCGTCGTCGAAGCGCCCGGAGTCGTGCGCCAGCCAGCCCACGGAGATCGCCAGTTCACCGGCGCCGGAGTAGAGCCGGTCCGCCGTCGCCTGCCGGGTCGCACCGGCGTCCAGCAGCGCGTACGCGGTACGCAGCGGGGCCGCCGCGCGCCGGTAGAGACCGTCGGCGCCGTGCCGGTCGTCGAGCAGCCGGATCCGGCGGACGGCTTCTTCGAGGGCGCCCGCGTAGCCCGCCCCGGCCCTGCGTACGGGGCGCTGCGCCGCCGCGGCGTCGAGAGCGAGCCCCAGAGGGCCCAGCGATGCGACGGCCACCGTGGCACCGCTCGTCATGAATGCGCGACGCAGCACGTCGCTCTCCTCGTTGTCGTCGTGCGGGTCTCGCGTGTCGTGCGTGTCCCGCGTGTGCGGTGTCTCATACGGCTCGTGCGCCCCTCGCATCTCACCCGTGGCGCGCGAAGGCGCCCCGGGGTACGTCGGGGGCGCGTCCTCCGAGGCGCGCGCCCGGCGCCCGCGTACCGACGAACGGGGCGCGAAGCCCAGGTCGGTGAGCGTGCGGCCGGGGAACATGTGGAGGAACACCCGCTCGTACGCGTAGTTGGGGCAGCGGATCTCGCCCGCCTCGACCCGGCCGACGTAGCGCGCGTCGCAACTGACCCGCTCGCCGATCTCCCGCGCGGCCCGCCGCACCACCGCCGCGAACTCGGCGGGCGAGCGCCCGCCGCGCAAGCGCCGGAAGGCGAGGTTCGGCCGCGCCGGCCGGTCGGGCTGGGCTGAGGTCACCGTTGACGACGCCATGGCCGGGTCCTCTCGTGCGAACCGACGAACCATGCCGGGACGGGGGCGGGTTACGAGGATTTCTCCGTTTGTCAGCCCTGTTCCCGGCGAGCAAGAACGTACCGGCTGTGACGGAGCCGCCACGCGCTGTTTGGCTACAAACCGGATATCTCATCCGCGTTCTGCCATGAAGTGCCATCCTTTGCGGCTGACTTGTGCCGTAGCCGTTGACGGCTCCACGCGTTGAACGCTGCGGACCGGGAGGCCCCCCGACTCCCGACCCGACCCGCTCGTCCAAGGAGGAGTTCCGTGGTGGAGGCCGGGATGGATACCAGACGGTTCAGCGATCCCCCCTGCGACGCCTGCGAGGTCGTCACCGTGCCGACCCGGCAGGGTCTGGAGGCGGTCGACATCCTCAGGCGGGGCGCCGGTGACGGGGTGGGCCCCGTGATCCACGATTACGGCTGCGACACCCTGGGGTTCCTGGTGCCGCCGGGCACGGCCGCCGCCTGGGACGTGCCGGGCAGCACCTGCACGGAGACGGACGGCCGCGGACTGAGCCTCGACCCGGCCCCCGAGCCGCCCCTGGCGGGCTCGGACTGGCTGCTGCCCCCCGGCGAGGCGGACCTGGCGACCGACCCCGCGGTACTGCGGGCGGCGCTGGGCGAGGCGGCCCGGCTGATCGAGGCCGCGGACGGCTGTAGCTGAGTCCCCCGGTCCACCCGTACGGTGCCGTTCCGGTCGCGCCGATAATGGACCGATGGGAAAGTCCAGGAACGCCCGCCGCGGGCGCGCTGCCGCCGAAGCCGTCGCCGAGAACGTCGACGGCGGGCTCGCCGAGCTGATCCCCGACCGGGAGCGCGGCCGGGCCTGGACGCTGCTGATCGACGGCGCCCCGCAGTCGCACGTCGACCTGGACGACCCGGCGTACCTGTCCTTCGAGTACCAGCGCCGCCTCGGGCACGTCATCGACCTGGCCGCCCCGCCGGGCAAGCCGGTGCAGGCCGTGCACCTCGGCGGTGGCGCCCTCACCCTCGCCCGTTACGTCGCCGCCACCCGCCCCCGCTCCACCCAGCAGGTCGTCGAGAAGGACGCCGGCCTCGTCGAGCTGGTCCGCCGGGAACTTCCCCTGGACCCCGGCGCCCGGATCCGGGTGCGCTCCGCCGACGCCCGCGCCGGACTGGCCAAGGTGCCCGACGGCTGGGCACGGCTGGTCGTCGCGGACGTCTTCAGCGGGGCCCGTACCCCGGCCCACCTGACGTCCACCGAGTTCCTCGACGAGGTCCGGCGCGCCCTCGCGCCCGGCGGCATCTTCGCCGCCAACCTCGCCGACGGACCGCCGCTCGCCCATCTGCGCGGACAGATCGCCACCGCCGCCGACCGCTTCCCGGAACTCGCCCTCGTCGCCGACCCGGCCGTACTGCGCGGCAAGCGCTTCGGCAACGCGATCCTCGTCGCCTCCGACCACCCGCTGCCGGTCGCCGAACTCACCCGCCGCGCCGCCTGCGACCCCCACCCCGCGCGCGTGGCACACGGCCGCGTGCTGGCCGACTTCACCGGCGGCGCCGTACCCGTGACGGACGCGGCGGCGGTGGCCTCCCCGGCGCCGCCCCCGTCCGTCTTCCGGTGACTCAGTAGGTGCCGACCTCCACCCGGGGCGGACCGTCGTGCCAGGTGCAGAACACCGACACCCGGTCCGCGCCCGAGGCGAACTCCACCCGGATCCACGACTCCGTCTTCCACACCTGCATCGACCAGCCCGCACCCGGCGTCGCCGACACCAGGGACGCGGACGACGTACCGAGGTCGAAGACCGCGCGGCCACCGTCGGTTTCGTAACTCCTGACCCGGCCGGACGCGGTGGGGGAGGGGGCCACCGGAGCCTCGGAAGAGGTGGACGGCGCGGTCCGGGGCGGGGTGGGGGACGGTTCGTCGGGGGTCTCGCTCGGCTTCGGCGAGGCACTGCCCGAGGGCGACGGCCGCCTGGTGGACGAGGCCAACGACCCCGAACCCGCGGTGTCCTGCGCCTCCCGCGACTCCCGCGCGCCCTCGTCGGCCGCCGTGATGGGCAGGGCGCGAGGGCGGTCGTAGGCAGTGCCCGCCATCACCGTGTGGACGCCCCACCACGACAGCGTGACCGCCGCGCCGGTGGCGAGCAGCCAGGCGAGTACGTGTACGAGTCCTCTGCGCATCGCGGCCATACTGCCTCACGCGTCACAGGCGTGTCGCCCGAACGGAACCGGAACCAGGTCAGGGACCGGCTCGGGAACGCGAGCGGGAACAAGGCCGGGGGTAAGGCCGGAAGCGAGGCGGGAACGAGGCCGGGAGCGGGGCCGGAGCGGGGCCGGGAGCGGGGCCGGAGCGGGGCCGGAGCGAGGCGGGAACGAGGCCGGAGCAGGGGCCGGCCGGGGCCCGACGGAGCCGGACCGGAGTTGTCCACAGGCCCGCACCGGGCCGGCCCGCATGGCGTACGGTGCCGCCCATGGCAAGTGTGCTCGTGGTCGAGGACGACCAGTTCGTACGCTCGGCGCTCATCCGGCATCTGACCGACGCCTCGCACACGGTGCGCAGCGTCGGCACGGCGCTGGAGGCGCTGCGCGAGGTCGCCCATTTCCGTTTCGACGTGGTGATCCTCGACCTCGGACTGCCCGACCTGGACGGCTCCGAGGCGTTGAAGATGCTGCGCGGCATCACCGACGTACCGGTGATCGTGGCCACCGCCCGGGACGACGAGGCGGAGGTCGTGCGGCTGCTGAACGCGGGCGCGGACGACTACCTCACCAAGCCGTTCTCCGTCGAGCACCTGTCGGCCCGGATGGCGGCCGTGCTGCGCCGTGCCCGGTCCGGCCCCGCCGAGGCGGCGCCGTCGACCGTCATCCGGGTCGGCGGCCTCACCGTCGACCCGCTGCGCCGCCAGGCCGAACTGGACGGCGCCCGGCTCGACCTGACCCGCCGCGAGTTCGACCTGCTCGCCTTCCTGGCCGGCCGGCCGGGAGTCGTCGTCCCCCGCAGGGAACTGCTCGCCGAGGTCTGGCAGCAGTCCTACGGCGACGACCAGACCATCGACGTCCACCTGTCCTGGCTGCGCCGCAAACTGGGCGAGACCGCGGCCCGGCCGCGGTACCTGCACACCCTGCGCGGCGTCGGCGTGAAGCTGGAGCCGCCCACGGAGCCACCCGTCGGCCCGCCCGCGGGACCGTCCACCGGGCCGCCCGCCGGTCCGCCCGCGCGACCGCCCGCCGGTCCGCCCGCGCGACCGCCCGCCGGGCCGGCCACGGGGCTTCCCGCAGCGGAGCCGCCACGATGAGATGGGCCCTGGTCAAGGTGTCGCTCGCGGTCACCGCGATGGTCGTGGTCGCCTTCGCCGTCCCACTCGGACTCGTCATCCGGGAGATGGCCCGGGACCGGGCCTTCTCCAACGCCGAGCGGGAGGCCGCCGCCGTCGCCCCGGCACTGTCCATCACCACCGACCGCGAGCAGTTGGAGCGCGTCGTCGCCTCCGCCGGCTCGGACGCCGGGATGGCCGTGCACATACCGGCGTCCGGCAAGGAGAGCGGCGGCACCGACATCGGCCGGCAGCGCGCCACCGACGACGACATCGCCGCCGTACGGGAGATGGGCCGCGCCTCCACCACGGAGGTGGCCGGCGGTTCCACGCTGCTCCAGCCGGTCGCGCTCAGTTCCGGCGAGATCGCCGTCGTCGAGGTCTACGTCCCCGAGTCCGAGGTCACCAACGGCGTCGGCACGGCCTGGGCGGTGCTCGCCGCGGTCGGCGCCGCCCTGATCGTCGGCTCGGTCGCGGTCGCCGACCGGCTGGGCGTACGGATGGTGCAGCCCGCGCAGCGCCTGGTCGAGGGCGCGCACGAACTGGGGGAGGGGAAGCTGGGCGCGCGGGTGCCGGAGGAGGGCCCGAACGAACTGCGCCTGGCGGCGGTGGCGTTCAACTCCATGGCCGACCAGGTCGTCCAGCTCCTGGCCAACGAACGGGAGCTGGCCGCCGACCTCTCCCACCGGTTGCGTACGCCGCTGACCGTGCTGCGGCTCAACGCGGCCTCGCTCGGCGACGGGCCGGCCGCCGACCAGACCCGGTCCGCCGTCGAGCAGTTGGAGCGCGAGGTCGACACGATCATCCGCACCGCCCGGGACGCCAAGCCGCAGACGGCCGCGGCCGGACCCGGCGCCGGGTGCGACGCGGCCGAGGTGGTGCGGGAGCGGATGGGGTTCTGGTCGGCGCTCGCCGAGGACGAGGGCCGCAAGTGGCGGGTGGCCGGCGCCGACCGGCCGGTGCGCATACCCGTGGCCCGCGCCGACCTGGCCGCCTCCCTCGACGCCCTGCTCGGCAACGTCTTCCGGCACACCGCCGAGGGCACCGCCTTCGCGGTCGACCTGCACAACGGCGAGGACGCGGTGATCGTGCTCGTCTCGGACGCGGGCCCCGGCATCCCCGACCCCGACGCGGCGATGGCCCGCGGCCGGGGCTCGGGCAACGACGGGTCGACCGGGCTGGGCCTGGACATCGTGCGCAGGCTGGCGGAGTCGACGGGCGGCGACGTACGGATCGGCTCCTCCGTGCTCGGCGGGACCGAGGTGCGGCTCTGGATCCAACTGGACGGGCGGGCGGCGCCGGTACGGCGCGGACACCGGGGGTCAGTACGGCGCCGCCGGCAGCCCCGGGTCGCCGCGACCTTTAATCGGTCCCGATCCCTCCCTTAAGCGCACCCTAAGATCGCCAACCCCCGCCCGGATCAGGCTCTTTGCCCGTTTCGGGCTCGCTAGCGTGCTGCCGCACCCCACCCCCACACGCACCCCCCGGCGGGGCCCCGTGAACAGCGAAGGCAGGCACGCGATGAGCACGCACCGGCGCAGGATCAGTGGCAGGGACAAGGCGATCGGCACGCTCGTCGCGGCGGCCGTGGCCGGCGGCGGCGCGCTGGTGTTCACCAGCACCGCGCAGGCGGCCGGAGTGGGGGCCGCGTACACGAGGACCAGCGAGTGGTCGACGGGCTACACCGCCCAGTACGTCGTCACCAACAACACCGGGCAGGCGAAGGCGGACTGGACGCTGGAGTTCGACCTGCCCCCGGGTGCCGAGCTCGGCTCGCTGTGGAACGCCGAGTCGAGCGTCAGCGGGCAGCACGTCACCGTGACCCCGCCGAAGTGGGACCCGGACGGCCTGAAGGCCGGCGAGTCCGTCACGGTCGGCCTGGTCGTCAACGGCACCGACGACCCGACCGGTTGCCTCATCGACGACGCCGGGTGCTCGGCGGACGACGGCGCCACCCCCGAGCCCAGCGGCCGCCCCACCGAACCCCCCGCTGCGACGCCCACACCGCCTCCCACCCCGACGGACACGGCCACCGCGGAGCCGGCGCCCACCGACCCGCCCACCACCCCGGCGCCCACCGAAACCCCCGGCAACGGCAACGACACCGGCACCGACACCGGCACCGACACCGGCACCGGCACCGGCACGGGCACCGGCTTCGCCCCCTACGTCGACACCTCCCTCTACCCGGCCTTCGACCTGGTCGCGAGCGCCGAGGCGACCGGCGTGAAGAACTACAACCTCGCCTTCGTCACCGACGGCGGCGGCTGCACCCCCAAGTGGGGCGGCGTCACCGACCTCGCGAGCGACGCCGTGGCCGGCCAGATAGGCGCCCTGCGCGCCGAGGGCGGCGACGTCCGCGTCTCCTTCGGCGGCGCGGCCGGCTCCGAACTGGCCACGACCTGCACGTCGGCCGACGCGCTGGCCGCGGCGTACGGCAAGGTCGTGGACGCCTACGAGCTCACCAAGGTCGACTTCGACGTCGAGGGCGGCGCCCTGCCCGATACGGCCGCCAACACCCGCCGCGCCCAGGCCATCGCCGCGCTGCAGAAGCGGCACCCGGGCCTGGACGTCTCCTTCACGCTGCCGGTCATGCCCGAGGGCCTGACCCAGGCGGGCGTCGACCTCCTCGCCGACGCGGAGAGGAACGGCGTCGAGATCGGCAACGTCAACATCATGGCGATGGACTACGGCCCCGCCTACAGCGGCGACATGGGCACCTACGCCGAGCAGGCCGCCACCGCCACCCAGGCCCAGGTCGAGGGCGTCCTCGGCCTCTCCGACAGGGAGGCCTGGAAGACGGTCGCCGTCACCCCGATGATCGGCGTCAACGACGTCGTGACCGAGGTCTTCGAGGTCGACGACGCCACCCAACTGGTGAGGTTCGCCGAGTCCAAGGGCCTGGGCCGGCTGTCGATGTGGTCCGCGACCCGCGACAAGGCATGCCCGGGCGGCCCGAAGCCCGTGGCCGACGCCACGTGCAGCTCCGTCGACCAGGAGAAGGACGCCTTCGCGAAGGCCTTCGCCGCCTACAACTGACCCGGCGCACACCCCGCGAGCGGGGGCGCGGCAGGGGCGCGGCACCCCCGTGGAATGCCGCGCCCCCGCCCCCGCCCCCGTCCCCGCCCCCGTCCCTGTCCCCGCCCCCGGGGCCCGGGATCTACTCGGCGGCCGACTCCACCGGCGGCAGCGTGCCCGTGCGGGCGGCGCGCCCGTACCAGAGGGCGCTCGACTTCGGGGTGCGCTGCTGGGAGACGTAGTCGACGTACACCGCGCCGAACCGCTTCTCGTAGCCGTAGGCCCACTCGAAGTTGTCCATCAGGGACCACAGGTAGTAGCCGCGGACGTCGGCGCCGTCGGCGATGGCCCGGCGGACCGCCCTGAGGTGGCCGTCCAGGTAGGCGACCCGCTCGGGGTCGTGCACCGTGCCGTCCGCGCCGGGCTTGTCGTCGTAGGCGGCGCCGTTCTCGCTGATGTACAGCGGCAGGCCGGGAGCCTCGCGGTGGTAGCGCATGATCAGTTCGTGCAGGCCGGTCGGGTCGACGCTCCAGCCCATCTCCGTACGCTCGCCCGGCGGCTGGTGGAACGCCACGTCGTCCGCGGCCGGCCACGGCGAGTGGTCGCTCGCGCCGTGTCCGTCGGCGCGCGGGACGCGCGAGTCCGCGTCCGCCGCCGACACCACGGTGGGCGTGTAGTAGTTGAGGCAGACCGCGTCCAGCGGCTGGCGGATCACTCCCAGGTCGCCGTCCTGGACGTGCGACCAGTCGGTGACCGACGCCGTCGCCTCCAGCAGGGTCGCCGGGTAGGCACCGTGCAGGATCGGGCCGTGGAAGATCCCGCCGGACAGGTCGTCGATCCTCCGTGCCGCCGCCAGGTCCGCCGGGCTCTGCGACAGCGGCCGGACGACGGAGGTGTTGAGGCTGATCGCCACCGAGTTGCGGGCCGGCATCACCGAGCGCAGCGCCACCGTGCCCAGGCCGTGCGCCAGGTTCAGGTGGTGCGCGGCGCGCAGCGAGGCCGCCGGGTCGGTCCGGCCGGGGGCGTGCACTCCGGAGGCGTAGCCCAGGAAGGCGGCGCACCACGGCTCGTTGAGCGTGATCCACTGCTCGACCCGGTCGCCGAGCGCCTCGCCGACGATCTGCGCGTACTCGGCGAACCGGTACGCCGTGTCGCGCTCGGGCCAGCCGCCCGCGTCCTCCAGCTCCTGCGGCAGGTCCCAGTGGTAGAGCGTGACGGCCGGCTTGATCCCGGCGGCCAGCAGCTCGTCCACCAGGCGGCGGTAGAAGTCCAGGCCGCGCTGGACGGCGGGGCCGCGGCCGGTCGGCTGCACCCGGGACCAGGAGACGGAGAAGCGGTAGGCGCCCAGACCCAGTTCCGCCATCAGCGCCACGTCGTCGCGGTAGCGGTGGTAGTGGTCGACGGCGATGTCACCGGTCTCGCCGCCGGCCGTCTTCCCCGGCGTATGGCTGAAGGTGTCCCAGATCGAGGGGGTACGGCCGTCCTCCCGCACCGCGCCCTCGATCTGGTACGCCGAGGTCGCGGCGCCCCACAGGAAGGCAGGGGGGAAGGTCACCGGGGTCACCGGCGTTGCGGACTCAAGCATGGAAGCGCTCCCATAGGCGGGTTCGTGGAGGGTCGTGGAGAGCCATGGCGGGACATGGCGGGACAAGGCGGGCCGTCCGGGTCCGTGGGGGACCCACGGGCGGGAAGTACGAGGGGGGAGGGGCGGGGCCGGGACGACGGCGACCCGGCCCCCTCGGTGAGGTGTCAGCCCTTGACGGCGCCCTGCATGATGCCGCCCACGATCTGCTTGCCGAATATCGCGAAGACCAGCAGCAGGGGCAGCGTGCCGAGCAGCGCGCCGGCCATGATGAGGGCCTGGTCGGGGGTGAAGCCGCGGCCGAGGCCGGCCACCGCGACCTGCACGGTCGGGTTGCCGTTCTGCGTCAGCACCAGGAACGGCCACAGGAAGTCGTTCCACACCTGCACGAACGTCAGCATGCCCAGCACGGCCATCGCTGGGCGCGCCGTCGGGAACACCACGTGCCAGATCACCCGCCAGCTACTGGCGCCGTCCACACGGGCGGCCTCGATGATCTCGTCCGGCAGTGCCTGGAGCAGGTACTGCCGCATGAAGAACACGCCGAACGCGCTGACCAGGGACGGGAAGATCACCGCCTGGAGCTGGTCGGACCAGTCCAGCTTGGCGACCATCATGTACAGCGGGATGACGCTGAGCTGCGGCGGCACCATCATCGTGCCGACCACGATCAGCATCAGCGCGTTGCGCCCCCGGAACTTCAGCTTGGCGAAGGCGAAGCCGGCGACCGTCGCCATGAAGACGACGGTGGCCGAGGAGATCCCCGCGACGATCGTGGTGTTGAGGATCGCCTCGCCCAGGTTGGCGTCGTTCCAGGCGATCTCCAGCTTGTCGAAGAGGTTGGAGCCGAACCAGAGCGGCGGCGGGGTCTGGGCCAGGCGCTGGTTGTCGCGGGAGGCGGCGATCGCCGTCCACACCAGCGGGAACAGCGAGCCGAGCGTGAACACGGCGAGGATGATGTACGCGATCGGTCCCGCGTGCAGTTGCCCGCCGGCCCGGGACGCCTTGGACCCGCGGCGCCGCCGCCGGTCAGGCTCGGGCACCGGCTCGGCCGGGGGTTTCGTCAGGGTCGTCGTCACGGCCGGTTCTCCTTAACTACTGGCGCGCAGCCGGCGCGAGATGACGTAGTTGACGAGCCCGATCACGATGAGGATCAGGAACATCGTCCAGGCGATCGCGGAGGCGCGGCCCAGATGCTGGTTCACCCAGCCCTGCTCGTACAGGTACAGGCCGAGGGTCTGGAACTGGTGCTGGCTGCCGCCCGAGGCGCCCTTGTTGGCGTCGAACAGCAGCGGCTCACCGAACAGCTGCGAGGCGCCGATGGTGGACACGACGACCGTGAACAGGATCGTCGGACGCAGCGCGGGCAGTGTGACGTGGAGGAACTGCCGCCACCGGCTGGCACCGTCCAGCGCCGCCGACTCGTACAGGTCCTGCGGGATCGCCTGCATGGCCGCCAGGTAGATCAGCGCGTTGTAGCCGGTCCAGCGCCAGATGACGATCGACGAGACGGCGAACTGGGACGCCCACTTGTCGTTCTGCCAGTCGACCTTGCCCAGCCCGACCGAGTCGAGCACCCAGTTGATCATGCCGTAGTCACGGCCGAAGAGCAGCACGAAGACCAGCGCGGCGGCGGCGATCGACGTGGCGTACGGCGCGAGCATGATGACCCGGTAGAAGGTGGAGCCGCGCAGCTTGTAGTTGAGGATGTGCGCCAGGCCCATCGCCATCATGAGCTGCGGCACCGTGGAGATGATGCCGATGGTCAGCGTGTTCTTCGCGGCGTTCCAGAAGAAGTCGTCGTCGAAGATCCTGGTGTAGTTGTCCAGCCCCGTCCACGCCATGTCGGTGGGCGCGGTCAGCTCCACCGTGTGCAGCGAGGCCCAGCCGGTGTAGATCAGCGGGAACAGGCCGAAAGCGGCGAAGAACACGAAGAACGGGGCGACGAACGCGTACGGGCTCCAGCGCATGTCCCGCTGCCAGCGGCGGGAGAGCCGGGCCCGTTTCCTGGCCGCCTCGGGGGAGACCGCGTCACCGGGCGGTCGGCCCGGGGCCGCGCCCCCCTTCGCGGGGGGCGCGGCGGTGTCGTGCCGGGTGGTCATTCCGGTCACTTCTCCAGGTTGTTGTCGATGGTCTTGGTGGCGTTCTCCCAGGCCTCCTCGGGCGACTTGCCCTGGGTGACGAGGATGACGCCGTTGTCGGTCAGACCCTGCTGGATGATCTGGTCCTTCGGGCCGATCACCTGGGCCGGGATGGCCTCGGCGGCCTTGGCGAAGATGTCACCGATCGGCGCGGCACCGGTCATCTCGTTCTTGGCGTCCGTCACCTGGGGCAGCTTGTACGCGGCCGGGGCGCTCGGGAAGCTGCCCTGCACGGCGAACAGCTTCGCCTGCTGCTCCGGCGCGGTCAGCCAGGCCACCAGCTTCTGCGCCTCCTTCACGTTCTTGCCGCTCTTGGGCACGCCCAGGAAGGAGCCGCCCCAGTTGCCGGACTTCGGGGCCACGGCCACGTCCCACTTGCCGGCCGCCTCGGGCTGCGACTTGCCCTTGATGGTGCCGATCATCCACGGCGGGCAGGCGACGGTGGCGAACAGGTTGTTGGAGATGGTCTGTTCCCAGGCCGGCTGGAACTGGGTCTGCGCCTGGACCAGGCCCTTCTCCGCGGCCTCCGCGGTGAGGTCGAAGGCCGCCTTGACGGCGGGGTTGGTCTTGTAGATGACCTCGCCGGAGGAGTCGTAGAACTTCTCCTCCTCACTGCTGAGGATGGCGTTGATCAGACCGCCGGGAGAGTCCATGAAGTAGGTGTCCTTGCCGGCACCCTTCTTGTACTTCTCGCCGGCCTCGACGAACTTCTTCCAGTCACCGGCCCACAGCGCGCCGACCTCGTCGCGGTCCGTCGGCAGGCCCGCCTTCTCGAAGAGGTCCTTGCGGTAGCAGATGGCCATCGGCCCGATGTCGGTGCCGAGCCCGACCGCCTGGCCGTCCTTGGTGACGCCCTGCTTCCACTTCCAGTCCAGCCAACTGCTCGGCTGGACGCCCTCGACCTTGGCCATGTCGACGAACTTGTCCGCCTGGGTCTCGACGACCTCGGCGATGTTGCCGACCTCGATGGCCTGGATGTCCTGCAGGCCGCTCTCGGTGGTGAGGTGGTTGACCAGGGCGGGGTAGTAGTTCTCGTTCCGCTCGGTGACGGTCTCCTCGACGTTGATGTCGGGGTTGAGCTTCTCGTACTCCTCGTAGAGGCCGGCCTCCTTGAAGCCCATGGTGCCGAACAGGCCGAGGGTGATGGTGGTCTTGCCGCTGCTGTCGCCCGACGACGTGCCGTCCTCGTCGTTGCCGTCGTCGGCGCAGCCGGCCAGCAGCCCGGCGCCCAGCGACGCGATGGCCGCGATGACCACCGCCTTGCGGGCGGATCGATTACGTGCTGCTCGCATTGCGTCCTCCTGTTGCCCTGACGTGCCGACCCCCCGGCCAACTACATGGTTGGGCCCGCTGCTTCATGTGGTTCGTTCGACGCTGCGGCTCGGGCGGGGAACGTGCGGGATGTGTAAGTGCCAGGTAGTGTGGGAGCGCTCCCACAAGTGATGTGTTGAAGAGTCGCCGGTCCGGGCGGGGGTGTCAAGGGACCGGACGCGACGAAGTGCGTTCAGTTATCTGCCTGTTAACTGGACGCCGCGAGCGGCGCGGGGAGACCTCGGTACGGCGGGCGGGAGGCCCGGAGCCGGTCATTACACCCGACCGGCCTGTTAAATTCCAGGCCAGCCGCAGAGTGCGGGGGTCTTGACGGGAGGCGGAGCCGATGGCAGGCCACGGAGCGCGTGGGCGGAGCGGTGGCCGGCCCACCCTCGAAGAGGTGGCGGCACGGGCGGGCGTCGGCCGCGGCACGGTCTCCCGGGTGATCAACGGCTCGCCCCGGGTCAGCGACGCGACCCGGGCGGCGGTGGAGGCGGCGGTCGCGGAACTCGGTTACGTCCCGAACACGGCGGCCCGTGCCCTGGCCGCCAACCGCACGGACGCGATCGCGCTGGTGGTGCCCGAGCCGGAGACCCGCTTCTTCACGGAACCGTACTTCTCGGACATGCTGAAGGGCGTCGGCTCCGCACTCTCCGACACCGAGATGCAGCTCCTGCTGATCTTCGCGGGCAGCGACCGGGAGCGGCAGCGGCTCGCGCAGTACCTGGCCGCGCACCGCGTGGACGGGGTCCTGCTGGTCTCGGTGCACGCCGACGACCCGCTGCCCGACCTGCTGTCCCAGTTGGAGATTCCCGCGGTGATCAGCGGCCCGCGCTCGGCCGGGGAGTCGCTGGCGTCGGTGGACTCGGACAACTACGGCGGTGCCCGCTCGGCCGTCGAGCACCTGCTGTCCCGCGGCCGCCGTCACATCGCGCACATCACCGGCCGCCTCGACGTCTACGGTGCCCAGCGGCGCGTCGACGGCTACCGCGAGGCGCTGCGCGACGCGGGCCACGACGCGGACGAACAGCTCATCGAGCCGGGCGACTTCTCCGAGGAGGGCGGGCGCCGGGCCATGGCGGAACTGCTGCGCCGCCGCCCCGAGCTGGACGCGGTCTTCGCCGGCTCGGACGTCACCGCGGCCGGCGCCCGCCAGGCACTGCGCGAGGCGGGCCGGCGCATCCCGGACGACGTGGCGCTGGTCGGCTACGACGACTCGGCCATCGCCCGCCACATGGAGCCGCCGCTGACCAGTGTGCGGCAGCCCATCGAGGAGATGGGCCGCGCGATGATAGACCTGCTGCTCACCGAGATCGCGGACCGCCGCCCGGCGGCCTCGCGGGGGCTGGAGCGGCACCAGGTGGTGCTGGCGACGGAGCTGGTGGAGCGGGCGTCGTCCTGAAGGCCGGGGCGGGCCAGGGCGGGCCAGGGTCGGGGCGGGTTGAGGCGGGGCCGAGTTGGGGCGGGGCCGGGCCGGTGACCGGCCGAGTGGAGTGAATGTCCCGGCGGCGCGCCGCCCGGGTGCTTCGGCCCGGCCGTCCTCTTCGATGGCGGCCTCGTGCGTCGACAGGGTGCGGCGGGTGCGGGCGTCGGCCGAGCCGCAGGACCGTGGCCCGCGCATCACGGCCGGGGGATGGCCCGGCCGACGTGCCGCCCGGCCCGCACGGGCGGCCCGCACGGGCGGCCCGGGCGGGTGATGACGGCGGCGGAGTCGCGCGAGGGGGCGCCGGTCGCGGCGTAAGGGGGCGGGGAACCCCCGGTGCCGCGCGGGCTCATGCCGTCGGGGCGGCGGACATCGACGCGGATCGCCGTCGGGCCCGGGCGCGGCGGGCCCCGTGAGCAGCGGCCTGGTGTCGTCGCCGGTCCGGTGGTCTCCGCGGCGACGGCGATGTCCGGTATCGACGGGGCGAGGTCGTGAGAGAGCCGACGGGGGCCGGGGCCGGAGGGCCGGCTGGGGTTCGGGGCGGCCCCGGAACGCCGTCGGCCGATGACCTCCTCGCGGAGGTCACCGGCCGACGGATCAGGGTGAGTGACGGGACTTGAACCCGCGGCCACCTGGACCACAACCAGGTGCTCTACCAACTGAGCTACACCCACCATGGCCGGTCTTCGGAACCCGTGGTGGGCTTCCCCGACCGGCTGAGAAAAAGTGTACAGGGTCCGAAGGGGTGCTCGCGCACGCCTTTTACCGGGCGGGCAGGACGTGCTTCGCGGCGATCGCCTTGGCGGTGTCGGAGTCGGGGCCCGGCTGCGGGACGAAGACGGCTTCCCGGTAGTAGCGCAGTTCGGCGATGGACTCGCGGATGTCGGCGAGCGCGCGGTGGTTGCCGTTCTTCTCGGGGCTGTTGAAGTACGCCCGCGGGTACCAGCGGCGGGCCAGCTCCTTGATCGAGGAGACGTCGACGATCCGGTAGTGGAGGTAGTCCTCCAGCGTCGGCATGTCCCTCAGCAGGAAGCCGCGGTCGGTGCCGACCGAGTTGCCGCACAGCGGTGCCTTGCCGGGCTCCTTCACGTGCTCGCGCACGTACGCCAGGACCTGCGCCTCGGCGTCCGCCAGCGTCGTGCCGTCGTCGAGCTCGGCGAGCAGGCCGGACGCGGTGTGCATCTGGCGCACCACCTCCGGCATCGTCTCCAGGGCCCGCTCCGGCGGGCGGACGACGATGTCGACGCCCTCGCCGAGGATGTTCAGCTCGGAGTCGGTGACGAGGGCGGCCACCTCGATGAGCGCGTCGTCGGACAGCGAGAGGCCGGTCATCTCGCAGTCGATCCACACCATGCGATCGTTCATGCGGACACCCTACGGCCGACGTCCGCCGTCCGTGTCCCCGGCTCGGTGCGGGGCTCGCCGGGGCAGTGCCCCGGGCCCCCGCTCCGACCTGGACGACCTCGTCCTCGAACGGCGGTGGGGCCGAGCGGGCCGGCCCGGCCGGGGCCCGAGGGGGCGGCCGGACGGGCCGGAGCGCCCGCCCGGCGTTACGCGTGTCAGGTCACGGCGCGCTGCGCTGCCCCGGCAGGCTCGCCGCCGCCGGCAGCGGCGGCACCGAGCGGCGGGTCTGGTACGGGACCGCGCTGTCCGGTGCCAGGGCGGCGGCCCCGGGCGGGACGGGGGCCCGGGAGGTTCCGTCGCCGCCCGGATCCGGGGCCGCCGGCCGGTCGCCCTGCGGACGGCGTGCCCGGTAGGCGGCCCGGTAGGCGGCCGGGGACGAACCGAGCTGGCGGCGGAAGTGGCCGCGCAGCGCCACCGGCGAGCGGAAGCCGCAGCGGCCCGCGACCTCGTCCACCGAGTAGTCGGACGTCTCCAGCAGGCGCTGTGCCTGGAGCACCCGCTGGGTGATCAGCCACTGCAGCGGGGCGCTGCCGGTCAGTGACCGGAAGCGGCGGTCGAAGGTGCGGCGGCTCATGTAGGCGCGGGCCGCCAGCGTCTCCACGTCGAACTGCTCGTGGAGATGTTCCAGCGCCCAGGCGACGACCTCGGCGAGCGGGTCGGCGCCGATCTCCTCCGGTAAAGACCTGTCGAGGTAGCGCTCCTGGCCGCCCGAGCGGCGCGGCGGGACCACCAGGCGGCGGGCCAGCGCGCCGGCCGCCTCGTTGCCGTGGTCCGTGCGCACGATGTGCAGGCACAGGTCGATACCGGCCGCGGTACCCGCCGACGTCAGCACGTCGCCGTCGTCCACGAACAGCTCGCGCGGATCGACGTGCACCGACGGATAGCGCTTGGCCAGCGTCGGCGCGTACATCCAGTGGGTGGTCGCGGGGCGGCCGTCGAGCAGGCCCGCCGCCGCGAGCACGAAGGCGCCGGTGCACAGCCCGACTATGCGGGCGCCCTCCTCGTGCGCCCGGCGCAGTGCGTCGAGCGCTTCCTCCGGCGGCGGCGAGGTGATCGACCGCCAGGCGGGCACCACCACGGTGCCGGCCCGGGCGATCGCCTCCAGGCCCTGCGGCGCGGTGAGTTCCAGTCCCCCCGTCGTCCGCAGCGGGCCCTCCTCGCCGGCGCACACCAGTAGTCGGTAGCGCGGCACGCCGGCGTCCTGGCGGTCGATCCCGAACACCGACAACGGTATGGAACTCTCGAAGATGGGGCCGCCGCTGAACAGCAGCACCGCGACGATCTCCTTGCGGCGTCGCCCGGAGAGCTTCCGGGCCGCGGTTTCCGGCGCGGCAGCGGAGTCGTGGCCCATAATTGCTAAGCCCCCCTCGGTGGTCGCGGCGCCCTGATCCTTTCGGGTCTGTCGCTCCAACACGTTTCCCCTCGGTCCTGCACGAGTCCCCCGCCGTAGACAGTCAAGATCGAATCTACTGTGTCCCGTCGCGCCGAGATGGCCGGTTCGGCACTTGGGACATTGTCGACATGGCAACTTGGCGTGAAGCAGTCGATCACGAAGCGTTGCACTCCGGGGCGCCACAGGGAAGTGCGCCTTGTCGCAGTGGCCAATCCCCGTAGGGTGCGCAGGGTCGTTGAGACCCTTTCCGTGCAGGTGGAACGGGGGTTGGGGGGTGGTGGGGGCCGGTGTTGAGCCACCATCAGAAGTTGGCTGAAAAGAGGCGGACGCGTGCGCGGAAACCGGTCAGTCGACCGGTGTGTTTTCCGCTGCGTGCCGTCCGCCCCCGCGTCCCGGCGGTCCGGCCCGGTGCCGGCGCCCGGACCGTACCGCGTCATCCTCGCCGGCCGGACGGGACGCGACGCGCTCGGACCGGCGCAGCAGCAGGCGGCAGGCGCCGGTGACGGCGGCCAGGCCCAGGGCCGTACCGGCGGCGCCGGCGAAGGAGGTGCCGCACCAGAGGAGTACGACCGGGACGAGGAGGCAACTGAAGGCCGCCCAGCGGACGAGATCGGTGACGCCGTCCCGGAGCGGCGCGGTCGGTTCGTCGGCGCCCGGCGCGTCGGGGCGGCCGGCTGCCTCAGGGGTGCCGGACGGCGGTTCGGCGGGCTGGCGCGGTCCGGACATGCGGGCTCCCTGGGACTGGTGGCATGGAGATCAACGCCCGGGCGACGCACCGGTCACGACTGATCACGGACAGTTGAATCCCGTGCAAACCGCCTGTACAGCGCAGCAACCATTGCGTTACGGGCGCCCCCTCGGGCATGCTCCGGTGAGCCCCGCGGCGGACCCTGCGCGGGATCTGGGCGAAGGAGGCTTGCCGCCGTACCCTTGGGGGTATGGGGTTGGGAAGACCATTCCCGGACACAGCTCCGTCGCACACTGTTGTCCCCCATAGAGGATCAAACGCCGAGACAGCCATGGCCGGTCACGAATTCTTCGAACCCGCGGACCGCAAGCGGCCCGTCGCCGAACCTACGGCGGCCGAGCCCCTGGCGGCCGAAGAGCCACGCCAGTCGTGCGACCCAGCCTTCAAGCACGGTGTCGTCGTCGGCTTCGACGGCTCGACGTCCAGTGAGCGTGCCCTCGCGTACGCCATCGGCATGGCACGCCGGCTCGGCTCGGGCCTGGTCATCGTGCACGTCGCCAACCGGCTGCCCACCACGGTGTGGGCCGGCTGCGAGCCGCCCGTCTTCGTCGACGTACCGGACCACCGCACCGAGGTGCTGGGCCTGGAGCTGGCGTGCGCGGACTATCTGGCCGAGGTGCCCTGGATCCTGGTCGAGCGCGGCGGCGACATCTGCCACGAACTCGAGGAGGTGGGCCGGGAGTACGAGGCGGACGCCATCGTCGTCGGCTCCAGCCACGGCCTGGTGGGCCGCCTCTTCGGCTCCGTCGCCGGGCGGCTCGCCAAGCGGGCGAAGCGGCCCGTGGTGGTCATCCCCTGACACCCACCGCTCGCGGGAGCCGCGCCGGCTCGCCGCATCCGCCGGGGCGCCCCGTGTCCGAGCGGTCCGGCCTCCCCGGTCCCGCGCGTCACGCCGGGCGAACCCGCCGGCCGCCCGCGCCCACGCGGCGGGGCCGCACACCGGTACGGCCCCGCGCCCCCGAAGGGCCTACTCCACCGTCACCGACTTGGCGAGGTTCCGCGGCTTGTCGATGTCCCGGCCCAGGGCCAGGGCCGTGTGGTAGGCGAGGAGCTGGAGCGGGATGCCCATGAGGATGGGGTCCAGCTCGTCCTCGTTCTTGGGGACCACGATGGTGTGGTCGGCCTTCTCCTGCTCCTGGTGGGCGACGGCGAGGATCTGGCCGCTGCGGGCCTTGATCTCCTCCATGGCCGCGCGGTTCTTCTCCAGCAGGTCGTCGTCCGGCACGATCGCGACCGTCGGCAGGGCGGGCTCGATCAGCGCGAGCGGGCCGTGCTTGAGCTCGGAGGCCGGGTAGGCCTCCGCGTGGATGTAGGAGACCTCCTTGAGCTTCAGGGAGGCCTCGCGGGCGACCGGGTAGCCCCGCACGCGGCCGATGAAGAGCATCGAGCGGGCGTCGGCGTACTGCGCGGCCAGTTGCTTGACGTCCTCCTCCTGCTCCAGCATCTCGGAGATCTGCCGCGGCAGCTTGCGCAGGCCCTCGATGATCCGCTTGCCGTCCCGCACGGACAGGTCGCGGGTGCGGCCCAGGTGCAGGGCGAGCAGCGCGAAGGCGACGCAGGTGTTGGTGAAGCACTTGGTGGACACGACGCAGACCTCGGGCCCGGCGTGCACGTACATGCCGCCGTCGGCCTCGCGGGCGATCGCCGAGCCGACCACGTTGACGATGCCGAGGACGCGGGCGCCCTTGCGCTTCAGCTCCTGCACGGCGGCCAGTACGTCGTAGGTCTCACCGGACTGGGAGACGGCGATGTACAGGGTGTCGGGGTCCACGACCGCGTTGCGGTAGCGGAACTCGGAGGCGGGCTCGGCATCGGCGGGGATGCGGGCCAGCTCCTCGATCATCTGGGCGCCGATCTGGCCCGCGTGGTACGAGGTGCCGCAGCCGAGGATCTTCACGCGGCGCACGGCGCGCGCGTCGCGGGCGTCCAGGTTGAGGCCGCCGAGGTGCACGGTGGAGAAGCGGTCGTCGATCCGGCCGCGCAGCACGCGGTCCACGGCCTCGGCCTGCTCGTGGATCTCCTTGTGCATGTACGTGTCGTGGCCGCCCATGTCGTAGGAGGCGGCCTCCCACTCCACGGTGGTGGGCTCGGCGGTGGTGCGGGTGCCCTCGGTGGTGTAGGTGCGGAAGTCGTCGGCCTTGAGGGTGGCCATCTCGCCGTCGTCGAGGGTGACTATCTGGCGGGTGTGGGTGACCAGCGCGGCGATGTCCGAGGCGACGAACATCTCCTTCTCGCCGATGCCGAGGACGACCGGCGAGCCGTTGCGGGCGACGACGATGCGCTCGGGGAAGTCGGCGTGCATCACGGCGATGCCGTACGTGCCCTCGATCACCCGGAGGGTCTCGCGGACCTTGTCCTCGAGCTTGTCGGCCTCGGAGCGGGCGATGAGGTGGACCAGGACCTCGGTGTCGGTCTCGGAGAGGAACTCGACGCCGTCCGCCTCCAGTTTGCGGCGCAGGTCGGCGGCGTTGTCGATGATGCCGTTGTGCACGACGGCGACCTTGTCGTCGGCCGACATGTGCGGGTGGGCGTTCAGGTCGGACGGAGCGCCGTGGGTGGCCCAGCGGGTGTGGGCGATGCCGGTGGTGCCCTTGAAACGTGCCGGGACCTTGGCCTCCAGGTCACGGACCCGGCCCTTGGCCTTGACCATCTTCAGGCCGGCCGCCTTCGGGGACGTGACGACGATGCCCGCCGAGTCGTAGCCGCGGTACTCCAGGCGCTGCAGTCCCTCGAGCAGCAGGGGCGCCACGTCACGCTTGCCGATGTATCCGACGATTCCGCACATGTATACGTAAACCTCGTGTCCCTCTTCGGCTTCTCAGCCGTAGACGATGCGGCGCAGTTGGCGGAGCGACAGCTCCGGCGGTGCCACCGCCCGGTATTTCAGGTCCGCCTCGATCCGTTCGAAGATCGTCGCGTTCACCAGGCCCTGGGCCTGGAGCTCGCGGTGGCGGCGACGGACGTACTCCTCGGTCGTCTCGTCGAAGTAGGCGAGCACGTCCTGGATCACACGCAGCGCCTCGCCCCGGCTCAGGGGGGTGGACCGCGTCAGATGATCAACGAGTTCGTCGTGCACCCGGTAGATCCTGGGGTACGAGTGAGGGTTTCGCAAGAAACCTGCCCGATTTCGGGCAGGCTCTCGTCGGCGAGATGTCCACGGACCCCCCTACATCCGCTTCAGCACCGCCTGCTTCGCCAGGGCGAACTCCTCGTCCGTCAGCACTCCGGAGCGGTGCAGCTCGCCCAGCTCCCGCAGCCGCCGCAGCAGCGCGTCGTGGTCGTCCTCGGCGGCGGCGGGGGCCGGGGCGGGCGCGTCCTCGGCCGGCCGGGCGTCCTTCGGGGCGGCGGGTGCGGCGGGTGCGGCCGGGTGCGGGAGGCGGGCCTGCACGGCCGCGGCCACCAGGGCCATCAGCGGGTCCCTCTTGAAGCCCCACAGCTCCACGGCGTTGGGGTCGTACTTGGGCGGCGCCTTGGTCGGCGCACCCCGCACGGTGAAGCGGAGGTGGCCGTTCTCCAGGCCGACCGTCGGCTGCCACTCGACCGCGACTATGTCGGCCAGAGGCAGGGTGCGGGTGCCGGCGGCCGACTTGGCGTCCTCCGCCTGCCACTTCCACTCCAGGCGTACGCGCTCGCCGTCGAAGCTCGCGACACCGTCACCGGCGGAGACCGACAGCGGGACGGAGGGACCGGGCAGCAGGTAGGCGTCCACCGGGCCGGAGGGCACCTGGTCGAGGAGCAGGGCGTTGCGCACCTCGTCCACGACGTACTCGGCGACGCCGTACCGGTCGGACTCCACGGTGAGCTGGTAGGGGTCGTGCGGCTCGGTCAGCCGGCCGCCGGTCGCGTGCAGCAGCGGATCGGCGCCGTCCCGCAGGCGCAGCCGCAGCCGGCCCGACTTCTTGCCCTGCTCGAACGATATGCCCGCCAACGCCGCCAGCGGGACGAGTAGTTCACCCAGTTCCCTGCGGAGCAGGCTGACGTTCTTGTCCCGTCCGGGAGTCAGCCGCAGGGTGTCGCCGTCGAAGACCCACGTTCCGTCCTTCTGGATGATTTCCGCCATGCGGGGATTGTTTCACCGCTTCTGCGTACGGCGGTTGTGAGGGAGAGTGGTCTACACCCATCTGTGCACCATCGTGAAGGGAGCGCCCGTGAGACCTCTTCGACGGCACCACAGAACGACTCCCCGACTGACCCGGATCCTGGGCTCGCTGCTGCTGGTCGCGGCGGTCGGCGCCACGACCACCGCGGCGGCACCGGACCGGCGGACGGCGGCGACCCCGCTGGACCGGGTGATCCCGGCCCCCGCGTCGGTCGAACCCGGCGGCTCCCCCTACCGGGTCACCCGCGGCACCCACATCCGCGTCGACGACTCGCGCGAGGCCCGCCGCGTCGGCGACTACCTCGCGGACCTCCTGCGGCCCTCCACCGGCTACCGGCTCCCCGTCACCTCCCACGGCCACGGCGGCATACGACTGCGCCTGGCCAAGGGCCCGTACGGCAACGAGGGTTACCGCCTGGACAGCGGCCGCGGCGGCGTCACCATCACCGCCCGCAAGGCCGCCGGCCTCTTCCACGGCGTCCAGACCCTCCGTCAGCTCCTGCCCGCCGCCGTCGAGAAGGACTCCGTGCAGAGCGGCCCCTGGCTGGTCGCGGGCGGCACCATCGAGGACACCCCGCGCTACGCGTGGCGCGGCGCGATGCTGGACGTCTCCCGGCACTTCTTCACCGTCGACGAGGTCAAGCGCTACATCGACCGGGTCGCCCTCTACAAGTACAACAAGCTCCACCTGCACCTCAGCGACGACCAGGGCTGGCGCATCGCCATCGACTCCTGGCCGCGCCTCGCGACGTACGGCGGTTCCACGGAGGTCGGCGGCGGACCCGGCGGCCACTACACCAAGGCGGACTACCAGGAGATCGTCCGCTACGCCGCCTCCCGCCACCTCGAGGTCGTCCCCGAGATCGACATGCCGGGCCACACCAACGCGGCCCTCGCCTCCTACGCCGAGCTGAACTGCGACGGCGTGGCACCCCCGCTGTACACCGGCACCCAGGTCGGCTTCAGTTCGCTGTGCGTGGACAAGGAGGTCACGTACGACTTCGTCGACGACGTCGTGCGCGAACTCGCCGCGCTCACCCCGGGCCGCTACCTCCACATCGGCGGCGACGAGGCGCACTCCACCCCGCACGAGGACTTCGTGAAGTTCATGGACCGCGTGCAGCCGGTCGTCGCGGAGTACGGCAAGACGGTCGTCGGCTGGCACCAACTGGCCGGCGCGAACCCGGCCAAGGGCGCGCTCGTCCAGTACTGGGGCCTGGACCGCACCAGCGACGCGGAGAAGGCCCAGGTCGCCGAGGCCGCGCGGAACGGGACCGGGCTGGTCCTGTCCCCGGCCGACCGGACGTACCTGGACATGAAGTACAACAAGGACACCCCGCTGGGTCTGTCCTGGGCGGGATACGTGGAGGTGCGGCGGTCCTACGACTGGGACCCGGCCGCCTACCTGCCGGGCGCACCGGCCGCCGCGGTCCGGGGCGTCGAGGCGCCGCTGTGGACGGAGACCCTGGAGAACCCGGACCAGCTCGATTTCATGGCGTTCCCGAGGCTGCCGGGCGTCGCCGAGCTGGGCTGGTCCCCGGCGAAGACGCACGACTGGGACACCTACAAGGTGCGGCTCGCCGAGCAGGCGCCGCGCTGGGAGGCGCTGGGGATCGACTACTACCGCTCGCCGCAGGTGCCCTGGAACACGGACTGACCCGCGGTGTCCGACGGGCACCCCGGAGGACCGTCCCCGGGGTGCCCGCCCGTCTGTGCGGGGCCTTCGCTACCGGCCCGCGATCGGGTTCCTCAGGTGCCCGATGAGCTGGAGCGCGCCGGACGGGTCCGCGAGGTCCACCATCTGCTCGTTGTCGCGCAGTTGGAGCCGGTTGAGGCAGGACAGTGCGAACTCGGGCGCGAACATGTCGAACCGGGCGAACTTCTCGGCCAGCTCCGGCACCGACTCCTGGTACTCCCGGGTGACCTCCGCGACCGTCCCCCAGAAGACGTCCTCCTCCACGATCCCCTCGTCGGCGAGGTTCGCGGCGAGGAAGCGGAAGAAGCAGTCGAAGACGTCCGTGAAGATCGACAGGAGCTTCTTGTCGTCCGGGACCTCGACCGCGATCCGCGAGACCTCCGGCGGCAGCACCGCGGCCGGGTCCATCACCGCGATCTCCTCGGCGATGTCCTTGAAGATCGCGCGCTGCACCACCCCGTCCCTCAGGACCAGGATCACGTTCTCGCCGTGCGGCATGTAGACCAGGTCGTAGGCGTAGAAGCTGTGCAGCAGCGGGACGAAGTAGGCCCGCAGGTAGTGGCGCAGCCACTCGGCGGGCGCGAGCCCCGACCGCTCGATCAGCGCGCCCGCGAAGGACGCGCCCTCGTGGTCGACGTGGACGAGGGACGCCATCGTGGCCAGGGACTCCCCGTCCCGGAGGGAGGGCACGGGGCTCTCGCGCCACAGCGCCGCCAGCATCTTGCGGTACGGCGAGTAGCGGTCGGTGGCCTGCTCGTACTCCAGGTGCCGGTAGCCGACGGCCGCCCGCTCCCGGATGACCGACAGGCCCGTCGACTTCAGCACCGGGTCGCCCTCGACGAGCTGGGCGAGCCAGTCGTTGATGGCCGGGGTCGCCTCCATGTACGCCGCCGACAGGCCCCGCATGAAGCCCATGTTGAGGACGGACAGGGCCGTCTTCACGTAGTGCTTCTCGGGGTGCGAGGCGTTGAAGAAGGTGCGGATGGACTGCTGGGCCAGGTACTCGTCGTCGCCCTCGCCGAGGCAGACCAGGTGCCCGCGGGCGACCTCGGCGGCGAAGGTCACGGTCAGCTTATTCCACCACTGCCAGGGGTGGACCGGGATGAACAGGTAGTCGGCCGGGTCCAGGCCCCGCTCGCGCAGGACGCGGTGGAAGCGGTCGACGGTCGCCTCGCCCAGTTCGTCCCGCACGAAGGACTCGTACTCGATGCCCACCCCCGCCGTGAACGCCGCCCGCGAGCGGTGCGCGGCCAGCCACACCAGCCGGACGGGGCTCGCGGTCTCGGGGGCGTACGAGAGGTACTCGTGGACGCCGAAGCCGAGCCGCCCGTTGTTGGCGACGAAGCAGGGGTGGCCCTCGGTCATGCCGGTCTCGATCGCCTGGAAGCCGCTCTTCGCCAGCTCGGCACAGGTGAGCTTCGGCTTGGTCAGCTTGTAGCAGGTGCCGGAGAGGGTGGAGGAGATCTCCTCCAGGTAGACGGGCAGGATCTCGTCGCTCAGGCCCAGCGACTCCTTCAGCTCGATGAAGAAGTCCAGCGCGGCGAGCGGGAGTCGTGCGCCGTCGCGGTGACGCGTGATCGAGTCGGCGTCCACCTGCCAGTGGTCCAGGGCGCGGAGGGTGGCGGTGAAGCGGTAGTCGGTCTTGCCGTCGTCGCTGCGTACGACGTAACCCGCCTCGTCCCTCTCGGGCGTGATCAGCCGCTCGTGTGCGAACTCGGCCAGGGCCTTGCGGACCAGGAGGCGGTTGGCCTGCTCCCAGTGCTCGGGGGTCAGGTGGGAGACGGCGTCGGCGAGGCTCACGCGGACACCGCCCTCTCGAACCGCTCGCGGGTGCAGAAGCTCAGCAACGCCTTCTTCTCCGGCTTCTGGATCTCGCGCTCGGGCACGAATCCGACGGCTGCGTTCAGGGCGTGGACGGCGGTGTTGCCGACGTCCGGCTCGACGACGACGCGTGCGGTCGCCGGGTCGGCGAACAGCTCGGCCATCACGGCGGTGATGACGGCGCGGGTGAATCCGTGCACGGGCCGGTCGGTGGGGGCGACCAGGAAGTGCATGCCGACGTCGCCGGGCTCGGGCTCGTACAGGCCGGCGAGCTCGCGGTGGGCCGGGTCGTACTTCTCCATCAGGAAGGCGGGGACGCCGTCGTGCAGGCCGACGTAGGCGTGGTGGTGCTCGTCGGCGGCTATCGCCATGTACGCCCGCTCGACGTCCACCAGTTGCGCGTCCTGCATCATCCAGAACGCGGACTTGGGATGCGATACCCAGCCGTGCAGCAGCTCGGCGTCCCGCACGGGGTCGAGGGGGCGGATGGTCAGGGCGCCGATGCCGGCGACCGTGGGGGTGGTGGTGCTCATGCGCTGAACTCCTGGAACGCGATCGACTTCTCGACCGGGTAGTACTCGGTGCCGAGCAGCTCTCGGACGATGTAGCTGTTGCGGTAGGCACCCATGCCCAGATCGGGGCTGGTGATGCTGTGCGTGTGGACACCCGCGTTCTGCAGGAACACGGCGCTGCCCGTGACGTCGACGGCGTAGTTGCGGGCGACGTCGAAGTTGCCCCGGGAGTCGTAGCGCAGCCGGTCCCGGACGGGCTTGAGGAACTCCGGCTCGGCGTACTTGTAGCCGGTGGCCAGGATCAGCCCCTGGGTGTCGATCTCGAAGTCCTCACCCTGCTCCTCCTGCCGGAAGCCGAGCGTGTACGTGCCGTCCGCGTACCGGGCGCCGGTCAGCGCCGAGTTGGTGAGCAGGCGGGTGGGGACGTGACCGCCGAGCTTCTTCTGGTAGAGCAGGTCGAAGATCTCGTTGATCAGGTCGCCGTCGATGCCCTTGAACAGGCCCTTCTGCTCGGCCGTGAGGCGGTAGCGGGTGTCCTCCGGGAGCGCGCGGTAGTAGTCCACGTACTCCGGCGAGGTCATCTCCAGCGTGAGCTTGGTGTACTCGAGCGGGAAGAAGCGCGGGGAGCGGGTGACCCAGTTGAGCTGGTATCCGTGGACGTCGATCTCGCTCAGCAGGTCGTAGTAGATCTCGGCGGCGGACTGGCCGCTGCCGACCAGGGTGATCGAGTCCTTCTTCACCAGCTCCGCCCGGTGGTGCACGTAGCGGGAGTTGTGGATGAAGTCGCCGGCCAGGCCCCGGCAGGCGTCCGGGATGTGCGGCGGGGTGCCGGTGCCCAGGACGAGGCGGCGGGCGCGGTAGGTGTCGCCGGACGTGGTCGAGACGGCGTACAGCTCCTCGGCCTCGTCGTACGTCACCTCGGTGACCGTCGTGGAGAAGCGGACGCTGCTCAGTTTGTTCGCGGCCCAGCGGCAGTAGTCGTCGTACTCGACGCGCAGCGGGTAGAAGTTCTCCCGGATGTAGAACGAGTACAGCCGGCCCTTCTCCTTCAGGTAGTTGAGGAAGGAGTACGGGGACGTCGGGTCGGCGAGGGTGACCAGGTCCGACATGAACGGGGTCTGGAGGTGGGCGCCGTCCAGGAACATGCCGGCGTGCCACTCGAAGTCCGGCTTGGACTCCAGGAAGACGCCGTTCAGCTCGGCGATGGGCTCGGTGAGGCAGGCGAGGCCGAGGTTGAAGGGGCCGAGGCCGATCCCCACGAAGTCGTACGTCGTGGCGGAATCAGGAAGCGCGGTCAAGGGACTCTCCCAGGTACTGCTCGGCGTGGCCGGCGATCAGATCGAGGACGGCGGCGATGTCGGCCGTGGTCGTCTCGGGGTTGAGCAGGGTGAACTTCAGGTAGTGGCGTCCGGCCACCTTGGTGCCCGCGACCACGGCGTCGCCGGAGGCGAACAGGGCCTTGCGGGCGTACAGGTTGGCGCGGTCGATCTCGGCGGGGTCGGTGACGGCCGCCGGTATGCAGCGGAAGACCAGGGTGGACAGCGACGGTTCGACCACCACGTCGAAGCGCGGGTCGGCGGCGAGCAGTTTCCAGCCCTCGGCGGCGAGGTCGCACACCTCGTCGAAGAGCTGGCCGATGCCGTCGGCGCCCATCACGCGCAGCGTCATCCACAGCTTGAGCGCGTCGAAGCGGCGGGTGGTCTGGAGGGACTTGTCCACCTGGTTGGGGATACGTTCCCGCACCATGCGGCGCGGGTTGAGGTACTCCGCGTGGTAGGTGGCGTGGCGCAGGGTGGCCGCGTCCCGGACCAGCACGGCCGACGAACTCACCGGCTGGAAGAAGGACTTGTGGTAGTCGACGGTGACCGAGTCGGCCCGCTCGATGCCGGTGAGCCGGTCCCGGTACTTCAGTGAGGCGAGCAGTCCGCAGCCGTAGGCCGCGTCCACGTGCATCCACACGCCGTACTGCTCGCACAGCCCGGCGATCTCGGGGAGCGGGTCGATGGAGCCGAAGTCGGTGGTGCCGCCGGTGGCGACGACGGCCATGGGGACCAGGCCGTCCTCGGCGCAGCGCTCCAGTTCACGGGCGAGGGCGACGGTCCGCATGCGCTTGTCGGGGCCGACGGGGATCGTCACGACGGCGTCGGGGCCGAGGCCGAGCAGCTTCGCCGACTTCTGCACGCTGAAGTGGCTGACCTCGGAGGTGAAGACGCGCAGGTCGGCGAAGTCCTCGGTCTTCGCCTCCTCGCGGGCCAGCAGCAGCGCCTGGAGGTTGGACTGCGTGCCGCCGGAGGTGAACACGCCGTCGGCGGCGGGTCCGAGGCCGATCCGGGCGGTGGTCCAGTCGATCAGCTTGCGTTCGATGAGCGTGCCGCCGGCCGACTGGTCCCAGGTGTCCAGCGAGGAGTTGACGGCGGACAGCACCGCCTCGCCGAGCACCGCCGGGATGACGACCGGGCAGTTGAGGTGGGCGAGGTAGCGGGGGTGGTGGAAGTAGACGGCGTCGCGGAGGTAGACGTCCTCCAGCTCGTCGAGGACCGCGGCCGTGTCGTGCAGCGGCTTGTCGAGGTCGATCTCGTCGATGCGGGGGGAGAGGGCGTCGACCGTGACGCCGGTGAACGGCCGGTCGGTGGTGGCGAGTTTGGCGGCCACCCGCTCGACTCCTTCGGTCACGGAGCGGCGGTACTGCTCCGCGGTGGTGTCGTTGAGCAGGTGCGAGCGCATGGGGGAGTCCTCCGGTGGGGACGGTCCGAGAGGGACGGGAGAGGGCGAGGCCCGGACTTCGACTTAGGTTAGCCTAACCTAACTTTAGTTGATCACACGTGTGCCGGCACGTGACTGCCGTCACTCCCGCCCCATCCGGCGGTCACGGACGGTGAGTTGGAGCCTCGCGGCGGCAGGCGGGGGCCGTCGGTCAGCCCTGCTCGCGGAGCTGCTCCTCCGTCAGGCCCTGGCGCCAGTAGCCGACGAAGGTGACCCGGCGGCGGTCGATGCCCCGTTCGCCCACGAAGTGCCGGCGCAACCGCTTGACGCGGCCGGACTCGCCGGCGATCCAGACGTACGGGTGGCCGGTGGGCGGGAGCCGGGCCGCGCGGAGGGTGGCGAGTGCGGCCTCGGGGCCGTCGGCGGCGTCCTTGACCAGCCAGGTGACCTCGGCGTCCGCCGCGGTGCGAAGGTCCTGTACGTCCCCGGCGTGCGGCACCTCCAGCCAGACCCGGGCGCGGGTGCCGGCCGGCAGCGACTCGACGATGGCACAGGCGGCCGGTACGGCGGTCTCGTCGCCCCAGATCACGACCAGGTCGGTGTCCCCGGGCGGCCGGAAGCGGATGGCCCGGTTGTCGGCGACCGCCGGGCCGAGCAGGAGGACCCGGTCGCCGGGGGCGGCGTCGGCGGCCCAGCGGGCGGCGGGGCCGGCCTGGACGGTGGACGCGCCCGGCCCGGCCGGCCCGACACCGTGCAGCACGAAGTCGATGTCGATCTCGGCGGTGTCCCCGTGGGCGTCCCGGCGCAGGGACCGCAGCGTGTACGAGCGCATCACCGCGCGTACGTCGTCCGGCAGTTCACGCCAGCCCTGCCACCAGCCGTCCCCGAGCTCGATCGGCACCGCCGGTTCCGGCTGGCCCGGGTGCGGCAGGAACAGCGACAGGGACTGGTCGCGCCCGTCGGAGTGGAAGGCGCGCAGGTCGGGCCCCGCGAAGGTGACCCGGGCCAGGGACGGGCCGAGCCGCCTCGTCCGTACGACCTGGAGGGAGAAGAAGCGGAACGGGGCGGCCACGGCCGTCGTCATGGAGTGCTCCGGGAGGAGGGGGAGGGCGAGAGGTCAGCGGACCTTCTTGGCGTTCTCGATCGCCTCGGCCAGGTTGTCGAGCAGCGGCGTGCACTTGTCGTAGGACAGGATCGGCTCGGGGGAGCGGGAGATGACCTGGCCGGCCTTGACGGCGGGGAGCGCCTTCCAGGTGCCCTCGGTGATGTCGGCGGGCTGGATGGTCGAGGCGCGGTCGTCCATGATGATGACGTCGGCCGGGTACTTGTCGGCGTTCTCCCAGCTCAGGCTCTCGAACCAGCCGCCGGTCGCCTTCTTGGCCTCCTCCGGGGGCTCCACGATGTTCACGCCGAGGGCCTTGAAGTACTCCAGGTCCACGGAGTAGTTCGAGCCGGAGACGTAGAAGAGGTCCGGCGCGGCCGAGCCGGCCAGCACCTTGATCTCCGGGCGGGCCTTGGCGGCCTTGCGCAGCCGCTCGGCGGCGGCCTCGAACTTCTTCTTCGCCTCGACGACCTTCGTCGCCTTCATGTCGGCGCCCAGCGACTCGGCCAGCTCGGCCATCCGCTGGAGCGGCTTGGGGAGCTGGCGGTCGTAGACCGAGATCGCCACGCTCGGGGCGAGCTTGGCGATCTTGTCCTTGGAGGTCTCCGGGACGTACCAGAGGGTGCCGGCGTCGTCGAACGTCGTGGTGAGGAGGACCTCGGGCCGGAAGGCGGCGTACTGCTCGACGTTGAAGCTGTCGAACTTGTTGCCGAAGATCGTCAGCTTGCTGACGTCCATGTCGCCGGCCTGGACGTCGGCCTTGCCGTCCGGCGTCCTGGTCGGGCCGAAGACGCCCTCGATCTCGATGCCGTAGTCGTACAGGGCGGCGGCGACACCGGTGAAGGCGACGATCCTCGTCGGGACCTCGTCCAGCTTCACGGTCGTGCCGCGGTCGTCCTCGAAGGACCAGGGGCCGGACTTGGCGGAACCCGTGTCCTTGCCGGCTCCACCGCTGTTCGCGTCCTCGTCACCGCAGGCCGCGAGCACGGCACCGAGGCCGAGCGCGCCGCCGGCGGCGAGAATGCCGCGTCGGGTCGGGTGGGTGGCTCTGGCGTTGAACATGGCGTGGCTGCTTTCGAACGGTGCGGAGCGTCCGCAGGACAAGTCCAAGGTAGGTTAGCCTAACCTCAGATCATGTCCAGGGGGTGGTCCGGGCCGAGGTCGAAAGCGGCCCCGGCCCGGAGGGCTCGCGCCTCAGCCCGGCAGTCCCAACTCCCGTGCGATCAGCATCCGCTGGACCTCGCTCGTGCCCTCGCCGATCTCCAGGATCTTCGCGTCCCGCCACATGCGGGCCACGGGGTACTCGTTCATGAAGCCGTAGCCGCCGTGGATCTGGGTGGCCTCGCGGGCGTTGTCCACGGCCACCGTCGACGAGTACAGCTTGGCCAGCGCCGCCTCCTTCTTGAAGGGATCGCCGGCCACCAGGCGGGAGGCCGCGTCGCGCCACGCGAGGCGGGCCGTGTGGGCCTTCATCTCCATGTCCGCGATCTTGAACTGGATGGCCTGGTTGGCGCCGATCGGCCTGCCGAAGGCGTGGCGTTCCTTCGCGTACCTGACGGACTCGTCCACACAGCCCTGCGCGAGCCCCGTGCCCAGCGCGGCGATGGCGACCCGGCCCTCGTCGAGGATGCGCAGGAACTGGGCGTAGCCGCGGCCCTGTTCGCCCAGCAGGTTCGCCGCCGGGACCCGGACGTCGGAGAAGGACAGCTCACGCGTGTCCGACGCGTTCCAGCCGACCTTCGAGTAGGGGGCGGCCACCGTGAAGCCCGGGGTGCCGGACGGGACGATGATCGCCGAGATCAGGGGCCGGCCGTCCGGCCTCCGGCCGGTGACCGCCGTGACCGTCACCAGGCCCGTGATGTCGGTGCCGGAGTTGGTGATGAAGCACTTGGTGCCGTTGATGACCCACTCGTCCGTCGCCTCGTCCAGGCGGGCCGTGGTCCGCGTCGCGCCCGCGTCCGAGCCGCCGTCGGGCTCGGTCAGGCCGAAGGCGCCGAGGATCTCCCCGGAGCACAGGCGGGGCAGCCACGCGCGCTTCTGCTCCTCGGTGCCGAACAGGTGGAGCGGCATCGCGCCCAGCGAGACGCCGGCCTCCAGCGTGATGGCCACCGACGAGTCGACGCGGGCCAGCTCCTCCAGCGCGATGCCGAGGGCGAGGTAGTCGCCGCCCATGCCGCCGTACTCCTCCGGGAACGGCAGGCCGAACAGGCCCATGCGGCCCATCTCCCGGACGATCTCGTACGGGAACTCGTGCTGCTCGTAGAAGTCGCCGATCTTGGGTGCCACGACGTCGTGGGCGAACGCCTCCACCGTGCGGCGGAGGTCCTCGAGTTCGGGGCTGAGCTTGTGGTCCATGGTGGTCACTGATCCTTGTGGGAGTCGGCGTCGGAGCCGGCCGAGTCCTGGTGTGCCAGGGCTCGTACGGTGCGGGACGGGCTGGGCCGGCCCAGGTGGGCGGCCATCCAGACGCTGGTGGCGACGAGACGGCCGAGGTCGACCCCGGTGTCGATGCCGAGGCCGCGCAGCATCCACACGAGGTCTTCGGTGGCGAGGTTGCCGGTGGCGGACTTCGCGTAGGGGCAGCCGCCCAGTCCGCCGGCGGAGGCGTCGACCGTCGTGACGCCGTGCCGCAGCGCGGTCAGCGTGTTGGACAGGGCCTGGCCGTAGGTGTCGTGGAAGTGGACGCCCAGGGCGCTCACCGGCACACCGGCCGCGGTGAGCGCGCCGAGCAGGGCGCTCACCTGGCCCGGGGTCGCCACCCCGATCGTGTCGCCCAGGCTCAGTTCGTCGCAGCCCATGTCCAGCAGGGCGCGGCAGACCTTCACCACCTGGAGGACCGGGACCGGGCCCTCCCACGGGTCGCCGAAGCACATCGAGAGGTAGCCGCGGACGTGGACGTCCGCCTCCTTCGCCCGCGCCACCACCGGCTCGAACATGGTCAGGGCCTCGTCGAGCGTGCGGTTGAGGTTGGCCTTGGCGAAGGACTCCGTGGCACTGGCGAAGACCGCGACGCGGCGGGCGCCGAGCGCCAGGGCCCGGTCCAGGCCCCGTTCGTTCGGGACCAGCACCGGCAGCTCGACCGGCAGGTGGGCGACCGCCGGGAAGAGCTGCTCCGCGTCCGCCAGTTGCGGCACCCACTTGGGGTGCACGAAGCTCGTCGCCTCGATGGTGGTCAGTCCCGTGGCGGCCAGGCGGCGGATGAACTCCGCCTTCACCTGAGCCGGAACGGTCGCCTTCTCGTTCTGGAGGCCGTCGCGGGCGCCGACCTCGTGGACGCGGACCCGCGAGGGCAGGCCCTCCTCCGGTACGGCCATGGGCAGGCCCAGTTCGCAGGCGTTCACGCCGTCTCCTTTGCCCCGTCGTCGGTGGGTGTGATGACCGCCAGCACCTGGTCCATGGCGACCGTCGTGCCCGGTGCCACGTCCAGCTCGGCGACCGTGCCGGCGTGCGGGGCGGAGATGACGTGCTCCATCTTCATCGCCTCCACGACCAGCAGACTCTGCCCGGCGGCCACCTCGTCCCCGACGGCGACCTTCACCACCGTCACCGTGCCCGGCATGGGCGCGGTCAGCGAGTCGCCGCCCGCGTGGGCCGCGCCCGTCAGGGAGGCGGCGACCGGGTCGTGGTCGCGCACGTGCCAGGCGTCGCCGTCGCGGCCCAGCCAGTCGGCGGCGCGGTGGAAGGTGTGCCGGACGCCGTCCAGCGTCACCGCCACCCGGTCCTCGGTGACGGTGTGGGTGCCGCGCGGGGTGTGCTCCACCGGGTCGGTGATCCGCAGGTGGAAGGCGACCGGCTTCGGCTCGCCGCCCGTGCGCCAGCCGCTCGGCACCGAGAACGGGTCCGTCCAGCCGTCGCCGCGCGGTCGCAGCGCGTCCAGCCGTACGGCCGCCGCCGCCTCGTACACCTCCTCCGGTACGTCCGTGGGGACCAGGCCGTCGACCTCCCGCTCCACCAGCCCCGTGTCCAGCTCGCCCGCCACCACCGCCGGGTGGGCCAGCAGCCGGCGCAGGAACCCGGCATTGGTCTGCACGCCCAGCGTCACCGTCCGCGCCAGGGCCGCCCGGAGTCTGCGCAGCGCGGTGGCGCGGTCGGGACCGTAGGCGATCACCTTGGACAGCATCGGGTCGTAGAGGCTGCCGACCTCGCTGCCCTCGCTGAGCCCGGAGTCGGTGCGGACGCCGTCGCCCTCGGGCTCGTGCAGCCGCAGCACCGTGCCGCCGGACGGGAGGAAACCGCGCGCGCCCTCTTTGACGGACACGGTCTCCGCGCACAGCCGCGCCTCGATCGCGTGCCCGGTCAGCCGGACGTCCTCCTGCGCGAGGCCGAGCGGCTCGCCCGCCGCCACCCGCAACTGCCACTCCACCAGGTCCAGGCCGGTGACCAGCTCGGTCACCGGGTGCTCCACCTGGAGGCGGGTGTTCATCTCCATGAAGTAGTACTGGGAGGGGTCCTCGCCCGGCACGATGAACTCCACCGTGCCCGCGCCCCGGTACCCGCACGAGCGCGCCGCCTGTACGGCCGCCTCGCCCATCGCGGCGCGGGTCGCCTCGTCGAGGAGCACGCTCGGCGCCTCCTCGATGATCTTCTGGTGCCGGCGTTGCAGCGAGCACTCGCGCTCGCCCAGGTGCACGACGTTGCCGTGGCCGTCGGCCAGGACCTGGATCTCGATGTGCCGGGGCCGGTCGATCCACCGTTCCACCAGCAGCGTGTCGTCGCCGAAGGATGCGCGGGCCTCGCGGCGGGCGGCGGCGATCTCGTCGGCCAGCACGGCCGCGTCCCGCACCAGCCGCATGCCCTTGCCGCCACCGCCGGCCGACGGCTTCAGCAGCACCGGCGTCCCGATCTCGCGGGCGGCGTCGGCGAGCTGCGCGTCCGTCAGCCCGCTGCCGCTGGAGCCGGGGACGACCGGCACTCCGGCCGCCCGCACCGTCTCCTTGGCACGGATCTTGTCGCCCATCAGGGCGATGGCGTCGGCGGGCGGCCCGATGAAGACCAGCCCCGCCTCCTCGCACGCCCGCGCGAAACCGGCGTTCTCGGCGAGGAAGCCGTACCCGGGATGGACGGCCTGCGCCCCCGTCCGGGCCGCCGCCTCCAGCAACCGCTCGACGGACAGATAGCTCTCCGCCGCCGGCGCCGGACCGATCCGTACCGCCTCGTCGGCCTCCCGCACGTGCCTCGCGTCCGCGTCCGCGTCGGAGAAGACCGCCACCGAGCGCACGCCCATCGAGCGCAGGGTCCGGATGACACGCACCGCGATCTCACCGCGGTTGGCCACCAGTACCGTGTCGAACATAAGTCCCCTCCTCACATCCGGAAGACGCCGAACTGGGGCTCGCCCAGTGGCGCGTTGGCACACGCGGTCAGGGCCAGGCCCAGCACCTGCCGGGTGTCGGCGGGCTCGATCACCCCGTCGTCCCACAGGCGGGCGGTCGCGTAGTAGGCGTTCCCCTGGTGCTCGTACTGCGCGCGGATCGGCGCCTTGAAGGTCTCCTCCTCCTCGGCGGGCCAGTCCCGTCCGCGGGCCTCCAACTGGTCCCGCTTGACCGTGGCCAGCACGGACGCGGCCTGCTCGCCGCCCATGACGGAGATCTTGGCGCCCGGCCACATCCACAGGAAGCGCGGCGAGTACGCCCGCCCGCACATCGAGTAGTTCCCCGCGCCGTACGACCCGCCGACGACGACCGTCAGCTTGGGCACCCGCGTGCACGCCACCGCCGTCACCATCTTGGCGCCGTGCTTGGCGATGCCGCCGGCCTCGTAGTCCCTGCCGACCATGAACCCGGAGATGTTCTGCAGGAACACCAGCGGGATGCCGCGCTGGTCGCACAGCTCGATGAAGTGGGCGCCCTTCTGGGCCGACTCGGAGAAGAGGATGCCGTTGTTGGCGACGATCCCCACCGGGTGGCCGTGGATACGGGCGAAACCGGTGACCAGGGTCTGCCCGTACTCGGACTTGAACTCGGCGAACCGGGAGCCGTCCACCACCCGCGCGATGATCTCGCGGACGTCGTAGGGGGTGCGGGAGTCGACCGGGACCGAGCCGTACAGCCCGTCCGGGTCGACCTTGGGCTCGACGGCGGGCTCCACGCCCCAGGGCAGCGGGCCGCGTCCGGGCAGCGTGGAGACGATCTGCCGCACGATCCGCAGCGCGTGCGCGTCGTCCTCGGCCAGGTGGTCGGTCACCCCGGACACCCGTGAGTGGACCTCGCCGCCGCCCAGCTCCTCCGCCGTGACCACCTCACCGGTGGCCGCCTTCACCAGGGGCGGGCCGCCCAGGAAGATCGTCCCCTGCTCGCGGACGATCACCGCCTCGTCGCTCATCGCCGGGACGTACGCGCCGCCCGCCGTGCAGGAGCCGAGGACGGCGGCGATCTGCGGGATGCCGGCGCCGGACATCCGGGCCTGGTTGTAGAAGATCCGCCCGAAGTGCTCGCGGTCCGGGAAGACCTCGTCCTGCATCGGCAGGAAGGCGCCCCCCGAGTCGACGAGGTACAGGCACGGCAGCCGGTTCTCCAGCGCCACCTCCTGCGCCCTCAGGTGCTTCTTCACGGTCATCGGGTAGTACGTGCCGCCCTTGACGGTGGCGTCGTTGGCGACGATCACGCACTCCCGGCCGCCGACCCGCCCGATCCCGGCGATGACGCCGGCGGCCGGGGCCTGTCCGTCGTAGAGCCCGTCGGCCGCGAGCGGCGCCAGCTCCAGGAAGGGCGAGCCCGGATCGAGCAGCGTGTCCACGCGGTCGCGCGGCAGCAGCTTGCCGCGCGCGGTGTGCCGGGCCCGCGCCCGCTCCCCGCCGCCCAGCCGGGCCGCCGCGAGCTTGGCGCGCAGCTCCTGAACGAGGACGCGGTGCGCCTCCTCGTTGGCCCGAAAGGCCTCCGACGCGGGATCTGCCGCCGTCGTCAGCTCCGGTGCCTCGTGCATCCTGCGGTCCCCTCACCGATGGTCGATCAGTTAATGAGCGTTAACGCATTTCCTTCAGGTTAACGACCGCTAACCTCCCTGTCTAGAATCGACTCCATGGCCACGAGAACCGACGCCCCCACCCGCCGCGAGCAGATCCTCAAGGAGGCTGCCCGGCTCTTCGCCGAGCGCGGTTTCCACGGGGTCGGCGTCGACGAGATAGGCGCCGCGGTCGGTATCAGCGGCCCCGGCCTCTACCGGCACTTCGCCGGCAAGGACGCGATGCTCGCCGAACTGCTGGTCGGGATCAGCGACTCGCTGCTGACCGGGGCGAAGCGGCGGCTGGCGGAGGCCGAGCGGGTGACCGGCTCCGGCGCGGGGCCGGGGGCGGGACCCGGGGCCGGGGGCGCGGCGGGGCCCGAGGCGGTCCTCGACTCGCTCATCGAGGGTCACATCGACTTCGCGCTCGACGACCGCCCGCTCATCACCCTGCACGACCGCGAGCTGGACCGCCTCCGGGACGCCGACCGCAAGATGGTGCGCCAGCTCCAGCGGCAGTACGTCGAGCTGTGGGTCGGCGTGCTCCGCGAGGTCTATCCGGCCGTGGCCGAGCCCGCCGCCCGCTCGGCGGTCCACTCGGTCTTCGGCCTCCTGAACTCCACCCCGCACCTGGGCCGCCCCGGCTCCCTGCCGGGCCGCGCGGTGACGGCGTCGCTGCTGCACCGGATGGCGCGGGGGGCGTTCGCGGCGGTGGCCGCCGGCTGAAGGGGGGCGGCGGGGGCGGGGGAGTGACGAGGGTTACCCGCCTCCCGGTCTGGACGCCTCTCCCTACCCGCCGGTACGGTGAAGTCTGAGCAAGCGCTTAGATACGTACCCTGGAGGTGGCGCGGTGCGCCGTACGGTGTTCAACGAGGACCACGAGGCGTTCCGGGAGACCATCCGCGCCTTCATCGAGGCCGAGGTCGTCCCCGTCTACGACGAGTGGTTCGCCGCGGGCCAGGCGCCGCGCGAGTTCTACCACAAGCTCGGCGAGCTGGGCATCTTCGGCATCAACGTGCCCGAGGAGTTCGGCGGCGCGGGCATGGACAGCCACAAGTTCGAGGCCGTCCTGTACGAGGAGACCGCCCGCGCGGGCGTCCAGTTCGGCGGCTCCGGCGTGCACGTGCTGCTCGCCCTGCCGTACATCAACATGCTGGCCACCGACGAGCAGAAGAAGCGCTTCCTGCCGAAGTTCGTCACCGGCGAGGAGATGTGGGCGATCGCGATGACGGAGCCGGGCACCGGTTCCGACCTCGCCGGCATGAAGTCCACCGCCAAGCTCTCCGAGGACGGCACCCACTACGTCCTCAACGGCGCCAAGACCTTCATCACCGGCGGCGTGCACGCCGACAAGGTGATCGTCTGTGCCCGCACCGCCGCGCCCACGGCCGAGGACCGCCGCCACGGCATCTCCCTGTTCGCCGTGGACACCAAGTCCGAGGGCTACTCGGTGGGCCGCAAGCTGGACAAGCTGGGCCTGCGCACCTCCGACACCGCCGAGCTGGCCTTCGTCGACGTCAAGGTGCCCGTCGAGGACCTGCTCGGCGAGGAGAACAAGGGCTTCCACTACCTCGGCCACAACCTGGCCTCCGAGCGCTGGGGCATCGCCTTCGGCGCCTACGCCCAGGCCAAGGCCGCCGTCCGGTTCGCCAAGCAGTACGTGCAGGACCGCACCGTCTTCGGCAAGCCGGTCGCCCACTTCCAGAACACCAAGTTCGAGCTGGCCGCCTGCCAGGCCGAGGTGGACGCCGCCGAGGCCGTCGCCGACCGCGCGACCGAGGCCCTGGACGCCGGCGAGCTCACCCCCGCCGAGGCCGCCAGCGCCAAGCTGTTCTGCACCGAGGTCGCCCACCGCGTCATCGACCGCTGCCTCCAGCTCCACGGCGGCTACGGCTACATGAACGAGTACCCGATCGCCCGCCTGTACGCGGACAACCGCGTCAACCGCATCTACGGCGGCACCAGCGAGGTCATGAAGATGATCATCGCGAAGAACATGGGCCTGTAGACCACAGAGTCCCCAGGACATGAGCGACGCACTCCAGTCCCTCCTCGACCTGCTCGACCTCGAGCGGATCGAGGAGGACATCTACCGCGGCCACTCCCGCTCCGCCGTCGTCCCCCGGGTCTTCGGCGGGCAGGTGGCCGCCCAGGCCCTGGTCGCCGCCGGGCGCACGGTCCCCGAGGACCGGCACGCGCACTCCCTGCACGCGTACTTCCTGCGCCCCGGCGACCCCGGCGCCCCCATCGTCTACAACGTCGACCGGCTGCGCGACGGCCGCTCCTTCACCACGCGCCGCGTGGTCGCCGTCCAGCACGGCAAGCCGGTCTTCACCCTGTCGGCGTCCTTCCAGACGTACGAGGAGGGCCTCGACCACCAGGCCGCGATGCCGGCCGCACCGGACCCGGCGACCCTCCCCACCGGCGAGGAACGGCTGCGCGGCTACCCGCACCTGCCCGCCGACACCGTCGAACGCTTCCTCCAGGCCCGCGCCGCCGTCGACCTGCGCTACGTCGACGACCCGCCCTTCGGTGACTTCGGCGCACCCCGCGAGGCGCACTCCCAGGTGTGGTTCCGCACCAACGGCAAGCTCGCGGACGACCCCCTCCTGCACGTCGTCCTCGCCACCTACGTCTCCGACATGACCCTGCTCGACTCGGTCCTGCTCGCGCACGGCCGCGGCGGCTGGGCCGTCGGGGACGTCGTCGGGGCCTCGCTGGACCACGCGATGTGGTTCCACCGGCCCTTCCGCGCCGACGAGTGGCTGCTGTACGACCAGCAGTCGCCGTCCGCGTCCGGCGGCCGGGGCCTCGGCCAGGCCCGGATCTTCACCGAGGACGGACGGCTGGCCATCTCGGTCATCCAGGAAGGCGTGGTGCGCGTCCCTCGGGAACACTGAGGGGCATGGCGGAACCCGCACGGGAAGCACACGGCACGACGGGCGGCGGCGACAGCACCTTCACGGTGATCGTCGCCGCCCTCGCCAATCTGGGCATCGCCATCGCCAAGGCGGTGGCCGGCGTGATCAGCGGATCCAGCGCGATGCTGTCGGAGGCCGCGCACTCGGTCGCCGACACCGTCACCGAGGTCCTGCTGCTGACCTCACTCAGACGCAGCACCCGCCCCGCCGACGAGGACCACCCCCTCGGCCACGGCCCCGAACGCTACATCTGGGCCCTGCTCGCCGCCGTCGCCACCTTCGTCGGCGGCGCGGTCTTCGCCCTCTACGACGGCGTCCACGCCCTCACCCACGGCGAGGAACCCGGCGACCCGCTGGTGGCGTACCTCGTCCTGGCCGTCGCCTTCCTCCTGGAGGGCTACTCCCTGCGCACCGGCCTGAAACAGGCGCGCGGCGAGGCCCGCCACTACAAGGTGCCCTTCGGCCGCTACCTGCGCCGCACCCCCGACACCGCCGTGAAGGCCGTGGTCATGGAGGACTCGGCCGCCCTCGCCGGCCTGCTGCTGGCCGCGGGCGGGCTGCTCGGCGGGCAGCTCACCGGCTCCGGCGCCTGGGACGGCGCGGCCTCCCTGTGCATCGGCGCCCTGCTGCTGTACGTCGCCTGGGTGCTGGGCCGCTCCAACGCCGAGTTCCTCATCGGCCGCCCGCTGCCGCGCACCGTGCGAGACCGCATCCGGGCGGAACTGGTGGCCGTCGAGCACATCGAGGCCGTACTGGAGCTGACCACCCTCGTGCAGGGTCCGCGGGAGGCGCTGGTCGCCGCCAAGGTCGACTTCCGGGACGTGGCGACGGCGGCGCAGGTCGAGTGGGCGTGCGAGCGGGCCGAGCAGCGGCTGCGGGAGGAGTTCCCGATGGTGCGCCGGGTCTACCTGGACCCGACGCCCGGGTTCGCGCAGCGCCGCTCGGAGGGACTGAACCCGTGGCCGTGACGGGCCGTCGGGCCGTCGGGCCGTGACGGGCCGTCTGGGCGACGGGGTGGCGGGGTGGTGGCGGGGAGGAGCGGCGGGGCGCTACTTCAGCCCCGCCTCCGCCAGCAGGTACGCCGTCATCGGGTCGTAGTAGCGGGGGCTGACCACGTGGTCGTCCAGGGGCACCGCGACCTGGAGGGTGCCCTCGGACTCGGCGAGGAAGAGCGCCGGGTCGTTGCAGTCCGCGTAACCGACGGAGTCGACGCCGTGCTGACCGGCGTAACCGGCCCAGCCGTGGTCGGCGACGACCAGGTCGGGCAGCGGGCGGCCCGCGCGCTCCAGACCCGTGAGGATCGCCTTCATCGGCTCACCGGAATGGGTGTGCCACAGCGAGGCACCGTGCTCCAGCACCGCCACGTCCGCGAACTGCTGGACGTATCCCTCCTCCGTGGTCAGCCCCTCCGGGATGACGACGATCTCGCATCCGGCGGTGCGCAGCGCGTCCGCCGTGGCGCGGTGCACGTCGAGCAGGCCGCCCGGGTGGCCGGTCGCGAACAGCACCCGCTGCCCGCCGTCGGCGGCCTTGCGCAGCCGCCCGGCCATGCGCTCCAGCGCGGCCACGGTCAGCTCGGGGTCGATGGTGTCCTGGCCGTACCGGTATTCAGGGTCGTCGTTGACGCCGACCCGCTCCGCCATCACCGCGAGCACGTCCTGCTCGTCACTCCAGCGGTCGCCCAGCTCCAGGCCGAACCAGTAGTTGCGGTCGCCGTTCGCCAGCTTCCGGTAGTGGGAGAGGTTGTTCTCGCGGGGCGTGGCGACGTCGCCCGCGATGCGCGTTCTGACGAGGTGTTCGGCGAGTTCGGCGCGGCTGGGTGTCCCGGGTATCGGCATGGCTCCATTGTGAGGCAGCCGCCAGTCGGCGTCTTGGCCATATCGCACGCTGGGACGCGGGTCACCTTCGCAGGGCGAACCACAACTCCATCCGTACGTCCGGGTCGTCGAGGTCGGTGTCCAGCAGGGCCGCGCAGCGGGCGACGCGCTGCCGGACGGTGTTGCGGTGCACGGACAGGGCGACGGCGGTGCGGTCCCAGCTCCCGTGCAGGGAGAGCCAGGTGCGCAGCGTCTCGGTCAGCGCCGGGACGGCCGCGACCGGCGCGAGCAGCGCACGCGCGTGCGCCTCGGCTTCGCCGTCCGGCACGAGGTCGGCCAGCGCGGGCCGCGCGCCGTGCCGGACCAGCGGCACCCGGGTGGCCCTGGCCCGGGCCAGGGCGCGGGCCGCCTGGACATCGGCGGCCGGCCACTCGGCGGGGGCGACGGGGGCGCTGACACCGAGCGTCCACCCGGCCTGCGGCGCCGGCCCCACCCGGCCGCCCGGGCCCGTTCCGGCCCCGCTTCCCGGGTCTGCCCCGCCCCCGGTTCCGGCCCCCGGCTCCGCCCGGGCGTCGGGAGCCGCCCCGCCCCCGGAGTCCGCGCCCGCGGTGGGCGTCTCGGGGGCGGGCCGGTGGGGTCCGGTGGGTGAGGGCGTCGGTGCGCCACCCGGTTCCCGGCCGTCGGGTGGTGGCTCGGGAGCGGCCGGGACGAGTACCCGTACGACGTCCCCGGCCGGGTCGACCAGCGGGGAGCCGAGGGCCGCGCCCAGGGCCGAGGCGGAGACCGGGTCGGGTGTCCCGGTGTCCGGGCGGGCGTGGACGACGTGCCACCGGGCGCCACCCTCGCCGTCCGCTCCGCCCAGCAGGGGCGCGACCTCCTCGGGGCGGGCGCCCAGCAGCAGCCGTACGAGCGCGGAGGAGCGGGCCGCGCCCGTGCCGCTCTGGTGCTCGCCGGTGAGGAGGGAGAGCAGCACGGCGGCGACCGACGCGATGGTGTGGTCCCCGGCTTCCCGGTGCGGGGCGGCGACCCCGAGGACGAAACCCTGCCCCGTGCCGAGTGCGTACGCGGCGAGACGGCGGCCGGCGACCGTGTCCGTGGCGGTGGTGGAGGCGTGGCCGGTGACGAACCGGGCCAGCTCCGCCAGCGCCCGCCGCACCTCGCCCCCGGGCTCCCGCCCCGCCGCCGCGATCTCCGCGCCCTCCGGCCCGTACAGCACCGCCCGCCCGTCGAGCCGGGCGGCCAGCCGGCGCAGAACCGACGGCACCGGATCCGGACGGGAGGCCGCGGCGGCCAGGCCCCGCTGGGCCTCGGAGACCCGGCGCAGCTCGGCCAGCCGGGCCTGCGCCATCAACTGCCACACCGCGCGGGCCACGCCCGAGAACGTCGTCCCGGGCGGCACCTCCACCAGCGGCAGCCCGTACGCCTCGCAGGCCGCGACCAGCGCCCCCGGCACGGTGTCGTGCACCGGCGCCACCCCGAAACCGAGCGCGGCGCCGCCGGCCGCCACGATCCGGGAGACGTAGTCGTCGAAGTACGGCCCCGGGTCCGCCGTCCCCGCGGGGATGTGCACGCCCGCCGTCAGCAGCAGCTCTCCGCCCAGCAGGTACGGAAAGGGATCGGACATCTCCGAGGTGTGCGCCCAGCGGATCGTCACCCCCGCGGCCGGCGGCCCGGCGATCTGGCGCAGGGCCAGGCCGTCGCGGGAGAGCAGAGCCGCGAGGGACACCGGGGGAGTGGGAGGCGTGGGAGGGGCGGTCGGCTCCCGCATGATGGATGTTCCCTCCATCTGAGCGATCGCGAATGGATGAAACGTACACTTCGCAGCCGCTTTTCGGCCACCTAGTGTCAACCCGGACCGGAATCCGGACCGGCGGCCGCGGGTACGGGCGGATGTCCCGCGAGGCGCCACCGGACAGTCCCATCGCCCCGAAACCCCTGTCCGAACCGGCGGTACCGGCTCACCAGTAGAGTCGGACAGCAGTAGTACATACGCGACGAAGCGTAAGAAGGAAGGCAGTACATGAGCAGCAACGAGACGCCCCGCGGTCCCGTCGACTCCTCCCGCGTGCCGAGGTACGCGGGCCCCGCGACCTTCGCCCGGCTGCCCCGCCTGGACGAGGTCGGCTCGGCCGACGTCGCCGTGGTGGGCGTGCCGTTCGACTCGGGCGTCTCCTACCGGCCGGGTGCCCGCTTCGGCGGCAACGCCATCCGCGAGGCCTCCCGCCTGCTGCGCCCCTACAACCCGGCCCAGGACGCCTCCCCCTTCGCCCTCGCCCAGGTCGCGGACGGCGGCGACATCGCCGTGAACCCCTTCAACATCAACGAGGCCGTCGAGACCGTCGAGGCCGCCGCCGACGACCTCCTGGGCACGGGCGCCCGCCTGATGACCCTGGGCGGCGACCACACCATCGCCCTGCCCCTGCTGCGCTCGGTCGCCAAGAAGCACGGCCCGGTCGCCCTGCTCCACTTCGACGCCCACCTGGACACCTGGGACACCTACTTCGGCGCCGAGTACACGCACGGCACCCCGTTCCGGCGCGCGGTGGAGGAGGGCGTCCTCGACACGTCGGCGCTGTCCCACGTGGGCACCCGCGGCCCGCTGTACGGCAAGCAGGACCTCACCGACGACGAGAAGATGGGCTTCGGCATCGTCACCTCTGCGGACGTCTACCGCCGCGGCGCCGACGAGGTCGCCGACCAGCTCCGCCAGCGCATCGGCGACCGTCCCCTCTACATCTCCATCGACATCGACTGCCTGGACCCCGCCCACGCCCCCGGCACCGGCACCCCCGAGGCGGGCGGCATGACCTCCCGCGAGCTGCTGGAGATCCTGCGCGGCCTGGCATCCTGCAACCTGGTGTCGGCCGACGTCGTCGAGGTGGCCCCCGCGTACGACCACGCGGAGATCACCTCGGTCGCGGCGTCCCACACCGCGTACGAACTGACCACGATCATGTCCCGCCGGATCGCCCAGGAGAAGGCAGCGCAGTGACCCACGACCACGACCTGGTACTCCGTCCGACCGCCGCCCAGGCGGAGGCCGCGCTGAATCCTCCTCCCGGCCGCAACGGCGGAGACCTGGTCGTGGAGACCCTGGCCGGGCTCGGCGCGACCACCGTCTTCGGCCTGCCCGGCCAGCACGCCCTCGGCGTGTTCGACGCGCTGCGCCGCTCGGACCTGCGCTACATCGGCCTGCGGGTGGAGAACAACGCCGGTTTCGCGGCGGACGCGTACGGCCGGATCACGGGCGAGGCGGCCCCGCTGCTCCTGTCCACCGGCCCGGGGGCCCTCACCTCCCTGGCGGCCCTCCAGGAGGCACGGGCGGCCTCCGCCCCGGTAGTGGCGATCAGCAGCCAGGTCCCGACGGCCGGCCTGGGCGGCGGCCGCCACGGCTACCTGCACGAACTCCCGGACCAGGCGGCGTCCTTCCGGGGCGTGGTGAAGTCCGTCCACACGGTCCGCACCCCGTCCCAGATCCCGTCCGCCATCGCGGAGGCGTGGACGTCGGCGCTGACCGCCCCGCACGGACCGGTGTGGGTGGAGATCCCCCAGGACGTCCTCCTGTCCGAGACGTCGATCCCGGTGGTGACGGGCGGCGACGCCCTCCCCGGGGAACTGCCCCCGCGCCCCGAGCTGACGGCGGTGGCGGCCGACCTGCTCTCGCGCGCGGAACGCCCCGCGATCATCGCGGGCGGCGGAGTCGTACGGGCGGACGCGTCGAAGAAGCTGCGGCAACTGGCGGAGCGGCTCCAGGCCCCCGTCGTCACGACCTTCGGCGGCAAGGGGGCGTTCCCGTGGACGCACTCCCTCTCCCTCCAGTCCTGGCTGGAGGACCGTCACACGACGGACTTCCTGGAGGACGCCGACGTACTGCTGGTCGTCGGCTCGGGCCTCGGCGAACTCTCCTCGAACTACCACACGTTCAAGCCGCGCGGCCGGGTGATCCAGATCGAGGCCGACCTCGGCAAACTGGAATCCAACCACCCGGCGCTCGGTATCCACGCCGACGCCCGCCTCGCCCTCCAGGCCCTGCTGGAGACGGTGGACGAGCGCGCCGATCCGGCCGCCCCGGAGCGTGTACGAGCGGTGCTGGACAAGGTCCGCGAGCGCATCGCGTCCCAGGAACTCACCCTGGAGCAGGACGTACTGGCGGCCGTCCGCAAGGCCCTCCCGGCCGGCTCCCCGTCCTTCTGGGACATGACCATCCTGGCCTACTGGGCATGGTCGGCCTTCGACGCCAAGGCCCCGGGCACCATGCACTCCGCCCAGGGCGCGGGCGGCCTCGGCTACGGCTTCCCGGCGGCACTGGGAGCCGCGGTGGCCGATCCGACCCACCCGGTCCTGGCGGTGTCCGGCGACGGCGGCGCCCTGTACTCCGTCGCCGAACTGGCCACCGCCCGCCAGTACGACCTGAACGTCACCTGGCTGATCGTCGACGACGGCGGCTACGGCATCCTGCGCGAGTACATGACGGACGCCTTCGGGCAGCCGACGGCGACGGAGCTGACCCGCCCCGACTACGTGGCACTGGCGGAGTCCTTCGGTGTCCCCGGGGTGCGTACGTCCCCCGGGGCCCTGGAGACGGACCTGGCGAAGGCGCTGGCCTCACCAGGCCCGTCGGTGGTCGTCCTGCCCGCCGTACTGCGGATGTTCGCGCCGACGCACCTGGGCTGACGGGGCGTCTACCAGATCGCCTCGACCCACTCCGGGTGGTCGACGAACGGGTTGCGGTTGTGCTGGTAGGAGTCGTAGATGACCTGGTTGCGGCGCTCCTCGAAGGCGTCCGGCGGGTCCTCCTCGTTCCACGCCTTCAGTACGGAGAGCTTGCCGATGTACGGGCTGCTGCCGTTGTCGACGCTGCCGTTGACCTCCAGGTCGGCCCAGCCGTCGCCGCCCTCGTAGCGGACCGCCATGTAGAAGATCATGCGGGCCACGTCGCCCTTGACGGCGTCCCGGGGCTCGAAGGAGTCGGAGTCGGTGAGGCTGCCGCCGCTGTCGGTGAAGCCGCTGCCGCCGTTGTCGAAGTCCTTGTTGCCCCGGACGCCGTTGACGCGGACGTCCGAGGGGCGCAGGTGGTGGATGTCCGTGCCGGGGCCGGTGGAGGTGCCGAAGCCGCCGTGGGACTTGGCCCACACGTGCTCACGGTTCCAGTCGCCGGTGTCCCCGCCGTTGAGGGACTTGCTGCGGGAGATGCCCGAGTACAGCAGGATCACGTTGCCGCTGTCGGCCGGGTCCTGGTCGGTGGCCTTCAACGCGTTCCAGACCGCCGAGTACGAGAGCTTCGTCTGGTCGCTGATGATCGTGTGCAGCGAGGACTTGAGGCTCGTGCCCGTCTTGCCGATCGCGTCCTCGTAGTACGTCGAGTCGTAGTCCGAGGCGGTGGTGGTCGCTGTCGTTGTCGTCGTCGACGGCGTGGCGGTCGTCGCCGTGGCCGAGGACGCCGTCAGGGAGGGGACGGTGAGGCCGGCGAGGACGGCGGCCGTGGCGAGGGCCACCGCTTTCCGGCGCCGTGTGCGTATCGCGAGCATGTGGGGTGTCCGATCTACGCGTGTTGAGTGGAACGGTGGATCGAGCGTGACATGGACATGTGGGAGTTGGGGTGTACGCAGGGTGTCGATTGCGTGACGGCGGCCCCTGACCGTGGTGGTCAGGGGCCGCCGTGTCGCCGTGCCGGTTGCGCCGGGAGTCAGCTCACGTCCGCGGGGTCCAACCGGTAGACACCCGAGGTGTTCTCCGCCTGCGAGGTGGAATCGTCGCCGGAGGAGTCGGAGTCGGAGTCGGAGCCGGAGGAGGAGGTGGCGCCGTAGTCGCTCGCCTCGACGGCCGTGCCGTGCTCCTGGACCCACTGGGTGACTTCGGAGCTGATCCCGGAGCCGCCGCCCATACCGCCGCCCATGCCTTTGCCGCGCACCTGGACGTAGTGCAGCTCTCCGTTCTTCACCAGTTCCTCGAGCCGGGCAAGGGTCATCGCGTTGTCGCTGCCGGACCAGCCCCACATGGAGATGACCGGTTCACCGCTGCTGAGGATGAGCTGCGCGGCGCTTTGCGAACTCGACACCGCGAGCAGCCACTTGGCGCCGTCCTGGTGCTTCTTCAGGTAGGCGACCAGCTCGCTGCTCGCACCGCCCATGCCGCCGGCGCCCATGCCGCCGCCGAAGCCGTCGGCGCCGCCGTCCGCGTCCGTGCCGCCCTCCGCGTCAGTGCCACCGTCCGTACTCGTGCCGCCGCCCGGGGGCGTGTCGTCCTCCGTTCCCGTGCCGCTCTCCGTGCCGGTGCCGCTCTCCGTGCCCGTGCCGTACGGGGGTGTGCCGTTCGGGGGTGCGCCACCCGCCTCCCCGGCGCCGTCGGGGGCCTGGCCGTTCCCGCCGCCCGGGAAGGTGCCGCCGGCCGAGTCGGTCCGTCCGTTCTGCGGCTGCCCGCCGGGACCCCCGACGTTTCCGCCGCCCGGGAACGCGCCCCGGCCGCCGCCGCCCGGGCCGCCCGTGCCGCCACCCGTCGAGGGGCCGGCCGTCGGGTTGGTCCCGCCCATGCCGCCGCCCGAACCGGACGGCACCGACCAGGCGTACGCCGCCGGACCGGCGACCCCGGCGACGACGGCCGCGGCCACGGACACGGCCAGCAGCCGCACCCGGCGGCCGGAGCGGAAGACCAGCAGCCCCGCGATCGCCAAGGCCATGACCACCGCGATCGTCGGCCACAGCCAGGTGTTCCAGCCGGCGGAGCGGCGCAGCAGCACGATCGCCCAGGCGCCCGTGACTCCCAGGGCGAGGGGCAGCACCCACACCCACCGCCGGTCCGTCCGGAAGGCGCGCAGCAGCATGACACCGCCGCCCCCGCACAGCGCCGCGATGCCTGGCGCGAGCGCGGTCGTGTAGTACGGGTGCATGGTGCCCTCGGCCATGGCGAAGGTCAGGTAGTGCAGCGCCGTCCAGCCGCCCCACAGCACCAGCGCCGCGCGGGTGAGGTCGGTGCGGGGCGCCCGGCCGCACAGCACCAGGCCGGCGACGAGCGCGATGCCCGCGAAGGGGAGCAGCCAGGAGATCTGCCCGCCGAGGACGTCGTTGAACATCCGGCCGATGCCCGCGGTGCCCGAGAAGCCGCCGCCTCCGCCCCCGCCCGTGTTGCCGTCGCCGCCGAAGATCCGGCCGAGCCCGTTGTAGCCCAGGATCAGGTCCCAGGCCGTGCCGTCCGTCGAACCGCCGATGTACGGCCGCTCGGACGCCGGTACCAGGGACACCGCGGCCGCCCACCAGAAACCGGCGGCCGTCAGGGTGACGGCGGCGAGCACCAGGTTCCTGATCCGCTTCGCCCAGCCGAGATCAGTCGCGTACAGGTACACGACGAGGACCGCCGGCAGCGCGATGTAGCCCTGGAGCATCTTCGTGTTGAACGCGAGCCCGAAGCAGACCGCCGAGCCGAGCAGGGCCGGCAGCCGCCCGTCGCGGACCGCGCGCAGACCGAGGGCCGCCCCGCCCACCATCAGGAACACCAGGAGTGTGTCCGGGTTGTTGTCCCGGTTGATGGCGACCGTGATCGGCGTGAGTGCCAGCACCAGCGCCGCGACGGTCGCCGCACCGTGGCCCCACACCCGCTTCACGGACGTGTGCAGGACCCAGATCGTCGCCAGCGCGGCCCCGATCAGCGGCAGCATCATCTGCCAGGTCCCGTACCCGAGGAGACGGCAGGAGAGCCCCATGACCATCAGGGCGAGGGGCGGCTTGTCGACGGTCAGGAAGTTCCCCGCGTCCAGCGAGCCGAAGAACCACGCCTTCCAGCTCTCGGTGCCGCTGAGCACGGCGGCACTGTAGAAGCTGTTCAACCCGGCCCCGGACAGGTTCCAGGAGTACAGCCCCGCCGCCAGGGCGAGGATCGCCAGCAGGGCGGGCAGCGACCATCGTGGCGCGCCGGGGGTCGGGGACGTTACGGGCGGCTCGGCGGCCGCGTGCGGTGAAGCGGTGGCAGATGTCACCACGCCACCGTGTCCACGGCCGATGGGCGGGGGCTGTGCTCCGACCAGGGGTGAGCTGTGAATCGCCCGGGCCGGGATCAGTCAGCCGTGGCCCAGGGGGCCAGCAGATCGCGCGACAGCTCGGCGAAGGCCCCGTCCAGGGTGGCCTCCCACTCCGGGTCGCCGACGGCCTCGGGGCAGAGAGCGGCAGGGCGGGCGACCCACATGATCTTCCACGGCCTGGAGCGCAGGGCGTCATCGCTCCACACCCCGCCGTGCGGGGCGAGGGGGTGCAGCAGGTCGCTGACGCGTTCCGTCACCGTCCGCACCAGGGGCCCGTCGGTCGCCGTGTGCGCCCGCGCCATCGCCGTGGGGGAGGCGCGGGCGACGGCCGCCGTCGTCGGGTGGCGTCGGACGACGCGGACGACCTCCGTCAAGTGCTCGGCGATTCCCCGCACCGTGCCGTCGCTGGGGCGGGTGCGGTCGGCGACGACGAAGGCGTGCGCGAGTTCGGCCGTCAGCGCGCGCAAGTGGAGCGCTGACGCGGTCTTCCAGTTCGAGTAGAGGAAGTTGCGCGAGGTGCCGCAGGCGCGGGCGATGGTGGTCATCGACACGTCCAGGCCTTCGGTGCGCATGAGTGCGCACACCGTGCTGATGACATGCCCAGTGCTGAGCGGGTCGCGGTCGTGCCAGGGGGCCGGGCTCATGGTCCCTATGGTCGGGAAAAGCGTGAGCAGTTGGGGGGTGTTTGTCCTTTGGGTGCTCGAATGAGTGACTGGAGGACAGATCGGGTTCGGGTGTTCACGTTTTCGGGGTGGAGGGGGCTTGCTTGAGGGCGGTGATGAAGGACGCCCAGCCCACTGCGGAGAAGAGCAGCGCCGGGCCGTCCGGCACCTTCGAATCCCGCACGGGTATCCCCCCAGGGTGACCGTCCACCACCTCCAGACAGCTACCGGCCTCGTTGCCGCTGTAGCTGGACCTGCGCCAGCCCCCAAGGGCGGCCGCGTTCGGAACGAGGCGTTCAGGCATCGTGTTCGTAGTCCTTCGCCGTCGACTTGAGCAGGGCGAGCGTTTCGCGTAGCGACAGTGCATCGCTCAACGCGTGATAGTAGGCGCCCTGCAATCGCTCGACGACGGCTGGACTGTCATGGATCTTGGCGACGTGGATGCCCTCCGAGTACGCCACTGGCGGCTGGTCCTCGAACCACATGAGGCTCAACATGCTCTGCATCACCGGATAGGCGCCCCGGTCCCGGGGCATCACGTGCACCCGGATACGCCCTGCCTCCGCGAGCTCGGCCATGTGCGCGAGCTGGCCCGCCATGACCTGCCGGTCCCCCACCACGCGGTGCAGAAGAGCCTCGTCCAGCAGCGCCCAGAAGACGGGCGTGACCGGATCGTCGAGAGCCTTCGCCCGTTCAAGGCGTGTGACGAGGCGCCTGTCACATTCCTCGCCGGTCAACGGCGGGTACGTCGTGCCGAGAACGGCACGCGCGTACGGCCGAGTCTGGAGAAGCCCGGGAACGAACGTCACGGCCGACTCCCGGATCGCCACCGCCTGTGACTCGAGCAGCCGCGCCGCCTCGAAGTAGTCCGCGACCGCGGCCTCCTCCTCCGGAAGGAAGCTGCTCAGCACGTTCCCCGTGTTCAGGGCCCGGTCCAACCGCCGCGCGTCCTCCTTCGACGGCACCCGGCGCCCCGCCTCGATATGGGCGATGTGCGACCGCGTCATGATGGCCATGTCGGCCAACCGCTGCTGCGTCAGATCGGCGGCTTCCCGCTGCTGCTTGAGCCAGTCCCCGTAGATGTTGCTCATCCGTTCGACTCCCGTGTGACAAAGGCGCTGTCACATCCGCACCCCTGGCGAGCCTAGCTCCGGCCGTCTCACTCTGTACGCGTATCGCTACGGAAAGCGAGACCCCCGCGACCGTCGCACCGGTCCGGGGGCATGGCCACCGACCACAACGGAGTCGACGACATGCGTCACCGTATCGCCCGCCTCGCCGGGCTGCCCCTCCTTCCGCTGCTGGACCTGCTGCTGCCGGGCTCGGGACGCCGGCGCCGACGGCGCCCTCCGGCAACCACGGCCGCCACGCCCCCGCCCATCGCGGACGCCACCGCGCACCGCGTCGGCATGCCCGCCCTGCGCGGTGAGGACAACGCCCTCGTACGCCCCTACCTCCTCGCCCACGAGCGGCGTGACGAGGCCCGGCGGCAGCGCGCCCGGCGCCGTGCGCTGTGGTTCGCGGTGCACGGCATCGACCTGGGTCCGCGGGTGATCCACGGTGTGGAGGTGGCCCGGTGAACGACGGCACGCGCCAGGCCCGGCTGCTGCCCTGGGTGGGTGCCGAGGGCAAGCCCTGCTACCTGCTGACCGACGGCCGTGGACCGCTGTCCCGGCTCGCCGACGTCATCGAGATCACCCAACTGGACATGGCGGAGGACCTGCTGGACCACGCCGCCGCCCTGCTCACCGACGCCCGGGCGACGCCCGAGCAGCTCCGCTTCCTGCTGGCCCGGATGCGCGAGGCGCTGACCGACGTGCACCGCATCGCGGAGAGTCGCAGTGCGCGGTGGGAATGAACAGGGGCGTCATCAGTCGAGCAGCTTGGGCAGTGCCTCCTTCAGGTCGGCGAGTTGAGCGCGGTATCCGGCGTTGAACTCCGCCAGCGGCCGTGTGCCGAGGTTGTCCTTGAGGGCGGCCTCTCTCAAAGGCACGAGGGCCGGTATCGCGCGGAACACCTCGCCCAGCGCCTTCACGTGCCGGCCCCTGTGGACGGCGGCCAGCAGGTCCTCGAAGGGGTCGAGCCGCAGGGCGTCGATCAGTTGGCGCGGACTGTCCTTCTCCTTGAACTCGTCCTCAAGGGCCGGCTTGGGACTGTCGGCCCGCGTGAGGAACCTCAGCACCCGCAGAGTTGCGTACAGCCGCCCGGCCAGCCTGTGGCCGCTCTCGTTCCGCTCTGTCACGGTTCATTCCTTGCCATCGGAACGCCTCCGCATCCCACCCTTCGAAAAGCGGCCGACTTCCGGCCACCCCTCCGCCCTAGGGTGACGGCCATGCGCCCGAGAACGCTCCGCACCGCCCTCGCCACCCTCACCGCAGGCCTCGCGGCGGCCGGCTGCCTGACCGCCGCCGCACCGGCCGCCGCACACGAGAGGCCGCCGGGGAACCACTGCTCGCCCGCCGTCTCCCTCACCGGTTTCTCCGACGCCCTGGACGAGACGACGTACGACGGCACCTACGTCGGCAACCTCTCCGCGCTCGCCCGTGACCGCCGTGGTTCCGTCGCCGCCCTCTCCGACCGTTCCCACCTGTTCCGCCTGGACGCGCGGACCCTGACGCCGCGAGGCGTGATCCCGCTCGCCGACGAGAACGGCACCGCCCTCGACTCCGAGGGACTGGTCGTCGACCGGGACGGCACCTACCTCGTCTCCTCCGAGACCGAGCCGTCCGTCCGCCGCTACTCCCGTACCGGCGAGATCCTCGGCCGCCTGCCCGTGCCGGACGCCCTGCGCACCGCCCCCGCGGGCCGGGCGCGGGCCAACGGCAGCTTCGAGGGGCTGACCCTCCTGGCCGGCGGCCGGACCCTGATCGCCTCCATGGAGTACCCGCTGGCCGGCGACCCCGCCGACGTCGTCCGCTTCCAGACCTGGCGGCGGGCCGGGCACGGCGACTTCCGGCCCGGCGCCCAGTACACGTACCGGACCGACACCGGCCTGGGCGTCTCCGAGGTCACCGCGGCCCCGGACGGTCGCCTCCCGGTCCTGGAGCGCGGCTTCACCTCCGGCGTCGGCAACACCGTCCGCCTCTACCTCGCCGACCGGCGCGGCGCCACGCTCGGCAAGACCCTCCTGGCCGACCTCGCCGCCTGCCCCTCCCTCGGCGCCACCGCGGGGCAGCCCCAGCCCAATCCCCTCCTCGACAACTTCGAGGGCATGGCCGTCACCGGCCGGAGCAAGGGCCGCCTGGAGGTGCTGATCGTCAGCGACGACAACCAGAACGCCGTACAGACGACCCGCTTCCTCCGGCTCCGGGTGAGCGTCTGATCGTGTGAGCGGCGGTCGGTGATCGTCGCGGCGGGATGAAATCCCCGCTCGCCCGTGTTGGTGCCTTGCGGTAGATCAGGTGAGCAGGACGACCGACCGGAGGGCACGGCGTGGACGCGCAACGGGGATGGGCACGACGACTGGCGGGCTACGCCTGGCGCTACCCCAAGGACGTGGTCCTCGCCCTCGGCGCCTCGCTGGGCGGCATGGCCGTCATGGCCCTGGTCCCGCTGATCACCAAGGTGATCATCGACGACGTGATCGGCGACAAGACCAGGGACATGGCCGTCTGGGCCGGTCTCCTGATCGGCGCCGCGGTCGTCGTCTACGTCCTCACCTACATCCGCCGCTACTACGGCGGCCGGCTCGCCCTCGACGTCCAGCACGACCTGCGCACCGACATGTACGGGACGATCACGCGGCTCGACGGGCGGCGCCAGGACGAACTGTCCACGGGGCAGGTGGTCGGCCGGGCGACCAGTGACCTCCAGCTCATCCAGAGCCTGCTGTTCATGCTGCCGATGACCATCGGGAACATCCTGCTCTTCCTGATCTCCCTGGTGATCATGGCGTGGCTGTCCCCGCCGCTCACGCTGGTCGCACTCGCCGTCGCCCCCGCTCTGTGGTTCATCGCCCGCCGCAGCCGCACCCGCCTGCACCCCGCCACCTGGTACGCCCAGGCCCAGGCCGCCGCCGTCGCCGGCGTGGTCGACGGCTCGGTGAGCGGCGTACGCGTGGTGAAGGGCTTCGGGCAGGAGGACCAGGAGACCGGGAAGCTCCGGGAGGTCGGGCGCAGGCTCTTCGCCGGGCGGCTGCGGACGATCAGACTGAACGCCACCTACACCCCCGCCCTCCAGGCCGTCCCCGCGCTCGGCCAGGTCGCGATGCTCGCTCTCGGCGGCTGGCTGGCCGTGCGCGGCAACATCACGCTCGGTACCTTCGTCGCCTTCTCGACCTACCTCGCCCAGCTCGTCGGCCCGGTCCGCATGCTCGCCATGGTCCTCACCGTCGGCCAGCAGGCCCGCGCCGGCACCGAACGCGTACTGGAGCTGATCGACACCGAGCCCGGGATCGAGGACGGCACCAGGGACCTGCCCGCGGACGCGCCCGCGACCGTCGAGTTCGACGACGTCGCCTTCGGCTACGCCTCGGAGTCCGGGAACAGCCGCCCCGTCCTGGACGGTCTCTCCTTCGAGATCCGCGCGGGCGAGACCCTCGCCGTCGTCGGCTCCTCCGGCTCCGGCAAGTCCACGGTCTCCCTGCTCCTGCCGCGCTTCTACGACGTGACGCGCGGCGCCGTCCTCGTCGGCGGCCACGACGTGCGCGAACTGACCCTCGACTCGCTGCGGGCCGCCATCGGGCTCGTGCCCGAGGACTCCTTCCTCTTCTCCGACACCGTGTGCGCCAACATCGCCTACGGCCGTCCGGACGCCACCGACGAGGAGATCGAGGCCGCTGCGCGGGCCGCGCAGGCGCACCGGTTCATCAGCGAGCTGCCCGACGGGTACGACACCACCGTCGGCGAGCACGGCCTGACCCTCTCCGGCGGCCAGCGCCAGCGCGTGGCCCTCGCCCGCGCGATCCTCACCGACCCCCGGCTGCTGGTCCTCGACGACGCCACGTCCGCCGTGGACGCCCGCGTCGAGCACGAGATCCACGAGGCGCTGAAGCAGGTCATGCGGGGCCGCACCACGCTCCTCATCGCGCACCGCCGCTCCACCCTCGGCCTCGCCGACCGCATCGCCGTCCTCGACCACGGCCGCCTCGCCGACCTCGGCACCCACGAGGAGCTCCAGGAGCGCTCCGCCCTCTACCGGCGCCTGCTGACCGACCCGGACGAGCTGGGCGGCGTCTCGCCCGGCCACGCCCGCCCCGCCGAACCGCGCGAGGACACCTCCGTACGGGACGAGCTGGACGCCGAGTTCGACGCCGAGCGCGGGGTCACACCACGGCTGTGGACCGGTGACCGCGCGCCGAAGGACACCGCCCTCGCCGGCACCCCGGCCACCCCGGAGCTGCTCGCCCAGGTCGACGCGCTGCCCCCGGCCGACGGGACCCCGGACGTCGACGAGGCGCGGGCCGTGCAGCCGGAGGAGTCCTACGGCCTGCGCCGCCTGCTGCGCGGCTTCCGCGCGCCGCTGCTCATCAGCCTCGCCCTGGTCGCCGTGGACGCCGGCATGGGCCTGCTGCTGCCGGTGCTCATCCGGCACGGCATCGACGAGGGCGTCACCCAGGCCGCCCTCGGCGCGGTCTGGGCCGCCTCGCTGCTGGGACTGCTCGCGGTACTCGCCCAGTGGACGGCGCAGACCGGTGAGATCCGCATGACCGGGCGGACGGGGGAGCGGATCCTGTACTCGCTCCGGCTGAAGATCTTCGCCCAGCTCCAGCGCCTCGGCCTCGACTACTACGAGCGCGAGCTGACCGGCCGGATCATGACCCGGATGACGACGGACGTGGACGCGCTGTCCACGTTCCTGCAGACGGGACTCGTCACCGCCTTCGTCTCGGTCGTCACCTTCTTCGGCATCATGGTCGCCCTGCTGGTGATCGACGTGGAACTCGCACTCGTCGTCTTCGCGACCCTGCCGCCGCTGATCATCGCCACCTACTTCTTCCGCAAGGCCAGCGTGAAGGCGTACGAACTGGCCCGGGAACGGGTCTCCTCGGTCAACGCCGACCTCCAGGAGTCGGTGGCCGGACTGCGGATCGTGCAGGCCTTCCGGCGCGAGCACGACGGCGGGCGGCGGTTCGCCGAGCGCAGCGACAGCTACCGGCAGGCCCGCATCCGGGGCCAGTGGCTGATCTCGGTCTACTTCCCGTTCGTGCAACTGCTGGCCTCCGCCGCCACCGCCGCCGTACTGGTCTTCGGCGGCGCGCGGATCGACGACGCGACGCTGACGACCGGCGCGCTGGTGGCGTACCTGCTCTACATCGACCTGTTCTTCGCGCCCGTCCAGCAGCTCTCCCAGGTCTTCGACGGCTACCAGCAGGCGTCGGTCTCCCTGGGCCGCATCCAGGAACTGCTGCGGGAGCCGACCTCGACCAAGGCCCCCGACAAGCCGCTCGGCGTCGGGTCCCTGCGCGGCGAGATCGCCTTCGAGGACGTGCACTTCGCCTACGGCGACGACGAGGAGGCGCTCGGCGGCATCGACCTGCGCATCCCCGCCGGGCAGACCGTCGCCTTCGTCGGCGAGACCGGCGCGGGCAAGTCGACGCTGGTCAAGCTCGTGGCCCGGTTCTACGACCCGACGGGCGGACGGGTGACCGTCGACGGACAGGACCTGCGCGACCTCGACCTCACCGGCTACCGGCACCGGCTCGGCGTCGTCCCGCAGGAGGCGTACCTCTTCCCCGGTACCGTCCGGGACGCCATCGCCTACGGCCGCCCGGACGCCACCGACGCCGAGGTCGAGGCGGCGGCGCGCGCGGTCGGCGCCCACGAGATGATCGCCACGCTGGAGGGCGGCTACCTTCACGACGTCGCCGAACGGGGCCGCAACCTCTCCGCCGGGCAGCGGCAGTTGATCGCGCTGGCCCGCGCCGAGCTGGTCGACCCCGACGTGCTGCTCCTCGACGAGGCGACGGCGGCCCTGGACCTGGCCACGGAGGCGCAGGTCAACCAGGCCACCGACCGCATCGCGGGCCGCCGTACGACGCTCGTGGTGGCGCACCGGCTGACCACGGCCGCCCGCGCGGACCGCGTCGTCGTCATGGACGGCGGCCGGGTCGCCGAGGACGGCACGCACGACGAACTGCTGGCGCTCGACGGACGGTACGCGCGACTGTGGCGGACCTTCGTCGGGGCGGCCGAACCGGAGGAGCCGGTCGGCGTCCTGCGGTGACCTCGCGCAACCATTCGACACGTGCCGCGCGTCCGTACACCCGTACGTCGGCGGCGTCGTACGCCGGTGGCGCCGCACGACGCGGGCGGAGGGGGATCGCGGTGGGCAAGGGTGGGGCCGGAACACGCCGGCGGCTGGCGCTCGGCACGGCCGTGCTGACCGCGGCCGGGCTGCTCGCCGTAGCGGTGCCACAGGACGCGGAGGCCGCCGCGGCGTGCCCGGGCCGCAAGGTCCGCACACTGCCGTTCTCCACCGGGTCCGTCCTCGTCTACAAGCGCGGCGGCTACCTGTGCGCCGTCACCGTCCCCAAGAGGCCCGGCACCAAGCGGCAGATGTCCGTCAGCGTGCGGGCGCGCGGCGGCCTGCCGGTCGTGGACTCGGGGCGGTACGCCTACCGGGCCGGCCCGGTGACCGTGCACGCCGGCAAGCGCTGCGTGTGGGTGCGGGGCAAGGTGTCCCGGGGTTCGGTCAGCTCCGGCTGGATCCTCTGCTGAACCGGCGACCCCGGCAGCCAATCTCCGATCTCCCCTGGTGCACGGGTGACTTGCTCCGATAGCTTCCGGCGCACATCTGTTTCACAGGGAGGGTGCATGCGCAAGGCGCTCAGATGGCTGCTGGCGCTCGTGGTGCTCATAGGCACCGTCAGCACGGCGGGCGCGGCCACCGCCGCCGAGCCGAAGGCCGTCGACATCAAGGACCGGCTGCTGTCCATACCGGGCATGAGCCTGATCGAGGAGAAGCCGTACACCGGTTACCGCTTCTTCGTCCTCAACTACACCCAGCCGGTCGACCACCGGCGCCCGTCCAAGGGCACGTTCCAGCAGCGGATCACCGTGCTGCACAAGGACGTGGACCGCCCGACGGTCTTCTACACCGGCGGGTACAGCGTCTCCACCAACCCCAGCCGCCGCGAGCCGACCCAGATCGTGGACGGCAACCAGATCTCCATGGAGTACCGCTACTTCACCCCGTCCCGGCCCGAGCCGGCCGACTGGTCCAAGCTGGACATCTGGCAGGCGGCCAGCGACCAGCACCGCATCTTCGAGGCGCTCGAGCCGGTCTACTCCGAGAACTGGATCTCCACCGGCGGCTCCAAGGGCGGCATGACCGCCACCTACTACGAGCGCTTCTACCCGCGCGACATGGACGGCGTCGTCGCCTACGTCGCCCCCAACGACGTGGTGAACCGCGAGGACAGGGCCTACGACCGCTTCTTCGCCCGCGTCGGCACCGAGGAGTGCCGCGACCGGCTGAACGGCGTGCAGCGCGAAGCGCTGGTGCGCCGGGCGCCGCTCAAGGAGAAGTACGAGGCGTACGCGGCCGAGAACGGCTACACCTTCGACACCATCGGCAGCCTGGACCGCGCGTACGAGGCCGTCGTGCTCGACTACGTCTGGGGCTTTTGGCAGTACAGCACCCTGAAGGACTGCGCCGACATCCCGGCCGACGCGAAGAACGCCACGGACGACGAGATCTGGAACTCCGTCGACACGATCTCCGGCTTCTCCTTCTACACGGACCAGGGCCTCGCCCCGTACACGCCGTACTACTACCAGGCGGGCACGCAGTTGGGCGCGCCGACGATCCACTTCCCGCACATCGAGAAGAAGTACATCCGCTACGGCTACCAGCCGCCGCGCAACTTCGTGCCCAGGTCGATCCCGATGAGGTTCGAGCCGTGGGTGATGCGGGACGTCGACCGCTGGGTGCGGCACAACGCCGACCAGATGCTGTTCGTGTACGGCGAGAACGACCCGTGGGGTGCCGAACCCTTCCGCCTCGGGCACGGCGCGCGTGACTCCTACGTCCTCACCGCGCCCGGCATGAACCACGGAGCCAACGTGGCCGGCCTGGTGCCCGAGGAGAAGGCCCTCGCCACGGCCCGCATCCTCGACTGGGCGGGCGTCGCCCCCGCCGAGGTCCGGGAGAACCCGTCGGCGGCCGAGCCGCTGGCGACGTTCGACGCCCGACTGGACAAGCGGGACGTACAGCGCGAGCCGGCGCTGCGCCCGTAGTACCGGTGGCTGTGCCCGGCCCGCTGAGCCGCTGACGCGCTCACAACGGCCGGGCGCAGCCCACCGGCCGTTCGCCGCCGAGGCGGACGTAGAGGCCGGTCGAGGCGGGGCAGTCGGACCGTACGGCGACCGCCTCGACCACCTTGAACTGCGGCTTCTGCTCGCCCTTGCCGTCGCACGCGGTCTCGCGGACCTTGCCGTTCCCGGCGTCGTGCACGCAGTCGCCGACGATGGTGCGCGGGCCGCCCCCGCCGCCCGGGTCACCGGGGTGCGGCGGCTGGAGACCCCGCATGCAGGCGTAGCCCCGCGGCACGGCCCCGTCGCCGTCCTCGTCGGCGGAAGGGCGCTGCTCGCTGATGTGCAGCACGAAGTCGGTGGTCGCGGGGCACGGCGGCCCGTCCTCGGCACGGCCGTCCTCCCGGGCCACGACCCGTGCCGCCGCCCGCTCGCTGTCGCACGGCACCTCGGTGAAGCTGACCGTCCCGAACGAGCTGCACTCGTCGATCGCCAGGAACACCGCCCCGTACCCGGAGGGCCGCACGCCGGCAGGCGCCGAGCCGGAGGCAGCCTCCCCGCCGAGCCGCCCGCCCCCGTGCGCGCCACTGCCACTGCCGCCGCCGCTGTCCCCACCCGCCAGGCCCGCCGGGCGCTGGCAGCCCGTCAGCAGCACGGCACACAGCGCCGTCAGGGCGCAGAGCACCCCCGCAGCCCGTCTCTCACCCATCGCCGTCCCCCCGGATCCCCGGTCCAGCGTGACCCGCCGCAGCGGGCCACGCCAGACGCGCGGGGGTGCATTGCGCACGGGTGACGGGAGCGCCCCCGGCGCGTGGCGTAGGCCGCGCTACGTCCTAGGGCCGGTACGTCACCGGTACGTCAGCCCGTGCCCGAGGGGGTACAGCACCTTCGTCGGATCATCCGCCCGCACCACCGGCACCGGCAGTCGGCCGCGCGGCCGTACCCGCCCCGCGATCACCCGGGCCGCCGCCCGTACCTCGACGTCGGTCCAGGAGTACGCGGCGAGGCAGGCGCGGACCTCCGGGAGCCGGGCCACGTCGTAGGGATTGCGGACGGCGACCGCGACGACGGGCTTGCCCGTCTCCAGCAGCCGTGCCACCAGCGTGCGCTGGCTGCCGGCCGCGGTGACGTTGTAGGTGGCGACCACCACCGCGTCGGCGTCGCCGGCCGCCGCGACCGCGCGGTCGATGACGGCGGCGGAGGGCGCGGTGCCGGTGGACAGGGCGGTGGCCGTGAAGCCCAGCTCCGTCAGTTCGCCCGCGAGGACGCCCGTGGGCGGCCCGGTGGTGCCCGAGGGGGAGGCGGGGTCGGCGCCCACGACGAGCACCCTGCGGTGCTCCCGGCGCGACAGCGGCAGCAGCCGACCCTCGTTGACCAGCAGCGTGGTGGTCCGCTCGGCGATCCGGTCGGCCGCGGCCAGGTGCCCCCGGGTGCCGACGGTGCGGTCGACGTCCCGCCGGCTGGTGCGGGCGTCCCGGAACAGGCCCAGCTTCGCCTTCAGCCGCAGCACCCGCAGGATCGATTCGTCGAGCCGCGCCTCGGTCAGTTCACCGTCCCGTACGGCCGTCAGCACCGCGTTCCAGGCGAGGTCCAGGTGCGGCGGGTTGAGCAGTTGGTCGACGCCGGCCTTCAGCGCCAGCACCGGCACCCGTTCGTCGCCGTACTTGGTCCGTACGCCCTCCATGCCGAGGGAGTCGGTGACCACGACCCCGTCGTAGCCGAGCTCCTCGCGCAGGATGCCGGTGAGGATGGGCCGGGAGAGGGTGGCCGGGTCGCCGGAGTCGTCGAGCGCCGGGACCACGAGGTGGGCGGTCATGATCGCGTCGATGCCGGCGTCGATGGCCGCGCGGAAGGGCGGGGCGTCCAGCTCCTCCCACTGCGCACGGCTGTGCGTGATGACCGGGAGTCCGGTGTGGCTGTCGGTGGCGGTGTCACCGTGCCCGGGGAAGTGCTTGGCGCACGCGGCGACCCCGGACCGCTGATACCCCGTCACCTCCGCGGCCACCAGCTCCGACACCGCCTCCGGATCGGCGCCGAAGGACCGGACGCCGATCACGGGGTTGGCCGGGTTGACGTTCACGTCGGCGACGGGGGAGTAGTCCTGGCGGATGCCCATCGCGTGCAGCTCGGCGCCCGCGATGCGGCCGAGGGTTCGGGCGTCGGAGCGCGACCCGCCCGCACCGATGGCCATCGCGCCCGGGAAGAGGGTCGCCGGCTCGCCCACGCGGGCCACTATCCCGTGCTCCTGGTCGGTGGAGATGAGCACCGGCAGGCCGCGCGGCAGCGCCAGGGACGCCTGCTGGATGCCGTTGGACAGGTCGGCGATCTGGTGCGGATCGCGGGTGTTGTGCGCCCAGGCGAAGTAGATGACGCCGCCGACCCGGTACTTGGCGACCAGCTCGGCCGCGGTGCGGACGCCGATCTCCTTCAGGTTGGCGTCGACGTCGGCCTGGTCGGGGTCGGTGGCGGAGTGGCCGTAGACCCGCATGACGAAGAGCTGGCCGACCTTCTCCTCCAGCGTCATGCGGGAGATGAGGGCCCGGAGCCTGTCGTCGTCGGGCCGGCGGGCGCCGGCGTGCGCGGTGCCGCCGCCGGCCGCCAGGGTCGCGGTGACGACCGCGGTGGCGGTGAGGACGGTACGTCTGGAGGGCTGTGCGGTGCTTCCCGTGCCGGCCGTGCTGCTGTGGTGCACGTGCGCTCCTTCCGGAGTGATCCGCTGGGGAATCGCTGGAGAGGTGCTGAAGGAAACTTCCAAGGAGTCACCAATATCCGGGAAGTTTCTGCCAGTCAAGGGAGCGCACAGGAGTCTCCCGAAGCGGCGGAGGGCGGGCCGCAGGGGCCGCCGTCGGCGCCAGGGAGGGGCGGCGCCGACGGCGACGCGCTGCCGGCCGCGGTACGACGGAGAGGGTGGTCAGCGGTCGCAGCCAGCAGCGAGGCCGACACCGCACCGCGCAGACTCATCCGGCAGCGTGCGGATTGGACGGGCGGGGCGGGGACGGGGTTCCCCGTTCGGCCGGGTTTCCGCGAGTGGGTGGCCGAGCGAGTGGTCTTGGCCGCCGGACGGGGCTGTCGGACGTGACGGCCGGACGTGACGGCCGGACGTGACGACCGGACGTGGCTGTCGGACGTGACGGCCGGACGTGGCCGCCGGTCAGGAGCACCGGTCGTGGTCACCCGCACGCGGTCGCCGGACGCGTCCGCGGCCCGCCGTGAATTCGTTGGACGGCCTCCCGCGCCGGCGGAAGAATCCGTCCGGTGACGTTCACACTGAAGGGCCCGGTCCTCGAAGGCACGCTGGTACGGCTGGAACCGCTGGGCCCGCACCACGCGGCCGACCTGGCCGTGGCCGCCGAGGAGGACCGCGGCACCTACGCGTTCACCTGGGTGCCGAGGGCCGACGAGGTCGGCTCCTACATCGACACCCAACTGGCCAGGGCGGCCACGGGACGGCTGGCGCCCTACGCGCAGGTGTCCCTCGCCACCGGCCGGGCGGTCGGCGCCACCTCCTACTGGGAACCCCGTTCCTGGCTGACGGACGACGCCATCGACGCGATCGAGGTCGGCTTCACCTGGCTGGCGCCCTCGGCCCAGGGCACGGGCGTCAACGCCGAGGCCAAGCTGCTCCTGTTCCGCCACGCCTTCGAGGTCTGGCAGGTGTCCCGGGTCGACCTGAAGACCGACGCCCGCAACGACCGCTCCCGCGCCGCGATCGAGTCGGCCGGCGCCCGCTTCGAGGGCGTGCTGCGCAACTGGTCCCGCTCCTGGGCGCCGGGCGAGGAGGGCCGGCTGCGCGACTCCGCGATCTACTCGGTCACGGCGGCGGAGTGGCCGCGGTGCCGGGAGCGGCTGGAGCGCCGGGTGCGGTCCGCGACATCGGCATCGGCACCCGCGTAGGCGCCCGCACCCACGTCCACGCCCGCGCCCACGCCCGCGCCCGCTTCCACGCCCGCGTCCATGCCCGCGCCCGCGTCGGGGCCCGCGTCCACGCCCATACCCGCGCCCGCGCCCACGCCCGCGCCTGCGCCCGCACCCACGCCTGCGCCCGCTTCCGCGCCCGCGTCCATGCCCATACCCGCGCCCACGCCCGCGCCCACGCCGGGCCCGCGTCCACGCCCGCGTAGGGACCCACGCCTGCGCCCGTGTCGGCGCCTGCGTCGGAGTCCGCGTCGGAGTCCGCGCCGGTGCCTGCGTCTGCGCCCGCGTCTGCGCCGGCGCCCGCGTCCACGCCCGCGCTCAGGCCGCGTCGCTGAGCAGCCGGGCGAGGTGCTCGCGCCCCGCGTCCAGCAGTTCCGGCAGCGGGGCGGCCGACTCGTACCAGCGCTTCTCGTACTCCCAGCACAGCCAGCCGTCCCAGTTGTGGCGGGAGAGGACGTCCACCACCTCGGTGAGCGGCAGTACGCCGGCGCCCAGCGGCAGCGGGGTCGTGTCGTCGGCGGAGGCGATGTCCTTGACCTGGACGTAGCCGAGGTGCGGGGCGAGGGCCAGGTAGCTGTCCGAGGGCTGCTCGCCGCCCAGCCAGGTGTGCATCACGTCCCACAGGGCGCCGACCTGGCGGTGCCCGACCAGACCGAGGACGCGCATCGCGTCGGCGCCGGTGCGGTGCGAGTCGTGGGTCTCGAGGAGGATGCGCACGTCCAGCTCGGCGGCGTACTCGGCGGCAGTGCCCAGTCGCCGGGCCGCCGTGGCGTCGGCCTCCTCGGGGCTCTGGCCGGTGCCGCCGCCGGGGAAGACCCGGACGTACGGGGCGCCCAGGTCGCGGGCCAGGTCGAGCAGGGCACGGATCTCGGAGACCGTGGCGTCGTCGTCACCGGGCGCGGCGACGCGCGCGTACCCCGCCAGGCTCAGCAGCTCAACGCCCGCCTCCTTGAAACCGGCCGCCACCGCGGCCCGTTCCCCTGGGGGCAGGCCCGGGTGCACCGGCTCCTCGGGGTGGGCGCGCAACTCGACGCCGTGGTAGCCGTGGGCGGTCGCGAGCCCCAGTACGTCGGTCAGGGGCAGGCCGGGGACACCGAGGGTGGAGAACGCCAGCTTCATGACCACGGAGCGTACCCGCCGCCGCCTCCGCCACTCCTCTCACCGGTCGGGTGTCGCCGCCCCGGCCCGTCCAGCGCTCGCGGAGGGGCGTCGCGCAGACCGACCCACCCGGTTCGTCGAGCGCTTGTGTGCCGGCGTCGCGCAGCCCGCCCCGGCCCGCCCAGCCCGTCCGGCGTTCGAGGACGAGGCCGTTCACGCCGAAGCAGGGGTCTGGGGGCGGCAGCCCCCAGACCCACACCGACGCGGGGCGCCGGAGGAACCACCGGCACGCTCACTTCCGCGGCCCTCCGGAGGACCCCCGCACCATCAACTCCCCCCGCACCGTCGCGATCCCCCCGGGCGGCGCCTCCTCCCGCCCCATCGCGATGCGCCCGGCCCGCGCCCCCGCCTCCGCGAGCGGCAGCCGGACCGTCGTGAGCGCGGGTACCGCGTCGATGCTGAAGGGCAGGTCGTCGAAGCCGGCCACGGACACGTCGTCCGGGATGCGCAGCCCCGAGTCGCGCAGCGCCGCGCAGGCGCCCAGCGCCACGGAGTCGTTCGCGGCGACGACGGCCGTCAGGGACGGGTCCCTGCGCAGGAGTTCGAGCGTGGCCTCGTAGCCGGAGCGCCGGTCGTAGCGGCCGTGGACCGTCCAGCGGGAGTCCTCCTCGATGCCGTGCGCGGCGAGCGCGGCGCGGTGGCCCTCCAGCCGGTGCCGGGTCGTGGTCCGTTCCTCCGGGCCCGCGATGTAGCCGAGCCGCCGGTGCCCGAGCCCGATGAGGTGCTCGGTCAGCTCCCGGCCGCCGCCGCGGTTGTCGAAGGTCAGCGCGATCGCCCCGGTCTCCGGCGCCGGCGGCCGCCCGCACAGCACCACCCGCGTGCCGGCCTCCGCCAGCTTGCGCAGCTTCGCCGCCACGGCCGCCTGGTGCGCCGCGTCCTCCATCGCCCCGCCGGTCAGCACGACGGCCGCCGCCCGCTGCCGCTGCAGCAGGGTGAGGTAGGTCAGTTCGCGCTCCGGGGTGCCGCCGGTGTTGCAGACCACGGCGAGTCTCTCGCCGCCCGCTCTGCCGCCCGGACCGCCGATCTCGGACTGGATCGCGCCGGCCATGATGCCGAAGAAGGGGTCGGCGATGTCGTTGACCAGGATGCCCACCAGGTCGGAGGTGGCCGCGGCCAGCGCACTCGCGGGGCCGTTGAGCACGTACTCCAGGTCGTCGACCGCCTTCAGCACCCGTTCCCGGGTGGAGGCGGCCACGGGGTAGTTCCCGTTCAGCACGCGCGACACCGTCGCGGGGGAGACCTGGGCTCGGGCCGCCACGTCCGCCAGTGTCACTGTCATGTCCTCGTCCTCCGCCTCGCGCCTGTGTGCCGTACGCCGTCCCAGCCGTCTCGAGTGACCTTACGGCCACCACCCGCCGTTGTTCGCCCCCTCGAACAACTCGCCCGGACCACGGTCTTGTCCAGACCACCGTCCACAGGCTAGCTTCGTTACGCATAGAAAGCGCTTGCTGTACCGCTGCTCGTATCGCTGCTGTATCGCAGCCGTATCGCCGTACGAAGGGAATGACGTGACACGCAAGACGGTGCGTATCGCCATGAACGGTGTGACCGGGCGCATGGGCTACCGCCAGCACCTCGTCCGCTCCATCCTGGCCCTGCGCGAACAGGGCGGCCTCGACCTCGGCGACGGCACCGTGCTGTGGCCGGAACCGATCCTGGTCGGCCGCCGTGAGCACGCGCTGCGGGCGCTGGCCGAGCGGCACGGCCTGGAGCACGTGGCCACGGACGTGGACGAGGTCCTCGCCGACCCCACCGTGGACATCTACTTCGACGCCCAGGTGACCTCGGCCCGCGAGGAGGCGATCAAGAAGGCGATCGCCGCGGGCAAGCACGTCTACACCGAGAAGCCCACCGCCACCGGCCTGGACGGCGCCCTGGAACTCGCCCGCCTCGCCCACGCGAAGGGCATCAGGCACGGCGTCGTCCAGGACAAGCTCTTCCTCCCCGGCCTGCTCAAGCTCAAGCGCCTCATCGACGGCGGCTTCTTCGGCCGCATCCTGTCCGTGCGCGGCGAGTTCGGCTACTGGGTCTTCGAGGGTGACTGGCAGGACGCCCAGCGCCCCTCCTGGAACTACCGCGCAGAGGACGGCGGCGGCATCGTCGTCGACATGTTCCCGCACTGGGAGTACGTCCTGCACGAGCTGTTCGGCCGGGTGAAGTCCGTCCACGCGCTCGCCACCACCCACATCCCGCAGCGCTGGGACGAGAACGGCAAGCCCTACGCCGCCACCGCCGACGACGCCGCGTACGGCGTCTTCGAGCTCGACGGCGGCACGATCGCCCAGATCAACTCCTCCTGGGCCGTGCGCGTCAACCGCGACGAACTCGTCGAGTTCCAGGTCGACGGCACCGAGGGCTCCGCGGTCGCCGGACTGCGCGACTGCCGGGTCCAGCACCGGTCCGCCACCCCCAAGCCGGTCTGGAACCCGGACATCCCCGCCACCGAGGCCTTCCGCGACCAGTGGCAGGAGGTCCCGGACAACGGCGAGTTCGACAACGGCTTCAAGGCCCAGTGGGAACTGTTCCTGCGCCACGTCTACGCCGACGCCCCCTACCACTGGGACCTGCTGGCCGGCGCCCGCGGCGTCCAGCTCGCCGAGCTGGGCCTGAGGTCCTCGGCCCAGGGCCGCCGCCTCGACGTACCGGAGATCGCGCTGTGACCCTGCACCTGCCGGGCGCGAACGGCACGCTGCGCGCCTACGAACCCCGCACCGAGCCGACGGTCCTCTCCCCGGGAAGCGCTTTCACCTCCCGTACGGTCTTCTCCGCCGCGCACGTCGTCGCCGACCCGTACGCGGACACCACGCCCGACGGACCCGCCGCCGTCGACTGGGACGCCACCCTCGCCTTCCGCCGCCACCTGTGGTCCCACGGACTCGGCGTCGCCGAGGCGATGGACACCGCCCAGCGCGGCATGGGCCTGGACTGGGCCGGCGCGGCCGAGCTCATCCGCCGGTCCGCCGCCGAGGCGAAGGCGACGGGCGGCCGCATCGCCTGCGGCGTGGGCACCGACCAGCTCACCGCCGGCACCCTCGCCGAGGTCCGGGCGGCCTACGAGGAACAGCTCGCCGTCGTGGAGGAGTCGGGCGCCCAGGCCATCCTGATGGCCTCCCGCGCCCTGGCCGCCGCAGCGCAGAGCCCGGACGACTACCTGGACGTCTACGGCCACCTCCTGCGCCAGGCCGCCGAACCGGTCGTCCTGCACTGGCTCGGCCCGATGTTCGACCCGGCCCTGGAGGGCTACTGGGGGTCGGACGACCTCGACGCGGCCACCGACACCTTCCTGGAGGTCATCGCAGCCCACCCCGACAAGGTCGACGGCATCAAGGTCTCCCTCCTCGACGCCCGGCGCGAGGTCGACCTGCGCCGCCGCCTCCCGCAGGGCGTGCGCTGCTACACCGGCGACGACTTCAACTACCCCGAGCTGATCGCAGGCGACGACCAGGGCTTCAGCCACGCCCTGCTCGGCATCTTCGACCCGCTGGGCCCGCTGGCCGCCGAGGCGGTCCGCGTCCTCGACACCGGGAACACGGAAGGCTTCCGCGCCCTCCTCGACCCCACCGTCGAACTCTCCCGCCACCTCTTCCAGACCCCCACCCGCTACTACAAGACGGGCGTGGTCCTCCTGGCCTGGCTCGCGGGCCACCAGAGCCACTTCACGATGGTCGGCGGCCTCCAGTCGGCCCGCTCGCTGCCGCACCTCGCCCGCGCCTACGAACTCGCCGACGGCCTCGGCCTGTTCCCGGACCCGAAGCTGGCGGAGGAGCGGATGCGGAACCTGCTCAACCTGTACGGAGTGAACCAGTGAGCGACACGGCGCCCGACCTGACGCGTTTCAGCATCAACCAGATGACGGTCAAGCAGCTCTCGCTGCCCGACCTGACCGCCGCCTGCCGCGAACTGGGCGTCGGCAACGTCGGCCTGTGGCGCGAACCGGTCCAGGCGTACGGCGTCGAGGCGGCGGCCAAGCTGGTCCGCGAGGCGGGCCTGACCGTCACCACCCTGTGCCGCGGCGGCTTCCTCACGGCGACGGACCCGGACGAGCGAGCCCGCGCCCTGGCCGACAACCGCCGCGCGGTCGACGAGGCGGCCACCCTCGGCACCGACACCCTGGTCCTGGTCTCGGGCGGCCTCCCGGCCGGCGACAAGGACCTGCGTGCCGCCCGGGAACGCATCGCGGACGCGCTCGCGGAGCTGGCCCCGTACGCCGAACAGCACGGCGTCCGCCTCGCCATCGAGCCCCTGCACCCGATGTACGCCTCCGACCGCTGCGTGGTCTCCACCCTCACCCAGGCCCTGGACCTCGCCGAACGCTTCCCGGCCCACCAGGTCGGCGTCACCGTCGACACGTACCACATCTGGTGGGACGACCGGGCGGCGCAGCAGATCGCGCGGGCGGGCGCGGGCGACCGCATCCACACCTTCCAGCTCGCCGACTGGACCACCCCCCTGCCCGAGGGCGTCCTCGACGGCCGCGGCCAGATCGGCGACGGCGCGATCGACATGCGCGAGTGGAAGGGGTACGTGGAGGCGGCCGGGTACACGGGCGCCATCGAGGTCGAGCTGTTCAACGAGGGGCTGTGGGCACGGGACGGGCGGGAGGTACTCGCCGAGACGGCGGCACGGTTCGTGGAACACGTGGGCCAGTAGTCGCCCCCCGAGCACAGCGTCAGTCCTCCGCTTCCGTCCCCGGCCCCGTCCCCGGCGCACCGGCCCGCAGATGCGCCGCCAGACGGCGCAGCCCGATGAGGGCAGCGGCGTCCGACCCGTCGCCCAGTGGGTAGTGCAGGGCGGGTTCGGCGGCGGGCCCCAGGGCGACGGGCCGCACCTCGACGGGCGGGCGACGGGCATGGGTCAGCCCGATGCCCCGCACGTCCCGTGCGCCCAGGGTGAAGGCGACCGGGACGGGCGGCGCCTGGAGCACGGGAGGCGTGGTGAGGTCGCGGGAGGCCCGCCGCACCGAGGCCAGCATCGTCGTCAGGCCGTGTTCCACGACGAGGGTCTCGGCGAGGGGCGTGATCGCCTCCAGCGGCGGTTCCTCATCCTCCCCGTACCCGAGGGTGAGCGTCATGTCCTGCTCGACGCCCGCGGTGGTCCGCGTGACCCGGATCCACGCCAGCGCCGGCCGGCCGGGGTGCCCCGTGACGAGCAGATGGGTCGGCTCGGGGGCCCGGTCGCGGGCCAGGTCGGTCAGTCGGCGCGGTGACCAGGGCAGGTTGACGGGTTCCGCGGTGCCCCAGCCGGCCGGGGCCGAACCGGTGAGCGCGCGCCAGGCCGCCTCGAGCGCTTCGCCCAGGACGATGTCCTCGTGCGCGGGGAGCGTCGTACGGAACGCCACGACGAGCTGCCGTTCCCCTGTGGGGCGCGTGTGGCCGAACGCCTCGGCGACCGAGGCGGTGCCGTCCGCCCCGAGCGCGGGCGTGAACGTCCCGTCCTGCCAGCGCAGCACCGTTCCGGACAGTCCGTCGTAGTAGCCCTGGGCCGGGTCCTGGACGACCCAGCGGCCCGGCACCTGGAGGAGGGTGGCGCGGGCCGGGGCGCTGACCCGGACGGACGGCGGGGTGACGATCTGCAGGGCACGGCCCGACTCGGCGGTACCGCGCAGCACCTCCGACAGCCAGGCGGTCAGGGCCAGGACGGGTCGGTCGGCGAGGACGACGGACGTGGTGCCGGTGAGGACGTCGACGACCGGCTGCCCGTCGTCCGGCGCGACGGCCGTGCGCACGTCCACGACCTCGGTGCTCGCCGCCGGCTCGGGCCAGGTGCTGCCGCCCAGGAGAAGGGCGAGCCGTCCGCACACCGAAGCCGCCAGTCGTTCGGCCTCGGGCACGGCGCCGGAGGCCCGGACCTCGGTCCACCAGAACGGCACGGGCACGTCCCGTCCCAGCAGCCGTTCGGCCTCCCCGGGGACCTGGACGAGCAGCGGAGCCTCCACGGACACCAGGGGCCTGCCGTCCGGGGCGCACAGCCGCAGCACGGCACCCCGGGATTCGGCGGTCACGGCCGTCTCGGGACCGCCCGCGTACAGGCCGGCGAGCAGGGCCCAGGTGTCCGGCATCTTCGAGGTGAGGGCGATGACGTCCTTGGTCACGACTCTCCTTCCTGGGCCCCGGTCAGAGCGGTCTGGACGAGTCGGTGGCGTCGGCCGCGGCGGACCAGGGTGCCCCGGCCCGGCGGCTGCTGGGAGGCGTACAGGCCGGGGAAGAGCTGTCCCTCGGTGCGGTCGCCGGTCATCACCAGGGCGGTGGTGCCCGTCTCGCGCAGGGTGGTCAGGAGCGGCTCGTAGAGCGCTCGGGAGGCTCCCGCGGCGCGGCGTGCCAGGACGAAGTGCAGGCCGATGTCCTGTGCGGAGGAGACGTACGGCAGGAAGGGAGCGAGGGGCTGCTGTCCGGCGGTGGTGAGGATGTCGTAGTCGTCGACGAGGATGACGATCCGCGGGCCCCGGAAGGCGGGTTCGCCGGTCTCGGGCGCGTCCGGGTCGGCGGTCTCGGGCAGCCGCTTGTCGAGTTCGGCGGCGATGCCCGTGGAGAGGGCGCCGGCGAGCGTGGCGTTGTGGGCGTAGCCGCCCCGGTACGGTTCCGGGACGACGCCGCGCAGACCGCGGCGAGGGTCGAAGACACCGAAGACCAGTTCGTCGTCGGAGTACCGCTCGACGAGCCCCGCGACGATCAGCCTCAGCAGGTTCGTCTTGCCGCACTCGTTGTCGCCGAGGACCAGCAGGTGCTGGTCGCCGCCGAAGAGGTCGAGCAGCACGGGGGCGAGGGCGTCCTGGTCGAGGCCGACCGGTATCCGCCTCGGCTCGGCGGCCGGCGAGGGCAGCCGGGTCACCGGCAGCCGGGCCGGCAGCACCCGCACCGGGGCGGCGGGTTCGCCGTGCCAGGTGGCGCGGACGGTCCGCGCCGCCCCGTCCAGGGCGGGGGCCAGGTCACCGGTCGTGGCCGAGCCGTCGACGCGGGGCAGGGCGGCCTGCGCGAACAGCTTGCCGTCGGTGAGCACCCGGCCGGGCACCTCCGGCGAGAGGGTCTGGGAGAGCTTGCGGTCGACGGAGGAGTCGGCGGGGTCGTTCAGGCGCAGCTCGACGCGGGAGCCGAAGAGCGACTGGGTGGCGATGCGGACGTCGTTCCAGCGCAGCATGCCCGCCACCACGTGGATGCCGTAGCCGCCGCCGCGCTTCAGCAGGTCGGCGACCGGCTCGTCGAGGTCGGCGAAGTCGTCGCGCAGCGCGCCGAAACCGTCGACCACGAGAACGACGTCGGTGGAGCCGAGCCGCGGCAGCCGGTCCTGGGAGCGGAGCCGGCGCAACTGGTCGACGGAGTCGATGCCGTGCTCGCGGAACAGTTCCTCGCGCTCGGCGAGCATGGTGCGCACCTCGGCGACCGTGCGCGCCGCGCGCTCACGGTCGGCCCGTCCGGCGATCCCGCCGACGTGCGGCAGGGCGGCCAGCGCCGACAGGCCGCCGCCGACCAGGTCCAGGCCGTACACGGCGACGTCGCGCGGGGTGTGGGTGACCGCCAGGGACAGTACGAGGGTGCGCAGGAGCGTGGTCTTGCCGGACTGGGGTCCGCCGATCACGGCCACATGGCCACCGGCCGTGGTCAGGTCCAGCACCCACTGGCCCTGCCACTGGCGGGCCGGGTCGTCGAGCACGCCGAGGGGCACCCGCATCCCGCCCGTGGCGCGAGCCAGACGCAGTCCGTGCTCGGAGACCCGGACCGGTCCGGCGGCCGTGTCGAGGGCGACGGCGTCCGGCAGCGGGGGCAGCCAGACCCGGCGTACGGCGGGCGTGGCGCCGGCGAGCCGGCCGACCATGAGGGACAGCACGGTCGGGCCGGTCTCCCGCCGGGTGGCGGAGGGTTCCGCCGGCGGCTCCTCGCCCCGCGCCGAGGTGTTGTACGCGGGGTAGGGCAGGGCGAGCGGCTCCTCGTCCCACTGCTCGCTCCCCGCCGGGCCGAAGTGGGCGCCGGAGACGTAACCGGCCTTGAACCGTTCGTAGGTGGAGGTGTCGACCTTGAGGTAGCCGAAGCCGGGCAGGGGCGGGAGATGGAAGGCGTCGGTGGTGTCGAGGACCGTGCGGGACTCGTCGGCGGAGAAGGTGCGCAGGCCCAGCCGGTACGACAGGTAGGTGTCCAGGCCCTTGAGCTTGCCGCCCTCGATGCGCTGGCTGGACAGCAGCAGGTGGACGCCGATGGAGCGGCCGATGCGTCCGACGGACAAGAACAGGTCGATGAAGTCCGGCTTGGCGGTGAGGAGTTCGCCGAACTCGTCGATGACGACGAACAGGTGCGGGAGCGGCTCGAGGTCCGGCCGCTCCGCCGCGCGCAGCGCCGTCCTAGTGACCGATGTCGGCGACGTTGCCGGCGTCCTTCAGGACCTGCTGGCGGCGCTTGACCTCACCGGCGAGGCTGGTGTGGACGCGCTCGACGAGCCCGGCCTGGTTCTCCAGGTTGGTGATCATCCCGGCGGTGTGCGGGAGTCCGGCGAACGGGGCGAACGTGGCGCCGCCCTTGTAGTCGACCAGGACGAGCGCCAGGTCCTCGGGGGAGTGGGTCGCCACCAGGGCGAGGACGAGGGTGCGCAGCAGCTCGCTCTTGCCGGAACCGGTCGCGCCCACGCACAGCCCGTGCGGGCCCATCCCGAGCTGGGACGACTCCTTCAGGTCCAGCAGGACCGGCTCATGGCGGTCCGTCAGGCCGATGGGCACGCGGAGGAAGTCGCGTTCGCCGCGGGGCTTCCACAGGGCGGACAGGTCGAGGCGGGCGGGGTCGGCGATGCCGAGGAGCGCGGGGAAGTCGACCGGTCCGGTGACGGGGCTCGTCTCGGCGACGGACTCCGGTGACAGCCGCAGCGGGGCCAGCAGCCGGGCGATGCCCTCCGCCCCGGCCCCGGTGACCGGGTCGACGGTGCCCTCGGCGGTGGTGACCGGTGCGGCGGTGCCCTCGGCGGCGGTGACCGGTGCGGCGGCGCCCTCGGCGACGGAACCACGCAGGTCCTCGACGGTCACCCGCTCGCCGCGGACGGTGATGCGCACGCTCACCTCGTCCGGCTCGTGGACCTGCTCCCGCAGCAGGTGCACCACGGTGATCCCCATGTCCGGCAGCCCGACCGCCGAGTCCGGGCGAGGCAGTTCGCCGGCCGGCTCGCCGTGGGCGTCGGCGATCACCAGCAGCCGGCCCGCCAGCCGCAGCGCGTTCCGGTCGGCCAGACCGCGCCGCACCTCCGCCGCGTACGCGGACCGCCGGCCCAGCTCGTGCCGCAGCACTCCGGCCAGTTGCCCGAGGTCCGGCGCGATCCGGCGGGCGGCCACCGGACCGTCGTGCGCCCGCGGGTCCAGCACATGGGGCAGCCACTTCGCCCACTGCCATTCGGCGATCCGCTCACCGGGCACGGCCAGGGCGAGCGCGACGTCATCGGGGGCGTGCGTCACCGCCGTTTGCGTCAGCAGCGCCCGGACGACCCGCAGGACGTCCTCCCGGTCACCGACGACGCTGATGTTCCCCGCCCGGTCCAACGGCACCGTCAGGGGCACGTCGGAGGCCGTCGCGAACCGGCGCTGCAGGGCCCGCGCCTCGTTGAGCATGAACGGGTCCGGCGGCGTCAGCACCCCGCCGGCGCCGCCCTGCTGGATCGACGGCTCCTGGGCCGGTACGTCACCGAGACCGACCCGCACCCGCAGGAAGTCGGCGTCCCGGCGGCGCCGTTCCCACAGCCGGGCGGGGTCCCGCACCAGGTCGTACAGGGCCTCCGGTGGCGGATTCAGCTCCCGTTCCGCCTCTCGCAGCCGGCGCTCCGCGGCGCCGAGCTCCTCCCGGAGTTCCTCCAGGTACTCCAGGTAGCGCTCACGCTGGGTGCGCCGGGTGCGCTGTGCCTTGCCGCGCTGCGACACGAACAGCGCCACCGCCCCCAGCAGCGCGAAGACCAGCACGACCGCTCCCACCACCGCGAACCGGCTGTTGCGGATCACGGTCATCATGACCACGGAGCCCATGACGCCGGCCATCGGCAGCAGCGCGGTGGCCGCGTTGCCGATCTTCCCCTCGGGCAGGCTGGGCGGCGCCTCGACGGCACGGGGCCGGGCGGGCTCGACGGGGCGGGTGCTGCGGGCGGGCCGGTGGACGATTCTCAGGGTCACGGGCGGACTTCTCCGGAGCGGGTCGTGGCGGAGGAGGGGCGGGTCGGACCGGAGCCGGGGCGGGTCGGACCGGAGCCGGGGCGGGGTCGCAGGAGCCGGGGCGGGTCGGACACGAGCCGGGGCGCGCCGGCCGGGCACTCACCGCCCCCTCACCGCACCCTCACCGCGCGCCCCATCACCTCGGCGGCCAGCCGCAGCACGGCCTGTCGCGTGGCGTGCGCCAGGAGGTCGGTGCGAATGGGGCCGCCGCCGGCCAGGTGACGGTCGTACGGCAGGGTGACGACGGTGACGCCGGACTCCTTGAGGTGCCCTGCGGCCGTCTTGTCGTCGAGGAGCGTGTCGGGGGTGTTCGACACCAGCGCCACGACCGTCGTGGCCAGAGCCGAGTGCGGCAAGCGTGCCAGCCAGTCCAGCACCTGGCGGGTGGCGGCGACGCCCTCCGCCGTGGTCGGCGCGACCACGACCCGGGCGTGCGCGGTGTCCATCGCCGTACGGGCCACCTCGCCGGGGAGCGTCTCGCAGTCGGCCACGGTCACCGCGAAGTAGCGGCGCAGCGCCAGCGTCACCTTGCGGTACGACGTCATGTCGAGCGGCGGACCGACCTGGCCCCGGCTCGCGGGCAGCAGCCAGCCGCCGTCGGACACCGGTACCAGGTAGCCGGTCACGTCCGTCAGTCGCATGGAGGGGTGGAGGATCGGCGCGAGGTCGGCGCACGTCCAGCGCACCGCCTCGGCGCCCATGCGCACCGGCAGGGTGCCCAGCGCGGTGTCCGCCTCCAGGGTCAGCACCGGGTCGTGCCGGTAATGGTTGAGGGTGCGCCCGAGCAGCGCGGAGACGGTGGACTTGCCGACACCGCCGCGGATGGAGGTGACGGCCACCACCCGGCCCGTGGTGACGGGCTGCTGCAACTCGCGCGCGATCCGGGTCTGCTCGGCGACGTCCTGGGACACGGACGAGGTGAGTTTGCGCAGGGTCCGCCCCGTACGCCGGGTCATGGAGTCGCCGCGCAGGGGGCGTCCCAGGGCGAGGAGGAGGCGGGGGTCGAGGGTGGGCGAGGACTCGGGGGCGGGGGCCGCGGGGAGGCCGGGGTCGCGGGCGGGGGCTGGCGCTGGGACGGGGGCTGGGGCGGGGGCGGCGGGTGTCGCGGGGCGCTCCGGGGCCGGCTCGTCGGCGGTCCGGGCACGGGACCCGAGGCCCGGGGACGCGGGGTCGCCCGGTGTGCCGTGCGGACCGGACGCGTCACCGCCTGTGTCCGGCCCGGCTTCCGTCGGTGTGGCCGCGGGCTGCGGGGGCGCGGGGTGCACGAGCCGCAGTGCGGGTTCGTCGGGCCGGGTATCCGTACTTGCGGGTTCGCCGGGCCGGGTATCCGTACCTGCGGGTTCGCCGGGCTGGGCGGCCGTACCCGCGGGTTCGCCGGGCCGGGGGGTATCCGTACCTGCGGGTTCGTCGGGCTGGGCGGCCGTACCCGCGGGGTCGCCGGACCGGGTATCCGTACCCGCGGGTTCGTCGGGCCGGGCAGCCGTACCCGGGTGGCTGTCCGCGGAGCTGCCGCCCAGCTCACGCAGCACGTCCCGCTGCCAGTCGCCGCTCCCGCCGTGTGCCGACGACTGATCCCGCCACTGATCGCCTTGTCCCCGCGTCATCCCCCCCGCGCCCCCTAAGCGAAGGTGTCGAGCAGTCGCCCGTACACACCGAACACCCCGGCGAGCAGCGGAAGCAGCGCGATGACCCCCACCGATTCGAGCAGGTCACCGGCGCGCCGCAGCCGGACCCTCACGTGCTCGGCCGGCTGCACGGCGAGCACGACGAGCGGCAGGACCGCCAGTACCACGAGGACGGCCAGAGGTGCCGCGGCCGAGGATCGCTCCGCCCACACCACCAGCAACCGCACGGCGACGCCCGCCGCGGCGGTCAGCAGCACGACCACCTCTGCGATTAGCGGAAACGCCCGCGCCCGCAGGGCCAGCACCACCGCGACGACCGCGGCCAGCGCAACCGTCCACACGGAGGGGACCCGCAGCGCCAGTACGGCGGCCACGGCCGCCGACCCGGCCACGGTGACGGTGGCGAGCACCAGACCACGATGGGCGGCGGCCAGGGCGGCGGACACCTGGTGGCGGCTGACGGAGATCCCCCCGGCCCGGCGGTCGTCGAGCCCCGAGAGCCCGGACGCCATCAGCGCCAGCCGCGGCAGCACACCGAGCACCACCACGCAGACGACGCCGAGAACGGCCCCGACGCGAGCCTGCTGCTCCGCGGTCCCGGCGCCGGACTGCACGGCGACGACGACCTCCCAGCCGACGGCGGTCACGGCCACGGCACCGGCGCCCACGATCCCGCCCCGCCCCAGCGGCGTGAACAGCCCGAGCAGGGCGAGGACCAGCACGCTCACGGCGGCCACCCCGGCGAACCGCGAAGCGCCCGCCGAGGACCCTCCGAGATCGTCGACGAGGCTCCACACGCCCAGCACACCGAGCGCGCCGGCGGCACACAGGAGGGTCGCGCCGAGCCCGTGCCTGCGCACCCGCCCCAGGAGCGCACCCGCGACCGCGGCCGCACCGGCGCCGGCGAGCAAGGCGGCGGCGACCGTGCCCCTGTCGTCGTACTGCGCACGTGCGAACAGCGAGGCGACGATCACCCAGCCCACGCTCGCGGCACCCGCCGTGACCCGCCGGGCGGCGGGCCCCCACAGCCCTCTCCGATGACCGAGGTCCTCGGCCACCACGTCGGTGACGTCGTGCACGACGGGGGCGGGCGGGGCGTCTTCCACACGGACGAGACGCAGCACGGCGCCGTCGCGGATGCCCGCCGTCTCCAGCGTGCTGTCGTGATCGAGCGCGGAGCCGTCCACCGTGACGAGGTGGCGTGAGGCGGGCCGCCCCTCCGCGCGGTCGTCCAGCAACCGCATGATCTCGGGCAGCAGCAGCCCGACCGGCTCCCGCGCCGGAAGCACGAGGTCGACGCGCCGCCGCTCACCGACGAGCGTGACCCGGCTCAACACCGCCCGCCCACCGGTCGTTTCCCTGCTCAGAGCCCCCGTAGACATCACGTTCGCGAACCTATCACCGGCTTGTAGGACTACTGGAAGGCGTAGAAACGCCGGGGGAGTACGGGCTCTGCCCGATCAGCCGGTGCGACACGAACGACCACCCCACACACCCCGCGCACAGCACGGCCGCGATCACCATCCCGGCGACCGCCTTCCCCACCCGCTCGTCCACGGCCCGCCGTTGCCGCTCCACCCCGAACAACAGGGCGTCCCGCAGCCGCCGTCGCCGTACGGAGACGGATTCGAGGAGCTGGCTGTCGTAGTCCTGGGCGGACATGCTGGTCATTCACCTCGTGTCGGGTCAGGTGGGGAACTCGCCGAGCCAGGTGCGCTTGAGCAGGTGCTCGGGCAGATACTCCGACTCGACCTCGATGGGCAGTCCGGCGTCATGGGCGAGACAGGCGAGGGCCAGAATCGCAAGGGGGATGTCGCCCTCTCCGGATTCCTCACGGTCCGGGTCGGCGTTCCAGTATTCCTTGTGCAGTTGGAGTGCCTGGATCAGGGCCTCGTTGAACTGGTCGGGGTCCTGGCCGATGAAGCGGTAGAACAGGTTGATCGGCGGATACAGGACCTTGAGCATCGTCTCGCGGTCGAGAAACCGCAGCCGGTCCGGGTCGGTCCCGTCGAACGCGGCGACGAGCTTGTCCCCGAGTCCCGGTCGCTCCAGCCAGTACGTCTGGAGGGTGTCCACCCAGTGGTAGATGTACTCCTCGAACACGGCACCAGAGGCCCGCAGCGTCTCGATCGGCACCTCGCACAACTGCGTCATCCGCGCCTGGTCCCGGCAGACGACAGCCAGCCAGAAGGCTTCCAGCCAGGTCCCGGCATCGACGAAATGGGTGACCCCGACGGCGGGGATCGTCCTCACCTCATGGCCGATCATGCACTGCACGGTGGAGCCCGCCGGAGCGGTCGCCGAGGCGAACAACGCGGACCCGACCTGCATGGCCATCACCCATGCCTCCCACGTCTCCAACTCGTCGGCAGTGGGATCATCGAGGGTCTGCAGCTTAGCCGTACTCAGTGCGCTACTGAAGGTCAACCCGAAGCTATCCGGGTGCTCCTCGAGGTCTTCGATCTTCGCAAGCGTGCGCGTGTTCAGTTTCTCGCGAAATGCGTCCGGAATCGGGTGGCTGCCCTCCATTTCAGGACGTGAAACACTCGTCACCACGTGCAATTGCCTCATTTCTTTATGTTGAACTGCAGCATTTCATATCCGGCGTACTCGGCGCCGTCGGGTTTGGCCTTTACGAGGACGTAGTCTACTCGTTCTTTTCCGAGTGCCTCATTCAGGTCGTCGGCTAGCCTGCGTTCTGCCTCTGCTGATTTAAGTAGAATCGAATCCTCGCAAGCGTGCGAGTGTTCAGTTTCTCGCGGAATGTGTCCGGAATCGGGTGGCTGCCTTCCAGTGAACGATGACCGGCAATTCCCCTACCCCCGCTTTCTGGTACGCGTGTATCGCTGCCGCGTTCCCGAAACCATGATTACAACTCGGCATCGCCGATTTCGTATCAACTCTACCGGCGATAGTTGAACGGGGCGGAAAGGGATTACTGATATCCTTGCACCCGCTCGGGAGGACGCGTCGCGGCCTGGACGGCTGAGATACTTACGGCACGTCTACGGGTGGTCATCGAGATGCCACCTTCTCGTCGGCAGTCCGTCCTCGTCCCACTGGTGGTCCTCTCGGAGCGTGAGACCATCATCGTCAAACACTGCTCGTGACGCCAGCGTTCCGTTCGAGTGCCACTCTCTGAATCCTCCGCGAGGCAGGCCCTCGCGTACGGTGCCCTCCGATCGCAGAGTTCCGTCCTTGTGCCATTCACGTGACGGGCCGTGTTGAACACCTTCGGCATACACGTCCAGGCTCACAAGCTTGCCGCCGAGGTGTTCCGTCACTTCTCCGGTGAAAGGCTCGCCCCGATGGAGCAGACGTTGCGCATCGTCCATGTCCACTTCTGGGTCGTCGATGTCGATTCGTTGTGTGGTGGCCATCAAGGGATCCAGTTCTCGTCACTCGGCGGGAAGCCAGCATCGCTGATTGTGTGGGACGAAGGATTTTTCTAGTTCGTAAGCCCTCCGCTCACGTGACCGTCCAGTGGAGGGGTGAACCAGACGCTCTCCGGATCCGGAAGAAGCCGGGTCCTGCTGACTGTCATGGGGTGCGAGTCTCATCATCGGCCGGATTGCGCCCTCCGAAGTGGGTCGCGAAACAATGACCGGCAATTTCTGTTACCTCCGACTGTCGAGCACACGTATATCGCCGCCGCGCTCCCGCAGCCAACGCTCCAGATCGGATCCGCCGATTTCCCTTTGACTCTCTCGGTGGATCAGTTGGAGAGGGCCGAAAAGAGTGCCAGACATTCCCGTAAACTTCGTCTTCTCGTCGACAGTCACTTTGAACGTGTTCTCGCGGACGACCGCCTGGGAGAGGTCGGCGCTGCGGAAGTCGACATCGATCAGCGAGGCGCCCATGAGGCGGGTTCCCCGGAGCGAGGCGGCCGACGCGTCGACCCCGTACAGCGAGGCCTTGACCAGGTCCGCCCCATCGAGCACCGCCCCCCGGAACACCGCGTCATCGAGATTGACACGCACCAAGGACGCCCGCGTCAAGTCGGCCCCGGAGAAGTCGGCCCCTTCGGCGTCGGAGCGGTAGAGATCCACATCGATCAGTTTGGCCCCAACCAGTTGAGCATCGGTGAACCAGGACTCCTGAAAGATGCCTCCGGAAAAATCCGCTCCGCTCAGATCGAGGCCGATCATGTCGATCCCACTTTTGCCGCCTGCCTGCAGCCACTCCTGAAGACGTATTGCCGCCTCGTGGTCTGGAGGAGCCACGGGAGGAACCCAGGTTTTATGGGTACCAGATGACATCGTCTTCCCATCCATTCTTTCGGACGATGGACCTGATGTCGTCGATCGCCGCTTGATTTGCGTTTCGCGTGTCCAGGATAACTGCGCGCTGCCTCTCGGTGATCTGTTCCTGCAGCTTCTTGACCCATCGGTCGTTCTTGGCAGGGTCGTATGCCCCCTTGAACGGCTGAGACTTGTCACGCACGTTGTTGAAGGGAGGCCAGTCGGAGTGGACACCCTTGATGTCGTAGTACTTGTTGGCGCTGGGTGAGTAGAACTCACCGCGATCCGCCTCCGTAGGACGTTGGATGTCATCCGGAAGGCGCCCCTGCTCCCGGAGATCCAGACCGACCCGGGCCTCGTCTTTGGAAGGCTCGGAGATACCGCCGTTCTTGTCGGGGTCTCGTTGGAGAGCGTCGAACTCGGACGGGCTTCGGGCTTCGACCCCTTCCAAGTGGCCCCAGTGATCCTCCTTTTCCTGTCGTGTGAGTTCTGGATGGGGTTCATTTGCGCGTTCAGAAAGCGGGTCTCGCCCTGCTGAAGCGTCCGATGGCCCGGTATCACTTGGTCCACTCTGTCCTGGAACCTCGTGCCCCGGGCCAGGCGGCACGTTGCCGTTTCCTCCACCCGAGGGCTGAGAGATCGCGGGCGAGTTGTGTTCCGGAAACGTTGAGCCTACCGAGCCTGTGGGGCTCTCGTGAGCGGCACGAGAGTCGGCGGGGCCGTGGTCGGCCCTGTCGGTCATTGCCGCCGCGTCATCCCCTGCACGGATCAGAACCGGTTCGTCTTGCCTGAGGCTCCGCTCCAGCAGGTCCCGGTCCGCTGCTGACAGTTCCACCTTCGCCGGGGCCGTCGTGCCGTCCGCGCGGACGACCGAGCCGTCGTCCAGGTTCAGGCGGGTGCCGTCCGGCCACTCCACGACGTTGTCGCGGATGACCGGCATGTCGTCGGCGACCCGCACCACGCTGCCGTCGGGCTGGACGCGTCCCGCGCCGGAGAGGATGTCGTCGTAGGCGCCCGCCTGCACGCCGCGCAGGCCGGCGAAGAGGTCGGCGACCTTGGCCGTGCCGAACGTCGCGGCCTTGCCCAGGTAGGTCATGGGGTCGACCAGCCGGGCGGTTTTGCCGAGCGCGCCGACCGTGCGGGCCACCGTGCCGCTCTTCGCCGCGGCTCCGGTGCCTGCGGTGAACACGGTCGTCAGGACGTTGAAGGTGACCGCGCCGCCCGCGCGTGCGGGGTTCTCGCCCCACTGGTCCCAGGCCACCAGCGCCTTGCCCGCCTCCTTGACCGTGTCGCGGGAGTCGCGCAGGTAGGAGGGCAGCTTGTCCTCGGGCATCGCCCAGTAGGCAGCGCCGACGACGGGAACCGCGGTGATGAGCACGCCGGTCGCGAGCTTGCCGAGCCCTTTCCACGCCTCGCCCGCCGCGTCCCAGCCGTCGACGCCGACGAGGGTGCCGAGGCCCCGGATCGTGCCCCACACTCCGTCGACGACGAACCCCTTGCCGAACTCATACACCTGGTGGCCCAGCCAGTCGAGCCCGTGCCGCTCCTTCTCCACGGTCGAGCCCCAGGGCAGTTGTCCGGACTGGTTCAGCAGGTCGGCGGTGAAGCCGTAGGCGCTGGTGCCGCGCTCCATGAGGCGCTTCTCCGCGCCGTCCTCGAGGATCAGCGTCGAGCCGCCCACCAGCGCGGTGATCGTGTTGTGGCAGGTGATCTCCGCCAGCCAGAAGGCGCTCGTGGTGGCGTTGACGTCGTGCACCAGATCGTTGTTGAGCTGGACGTTGTCGTCGTCCTCGCGCCAGTCGTCGTCCCCCGCTATCTGCTGCCGGAAGGTTTCCGCACGCCGCTTGAGGCTCTTCAGCCTGGCCACGAGCGGCTGGATCTCCGTCTCGTACGAGCTGAGAGCCGCCGCGACCTTCTCCAGGTCGTCCGCGAACTCGTCCGCCTTGGCCGCCACCGGCGCCGTCGTGGCGAACAACTGCTCCGCCTCCGGTGCCGTGTAGCACGCCGACAGTCCCTGGAACCGGCTGTGGACGTCCGCGCCCGACTGGCGGAAAACCAGGGCCTCCCCCGTCAACAGCATGTGGTCCGTGCCCAGTTGCTCCAGGTCTCCGGTGAACTGCGGGATGTTCTGCGGGTCGATCAGATCCGCGCTCACTTGCCCCCCTGCCGCCCGCCCGCCCCCGGCAGGTCGATCTCCGGTTCCTTCAGCGCGTTCGCCTGCGCCCGCGCGGCCATGTCCAGGTCACCCTTGACATACGCGTTGGTGGCGCCGGCCGCCCCGTTGAGCGAGTTCGACGTACGCACCGCGACGTACATCAGCTTCTCCTGGTAGGCGGTGAAGAACTCGCCCAGCGCCGCCGCGACCGGACCCTGGACCCCGCTTCTCTCCACACCGCCCTGCTGGATCGTGCCGGCGGACCCGGCCGCACTCGGCAGCGTCTCCTGCAGAGCCTTCCCGGTGTTCGACAGACCTTCGGCCGCCTTCGCCGTCTCCTTGAGGACGCCTTGCACGCCCGACGGCGAGATGTCCCACCCCGTCATGCGGATTCCCCGTTTCCCCGTTTCCCCGTTTCCCCGTTTCCCCGTTCCCCGTATCCCCGTGCTCTCGCGTGCCGTCGTCCGCCGACGCGCCCCGCGTCAGCCGATGTTGTCGACCGCCGCCCGGGCCTTCGCCATCGTCGACTGGGCCGTCCCGTCGTTGTCCTCGAGGGTCGTGCGCACCAGTTGGATGATGCTGCGCACCTCGTCGGCCGCGCGGTTCCAGCGCACTTCCTTGCCGTGGTACTCGTCGGAGACGCCATCGGCCTGGAAGTCGGCCATGGCGGCCTTCACAGCCTTGTCGCGGTCGGTCAGCACACGCTCCAACTGCGCGACGATCCCCTGCAAGCCGCCCTGCACCTCGGTCGACGCGCCGGTGTCGTAGGAGCGGCGGTCCAGATTCTGGCCCATCGTCAAAACCCCCTGTGGTTTGCGGTCCTGCCCTGGCCGGCGGTCTAGCGCGCGCCGAAGCGGGCCGCGTCGAAGTTGGCCGCGCCCATGTTCCGCTGCGCGTTGTCCTGCTGTTCGGTGTCACCGGTGGCGAACGCGGTGTCCATACCGCCCTGGCCTTCGAGGATCGCGCTGAGTGACCCGTTGAGCGCGGCGGTGATCTCGTCCGCGCGCGTCTTGAACGAGTCGAACGCGACCTTCCCGGATCCGTTGAACTTGCCCTCCAGCGGCTCGGCCGCCTGGATCAGCATGCGGATCAGCGTGCCCAGGTCGGTGCTCGAACCGACCGTGTTCCTGCCCAGGTCCGACAGAGTCGTGGACCCCATGTCGAACTTCACGTGTGTCACCCCCGTGCGTCCCGTACGCATCACTAAGCCGTTCGAACATGCTGTCGCACAACACATTGCGAACGCAACGCCGTTGATCAGGACGTGACGCGATCCGGACATGACCGGGAGGACCGTGCCCCGCGACCCGGGCGGGACGACGCCGGTGCGCCTCCTGCCCATGCCTGTGGCGGACGGCCGGAAAGTTCCCGTGAGATCCGTGCAACCCTCTCCGCACCTCGCGGGTCGTACTTCGCGTCAGGACTTCTGGGAGGGGACCCGGGGGGGACTTGAGAGGTCCTGTACAGGGGAGGGAACCGAAGGGGCCCGGTCGACGGACCGGGCCCCTTCGAGATTCGAGGTCCGTCCGGACCGGCGCCCCGTCCGCCGGCCGTCCCGCGCCTGATCGGCCGTCGCCTCAGAAGAACACCCCGCAGCGCAGCAGTACGTTCGCGTACGGCCGTGCCTCGCCGGTGCGGACGACCAGCCGCGCGCCGGCGCTCAGCTCCTTGAGCCGTTCGTGCGGGACCAGGGCGAGGGCGGGGAAGCGGCCGGCCAGCAGACCGGCCGCCGCCGGATTGGCGTCCCGCACCTCGGCCGCCGCCGTCGCGCCCTCGACCACCAGCTCGGCCAGCAGCCCCTCCAGCACCTCGGTGAAGGACGGCACCCCGGCCCGGAAGGCCAGGTCCACCACCCGTGGCCCGTCGGGTATCGGCATGCCGACGTCACACACCAGGACCCCGTCCCCGTGGCCGAGTTCGGCCAGAGCGCCGGACAGGTGGCGGTTGAGTATCCCGGCCTTCTTCACAACGCCTCGGCCTCCGCCGCCGTCGGGTAGGACGCCTGCGCTCCCGGCTTCGTGACGGCCGCCGCGCCGACCCGGGCCGCGTACGCCGCCGCCTCGGCGAGCGACTCGCCCGTGCCGAGCCGCCAGGCCAGCGCCGCGGTGAACGCGTCGCCCGCGCCCGTCGTGTCCACGGCGTCGACCTTCACGGACGGGACCCGCGAGACGCCCGCGGACGAGGCCACCAGTGCGCCCTCGGCGCCCAGGGTCACGACCACCGAACGCGGGCCCTTGGCCAGCAGGATGCGGGCCCAGTCCTCGGGGCGCTCGCTCACGCAGGCGTCGCCGAGGATCACCTTCGCCTCGTGCTCGTTGACGATCAGCGGGTCGCAGGCCGCCAGCACCTCGCGCGGGAGCGGGCGCGGCGGCGACGGGTTCAGCACGAAGCGGCTGTCCGGCGCCAGACTCCGGACCACCTCCACGACCGTCTCCAGCGGGATCTCCAACTGCGTGGAGACGACCCGGGACGCGTGGAAGAGGCTCGCGGCGGCGCGGACGTCCCCGGGGGCCAGCCGGCCGTTGGCGCCCGGCGAGACCACGATGCTGTTGTCGCCGGACGGGTCGACGGTGATCAGCGCGACGCCGGTCGGCGCCCCGCCCACCAGTACGCCGACCGTGTCGACGCCGGCCGCCCGCTGCGAGTCCAGCAGCAGCCGGCCGTAGTCGTCGTCACCGACCCGGGCCAGCAGGACCGTACGGGCGCCGAGCCGGGCGGCGGCGACCGCCTGGTTCGCGCCCTTGCCGCCCGGGTGGACGGCCAGGTCGGAGCCGAGCACCGTCTCGCCGGCATCCGGCCGCCGCTCGACGCCGATCACGAGGTCGGCGTTGGCCGACCCCACGACCAGGAGGTCGTAGTCGTACATGAATCGCTCTCCGATCCGAGTGAATCCGAGTGAACCTGGGTGAACCCGGGTGGGTGTCCGAGTGAAGCCCGGTGAGCGGGGCGGGCGGTCGCCGTGACCGCCCGCCCGTGCACTTCCGCGCGCCGCCCGGGTCAGCCCTCGAAGCCGGCCACGTTCTCCTTGGTGACCACCTTCACCGGCACCTTCACCATTGTGTCCACCTTCTTGCCGTCGGCAGCGCGCAGCGCGTTCTGAACGGCGATCCTGCCCAGTTCCTTCGGCTGCTGCGCCACGGAGGCGAACAACGTGCCCTCCCGCACCGCCTTCAGCCCGTCCGGGGTGCCGTCGAAGCCGACGACCTGGACCGACTTGCCGGCCTTGGAACCCAGCGCCTTGATCGCGCCGAGCGCCATCTCGTCGTTCTCCGCGAAGACGCCGTCGATGTCGGGGTGCGCCTGGAGCAGGTTGGTCATCACGTCCAGGCCCTTGGTGCGGTCGAAGTCCGCGGGCTGCTTGGCGACGACCTTGATGCCCGGGTACTCCTTCAGACCGGCCGCGAAGCCCGCCCCGCGCTCCCGGCTGGCGGAGGTGCCGGCCTGGCCCTGGAGGATGACGATCGTGCCCTTGCCGCCGAGCTTCTCGGCGAGCGCCTTGGCGCCCAGCTCACCGCCCTCGACGTTGTCGGAGGCGACCAGCGCCGCCGTCTTCGCGTCGTTGACGCCGCGGTCCACGGCGATGACGGGGATGCCGTCCTTGTTCGCGCCGCGCACGGCGGGACCGGCCGCGTCGGAGTCCACCGGGTTGACGATGATCGAGGACAGGCCCCCGCTGACGAAGTTCTGCAACTGGTTGGCCTGCTGCGAGGCGTCGTTCTGCGCGTCGGTGACCGTCAGGTCCACGCCCAGCTTCTCCGCCTGCTCCTCCGCTCCGGCCCTGATCTGCACGAAGAACGGGTTGTTCAGCGTCGACAGGGACAGACCGACCTTCCGCGTCTTCCCGGCCGAGGAGTCGTTGTGCAGCAGCGAGGTCGCGCCGACGACCGCCACCGCCACGACGGCCGCGATGACGTACGTCAGTGCCTGCTTGCCCTTGCCGCCCCCGCCGGCCCCGGCCGCCGGCGTGGTCGCGCCCGCCTTGCGCCGCAGCGTGTCGAGCAGCACCGCCAGCGCGATGACGACACCGATGACGACCTGCTGCCAGAACGCGGAGACCGACAGCAGGTTGAGGCCGTTGCGCAGCACCGCGAGGATCAGCGCGCCGATGAGCGTGCCCGACGCCTTGCCGGTGCCGCCCGCGAGCGAGGCACCGCCGATGACGACGGCGGCGATGGCGTCCAGTTCGTAGCCCTGCGCGGCCTGCGGCTGCGCGGAGGAGAGCCGGGAGGCGAGCACGATGCCCGCGGCGGCGGCGAACAGCCCGGAGAAGGCGTAGATGGCGAGCTTCTGCCGCTTCACCCGCAGGCCGGACAGGCGCGCGGCCTCCTCGTTGCCGCCGATGGCGTACATGGAGCGGCCGATGTAGGTCCGCCCGAGGACGAACGCCGTGATCAGCCCCATCACGATCATCACGAGCACCGGCACCGGCAGCCACCCGCCGAGGGTGTCACCGAGGTGCGAGACCGAGTCCGGGAAGGCGATCGGCGAACCCTGCGAGATGACCAGCGACAGACCGCGCCCCACCGACAGCATGGCGAGCGTCGCGATGAACGGCGGCAGCTTCCCGTACGAGATGAGGAAGCCGTTCACCAGGCCGCACCCGATGCCCGTCGCGACGGACAGCAGCACCGCGAGCACGACCGGCATCCCGGCCTCGGTCGCGCTCCACGCCAGCACGGTGGCCGACAGTGCGGCGACCGAGCCGACCGACAGGTCGATGCCGGCCGAGACGATGACGAAGGTGACGCCGAAGGCGAGGATCGCGGTGACGGCGGCCTGGACGCCGACGTTCAGCAGGTTGTCGGCGGTCAGGAAGTCCCCGGACAGCGCCGACATGGCGATGACGAGGACGATCAGCGCGGTCAGCGCGCCGTTGTCGAGCAGCAGGCGGCGCAGGCCGCCCGTGCCGCCCTGCGCGCCCGGCTTGCTCTTGAGCGTGTCAGTGGCCACCGGAGGCCTCCGTTCCGTTGCGGTGGGGGGTGTTGCCGTGCGGCGTGCTGACGGCGAGTGCCATCACGGCGTCCTGGGTCGCCTCTTCGGCGGTGAGTTCGCCCGCGACGCGCCCCTGCGCCATGACCACCACCCGGTCGCTCATGCCGAGCACCTCGGGCAGGTCGCTGGAGATCATGAGCACGGCGGCGCCGGCCGCGGTGAGTTCGTTGATGAGCTGGTAGATCTCGACCTTGGCGCCGACGTCGATGCCGCGCGTCGGCTCGTCGAGGATCAGCACCTTGGTGTTCGCCAGCAGCCACTTGCCGATGACGACCTTCTGCTGGTTGCCGCCGGACAGCGTGCGCACGTGCTGGCCGAGACCGGCCATCCGCACGCCGAGCTGACCCGCGATCCGCTCGGCCGCCCGGTGCTGGCCCCCCAGGTCGACGAGCCCCGCGCGGGACGTGGACCGGAGGGTGACCAGCCCCAGGTTCTCCTCGACGGAGGCGTCCAGGACGAGGCCCTGGCCCTTCCGGTCCTCGGGCACCAGCCCGATCCCGGCCGCCATCGCGGCGTTCACGTCGTGGCGGCGGAGCCGGTCGCCCGCGACGTGCACGGTCCCCGCGTCGTACGGGTCGGCGCCGAACACGGCCCGGACGACCTCGGTCCGCCCGGCGCCGACCAGCCCGGCGATGCCGACGACCTCACCGGCGCGCACCTCGAAGCCGACGTCGTGGAAGACGCCGTCCCGCGTCAGCCCCTCGACCTCGAGCAACGCCGCACCGGCGTCGGCGCGTTCACGCGGGTACTGCTGCTCGATCGACCGCCCGACCATCAGCCGCACCAGCTCGTCCTCGGGCGTGGCGGCGGGCACCTGCCCTACGCTGCGTCCGTCCCGGATGACGGTGACCCGGTCGCCGAGGGCGGCGATCTCCTCCAGGTGGTGGGTGATGAAGACGATCCCGACACCGTCCTCGCGCAGCCGCCGCACGATGGCGAACAGCTTGTCGACCTCCTCGGAGGTGAGCACGGCGGTGGGCTCGTCCATGATGAGGACACGCGCGTTCAGGCTGAGCGCCTTGGCGATCTCGACCATCTGGAGCCGCGCGATACCGAGTTCACGCACCCGGGCCCGCGGCGACACGTTCACGCCGACCCGCTTCAGCAGCACCTCGGCGTCGGCGTCCATCTTCTTCCGGTCGATCATCCCCAGGCGGCGGGGCTGGCGTCCCAGGAAGATGTTCTCGGCGACCGTCAGATCGGGAACGAGGTTGAACTCCTGGTAGATGGTGGCGATCCCGAGGCGCTCGGAGTCCTGCGCACCGTGGATGCGCACCTCCTGACCACCGGCCAGGATCCGCCCGGCGTCGGGCGTGTAGGCGCCGGAGAGCATCTTGATGAGGGTGCTCTTGCCCGCGCCGTTCTCACCGAGGAGCACGTGCACCTCACCCTGGCGCAGGTCGAAGTCGACGCTGTCGAGCGCGACCACGCCGGGGAAGGTCTTGCGGATGCCCTCGATGCGCAGCAACTCGTCCGGACTGCGGCTGCTCACGGCGTACTCCTTCGTACGGGGGACGGGGACGGGGGTGGCGATGACGGCGACGGCGACGGCGACGGGGACGGGGACGGGGGCGACGGCGACGGCGACGGCGACGGGGTGTGCCGGGGAGCCGGCTCACCGCAGGACCGGCGCACGACGAGCCGCGCCGGAAGGGTGACGGACTCGCCGGGCCGGCCCTCGATGCTGTCGACCAGCGCGCGCACGGCGGCCCGGCCGAGGTCGCCCGTGGGCTGGGCGATCGCGGTGACGGGCGGATCGGTGTGCACGAACCAGCGGATGTCGTCGAACGCGGCGAGCGCGATGTCCTCGGGGACGCGCAGCCCGCGCGCGCGTACGGCGTCCAGCGCGCCGAGCGCCATCAGGTTGTCGGCGGCGAAGACGACCTCGGGCGGCTCGGGCAGGTCGAGGAAGCCCTCGGTGACCCGGCGTCCGCTCTCGGCCTGGAAGTCGCCCTGGCCGATGTAGGCGTCGGGAAGGGGGAGCCCGTACGCGCCGAGCGCCTCGCGGAAGGCGTCGACGCGCTCGCGTCCGGTCGTGGTGGCGGCGGGCCCGGCGATGATGGCGAGCCGGCGGTGGCCGAGGGCGTACAGGTGGGCGACGAGGTCCCGGACGGCGCCCCGCCCGTCCGACCGGACCACGGGCACGTCCACGCCCGGGATCCACCGGTCGACGAAGACCATCGGCGTGCCGGCCCGCGCGGCGTCCAGCATCCTGGGCGAGCCGCCGTCGGTGGGGGAGACGAGGAGCCCGTCGATACGCCGGTCCAGCAGCGTCGTGACGTGGTGGTCCTGGAGGTCGGGCCGCTCGTCGGCGTTGCCGATGATGACGCTGTAACCGAGCGCGCGGGCCTCCTCCTCGACGGAACGGGCCAGCTCGGTGAAGTACGGGTTCATGACGTCGCTGATGACCAGGCCGAGGGTGCGGGTCTGGTCGGTGCGCAGCGACCGGGCGACGGCGTTCGGGCGGTAGCCCAGCGTCTCGACGGCGGCCAGCACGCGGGTGCGGGCGCCCGGGCTGACGGACGGGTGGCCGTTGAGGACGCGCGAGACCGTCGCGACGGAGACGCCCGCCTCGACGGCGACGTCCTTGATACTCGCCATCGCCGTTCCACCTCCTTGTGGAATCGATTACAGGGAGGATTGGAATCGATTACACGGGTGGCTGGCAAGAGGGTTCGAGGGCGTCGAAACGTAATCGTGACCCGGGTGGGCCGGAGGGAGTGGGCCGGGCCGGGGCCGGGCGCGGGGGACGCGAAGCGTGAACACCCCGGCCCGAAGTGTTCACGCTTCACGTTTCCGGAGAGCGGTCGCCCGCCGGGCGCCTTGGGGAGTGTTCCGGGGGTCAGTCCACCGCGGCGGCGAACATCCCCGCCTCGTACGAGCCTCCCGGCTGGTGCGTGATCACGGCCAGCCGGTTGGCCGCGTTGATCAGGGCGACCAGGCAGACCAGCGCGGCGATCTGGTCGTCGTCGTAGTGCTTGCGCACCCGCGCCCACGTCTCGTCGGGCACGCCCTGATGGGCGTCGGCGAGCCGGGTGCCCTCCTCGGCGAGCGCCAGCGCGGCCCGCTCGGCCTCGGTGAACACCGTGGACTCGCGCCAGGCGGCGACCAGATGGAGCCGGACCGCGCTCTCACCGGCGGCCGCGGCCTCCTTGACGTGCATGTCGACGCAGTGGCCGCAGCCGTTGATCTGGCTGGCGCGCAGCGACATCAGTTCCTGCGTGGACTTGGGCAGCGACGACCCGTGGATCACCATGGCGGTGCCCGCGAATCGCTTGGCGAACCTGCTGCCGATCTCGTTCTCGAACAGGTTGAATCGGGTGTCCATGGCCTCGTCCTCGTCCTCGTGTTCGGTGCCTCACTGACGAACACAAGATGCCGACGGCCCGGTCGCTGTGACGGGAGAGCGGTGTGACCTGGGCCACTGCCGCCGGGTGTCACGGACCGGCGGCGACCGGTGTCCTGTGCGCGGGAGACCGTCGGAGTCGAGCAACGGGAGAAGCCGGTGACCAGCGAGACCAGCCCACGCGCACAGGACGGCACGACCCGGCGTGCCGTCGCCGCCGGCGGTGACGGCACGGACCCCGCCACCGAGGCCTTCGTCGCCCACCGCAACCTGCTCTTCACCGTCGCCTACGAGCTGCTCGGCTCGGCCGCCGACGCCGAGGACGTCCTGCAGGAGACCTGGCTGCGGTGGGCTGACGTCGACCTCGGCACGGTGCGCGACCGGCGCGCGTACCTGGTCCGGATCACCACCCGCCAGGCACTGAACCGGCTGCGTACGCTCGGCCGCCGCAAGGAGTCCTACGTCGGCTCCTGGCTGCCCGAGCCGCTTCTCACCACTCCCGACGTGGCCGAGGACGTCGAGCTGGCCGACAGTGTGTCGATGGCGATGATGCTGGTCCTGGAGACGCTGACGCCGACCGAGCGGGCGGTGTTCGTGCTGCGCGAGGTGTTCGACCTCGGCTACGACGAGATCGCCGAGGCCGTGGAGAAGAGCCCGGCCGCCGTCCGGCAGATCGCGCACCGGGCCCGCGCCCACGTCGCGGCACGCCGGCCGCGCGGGGTGGTCTCGGCGACCGAGTCCAGGCAGGCGCTCGCGGCATTCCAGCGGGCGGTGGAGACGGGTGACCTGCAGGGCCTGCTCGACATCCTCTCCCCGGACGTCGTGCTGCTCGGCGACGGAGGCGGCATCAAACAGGCCGTCCTGCGGCCCGTCACGGGGGCCGGCAAGGTGGCCCGCTTCCTGGTCGGCGGACTGCTCAAGCAGAGCGCCACGGTGTCGATGGGGCCGGTCCAGGTCAACGGCTACCCGGCCCTGACCCTCCGGCTCGACGGCGAGCTGGACACCGTGGTGGCGGTGCGTTTCGACGACGGCCGCATCACCGGCCTCTACGCCGTCCGCAATCCCGAGAAGCTGTCGCACATGCGCCGGGAGACGGCACTGCGCCGTTGAGCGGGGCGCCGCCCCGGCGGTCCCCTACTGGTGGGCGGGAGTGCGTCGCCGGTCTCCAGCAGCGTTTTGAGGCCGGAGACGAGGGCCGGCCGTGCCGGACCATCTCGCGGGCGGTACCGCCGGGCTCGACTGGCGGGTCGGCGCGTGCACGCGGCCTGGACGTGTGGCCCTCGACTTGTGGGCCTCGACGCATGACCCTCGACGTGGGGGCCTTGACGCGTGGGCCCCTATGTATGGGTCCTTGACGTGTGGGCCCCGACGCGTGGGCCCTTGACGTGTGGCCCTCCACATGGGGCCCTTGACGTGTGTGCCCTCGACGCGTGGGTCCTGACGTGTAGCCCCCGACGCGTGGGCCCGCGCGGAAATCCCTACCGCTGTGGCCGCGAAGGGCTCAGACTCGTCCCATGGCGGACATGGGGTCGTTCCGGGACGCGGTCACCGCGTGGGCCGCCGGTGCGCCCGGCGGCCCGGCACGCGAGCTGGCCGGGCGGCTGTCCGTCCGCACGGCCGTCCTCCTCGAAGGGCCGAGCGACGCGGCGGCGGTCGACGCGCTGGCCGCGCGGCACGGCCGGGACCCGGCGGCGGAGGGGATCTGCGTCCTGCCGATGGGCGGCGCGATGAGCGTCGGCCGCTTCGCCGCCCTCCTCGGGCCGTCCGGTCTGGACCTCCGCCTCACGGGACTGTGCGACGAGCGGGAGCGGGGCTACTACGTCCGTGCCCTGGAGCGGGCGCGAGCCGCACCGCACGATCTCTTCGTCTGCGCGGCCGACCTGGAGGACGAACTCATCCGCGCGCTGGGCGTGACCCGGGTGACGGAACTCGTCGAGGCGGAGGGCGACCTGCGCCCGCTCCAGACCTTCCTGCGCCAGCCGGCCCAGCGCGACCGCACCGCCCAGCAGCAACTACGCCGCTTCTTCGGCACCAAGAAGGGCCGCAAGATCCACTACGGCCGGGTCCTCGTCGAGGCCCTCGACCCCGACCGCACCCCCGCCCCCCTCGCGGGGCTGTTCGCCGGGCTCTGAACGCTCGGGGTGCCGTCGGCTACTCGGCGCCACCGCCGGGTGGGGGCGGGCCCGAGCACCTCGCACGCGCCAACCCCGACGTGGCCGCGATCGCCCGGCTCGCCGGCCACCCGGAGGACCTGGAGACGCTGGACGTCTACTGCGCGACCGGCTTCCTGCGTCGGGCCGCCGACCTTCTCCACCTGCACCACAGCAGCGTGGCCCGCAGAATCGACCGGATGGGCAGAGTCCTGGGCCTCGAACTCACCGACCCCACCGCCCTGATCCGGGCCGGACTCGCCCTCACCACCTGGCGGCTGCTCAACGGCTGAGGGACCCACGCCTCCCCGCCGACCGCGGGCGGTGCGCGGCCCCTCCGGTCCCGACGTGAGCAGTTGGCCCGGAGTTGTGCGCGGCCCGCTCATATGGGCGCCTGGTCAACAGTTGGCCGGTGAGTGTCATCGTGTTGCGGGCCCATGGTGTGACGCACGCCGTCGCTCCTCCGGAATCGGTCCACGCCCCGTGCGTACCGAGAAGCCGGTCCCGGCCACCCCCTGTCAGTCCCCACCGGTACCGTCGGATCATGTCCAACCAGCCCGCGGCGGCCCCCGGTGAACGCCGCCTCGCCGTCCTCGAAGGCGTCCTGGAGCGCATCACGTACGCCAACGAGGAGAACGGCTACACGGTCGCCCGCGTCGACACCGGCAGGGGCGCCGGTGACCTGCTGACCGTCGTCGGCGCGCTGCTGGGTGCCCAGGTGGGGGAGTCCCTGCGGATGGAGGGCCGCTGGGGGTCCCACCCCCAGTACGGCAAGCAGTTCCACGTCGAGAACTACACGACCGTGCTGCCCGCCACGGTCCAGGGCATCCGGCGCTACCTCGGCTCCGGTCTGGTCAAGGGCATCGGTCCGATCTTCGCCGACCGCATCACGCAGCACTTCGGCATCGACACCCTGACCGTCATCGAGGAGGAGCCCAAGCGGCTCATCGAGGTCCCCGGCCTCGGCCCCAAGCGGACGAAGAAGATCGCCGACGCGTGGGACGAGCAGAAGGCGATCAAGGAGGTCATGCTCTTCCTCCAGACCGTCGAGGTGTCCACCTCCATCGCCGTGCGCATCTACAAGAAGTACGGCGACGCCTCGATCTCCGTCGTGAAGAACCAGCCCTACCGGCTGGCGTCCGACGTCTGGGGCATCGGCTTCCTCACCGCCGACAAGATCGCCCAGTCCGTCGGCATCCCGCACGACAGCCCGGACCGGGTGAAGGCGGGTCTGCAGTACGCGTTGTCGCAGGCCACCGACCAGGGGCACTGCTACCTCCCCGAGGAGAAGCTGATCGCCGACGCGGTGAAGCTGCTCCAGGTGGACACCGGGCTGGTCATCGAGTGCCTCGGCGAGCTGGCCGCCGAGCCGGAGGAGGGCGAGGACCCCGGCGTCGTACGCGAGAAGGTCCCCGACCCGCAGGGCGGCGACCCCGTCACCGCCGTCTACCTGGTCCCCTTCCACCGCGCCGAGCTGGCGCTCTCCGCGCAACTGCGGCGGCTCCTGCGTACCGACGAGGACCGGATGCCGGCCTTCGGGGACGCGCCGTGGGACAAGGCGCTGGGCTGGCTCAAGACCCGCACCGGCGCCGACCTCGCCCCCGAGCAGGAAGCCGCGGTCAGGCTCGCGCTCACCGAGAAGGTCGCCGTCCTCACCGGCGGGCCGGGCTGCGGCAAGTCGTTCACCGTCAGGTCCATCGTCGAGCTGGCCCGCGCGAAGAAGGCGAAGGTGGTGCTCGCCGCGCCGACCGGGCGGGCCGCCAAGCGCCTCGCCGAGCTGACCGGTGCCGAGGCCTCCACGGTCCACCGCCTGCTGGAGCTCAAGCCCGGCGGCGACGCCGCCTACGACCGGGACCGGCCGCTCGACGCCGACCTCGTCGTGGTCGACGAGGCCTCCATGCTCGATCTGCTCCTCGCCAACAAGCTGGTCAAGGCCGTTCCCCCGGGCGCCCACCTGCTCTTCGTCGGGGACGTCGACCAGTTGCCCAGCGTCGGCGCGGGGGAGGTGCTGAGAGACCTGCTGGCCCCCGGCAGCCCCGTCCCCGCCGTCCGCCTCACCCGGGTCTTCCGGCAGGCCCAGGAGTCGGGGGTCGTGACGAACGCGCACCGGATCAACGCCGGTCAGCACCCGCTCACCGACGGCATGAAGGACTTCTTCCTCTTCGTCGAGGACGAGACCGAGGAGGCGGGGCGGCTCACGGTGGACGTCGCCGCCCGGCGCATCCCCGCGAAGTTCGGACTCGACCCGCGCCGGGACGTGCAGGTGCTCGCCCCCATGCACCGGGGACCCGCCGGCGCCGGCGCGCTGAACGGGCTGCTCCAGCAGGCCGTCACCCCGGGACGCCCGGACGTGCCGGAGAAGCGGTTCGGCGGCCGGGTCTTCCGGGTCGGCGACAAGGTCACCCAGATTCGCAACAATTACGAGAAGGGTGAGAACGGCGTCTTCAACGGCACCGTCGGCGTGGTCACCTCGCTCGACCCGGTGGACCAGCGCCTCACCGTGCTGACGGACGAGGACGAGGAGGTTCCGTACGAATTCGACGAACTGGACGAACTGGCCCACGCCTACGCGGTGACCATCCACCGCTCCCAGGGCAGCGAGTACCCGGCGGTGGTGATCCCCGTGACGACCGGCGCCTGGATGATGCTCCAGCGGAACCTGCTGTACACGGCGGTCACCCGGGCCAAGCAACTGGTCGTCCTCGTCGGCTCCCGCAAGGCGATCGGACAGGCGGTGCGCACGGTCTCGGCAGGTCGGCGCTGCACGGCGCTCGACTTCCGGCTGGCGGGTTCCTGATCCGCAACCTCCCGGTAAACCTCTTGACCCGTGTGAAAAAAATGATCGATCAAACGAGTCGCAAAGGTCACAGAGCACTTCCGGATGGGAGGGAGAGGGGGCAGGATGAGCAAGTTGGCGGCACTGAGTGCCGCCAATAGGCCCGATGGTCGACCCCGAGTGCACTCTCCTGAGCCAAGTGGGGGATGGTAGAGACAGTCAGGGCACCTCGAAGATGAGGCACTACGTCGGTGAGGGAAGACGTGAGCGACAACTCTGTAGTACTGCGGTACGGCGACGGCGAGTACACCTACCCGGTGATCGACAGCACCGTCGGCGACAAGGGCTTCGACATCGGGAAGCTCCGCGCCCAGACCGGTCTGGTGACGCTGGACAGCGGTTACGGCAACACCGCCGCCTACAAATCCGCCATTACGTATCTGGACGGCGAGGCGGGCATCCTCCGGTACCGCGGCTACCCGATCGAGCAGTTGGCCGAGCGCTCCTCCTTCGTGGAGGTCGCCTACCTGCTGATCAACGGCGAGCTGCCGACGGTCGACGAGCTCACCGCGTTCAAGAACGAGATCACGCAGCACACCCTGCTGCACGAGGACGTCAAGAACTTCTACAAGGGCTTCCCGCGCGACGCCCACCCGATGGCCATGCTGTCGTCGGTCGTCTCGGCGCTGTCGACGTTCTACCAGGACAGCCACAACCCGTTCGACGAGCGCCAGCGCAACCTCTCCACGATCCGGCTGCTCGCGAAGCTTCCGACGATCGCGGCCTACGCGTACAAGAAGTCGATCGGCCACCCGTTCGTCTACCCGCGCAACGACCTCGGCTACGTCGAGAACTTCCTGCGCATGACGTTCTCGGTCCCGGCGCAGGAGTACGACCTCGACCCGACGGTCGTCGCCGCCCTGGACAAGCTGCTGATCCTGCACGCGGACCACGAGCAGAACTGCTCGACCTCCACGGTCCGCCTGGTCGGCTCCTCGCAGGCGAACATGTTCGCCTCGATCTCCGCCGGCATCAACGCGCTGTGGGGCCCGCTGCACGGCGGCGCCAACCAGTCGGTGCTGGAGATGCTGGAGGGCATCCGCGACTCCGGCGGTGACGTCGACTCCTTCATCCGCAAGGTGAAGAACAAGGAGGACGGCGTCCGCCTGATGGGCTTCGGCCACCGGGTCTACAAGAACTTCGACCCGCGCGCCAAGATCATCAAGGCCGCCGCGCACGATGTGCTCTCCGCCCTCGGCAAGTCCGACGAGCTGCTGGACATCGCCCTGAAGCTGGAGGAGCACGCGCTCTCCGACGACTACTTCGTCTCGCGCAGCCTCTACCCGAACGTGGACTTCTACACCGGCCTGATCTACCGGGCCATGGGCTTCCCGACCGAGATGTTCACGGTCCTGTTCGCCCTCGGCCGGCTGCCGGGCTGGATCGCCCAGTGGCACGAGATGATCAAGGAGCCGGGCTCCCGCATCGGCCGCCCGCGCCAGATCTACACGGGCGTCGTCGAGCGCGACTTCGTGCCCGTAGAGGAGCGCTGAGCCGCCAGGCACCCCCGCAGCGCGCCAGAGGAGTCCCGTGCCGCCCCGAGTGGTACGGGACTTTTCCGTGCCCGGAGGCGGGCGCGGGCCGCGGGCGAGGGCGCCGCGGACAGCAGAAGGCGCCCTGGCGCCGGTCCCCCCACGGGCCGACGAACCAGGGCGCCTTCCCATGTCCCGGTACGGATTCCCCCCACGGGATCCGGCCGGGCGTCTGTGAGGACAGCGCCTGAATCGCTGTACTGGGCACAACGGGGAGCACCCGCCGTGCCTGTCATGCCTGTCACGCCTGTTGTGCGTGTCCCGCCTGTCGTGCGGTCTGCCGGGACAGCGCACGCCCGGGAGGGCCGCTCAAAGCTTCCCGGTGTACGTGTCCCGGCAACGCAGCTCTGGGAAAGTCCCCCAAGACATCCCCAGATGCCAGGTGGCGCCCCCCAAGACGCTGCCTGACATCGCCAACTTAGACCTTCGAACCCCTTCGATGGTTACGTTCGCATCACTGTGATCTGCGTCTCTTGCATATGTCCCTTAGGTGCGCAAGGGCCCCGATACGTCGAACGGGACCCAAGCGTAAGGAAGATGCGCGAGCCTTGTGAAGAGCTTATGTGAGGTGAGTGCTGGACTCCAGAGGCACCGCCCCCCGACCTGCGTGAAACGCGGGCTCAGCGAAAGGCCCGCAGCCTGAGGCTGTTGGTGACCACGAACACCGAGGAGAAGGCCATCGCCGCCCCCGCGATCATCGGGTTCAGCATCCCCGCGGCGGCCAGCGGCAGCGCGGCCACGTTGTAGCCGAAGGCCCACACGAGATTGCCCTTGATCGTGGAGAGGGTGCGCCGGGACAGCCGGATCGCGTCCGCGGCCACCCGCAGGTCCCCGCGCACCAGCGTCAGGTCGCCCGCCTCGATCGCCGCGTCGGTGCCCGTGCCCATCGCCAGACCCAGATCGGCGGTGGCGAGCGCGGCGGCGTCGTTGACGCCGTCCCCGACCATGGCGACCGCACGGCCGCCGGCCCGCAGCCGCTCCACCACGGCGACCTTGTCCTCGGGCAGCACCTCGGCGATCACCTCGTCGATGCCGACGGTCTTCGCGACCGACTCGGCCACGCGCCGGTTGTCGCCGGTCAGCAGCACGGGGGTGAGGCCCAGCCGGCGCAGCTCGGCCACCGCCTCGGCGCTGGTCTCCTTGACCGTGTCGGCCACGGTGACGACCCCGCGCGCCGTCCCGTCCCACCCGACCACGACGGCGGTACGGCCGCCCCTCCCGGCCTCGTCCGCGGCGCGGGACACCTCGGGCGGCAGGGCGTCGTAGAGGCGCCCCACGGCCACCTCGCGGCCCTCCACGCGCCCGCGTACGCCACGCCCGGGAACGTTGGTGAATCCCTCGACGCCGGGCAGCGTGCCGACCCGTTCCCCGGCACCGGCCGCGATCGCGCGGGCCACGGGGTGCTCGGAGGCGTGCTCGACGGCGCCCGCGAGCCGCAGCAGTTCCTCCGCGTCGGTGCCCTCGGCGGCGTACACCTCGTGCAGGGTCATGCGGCCGGTGGTGACGGTGCCGGTCTTGTCCAGCACGACCGTGTCCACGCGCCGCGTGGACTCCAGGACCTCGGGGCCCTTGATGAGGATGCCGAGCTGGGCGCCGCGGCCCGTGCCGACCATCAGCGCGGTCGGCGTGGCCAGGCCCAGCGCGCACGGGCAGGCGATGATCAGTACGGCGACGGCGGCGGTGAACGCGGCGACGGTGTCACCGGTGGCGCCCAGCCACCCGCCGAAGGTCGCGACCGCGATCAGCAGCACGACGGGCACGAAGACGCCGGAGATCCGGTCGGCGAGGCGCTGCACCTCGGCCTTGCCGCTCTGCGCGTCCTCGACCAGTCGCGCCATCCGGGCGAGCTGCGTGTCGGCGCCGACCCGGGTGGCCTCGACGACCAGCCGGCCGCCGGCGTTGACCGTGGCGCCGGTGACGGTGTCGCCGACGCCCACGTCCACCGGCACGGACTCGCCGGTCAGCATCGAGGCGTCCACGGCCGAGGCGCCCTCGACCACCGTGCCGTCGGTGGCGACCTTCTCGCCGGGCCGTACGACGAACCGGTCGCCGACCGTCAGCCCGGCCACCGGTATCCGCACCTCCCGGCCGTCCCGCACCACCGCGACGTCCCTGGCGCCCAGTTCCATCAGCGCCCGCAGCGCGGCGCCGGCGCGGCGCTTGGAGCGGGCCTCCAGCCAGCGGCCGAGCAGGAGGAAGGCGGTGACTCCGGCGGCGGCCTCCAGGTAGATCGCCGAGGCCCCGTCCGTACGGGAGACGGTGAGGTCGAAGCCGTGCCGCATGCCCGGCATGCCCGCGTCCCCGAAGAACAGCGCCCACAGCGACCAGCCGAACGCCGCGAGGGTGCCGAGCGAGACCAGCGTGTCCATGGTGGCCGCGCCGTGCCTGAGGTTCGTCCAGGCGGCGCGGTGGAAGGGGAGGCCGCCCCAGACGACGACGGGTGCGGCCAGGGTCAGCGAGAGCCACTGCCAGTTGTCGAACTGGAGCGCCGGGACCATCGCGAGCAGCACGACGGGGGCGGCGAGGAGGACGGAGACGACGAGGCGTTGACGCAGAGCCGTCAGCTCGGGGTCGGCGTCCTCCGCCCGGGGTTCCTCCGTGCCGGCGGCCGGCTCCGGCGGCGGCGCGGGCTCCTCGGCGGTGTACCCGGTCCTGACGACGGTGGCGATCAGATCGGCGACCCCGGTGGTCACCGGATGGGTGATCCGGGCCTTCTCCGTCGCGTAGTTCACCGTGGCGGTGACGCCGTCCATGCGGTTGAGCTTCTTCTCCACGCGGGCCGCGCAGGAGGCGCAGGTCATGCCGCCGATGAGCAGCTCGACCTCGGCGGTCTCGGGCGCGGTGTCGGAGGGGGTGGTGCTCGACGCGGTGGGCTTGGACGCGGTGGTGCTGGTCATGGTCCGGACTCCAGGAGGCCGACCGGACCGCGCGCGGCCCGGTCGGAGGGGCAGTGGGTGCTGCGTGGGCGCTGTGGCCGCTGGGCCGCGGTGGCTCAGGCCCGGCCGACCAGCTCGTAGCCCGCCTCGTCCACGGCGGCGCGTACGGCCTCGTCGTCCAGGGGCGCCTCGGAGACGACGGTGACCTCGCCGCTCGAGGCGACGGCCCGCACCGAGCCGACGCCCGCGATCTCGGAGATCTCGCCGGAGACGGCGCCCTCACAGTGTCCACAGCTCATTCCGCTCACCTTGTAGACGGTGGTGACGGAGCCCTGGGTATCGGTCTGGGCGGTCATGTCGTTACTCCTCGTCGGGGCGTTCATGGCGGGTACCCGTGATCCTGCGTGGACCACTCACCCCCCACTGTACCCCTAGGGGGTATGAGTCCCGCATAGCCTGCCGTGAGAAGTGTGACGGGAAGCGGGAGCGCCGGTACGGACCGGGGCGGAAGTGGGGGTGACGGATGCGCGCGGTCGTGTTCGAGCGGTTCGGGGAGCCCGCCGAGGTACGGGAGGTGGCCGACCCGGAGCCCGCGCCGCACGGGGTCGTGGTCCGCGTCGAGGCCACCGGGCTGTGCCGCAGTGACTGGCACGGCTGGCAGGGCCACGACCCGGACATCACGCTGCCGCACGTACCGGGGCACGAACTGGCCGGAGTCGTCGAGGCGGCCGGCGACCGGGTGGCCGGGTGGCGGCCCGGCGACCGGGTGACCGTGCCCTTCGTCTGCGCCTGCGGGAGCTGCGGGGCGTGTGCGGCGGGCGACCAGCAGGTGTGCGAGCGGCAGACCCAGCCCGGCTTCACCCACTGGGGTTCCTTCGCCCGGTACGTCGCGCTCGACCACGCCGACGTCAACCTCGTCGCCGTACCCGAGGACATGACGTACGCGACGGCCGCCTCGCTGGGCTGCCGTTTCGCCACGGCGTTCCGGGCCGTGGCGCAGCAGGGGCGCCTCGCGGCGGGGGAGTGGGTCGCGGTGCACGGGTGCGGCGGCGTCGGCCTGTCGGCGGTGATGATCGCGGCGGCCTCGGGCGCGCGGGTCGTCGCCGTGGACGTGTCGCCCCGGGCGCTGGAACTGGCGCGCGCGTTCGGCGCGGCGGAGTGCGTGGACGCGACCCGGACGCCGGACACGGCCGCGGCGGTCCGCGACCTCACCGGCGGCGGCGCCCACCTCTCCCTCGACGCCCTCGGCTCGCCCGTCACCTGCGCCGCGTCCGTGAACGGCCTGCGCCGCCGCGGCCGGCACGTCCAGGTGGGCCTGCTGCCCTCGTCGGACGGCACCACGCCGGTGCCGATGGCCCGCGCCGTCGCCCTGGAGCTGGAACTCCTCGGCAGCCACGGGATGGCCGCGCACACCTACGCGCCGATGCTGGAGCTGGTCCGCACCGGGGCGCTCCGTCCCGACCTGCTGGTGACGTCCACGATCGGGCTGGACGCGGTCCCGGCCGCCCTGGCCGCCATGGGGACGGCGCCGGGCGCGGGGGTGACGGTCATCGAGCCGTGACGCCGGCCCCGGGGCGGGTGCCGGCGGTCTGCGTGTGCCCGAGGTGGATGTCGGCGGTCTGCGCGTGCCCGCGGTGGGTGCCGGCGGTCTGCGGGTGCCCGCGGTGGGCGGCCCACTCGTGGTCGAGGACGGCCATCAGCACCTCGTCCACCCACGCCCCGTCGCGCCACTCCACCGCACGCCGGACGCCCTCCACCACGAACCCGGCCTTCTCGTAGACCCGCAGGGCCCGGTGGTTGTAGCCGTAGGCGTCCAACTGGACGCGGTGCAGACCGACCTCGTCGAAGCCGTACCCCACGATCAGCCGGGTCGCCTCGGTGCCGATGCCCCGGCCGCGGCCCCGCGCGCCGATCAGCGTGCGGAAGGTGCAGGACCGGTTCTCCGGGTCCCAGTCGTGCAGCACCACCTCGCCGAGGAGTTCGCCGTCGGCGGGATCGGTGACGGCCAGGTCGAGCCGGTCGGACTGCGCGCCTCGGGAGCCGTACCAGGCACGCAGCAGCTTGGGGGTGAGCTCGCGCCCCGGCGAGCCGGTGAAGCGCCGGACCTCGGGGTCGTTGACGATCTCCCACATGCGCTCGGCGTCGGCCTCGGTGAACGGCCGCAGTACGGTTCTGTCGCCGGTCAGAACGGGTTTCACGGAGAAGTCCATGGACGAGAGCGTGCCCCACGTGACCGCGGGGCACGGAATGGTTTTCGTACTGAGGAGGGGGCGGCGGCCGCCCTTCAGTCGTGCCGCCGGTCGCGGTTGCGTGGCCGGGACGCCACCCAGGCCCGGACCGTGTCGGCGTACCAGTACGGTTTTCCGCCCTCCACGTGGTCGGGCAGGGGCAGCAGCCCGTGCTTGCGGTACGACCGCACGGTGTCCGGCTGCACCCGGATGTGGGCCGCGATGTCCTTGTAGGACCAGAGCCTTCGGTCGGTCACAAGTCGCACCTCCCCGCGCGCACCGCGGCGGCGACCGGGGACGGCCGCCGGGGGGAGCCGGGTGCTGCGCTGGCGATCACCAAGCCTGTGCCGGGTGAACGACGTGGAGTGCGAGCGGTCAGGGGTCGTTCCCGCGTGTGACGGAAGACCCGTGTGCGCGTGACAGACGTGACAGGAAGCGCGTCTTTGTGACACGAGTGCCGCACAGACCCACGCCCGAGTCCGGGCGCGGCGCGTTGACTTCGGCGGCCGGGGGAGTCCCGGGCGGCCGGGTGTACCGCCAGCCGGAGCATGCCGTCCGCCGTACGGGCCGCCATGTCGTCCGAATGTCCGGACAAACCATTGACAGGCCGCGCGCGCGGGGCTAGAAACCGGGGGAGACACAACGGCGGGTACACAACGGCGGGTACGCAACGACGGGCACGCAACGACGGGCACGAAGGGGAACGCGATGGCGCACGACCCGATCGCCGGGTGGCCGCGGCGGTCCGCTCCCGCCACCGCCGGTTCCCCCACCAGACGCCTCCGGCGCGGGAAGGCCGCTTCGCCCTGGCAGGAGCGAAGTCCGAGCGCCGACTCCCCGCTCGCACCGGCCCCGCGCCGGAGGTTCCCGCGTCCCGTCGCCGGGCGGGCCGCCGACACTGCCCCACGTGTCTACGCGGACGCCCAAACCGCAGACACAGTGTCGGGCGCGTGTGGAGCGCCCGGCTGCTGGGATGGACTCATGGCCGTCACCGCGACCCGATCGTCGCCGGTCACGGTCCGTGAGCTGGACCAACGGCACGTCTCCATCCGTCGCCGCCATCTGTGAAGGAGTTCTCGGTCATGACGAACATCGTCAACCACTGGATCGGCGGCAAGACCGCCGAAGGCGCGTCGGGCACGTACGGGCCGGTGACGAACCCGGCGACCGGCGCGATCACCACGAAGGTCGCCTTCGCCTCCGTGGACGAGGTGGACGCCGCGGTCGCCGCCGCCAAGGAGGCGTACCTGGCCTGGGGTCAGTCCTCGCTGGCGCAGCGCACCTCGGTCCTCTTCAAGTTCCGGGCGCTGCTGGACGCGCACCGCGACGAGATCGCCGAGCTGATCACCGCCGAGCACGGCAAGGTGCACTCCGACGCCCTCGGTGAGGTCGCGCGCGGCCTGGAGATCGTCGACCTGGCCTGCGGCATCAACGTGCAGCTCAAGGGCGAGCTGTCCACCGAGGTCGCCACCCGCGTCGACGTGGCCTCGATCCGGCAGCCGCTCGGTGTGGTCGCCGGCATCACGCCGTTCAACTTCCCGGCGATGGTGCCGCTGTGGATGTTCCCCCTCGCCATCGCCTGCGGCAACACCTTCGTGCTCAAGCCGAGCGAGAAGGACCCGTCGGCGGCCGTGAAGATCGCCGAGCTGCTCGCCGAGGCAGGACTGCCGGACGGCGTCTTCAACGTCGTGCACGGCGACAAGGTGGCCGTGGACCGGCTCCTGGAGCACCCGGACGTCAAGGCGGTCTCGTTCGTCGGCTCGACCCCGATCGCCCGCTACATCCACACCACCGCCTCCGCCAACGGCAAGCGCGTCCAGGCCCTCGGCGGCGCCAAGAACCACATGCTGGTCCTCCCGGACGCCGACCTCGACGCGGCGGCCGACGCTGCCGTCTCCGCGGCCTACGGCTCGGCCGGCGAGCGCTGCATGGCGATCTCCGCGGTCGTCGCCGTCGGCGCCGTCGGCGACGAACTGGTGGAGAAGATCCGCGAGCGTGCCGAGAAGATCAAGATCGGCCCCGGCGGCGACCCGACCTCCGAGATGGGCCCGCTGATCACCAAGGCACACCGGGACAAGGTGGCGTCCTACGTCGAGGGCGCGGCTGCCGAGGGCTGCGAGGTCGTCCTGGACGGCACCGGGTACACGGTCGACGGCCACGAGGACGGCCACTGGATCGGCATCTCCCTGCTGGACCGGGTGCCGGTCACGGCGAAGGCCTACCGGGACGAGATCTTCGGCCCGGTACTGTGCGTGCTGCGCGCCGAGACCTACGAGGAGGGCGTGGCGCTGATCAACGCCTCCCCCTTCGGCAACGGCACCGCGATCTTCACCCGGGACGGCGGTGCGGCCCGCCGCTTCCAACTCGAGGTCGAGGCCGGCATGGTCGGCGTGAACGTGCCGATCCCGGTCCCCGTCGGCTACCACTCCTTCGGCGGCTGGAAGGACTCGCTCTTCGGCGACCACCACATCTACGGCAACGACGGCACGCACTTCTACACCCGCGGCAAGGTCGTCACCACCCGCTGGCCCGATCCGGCCGACGCCCCGGCGGGCGTGGACCTGGGCTTCCCGCGCAACCACTGAGGCGCTGCCGCCAACACGCGCGGAGCCCCCGTCCCCCCACCGCACCGGGTGGGGGGGCGGGGGCTCCGTCGTACGAGGGCTCAGCCCTGCTGCACGCCGGAGTTCTTGACTTCCTCCGTGAGGTCGCCGGTCTGCTCGGCCGGCGGGGCCACGATCTCCTTGGTGGCGCCGAACTTGTCGAAGTCCATGGTGACCTCCATGGCGCCGAACTCCTGCTTCAGGCGCACCGGCAGGTCCTTGTCGCCCACCCAGATGTCCATGGTGATCGAGCTGCCGGTGGCCGAGTTGAGCAGGCTGTCGGCGCCGCTGAAGGCCTCCTTGAACTTGCCCATGTCCTCCTGGTCGAGCACGGCCCGGTAGTGGGTCGTGGACTTGCCGTTGACGGTCTCCTTGCCGAGGTCCTCGACGTCGCTCGCGTACTTGAGGCCCTTCATGGAGTCCGCCGGGCTGCCACCGCCGCCGCCCCCGCTCATCGCGGCGGCACCCGACTCGCCGAACACGGCCGACCCGTCGATCTTCATCCACTCCTTGCCCGCGAGCGGGCCGGCGGGCTGGGGGTCGATGTCGTAGTAGTAGGCGCCGTCCACGAACAGGGTGCGCACGGTCGGAGAGTCCGTGAGCTCCTGCATCTGGGCGGCCTCGGCGTCCATCTTGACGTCGAGGGCGTAGCCGTCGCCCCAGGAGTACGTGCCGTCCATGGCGATCGGCTCACCGGTGCCCAGGTCGGTCGTCGTCCTGACCTCGGCGGAGCCCACCTCCTCGGTCCGGTCGGTGGCCCGCGAGAGCGCCGCCATGATCGTGTCCGCTTTGCCCACGGCCTTGTCGGCCGCCTGGTCGGCGGTCTCGGCGGCGGTCTTGGCGCCCTCCGAGCCGCACGCGGTCGCCGCGACCATCGCGGCCGCCGTCAGCCCCACCCAGGCGGCGGTGTATGTCAGCTTCATGAGTCCCCACCCGTTGCCGTGTTCCTGTGTTTCACCTGTGCCCAGGACTCTACCGGGCCCCACCGACAGGGTCCGGATACCGGACGGCGGAAGGTTTTCTCGCCTCGTTCCCTACGGTTCCCGTACGCCTCAAGAAGCCTCTGTGGATGGGCGGCTGACGCTGTTTTCCAGCGTGAATCCGCCCTGCGGCGACGAATTCCGTAGGTAAACAGCCATTGACGCGCCGGTTTTCGTTGGGATTCCATCTGGTGTCGGGAGCGGACGAGAACGACGTACGACCAAGCCGCCGGAGGCGATAGCGCTCCCGCCCGAACCACGTCGCACGAGTCGATCGGAACCGCTCCATGACCGACACGCTCCGCCCCGCCGAGACCGACGCCGCGGCGCCACCGGACCCAATGGGCCTCCCGGACCCCACGGGCCTCCCGGGCCCCTCGAACCGTCCGGAGCTCCCGGAGTCCCGGACGCTCAAGCGTTCCATCGGGGTCGTCGGCGGTACTCTCCTGACGCTCTCGTGCGTGACCCCAGCCTCCACGCTGTTCGTGGTCGTCCCCGACCTGTTCGGCTCGCTCGGCACCGCCACCGCCCTGACCATCGCCATCGGCTCCCTGCTCTGTATCGCCGTGGCGTTCTGCTACTCGGAGCTGGGCACCCTCATCCCCAGCGCGGGCGGCGAGTACGCCATGGTGTCGACGATGGCGGGGCGGCTGGCGGGCTGGCTGGTCTTCGTCCTGTCCCTGCTGGTCGTCATGATCGTGCCGCCGGTGATCGCGATGGGCACCGCCGACTACCTCGAACCGGTCGTGCACCTCGACCCGTCCCTCGCGGGCGCCGGCGTCATGGTGCTCGCCACCCTCGCCGGCCTGCTCGACCTGCGCGCCAACGCCTGGATCACCGGCGTCTTCCTGGTCCTGGAGGTCATCGCCGCCGCCGTCGTCGCGGTGCTGGGCTTCGCCCACGCCGAGCGCGGCCCGGGCAGCCTCGCCGCCATGGAGGTGGCCGGCACGGACGGCGGCGCGGACCCCGTGACGGCCATGCTGGTCGTCTCCGGGCTCGCCATCGCCCTGTTCGTCACCCAGGGCTTCTCCACCGCCGTCTACCTCTCCGAGGAGCTGGAGAACCCGCGCCGCAACGTCGCCCGCACGGTGCTCGCCACCCTCGGCATCTCCGCCGTGATCATCCTGGTCCCGGTCGTCGCCATCACCCTCGGCGCCTCCGACCTCGCGGAGCTGACCGGCGGCGACATCGGCGCCATGGTCACCGCCTGGTCCAACTCCGCCGTCGGCACCTTCGTCAGCCTCTGCGTGGCCCTCGCCATCGTCAACGCGGGCATCGTGATGGTCATCCAGAACTCGCGCGTCCTGTTCGCCTCCGCCCGCGACAAGGCCTGGCCCGAGCCGGTGAACGCCCTCTTCGCCAAGCTCGGCCGGTTCGGCTCCCCGTGGGTCGCCACCCTCGCCGTCGGCGTGCCCGGCGCCCTGCTGTGCTTCGTCGACCTGGACACCCTGTACGGCGTGACGGGCGTCTCCGTCACGGGCATGTACCTGCTCGTCGCGGTCGCCGCCCTGCTCGCCCGCCGGGGCTCCCACCGGCACGCGCACGCCTGGCGCATGCCCCTGTGGCCCGCGATGCCGGTCCTGCTGATCGCCGTCCTCGCCTACATCCTGACCCAGCAGGAGGTGAGCCACCTGCTGTGGACCGGCGGCATCACCGCCGTCGCCACCCTTTACTGGGCCCTGTACCTGCGCCCCCGCCGCGACACCCGCTGGCTGGTGACCCTCCCGGACGACGTCCGCGAACCCGCCCGTCCGTGACCGGTCGTCGGTTGCCGGGCCGTCTGTCCGTGGCTGGTCGTCGGTGCGGGTGGCCGTCCGTCCGTGATCGGTCGTCGGTTGCCGGGCCGTCTGTCCGTGACCAGTCGTCGGTTGCCGGGCCGTCTGCCCGTGGCTGGTCGTCGGTGCCGGTGGCCGTCCGTCCGTGACCAGTCGTCGGTCCCCGGGGGGCGCCCCTCCGTGACCGGCCCTCGGCCCCGGGAGCCCACCCGGCGCTCAACCCGGCCTACCGCGCCCGTGGTACACGGCACCGGCGCCGTACCTCCGTGGGAGGGGCGGTGGTTCAGCCCGCGGGCTGCCCCCGATGTCGGCGGCGGCCCGTACCGTTGACGCATGGATCTTCGACTGCCCCGCGTGCGAGGGCTGCTACGGGGGCCCCGGCGGTTGCTCGCCGCCGCGGCCGCCGTCGTCGTACTCGCCGGCGCCGGGACATGGACGGCCGTCGCCGGTGACGACCCGCCCCCGGTGCACCGCGCCGACCGGGTGATGGCCGCGGGCGACGGGGTGCGCCTGGACACCTCCTACTTCACCGCGGGCTCCGGCGGCCCCCGCCCGGCCGTCCTGCTCGCGCACGGCTTCGGCGGCAGCAAGGCCGACGTACGGGAGCAGGCGGAGAGCCTCGCACGGGACGGGTACGCGGTCCTGACCTGGTCGGCGCGCGGCTTCGGCGAGTCCACCGGGAAGATCGGGCTGAACGCCCCGGACGGCGAGGTCGCCGACGTGTCCCGGCTGATCGACTGGCTGGCGCAGCAGCCGCAGGTCCGGCTGGACGAGAAGGGCGACCCGCGCGTGGGCATGGCCGGCGGCTCCTACGGCGGCGCGGTCGCGCTGCTGGCCGCCGGGCACGACAAGCGGGTCGACGCGATCGCCCCCGCCATCACGTACTGGAACCTCGCGGACGCCCTCTTCCCGAACGGCGTCTTCAAGAAGCTGTGGGCCGGCATCTTCGTCAACCTGGGCGGCGGCTGCGAGGAGCTCGAGGCCGGACTCTGCCGGATGTACCAGCGCGTCGCCGAGAGCGGGACGCCGGACGCGGAGGCGGTGAAGCTCCTCGAGGAGCGCAGCCCGCAGGCCGTCGGCGACCGCATCGACGTGCCCACGCTCCTGATGCAGGGCCAGACCGACTCCCTCTTCCCGCTCGGCCAGGCCGACGCCGCCGCCAAGGCGATCCGCGCCAACGGCGCCCCCGTCGACGTCGACTGGATCGCGGGCGGCCACGACGGCGGCGACCTGGAGACGGACCGGGTCGAGGCCCGCGTCGGGGCGTGGTTCGACCGCTATCTGAAGGGCGACGAGTCGGCCGCCACCGGCCCCGCGTTCCGCGTCAGCCGCACCCTCGGCTCCGGCAGCGGCGACGGTGAACCCCGCCTGGAGGGCGTCAGCGCAGACTCCTACCCCGGCCTGGCGGGCGAGCTCCGCCCGATCGGACTCCGCGGACGCGAGCAGAGCTTCGACAACCCGGCCGGCGCCAGCCCGCCCGCCGTCTCCGCCCTGCCCGGAATCGGCGGCTCCGGCGGCCTGTCCCAACTCTCCTCGCTCGGCCTCGGTGTCTCGCTGGACTTCCCCGGCCAGTACGCCGCCTTCGAGTCGGCGCCCGTCCGGGAGGACCTGCAGATCACCGGCTCGCCGACCGCGACCGTCCACGTGGAGTCCACCAGCGACGAGGCCGTGCTCTTCGCCAAGGTGTACGACGTCGGCCCCGGCGGCACCCAGCGGGTGCTCCCCTCCCAACTGGTCACGCCCGTCAGGGTGGAGAACGCCGGAGCCGGCGAGGACGTGAAGATCACCCTGCCGGCCGTCGACCACGAGATCGAGAGCGGCCACCGGCTGCGCCTGGTCCTGTCCTCCACCGACCTGGGTTACGCCTCACCGGCCGCTCCCGCCACGTACACCGTCTCCCTCAAGGGCGACCTGGAGGTGCCCACGGCCCTCGGCGGGAGCGGCCAGGTGGCCGGGCTGCCCGCCTGGGTCTGGTGGGCGCCCCTGGCCGGAGCCGCGGTCGCCGCGGCCCTGCTGCTGACCGCCCGCCGCCGCACCACGGCCCCGCCGCCCGACCCCGCGCTGGCCGACGTGCCGCTTGAGATCACGGACCTGAGCAAGCGGTACGCCAAGTCCACCGACCGGTACGCCGTGCGGGACCTGTCGTTCCGGGTGGAGAGGGGCCAGGTCCTGGGCCTGCTCGGGCCGAACGGCGCGGGCAAGACGACGACCCTGCGCATGCTCATGGGCCTGATCGCGCCGGACGGCGGCGAGGTCCGCGTCTTCGGTCACGCCATCGCGCCCGGCGCCCCGGTCCTCTCCCGCGTCGGCGCCTTCGTCGAGGGCGCGGGCTTCCTGCCGCACCTGTCCGGCCGCGAGAACCTGGAGCTGTACTGGCGGGCCACCGGCCGCCCGCCGCAGGACGCGCACCTCGACGAGGCCCTGGAGATCGCCGGCCTCGGCGACGCGCTCGCCCGCGCGGTGCGCACCTACTCCCAGGGCATGCGCCAGCGCCTCGCCATCGCCCAGGCCATGCTGGGCCTGCCCGACCTGCTGATCCTGGACGAGCCGACCAACGGCCTGGACCCGCCGCAGATCCGCGAGATGCGCGAGGTGATGATCCGCTACGCGGCGGCAGGCCGCACGGTGATCGTCTCCAGCCACCTGCTGGCCGAGGTCGAGCAGACCTGCACCCACCTGGTGGTCATGGACCACGGCAGGCTCGTCCAGGCCGGTCCGGTCGGCGAGATCGTCGGCTCCGGCGACACGCTGCTGGTGGGCACCGTCGCGCGCGTGGACGCGCCCCTCGTCGAGAAGGTCGCCGCCCTGCCGGGCGTGGCCTCGGCGGCCGCCACCGACGGTGGCCTGCTGGTCCGGCTCGGCGCCGGGGGAACGGCCCGGGACCTGATCGCCGAACTCGTACGCCTGGACGTGCCCGTGGAGTCGGTGGGTCCCCACCGGCGCCTCGAGGACGCCTTCCTCACCCTGATCGGAGACCCGGCATGAGCACGCTGGCCGAAGGCGCCGCGTCCGCCGGCCCCCAGGAGGCCGCCGACGGCTACCGCGCGGGCCGCACGCTGCCCGTGCGGGTCGAGCTGGTCCGGCAGCTCAAGCGGCGCCGCACGCTCGTCATGGGCGGCATCCTGTTCGCCCTGCCGTTCGTCCTGCTCGTCGCCTTCCGGATCGGCGGCGAGCCGGGCGGTGCGAACAACCGGATCAGCCTGATGGACACGGCCACCGCGTCGGGCGCCAACTTCGCCGCGGTGAACCTCTTCGCCTCCGCGGGGTTCCTCCTCGTCGTGCCCGTCGCCCTGTTCTTCGGGGACACGGTCGCCTCGGAGGCCGGCTGGTCGTCCCTGCGCTACCTGCTGGCGGCGCCGGTGCCCCGCGCCCGCCTGCTCTGGTCCAAGCTGGTCGTCGCCCTCACCCTCAGCCTCGCCGCGATCGTCCTGCTGCCGCTGGTCGCGCTCGCCGTCGGCTCGGTCGCCTACGGCTGGGGGCCGCTGGAGCTGCCCACCGGCGGCAGCCTGCCCACCGGCACCGCTGCCGAGCGCCTGGCCATCACGGTGGCGTACGTCTTCGTCTCGCAACTGGTCACCGCCGCCCTGGCGTTCTGGCTCTCCACCAAGACGGACGCGCCCCTCGGCGCGGTCGGCGGCGCGGTCGGCCTGACCATCATCGGCAACGTCCTGGACGAGGTGACCGCCCTCGGCGACTGGCGCGCCTTCCTGCCCGCGCACTGGCAGTACGCCTGGCTCGACACGGTGCGGCCGGAACTGGACTGGACCCGCCTGATCCAGGGCACCTCGCTGTCGGTGACGTACGCGCTGGTGCTCTTCGCCCTGGCCTTCCGGGGGTTCGCCCGCAAGGACATCGTCTCCTAGGAGGCGCAGTCCGGGGAGGGGCCGTGGGGGACTGGGACCCGCCCCCTCGCCCCCCACTGATCCCGCCCCGTCGCGGAGACCTCGCCCAGGTCACCGGCGGGTCACCCACCGGTCTCGACGGCCTGCCGCCGTGCCCGCTTCGAGACACACCCGTAACGCCCCGTGCCGCACGTTCCGCCTCGCCGCGCCGTCACAGTCACATGCACGGGCGTCAACGGAACCAGGGGGCACGGAAGATGAAGCGGTACCGGACACGAAGGCCGATCGGCGCGCTGCTCGCGCTCACGGCGGCGGGCGGCCTGCTGCTCACCGGCTGCGGGGGCGGGGGCGACGCCGCTCACGGGGCGAAGGACTCCGCGGCCGACTCCCGGGGCGGCTCGGCCCCGCTGCCCGCGCCCGACCGCCCCCGGGGCGAGGGCGGACAGCGGTTCGAGGGCGGGGAGACCGGGGAGAACGGTGACTCCCGCGACACCGCCCCCGCCCCCGGCCACCTCTCCACCTTCGCCCTCGACGTCGACACCGCCTCCTACGGCTACGCCCGCCGCACCCTCTCCGAGGGCCGGCTGCCCGACCCCTCGACGGTCCGGCCCGAGGAGTTCGTCAACAGCTTCCGCCAGGACTACGACCGTCCCGACGGCGACGGCTTCACGGTGACCGTGGACGGCGCCCGCACCGACGAGGGGGACTGGTCGCTGGTCCGCGTGGGGCTGGCCACTCGGGGCGCCGAGCAGGAGGGCGATCGCCCGCCCGCCGCCCTGACGTTCGTCATCGACATCTCCGGCTCCATGGCCGAGCCCGGCCGGCTCGACCTCGCCAAGGAGTCCCTCGGCACGATGACCGACCGCCTGCGCGACGACGACTCGGTCGCGCTCGTCACCTTCAGCGACGAGGCCGAGACGGTGCTGCCGATGACCCGGCTCGGCGACCGCCGCGGCCGGATCCACGACGCGATCGACAGCCTCGAGCCGACCGACTCCACCAACCTCGGCGCGGGCGTCGAGACCGGCTACGCCACCGCCGTCGAGGGCCGCCGCGAGGGCGCCACCAACCGCGTCGTCCTCGTCTCCGACGCCCTGGCCAACACCGGCGACACCGACGCGGACGCCATCCTCGAACGCATCGCGGACGCCCGCCGCGAGCACGGCATCACCCTTTTCGGCGTCGGCGTCGGCAGCGACTACGGCGACGCCCTGATGGAACGCCTCGCCGACAAGGGCGACGGCCACACCACATACGTGTCGGACACCGAGGACGCCCGGGAGGTCTTCTGCGAGCAACTCCCGCGCCACGTCGAACTGACCGCCCGCGACGCCAAGGCCCAGGTCGCCTTCGATCCCGAGACGGTCGCCGAGTTCCGCCTCGTCGGCTACGACAACCGCCGGGTCGCCGACGAGGACTTCCGCGACGACCGCGTCGACGGCGGCGAGGTCGGCCCCGGCCACACCGTCACCGCCCTGTACGCCGTCCGAGTCCGGCCCGGCGCCGACGGTCACCTCGCCACGGCCACCGTCCGCTGGCTCGACCCCGACACCCGGGCCCCGCACGAGGAGTCCGGCGACGTGGAGACCGACGCCCTCGACGGCTCCGTCTGGGACGCGGACCACGGCCTGCGGGTCACCGCGACCGCCGCCTACTTCGCCGACGCGCTGCGTTCCACCCACGCCGACCACGGCGACGGCGACCACGGCGACGGCGACCACGGCGACGACAACTACGCCGACGACAGCCACGGCGACGACAGTCAAAGCTACGACGGCCGCCACGGCTCCCTGCCGGGCGCGCCGGGACTCGGTGAACTCGCCGAGCGTGCCGACTCCCTGGCCGACCGCACGGAGGACGAGGACGTCCGGGGCCTGGCCGAGGCGATCGGCACGGCGAACCGGCTGACCTGACGCGCCGAGTCCGGGGCGGACCCGTTGACCTATGCTTACTCTCGAGTAAGTTTACTCGGGAGTAAGCACGCCTGGGCGGACAGGCTCAGGCGCGCACGACACAACGTCAGTCCGATCCGCGACCGGGAGCCGTCATGGGCGTACGCAAGGACCTGAAACGGGCGAGAGAGCGCGGCGACCTGGCGTCCCGCACGAGGACCGAGACCGTCGGGGACGAGCGGGGCACCGTCCGTGAGGCCCGCACCGCCCCCCTCGCGCCGCGCCCCACCACCGGCAGTACCGCCGACATCCCGTTCACCAACGCGGCCGAGGCCCCCGACGCGGTGGTCCTGCGCCGCGAGGTCCACGGCGTCTGGCGGCCCGTCACCGCGGCGGAGTTCGCCCGCGAGGTGACCGCCGTGGCCAAGGGCCTGATCGCCGCCGGCCTGGAACCCGGCGGACGGGTCGCCGTCATGTCCCGCACCCGCTACGAGTGGACGGTCCTGGACTTCGCGATCTGGGCCGCCGGCGGCCAGACCGTCCCCGTCTACGCCACCTCCTCCGCCGACCAGGTCGAGTGGATCGTCCGCGACTCCGGCGCCCGGCACGTGGTCACCGAGACCGCCGCGAACACCGCGACCGTCGTCGCCGGCACCGCCGGCCACCCCGAGCACCCACGCACCTGGGAACTCGACGCCGGCGCGCTCACCGACCTCACGGCCCTGGGCCTGGGGGTGAGCGACGAGGAGGTCGCCAAGCGCCGCACCGCCCTGACCCCGGACACGGTGGCGACGGTCTGCTACACCTCCGGCACCACCGGACGCCCCAAGGGCTGCGTCCTCACCCACGCCAACCTGCACGCCGAGGCCGCCAACACGGTCGAACTGCTGCACCCGATCTTCAAGGAGGTCACCGGCCAGACCGCCTCGACCCTCCTCTTCCTCCCGCTCGCCCACATCCTCGGCCGCACCATCCAGATCGCCTGCCTGCTGGCCCGCATCGAGGTCGGCCACTTCCCGAGCATCAAGCCCGACGAGCTCCGCCCCGCGCTGAAGACGTTCCGCCCGACCTTCCTGGTCGGTGTGCCGTACCTCTTCGAGAAGATCCACGACACGGGCCGCGCGACCGCCGAGAAACTCGGCCGCGGCGCCTCCTTCGAACGGGCCCACCGCCTCGCCGTCCGCTTCGGCGGAGCCCACCTGGAGCGGTTCCTCGGCCGCGGCAAGGGCCCCGGGCCCGGTCTGTGGGCCGGCTGGGCCCTGTACGACCTGCTGGTCTACCGCCGCGTCCGCAAGGAACTCGGCGGCCGGATGCGCTACGCCATCAGCGGCGGCTCCCCGCTCGAGAGCGACCTCAACCTGTTCTTCTACGCCGCCGGAATCATGGTCTACGAGGGCTACGGCCTGACCGAGACCACCGCCGCCGCCACCATCGTCCCGCCGCTGGGCCCCCGCCCCGGCACCGTCGGCCCACCGGTCCCCGGCACGGCCGTGCGCATCGCGGACGACGGCGAGGTCCTCATCAAGGGCGGCATCGTCTTCGGGAGCTACCGGGGCGACCCGGAGGCCACCGACGCCGCCCTCACCGACGGCTGGTTCGCCACCGGTGACCTCGGCTCCCTGGACGAGGACGGCTACCTCACCATCACCGGCCGCAAGAAGGACCTCCTGGTCACCTCCGGCGGCAAGAACGTCTCCCCGGCCGTCCTGGAGGACCGCCTGCGCAGCCGCCCACCGGTCGCCCAGTGCCTCGTCGTCGGTGACGACCGCCCCTTCGTCGCCGCCCTGATCACCCTCGACCCGGACGCCGTCGCCCACTGGCTGTCGGTCCGGAAACTGCCCGCCGACACCCCGTTGTCCGAGGTCGTGCGGGACGAACGGATGCGCGCCGACGTCCAGAAGGCCGTGGACCACGCCAACGCGGCCGTCTCCCGGGCCGAGTCGATCCGCGCCTTCCGGCTCGTCGAGGGCGAGTTCACCGAGGAGAACGGGCTGCTGACCCCGTCTCTGAAAGTGAAGCGGCACGCGGCGGTGGCGGCGTACGCGGCCGAGATCGAGGCGCTGTACGCGTCGGGGCGCGGCCCCGGGACGCGGGCGCGCTGACCCGCCGGCACTGCGGACGGCATGCGAAAGGGGCGGACCGCCGATGCGACGGTGGCGAATCCGGGTTCCGGCCGCGCCGTCCGGCCCGGCGGGCCGCCCACCGGGACGACGCCCTGGAGCTCGCCGGCCTCGGTGAGTTCCCGCCTCGGTGAGTTCCCGCCTCGGCGACTTCCCGCCTCCCGCGCACTCCCTTCCACGCTTTTCCGGATGTCGATCGGTCCAACCGGGTGAACTTGCGCAACCGATTCCCGTGCGTCGTGTTGATGGAGCAGTAGGGCATGCGGCCGACGCCCGCGCCAGCCCCCGGCCATGTCATGGCCGGGCTTGGATGTCGGTCTCCGTGCCAAGGCCGGCTTTCCCAGTTCATCGAGCAGGAAGATCAGCACATTGCGACAGACCCTGAGCAGGGGAGTGTTCGCGGCGGCCGCCGCCACGGGCATTCTGTCCCTGTCCGGCACCCCCGCCCTCGCCGACTCGACCGCGGTGGCAGCCGCCGAGGATTCTTCCGGCCTGCTGTCCGGGAACAACGTGCAGGTGCCGGTCTCGGTGCCGGTGAACGTGTGCGGCAACACCGTCGGTGTGATCGCGGCGCTCAACCGCGCGAGCGACAACTCGTGCGGCAACGTCTCGTACGAGCACGGATCGTCCGGGTCCTCGTACGGCAGTCCCGCCGGTGGCGCCAAGGCGGTGGCGAGCACCGAGGATTCCCATGGCCTGCTGTCCGGGAACAACGTGCAGGCGCCGGTCTCGGCGCCGGTGAACGTGTGCGGCAACACCGTCGACGTGATCGCGGCGCTCAACCACGCGAGCGACAACTCGTGCGGCAACGCCTCGTACGAGCACGGATCGTCCGGGTCCTCGTACGGCAGTCCCGCCGGTGGCGCCAAGGCGGTGGCGAGCACCGAGGACTCCTATGGCCTGCTGTCCGGGAACAACGTGCAGGCGCCGGTCGAGTTGCCGGTGAACGTGTGCGGCAACACCGTCGACGTGATCGCGGCGCTCAACCACGCGTACGGCAACTCGTGCGGCAACTCGACGGACCGGTCGCCCGAGCCCGGGTACGGCACCGAGGACGAGACGCCCCCGAAGACCTGCGACGACGACTGCGAAACGCCTCCGTCCACCAGCGCTCCCACCCCTCCCCCCACGCGCGGCACCGTGCCGCCGCCCTCGGTCGGCGTCGAGGAGCCCGGCAAGACGCCGCAGATGGCCGAGACCGGCAGCGAGGGCATGCTGGCGGCCTCGGCCGCCGGTGTCGCACTGCTCACGGGCGGGGCTTTGCTGTACCGCCGCGGCCGCGCCGCGTCCCAGCGGTAGCCGCTCCCGGGTGCCGGACGCGACCGCGCCCGGCACCCGCCACCACTCCGGCCGGGCGCGCCCCCGGACCGGCCCGAGCCACCGCACGACGTGGCCGAGCCGGTCCGGGGGCGCGTTGCCGTAGGGGCGAGCCGGCGGGGCGCGTAGTCGCCGTCACCAGCCGCCCACCGGGTCGGAGCCGCCGCGCCACCAACGCCCGGCCCGCCTCCGTCAGCGGCTCAGCGGCTCAGCGGGGCCGGCGTCCCGCTTCGGCTGCCGGTCCCCGGAACGGGAACCGTGGCGCGCGTCGGGGTCCTCCTGAGCCGGCGACGCACCCCTTGGACGAGGACCGCGGCCGTGAACGTCGCGCCGTGGACGAAACGCATGGCCGGGCCGAAGCCGGAGGCGGTCACCAGGCCCGCGAGGAACAGGCCGGGGTGGGAGGACTCGAAGTCGCGCCCCGTCGCCGGAGAACCGTCGGGCAGGACCGCCAGCGTCCCGCACAGCTCGGCGGAGAGCATCCCCATCCGGTCGCAGCGCGGCCGGAATCCCGTGGCGGCCACGACGTGTTCGGTCTTCAGGGTGCGCAGGGCGCCCTCGTGGCTCACCACGTCCAGCCGTACGCCGCCCGGCACCGCACAGGCCGCGGTGACCTCGTGGCCCGGCAGCAGTTCCACCGCCCGCTCCACCCGGTCCCGCACCCACCACGCACCCGCCGGCCCCAGTGCCGTGGCCGTGATGCGCGCCCGGGTCGTCCGCGGCAGGCTCCGGAAGAGGCCGGGGCGCTCGGAGTAGAACCAGTTCCGCCAGCCTGGGCCGAGGCCGCTGTGCGGGGAACGGACCGACTGCCACCAGGGACGCTCCAAGGGCGGCGGCACGTCGTTCCACCGCAGCCGCTCCGCGCGCGCCAGCACCCGCACGCGGGTGCCCTGTTCGGCGAGGAGCGCCGCGGTCTCCAGCGCCGCCTGACCGCCGCCGACCACCGTCACGTCCCTGCCCCGGAAGGGGGACAGGTCGTTGTGGTGGCTGCTGTGCGTGACCAGTGAGGGGTGCAGCCCACGCAGTGCGGGCGGCACCTCGATGAACGGCATCACACCGACCGCCAACGCCACCGTCCGCGCGTGCACCACCTCACCGTCCTCGGTGACCGCCGTGAAGCCGCCGGGGCCGGCCGCCACCCGCGTCACCGTGCGCTCGTCCACCGCCGGGACGGCGTGGTGCGCGAACCACAGACCGTACGACGCGAACTCCTCCACCGGGATCGGCCGCGCGTGGCGTGCCGTCAGTCCCCGCTCCGCGCAGTACGCGTCCAGACGCCAACGTCCCTGCGGATCGGAGAGGTTGGACGCCCACGGCTCCGACTTCAGGAACATGCCGCCGGGCATGTGATCCCGCCAGGACGCCATCGGCCGGCCGAACACGCGCAGATTCAGCCCGGCGGCCGCGGCGTGGGAGGCGATCGACAGACCGTACGGACCCGCGCCCACCACCAGAAGGTCGTACATCATCGGCTACTCGCTTTCTCGTTGTCGGTCGGGGAGGCCGAGGTCGCCCCGGGGATCGGATGTGCCGCCCGCGCCGCCGTCGGCCCGCCCAGCCGTTCCCGCAGCCGGCCGGCCACATGACGGCACCACAGGGCCCTCATCGCCCGTCCGGGACCGCGGTCGTCCCGGGCGTACCAGGCCAGTTCGCGCCCGTTCGGGGCCGGGCGCAGCGCGGCGAGCGGCGCGTAGTTCTCCACCACGAACGTCCGCCCGGCCCGGGGGGCCCTGTCCGGTAGGGGGCGGCCCGTCAGGTCCAGGTGCAGAGCGCGTACGACGTCCAGTCCCCCGCTGTCCGCGAAGAGCCGGAACTGGGCGCCGGGGCGCGGGTTGAAGTCGAGCAGGTGGTAGCGGCCACTCTCGCCGCAGCGGCGGAAGTCGAGGTCGAAGACGCCCCGGTAGCCCAATTCGCCGGTGAGTCGCTCGGCCAGCGCCTGCACCTGCGGGTTGGGCGTCCAGCAGCCCACCGCGGTCAGGCCCGCGCCACGAGGCCAGGCCAGTTGCTTGCGGCCCGGCCCGCCCGCGCGCACGGCGCCGGAGTGGTCGGCGTATCCGTGGAAGAACCAGTCCCGGTCCGGCCCCGGCGGCAGGTACGCCTGCAGCAGCAGCCGGCTGCCCGCCTCCCCGGTGCGCAGGTACAGCTCCCGGGCCTCCCGCGCGGACCGCACCAGCAGTGTGCTGCGCAGCCCGCTGCCGGCCGGCAGCAGCCAGGGCCGGCTCCACTTCGCCACCACCGGCAGTCCGAGCCGGCGCACGTCGTCGGCGGCCCGCTCCGGGCTGTCCGGGACCAGCGTCACCGGGTGCGGAACATCCGCGGACGCGCACACGGCGGCCAGTTCCGCCTTGTCGGCGACGCGCGCGGCCAGCGTGTCCGGCATCGCCGGCAGGAGGTAGGAGGGCGCGAGGCCGGCCCGCACGCGGCCCACGGCGATCGCGCCCGCGTCGTCCATCGGGACCAGGACGGCGGGAGCCGCCAAGTGGTCGGCCACCTTGCGCAGTACGTCGAGAATCTCGTCCGCGGACGCGCCCGGGAGCGGCGGGGGATGCATCCGGCGCACGTAACGCGACCTGGAAACGGGACTGCCCGCCGAGTCGGCGACGACATGCACCTCCACTCCCGCCCTGCCGAGGGAACGCACGGCGCCCAGCGTTCCGTGGTGAAAGGGATTCCGGTCGATCCGCAGCAGTACGGCGGGGACGCGGGTGTCGAGCAGCGACACGAACTCTCCTTTTGTCGGATGGCTCACCCACACGGGCGAGTGCGGCACTCGAAAGCCCCAAGTGCGGTGGCGCCGTGGGATTGCCTGTGCGTGACTTCATGTGACTGTCCGTCAACAACAGGAACAGAGCCAGAAGGCGGACGAGAGCGAAGAAGGGAGCAGGAATGGCCCCGCAGCACAAGCGATTCCGGGTCCGCAGGCTGCTCGTGGGCGTGGCGGCGGTCACTACGTCGGCCGCCCTGGCGGCCGGTCACGCGGCGGGAGCGGAGGTGGTGCGAGTCGCCGATCCGCGCGCTCCGGCGCCGTCCCCGGCGGCATCCGCCGTCGGCCCGCGCCCGGCCGTCCCCGAGCCGTCCAGGACACCCCGGGCGACCACGCCGGTGCCGGGCAAGGAGGTCCCGGCCTTCGGCGCCTTCCTCAAGTCCGACGCCCGTGGCATCGCCCGCATGGCGCAGCTCAGTCACTGGCTGGGAGGTGCCGAGCTCCGCGTCGGTCACACCTACCTGCCGGGCAACCACTGGAGCGACATCGAGGGCGACGTCCACTTCCTCGAGGCATGGGCGAACTGGCGCAACGAGAAGGACGACCGGATGCTCGTCCTCAACGTGCCCCTGCAGGAGCGCAACGAGGAGGGCGTCCCCGACGACGAGGTCCGGCGGCTGCTGCGCCGGGGCGCGAACGGGGAGTTCGATCACCACTTCCGTGCCCTGGCCGAGCGGCTGGTCCGGCTGAAGGTGCCGGACACGGTCCTCGTGCTCGGCTGGGAGATGAACGGCACCACGTACACCCATCGATGCGGGCCGGACCCGGAGTCCTGGAAGAAGTACTGGAACAGGATCGTCACCACCATGCGTTCGGTGCCGGGCCAGAAGTTCCGGTTCGACTTCACGCCGAGCCGCGGCCGGGACGCCGTTCCCTGGACGCAGTGCTACCCGGGGGACGACGTGGTCGACATCATCGGCATGGATTCCTACGACCAGCCGGCCGGGCTGTCGTTCGACGGGCAGGTGAACGAGCCCTACGGACTCCAGGCACAGGTGGATTTCGCCAAGGCCCACGGCAAACCCATCTCCTATCCCGAGTGGGGGCTTTTCCGTAACGGCGACAACCCCGAGTACATGCGGCGCATGCTCGCGTGGATCGACGAGCACAAACCGCTGTACAACACGCTGACCGACTACTGCCCGCACGGTGTGTGGCAGTGTTCCGCCAATCCGGTCTCGTCCCGCGTCTACCGGTCCGCTCTCACCGGCCGCACCGACGAGACGACACCCACGCCGACGCCCGAACCCACGCCCACGCCGACCGCCCCGCTGCCTCCGGAGGGCTGCTCGCCTCTGGACCTGGGCAGTTGGGTGGAGTACTGGCTCGGAGGAAAGCTCTGCCTCCGCGTCGACTGGTGGTCGCGCACCCACTAGCGCACCCGCCGGCCCGTCCGGGTGCGGCTCGGCGAAGGCGGACGCGTCGGCGACGAGTTCGGTCGGGTGCACCGCCGTCACCGCTGTCCGGACACATCGGCGGCGGTGGCGGGGCCGGGCACCGAGGGGCCGGGGAGGGCGGCGCCGTCCCGGCCGGTCCGCCGTGGCCGTGCCAGCAGGGCCAGGCCGCCGAGCAACCCGCCCGCGCCGGTCCCCACCAACGTGGTCACCGCCGGCGTCGCGGACGTCGGCTCGCTCGGCTCCACCGCCCGTGAGAACCGCACGAGCCGGACCTGGGTGCTGTCCTTGGTGTGTTCCGCGTGCTGGGTCAGCGCGCGGGAGACCGCGTTGGCCATGTCGACGGCGAGCCCGGGCCGCGGGGAGGTGGCCGAGACGGCGACCATCGGCGCGTCCGGCGAGGTCGCCGCGCGCACCCTGTCCTGCAGCGTCCGCACCGGCACGCCCGCCCACACCTGTGCGTCCTCGAGCACCGCGACCTGCGTGGCCACCCGGCCGTACGCCTGCGCGAAGCCGCGGGCGGCCTCCGGGGTGGACTTCGAGGTGGGTACGGCGACGAGGTAGCTGGTGGCCGTGTAGGTGACGGGGGCGAGCAGGCCGTACGCGCCGCCGAGCAGGCCGCCGAGGAGGGTGCCGGCCGCGAGCACGGACCAGGACGGCGGCCTCCTGACACGAGACAGGAGCTTTTGGCGCTGACGGGCCGGAGTGTCGGTCATGACGGGCTCGCTCCGAGAGGTGAGAAGGAGGACGGCGAACGGGAGACGGCTGCCGCGTACACGTCCATGAGGCGGGCCGTGCTGCGGGTGATGCTGTAGCGGTGTGCGACCTCGGGGGCCGTGCGCGGCCCGGCGCCCGCCGCGCGCACCCCGGCGATCGCGCGGGCGTACGCCTCGGGGCCGCCGCGCACGCGCCGGACGGTGGCCGACGGCGGAAGGTCCTCGATCGCCGGGCAGGAGGTGTAGAGCACGGGCAGGCCCGACGCCAGTGCCTCCACGGCCGCCAGACCGAAGGCCTCCTCCGTGGACGGGGACGCGAACAGGTCCATCGCCGAGGTGAGCGAGGGCAGATCGGGGCCCGGGGAGGCGTCGGGGACGTAGGGGCGTTCGCCGGTGAACAGGACGCGGTCGGCCACGCCCGCCTCGTGGGCCTCGCGCCGCAGACGGTGCTCCTCGGCGCCGCCGCCCACCAGCAGCAGCCAGTGGTCGTCCCCGAGCCGGGTGAGCGCGTGGACGAGGACGTCGAACCGCTTCCCGGGAGTGAGCCGGCCGATACCGCCGACGACGAATGCCCCCTCCGGCAGGCCGAGGCGCCGACGCGTGCGTTCGCGCCGTTCCCGGTCGAAGCGGAAGCGGTCCAGGTCGATGCCGTTCGGGACGACCTCGATGCGGGGGGCGGGCACGCCCCAGCGCTTCAGGCGGTCGGCCACCGTCGGGGAGACGGCGACCGTCGCCGAGCCGAGCCGCTCGCTGGCGAGGTACAGCGCGCGCACCCCCGCCGTGAGGTCGCGGCCCTCCATCTGCGAGTCGCCCAGGGAGTGCTCGGTGGCGACGACGGCGCGGACCCCGGCGATGCGGGCGGCGACCCGGCCGTAGACGCAGGCCCGGTACAGGTGCGTGTGCACCAGGTCGTAGCCACCGGCGCGGATCACCCGGACCAGTCGGGGGAGCACGGTCAGGTCGCGGTTGCCGGCCATGCCGAGATGCACGACGCGGACCCCGTCGGTGGTGAGTCCCTCGGCGACCGCGCCGGGGTTGGTGAGCGTGACGACGTCGCAGTCGACGGGCAGGTGGCGCAGCAGCAGCCGCAGTTGCTGCTCGGCCCCGCCGACACCGAGGCCGGTGATGATGTGCAGGGCTCTCATCTCACAGGCCCTCCACCGGGCGCCGGCGAAGCCGGTGCAGACGGTGCTTGAGGTAGAGCCGCCAGGTCGTGTCGTTCTGGCCGACGTGGACGCGCGGCAGGGTGTGCGGGCCGGTCAGCGGGCCGGGGTCGATGGCGCAGGCGTAGGCGTATCCCGCTTCCCGTACGGCCTCGACGGCGCGGGCGTCGACCGTGCCGTACGGGTAGCAGAAACCCTCGACCCGGGCTCCGGTCAGCTCTTCGAGCAGCGCGCGGCTCTCGACGGTCTCGGCCTTGAGGGTGGCGTCGTCCACCCGGGTGAGATCGACGTGTGTCAGACCGTGCGAGCCGATCTCCACGCCCTGGGCGGCCGCCTGCCGGACGCCGTCCGCGGACAGCAGCGGCTTGCGCGGGCCGAGCGGGTCCCAGGCGTTGTCGCCGCCGAGCCGTCCGGGCAGGACGAAGAGGGTGGCGCCGCAGTTCCAGCGGCGCAGCAGGGGCAGGGCGTCGGTGACGAAGTCGGCGTACCCGTCGTCGAAGGTGAGCCCGACCAGACCGTGTCCCCCGTCCCGGGCGCGGGCGGTGAGCAGGTCGGCGACGGACACGCCCCGCAGCCCGCGCCGGCGCAGCCAGGCCAACTGCCTCCCGAGCCGCTCGGGCGTGACCGTGATGCGGTACGGGTCGTCCGAGCAGTCGCCCACCGAGTGGTACATCGCCACCCACGGCGGCGGGCCCGGGCGCGGGGCGGGGAGTCTGCCGGTCTGTGCGGAATCAACGGAAGCGGCCATGGGTGAGCCTTCGCGTGACGGTGCGTACGGAGCGCAGTGCGGATGTGAAATCGGGGCCCAGGGCCCAGGTGAGCGGAACGAAGACGGCGGTCACGGTCAGCAGGCCGGCCGCGAGGCCCGCCCCCGGGGACTGGAACCGGCTCGCGGCGAACGCCCCGGCGGCGGTGGCGGCGACCGTGGTGAGCACGGGCCCGCTCAGCTCGGCCAGGACCTGCCGGACGCGGACCGAGACACTGTGCGGGTCGGTACGCCGGGCCGTTCGCAGCCCGGCGAGCATGAGGGCGGCCGTGACGGTGATGCCGAGGGCGTTGGCGGCGGCGATGCCCGCCACACCCCACGGGCGTACGGCCGCGGCACCGGTCAGGGACGTCACGGCGACGCCCGCGGCCATCACGCCGACGGGGTACCAACTGGGCCGGCCCGCCGAGAAGTACGAGCGCACCAGGGCGCCCACCAGGGTCTGGCCCAGCAGCCCGAGTGCGTACACGCGCATGACGTCCGCCGTCGCCACGGTGTCGCCCGCGGTGAAGGCACCCCGCTGGAAGAGAAGTCCGATCATCTGCGGGGCACAGGCGATCACCGCGGACATGCCCAGCAGTACCACGCAGGAGGCCAGCACCAGGTCCCGTTCCACCCGGCCGCGGGCGCGTTCGGTGTCCCCGTCGGCGAGCGCCCGCGCCACCACGGGGAAGGTGACGGTGCACACCATCAGCGACAGGGTCATCGGAATCTGGGCCACCTTCTGCGCGTAGTTCAGGTGCGAGATGGCCCCGGCGGGCAGGGAGGACGCGAGGAAGCGCTCGACGAGGACCTGCGACTGGCGGCACAGGGCGAACAGGAGCACGGCGCCGATCAGGGCGAGCCGCATCGGCCGCTCCCCGCCGTCGGCCCCGGCCTCGCCGGCGACCGGTGCGCGCGAGGTCAGTTGCCGCCACAGCGACGGCAGTTGCACCGCCACCATGAGGCAGCCGCCCACCGCCACCCCGACCGCTGCGGAACGCACCCCCAACCGGCCGCCGAGCAGGAACATCGCGGCGATGATGCCGGTGTTGTAGGCGACGTAGATCACCGCGGGCGCGAAGAAGCGGCGGTGGGCCCGCAGCGCGGCGCTGCAGTACCCGGCGAGCCCGAAGGCCAGCAGGCTGATCGCCGTGAGCCGGGTGCAGTCGACGGCGAGACGGGGGTCGGGCAGGCCGGGCGCCAGGACCTGGACCAGGAAGGGGGCGGTTCCGGCGGCCAGCACGGCCACCGCGGCGCAGGCAAGACACAGACGGGGCAGGGTGGCGGCGACCAGGGCACGGACCGGGTCACCGGCGGCGCCCCGGGCGCGGCGGGCCAGCGCCAGGCTGAACGCCGGGATCAGCACCAGGGCCAGCCCGTCCTCGATCAGCAGCGTGGCGGCCAGCTCCGGCACGGTCCACGCGACCAGGAAGGCGTCCGTGTCGCTCCCGGCACCGAACAGCCGCGCCAGGGACTGGTCGCGCACCAGGCCGAGCAGTGAACCGGCGATGGACAGCGAGGCCGTGACGAGTGTGGCGCGGGCGAGGAACTTCCGGGAGGGCGGGGCCGAGCCCGGGTCGGCCCCGGCCCCGGCGGCCGCGCGCGCCGCGGGTACGGTCGCCGCCTCGCCGGCTTCCGGTCCGGGGGTTCGTGAAGGCACCACCGTCATCGCGCCACGGCCTCCTCGACGCGTTCCCGTACCCCGCCGCGCGCTGGGACGTCCTGCTGCTCGCCGCCGGCCAGTGCCCACCACGCCGCGAGCCCCAGGCCCATGGCGGTCAGCACGGTCGAGGGGCCGCCGATGTCGCCGTACACGAAGTCGGTCAGCAGCCAGACCAGTAGCCCGCAGGCGACGAGCGCGCAGTCGAGTCCCGGTCCGCGACGGCGGACGCGCAGCAGTCCGAGCACCGCGCGGACCAGCAGCGCCAGCCAGCTTCCGGCGAGCGTGAGCAGTCCGATCAGGCCCTGCTCGCTCAGCAGCAGCAGGTACATGCTGTGCGGCGACAGCAGCGGCTGCCGCTGGTACTCCGCTCCGGCGCCCTCGATGTCGCTGCCCGACGACAGGGCCAGCGTGGCGTGTCCGTCGCGGTACGCGGGGAAGTTCTTCAGACCCACGCCGGTCAGTGGGTGTTCGCGCCACATGCCGGTGGCCGACGCCCACAGGGTGTACCGGTCGATGACGGACTGGTCGGGGGTGTCGGTGACCTGCGCGATGCTGCCGATCCGCTCCTGTAGTTGTGCCGTGCCGACGCCGAACCCGCCCATCAGGATCACCCCCGCGGCGGCCAGGGCCGCGGACACCTTCAGCGCGCGCCGCGGCCCGGCCAGCGCCAGTTGCACGGCGCACGTCAGGACGGTCGCGATCCAGGCGCCCCGGCTGAAGGAGAACGCGAGCGGCGCCAGCAGGGCCAGGGCGCAGCCCGCGGCGGTCACCCGCTGCCACACCGGTGCCCGGCCCAGCGCGATCCCGACCGCGCACACCAGGCCGAGGGAGACCGCCGACGCCATGCCCATCACGTCCTGGGCCCCGAAGGTGCCGACCGCCCGGATGTCCTCGCCCTGGTAGGAAGCGCCGCTCCGGGTGACGTACTGGTGCACGCCGATGGTCCCCTGCCACAGCGCGAGCCCCACGAACGACCAGGCCAGCACCCGGAAGTCGGCCCGGTCGCGGACCAGCAGCAGCACGGCCGCCGGGACGAGCACGAAGAGTTGCAGATAGCGGCCCATGCCGGTGAGCCCGGCCGTCGGCGAGGACGCCCCCAGCGCGGCGAGCGCGATCCCCACGACCGGAAGGCCCAGCACCAGGACCGCGGCGGCCGACAGCGGGCGGCGCCGCTCGCGCAGCAGACGGATCACGCAGTACGCCACCACCAGCCCGGAGACCACGTCGGCGGGCCCCGCACCGTCCCCCGTCGACGGCACCGCCAGCAGGGCGAGCACCGCCACCAGGGGCAGGACCGGCAGCACCGCGACGGCCCGGGGCGGCAGTGGTGCGTGGGCGTGGCTCACGTCGGTCAGCTTCCCGTCGGACGGACCAGCGTGGCCGCGGTGCGCCACAGGATGCAGATGTCCAGCCACAGGGACCAGTCGTCGATGTAGGCGTTGTCGAACCGGCAGCGGTCCTCGATCGAGGTGTCGCCGCGCAACCCGTGGACCTGGGCGAGGCCGGTGATGCCGGTCTGCATGCGGTGGCGGGCCGCGTAACCGGGGTAGGTCTGGCTGAACTGCGTCACGAAGTAGGGGCGTTCGGGCCGCGGCCCGACCAGGCTCATGTCGCCCCGGAGCACGTTCCAGAGCTGGAGCAGCTCGTCGAGCGAGGTGCGCCGCAACATACGGCAGAACCCGCGCATCTCGTTCTCGTTGGCGACGCTCCACCGGGTCGCCGACTCGTGCTCGTCGACCGGACGGTGGGTACGGAACTTCAGCAGTATGAACGGCTTCCCGTTCCTGCCGACGCGCTCCTGCCGGAACACCACGCCCGGGCCGTCACTGAGTCGCAGCGCCGTCGCACACGCGAGCAGCAGCGGGCCGGCCATCAGCAGCAGCGTCCCCGCAGCGAGGATGTCGAGCATCCGCTTGCCGACGCCGCCGCGCCGCGTCGGGGACAGGACCAGACGCCGGCAGGGGAACCCGGCCAGCCGCTGCCCCGTGGCGTACGACGGGGAGTCGGCGTCGATCTCCCAGATCACGCAGCCCGACTCGGCCAGCGTGCGCAGCAGCGGCCCCCGTTCGGCGCGTACCGAGGGGTGAACGGCCAGCACCGCCCGCACCCCGTTCTGGATGACCGCCCGCTCGATCTCCTCGACCGTCCGCAGCACCGGGATCCTCTCGGTGCCGTCCGGCTGCTCGGCGACGATCCCCACCGGGCGCACGCCGCACGGTGGATGGCGCAGCACGGCGTCGGCGACGCGCTGCGCGGTCGCGGCCGGGCCGATGACGAGTGCGGCGCGCGGGTGGCGCAGCAGTGCGGCGCGCCGCCGTCCGTGCACGGCCGCCCGCAGCACACAGCCGGCCGTCGCCTGCAGGGCGAGGCCCGTCAGCACGGTGTCGGCGGACAGTGCGTGCTCGGGCCGGTACGCCGCCCAGAGCGCGGCGGACGCCAGCCAGGCGACGGCGATGCGCCCGCACACGGCGGGCAGTTCCTCCAGCAGCCCCGGCACCGGCGGCCGCCTGTCCCGCGGACGCAGCAGCAGCGATGCGGCGACAAGCAGGGCGATGAGCAGCGGGTGGCGCTGGGCGTCGGTGAGCGCCAGCGTGCCCAGCAGCGCGGCGACGGCGTCCGCGGCGATCAGCGGGAGGGGCGAAGCCGGCCGGGCCGGGGACCGCGGGGCGGGGGACCGGGAACCGGTGGCGGTGCCGAGCGGCGGCATGACGGAGACGGACGAGAGTTCGTGGTCCCGTGGCGTTACGCCCAGGGAGGGCACGGTACGTTCGGCAGTCACGAGTGGATGGACTCCCTGTTCTGGGTGGACTCGACGTGCTGTGTTGTCCGGTTCGCCTCGGTGCCACAGCCCGTGCCGAGCGGCTGACCATGCTCGGCGCCGCGGGACGGGCACGCCCCTCGTGCGGCGGACCAGGTGCCGAGCAGGTCGCGGTAGACGTCCGCGATCTGCTCGGCGGTGTGCCGTACGTCGTGGAGGGACAGCACGTGCCGGCGGCCCCGGTCGCCGAGGAACTCGCGCAGCGGCGGGTCGAGCAGCAGTCCGGCGACGGCCTCGGCCAGCTCCGCCGGGTCCTCCGGCCGGACCAGGCACCGCCCGGTGAGGGAAGGCGGCAGGCTCTCGCGGGCGCCGTCGACGTCCGTGACCACCACGGGCCGTCCGCAGGCCATCGCCTCCAGCGGGGCCAGCGCCATGCCCTCCCAGCGAGACGGCAGGACGACGAGGTCGGCGGCCTGGTACCAGGGGGAGGGTTCGGTGACGGCTCCCGTGAACAGCACGGACCCGGGGGCGACCCGGCGCAGCCGGTCGAGGTCCGGTCCGTCGCCGACCAGGACGAGGCGGGCGCCGGGCACCCTGCGCACTACGGCGTCCCACGCCCGCAGCAGGACGTCCTGCCCCTTCTGCCGGCACAGCCGTCCCACACAGACCGCCAGCGGCACCGCCGGGTCGACGCCGGCCAACGGAGCGAGCCCGGCCCGTACGGTGCCGGCGGCGGCCGGGTGGTAGTGCTCGGGATCGATGCCGTTGGGGACGACGGTCCACCGGCCGGAGATCCCGGCGTGCACGCCGGTCTCGCGTTCGGCCTTGCTCACGCACACCACCCGCGTGGCCCAGCGGGCCGCCCACCGCTCCCACACGAGCGCGAGGGCGGCGGTGCCCTCGCCGGCCGCCTCGAACGACCAGGCGTGCGGCTGGAAGACCGTCGGAATCCGCCCGCGCACTGCGAGCCGCCCGGCGAGCCCGGCCTTCGCGCTGTGCGCGTGCACCACGTCGGGGCGCACCTGGTCGATCAGGCGCGCGAGCTGCCGTACCTCCCGCACGAGCGAAGGACCCGGCGACCGCGTCGCCTGCCAGTGCCGTACCTGCGCGCCGAGCGCCCGCAGCCGGGTGGTGAGCGCGCTGTCGGGGCAGGCCACGGCGACGTCCAGGCCGTGCGTCCGCTGTTCTCGGACCAGGTCCGTCACGACGCGCGCGACCCCGCCGTCCACCGGTTGGGTGATGTGCAGGACCCGCGGCCGACGGCCGGGGGGCGACAGGGCCACGGATTCCTCGCTCGGGTAGGCGCCGGGGACGGGGTGCGGCGTGTTCACCGCCGGGCGTCGACCGCGGCGAAGAGCACACCGGCCCACGCCGCGTCCCGCTCGGAGCTGAGCCGGAAGGTCGCCTCGTCACCGGCGTGCGGCAGGCGTCCTGCGAGATCGAGCACGTCGGAGTCGTAGCCGAGGGTGTTGGCGTACGCCGGCACACGGGCCGGGGAGGACTCCCCGGGCCCGCTGATGGTGGAGTTGAGGATGTCGCCCGGGGGGTTGGTGGGATCGGAGAGGCGGAAGGAGTCGGCTGCGGGCCCGCCGGTGGTCACGGTGAGCGAGTCGCCGCTGGTGCCGCGGTCGCCGTCGTACGCCACCAGGCCCACGCTGCCCCCGGCGCCCGCGGGGAAGCGCAGGCCGCGCATCCGGAGTTCCGCCGCGCGGGACCGCAGGGGCGCGAAGCCGTCCCAGAGCGCGAGGTGCCGCAGGGGTTCCGCCGGGTTCTCGTACGCCACCACCAGCGTCCAGCCGCCCCATGCCCCGGCCGCCGACCTGCCGGCGGCCACGTTGACCTGGGCCACGGTGTAGTGGCCCGGCCCGCTGTCCCGCACCAGCCGCGTCACGTCCGCCGAGGCCTGGAAGGCGTCCGCGCTGTCGGTCACGCGGTGTCCGACGACCGTGTCCGCGAGGAGTTCCTTGTACTCCCCGCCGGGTTCGGCGATCAGCACCCGCCCGTTGTCCTCCGGCGGCTTCTGCTCGCCCACGCGCAGGTTGCCGCCCCAGTACAGGCGTGCGTACGTCACCCGCGAGCCGGCGGGCAGGCGGACCTCCGCGCGGGAGGAGTTGTAGGTGTTCGGGTCGCGGTCGCCGTCCACGTAGAACATGTCGAAGCCGCCGTTCACACCGGCGCCGCCCGCCTGCACGTCCGGGCACGAACGTGCCTGGTCCGTGCGGCAACTGATGGCGGTGTTGGCCGCGCGCACGATGTCGCCGTGCTGGAGCGCGGCGTACCGCTGGGCGAACGCGAGGTCGGCCGCCTCGGGTGCGGGCGGTGCCGCCGCCGCGGAACCGGCGGGTGCCCACATCGTGGTGAGGGCGAGGACGCCCACCGTTGCACTGCGAAGCCGCTGACCCAGGGAATGGCGCATGACCGTCGATGCCCTTTCGGAGCAGGTGGTGGCGGGCAGCGGCACGAGCACGATGCATCCGCCTGTAGTGCGTCAGGAGGTTCGCAACTCTAGCCATCAAGTGGGAGAATTCACCGAAATTCAGGCATAAGGAAAACTGTGTTGGGAATGTGAAGGCCCCTGCGGTCGGTCGTCCCGCCCTGAGGACCGGCCCAGTGCGGCACCTGCCGTTCCGCCGGACGGGGAGGGGTGCGGCCGGCCCGGCGTAGCGCCTGATCAGGCATGTCGGGGCAGCAGGGTGAAGGGCGGGACGGCGAACGACGCACGGCCGGTTGCGGGGCTCCATGGGCGCGTTCACGGTGAGCTCAAGCTCCGAGCTCCGTCGAAAGGAACCCCATGCCCACTCTGTCTGCACGGCGCATCGCACTCGGCGCACTGTGCGCCGCCCTCCTGGCCGGGACCACCGGCCCCGCCGCCATGGCGGCCGACTCGACCTCCGACCGCGTCCGCGTGGTGCCGGCCGACGCCCCGCTCACCGGCGCCGACGCGCTTCTCACGCAGGTCAGAAACCTCGAGGCCCGCGGGGTCGAGCTCGGAGCGGTCGCCGACCTGCTGACCGCCGTGATCAGGACGGACGACGGCCAACTGCCCCCGGACGAGGCCGAGGAGCTGGGTGAGGCCGCGAAGGAGGCCTTGGAAGAGGCGGCGGCAGAGACTCAGGCGGCCACGGCCACGGCCACGGCCACGGCCACGCCGACCCCGGCGACGGAGCCGCTGCCCGTCACCGGGGCCGAGCTCACGAGCGACGCGCTGGACGCCGTGCGGGAGGCGGTCGACCGCCTCCTGGAGTCGCTCCTGCCCGGCAACGCCGCCGACCAGGTGCTTTTCTCGGTCGACGACCTGCTGACCGAAGTGGGCAGGCTCGTCGACGCGCTCACCCCCGGCGACCCGCAGGCGTCGACCTTGCCCGCTCCGGCGACGCTGCCGGGCATCTCGCTCCCGGTGCCCTTGGTGCCGGGCGTCACCCTTCCCGCGATTTCGCCGCTGGGATCGGTGCTCCTGCCGTCGTAGCGAGCGCCGCACGAGTGTGAGTACGGCGCCGGGCCGTTTCGTCGTGGCGGGTCTTCGGGGGCGATTCCACGACCGACGTTCTTTCCGGCCTTCTCCGCTCCTTCTCGCGGGCGTCCCCCTCTCGGGGGCCGGTCTTTCATAGTTCTCATATGAGAACTCGGCAATCTCCGGTCCTCCCGGTTCCGTTCCGCCGCTGGGCTCGTTGGACAGGCGACAGAAAAAGCCTCCGGCGACCTGCGTTGCCGAAGAAAGGAACACGATGAAGCCCCTGAAAGTCGCCGCCGTCATCGTCGGGTCCGTGATCGCCTCTGGTGCCGCCGCGCCCGCGTTCGCCCACAACGCCGGTGACCTGGCGCCCACCAGCCTCAACAACGGCACGGCGACCCCGTTCAAGAACGTGTCCGTCCTCGACATCCCGCTGGACGACCCGATGAACGTGATCGACAACCGGAACGGCGACTCGCCGCTCTACACGGTGGCGGACGCCAAGAACGCGCTGAACGGCAACGAGTCGCTGCAGCGCGGTCTGTCGCTGCAGGGCTGAGACCACGCCTTCGAAGGACGGCCCTCGACGGAGTCCGAGGGCCGTCCTTTCGTGTGCACGGCCGGTGACTCCGGCTCGCTTCCCGTGCCGGGCCGGTGAGCCGGGGGACGCGTCCGTATCCCCGAACCGGTCGCGGATGGTCACCGGTGCGGCCGCACGGCGGTGACCGCGAGGGACGTTCGGCGGTTACGGCTGCGAAGAGCCGAACGGACGAGGAGTGCACCATGGTCATCAGCAGTGGCGACGTACCGGTGGGGGCGGAGGAGGCGGCACCGGCCCCGGCGCTGCCCGGACCGGAGGGCAGAACACGGCGGGACGTGGCGCGCGGTCTGCGCGCCTGTGCGCTTGTCGCCGCCCTGACTCCGGTGGTCGCCGCATCCCGGCCGCCACGCTCCCGGTCCGTGCCCACGGACGCTCCCGGCGGTCCCGACTTCGACCAGACCTACCGCGGCCGCCGCGTCCGAGGTGTGTGGATCCCCGCGCGCGGCGCAGCCGGTGGCGGCCGGTGGCACGTCACTGTCGACGGGCGCCCCCTGCACCTGATGCGCCGCGCCGACGGCACCTGGCTGAGCATGGTCGACCACTACTGCTCGTACCCGACAGCGCTCGACACCGCCCGCGCCGCCGTCGACGCGCTCGGCCCGGGGCAGCGGCTGCGGGCCGCCCCGGCTTCGGCGCCGCTGGGCCAGGGGCACCCGCACGAGGGGGGCCGGCATGGCGTACGTGCGTAAGGACGCCGGCACGCTCACGGGGGCCGAGAGGCGCAGATTCGTCAAGGCGCTGCTGGAGCTCAAACGGCGCGGCGAGTACGACGAGTTCGTGCGGATGCACGTCGACCACTACTCCTCCGACGGCGAGCGCGGACTGCGCACCGCGCACCTGGCGCCGTCCTTCCTGCCTTGGCACCGCCGGTTCCTGCTCGACCTGGAGAACGCTCTGCGCCGGGTGGATTCCTCGGTGACCGTCCCGTACTGGGACTGGACCCGCGATCGCACGACGACCTCCGCCCCGTGGACGGCGGATCTCCTCGGCGGCAACGGGCGCCGCTCCGACCTCCGGGTGACGACCGGTCCGTTCGCCCACCGGGAGGGCAACTGGACCATCAGGGTGGGCGTGACCGAGGGCGAGTTCCTCACCCGGGACCTCGGCAGGCGACGCGCCCCGATCGACCTGCCCACGAAGAGCGATCTGGAGTGGGCGCTGAAGGACACCGCCTACGACGTGTCGCCCTGGGACTCGACGGTCACCCGGGGCTTCCGCAACAAACTCGAGGGCTGGGGCACCGGCCGGGGCAGCGCCTCATGGCGCAACCACAACCGGGTGCACCGCTGGGTCGGCGGAGAGATGCTCACAGCCACCTCCGTCAACGACCCCGTCTTCTGGCTGCACCACGCTTTCGTCGACCTGCAGTGGTACCGCTGGCAGCGCCGGCACCGCGGCGCCGCCTACCTTCCCGCGACACCGCCGGGCCGCGGCGACGATCAGCACGGCCGGGTCGTGGCACGGCACGAGAAGCTGCCGCCGTGGGGCGTGACACCGGGCGAGCTGGAGAACGTCGACCGGATCTACCGGTACGCATGAGATGAAAACGCATGAGACGACGCGGTACGGGGGAGCCCCGGCGCCGGAGGGCGCGCCAGGGCTCCGGGTGCTGTCCCCGCGCCGGGACCCCGACACGCCGGTCTCGGCCGTCCGATTTCTACACAAGAGCTACACAACGCCTGATGCGAAGAAAATTTACGAAGTCGGGTGTTTCGTCGCGCGAAGTCAGGAGATGTCGTCTAGAGTGAACACCGTAAGTGACCAGCCCAGCACGGGCTGTGTTGCCCAGAGGAAACGGAGAGGTAATGCGCAAGATCCAGAAGGCTGCCGTCGTCGTCGCGATGCTCGGCAGTGTCAGCGCCCTCGGCGCCGGAACCGCGATGGCCGGCGAGGCCGACACGAGCTTCGACGTCAAGGGTGGCGGCTGCTCGGTGTCCGGTGACTCGAACCAGCTCATCGGCAACGTCGGCGTTCTGAACGGCGTCGTCGGTGGCATTCTGACCTTCGGCAACGACGGTGACCACGGGACCCAGGGCAACGAGCAGGGCCACAAGGTCGACTGCTCCACCCGCGGGTTCACCGGCTGACGCCGAGTAGACGCATGAGGACAGGTCCCGGGGCTCGCCCCGGGGCCTCTCCCCGACCTTTCTCACAATCCCGAGCGTTGATCTCGCGCCAACTCGTCAAGGGGCACGCAGGCAGTGGCCGCACGGTTCGAGACGCCCAGCGCCTGGGGGGACCTACCGCAAAGGACAAAGCGGATGCAGAATTTGAAGAAGATCGCAGTGGTGGCGGGTTTCCTGGGAGGCTCCGTTCTGATGGGCCTCGGTACTGCCCAGGCCCAGAGTTTCGACATCCCCGTCTGTGACGAGAAGGCCAGCGACGGGCACTGCGGGCAGAAGCGTGAATATCAGTACACCACTGAAAACGGTCAGCACGTCCATGTTGTCGTCGCGCGTGAAGGCTGTGCGATCAAGGGGAACAGCACCGTCGACTGCTCCATTCACCACCCCTGACCCGCTCGAGGCAATGGCGCCCGCTCGACGCAGCCGTGATTCCTGCTGAGGTACGCCTGGCTCCCGCCGCAGCGTCATGGGCAGCGGCTGCTCCACAAGCCTGATGGCCGGACCCGCCTTTCCGGGGCCGGCCATCAGGCGTGTACGCGGCGCGATGGACGCGGAACTGCTCCGCCATGAGTGCGCGGTTTTGCCGACCGGCCTTCGTGATCTAGCTTCGTGATCTTCGACGTTACGCTGACGCCGGTCCATCGGATGGCCGCTGACATCCCGTACCACTCCGGGGACACGCGCCACGGTATGCACGTCCGGATCCTTGCCGCCCCGTTCGGCCGTCCGCCGAGGGCTTCACCGGCCTTGCCCGGTTCCGTTCACGAGTGGGCCGCTGTAGCGCAGACCGGATGACCGGCCTCGTGCGGTCCGTCCTCACCCCTCCCCTCCGAACGGCCCCGCGCCGGCCTTGGCCGGTCGCCGAGGGCGCCGCCCGCCATGCGGGGCGTCCGGCCTGCGGCCGTCACTGACCTGCCGAGTGCGGCCAAGTGAACGAAGCGGTGCCTCAGCGACACCCCGCCGCCGCGACAGGGCCTGTGCGCGGTGACTCCATCGGGGTGCAGTACGGCAGATCGTCGATGGGGTCGTCCGTGCAGAACCGGCCGATCAGGTCCGCGGACTCCTGCCTGCGTTCGACCGTGACCAGGTGGTCGGCCTCTTTGATGGTCGTGAACCGCGCTGCGGGCATCGCCGCGGCGAGCTCGCGGCCCATCTGCGGGGTGCACAGGGTGTCGTACTCTCCGGTGAACACCAGGGACGGCACGTCGGGGACGGGCAGAGGCTGGTAGCAACCGTGCGTCAAAAGCCTCGTGTTGTGCTCGACCGCCTTCGTGATCTCATCCGGCGTCTGGTCCAGGAACTGCCGCTGGAGGAGACGCGACACGGCCGCGTGCTTGCGAACCCGACCGGCGCTCGGGTTCGACATGAACAACCGCACCAGCCCGTCGGCGGCCTCTTCGATCCTGCCGCGTTCGAGTGCGTGCGACAGGCGCGGTACGGCGGCGGTGTAGATCTCGGGAAGGCGCTTCGCCGCGCCGCAGAAGATGATGCGACTGACGAACTCGGGGTAGAGCTGCGCGAAGCGGAGGCCGACGACCTCACCGAAGCAGCCGCCGAAGAGGTTCACTCGCGGCATTTTGATCTCCACCAGCATGTGCTTGACCGCGGAGGCGAGGAAGTCGATGCCGTATCGAGCGGGCAGGAAGTCCGCGGTGCCGTAGCCGGGAAGATCCATCGTGATCAACGTGCACAGCGGTGCCAGGTACTTCTCGTGACCCTGCCATGAGTACTTGTTCTGGGACGAGCCGCCGAGAAGCAACAGCGGTTCCGTCCGCGGCGCACGCTGATGGACAATGCGGCAGTCGTACGCGAAACCGTCGACAACGAGGCCGCGTTCCTCCACGCGTTCCGGCGGTGCGGCAACAGGCCGGGAGCGCTCTGCGGTGAGTTCCTGGGTGTCGGTGACGGCAGTGCGCATGGAGACTCCGGTAAAGACGAAGGGCAGCGAGCCGTTCCATCATTACCAAGAGTCCCACCAACCTGATGTAATCACTCAATTGTGGGCGATCCCGGCTGAAGTCGCTTACCTGCGCAGTGGTTACCGCCAGTGCTGTGGGTCTGCTGAGGTCTCACGGCATCGAGACAGTGACCGGTTTCCGGGGGTCGGGGGCCGGAGTCGACCGCCACGGGCCGAAGCGGCGTTGCCGGGAACGACGGACCGCGCGGTGGCGGACTGGCGGGAACGGCGGACCGCGCGGTGGCGGACTGGCGGGACCGCCGAAACCGGTCGAGGCCCGGCGGGGCGCGGTATCCCGCGCTTTCGGGTGTAGGCGCCCCCGGCAGGACTCGAACCTGCGGCCAAGCGCTTAGAAGGCGCCTGCTCTATCCACTGAGCTACGGGGGCCAGGTGTGGTGGCCTCGGTCGTGGTGCCCGGGTGTGGGCTGAACCGTGACACTGCCGGGGACAAGGATAGGGCTCCCGGCTCCATGTCCCTGATGCTTCGCTTCCGTGCCTCGATGTGGAGGTTCAGTGAAGCGATCCTGATAATCGCAGGTAGGTACGAATCGTGCATCGCTTTTGGCATCTCGCGCATCGGGTGTTGTCCACTCGTTATGCCTGGACTGCTCACGCGTCCCAGTAGTCCCTTCCGTCTGGAGTGTCCGGTCGGCGCGCAGGCATACTCATATGCTTCAAAATTCCCCTAAAATTGGGCATTCTTCACATGTGGTGACCTTGGACGTACGGCCTCAGCTGCTCGACGCACTCTCCGCCCTGCGCGACCGTGTCGCGGCCGCACGCTTCCCGCTGCCCCTGGCGGGGGCCCCACGCGCGCGTGCCAACCGCGACGAACTGCTCGCACAGCTCGACGACTACTTGGTGCCCCGGTTGAAGGAGCCCGAAGCGCCCTTGCTGGCCGTGGTGGGCGGCTCCACCGGCGCCGGGAAGTCCACGCTGGTGAACTCCCTCGTGGGGCGGCGGGTCAGCGAGGCGGGGGTGCTGCGGCCCACGACCCGGACGCCGGTGCTGGTGTGCCATCCGGAGGACCACCACTGGTTCAGCGGCATGCGGGTGCTGCCCGACCTCACGCGCGTGTGGGTGCCCCACCGGGAACCGGACGACGACCTGCTCCTGCCGGGCGAGAACCCCGCGCGCGTACTGCGCGTCGAGACCGCCGAGACCCTGCCGCCCGGCATCGCCCTCCTGGACGCGCCCGACATCGACTCCCTCGTCGCCGACAACCGCGTCCTGGCGGCCGAACTGCTCTGCGCCGCCGACATCTGGGTGATGGTCACCACAGCCGCCCGGTACGCCGACGCCGTGCCCTGGCACCTGCTGCGCACCGCCAAGGAGTACGACGCCACCCTGGTCACCGTGCTCGACCGGGTGCCCCACCAGGTGGTGTCGGAGGTGTCGCGGCAGTACGGGGCGCTGCTCACCAAGGCCGGGCTCGGCGAGGTGCCCCGCTTCACCGTGCCCGAGCTGCCGGAGTCGGCCTGGGGCGGCGGGCTGCTGCCGGCCAGCGCGGTGGCGCCGCTGCGGTCCTGGCTCGTGCACCGCGCGCAGGATCTCGACGCCCGCCACCACGCCATGGCCCGTACGGCGCACGGCATCCTGGACTCCCTCAAGTCCAGGATGCCCGAGCTGGCCGGCGCCGCCGCCGCGCAGTACGCCGCCGCGCTGCGCCTCACCGCCGCGGTCGACGGCGCGTACGACGGCGAGCACGCGCGCGTGCGGGGGCGGTTGCAGGCGGGTGCCGTGCTCGCCGGGGACGCGCTGAAGCGGTGGCGGGCCTTCCCCCTCGACTGCTCCCCCGAGGAACTCCTCGACTCGCTGGTGGAGAGCCTGAGCGCCCTGCTGCTGTGCGCCGTCACCGCCGCCGACGAACGCGTCGACGAGGTCTGGCAGCGCGAACCGGCGGGCGCCGCCCCGGAACTCGTGCACCGCGACCCGGCGCCGGAAAGCGCCGAGCACCGCATCGGGATGGCCGTACGGCGGTGGCGCCGGGAGCTGGAGGAGTACGCCGAGGAGGAGGTGCGCGAGCTCGACCGGAACCTGGCACCGGACCCGGCGGTGGTCGCCGCCCTGGTCGCCACCGTCCTGCTGGGCGGGCGGCGGGCGCGCGTCGCCGGGGAGCGGCTCGCCGAGCGGATCGGCGCCCGCGGCGCGCTGCGGCTGCGCGACCGGGGCGGGCGGCTGCTCGACGAACACGTGGACCGGGTCGTGCACGTCGAGCGTGAACGCCGACTAGCGCCGCTCGACGGGCTGGAGGTCCATCCCGAGCCGCAGGCCGAACTCATCGCCGCGCTTTCCGTACTGCAGAAGGAGAGGTGACCGGTGACCGCCGTCACTGACCAGGACCACACCGAGCACACCGACCAGACGAGGGAGGAGGCGGAACCGGCGGACCCGGCGGACCCGGCGGGCCCGGCAGACCGGGCAGGCAGAACGGCAGACCCGGACGGCCGGGCAGACCGGGACGGCCGGCCGGGCCGTACGGGCTCCGGGGACGGCCGGGGCCCGGAGCAGGGCACCGAGCAGGACACGAGTACACGCTCGGATGGCTCCCCCGCGCGTGTGCCGTACGGCGGGTCGTCCCGCCGTACGGACGGAGACCGGGGCACGGACCGGGACCGGGACCGAGATCGAGATCGAGAGAGGAACCGTGACCGGGACGGGCGCCCGAACCGCGAGGGCGACCGGGGCCGCGACCGCGACCGCGGGGGCGAGCGGGGCCGGGACCGCGACCGCGGGGGCGAGCGGGGCCGGGACCGGGACCGCGGGTGCGAGCGGGGGAAGCGGACGGAAGCCGGCGAGCGTACGAAGGGCACGGCCGGCGGCACGTCCGGGGCCGGGTCCGGGGGCGGGGAGGAGGGCGTCTGGGGCGACGGGCTGATCGCGCGGCGGGTGGACGAGAACAGCGGGGCCGAGCAGTTCACCGTCGTGCCGAGCAGGCCCGCCAGTTCCTCGGCCCTGATGCCGCTGGCGTACGACGGGCACCTCAGGTCGCGGCTCGACGCGCTGCGCGAGCTGGTGGGGCTCTCCCGTACCCGGCTCGACAGCGGGACACTGGCCGAGGCGGGCCGGGTCCTCGACGAGGCCGCCGCGCGGCGCCGGCTCTCCGGCCAGCACACGGTGGTGGCCATCGCGGGCGCGACCGGCAGCGGCAAGTCGCAGCTCTTCAACACGCTCGCCGGGGTGGCGATCTCCGAGACGGGCGTCCGCCGGCCGACCACCGCGGCGCCCATCGCGTGCAGTTGGAGCGACGGCGCGGCCAGTCTCCTGGACCGCCTCGGCATCCCCGGCCGGCTGCGCCGCCGCCCGCTGGGGCATCCGGACGCCGAGTCACCGCTGCGCGGACTGGTCCTGATCGACCTGCCCGACCACGACTCGGCGGCCGTGCAGCACCGTGAGCAGGTGGACCGCATCCTGGCGCTCGTCGACGCCGTCGTCTGGGTCGTCGATCCGGAGAAGTACGCCGACGCCGTGCTCCACGAGCGCTATCTGAGGCCGATGGCAGGCCACGCGGAGGTCACCTTCGTCGTCCTCAACCAGGTCGACCGGCTGCCCGGGGAGGCCGCCGAGCAGGTCCTCGACGACCTGCGGCGCCTGCTCGACGAGGACGGCATCGCGCTGGGGGAGTACGGCGAACCCGGCGCCACCGTGCTGGCCCTGTCCGCGCTCACCGGGGACGGCGTCGGCGAACTGCGCGAGGTGCTCGGCCAGTTCGTCGCCGAGCGGCAGGCCCCGGCGCGGCGTATCGCGGCTGACGTGGACGCCGCCGCCTGGCGCCTGCGTCCCGTGTACGTCACCGGGCGGCGGACCGGGCTCAGCGAGGAGGCCCGGGACGAGTTCGCGGACCGGCTCGCGGACGCGGTGGGTGCCACCGCGGCGGGCGAGGCGGCCGAACGGGCCTGGCTGCGCAACGCCAACCGCGCGTGCGGCACGCCCTGGCTGCGGCTGTGGCGCTGGTACCACGACCGGCGCGAACCCGCCACGGGACGCCTCCCGCTGCGCGCCCAGGCGGACGAGGAGGCCACGGCCCGTCAGCGCGTCGAGCAGGCGGTGCGTACGGTGTCCGACCGCGCGTCGGCCGGGCTGCCGGCCCCCTGGGCGCAGGCGCTGCGCGAGGCTGCCGTCCGCGGCGCCCAGGGGCTGCCCGAGGCCCTGGACGAACTGACGGTGCGCACGGGGCTGCCGCCGGGCCGGCCGCCGCGACCGGGCTGGTGGCCGGTGGCCGTGCTGGCCCAGGCGTCCATGACCCTGCTGCAAGTGGTGGGCGGCCTGTGGCTGCTGGGCCAGATCGTCGGCTTCCTGCCGCCGAACCTGGGCGTGCCGGTGCTGCTGATGGTGGCCGGCATCGTCGGCGGCCCCCTCATCGAGTGGAGCTGCCGCATCGCCGCACGCGGACCGGCGCGGCGCTACGGCCACGAGGCGGAACGCCTGCTGCGGGAGGCGGCCGCCGGGTGCGGCCGGGCCAGGGTGCTGGATCCGCTGGCGGCGGAACTGCTGCGGTACCGGGAAGTGCGGGAGCAGTACGGGCGCGTCACGGGGGCGGGGGCGGCGGCGAGGTAGGGAGCCGGGAGTCCCACCCGTCAGGGTGACGGAGTTCTCCACAGGCGGGAGGGCGGTCCACAGCCCGCAGCGGGCCTGCCCCGGACGGAGGCAGTCTGGCTTCGCGGCGATCGCGACGGACGCGATCGTCACGGCAGCGGCGGCGTACGGGAACGCGACGCCGGCCGCGCCAGACGCAGCCGTACGGGACGCACCCGTGCGGGAGGGAGGACTCGCGATGAACGAGACGATGATCTGCGCCGTGGGCAACGTGGCCACACAGCCGGTCTTCCGGGAGCTGGCGAACGGGCCGTCGGCGCGGTTCCGGCTGGCGGTCACCGCGCGCTACTGGGACCGCGAGAAGAGCGCGTGGACGGACGGCCACACCAACTTCTTCACGGTCTGGGCCAACCGGCAGCTCGCCGCCAACGCCTCGGCGTCCCTGGCCGTGGGCGAACCCGTCATCGTCCAGGGCCGGCTGAAGGTGCGCACGGACTCGCGCGAGGGGCAGAACCGGACCTCGGCGGACATCGACGCGGTGGCGATCGGCCACGACCTCGCGCGCGGCACGGCGGCGTTCCGGCGCACCGGCAGGGCGGAGACGGCGGCCTCCCCACCGCAGCCGGAGCCCAACTGGGAGACGGCGGCGGGGGAGCCGGGCGACGCGGAGTCCACCGGACAGCGGTCGGAACCCGCCGCCGCGGTGGCATGACGCCGGTGGCTCGCCGGAACTGACCGAAGAGTGGCTTATCGGTGAGTACGCCCCGCGCACGCCCGGGTGGATTTGTCGATAAGCCCTGCTCACCGGTCCTGTCGGCGATAACGATTCCGATTCGGATCACCGCGTGGGCGGACATCACCGGCAAGCACGGTGTGTCAGGTCCTTAGGATGCCGAACGAGCCCTGTGGGGCTGGTGATTCTGCTGGTGGGACCGCGCCCCCCACGCCAACGGGTCCTGCTCGAAGGGGAATTTGGTGTTTTCTTCGCTCACCGCGTCGTCTCTGCCCGGCCGAGGCGCGGCGCGTCTCGCCACCACTGCGCTGGTGTCCGCGCTCGCCGCGGCGGGCGTGGTGGCCGGTGCCGGTCCGGCAGCCGCCGCCCAGGACGCGGCGGCGCGGGGCCAGGGCGGAGCGACCGCCACCATAGGCGGCCTCAAGACACACGGCACCGCGGTCATCCACGGGGAGGGCGGCGACCAGGAGGTGCCGGCCGGCCTGTTCGAGATGTCCGTCGAGGGCGGCGGCATGCTGCAGACGTACTGCGTCGACATCCAGAACCCGACGCAGAAGGACGCCAAGTACCACGAGACCCCGTGGAGCGGCACGTCGCTGGGCACCAACAAGGACGCCGGCCGTATCCGCTGGATCCTGCAGAACTCCTACCCCCAGGTCAACGACCTGGCCGCGCTCGCCAAGAAGGCGGGCGTCCGCGGCGGGCTCACCGAGCAGGACGCGGCGGCAGGCACGCAGGTCGCCATCTGGCGCTACTCGGACGACACCGACGTCGACGCCGTCGACCCCCAGGCCGAGCGGCTCGCCGACTACCTGGAGAAGAACGCCCGCGACCTCGCGGAACCCGCGGCCTCCCTCACCCTGGACCCGCCCGCGGTCTCCGGCCGCCCCGGTGAGCGGCTCGGTCCGGTGACGGTGCGCACCAACGCCGGCGGGGCGACGGTCACGCCCCCGGTGGACGCCACCGCGGGCGGCGTGCGGATCGTCGACAAGAAGGGCGAGCCCGTCACCTCCGTCACCAACGGCACCCAGATCTTCTTCGACGTGCCCGAGGAAGCGGCGGCCGGCACCGCGGAACTGGCGGTCCAGGCCTCGACCACCGTCCCGGTCGGCCGCGCCTTCGCCTCCGAGAGCCGCAGCCAGACCCAGATCCTGGCCGGCTCCAGCGAGTCCACGGTCGTCGCGACGGCGACCGCCGGTTGGGCCGGACAGGGCGCGATACCCGCCCTGTCCGCGAGGAAGAACTGTGCCGAGGGCGCGCTGGACATCACCGCGCTCAACAAGGGCGACGAGCCCTTCACCTTCGAACTCCTGGGCACCGAGTACACCATCGCGGCCGGCGAGACCCGGACGGTGACGGTCCCGCTGCCCGAGGACCGCGCCTACGACTTCACCGTCCGCGGCCCGGCCGGCTTCGAGCAGCGCTTCTCCGGCGTCCTCGACTGCCGCACCCGGAGCGCCGCACTGGCCGACACCACCCGCCCCCTCGGCGAACCGGCCCCCACCACGGTCGTCGCCCCCAGCCCCACCCCGAACACCAACCTCGCCGAAACCGGCAGCTCCGGAGTGACCCCACTGATCGGCGGCGCGGCCATCGGCCTGGTCGTGATCGGCGGCGCGGTCCTGCTGTTCCTCCGCAGGAAGAACGAACAGTGACCGCGACGTCGCCATCCGTACGCACCGGCCACCGCCCGTAGCAGCGGCCCTGGGCACGGGATTCCGTCAGGGGGTGGCGGTGTGGCAAGGACGGGGGTCGCTTACCGCGGGAGGGCCTCGAAAGCCCGGCACGACCGACTTGCACCCGCTGACCGTCTGCCCGGACACCCTCAGCCGGGCCGCGACCCCCGTGACGGTGTAACCCGCCGGCACCTCAAACACAGCCCGGCGTCTCTGCTCGGCCGACCGACAACTCCACCGGCGGCACTCCGGGCCTCCTCTCGTCTCCCGAAGGGGACCGGCCGGTCCCCCGGCATGCCCTGACGGCGGCCTCGCGGAGGTCCGGTCGGGCGCCTCGGGTCGCGGGCTCGGCGAGCTTCCCCGTGGTGCGCGGCCCGCGGGTCCAAGCTCGGACGGATGTCCAGTACGACTTCGCGGGGAGGCGTTACATGCCCGGTGCTCTGCTTGGTCCCGGTCATTCGGGGCGGGCTTGACGGCCGGCCGGGTCCGGGCGGATTCCCGCGCCTACCTCGTCGTGGTGCCGGCAAGCTGTCTGGTGGGGCTGGTCGGCGGGGCGTTCCGGTGGTCTCTGGAGCGCGCCGACCGGCTGCGCGTCGCGGTACTGGAGGCCGCCGCCGGCTTCGGTGGCCCGGGATGGCTGATTCCGGTGGCGCTCGCGGCGGTGGGCGCGGCGGTGGCGTGCGCGATCGCGCGGCGGGTGCCACACGCGGCGGGCAGCGGGATCCAGCACGTGGAAGCGGTGTGGCGTGAGGAGGTTGGGTCCGGACCCCGTTCGCTGCGGCTGTTGCCGGCGAAGTTCTTCGGCGGTCTGATCGCCATGGGCTCGGGCCTGGTGCTCGGGCGGGAGGGCCCGATCGTGCACATGGGCGCCGTGATCGGGTCCGAGGCGGGCCGCCGTTGCCGACTGGGTGCCGAGGACGCCCGGCTGCTGCACGCCGCGCTCGGCGGTGCGGGCCTGGCCGCGGCGTTCACCGCCCCACTCGGCGGGCTGCTGTTCGTCTGCGAGGAGCTGACCCGCACGGTCCGGCCCCGCCTGGTGCTGCTCACTCTCCTCGGCACGGCCACCGCAGTCGCGTGCTGCGGGTTCGTCGTGGGCGACGCGCCGGTCTTCCCGGTATCCGCCGTACCGGTCCCGCCGGTGTGGCTGCTGCCCGTCTTCCTCCTGTTCGGCGCGGTGGCCGGGGCGCTGGGCGCTGCCTACAACGGCCTCGTCGTGGGGATGCTGACCGTGTGCGACCGGCTCACACGGGTGCCGCTCGTGGTCCGGGCGGCCGCCATCGGTGCCGTCATCGGTGTGCTGATGGCGTCCGGCCCGCTGCTGGCCGGGGGCGGCGATCCGCTGAGCGAGCGGCTTCTGGTGGGCGAGAGTCCCGCCTTGGCGGTGCTGGCGGTCTATATCGCCGTCCGGTTCGTGGCGGGGCCGTTGAGCTACGCGGCCGCGACCCCTGGCGGGCTGTTCGCTCCGCTTCTGGCCCTGGGCGCCCTGTGGGGGACCTTCGCGCACGCGGTCGCGGCGCCGCTGCTGCCGGAGCAGTCGGCCGGCCCGGGCGCGTTCGTGGTCGCGGGGATGGCCGCCTTGTTCGCCGGGGTCGTACGGGCGCCGGTCACGGGCGTCGTACTGGTCGTGGAGATGACCGGCACCCTCCCGCTCCTCATCCCGCTGCTCGTCGCCACTTTCGCCGCGACACTGACCGCGGACCGGCTGGGGAGCGAGCCCATCTACGACACTCTGCGGCGGCGGATGCCGGCACACCCCTGATCCGGCGGCGCGCAGGGGAAGCGGCCCTGCCCCACTCGCCGGGGTGATCTCCTCCTGCCGGGCCTCGGTCCGGGCGCCGCCGGCCGTCCGTACGGGGCCGCGTCCCGCGGTCTCCCCGTGCCGCACGCGGTCTGCTCGGGCGGTCCCGGCGGTCCGGTCGATCGAGCCTTGCGGTGGTGCTCATCTCGGCGCGACGGCATCGACCCATCCGGCGAGCGCGCGGAAGTCGGCGTCTTCGAGGCCCTTGGCCGGCTCGACGTGGTGCAGCAGTGAAGGCCCAGGGTGGCCGGCGTCGACCCAAAGGCGGTCCATGTCGCCGATCTCGTCGTCGACCCAGATGAAGGGTCGGCCGGCGGCCCACTCGACCATGGGGCGAGTCTTCCAGTGGAGACCCCGCGGGGTCCCTCCCGCGTCGGCGTCCGGCCACTCCAGCACGGGAAGCCTCGGCAGGCCGATGCGCGGGGCGACGACATCGTTCGCCTCTTCCATCCACGTCGTCGCCCAGACGAGCCGGCAGCCCAGAGCCGTGAGGCGCGCCCCGATCCCGGGGTCGAGTCGGGCCAGCAGCGGGTTCCCCTGATCGACGGTCGTCGAGGAGGCGGCCGCGACCTCCTTCTGACCGGCCGAAGACCCGAACGGGATCAGTGGGCCGTCCACGTCGAGGAAGAGGAGAGGGCGCTCCGATGCGCTGGTCACGGCCGCACCGTAGCCCAGCGCGGTGGGGGAGCGGCACCCTCGGGCTGGGCCGTCTGTGGGCCGTGCGAGGGGGCCCGAGGCCGATCGACGGCGACCGACAGTGACAGGTGAGGCTCAGGCGGCGACCAGGAAAGGCCTGGTCAGAGCCCCCGCAGGGAACGCGTTTCCTCCCAGGGGTGGCGGTGCGGCAAGATGGGGTGTATCTGCCCACTGCCTGATCAAGCTGCCGGACGGTTTCTCTTGGCTGAGTACATTTACACCATGCGCAAGGCGCGCAAGGCGCACGGCGACAAGGTGATCCTCGATGACGTCACCCTGAGCTTCCTGCCCGGCGCGAAGATCGGCGTGGTCGGACCGAACGGCGCTGGTAAGTCGACCGTTCTCAAGATCATGGCGGGGCTGGAGCAGCCGTCGAACGGCGACGCGTTCCTGTCGCCGGGCTACACCGTCGGCATCCTGCTGCAGGAGCCCCCGCTGAACGAGGAGAAGACCGTCCTGGAGAACGTCCAGGAGGGTGTCGCCGAGGTCAAGGGCAAGCTCGACCGGTTCAACGAGATCGCCGAGCAGATGGCGACCGACTACTCGGACGCCCTGCTCGAGGAGATGGGCAAGCTCCAGGAGGAGCTGGACCACGCCAACGCCTGGGACCTCGACGCCCAGCTCGAGCAGGCCATGGACGCGCTCGGGTGCCCGCCCGGCGACTGGCCCGTCGTGAACCTCTCCGGTGGTGAGAAGCGTCGCGTGGCGCTGTGCAAGCTGCTGCTGGAGGCGCCCGACCTGCTGCTGCTCGACGAGCCCACCAACCACCTCGACGCCGAGTCGGTGAACTGGCTGGAGCAGCACCTCGCCAAGTACGAGGGCACCGTCGTGGCCGTGACCCACGACCGGTACTTCCTGGACAACGTGGCGGGGTGGATCTGCGAGGTCGACCGCGGCCGGCTGCACGGCTACGAGGGCAACTACTCCAAGTACCTGGAGACCAAGCAGACCCGCCTCAAGGTCGAGGGCCAGAAGGACGCCAAGCGCGCCAAGCGGCTCAAGGACGAGCTCGACTGGGTGCGGTCCAACGCCAAGGGGCGGCAGGCCAAGTCCAAGGCGCGTCTCGCCCGGTACGAGGAGATGGCGGCCGAGGCCGACAAGATGCGGAAGCTGGACTTCGAGGAGATCCAGATCCCGCCGGGCCCGCGCCTGGGCAACGTCGTCGTCGAGGTCAACAACCTCACCAAGGGCTTCGGGGAGAAGGTGCTGATCGACGACCTGAGCTTCACGCTGCCGCGCAACGGCATCGTCGGTGTCATCGGGCCGAACGGCGCGGGCAAGACCACCCTCTTCAAGATGATCCAGGGCTTCGAGGAGCCGGACTCCGGTTCCATCAAGGTCGGCGACACCGTCAAGATCTCCTACGTCGACCAGAGCCGCGAGAACATCGACCCGAAGAAGACGCTCTGGGCGGTCGTCTCCGACGAGATGGACTACATCAACGTCGGCCAGGTCGAGATGCCCTCGCGGGCGTACGTCTCCGCCTTCGGCTTCAAGGGGCCGGACCAGCAGAAGCCGGCCGGGGTGCTCTCCGGCGGTGAGCGCAACCGCCTCAACCTCGCGCTCACCCTCAAGCAGGGCGGCAACCTGCTCCTCCTCGACGAGCCGACCAACGACCTCGACGTCGAAACCCTCGGCAGCCTCGAGAACGCCCTTCTCGAGTTCCCCGGGTGCGCCGTGGTGGTCTCCCACGACCGGTGGTTCCTGGACCGCGTCGCCACCCACATCCTCGCCTACGAGGGTGACTCCAAGTGGTTCTGGTTCGAGGGCAACTTCGACTCGTACGAGAAGAACAAGGTCGAGCGGCTCGGGCCGGACGCCGCGCGTCCGCACCGTGCCACGTACAAGAAGCTGACCCGGGGCTGATCGATCTTGCGGCACATCTACCGCTGCCCACTGCGCTGGGCGGACATGGACGCGTACGGCCACGTCAACAACGTGGTCTTCCTCCGCTACCTGGAGGAGGCGCGTATCGACTTCCTGTTCCGCCCGGAGAAGGACTTCAAGCAGGGGTCCGTGGTGGCACGCCATGAGATCGACTACAAGCGGCAGCTCGTCCACCGGCACCACCCGGTCGACGTCGAGCTGTGGGTCACGGAGATAAGGGCCGCCTCCTTCACGCTCACCTACGAGGTCAAGGACGGCGACGAGGTCTACGTCCGCGCCTCGACGGTGATCGTGCCGTTCGACTTCGAGACGCAGAGGCCGCGCCGGATCACCGCGGAGGAGCGGGAGTTCCTCCAGGAGTACACGGACGACAAGGAGGGGGCCGTCGCCGCATGACGGTCCTCCACCTGGCCGACGAGGGGGAGGCCGCGGATCTCGCGGCCTTCCTCTCCCGCCTGCTCCACTACGACCGTTCGGCGGCGGTGCGCCTGCAGGCGGCCGGCACCGCCCTCGCCGTCTTCGGCCGGCCGCCCTCCTTCGAGGTGCTGGCCGTGCGCGCGGTGCGGCTGGCCAAGCCGTACGAGAACGGGCTCGACGTCACGCTGGACGTGACCGTGTCCGCCGGTGAACTCCTGGAGGCGGTGGACGAGCCGGCGGCCACCGCGGGCGTTCCCGGCGCGGTGACCGGGCCCCCGTGGGCCGGTGTGCTGCCCCCGCGCGGCGGCTGGCGGCCCGAGCCGGGACTGCCCGCCCCGGACGCCCTGCGCGCGCTGGTCGCCGCGGCGGTGGCGGAGTTCCGCTCCCGCACCGGGGAACTGGCGCCCGAGCGGCGCACCCGGACCGAGCTGGACGCGATCGGGCGGGAGATATGGTCCCGGACGGTCGGGGACACCGGGCTGCCGGTGCGGGCCGTGCACGCGGCCCAGTCGCTGGGGTTCCTGCGGCTTCCCGGGGTGTCCGGAGAGCCCGACGCGCCGAAGCTGTTCTCCTCGGGCGCGTGGCTGCGGCTGCGCACGCCCTACGGGTCCGTCGCACTGCGCCGGGCGGGGTCCGGGGCGCTGGGTATCAGCGTGCGCTGACCCCGACGCCCCGCCCGATCGACCCCGACGCCTCGCCCGGTCGACCGCCGGACCGATCCCGCGGTCGACCGCCCGACCCGCCATCCGGTCGACCGTGGGATCAGTCAGGGGTGTTGACCATCGAGGCCGCGGCGTACGTCAGGTACTTCCACAGCGTCTGCTCGTGCTCCTCGGAGAGCCCCAGCTCGTCGAGGGCGACCCGCATGTGCTTCAGCCAGGCGTCGTGCGCCGCCCGGTCGACGACGAAGGGCGCGTGGCGCATCCGCAGCCGCGGGTGGCCGCGGTTGTCGCTGTACGTCGTCGGGCCGCCCCAGTACTGCATCAGGAAGAGCGCGAAACGCTCCTCGGCCGGGCCCAGGTCCTCCTCCGGATACATCGGCCGCAGGATCGGGTCCTGAGCGACCCCCTGGTAGAAACGGTGGACGAGCCGGCGGAAGGTCTCCTCCCCACCGACCTGCTCGTAGAAGGTCTGCTCCTGAAGCGTGCCGCGCCGAATCTCATTCACGTCGTCCATGGTCTCAGACGCGGGGACATAGGACTTGAGGCTTAGGACCGCCCACCGCCCACCGTCCGCTGCCCACCGTCCCCGCCACCGCGCCCACCACCCGCGGCGGGGCCCGTACTGTGGAGGTATGGGCGGGCACCGGGATCTGGACGGCCTCGCCGCCTCCGCGCGGGCGGAGCTGGTGCGGGAGATCGAGCTGAGCGGAGCCTGGGCGGCCGACCCGGTGTGGCGGGAGGCCTTCGCCACGGTCCCGCGCCACCTCTTCGTCCCCTACTACTACGTCGGCGTCCTGGGCGGCTACGAACGCCGGTGGGGTGAGCACCCCGACCGGCACGCCCGCGAGCGCTGGGTGCACGGAGCCTACGCCGACGCCCCGCTGGCCACCCGGCTGCGCGACGGCGAGCTGGTCTCCTCCAGCAGCCAGCCGTCGCTGATGGCGATGATGCTGGTGGAGCTGGGCGTGAGAGAGGGCGACCGGGTCCTGGAGATCGGCGCCGGCACCGGCTACAACGCCGCCCTGCTCGCCCACCGGCTCGGCGACGACGACCTGGTCACCACGGTCGACCTGGACCCCGAGATCACCGAGTCGGCCCGCAGTCACCTGGCCACCGCCGGGTACCACCCGGTCGTCGTCACGGGCGACGGAGCCCGGGGGGTGCCCGAACGCGCCCCCTACGACCGGATCCTCGCCACCTGCACGCTGCCCTCGATCCCGCGCGCCTGGCTCGCCCAGTGCCGCCCGGGCGGCAGGATCCTGACGCCGCTCGCCACCGGCCTGGTCGTCCTCACCGTGCACGGCGCCGGGCACGCCGAGGGGCGTTTCCTGCACACCCCCGCGTACTTCGTGCCGCTGCGCGGCGCGGAACGGCACGAGCCGGAGACACCGGGCCTGGGCGGGGTGCCGCGCCGCGCCCGGGAGGACGACCTGTTCCGCTTTCTGCTGGCGCTCGGCCGGGGGAGCCTCGACCCGCAGGAGGCGTACGCCCTGTGGGACCGCGAGGACGCGCCGCGGCGCGAGCGCTACGGCATCACCGTCCGCGGCGAACGGGCCTGGGCGTGGCTGGACGACCCGGAGGGCCCGTACGCCTGGCCCTTCACCTGACGTAGGAGTGGTGCCTAGCCCCGGCGGATCGTGATCGTCGTCCAGGCGCCGACGTGCACTCGGTCGCCGTCCTGGAGCGGCACCGGCACGAAGGGCTGGATCGGCTCGTCGCCGCCGTTGACCGTCGTCCCGTTCGTCGAGTTCTGGTCGACGACGGCCCAGCTCCCGTCCGGCTGCTGCACCAGCACCGCGTGCTGGTGCGAGACGCCCGGGTCCTCCGGCGGCACCGCCAGGTCGATGTCCGGGGTGTCGCCGGTGGAGTGCCGGCGGCGCCCGATGGTGATCTGGTTGCCGGTGAGCGTGCGCTGCTGCTCGGGCGAGTACGCGGGCAGGTTCAGACCCGCGGCCTCGGGGCCGGAACGCTGCATCATCGCCATGAAGTAGTCGCGGTCCGGGCCGATGGTCACCGACCAGGTCGTCGGCTGCTGGGGCCGCTGCGGCTGCTGTGGTTGCTGCGGGAACCCGTAGCCGCCGCCGGGCGGGGGCGGCGGGGCCTGGGTGGCGCCGGGCTGCGGGTAGCCGTAGCCGCTGCCCTGGGCCGGGCCGGGGCCGCCGGGTCCGCCCTGTCCGGTGGACGACGGCGGGGAGAGCACCCAGTCGTCGTCACCGCCGCCGAAGGACGGGCCGCCCTGCTGCGGGCGGTTGGTCTCCTGCGGGAAGGCGGGCGGGGCCGGCGGACCGGACTGCTGGTAGCCCTGCGGGGCACCCCCGGGTCCACCGGGCCCGGGCGGCGGCGGAACCGGCCGCGACGGGTCGGCACCGAAGTTGGGCGGTGGCGGCGGACCGCCGGGACCACCGGAGTTGAAGGGGCCGGCGGGTCCATGCGGACCGCCGGGACCGCCGCCCGGACCGCCGGGACCGCCGCCCGGGCCGCCGGGACCGCCGCCCGGGCCGCCGGGACCGCCGCCCGGACCGCCGGGACCACTGCCCGGACCACCGGGGTTGAAGGGACCAGAAGGCCCATTGGGACCGCCCGGGCCCCCCGGACCGCCCCCCGGACCACCGGGACCGCCCGGACCACTACCCGCACCGCCCGGCCTCGACGGGTCGCCGCCGAAGGGCGGGCCCGGCGGGATCGGCTCGGCGGGACGGTTCATCTGGGACGGGCGCGAGCCCTGGTAGTCGTACGAGTCGCCGCCGCCGTACGACGGACCCGCCGGCGGCTGCTGGAAGTGCGGTGCCGGGCCACCGGACGCCGGCGGGCGCGGGGCGGCCGGGGTGTACGAGGTGGCGGTGTTGGTGAGGAAGTTCCACCGGCACTCCTCGCAGAACGGCGCCCCGCCCTCACGCGGCGTGCGGCACTGCGGGCACAACTGCGGTTCGGCACCGGGACGGCCGGGGCCACCGGGACCGCCGCCCGGTCCACCGGGACCGCCCGGTCCACCGGGCGGCGGGAAGCCGTAGCCGCCGCCCGGGGGCGGAGGCGGGGGAGGGGGCGGGACGGCACCGGCCATGCGGTGACCGCAGACCTCGCACCAGTCGTCGGAACCCGACTGGTGTCCGTTCGGGCAGGTCGGCATGTCGGAGCTTCCCCCTCTTGCGGGCTTGTGGAGTGTGTTGTCCTGCGTCACTTCTTCACACGAACAGTCTTCGTCGACCGGGTCTCGAGAGTCATCTCGTCGGCCTCCTCGACCTTCGCTTTCAGTCGCACAGTACCTTCCGCCGCGTCGACGACGTCCACCACCTTCGCAAGCAGTTTCGCGGTATCCGCGTTTCCGGAGGCCCCGGCGAGCTGAACCGCACGGCCCAGTTTGGCCGTTGCTCCGTCGATGTCTCCCGCTTTGCGCAGATCCAGCCCCTGTTGGATGACCTGTGCCAGTTCGGCCTGCCCGGTGTAGTGGGCCACTTGCGGGTTGATCGACGTGGAAGCGGCCATGTCGTCCGTCCACACGGCCCGTACGAGACCCTGCGCGCCGAGGTTTCGGACGCTGCCTCCGCCACTCTCGGCTTCGCTCGAGCGGGAGGTGCCCCCAGGCTCCGGAATGACCAGGGAGACGCGGGCGGCCAGCATCTCCTGGCCGAGGCCGGCGGCCGGTACCTCCACGCAGACGTGGTAGTCACGGGACTCGTCGCCCCAGGAACCGGTGGGGTAGTCCCCGGCGCGCGGGCCCGCCTCGGTGCGGCGGCCGGTCAGCTCCTCGACCGTGGGAGCGACCTGCTTGACGAACTTCACGGTGGTGCCGACGGGGGTCCACAGGCGCAGGCCGACGTCCGCGACCTCCTTGCCCATGGCCGTCTCCATCATCCGCGTGAAGTCGGCGGCGAGGCCGGCCGGGTCGGCGACGATGTCGGCGGTGCCGAGCAGGGCGGAGGCGATCCCTGTGACTTCTTTCACTTCCCAGTCGGTGCCCACGCCGCGGGCGTCGCAGGTGAACCGCCCGGCGCAGGAGTCGAGCGCCGCCTTCAGATCCTCCGGCGACTCGTGCTCGTTGCGGCCGTCGGTGAGCAGGATGCCGTGCCGGATGGCGACGTCCGCGGTGGACAGCAGCCGGTCGGCCAGTCGCAGCCAGGTGCCGATGGCGGTGCCGCCCCCCGCGCTCAGCCTGCGCAGCGCCTGCTTGGCCTGCTCCCGGGTGGTGGCGTCGGCGACCGCGAGCCGGCCGTCGCCCGGGTAGACCTCCTTGGCCACGTGCGTGCCGCCGACCACCGCGAAGCGCACGCCGTCGCGCAGGGTGTCGATCGCGGCGGCCGTCGCGTCGCGGGCGTTGCGCATCTTGGTGGGCGGGTAGTCCATCGAGCCCGAGCAGTCGACCAGGACGGCCACGGCCGCGGACGGACCCTGGCCCGGCGAGTACAGGTGGGGCGCGGCGACCGCGCTCCCGATCGTGCCGCCGCCGGTCGCGGTGACCGTCACGATGGCGTTGACCTCGCGGCCGCCCTCGGGCAGGTACTCGTTCTGGTAGACGTCCACCGAGAACTGCGGCACGTTCGACTTCGAGAAATTGGCCATGCCGGATCGCATCCCCCTCTACGTCCCCACGGTGGTGGGTCGATGGCTGCTGGCGCGGACCGCCCCCTGCGGCCCGCGAGACCGCCGCGCGTGCGTGCCCGTACCCGTGCGGGGGCCTCAGGCCGATCCTGCCCCCTGCGGCGGGGCCGGGAACGGCAGGAGGGCCACTGTTACGTTGTCGTGGCCCCCGCCGTCCAGGGCGTGGCCGACCAGAACGCGGGCGCTGTGCAGGGGGCGCGTGGCGGCGTCGAGGGGCACGGCCTCGGCCATCTCCTCGGCGGACTCGGCGTAGTTCCACAGGCCGTCCGTGCAGACCACGACCACGCCCGGGCGGTCCGGCTTGAACGACGCGGTGTGCGGCTCCAGTTCGTAGGCGTCGGCGCCGAGCCAGCCGGTGATCGCGTGGGCGCGCTCGTCGGCGTACGCCTCGGCCTCGCTCATCAGCCCGGCGGCGACCATCTGCGCGGCCCACGAGTCGTCCTCGGTGAGCCTGGCGGGCGGGGTGCTGCGGTCGACCGGAACCCAGTAGACGCGGCTGTCGCCGACCCAGCCGACGACCAGCAGCCCGGACGTCACCACGGCGCCGACCAGGGTGCAGGCGGGCGCGTTCTGGTGCGGGGCCTGCTCGCGGGCGGTGGCGGGCTCGTCCGCCAGCGCGTCGACGGCGTGCGAGGCGGCGATGATGGCGTCGTGCATGGCCTGCTGCGGGTGGGTGCCGCGCGGCAGGGCAGCGAGCAGCGAGTCGCCGGCCGCCCGGGACGCGGCGAGCGAGGCGTCGTCGGGACGGGTCGCGGAGGACACGCCGTCGCAGACGATCGCCACGGACGCCGGGGCGCCGTCGGGCAGCGCGGTGCAGCCGACGGAGAACGCGTCCTCGTTGCGGTGGTGGCGCAGGCCGCGGTCACTGACGGCGGCGACGGGGCCCGACTCCTGCTCCATGTGGTCGCGTTCGCGGGGCTGGGCGTGTCCGCAGTTCTCGCAGTAGCCGTCGTCGTCGACCCGGCCCGCACGGCAGGCCACGCACACCTTGTCGCCCGCGGCCGGTGCCGCCGGCCGGGCGGGTGCCTGCGGCCCGGCGGCCAGCCGCGGGTCGGGTGCCTGAAGCGGGTACTCCTCGGGCTCCCGCGGCCGGTCGGGACCGTCGGGCCGGTCGGGCCGGTCGAACCGTACGCCGGGCGCGGGTGACTCCGGCGGCGCCGCCGGCATCGGCGGTGCGGCAGGCGGGGCCGCTGCCGGGGGTGCGGTCGGCGGAGCCGGTACCGAGGGTGCGGCCGGCGGGGTCGGTGGCAGCGGGGAGCCGCCCGAGTCGGTGCCCGGCACCTCGGCCGCGTGCGCCGGGGCGGTCCGGCCGGAGCCGTCCGAGTCCCGGGCCACGGGCCAGTCCACGCCGTCCGGCGGCGAAGACGGCGCGGGTACCGAGCCGTTCATGGCGATCGTCGGGCTGTCGTCGGGCCGCGCGGGCACGGCGGACAGGTCGTATCCGCACGCACCGCAGAAACGGTCGCCCGACTCGAGGGGTTCCTCGCAGCTCGGGCACTTCGACACAGCGGCCTGCTGGGGCATCTGCGACATCAACTACACCCACGTCCGGGGGCGGTAACGATTGGCACGTTCCACCAGGTCGATCCTCTCCTCGCCGCCCCGCGCCAGCCGAGCCAGCGTGCGGTACGAACGTTCCAGCCCGAAACGCAGGCCGCGTTCGTCCAGGCCGCTGCCGAGCAGCGTCCGTCCCCCGGCGGCGGGTGGGACGGAACCCCGACCTCCGGAGAGTACCCAGTCCAGCGCGCAGCCGAGGACCTCGGCCGACAACCGCTCGCGCCGTGCCGGATCCAGACCGTACACGTCCAGGGCCTCGACCTGCCGCGCGGCGGCGACCAGATCGTCCAGGAACGCCACGTCGCCCGCGCTCGCCGTGCGCTGCCGCAGCCGTGCCCGTACGGCCGCCACGCGCGCGGCCGTGCAGTGTACGGACGACTCCGGCACCGACTCCAGCGTCCGTACGGCACCGGTCCGGTCGCCGCCGCCGAGCTGTACCCGGGCCAGTCCGAAGGCCGCGCTCACATGGCTCGGGTCGGTCGACCACACCAGGCGGTAGTACTCGGCCGCGTTGTCGAGCTGTCCCAGCACCTCCGCGCACAGGCCGAGCGCCAGCTTGGGCGCGATCTCGCCCGGGAAGGCGTCGTAGACCGCGTCGAAGGCCAGCGCGGCGACCTCGTGGTCCCCGGTCACCAGCGCGGCCAGCCCCCGGTACCAGACCACCCGCCAGTCGTCGGGCCGCTCGTCCTCCAGGCTCTCCAGTTCCGCCAGCGCGCCGGGCGCGTCGCCGCTCTCCAGGCGGGCCCTGATCTGCCGCAGCCGGGACTCGGTCGACGGGGCCGGCGCGGCGGCCAGCGCGGTCAGCAGCTCACCGGGCGCGGACGCCATGAGGCCCGCCAGGAAACCCGCGTTGGGGTCGCCCGCGTCGACCCGGGGCACCGGAAGCGCCAGGGCGGCGGTGGGCGCGTCGGCCGGTTCGACCAGGCCGGAGGAACCGGCGCCGAGCTCACCGGCGGCACCGGGCCCGCCGATCGCGCCGACCGTGCTCACCGCACCCGGCAGCGTGGCGCTCGCGCCCGTTCCACCCGGCCCCTGCCCGGGTCCTGCGCCCGTCCCGCCAAAGGCTCCGAGCGCCGTGCCGCCAGGCGCCCCGAAACCCGTCCCGCCCGGCGCCCCGACCGCCGCGTTCGTCCCGCCCGGCAGCGCGGGGCCGGTGCCCGCGCCGCCGGGCCGCCGAGCCGGCGACGAGGCGGCGCCGCTTTGTCTCGTGCCCGGCGCCCGGGCCCCCAGCCGCGACACGTTGCCGTCCAGCCGCGGGAACAACTCGGTGTCCGTCACCCTGACTTCCGGCCCGAACAGCGTGGACACGGCGGGCCGGGCGCGGCCCGACTGGAGCGAGACCACCTCACGCAGCACGCCCGTCAGTTGCTCCGCCATCTCCTGCGCGGAGGCGAACCGGCGGGCCGGGTCGGGGTCGGTCGCGCGCACCAGCAGCCGGTAGAACGACTCGTACCGGTGGAAGACGTCGATCGTGTCGGGATCCGGCAGGGAGTCGGCGTAGACGTTGGTGTAGCCCTGGAAGTCGAAGGTCAGCACGGCCAGGGCGCGGCCGACGGTGTACAGGTCGGACGCCACCGACGGTCCGACGTCGGCGACCTCCGGCGCCTGGTAGCCCACCGTGCCGTAGATGGCCGACTCCTCGTCGTCCATCCGGCGCACCGCGCCCATGTCGATCAGCTTGAGCTGGTCCTCGGTCTGGATGGCGTTGTCGACCTTGAAGTCGCAGTACAGCAGGTTGCGGCTGTGCAGGTGGCCGAGCGCCTCCAGCGCCTCGATGCCGTACGCGCAGGCCTGCTCGACCGGCAGCGGGTCGCGCCGGCCCTCGGGGGAGCGCCGTGCGTTGGCGATCTCCTTCAGCGACTTGCCGCCGACGTACTCCATGACGATGTAGCCGTCGAGGGAGCCGGTGCGCTGGTCGAGGTGCTCGACGAAGTTGTAGATCCGCACGATGTTGGCGTGCTCGATCTCGGCGAGGAAGCGGCGCTCGGAGATGGCCGCCGCCATCGCGTCCTGGTCGCCGGTGTCCAGCAGGCCCTTGAGGACCACCCAGCGGTCGGAGACCGCCTTGTCCACGGCGAGGTAGATCCAGCCGAGCCCGCCGTGCGCGAGGCAGCCCACCACCTCGTACTGGCCGTGCACGACGTCTCCGGCCTTCAGCTTGGGCACGAACGAGTACGGGTGGCCGCACTTGGTGCAGAAGCCCTCCGTGCGCCCCGGCCGCTCCCCGCGGGCCCGCCCGACCGGCGCCCCGCAGTCCGAGCGCGAGCAGAATCGCTTCCGCTCGGGTACCTCCGGATGGTCCAGGACCATCGCGCGCGGGTCGGGCCGCGGGATCGCCGGGACCTCGACCAGGCCGGCACCGAGGCGCCCGCGCGCGGAGGAACCGGCCGGGGAGCCCGAGCTGCGCACCGACACCGACCGGCCCGTCGACCGGCCCGACACCGACCGCGAGAGCCGCCCCGACACCGAGCGCCGGGACTTCGACGACTGCGACGACGTACGCGAACTGCGGCTGCCGGAGCGGGAACCGCCGCTGCCCGCCGAGCCGCGCGAGCCCCGGCCGCCGCCGGTGATCCCGGTCGGCGTCGAGCCCACCATGCCGTTGGAGGCGACGACCGGCGCGAGACCGCACGTGTCGCAGTACAGCTCGCCGCCGCCCATGTCCTCGTAGGCCCCGCCGCAGCCGGGACGCTGACACGTCCGCTGTGCCTCACTCATGACGCTGCCTCCCCCTCGTCGCTCATGCGCCGGGCCCCGTGCGGTCCACCGGCCCGCCCTGACCGGGCACACGCGGGGCGGAGCCGAGCAGGGCGGCCGCCGCGTGCTGGTAGCGCAGCACCGCCTGCTCGGCGACGCGCAGATCGCAGGGCGCGCTCCACAGCATGCGGCGCGCCTTCTCGTACTTCTCGACCAGCTCGGGATCCTCGGCGAAGCCGAGCCGGGCCATTTTCGCCTTGTACGCGTCGAGCCGGCCGCGCAGCTCCGCGCGGACCGCGAGTGGCGCGGTGACCGCCGTCAGCGACTCGCGGGCCCGCAGCAGTTCGTCCTCCGCCTTCTCCTCCAGCGACTCCAGGAGCGGGGACAGGCGGTGCCACTGAGCGTGTCTGCGGTACTCGGCGGCCGCCGCGAGCTGCTCCTGCAGCACGGTGGGCGGTCCGCTGACGACCGGCACCTCCGTCGCGGCGATCTTCGCCAGCACCTCGCCGCGTGCGGTGCGGGCCTCGGCGAGCGTACGGTCCGCGCGGGAGAGCACGTCCCGTAGCCGCACGATCCGCTGCTCCGCGTCCTGGCGCACCGCCAGCACGGCGTCGATCTCGCGGCGCACGTCCTCCAGGGCGCGCGCCTCCCGGTCGTACACCGTGGTGTCCGGCCGGCCGCCGCCCGGCGCCGAACTGCCCTCGGCGGGCAGCCAGAAGGCGAGCGGGTCGGACACCACCCGCTCGCGCAGCTTCGTCAGGGTGCGGGTGATCCGCTCCAGGTCGTCACCGGCCGGGTGCTCGCCGGGGCGGACGCCCACGGAGTGCGCGAGGCGGCGGGTGCGCTGGAGTTCGGCGGCGAGTAAATCGATCCGCGCGGGCAGCGCCGACCACACCGCGTCGGCGGCGACCACCATGTCGAGGGAGGCCGCGTAGAGCTGGTTCATCCGGTCCACCAGCGCCGCCAGCGAATAGCGCTCGCTGAGCCGGCCCGGTCCGCCGTTCAGAGTGGGCGCGCCGGCCGTGGCGGTGGCGCCGCCGGCCACCGTGACGGCCTCGCCGCGCAGCAGCTCGGTCAGCTCGGCCAGGTCCTCGCGGCTGGACCAGCGGCGCCGGGAGCGGATCTCCCGGGCCGTGCGCAGCGCGCCCGTGTACGCGTCGAAGTACGTCCACAGCAGCGTGATCGACGCCTCCGCCGCTGCCCAGCGCTCGCCGGTCACGCCCGTGAGCTCGGCGCCTTCGAGGAGTCTGCGGCCCGCGTGGTCCTGGAGGGCGAGGAGCGAGGTCTCGACGGCCTCGTGCTCCGCGCCGAGCCGCGCCAGCGCACGGTCCACCTCGTCCCGGTCCATGACCGGCCCGGTGGGTCCCGTGTCGCCCATCGATCACCCCTCGCTGTCGCGGACTTGTAGTGCTCGTTCCCTGCGGTGCGGCGGTCCTTCAGCTCGTGCGCAGATACTGCGGCGGGCTCGGTGGCTCCGACTTCGCCGCGTCGTCCATCGTCTCCGACAGCCACTCGTCGTACGAGTGCTGCCACCCCCCGGCCTTGTCCGCGCGCCACTCCACGAGGATCTGGTTGACCCGGCGTACCAGATCGTCGGCGTCCTTCTTCATCGCCACGCCGTAGTACTCGGTGGTGAAGGCGTCGCCCTTCAGTTCGACCGTGGGGTCCTGTGCGGCCTGGCTCGCGGCGAGCGCGCCGTCGGTGACGACCGCGTCGACCTCGCCGAGCTGGAGCCGCACCAGGCAGTCCAGTTGGTTGGGCACGGTGGTGCCGAGGTCGGCGTCGGCGGCCAGTTCGCCGTCCGACTGGTCCTGTTCGAGGGTGCTCAGCGCCGTCGAACCCGCCGCCGTGCAGATCTCCCGGCCGGCCAGCGTGCCGTCGTAGCCGGTGATGTCCGAGGACTTGGGCGCCAGCACCTGCTGGCCGGTCCTGAAGTAGGGCGCGGAGAAGGCGACGTCCTCCAGGCGGTCGCAGTTGATGGTCATCGTGCGGACCACCATGTCGACCCGGCCGTCCTGGATCGCGGGGATGCGCTGGTCGGTGGGGATCGCCTTGAACTGCACGGCGTCCGGGTCGCCGAGGATGTCCTCGGCGATGCGGTGCACCAGGTCGATGTCGAAGCCCGCCAGCTCGGCGTCGCCGCCGTTGTTCGGGTCGCGGTAGCCCCAGCGGTAGCTGTTCTGGTCGACGCCGACGACCAGTTGGCGCTTCTCGCCCTCGCGGCTCTGGATCTCGTCGATGGTGGGGCCGTCGGCGTCGTCCGGGGACAGGGTCTGCTTCTCCGGGTCCGTGCACTCCTCGGCGGCGCGCGCCCGGCTGCCGTGGGCGACGCCGTGGCCGCCGCCGGTCCCCGTGCCGCCGTCCTCGCCGTGCGAGCGGACCACCGGCAGGAGCAGGGCGAAGAGCACGGCGAGGACGCAGGCGACGGCCATCGCCCCCACCCCGCCCCAGCCCCTCAGGCCGGCCCGCAGTCGTCGTGCACGCATCCTCGCTCCTCCTTCCACGGGTACTCCTCCCCACCCGTCAGCCGGTTCGGCGCCCCGCCTCACCGGTACTCCGAGAGCCTGCGGCCGATACCCAGCAGAGCGCCGGCCGCGCCGAGCCCGGCGAGGACGCCGGCGCCCTGCGGCAGGTAGCCCATCGCGTCCAGGCCGTCACCCGCCGCCCGCTCGAACTCCCGCTCCTCGTGGGCGAGGGCGGCGGCCAGCGAGGAGTCGACGCCGTCGAAGCACTCGACCGTGGGCTCCACCCCGCTGTCCCCGCCGCCGATCACCAGGTCCAGCGCCTGCTGGTAGTTGCCGTTCGCGTCCTGCTCGCGGGCCGCCGAGTGGCGCTTCTTCCACTCCGCCATGTCGCCGTTCGCCGCCGCGACCGGCCGCTCGCCCGCCTCGTCGTCGGCGAGCCGGGCCGCCTGGGCCAGGCCCTTGCCGAGTGCGTCCATGTTCTTCTCGAACTCGAAGTCGTAGGCGTCGAACGTCTCGTCGCCGACCTTCGTGGTCTCCGCGCCGCGCGCCACCAGCGTGAGGTTCTCGTTGCCCCGGGCCTTGAGGGAGGCGATGCGCGCGTCGTGCAGCACGTTCAGCGAGCGCACGCCGTGGTCGTAGGAGTCGCCCAGGTTCGACCGCGCGACGCTGTGGCCGACGACCAGCCAGAGCAGGACGACCGTGGCGGCGGCCGTGGCGGCGACCAGGCCGTGGTTCAGTACCCGGTTGGTGCGCCGGTAGTTGCGGTGCTGCGCCCAGGCGAGGGCGGCGAGCGCGAGGACGCCGAGGGCCAGCGCGGCCCAGGGGTAGGGCCTGGCGTCCGCGTAGTCGGCGCGCAGTCGCCTGTTCTCCGTCTTGTAGAGGTCCTCCGCCGCCGGGAGCATCTCCTTCTGCATCTTCTCGTTGGCGTAGCGCAGATAGGCGCCGCCGACCGGGAAGCCCTGGCGGTTGTAGGTGCGGGCGCGCTCGACGAGGCCCTTGTACTCGGGCAGGAGACGGTTGAGCTTGGTGATCGTCGCCGTGGAGGAGGAGTCGGCGTCGGAGTCGGCGGCGGCCTTCACGAGCCCTTCGGCGGCCGTGCGGACGCCCTTCTCGTACCGGTCCCGGGACGCCTCGGTCTCCTGGCCGCCGGCCAGGAACCCGCTGGAGGCCGCGGTGTTGGCGTCGGCGAGGGAGCGGTAGATGTCGGCCGCCTCCGAGGTGAGCGGCTGGCTGCGGTGCAGCACGTCGTCGGCGGCCTGGGACCGCGCGTTCATCTGCCAGGCGGTGACGGTGCCGAAGGCGACGACGAGCGCGGCGAGCAGCGCGCCGATGATCCGCAGCCGCCCGGGCTCGGTGACGGCCGCCGCGCGCAGCCGGTCCAGGCCCTCGGCGAACGCGGTGCGGCGGGGCTCCGAGGGCGGCGGCCCGGCGGGGGCGCCGCCCGGCCGCCGCCGGGGCACCGGTCCGGCCTGCGGCGGTACGGCGGGCAGGGTGGGCGAGCCCGTGCCCGGCGGTGGCGCCGCGCTGCCCTTCGGCGGTTGAGTCACTGCTGACCTCCCCCTGGTCATCCGTCGCCGCAAGTATCGCTGCCCGCACCGGCATTCGCACCGGCCTTCACCCGATCTTGATCCGAGGCCCGGTGCCAGGACCCGACGCCAAGACCCGGTGCCACGAACCGGTGCCGGGACCCGCTGTCCGGACCCACCGCATGGATCCGGTGTTCCGAACCGGTGTGCCGACCCGGTCCCTCCGGTCCGGCGTCCCGATCCGGTGCAACGCACCACCCCTGCCCATGAATACGCCACCGGAACCGGTTCGGTTCCCGGAGTCCGGACTTCCGGGGCCGGACCTCACGGCACCTCAGCCGGCGAAGTGCGCCCGCACCCGCGCGTGGGCCCCGGGCGCCGCCCCCGCCCGGTCGAGGCCCAGCAGCACCGCGCCCAGCACGGGCCGTTCCGTCACCACCCGCGGCACGGCCTCGGGGGCCCGGGCCGCCAGCAGCTCCCGTATCCGGTCGTCGAGGTGCGGATGCCGCGCCGCCAGGACGCTGCCGCCCAGCAGGACCGGGGTCTGCTCCGCCAGCAGGTCCAGCCGGGTCAGCGCGACCGTGGCCATGGCCACCACCTCGTCCGCCTGCCGGTCCACGATCGACCGCGCGACCGGGTCGCCGCCGGCCGCCGTGGCGAACAGCACGGGGGCCAGCTCGTGGCGCCGGACGGCCTCGACGCGCCGCAGGTGCAGGGCCTCGATCAGGGCGTACATCGTGCCGAGCCCGAAGTGGGCGGGCAGGGCACGGGCCAGTTCCGTAGGCTCCCCGCGCCCGTCCTCCGCCCGCGCCGCGTGCCACAGCGCCTCCTCGGCCAGCCCCCAGCCGCCGCCCCAGTCGCCGGAGAGACGTCCGATGGCGGGGAAGCGGGCGGTGCGGCCGTCGGGACGCATGCCGACGCAGTTGACGCCGGCCCCGCACACGACGGCTACGCCGCGCGGCTCGTCGACGCCCGCCCGCAGGACGGCGAACGTGTCGTTGCGCACCTCCGTACTCGCACCCCACCCGCGCGCGTGGAGCGCGGCGGCCAACTGCTCCTCCTCCACCGGCAGGTCGGCGTTGGCCAGACACGCCGAGACGTGCTCGACGGAGCTGACGCCCGCCGCCGCGAAGGCCCGCGCCACCGCCTCCCCGAGGGCGTCCACGGCCCGCTCGACGCCCACCGCGGGCGGCCGGAAGGCGCCGCCGCGGGCCGTGGCGAGGACCTCCCCGTCACCGGTCACGACCGCCACGTCGGTCTTGCTGTTGCCCGCGTCGACGGCGAGCAGGCTCGCGGTCAGGCCCACGCCAGGTGCTCCCGGTTGTGCGCGACCAGCCGGTCGGTGAGCCGCTCGGCGTACGCGTACTGGCCGACCAGGGGGTGGGCGAGCAGGGCGCGGAACACCCGTTCCCGGCCGCCGCGCAGGGCCGCGTCCAGGGCCAGGTCCTCGTACGCCGTCACGTTCGCCATCAGTCCCGCGTACAACGGGTCCACGGCCGCCACCGGCAGCGGAGCGGCCCCCTTCGGGCCCACCGCGGCCGGCACCTCGATCACCGCGTCGTCGGGCAGGAAGGGCAGTGTGCCCCGGTTGTACGTGTTCACCACCTGGTACGGGGAGCCCGAGCCGCCGAGCAGGGCGGCGGCCAGGTCCACGGCCGCCTCCGAGTAGTAGGCGCCGCCCCGCCGCGCCAGCAGGGCGGGCTTCTCGTCCAGGGCCGGATCGCCGTACATCTGAAGCAGTTGCCGCTCCATCTCCGCCACCTCGGCGGCCCGGGACGGCTTGGTGCGCAGCTCGTCGACGACCTCGTCGTGCGCGTAGTAGTAGCGCAGGTAGTAGGAGGGGACGACGCCCAGGCGGTCCAGGAGGGGCCGGGGCAGGCGGAGGTCGGCGGCGACCGTGTCCCCGTGCTCGGCCAGCAGCCGGGGCAGGACGTCCTCCGCCTCGGGGCCGCCGAGGCGGACGCCGGTCTCCCAGGTGAGGTGGTTGAGGCCCACGTGGTCCAGGTGGACGTCGGCGGGCGCCACCCCGAGCAGCGCGGCGAACTTGCGCTGCAGCCCGATCGCCACGTTGCACAGGCCGACCGCCCGGTGCCCGGCCCGGAGCAGGGCGCGGGTCACGATGCCGACCGGGTTGGTGAAGTCGATGATCCAGGCGTCCGGGTTGGCCCGGCGGACCCGATCGGCGATGTCCAATACCACCGGCACGGTGCGCAGCGCCTTGGCCAGGCCGCCCGCGCCGGTCGTCTCCTGGCCGACGCAGCCGCACTCCAGCGGCCAGGTCTCGTCCCGCTCGCGGGCCGCCTGACCGCCGACGCGGAGCTGGAGCAGTACGGCGTCGGCGCCGTCCACGGCCGCGTCCAGGTCGGAGGTGGTGACGATCCGGCCGGCGTGTCCCTGCCGGGCGAAGATGCGGCGGGCGAGGCCGCCCACCAGGTCCAGCCGGTCCGCCGCCGGATCGACGAGGACCAGTTCCTCGACCGGCAGGGTGTCCCGCAACCGGGCGAAGCCGTCGACGAGTTCGGGCGTGTAGGTCGAACCGCCGCCGACCACGGTGAGTTTCATGCAGTCATCAACCCTTTACTCCAGTCAGCGTGACGCCCTCGACGAACGCCTTCTGCGCGAAGAAGAACACGAGGATCACGGGGGCCATGACCAGCACGGTCGCGGCCATGGTGAGGTTCCAGTCGGTGTGGTGGGCGCCCTTGAAGGACTCCAGGCCGTAGGACAGGGTCCAGGCGCCGGGGTTCTCGGAGGCGTATATCTGCGGGCCGAAGTAGTCGTTCCAGGCGTAGAAGAACTGGAAGAGGGCCACGGCCGCGATGCCCGGCTTCGCCATCGGCAGGACGACCCGCAGCAGGGTGCGCAGTTCCCCGCAGCCGTCCACCTTCGCCGCGTCCAGGTACTCGTCCGGAATGGTCAGCAGGAACTGCCGCAGCAGGAAGATGGAGAACGCGTCGCCGAAGGCCATCGGGATGATCAGCGGCCAGAGCGTGCCCGACAGGTCGAGCTGCTTCGCCCAGAACAGGTACATCGGGATGATGACCACCTGCGGGGGCAGCATCATCATCGAGATCACCAGCATCAGGGACAGGTGCCGGCCCCGGAAGCGGAACTTGGCCAGCGCGTACGCCACGGGGATCGAGGAGGCGACGGTCAGGGCGGTGCCGAGCCCCGCGTAGAGCAGCGTGTTCTTCCACCAGGTGAGGAAGCCGGGCGTGTCCAGGACCGTGCGGTAGTTGCCCCACTCCCAGGTGTGCGGCCACAGGTCCCGGGTGACCTTCACCTCGGCGGGCGCGCTCCAGCCGTGCCAGAAGGTGATGGTCGTCTCGGCGTCAGGGTCGTCCGTGGCGCCGGTGCCGGACTGACCGGTGCAGGCGCCGACGAGGAGGGTGAGGGAGACGGAGGCGGCGACCGCGAGGGCCGCTTTTCTCGATATTCCGCGCATGACGGATCTCCCTGATGGCGGAGGTGGGAAGGAGGGGAGCGGGAGCGGGGTGCTTCAGCGCGAGGTGTCGAAGACCTCGTCGCGGGTGGTCGCCAGCGCGCTCTCCAGCGCGCCGCGCAGTACGGGATGCTCGGTCACGTCACCGACGACGAGCCGGGGCCTGGACGCGGCCAGCTCCTCCAGCTCGTCCTGGACCAGGGTGCGCAGCGCCTCACCACCCGCGGTGAGCGAGGTGCCGCTCAGGACCACCAGCTCGGGGTCCAGTACGGAGACGAGGGAGGCGAGACCGGTGGCCAGGCGGGTGGCGTACGTCCGGAGCAGCCGGCGGTGCGGGTCGTCCTCGGCCCGCGCCGCCCGGGCGACGAGGGCGGCGGCGGCCTCGTGGTACACGCCGGTGGGTACGGAGGTGACGCCGAGGTCCCGGGCCAGTTGCGGCAGGGCCTGGGAGCCGGCCAGCTCCTGGAAGCCGCCGCTGCCCGTACGGCTGACCTTGCGGACCAGCGGGGCGCCCGGCACCGGCAGGAACCCGACCTCGCCCGCGCCGCCGGTCCAGCCGCGGTGCAGCCGGCCGCCGAGGACCAGGGCGGCGCCCAGGCCCTCCTGGTTCCACAGCAGGACGAAGTCCTCGTGGCCCCGGGCCGCGCCGAGGCGCTGCTCGGCCACGGCGGCGAGGTTCACGTCGTTCTCGTACTCCACCGGCATCGGCAGGGCGGCGGCGAGTTCGCCGAGGAGGGCCGGGGAGTGCCAGCCGGGCAGGTGGGAGGCGTAGCGCAGCCGTCCGGTGCCCGGGTCGAAGGCGCCCGGGGTGCCGATGACGAGGCGGTGGACGTCGTCCCGGACGAGTCCGGCCGCCTTGACCGCGCCGTCGAGGGCGTCGGTGACCTGCCGGACGACGGGGGCGGCGGCGCGCCGGCCCGGGGTGGGCAGCTCGAACCGGCCGACCGTGCGCCCGGTGATGTCGGCGACCGCGGCGAGGACGCGGTCCGGGGTGACGTCGAGTCCGGCGGCGTGGGCGGCGGCCGGATTGACCTCGTACAACTGGGCGCCCGGGCCCGGCCGGCCCTCCGTGGTGCCGCCGGCCAGCACGAGCCCCGCCGCCTCCAGGCGGGCCAGCAACTGGGAGGCGGTCGGCTTCGACAGGCCGGTGAGCTTGCCGATCCGGGTGCGGGACAGCGGCCCGTGCTCCAGCAGGAGGTCCAGGGCGGCCCGGTCGTTCATGGCGCGCAGGACGCGCGGGGTGCCCGGCGTGCCGGCGGTTCCTGCCATGCGTGTCCACACCTGCCTCTCGGCCGCTCAGCTTTTCAGTGTGCGGTGGGGGAAGTCCACCGACCGCCCGCAGGCCGCGGGAGAAGCCTGTCAGGAGGTCTGTTAGGAAAGTTTTCTGTTGGCTGAGAAACGTAGGGCCGCCGGGGAGTGGCCGTCAAGAGAAGGCCCCCGAGGCGACGCGGTCGTCACCTCGGGGGCGCGAGGAGCGCGGGGCCCGCTACTTGGTGGTGCTCGTCGGCGGGATCGGGGACGCCGCGATGGACTGCGGCGACACGGTGCTCGCGTACGCCGACGGGGCCGCCACGCCCGCCGTCGGGTCGGGCGCCCCGGTCGTCTGGCCCGGGACCTCGGGGCCGCCGACGATCTGGATGTCGGCGGCGTCGAAGGCCCGTTTGACGCGCCAGCGCAGTTCGCGCTCGACGGTGAGGGACTTGCCGGGCATGGTCTTGGCGGACACCCGCACCACCATGGAGTCGAGCAGCACGGAGTCCAGGCCGAGCACCTCGATCGGGCCCCAGAGCATCTCGTTCCAGGGCTCCTCCTTGCTCATCCGCTCGCCGACGGCGGCGATGGTCCGCTTCACCTTGTCCAGGTCCTCGTCGGAGCGGACGGTCACGTCCACGCCGGCCGTCGACCAGCCCTGGGAGAGGTTGCCGATCCGCTTGACCTCGCCGTTGCGGACGTACCAGATCTCGCCGTTGTCGCCGCGCAGCTTGGTCACCCGCAGCCCGACCTCGATGACCTCGCCGGAGGCTACGCCCGCGTCGATGCTGTCGCCGACGCCGTACTGGTCCTCCAGGATCATGAAGACGCCGGAGAGGAAGTCGGTGACCAGGTTGCGGGCGCCGAAGCCGATCGCGACGCCCGCGACACCGGCGGACGCGAGCAGCGGGGCCAGGTTGATCTGGAAGGTGCCGAGGACCATCAGGGCCGCGGTGCCGAGGACGAGGAAGCTGGCCACCGAGCGCAGTACGGAGCCGATGGCCTCCGAGCGCTGCCGGCGCCGCTCGGCGTTGACCAGCAGGCCGCTCAGCGCGGTACTGGCGCCCGTCCCGGCCCTGCGGTTCATCCGGTCCACCAGCTTGGTGATCGACCGCCGCACCACCGCCCGGAGCACCACCGCAATCACCACGATCAGCAGCACCCGCAGCCCGATCGCGAGCCACGTCGACCAGTTCTCCTCGACCCAGCCGGCGGCGTTCGTCGCGCTCTTCTGGGCGTCCTGGAGCGAGGGCACCACCGGGGCCGTCGGGGACGGCGACGGGGACGGCGACGAACCGGCAGCCGCCAGGACGGCGTCGGACAGGGACACGGCGGATACCTCCAGGTGCGACGGCCCGTCCTCTGGGCTCCGGTGCGGGGCCGGTCCAGGACGCGGCCCGCGCTCCGGCCAGAGGTCACGGAAAGGTCACCGGACGGGCAGAGGCACCACACTAACGGGGCACCGGACCCGGATCGGCCCGAAACGGGCGGAAGAGACGGCGCTCACGCGCGCTTGAACAGGTCACGGTCCCGGGGAAGCATCGCGTGTGGTCGAAAACACTTCCAGCCCGTTACCGGGACATGGTGGCGCTTCCACCAGGCATGAGGGGAGACTGACTACGGATCGTCCCGGCGCGAGCCACGCGCCGCCGGCGTACAAGGAGGCATCCGTGCCGCATGTCCTGGTTCTCAACGCGTCGTACGAGCCACTCGGCGTCGTACCGCTCCGCCGCGCGCTCGTCCTCGTCCTCGAGAACAAGGCCGTGTGCCTTGAGGAGTCCGGCGCCTATCTGCACAGCGCGACCGTCACCGTGCCCGCACCCAGCGTGGTCCGGCTCAAGCGGTTCGTGCGGGTTCCCTACCGAGGGCCCGTCCCGCTCACCCGCCGGGCGCTCTTCGCCCGCGACGGAGGCCGCTGCATGTACTGCGGCGCCGTCGCCACCAGCGTCGACCACGTCATCCCGCGCAGCCGCGGGGGCCTGCACGCGTGGGACAACGTGGTGGCGTCCTGCCGCCGCTGCAACCACGTCAAGGCCGACCGGCACCTCGGTGAGATCGGCTGGCGCCTGCGTCACAAACCCGCCCCGCCCACCGGCCTGGCCTGGCGCATCATCGGCACGGGCCACAGGGATCCCCGCTGGCTGCCGTACTTGCAGCCGTACGGCGCGGAGGACGCCATGGCCCGGATCGACGGCATTTCCGCCTGACGGTCCGGGCCTTCGCACACCCTGGCGCCGGGCCGCTCAGCGCACCCAGTTCTTCAGCGGCTCGGTGTCCAGCGTGATCCCGACCGGCTCGGGCAGGACGACCTCCTTGCCGAAGGGCAGCGTCTGCACGGTCTCGTACCGTCCGCCGTCCGGCCGGCTGTGCACCTTGACCTCGCAGGTGTCCCGGTCGATGAGGAGGTACACCGGGATGCCGGTTCCGGCGTAGGCCCGGGGCTTGTCGACGCGGTCGCGCCGGTCGGTGTCGGAGTCGTACGAGGTGACCTCGACGACCATGAGGACGGGGGTGGGGTCGGCCCATTCGCCCTGGCCGACGAAGGCCTCCGCCGGGGCCAGGGAGCCGTCCGGCCGGGCGCGGCCCCCCCGGTACGCCTCGACCATGAGTCCCTGTGTGGGATCCAGCCACAGGTCGGGCCGGTGCTGCGTGCAGATGCGCGTCAGCCACTGGACGACGCGTCCGTGATCGCCGTCGGGCTCGGCCTTTCCCCCAAGGTGTCCGTTGATGAACTCGAGCCGCGCGCCTTCTATGCTCCGGTCGGCGTGGCGGGCGAGTTCCTCGAACTCGGTGACGAGCATCTGAGGCCTGTCGGCGGTCACGGTCACAGGGCTCCTCCGGATCTGCGGGGGTCCGCATGCTCAGAGTAGGGGAAATCCGGCATGTCAGGCGGGGCATCCCACTCGGCGTACACGTCTTGTCGGCGCTCCGCGGCTCCCGTCCCCACCGGCCGGTCGGCGCCCCGACCGGAACAAGTCCCCGCCCGGACCGCTCGTCGACGTCCGCGACCGGGCGCGGGCGGGGCGGCCGTTCGCCCCGGGCCATCAGTCGCCGTCACGCGTACCGCAGCTCCCCCGGCCGTACCGAGCGGCCCAGCAGTGGCAGCGCCGTCGCCGCCGCCAGCAGGCAGGACGCGTACACCGCGGGTGCGACCAGCAGGGCCGTCCACGGGATCGAGCCGTCGCTGCTGAGGGCGGAGTACCAGACGCCGATCGCCAGGCCCCCGGCACCGGCCAGCAGCAGGGCGGGCGCGAGCGGGACGGCGGTTTCCAGCAGCAGGGCGCGGTTCAGGACCGTGCGCGGCACGCCCGCCGCGACCTGGGCGGCCAGGGCCCGGCGGCGGGTGGTCAGAGACTCGGCGGTGCCCACGGCCAGGCCGGAGAGGGTGATCGCGAGGGCGACGAGGACGGCGGCGCCGGTCAGGTCGAGGCCGGTGGTGTAGTACTCCAGGTCGGCGCCGAGGTGCTCCGTTCGGGAGTGCAGCTCGGTGAGCATCGCGTGCCGGACGCACAGGAAGGCCGTACCGGCGACCGTCACCAGCAGGACGGCGGCGTGCGTGCGGGCCGGGGCCCACGGGTCGGCGCGCAGCCGTTCCGCCGCGATCAGCGGCGCCGCGGTCCGGGCCCGGCCGGCGAGTAGCCGCCCGGTGAGCCGCGCCATCGCCCCGGACAGCCACACCGCACCGGCGCCGACCGCGATGACCAGGGCGAACACGGTCAGCGGGCCCTGCCGGTAGTCCCGTCCGCCCGTACCCGAGCCGGTCGTGGCCACGGCGAGCGGCGCCATCACCGCCACCAGCAGCAGCGCGGCCAGGAAGAGCAGCCCCGGCCCGCGCCCCGTCGTCGGCCGTGCCCGGCGAACCCAGCCCAGCGGCGACGCCACCACCCGGCGCAGCGCCAGCGCCCCCGCCACCGCGCCCAGCACCGGCATCCCCACGGCGACCAGTGCGATGCCCGCCCAGGTCAGCGCGGTCGGCCGGCTCCACAGGCGCAGCAGGAGCAGCACCGAGAAGACGCTGACCACCGCCGAGCCCGCCAGACACGCGAGCCCGGTCTCCAGCGCCGCGATCCGCCGCACCTGCCAGGGGGTCGCCCCGGCGAGCCGCAGCCCGGCCAGCCGCCGGTCGCGGTGGACGGCGCCGATCCGGGCGCACTGGCCGAGGAAGCCCAGCACCGGGACCAGCAGCATCAGCAGAGTGACGATCACTCCGGCCCGGGTGCCGGGCTCGTCCAGCAGGCCGTGGCCGACGGAGACGGTCAGGCCTCCCCGCAGGGACGCGAGCGTGACGGCGGCCAGCGCGAAACCCGTCGCCAGCGCCGCGCCCGCCGCCGTCAGCGTGATCCGCCACCACTCCCGCCGGTCCGACCCGCGCACGAGCTGCCGGGCCAGCCGGACGTCCGAAGCCACCGTGCTCACGCCGTCACCTCCAGCGGCGCCACGGCACCGTCCCGGAGCTGGACCTCGCGGTCCGCGTACGCCGCCACCTGGGCGTCATGCGTGACCAGCAGCACCGCCGTGCCCGACTCCCGGGCCGTGCGCGCGAGTGCCGTCATCACCTGCTCGCCCGCCAGCGAGTCCAGCGCCCCGGTCGGCTCGTCCGCGAAGACCACCTTGGGCCCGGTGACCAGCGCGCGGGCCAGCGCCGCCCGTTGCGCCTGCCCGCCGCTCATCTCCCCCGGCCGCGACTCCTCCTGCCCACGCACCCCGAACCGCTCCAGCCACTCCCCGGCCCGCGCCCGCGCCTCGGTGCGGCCGGTGCCGGCCAGCATCAGCGGCAGCGCCACGTTGTCCAGCGCCGTCAGCTCCGGGATGAGCTGCCCGAACTGGAAGACCACCCCGAAGTCGGTGCGGCGCAGCTCGCTCAGCCGCTTCTCCGGCAGGTGGTCCAGCCGCTCCCCGCCGTACGTCACCGAACCGGCGTCCGGCCGGACGATCCCGGCCAGGCAGTGCAGCAGCGTCGACTTACCGCTGCCGCTGGCCCCGCTGACGGCGAGGATCTCGCCGGCGCGCAGTTCGACACGGGCGCCGCGCAGGGCCTCCGTCCTGCCGTGGGACTTCACCAGGTCGTGGGCCGCGAGCAGCGGCCCCGCCGTGGTCCCGTTCGTGTCCCCGTTCGTCATGCTGCGCAGACCTCCGCGGTCAGGGTGGTGAGCCGGGCCGCCGTGGTGGTCATCCAACGAAGGTCGGCGTCCAGGTGGTTGAGGGCGTAGTCGGCCGAGAGCACGGTCGTCAGATCCGTGCCCGGGGCCGTCTTGACCGCCGTGAGCTCCCGCATCCGCCCCATGTGGGCGGCGCGCTGGGCCAGCAGATAGGCGCCCGCGTCGCCGCCGGTGAGGATCGAGACGACGACCTTGGCGAAGATCTCGTTCGTCACGAACGGCGCGGGCGGGGCGATCTCGCCCGCCCACCGTGCCAGTTCACGCGCGCCCCCGTCCGTCGCGCGGTACGCGGTCCGCTCGGGGCCGCCGTCCGACGCGGTGCCGTCGACCTCCGCGAGACCGTCCCGGACCAGGCGTTGCAGGGTCGTGTAGACCTGCCCGTAGGCCAGCGGACGGGCCTGGGGGAAGCGTTCGTCGTGGCGCCGCTTCAGGTCGTAGCCATGGCTCGGCCCCGAAGCGAGCAGCCCCAGGAGGATGTGACGGGTGCTCATGGTGATCAGTATTCACCAAGTACATGTACTGAGTGAATAGCCGGACGGGGATTCCCCGGTGGCGGCCGGTGCCGTCGTTCATTTCTCGACCGCGTACGCCTCCACCGACCACAGCGAGTACCCGTACCGCGTGGCCCGCTTCTCGCCTTGCACGCGTACGTACCGCACGTCCTTCTCGTCCATCCGGAGGGCCTCCCGGCCGCCCCGCCCGTCCCGCACCGACGCCGCCGTCCGCCAGGTGCGGCCGTCCGCCGAGACCTGGATCCGGTACGCGGACGGGTACGCGTCCTGCCAGCGCAGCACGACCTGCCCGAGCCGCACCGGCCGCGCCAGCTCCACCTGCCACCAGGCGCCGTCGTCGGCCGGGGACGACCAGCGCGTCGCGGGGTCGCCGTCGTTGGCCGCCGACGCCGGGAAGTCCGGCGTCTCGTCGGCCGAGGAGCGTGCCGTGCCGGTGCGGGCCAGGTCGGGGCCGCCGGTGCGCGGGAAGGCGCGGACGGTGAGCGTGCGGGTCGTGCCGCCGAACGCGAGCCGGACGTCGTACGACCGGGCCGGCGTGTCCGGTGCCACCTCCACCTCCACCGGGACGTCCACCTCCTGGCCGCGGGGCAGGGTCAGCGGGCCCTCGGGCACCCGGACCTCCACGCCCTCGGGCGCCTTCGCCGTGAGCGTGCCGCGGACGTCCGCGGGCCGCAGGGAGCCGAGCCGGGCCGTCAGCCGCTCGGTGCCGCCGATCTCCGCGTCCGTCGCTGTTCTCGTGCCCGCGTCCCCCTCCGTATCCCGCTCCGGGGCCGGCTCCGCGCCCGGCTCCGCGCCCGGCTCCGCGCCCGGCTCCGCGCCCGGCTCCGTGTCCGAGTCCGTCTTCTCCTCCGGCAGTTCCAGCGACGCGTCCGCCGTGTCGTCGAACCACGGCACCAGGTGCCGTACCCGGGCGGCGTCCGGGCCGCTGACGCGGACCGCTCCGGCGTCCTGGCGCACGGTCAGTTCCGTGGCGCCGCTCGCGTCCAGCGTGCCGATCCGCCGCCAGTCACCGCCGGGGACGCGGATCTCGACCTCCCCGCGTGTGCCGGGGTCCGCCAGGACCGTCACCGTCGCCAGGGGACGGGCGCGCGGGAAGCGCAGCGTACGGCCGTCGTCCGCGCCGGCCGTGCTTCCGGCCGGCTCGTGGTCCAGGCCCGCCCACGCCTCGTACGCCTTCTGCGCCCGCCGCAGGAAGGGCTCCAGCACGCCCTCGCCGACCGTCGCCCGGGCCGAGCCCAGCCGCTCGCGCAGCGCACCGAGGTCCCGGTACGCCGTCCAGGCCGCCGCCGGGTCACCGGTGCGCTGGGCGCGCAGCATGTCGAGTGCGGCCGTGCCGGCCTCGCCGTAGCGGGCCAACTGCTCGGACCAGGGGGCGACCTCGGCGGCGAGGCCGGTGGCGCGCCCGTCGCCGGGGAGCCGGTCCGGCAGCCCGCGCAGTACCCCGAACTCCTCGCGCAGCCGCTTCGCCGCCGTGTCGCGGCCCGTGGCGCGCTCGTCCCAGAACGCCTCGATCAGCGGTCGCAGGTACGCCGACTCCTCGGTGCCGAGGACCGAGGACGCGTCGTTGCCGGCCAGCGCCGTGAGCGCCTCCCGCTCTTGGCGGCCACCGTCGGCGGCGAGGTCGTCGATGGCGGCCCGCCAGGACTCCCCGGGGCGGTAGGCGCGCGGGTTCCAGGCGTAGTCGGCGCTGGTGAACAGCGGGATGCGGGACGCCGTCGGCTGCTCCATCGCGTTGGCGAGGAGCGCCGCCGATCCGGTGGCGACCGCCGGTTCACGGCCCTGGTAGGGGCCCAGGAAGAGACGGCCGGGGGCGTAGTCGTTGACCGGGTAGTTGTCCACGGTGACGAGGGGGTGCCCGAACACCTCCCGGGCCTTCGCCAGTTCGCGTCCCGTGATGGTCCGGGGCACCACGCCCACGCCGGTCCACGCCACCCGGACCCGCCGGTCCAAGGCGCCGGCCAGCGCACGGCGGTAGGCGGTCGTCCCGTCCTGGTAGTACTCGGTCGGCATCACCGTCAGCTCGGGGGTGCCGTCCGGGTGGCGCCCGGCGAGGTGCCTGGCCACCGCGTTCGCCACGTGGGCCTGCGCCCGCGCCGCCGCCGCGGGTCCCGACCCGAACCGATCCGCGTCGGCGTCGCAGTGCCACTCGCTGTAGCTGACGTCCTGGAACTGGAGCTGGAAGGCGCTGAAGCCCAGCTCCCGCATCCCGTCCAGCTTGCGTGCCAGCGCCCGCGCGTCCGTGTCCGAGGAGAAGCACATCGCCTGGCCCGGCGACACCGCCCAGGCGAGCCCGACGTGGTTGCGGCGGGCCCGCTCGGCCAGCTCCCGGAAGCGCGCCCGCTGCCCGTCCGGGTAGGGCTCGCGCCAGCGGGCCTGCCGGTGGAGGTCGTCACCGGGGGCGTAGAGGTAGCGGTTCTGCTTCGTGCGGCCCAGGAAGTCCAACTGCGACAGGCGTTCCCGGTGCGTCCAGGGGGTGCCGTAGAAACCCTCCGCGATGCCGCGCACGGCGGTGCCGGGCCAGTCCCGGACCACCACCGCCGCCAGGGTCCCGTCGTCCGGCCGCACCAACTGCCGCAGCGTCTGCACGGCGTGGAACAGCCCGTCCGGGCCGGCCCCGGCGAGGGTGACGGCCCCGCGGCCGACGTTCAGTCGGTACCCGCCGGAGGGCAGCCCGTCCGGGGAGCCGCCCGCCGGTGCGGGCCCGTCCGGGGAACCGCCCGCCTGCGGGTCCTGCCGGGAGCCGCCCTGGGGTTCCTCCGTCGTCGCGCGCACCACCAGCGCCCCCGCGGGCGGGCGCTCGCCGGCCGCCGGGGTCGTGATCCGGCGCGCGCCCGCCTTCCGCAGCAGCGCGTCCAGGGCCTCGACGGCGTACGGGTCCGCCGCCGCGTCGGTGATCAGTGCGACCTCGTCGGTGACCGGCACCGGGGCGCCGTTCGCCCGGAGGGACTGCGGGCGCGGCCAGAGCGCCACGTCGCCGCCGCCCTCCCGGCCGGGAGGCGCCGAATCCGCCCCCGCACCCGGGCCGGGAACGGCCAGCGCGACGGGCGCCGCCGCCAGGGCGCCGACGGGACCCAGCGTTCCGGCCAGGACGGCGATGGCGAGTGCGGCCGCCCTCCTCCTGCGCCGCGGCTGCACGGGCACGGGTCCCTCCCGGTGGTCGCCCGGCGTCCGCGTCCGCCTGGGTCACGTCCGGGTCACGTCTGTGTCACGAGTGAGCCCACCACCCGTGTGGTGAACGTGTCAACGACACTCGCCCTGGTGACCGGTTTGCGTGATCGCCGAATGGGTTAGGTGACTGTTTTGCCCGAATTCGGAGCGAGTTCTCGGGAGAGGAGTGTGACCAGGAGCACGTTGTCGGTGTTGGGGCGTCTGTCCTCGCGCGGACTGGGTAGGGCTGCCGTGACCCGCCAAAAGCGTGCTCGGCGAACGTCGGCGAAGCTCGACAGGGCCCGGCGACGCTCGACGACGATCCACAAAGCCTCACGAAGGAGACCCCCGTGGCTGCACTCGCACCGCTTCTGCTCCCGGCCCCGTCCAAACCCGTGGCGGAGCCGTCCACCCCTTGGGCGGAGCCCTCCGCCGCCTCCGACACCCCGCACTACTGCGTCTTCGGCGCCACCGGAAGCTGTGCCGAGGCCCCGCTCACCAGCGAGCCGCCGCTGCCCGACGCCGAGCCCCTCACCAGCGAGTCGCCGTTCGCCGACGCCGTTCCGCTGACCAGCGAGTCCTCGCCCGAACTCACGGCGGACGTGCCGGAGCAGGGCGGCCCCTCCTTCGCCGTCCCGGAACCCACGAGGTCGTAGAGGTCCACCGATGCCAGCAGACCGGCCGGCCGAGCCACCCGCCGAGGACCTTTCCGAGGACCTGACCCGGCTCGCCGACCTGCACGGCGTCGCCACCTCCTACCGCCCGTCCCCGGACCGCACCGTCGCGGCCTCGGCCACCGCCGTCACCCTGGCACTGGCCGCTCTCGGTGTGGACACGGGCACGCCGCAGGCCGTCCGCGCCGCGCTCGCCGCCCGCGAGTGCGTGCTGCGCGAACGCCTGCTGCCGCCCACCGTGGTCGCCTGGAGCGGCGGCGCGCCACCGGCCGCCCTGACGGCGCTGCCCGAGGGCACCCGGCTGCGCGTCGACACCGAGCGGGGCGAGACCCGCGAGGGCGCCGGACAACTGCCGCCCGGCGTCCACCGGCTGACGGCCACCGCGCCCGACGGCCGGACCGCCCGGGCCCACCTGATCGTCGCCCCCGCCCGGCTGCCCGTCCCCGCGGGACGCTCCTACGGCCTCCTCGTCCAGCTCTACTCGCTCCTCTCCCGCCGCTCCTGGGGCATGGGCGACCTCGGCGACCTCGGCGAACTGGCCACCTGGGCCGGACGCGCCCTCGGCGCCGGGTTCGTCCAGGTCAACCCGCTGCACGCGGCCGTGCCCGGCGCCCCCGCCGACCCCTCCCCGTACCGGCCCTCCTCGCGCCGCTTCCCCGACCCCGTCCACCTGAGGATCGAGGACGTGCCCGAGTTCGCGTACGTCACCGACCACGAGCGCGCCCGGGCGCTGCGGGAACAGGGCGGACGGCTGCGCGAGGCCGTGCTGGGCGAGGACGCCCTGATCGACCGGGACGCCGTGTGGGAGCTCAAGCGCGAGGCCCTCGAACTGCTCCGCGAGGTCCCCCTCGGACCCGGCCGCCGTGCCGCCTACTGCGACTACCTCGCCGAACAGGGCACCGCCCTGGAGGACCACGCCACCTGGTGCGCGCTCGCCGAGGTCCACGGCTCCGACTGGCACCGCTGGCCCGAGGGCCTGCGCGATCCCCGCTCGGCCGACACCGAGCGGGCCCGCGGCGAGCTGATGGACCGCGTCGACTTCCACTCCCGCCTCACCTGGCTCACGGACACCCAGCTCACCGACGCCCAGCGCGCCGCCCGCGAGGCCGGCATGCCGGTCGGGATCGTGCACGACCTCGCCGTGGGCGTGCACCCGCGAGGCGCCGACTCCTGGGCGCAGCAGGAGTACTTCGCCGCCGGCATGTCGGTGGGCGCGCCGCCGGACGCCTTCAACGCGCGGGGCCAGGACTGGGGCCTGCCGCCCTGGCGCCCCGACCGCCTGGCCGCCGGTGGCTACGCGCCGTTCCGGCGCCTGCTGCGGGGCCTGTTCCGCTACGCCGGAGCCCTGCGCATCGACCACGTCATGGGTCTGTTCCGGCTCTGGTGGGTCCCCGAGGGGCACCCGCCCACCGAGGGCACCTACGTCCGCTACGACGCCGAGGCGATGCTCGCCGTCCTCGTCCTGGAGGCCACCCGGGCCGGCGCCGTGGTGATCGGCGAGGACCTGGGCACCGTGGAGCCCGGCGTGCGCGAGGCGCTGCGCGAACGCGGGGTGCTCGGCACGTCGGTGCTGTGGTTCGAGCGCGACTGGGCGGGCGACGGCCGCCCGCTGCCGCCCGAGCGGTGGCGCGCCGACTGCCTGGCCACCGCCACCACCCACGACCTGCCGCCCACCGCCGCCCGCCTCACCGGCGAACACGTCGAACTGCGCGACCGCCTCGGCCTGCTCGCCCGCCCGCTGGAGGAGGAGCGGGCCGAAGCGGCGGCGGACATCGCGGAATGGCTGGACGTACTGGCCCGGCTCGGCCTGCTGCACGGCACCGGCGGCGACACCGGCGCCCCCTCCGAGGAGGCCGGCATCCAGGCCGTCCACCGCTTCCTGCTGCGCACCCCCGCCCGCATGGCGGGCGTCTGGCTCCCGGACGCCGTCGGCGACCGCCGCCCGCAGAACCTGCCCGGCACCTGGGACCAGTACCCGAACTGGCGCCTGCCCGTCGCCGACGCCGAGGGCCGCCCCGTGACCCTGGAGGACCTGGCCGCCTCGCCCCGGCTGCACGCCCTGTTCGACGTCGTACGGGACCGCGCCGGCGACTGAGCCGCCCGCCGGGAGGCCGCTCGCGGACCCCGTACGGCACCTCGTACGGCACCCCGGGCGCGCGGCCCTTCCGGCCGTTCGCTAACTTTGCACCGTGGACAAGAAGAACGCCCTGCGCGCCGGCGCCCTGGCAGCCGGTACGACGCTGATGATGCTGCTCATGTCGTCCCCCGCGCTCGCGCTGACCCGCGACGACGGCGACGACCCCGGTCCGGGCCTGAGCGTCGTCGAGACGCTGGGCCTCTACGTCGTGGCCCCGATCGCGCTGTTCGCGGTCATCGCGGTCCTGGTCATGGTCCTGGACAGGTCCAAGGAGGAGCACCGCGTGACCTCCCGCAACATCAAGACCCGGCCCAAGGCCGACGCCAAGGCCTGACGGGTCGCAAGCCCGACGGGTCCGACGCCCCGACGGCTCGCCTCAGCTTCACCGAGGGCGCCGGCCCCACCGCACGTACGCACGTCAGCGCGGGTACGTACGGGGGGCCGGCGCCCTCGGTGCGTCCTGCGCCTGCTTCTCGGTCCCGGCGAGCAGGTCCCGCAGCAGGCCGGCCAGTTGGGCGGCCCGTTCGTCGTCGAGGGCGGACAGCGCCTCCGTCTGGGCGGCGAGGCCCGCGCCGACCGCCTCGTCGATCAGCTCCAGGCCCCGGTCGGTGAGCGTGACCTGCAGTCCCCGGCGGTCGTGCGGATCGGGGGAGCGGCGCAGCAGTCCCGCCCGTTCGAGTTTGTCGAGGCGGCCGGTCATGCCGCCGGTGGTGAGCATCAGCGTGGCCGAGAGCTGCCGCGGGGAGAGCGTGTAGGGCTCGCCGGAGCGGCGCAGAGTGGCCAGGGCGTCGAACTCCCCGCGGGAGATACCGAAACGCGCGTACGCCTTCTCCATCCGGTCGCCCATCGCGCGGGCGAGCCGGAAGACGCGGCCGAACACCTCCATGGCCGCCGTGTCCAGGTCGGGCCGCACCGCCGCCCACTGGTCGATGATCGCGTCGACGGGGTCCTTGCGCGGCTCGGGGCGTTCATTCATGGCACGAGTATCGAGACGGTTCCGCTCGGCCGCAAGAAAGTAGCTTGATGGAAACTTGCTTACAGCTAAGCTACTTTCCACTGAGCTTCTGCTGGGCTTCTGCTGAGCTTCCGCTCCTCCCGTCTTCCGGAAAGGGGGCCCGCCATGGCCGCCGGCCGCCCCGCCCTCATCGCGCTCACCGCCCTCGCCCCCGTCTCCTGGGGCACCACCTACGCCGTGACCACCGAGTTCCTGCCGGCCGACCGGCCCCTGTTCACCGGGCTGATGCGTGCACTGCCCGCCGGTCTGCTGCTGCTCGCCCTCGCCCGGGTGCTGCCGCGCGGCGCCTGGTGGTGGAGGGCGGCGGTGCTGGGCGCGCTGAACATCGGGGCCTTCTTCCCGCTGCTGTTCCTCTCCGCGTACCGGCTGCCGGGCGGTATGGCCGCCGCGGTCGGCTCGGTCGGCCCGCTGTTCGTCGTCGGGCTCTCGGCGCTGCTGCTCGGGCAGCGGCCCACCACCCGGTCCGTGCTCACCGGCGTCGTCGCCGCGTTCGGGGTCAGCCTGGTGGTGCTGAGGGCGGCCGGGGCGCTGGACACGCTCGGCGTGCTGGCGGCGCTCGCGTCCACCGCCTCCATGTCGGCCGGCACCGTCCTCACCAAGCGGTGGGGCCGCCCGGACGGCGTCGGCCCGCTCGCGCTCACCGGCTGGCAGCTCACCGCGGGCGGCCTGCTCATCGCGCCGCTCGCCCTCCTGGCCGAGGGGGCGCCGCCCGCGCTGGACGGCCCGGCGGTCGGCGGCTACCTCTACCTGGCGCTGGCCAACACGGCGGTGGCGTACTGGCTCTGGTTCCGCGGCATCGGCCGGCTCTCCGCGACCCAGGTCACCTTCCTCGGCCCGCTCTCGCCGCTGACCGCCGCCGTCGTCGGCTGGGCGGCGCTCGGCCAGGCGCTGACGCCGCTGCAACTGGTGGGCATGGCGCTGGCGTTCGGGGCGACGGCGGCGGGCCAGCTCGCACCGCGCGCGGCGGCGGCCGAGCCTGCCCGATCTTTCGGTTCCGCTTCGAAGAACGGTCGAAAGGATGCGATGGACCTGACGGGTCCGGCGCTGCGACGGTAGGCGCACCGTTCGCGGGCGACGCACCCCGGGATCGCGGTGCGGGTGCGGGTGCGGGTGCGGGAGGCCGAGGCGCAGGAGGCGTACGAGCTGCTGGCGGACGGTGCGGTGGACCTCGCGCTGTCGCTGGCCGCGCAGGCGCCGAGCGCCGTCGACCCGCGCTTCACCCGCGTCCCGCTCCTCGCCGACCCGCTGGACGTCGCGCTGCCCCGCGACCACCCACTGGCCCGCGCGGGTCGAGCCCCTGCGGGGGTGGTCGCCGAGCGTGCGCGGGGCTCGCCGCCGGCATCACCCGGGGGTGTTGGAGGACATGCGCGGGGCGCGGCGCTGCGCCCCTGCGGGGGTGGTCTTTGAGCGTGCGCGGGGCTCGTCGCCGAGCCGCCCGGGCACGTCGCCGCAGGCGTACCCGACCGCGCCGAGGCCGACCGCCCCGTGGTACGGCGTCCGCGCGTGCGCCTTGGGAACGCCTCCGGGGCCGACTGCCCCGTGGTACGGCGTCCGCGCGTGCGCCTTGGGAACGCCTCCGGGGCCGACTGCCCCGTGGTACGGCGTCCGCGCGTGCGCCTTGGGAACGCCTCCGGGGCCGACTGCCCCGTGGTACGGCGTCCGCGCGTGCGCCTTGGGAACGCCTCCGGGGCCGACTGCCCCGTGGTACGGCGTCCGCGCGTGCGCCTTGGGAACGCCTCCGGGGCCGACTGCCCCGTGGTACGGCGTCCGCGCGTGCGCCTTGGGAACGCCTCCGAGGCCGACCGCCCCCTGGTACGGCGTCCGCGCGTACACCGCCGAACGCCTCCGGGGGCGCCCCGCACCGTGCGGGCGCCCCCGGAGGCGTACTCGTGAGGTACGGGCTACTCGGCCGCCGCCGCGTCCGCCGCCTGCGCACGCAGCGCGCGCTCGACGCCCGAGCGGGACTCCGAGACCAGTCGCCGCAGGGCCGCGTTCGGCTCGGCGGCGGCCAGCCAGGCGTCCGTGCGGTCCAGCGTCTCCTGGGACACCTGCACCGCCGGATACAGGCCGACCGCGATCTGCTGGGCCATCTCGTGCGAACGGGACTCCCAGACGCCCTTCAGCGCCTCGAAGTACCGCTCCGTGTACGACGCCAGCAGCTCGCGCTGATCGGTCTGGACGAAGCCGGCGATGACCGCCTCCTGCACGGCGTTCGGCAGTTGGTCGGACTCCACGACCGACTCCCAGGCCTCCGCCTTGGCCGCCTCGGTCGGGCGGGCGGCCCGCGCGGTGGCGGCGTGCCGCTCACCGGCTGCCGTCCTGTCCCGCTCGTACTCGCTCTGGATCTCCGAGCCGCCGAACCGGCCCACGGCCGCCAGCCGCTGCACGAACGCCCAGCGCAGCTCGGTGTCGACGGCCAGGCCCTCGATCGTCCGCGTGCCGTCCAGCAGCGCGTCCAGCAGGTCGAGCTGCTCCGGCGTCCTCGCCGTCGCCGCGAACGCGCGCGCCCACGCCAACTGGTGGTCGCTGCCCGCCTCGGCGGCCCGCAGATGGGCCAGCGTGGCCTCCGTCCAGCGGGTGAGCAGTGCCTCGCGGGCGGTCGGCGCGGCGTACTGGTCGATGGCCAGCTTCACCTGGCGGTGCAGCGACTGCACGACGCCGATGTCCGACTCCTTGCCGACGCCGGACAGGACCAGGGACAGGTAGTCCCGGGTCGGCAGCTCCGCGTCCCGGGTCATGTCCCAGGCGGAGGCCCAGCACAGCGCGCGCGGCAGCGACTCCGTGAAGTCGCCCAGGTGCTCGGTGACGACGGCCAGCGACCGCTCGTCCAGGCGGACCTTGGCGTACGACAGGTCGTCGTCGTTGAGCAGCACGACCGCCGGGCGGCGCTTGCCGACGAGCTGCGGCACGGCCGTCAGCTCGCCGTCCACGTCCAGCTCGACCCGGTCGCCGCGCACCAGTTGGCCGCCCGCGTCCAGGTCGTAGGCGCCGATCGCGATGCGGTGCGGGCGCAGCGTCGGCTCGCCCTTGGCGCCCGCGGGGAGCGCCGGGGCCTCCTGGCGGATCGCGAACGACGTGATGACGCCGGCCCCGTTTTCGCCGTCTGTCTCGATCTCCGGGCGCAGCACGTTGATGCCGGCCGTCTCCAGCCACGCCTTCGACCACGTCTTCAGGTCGCGGCCGGAGGTCTCCTCCAGGGCGCCCAGCAGGTCGGACAGGCGGGTGTTGCCGAACGCGTGGCGCTTGAAGTAAGCCTGCACGCCCTGGAAGAACGCGTCCTGGCCGACGTACGCGACGAGCTGCTTGAGCACCGAGGCGCCCTTGGCGTACGTGATGCCGTCGAAGTTGACGAGCACGTCGTCCAGGTCGCTGATGTCCGCCATGATCGGGTGCGTCGACGGGAGCTGGTCCTGCCGGTACGCCCAGGTCTTCATCTGGTTGGCGAACGTGGTCCACGAGTGCGGCCACTTCGAGCCGGGCGCGTCGGCCTGGCAGGCGGCCTCGGCATAGGTGGCGAACGACTCGTTCAGCCACAGGTCGTTCCACCACTCCATGGTGACCAGGTCGCCGAACCACATGTGCGCCAGCTCGTGCAGGATCGTCGCCGCCCGCACCTCGTACGCGGCGTCCGTCACCTTCGAACGGAACACGTACTGGTCCCGGATGGTCACCGCGCCCGCGTTCTCCATCGCGCCCGCGTTGAACTCCGGCACGAAGAGCTGGTCGTACTTGGCGAAGGGGTACGGGTAGTCGAACTTCTCCTGGAACCACTCGAAGCCCTGCCGGGTCACCTCGAAGATGGCGTCCGAGTCCAGGTGCTCGGCGAGCGAGGGGCGGCAGTAGATGCCGAGCGGCACCGACTGGCCGTCCTTCTCGTACACGCTGTGCACCGAGTGGTACGGGCCGACGATCAGCGCCGTGATGTACGACGAGATGCGCGGGGTCGGCTCGAAGACCCAGATGTTGTCCTGGGGCTTCGGGGTGGGCGAGTTGGAGATGACCGTCCAGCCCTCGGGCGCCTTCACGGTGAACTGGAAGGTCGCCTTGAGGTCCGGCTGCTCGAAGCTCGCGAAGACCCGGCGCGCGTCCGGCACCTCGAACTGGGTGTACAGGTACGCCTGGTCGTCGACCGGGTCGACGAACCGGTGCAGGCCCTCGCCGGTGTTGGTGTACGCGCAGTCGGCGGCCACGCGCAGGATGTTGCGGCCCGGCAGCAGCCCCGGCAGGGCGATGCGGGAGTCCTGGAACACCTCGGCGGCGTCGAGGGCGTCGCCGTTCAGCGTCACCTCGTGGACCGCCGGCGCGACCAGGTCGATGAAGGACTCGCCGCCGCCCTCGGCGACGTCGAAGCGCACCGTGGTCACGGACCGGTAGGTTCCGCCCTCCTGCGCGCCGGTGAGGTCGAGATCGATCTCGTACGAGTCAACGGTCAGCAGCGTCGCCCGCTGCCGCGCCTCTTCGCGAGTCAGGTTTGTGCCAGGCACGCGGTCATCTCCTCGTTATGTGTGGGTTGCGCCATCCTTCCACGTGGCGCGCACGGAACGCGATGTCCATTTCCCGCCGGTGGGCGGGCCGGGCGCGCGCGAGTCTGGAGGGCATGGACAGTCACACCGCACGGCCCATCGGGCCGGTCGCGCTGTGCGAACTGCGCGCCGCCGACGACGCGGGCCGCGTGCCCGCCCCGTTCACCGACGACGAGGGCGGCGCGCCCCTGCGCTGCTGCCTGCGCCGCAGCCGCCCAGGCGAGCGGATCGCCCTGGTCTCCTACGCCCCGCTGCGCCGCTGGGCGGCCGAGACGGGCGCCGACCCGGGCGCGTACGACGAGCGGGGACCGGTCTTCGTCCACGCCGAGGAGTGCGCCGGACCGGACCGGGAAGGCCTCGCCTTCACCCAGGCCCACCGCGTCCTGCGCCGCTACTCCGCCGAGGGGCGCATCCTGGGCGGGCGGCTGGTCGGGGGCGGCGACGGGGCCGGCGCGGCCGACGGCTTCGGCTCCGCCCTCCGGGAAGCGTTCGACGACCCGGCCGTGGCGTTCGTCCACGTCCGGGCCGTCGAGTACGGCTGCTTCCTCTACGAGGTCACCAGGGGCTAGCCGGGGCTCAGCCCTTCAGCTCCGCCGCCACCAGCTCCGCGATCTGCACCGCGTTCAGGGCCGCGCCCTTGCGCAGGTTGTCGTTGGAGACGAACAGGGCGAGGCCGTTGTCCACGGTCTCGTCCCGGCGGATGCGGCCCACGTACGACGGGTCCTGACCGGCCGCCTCCAGCGGGGTCGGCACCTCGGTGAGCGCGACGCCGGGGGCGCCGGCCAGCAGCTCCTTGGCGCGTTCCACGCTGATCGGGCGGGTGAAGCGGGCGTTGATCTGGAGGGAGTGGCCGCTGAAGACGGGCACGCGCACGCAGGTGCCGGAGACCTTCAGCTCCGGGATCTCCAGGATCTTGCGGGACTCGTTGCGGAGCTTCTGCTCCTCGTCCGTCTCGTGCAGGCCGTCGTCGACGATGGAGCCGGCCAGCGGCAGCACGTTGTACGCGATCGGCGCCACGTACTTGTCCGGCTTCGGGAACTCCACCGCCGAGCCGTCGTGGGTGAGCTTGGGCGCGTCCGCGCCGACCTTCTGGACCTGCTCGAACAGCTCGTCCACGCCGGCCAGGCCGGAACCGGACACCGCCTGGTAGGTGGCGACGACCACCGCTTCGAGGCCGGCCTCGGCGTGCAGCGGCCGCAGGACCGGCATCGCGGCCATCGTGGTGCAGTTCGGGTTGGCGATGATGCCCTTGGGGCGGTCGGCGATCGCGTGCGGGTTCACCTCGGACACCACCAGGGGGACCTCGGGGTCGCGGCGCCAGGCGGAGGAGTTGTCGATCACGACGGGGCCCTGGGAGGCGACCTTCTCGGCCAGCGCCTTCGACGTGGCGCCGCCCGCGGAGAACAGCACGATGTCCAGCTCGGAGTAGTCGGCGGTGGCCGCGTCCTCCACCGTCACACCGTCCAGCTCCTTGCCGGCGCTGCGGGCCGAGGCGAACAGGCGCAGCTCGGTGACCGGGAAGTTCCGCTCCGTGAGGATCCTGCGCATGACCGTGCCGACCTGACCGGTGGCTCCGACGATTCCGACCCTCACGGTGACTCCTTCTCCGTTCGTGCGCGTGTCCTCACGCGCCCTTTGCTCGGCCGAGACTTTTCCATCATGGGGCGAAGCCCGGCCCGCCTGTCCAATTCTTTGCACGGGGTGCCCGCACCCTGGGACGCGGCGGCTCGCACAGCGGGCCCGGACCTTCGGTGGCAACCCGGTCTGAGCTGCAGGAATTCACCTCCGCCGGGCCTCGCGCCGCAAGCTGTGCCGTTCCGGCCCCTGCCCATCCCTTCCCGCCCCACACGGCGATGTGACGTACGCCTCGCTCCGGAGGGCCGCCGACCGGGCGAACGTTTCGGGTCCCGCCTGCGTCATAGGGGAAACGTGGCTGGGGGAGGGGTGGCCGTGCTGCGCAGAAAGGCCCGCCGCGGGCAGGGGGACCACGTACACGACGACCCTCTGGACGCGGCCCAGGAACGCCGGGTGCGGGCGGTGCTCGCGCTCGGCGGGGTGCCGCAGGCGGACCTGCCGGACGGGGTGCAGCAGGTCCGCCTGCGGCTGCTGGAGCGGACGGCGAGCGGACGCGAGGCGCCGCGCGACGTGTCCGCGTGGGCGGCGGTCGTCGCCTCCAACCTGGCCATGGACTGGCACCGGGCCAGGCGCCGCCAGGACCGGCTCGGCGAGCGGCTGGCCGCGCTGCGCCAGACGGAGCACCCCTCGGGGGAGGACACCAGCCTGCTCTCCCTCGCCGTCGCCCAGGGGCTGGACGAGCTGCCCGACGCCCAGCGCCAGGTCCTCGTCCTGCGGTTCTACGCCGACCTGCCGGTGCGCGGCATCGCCGAGGAGCTGGGCATCCCCGAGGGCACGGTCAAGAGCAGGCTGCACACGGCGGTACGGGCGCTGCGGGCCCGCCTGCACGAGGACGAGGTGGTGTGAGATGGCCGCCGAACAGCATCCCGGTGGGCACGACGCGCTGATGGCCGCGATCACGGGCGAGCCGCTGCCGCCCGGCTCCGGTGCGGACGCCCGCGGCGAGTACCGGTCGGCGACGGCCGACGTGGCGCTGCTGCGGGAACAACTGGACGTCCTGGGACGCGCCCTGAGCGAGCCGCCCCCCGGGCCGCGGGCCGCCGGGGCGGTGCGGCGCCCGTCCGCGGGCCGTCCCCGGCGCCGTCCGCTCCGCGTCGCCCTCGGCGCCCTCGCGGCGGCGTGCGCGGGTGTCGTGGTGACCGGCCTGGGGTGGCTGGTGGTGCAGGGCGCGGGCGGTACCGCGCAGGACGCGGCGAGCGGCAAGGCCGCGGCCGGGACCGAGCAGGACGCCTCCGCCCCCGGGCAGGAGGCCGCACCGGTCTTCGGTACCCCCCGCTACCTCGCCTGCGCCCGCCTGGTCGCCGAGGGCACGGTGACCGGCGCCGAACCGGTGCCGGGGGCCGCGCGGCACCGGGTGACGCTCGAGGTGACCCGCTCGTACCGGCCGGAGAAGGGCACCGCCAAGCCGGAGCCCCCCGAGCGGACGACGTTCGTCCTGGACGACGCCACCGCCCGGCTCCGCCCCGGCGACCGGGTGCTGATCGGCATCCTGCGGGACCGGCCCACCCCGGACACGGTGATCACGGGCGAGCGGCACATCGCCACCGCCCGCACCCGGGTCACCGGCTCCCTCCCCGAGTCCCGCACCCTCACCTGCGACTGACGGGAGACGGGAGACGGGCCCGAGGCACGAGAAGGGGCGGGCGCCCCGCGGAGCGCCCGCCCCTCCCCTTCGCGCCGCACCGGACTACGGCACGACCTTCCCGATCCGTACGCTGCCGAGGCCCGCGGCCGTGCCGTGGGCGTTCACCAACTGGACCCGGCCGAAGAACTCACGGCCCTCCGGGGCGGCGGCCAGCGCGGTGACGCTGCCGGACACCGTCGCCGACTCGCCCGTGCCGAGCCGCACCGGCGCCGAGCCGTCCACGGTGACCGAGCCGAGGGACGCGGCGAAGTACACGTCCCGGTAGTCGTACTCCGTGGTGCCCGACGGCACCGAGTAGCCCACGACCTCGACGGTGTAGGCACCGGCGGCCGGCTTCGGCACGGAGACCGACTCCTCCGAGTCGCCGTCGGCGGACTGGCCGACGACGTTGCCGTCCTTGTCGTAGACCGTCAGGTCCAGGTCGGAGGCCGCGTCGGAGACGCCCCCGATGGCCACGTCGAGCGACGTGGCGCCCTCGGGCACCTCTACCGTGGACGTGGCCGTCTCGCCCTGCCCGATCGACGGGCGGGACGTCTCGGCCGAGCCGAGCGGGCCGCCGACCAGTTGGCCCTCGATCGGGCCGTACCGGTTCGTCACCTTCCAGGAGGCGGCGGCCGGGGTGCCGACCTTGGCCTCGGGCACGGTCACGACCTCCGGCTCGAAGGCCGCGCCGAGGACGGTGACGTCCAGCTCGTACGGGTTGTCCAGCCGCGGCGAGGTGCGCCGCGACTCGACCTCGATCTCCCACACGCCGGGCTGCGGGTCGGCGTACGCGCGCACGTCGGGCCGGCAGCCGTTGCCGTCGAGGTAGTTGTGGTAGCAGTACGGCGTGGAGGTGGTGTCGACCGGGACGCCGTACGGGTGGATGGCGATGAACCGGGTCTGGCTCTCGCCCTTCAGCCCGCTCATCGCCACCTCCAGCGCCTTGGCGCCCTCGGGGACGGTCACGAAGTACGACTCGGTGCTGTTGCGCTGCACAGAGTCCTTCGCGGAGAAGTCGTACTCCAGCGGGGCCGAGGCCACGACCGTGGTCAGGACCAGTTGGTCGGTGCCCTCGGTGCGCGGGTCGTCGACCTCGAGGATCGCGCTCTTGATGCCCTCGGAGCGCGGCTTGGCCTGCACCTTGACGGTCACCGGCTCGTTCAGCGGCAGCCGCACCTCGCCGGAGCCGACGATCCGGAAGGTGCGGCCGGCGTTGTTCTCGAAGTGCAGCTCGTGCCGGATCGCCCGGTCCGCGCCGGACGTGCGGGTGAGGGTGATCTCGTAGGTCTTCCGCTCGCCCGCCTCCAGGCCGCCCTCGCGGTCGTAGAGGCCGGTGCCGTAGCCCGGGGTCTTCAGGAACTGGTCGATCGCGGTGTCGACCGGCGCCTTGACCGTGTACTCGTGGGCGGTGGCGCCCTTGCGGATCGCGCGCCAGGCGTCGGGGATGTTGATCAGACCCGCGCCCTCCTCGTACGCCTGCACACCCTTGATGTGGTCGGCGGTGGAGGTCAGCGCCGTGCGCAGCGTGGCGGGAGTGAGCTCGACGTCCGCCTGCTTCGCCGCGGACAGCAGCAGCGCCGAGGCGCCGGCGGCCTGCGGGGAAGCCATCGAGGTGCCCTGGAGCATGCCGTAGCCGGCCGGGAGGTCGTAGCCCGCCTCCGGGACCGGGGCGCCGGGCATCCAGGTCTGGATGGTGTTGACGGCGGCGCCGGGCGCGGTGAGCGTCGGCGTGAAGCCGCCGTCCTCACGCGGGCCGCGCGAGGAGAACGGCATCATCGCGTACTTCTTCCTCACCGCGGAGCCGTAGTTGGCGGCCCAGGTCTCGCGGGAGACGGACGCGCCGACGGAGATCACCTTGTCGGCCAGCGACGGATCGCCGATGGTGTTGGCGCCGGGGCCCGAGTTGCCCGCGGAGATGACGAGCTGGACGCCGTAGGTGTCGATGAGCCGCGTGTACAGCTCGGCCCGCGCGTTGTTGCCGTCGTTGAGGGCGGGCAGGCCGCCGATCGACATGTTGACGATGTCGACGCCGCGGTTGACGACGAGGTCGATCATGCCCTCGGTGAGCGCGACGTTGGTGCAGCCGCCGCTCCAGGTGCAGGCACGCGAGGAGACGATCTTCGCGCCGGGCGCGGCGCCGTCCATCCGGCCGCCGAACAGGCCGTTGGCGGCGGCGAGGCCGGCCACGTGCGTGCCGTGCTCGGACTCGATGACGCCGATGTTGACGAAGTCGGCCTTCGCGCCGGCCGCGTTGTGGACGACGTCCTCGCGGATCTCGACCACGAACGGCTGGCGCTCGGCCACGTCCGTCTTCGGGTCGTCGGTGCCGAAGTACCCGACCTGGAAGCCGTCCTTGTACGGCTTCATCGGGGTGTCGTCGGCGAAGTCGTGGTTGTTGTTCAGGTCGACGCGGACCGTGCCGGCCTCCGCGTCGTACAGGACGCCCCAGGAGTCGGTGGTGTCGCCGTCCCGGTTGGCGTCGCCGGCGGCGTCACCGCCCATGGTGTACGACTCCAGGAAGGCGCTCACCCGGTACGAGCCGGCCGGTGCCGTCCACGTCCGCCCGCCGTAGGTGAAGGTGGGCCCGGAGACCGAGGTGAGCATCGGGCGCCAGGTGCGGTCGCCGTCGACGACCGGGTCGGTCGCGGTCACCCAGTCGACGATCTTGCGCTCGCCGGTGGTGGTCTTCCGCAGCGCCGGGTGGCCGAGGTCGACGCCCGAGTCGAGGATGCCGATGGTGACACCGCGGCCGTCCGCCTTCGGGTTCTTCTTCACGAAGTCGACGGCGCCCGTCTCGAAGGACGGGTTGTACGGGTTCTCGGCGGGGGTGCGGCGGTCCGGCGCGGGGTAGGTGCGGCCCTTGTGGTGTCCGGCGCCCTCGGCCCGGTCGGCGCCCGGCGTCGGGTCGTCCAGTGGGATCTCGTCGCGCAGGTCGATGCCGTGCACGGAGGAGAGCTTCGCGGCGGCGGCGATGGCCGAGTCCGCCTTGGCGGTGGGCACGGTGGCACGGACGTAGCCGAGCTTGTCGTACGTCCGGCCGACGGACCCGCCGCCGACCGAGTCCAGCTCCTCGGCCACCTGCTCGGTCCGGCCCGGAGCGGTGGCGACCATCATCGTGACGTTCTTCGTGCCGTCGGCCTTCGCCTCGGCGAGCAGGTCCGCGTCGTCCGAACCGAGCTTGTCGTGCGCGGACTTGACGGTGGCGTCGACGGGGGGAGTCGTCCCCGGGCCGTCGGCGGCCAGGGCCATGGGTATCGGCCCGACGGCGCAGAGCGCGGCGACGAGGCCCGTGGCGACGGCGATGCGGGCCGCGCGTCTCGCGCCCGGTATCGGTTCGCGCTGGGGGGTGTGGGTCATCGGCATCCCTTGTAGGTAAAGGAACGTGCGTGAACGACCGGGGCCGATCGGTCCTGGCCGCAGCAGTCCGGAATTCGATCCCGGACGACCGCTCAGCTTTACGCAAGGGTTCACTGTTTGGGGAGAGTTGTCCGGGGCGGGATGGAGCCATGGCGTACTTCCGCCATACGCCATCGGGGACACAAGGGGCGGGCTGTGACAATCCCGTGAGCCGCGCCGCGGCCCGCGCGGGGCGGGTTAACGTCCCGGAGTGCGCCGAAAGCTGAGGGTGGCGGCCTACGCCATATGCGTCCGTGACGGACAGGTACTGCTGGCCCGGTCGCCGGGGCCCGGCGGGGTTCCCGAGTGGGTGCTGCCGGGCGGCGGCACGGAACACGGCGAGGACCCCCACGACACCGTCGTGCGCGAGGCCGAGGAGGAGACCGGCTACCGCGTCGAGCCCACCGCGCTGCTCGGCGTCGACTCCCACCGCGTCACCCGCCCCAGCCGCGTGGGGCCCGGGGGCCTGCTGCGGCGGACCGTGGACCACCACGGCGTACGGCTCGTCTACGAGGTCCGGATCACCGGCGGCGCCCTGCACCCCGAGGTCGGTGGCTCCACGGACCTGGCGGCCTGGCAGGACCTGACCGCCGTACCCGGCCTGACCCGGGTGCCGTTGGTCGACGCCGGGCTCCGGCTGTGGCGGGAGCGGCCCCCCACGGGACGGTGAGCGGAGGGCGCCGCGGGGCCGGGCCGAGGGGGCGCGGCGGGTCCGGGGCCGAAGGGGCGCGGCGGGTTTGCGCCGAGGGAGGTGCGGCGGGTTCGGTCCGGAGGGGCGCGGCGGGTTTGCGCCGAGGGAGGTGCGGCGGGTTCGGTCCGGAGGGGCGCGGCGGGTTTGCGCCGGGGGAGGTGCGGCGGGTTCGGTCCGGAGGGGCGCGGCGGGTTTGCGCCGGGGGAGGTGCGGCGGGTTCGGTCCGGAGGGGCGCGGCGGGTTTGCGCCGGGGGAGGTGCGGCGGGTTCGGTCCGGAGGGGCGCGGCGGGTTTGCGCCGGGGGAGGTGCGGCGGGTTCGGTCCGGAGGGGCGCGGCGGGTTTGCGCCGGGGGAGGTGCGGCGGGTTCGGTCCGGAGGGGCGCGGCGGGTTCGGGCCGGAGGGGCGCGGCGGGTCCGGGCCGAAGGGCCGCGGCGGGCCCCGGCCGAGGGGGCGCCGCGGGGCGTGGGCCGCGGGAGGGGCGGGGCATACGAGGAGGGGCCGCCGGGCGTCGTGCCCCGCGGCCCCTCCGCTCCCCTCCTGGTGCTGCCCCGGTCCGTCACTACCGGGGCAGCACCACGACATACGCGGCGGGTTCCCGGTCCCCGGCCGCCATCAACGCCGTGCGCACGACGGCCGCCTGGTGTTCCGGGCAGTCCCGCAGCTTGCGTGGCGTCAGGTGCACGACCGTGATGCCCAGCCGTTCCAAGTGCTCGCGCTTGCGGGCGTATTGAGCCCAGACCGTGTCGTCCTCCTGCTGCCGGTGGGCACGGGTGTCCAGCTCCAGCACCACCGACTGCTCGGGCCAGTAGGCGTCGACGCCGCCGAGGTGGGGACCGCCGGGCAGGCGCAGGTCGACGTTCCAGACCGGTTCCGGCAGGCCGTGTTCCCGCACCATCCGGTACAGGCGCTGCTCGGCCAGCGCCCGCCCCTCCGCGACCAGCGAGTCCACCGCGTCCACCACGTGCGGGCGGCTGAGCAGCCGGGCCCGGTTCAGCTCCCGCACCACGGCCGCCGGTTCGCAGTGCCCGCCGCGTACCGCCTCCGTCAGCAGCCGGTGGACCGCGCCCGCGTCCGTCAGCTCCGCCACCGCGTCGGCCAGGGCCCGCGCCACCGGCGCCACCGGCAACCCGGTGACCTGCGTGGCGGTGGGGAGCGCGGTCGTGCGGACGACCCGTGCGCAGCCGGTCGTGCGCAGCCGGCGCAGTCTCGGGACCAGGACGTCGATGACGTCCAGGGACGGCAGCGGGGGAGCGGCGCAGAAGCCGTGCAGCGTCAGCGCGGCCAGACCCGTGATCATCGCCTCCCCGTAGGCGGGCGTGGGTGTCTCCTCCCCGCCCGGCTGGACCGGCACGGAGACGGTGAGCCCGCCGGACGCACCGCCGTTCGCGCCGGCGGCCCGCTCCCGCGCCGCGTACAGCAGCACCGCGTGCAGGCGCTCCTCGCTGGTCGGCGGGCCCGGGTGGAGCAGGACCACGTTCGGGAGGAGCTGCTGCCAGGGTCCCCCGGGCCGGCACTGCTCGTTCGTCTCGGCGGCGGAGACACCGTGTGTCCGCAACTGGGCGACCGTCATCAGCCGGCGCCGGCCGTCGGCCAGGTGGTGGAGCGGGCGAGGGGAGAGCGGGGTGTTGTGCGTCATGAACGGGGACCTTCCCGCGTCCGATCCGCGCTGTAACCGCTGTTACAAGCCCATCGCCAAACCCGGACAAGGTCGCCCTAAAGGACGGGTGTTCGGATGCCGAAAACCCCTGGTCCGTTCGGTGCGGACCAGGGGTTACGGCCGCCGTTGACCGAATTCCGTAACGATGACGGAGCGCCCAATCGTTGGCCAGAGGTAGGGGGTCGAGGGGCTAGCGTCCGGCGGCCGCCGCCGCGTCGCACTCCTGGCCCCGCAGCGCCCTCGCCAGGTCGTCCCGCGCCTCCAGCACCAGCCTGCGCAGCGCGGGCGCGGCGCCCTCGTGCGCGGCCAGCCACGCGTCCGTCGCCTCGAGGGTGTCCTGGGAGTCCCGCAGGGACGGGAACAGGCCCCGGACCACGTCCATCCCGATCTGGATGGACCGCTCGGCCCACACCCGCTCGATCGCCGCGAAGTACTTCTCGGCGTACGGCGCGATCAGGTCCCGCTGCGAGGCCTGCGCGAAGCCCGCGATCGTCGCCTCCACCAGGGCGTTCGACAGCGCGTCGGACTCCACGACCTGCGCCCAGGCCTGCGCCTTCACCGCCGCCGAGGGGCGGGCGGCCAGGCAGCGCACCTGGTGGCGCTTGCCGGAGGCCGTGTCGTCGCGGGCCAGCTCGGCGGCCAGGGTGCCCTCGTCGGCCTCGCCGTGAGCGGCGAGCGGCTGGAGGAACGCCCAGCGCAGCTCCTGGTCCACGTCGAGGCCGTCGATCTTCTCGGTGCCCCCCAGCAGCCCGCGCAGCAGTGCCAGTTCCGCCTCGCCGGACGCCACCGCCGCGAAGAACCGCGCCCACGCCAACTGCCGCTCGCTGCCCGGCGCCGCGTCCCGCAGCTCCCGCAGCGCGCCCTCGCCGAGCAGCCGGCCGCCGGTCTCCCGCCACTCGGGGGCCGCGTAGTGCGTCAGCGCCGAGTTCGCCCAGGCGTGCAGCATCTGGAGGACGCCGATGTCGGACTCGCGGCCCGCGAACCGCAGGACCAGGCCGGCGAAGTCCCGGGCCGGGAGCAGCGCGTCCCGGGTCATGTTCCACAGCGCCGACCAGCACAGGGCGCGGGCCAGCGGGTCGGTCAGCGAACCCAGGTGCTCGCGCAGCGTCGCCAGCGACGTCTCGTCGAAACGGGTCTTGCAGTAGGTCAGGTCGTCGTCGTTGACGAGGACCAGCTCGGGCGCCTCGGCACCGGCCAGCTCCGCCACCACCGTGCGCGGCCCGTCGACGTCCACCTCGGCGCGCGCGTACCGCTCCAGGGCGCCCTCGCCGGTGAGCCGGTACAGGCCCACCGCCACCCGGTGCGGACGCAGTTCCGGGTGCGACTCGGCGGCCTCCTGCACCACGGCCAGCTCGTCGACCGTGCCCGCCTCGCTCAGCAGGACCTGCGGGGTCAGCGAGTTGACGCCCGCCGTCTGGAGCCAGGAGCGCGCCCAGGCCGCCATGTCCCGCCCGCTGGTCTCCTCCAGCACCGACAGCAGGTCACCGAGGCGCGTGTTGCCGTACGCGTGCCGCTTGAAGTAGCGCCGCGCGCCCTCGAGAAACGCGTCCTGGCCGACGTACGCCACCAACTGCTTGAGCACCGAGGCGCCCTTGGCGTACGTGATGCCGTCGAAGTTGAGCTTGGCGTCCTCCAGGTCACGGATGTCGGCCGTGATCGGGTGGGTGGACGGCAACTGGTCGGCGCGGTAGGCCCAGGCCTTGCGGCGGTTGGCGAAGGTGATCCAGGCGTCCTGGAACCGGGTCGCGCCGACGCCCGCGAAGGTGCCCATGAAGTCGGCGAAGGACTCCTTCAGCCACAGGTCGTCCCACCACTCCATGGTGACCAGGTCGCCGAACCACATGTGCGCCATCTCGTGCAGGATCACGTTGGCGCGGCCCTCGTAGGACGCCCGCGTCACCTTGCCCCGGAAGATGAACTCCTCCCGGAAGGTGACCAGTCCCGGGTTCTCCATCGCGCCGAGGTTGTACTCGGGCACGAACGCCTGGTCGTACTTCCCGAACGGGTACGGGTAGTCGAAGTGGTCGTGGAAGAAGTCCAGTCCCTGCTTGGTGACCAGGAAGACGTCGTCCGCGTCGAAGTGGGGCGCCAGACCCTTGCGGCACAGGGCGCCGAGCGGGATCTCCAGCCGCGTGCCGTCCTCGAGCACGCGCTCGTAGGAGTCCGTCACGTAGTGGTACGGACCGGCGACGACGCACGTGATGTACGTCGAGATCGGCTTCGTCTCCGCGAACCGCCAGATACCGTCGACGCGCTCGCCGGTGCCGTTGCTCCACACCGTCCACTCCTCGGGCGCCCGCACCTCGAAGCGGAAGGGCGCCTTGAGGTCCGGCTGCTCGAAGCCCGCGAAGACCCGGCGGGAGTCGGCCGGCTCGTACTGGGTGTAGAGGTAGACCTCGCCGTCCTCGGGGTCGACGAAGCGGTGCAGGCCCTCGCCGGTGCGGGAGTACGCGCACCGGGCGTCGACGACCAGCTCGTTGTCGGCGGCCAGGTCCTCCAGGGCGATGCGGGTGCCGTCGAAGACCTCGCTCGGGTCGAGGTCCCGGCCGTTCAGGGACACGGCGGTCACGCTCGGTGCGACCAGGTCGGCGAAGCTGCTCGCGCCGGGCTCGTTGCAGCGGAAGCGGATCGTGGTGACCGAGCGGAAGGTGCGCGGACCGTCGCCCTCCGTGTCACCGGTGGCCGAGCGCACGTCGAGGGACACCTCGTATCCGTCGACGGACAGCAGGGCGGCCCGCTCCCGGGCCTCGTCGCGGGACAGATTCTCACCGGGCACGGGCGGCACTCCCTCGGATGGTGTTCAGTATGCGGACAGCACCGATCCTGCCATGTGGCCCTGACGCGCGGCAGCCGGGAATGGCCGGGCGGACCGGGAATGGCCCGGGCGGCAGGCCGGTTCCCTGGAGAAACGCTCGGTTGCGCCCCTCATGAGGAGAGACATGTCGGAGAAGACGCCCGTCGACTTCTGGTTCGACCCGCTGTGCCCCTGGGCCTGGATGACCTCCCGCTGGGTCCTGGAGGTGGAGAAGGTCCGGGACATCGAGGTCCGCTGGCACGTGATGAGCCTCGCCGTCCTCAACGAGGACAAGCTCGACGAGCTGCCCGAGGAGTACCGCGAGATGCTCGAGACCAAGGCCTGGGGGCCGGTCCGGGTCGTCATCGCCGCCCAGGAGGAGCACGGCCCCGAGGTGCTCGGCGACCTTTATACGGCGCTCGGCACCCGCTTCCACAACCAGGGCGAGGGCCCGGAGAAGGAGACGGTGGCCGCCGCCCTCAAGGACGCCGGCCTGCCCGAGTCCCTCATGGACCACTGGGACTCCACCCCCTACGAGCCCCAGTTGCGCGCCTCCCACAAGGAGGGCATCGACAAGGTCGGCCAGGAGGTCGGCACCCCGGTCATCGCCGTCCCCGGCGCCGACGGCGGACAGCTCGCCTTCTTCGGCCCGGTCGTCACCCCCGCCCCCAAGGGCGAGGACGCCGCCAAGCTGTGGGACGGCACCCTCGCGGTCGCCTCGGTCCCCGGCTTCTACGAGATCAAGCGCACCCGCACCAAGGGCCCGGACTTCAGCAACCTGTAGGGGTCCCCGGCGATCACTTCCGCCCGTCGGCGGCCTGCCTGCGGAACCTCTCCGGCAGCAGGCCGCCGACGCGCTGCCTGTCCCAGCGCTGGAACCGCAGGCAGCCGGCGACGTCGCAACGCCAGTAGTCGTGCACGTACGGGATCTTCAGCAGCTCCCTCACGGCCGTCTTCTCGGCGTCGTCGAGCGGGCGGAAGTCCTGCATCCCCCCGCAGGTGGGGCAGGCCAGACTCTTCCTCATCGGCTCCTCCGCGTGCCCGTGGGACCGGGACGCCCGGCGGCACCGCGCCGCGCCCGGGACGGCAGTACAGCGCGTGGCCCGCGCACCGCGCCAGAGGCGGGAGCGGAGGAACGGGGGCCCGGCCGGCGCGCGGGGCGAGTGCGCGCGCCGGTGGCGACCAGCCCCGCGCGCCGGTGAACGCGCCGCTGTGCAAGGGAGATCGGGACTGGACGCGCTCGCGTCCCCGGATCCGTACGCTCGCCACGACGGCGACCTCGGCGGCGTACCGCACCCATCACGGCGACCGGCGGCCTCGCCCGCAAACCCTGGCCCGCCCGGTCGCACGGGAAGCCCCCGCGAGTCACGTCCTCGCGGGGGCTTCCCCTCATCCGCCTGCCGCCGTGAAGGGTGAGAAGACGATCACGAGGCAGGACGTATCGCGGGCTCCAGGGGCTCAGGGCGCCAGCAGGAGCGTGTTCGTACGGGACTTGGCGGCCTCGTAGCGCTTCGCCACGTCCTGCCAGTTGACGACCGCCCACATGGCGTCGATGAAGTCGACCTTCTGGTTCTTGTACTGGAGGTAGAAGGCGTGCTCCCAGGCGTCGAAGACCAGGATCGGGGTGGCGCCCTGGCCGACGTTGCCCTGGTGGTCGTAGACCTGCTCGACGATCAGCCGACCGCTCAGCGGTTCGTACGCCAGCACACCCCAGCCGGAGCCCTGCGTGGTCGCGGCGGCCTTGGTGAGCTGCGCCTTGAAGCCGGCGAAGGATCCGAACGACTCGGCGATCGCGTCGGCCAGCTCGCCCACGCCGTCCGCCTCCAGCGGCTCACCGCCGCCGTCGCCGGTCATGTTGTGCCAGTAGATCGAGTGCAGGATGTGGCCGGAGAGGTGGAAGGCCAGGTTCTTCTCCAGGCCGTTGATCGAGCCCCACGTCTCCTTGTCCCGCGCCTCGGCGAGCTGCTCCAGCGTGTCGTTGGCGCCCTTCACATAGGCGGCGTGGTGCTTGTCGTGGTGCAGCTCGATGATCTCGGGGCTGATCACGGGGGCCAGCGCGGCGTAGTCGTACGGCAGTTCAGGAAGCGTGTAGACGGACATGGCGGATCCCCTCCGACCTCTTATTGCAAAATGCTTGCAAGTGCACGCTAGCAGCAGGAGGCCGCCGAGAGGGGGAAGGGCGGGCGGACGCGCCGGGGGAGGCAGGCGAAAGGGCCCCCACGCGGATCCGTCTCCGTGCGGGGGCCCTCCGGCAGGTCGGGGCGGTGGCTAGCCGCGTGCCCGCCGGCGCTGCCACGCGTAGCCGACGGCCGCCAGGACCAGCGTCATCCCGCCCGTCGAGTACAACTGCACCCGGGTGTCCGGCTCGCGGGCCATCAGCACGAACACCGTGGCCATGCCCGCCAGCGCGATCCACGTCAGCCACGGGAAGCCCCACATGCGCACGACCAGCTTCTCGGGCGCCTCCCGCTCCAGGCGGCGGCGCAGCCGGAGCTGGGCGACGGCGATGAAGATCCAGACGACCAGGATGACCGCGCCGATCATGTTCAGCAGCCAGGAGAAGACGTCGTCCGGCCGCCAGTAGCTGAGCAGCACGCAGCCGAACCCGAAGAGGGAGGAGACGAGTACCGCGACCCGCGGCACCCCGCCCGACGCCCGGCCCAGCGCCTTCGGTCCCTGGCCGCGTTCGACCAGCGAGTATCCGATGCGGGAGGCACCGTAGATGTTGGCGTTCATCGCGCTGAGCAGCGCGACCAGCACGACGATGTTCATGAGCTGCCCGGCGCCCGGGATGCCCAGTTCGTCGAGGGCGGCGACGTACGGGCCCTTCGCCACGACCTCCTCGGAGTCCCAGGGGACCAGGGTGACGATGACCGCCATCGAGCCGATGTAGAACAGCGCGATCCGCCACATCGCCGTCCGCACGGCGCTCGCCACGCCCTTGACCGGGTTCTCCGACTCGGCCGCCGCGATGGTCACCGTCTCCAGGCCGCCGTAGGCGAACACCGAGGCGAGCAGGCCGATGATCAAACCGTCGCCGCCGTTCGGCAGGAAGTCGCTCAGGTGGGAGGTGCCGGGGGAGTCGGTGCCCGGCAGGATCCCGGCGATCGCCAGCACGCCCAGCACCAGGAACAGCGAGATCGCGCCGACCTTGAGGGCGGCGAACCAGAACTCGAACTCGCCGAAGTTCTTCACGGCGGCCAGGTTCGTCCCGCAGAAGACCACCATGAACAGCGCCACCCACGCCCACTCGGGCGTGCCCGGCAGCCAGCCGTGGACGATCTGCGCCGCGCCGATGCCCTCCAGCCCGACGGCCGTGCACAGCAGCACCCAGAAGGCCCAGCCCGCGGTGAAGCCGGCCCAGGGGCCGATCGCCCGCTCGGCGTGCGCGGAGAAGGAGCCCGACGACGGATAGGCGGCCGACATCTCGCCCAGCATCCGCATCACCAGCATCACGAGGAGACCGGAGAGGGTGTAGGCGACGACGATCGACGGCCCGGCGGCCGCGATGCCGGCCCCGGAGCCCACGAACAGGCCGGCGCCGATCACGCCGCCGAGGGCGATCATCGACAGGTGGCGCTGCTTGAGGCCGTGGGAGAGGGCGGCGTCGTCCGACTGCGGCGGCGTACCGGTGGTGGTGCTGTTGGACATGGAGCGGCTCGTCCGATGCGTGGGGGGCGGGGGCAGGGCAAAAACGCCCACAGTCTCCGGGCTCGCGCCGGTCGGCGACAGCGGTTGCCCACGATACGGACGGTCCCGATACGGAACGTGATCATCCGAATACGCCCCTCCGCTGCCGGGTGACGCGCGCCTCCCCACCCCGGTGACCGGTGTCACGTGGAAACACGTGTAACCGGCGCCGTTTGTCGAGAGCCCACCACGCCGCGGATCGAGCCTTTGTCGAGCGCTGCTGGTGATCGGGTCCGACCCGCTGGGATAGCGTCGCGGTGTCCCGACATGTCCACACCACCGCGGAGTCCCCATGAGCACCGCTGCCGTTCCCGCCCGCACCGGGCAGGTCCTCGCCGACCTCCTCCCCTCCTCCCGAGTCCGGGACGTCGCGCTGGTGGCCGGCGGCGCCGTGCTCGTCGGCGTCGCGGCCCAGATCGCGGTGCCCGTACCGGGCTCCCCGGTGCCGGTGACCGGCCAGACCTTCGCGGCGCTGCTCGTCGGCACCTCGCTCGGCGCCCGCCGCGGTCTCCTCTCGCTCGCGCTGTACGCGCTGGTCGGCATGGCCGGCGTGCCGTGGTTCGCGGAGGGCGGCTCCGGCACCGGCGCCCCGTCCCTCGGCTACGTCTTCGGCATGCTGCTCGCCGCCACCGTCGTGGGCGCCCTGGCCCGCCGCGGTGCCGACCGTTCGATGCTCCGCATGGCCGGCGCGATGCTGCTCGGCGAGGCGGTCATCTACGCCGTCGGCGTCCCGTACCTCGCCCTCGCCGCCGACATGTCCCTCACCGCGGCGGTCGCGGCCGGTCTCACCCCGTTCCTGATCGGGGACGCGCTGAAGGCCGCCCTGGCGATGGGCGTGCTGCCCACCGCCTGGAAGCTGGTCGACAAGCGGTAGGACGGCGGTAGACCGCGCAAGTGCCACCGAACAGGCTCGCCGGACAGCAGTCGCAGCAGCGACCCGGCGAGCCTCTTCCGTGTTCGGGCGGCCGTCAGCCCTTCCCGGCGGCGGCCTGCTGATCGGCGGACTCCTGCGCGGCGGCCTCTTGTACGGCGGCCTCTTGTGCGGCGGCCTTCTGTGCGACGGCCTTCTGCTTGACGACGGCGACGGCGAGGACGAGCGCCGCGACGAGCAGCGACAGCAGCACGGTCGTCCGCCCGTTGTGCTCGGTGTCGGTCAGCATGTAGCCGAGGACGAAGACGATGACGGCGGCGGCCGCCCAGGTCAGGTACGGGAACAGCCACATCCGCACCACCAGCCGCTCCGGCGCCTCCGCCTGGATGATCTTCCGCATCCGCAGTTGCGAGAAGCAGATCACCAGCCACACGAAGAGGGCCACGGCACCGGAGGAGTTGACGAGGAAGAGGAAGACGGAGTCGGGGAACTCGTAGTTGAAGAAGACGGCCACGAAGCCGAACACCACGGACACGAGGATCGCCGTCCGCGGCACACCGCGCCGGGTGGTCCGGGCGAACGCCTTCGGCGCGTCGCCCCGCTCGCCGAGCGAGAAGGCCATGCGGGAGGCCGTGTAGAGCCCGGAGTTGAGGCAGGACAGCACGGACGTCAGCACGATGAAGTTCATGATCTGACCTGCGTTCGCGATCCCGAGCGAGTCGAGGGCGGCCACGTAGGAGCCCTGGTCGATGATCGACCGCGAGTCCCAGGGCAGCAGCGCGATGACGACGAAGATGGATCCCAGGTAGAAGACGGCGATCCGCCAGATGATGCTGTTGGTCGCCTTGGTGACCGCCCGCTGCGGGTCCTCGGACTCGCCGGCGGCGAGGGTGGGGATCTCGCTGCCCATGAAGGAGAAGACGACGAGCAGCACACCGGTCAGGATCGCCCCCGCCCCGTTCGGCAGGAATCCGCCGTGCTCCGTCAGATTGGCCAGCCCCGCCTGCTCGCTGTCGACGCCGGGCAGCACTCCGAAGACCGCCAGTCCGCCGATGACGATGAACGCGGCGATCGCCACGACCTTGATCCCGGCGAACCAGAACTCGAACTCGCCGTAGGAGCCGACCGAGGCGAGGTTGGTGGCGGTCAGTACGACCATCACGATCAGCGCCCAGCCCCACTGGGGCACGGCCGGTATCCACCCTTCGAGGATCTTGGCCCCGGCGGTCGCTTCCACGGCCAGCACCACGACCCAGAAGAACCAGTACAGCCAGCCGATGGAGAACCCGGCCCAGGGCCCGAGCGCCCGGTCGGCGTGTGCGGAGAAGGAACCCGAGGTGGGGTTGGCCGCGGACATCTCCCCGAGCATCCGCATCACCAGCACCACGAGGGTGCCGACGAGGGCGTAGGAGAGAAGGATGCCGGGCCCGGCGGTGGCGATTCCCGAACTCGATCCCACGAACAGCCCGGCCCCGATGACACCGCCGATGGCGATCATTGAAAGATGCCGGTTCTTGAGCCCGGCCTGGAGCCCGGAGCCGGGTTCTCGGGGGCCTTCGGGCCCGTTCTCGGGCTTCGTCAGGGTCGGCTGCGAAGTCATGGGGTGGTTTTCCTTTGCGCCGGTCGAGCAGTTTCCCGTACGAGCGGTGTACGAGCCGGACCAGTGAAACGGAGGTGAAAGAATTCGGGAACCTGTGATTCCGGATCATTACTTGAGCTTTGCCTAACTTTTTATAGTTTCACTCACTCTTTTCAGACCCGACACCCGACGCCGCCGCCCCATGACCCGCGTGTCACACTCAACCCATGCGCGTGTACCTCGGCTCCGACCATGCGGGCTACGAACTCAAGAACCACCTCGTCGAGTGGCTCAAGGCGGCGGGCCACGAGCCCGTCGACTGCGGCCCGCACCTCTACGACGCCCTGGACGACTATCCGCCCTTCTGCCTCCGCGCCGCCGAGCGGACGGCCGCGGACCCCGACGCCCTCGGCATCGTGATCGGCGGCTCCGGCAACGGCGAGCAGATCGCGGCGAACAAGGTGAAGGGCGTGCGCGCGGCGCTGGCCTGGAGCGAGGAGACGGCGTCCCTCGGCCGCCAGCACAACGACGCCAACGTCGTCGCGGTCGGCGCCCGCATGCACACGCAGGACGAGGCGACGAAGTTCGTCGAGACCTTCCTCGCCACGCCGTTCTCGGGCGACGAACGCCACATCCGCCGCATCGACATGCTCACGTCCTACGAGACGACGGGCGACCTCCCGCCGATCCCCCCGCACCACCCGCAGCGGTAGGCCCACCGCGAGGTGTCTCGTTCCCCCTGGTGCGTGAGCATCGGGGGGCCAAGCAGGACGGACACCGCCCAGGGGGTGCGTTTCCGGCCCGTTTCCCGACCGACCGAGCCGGGCGGGTGGTCATGCCCGCCGGGCTCCCGGGCGGCCCCCCCCCCGCGAATCTCGCTCCCGGCCGACCGAGTCGGGGCGGCGGTCGGGCCAAGCGCAGGAAGGACGACCCCGTTGCCGGAAGGCCACACGATCCACCGGCTGGCGAAGGACTACGCCACCGCGTTCGCCGGCCCGCCGGTACAAGCGGTGCGAGCCACCAGCCCGCAGGGCAAGTTCGCCGACGCCGCCGCCCTTCTCACCGGTACGCCCCTCACCCGCACCGAGGCCCACGGCAAACACCTCTTCCTCGGTTTCGGTGCCGCCGAGCCCGCCGAGCCCGCCGAGCCCGCCGAGCCCTCGGAGCCCTCGGAGCGTGCCGAGCCCGCCGACTGGGTCCACATCCACCTCGGCCTCTTCGGCAAGGTCACCTTCGGTGAGACCCCGGCGCCCCCGCCCACGGACACCGTCCGCCTCCGCCTCGCCGGCGAGACCGCCTACGTCGACCTCCGCGGCCCCACCACCTGCGCCCTGATCACCGATCCGGAGAAGCAGGCGATACACGCCCGCCTCGGCCCCGACCCCCTGCGCCCGGACGCCGATCCGCAGGCCGCCTACCGCCGTGTCTCCCGAAGCCGCACCACCATCGCCGCCCTGCTCATGGACCAGAAGGTCATCGCCGGCGTCGGCAACGTCTACCGCGCCGAGGTCCTCTTCCGCCACGGCATCGACCCGTACCGCGCGGGCAGGGACATCACCCCCGCCGAGTGGGACGCGATCTGGCGCGACCTCACCGGCCTCATGCGCGAGGGCGTCAGGAACAACCGCATCGACACCGTCCGCCCGGAGCACACCCCCGAGGCCATGGGCCGCCCGCCCCGCGTCGACGACCACGGCGGCGAGGTCTACGTCTACCGCCGGGCTGGCAAGCCCTGCCACCTCTGCGGCGAGTCCGTCCGCACCGCGGACCTCGCCGCCCGCAACCTCTTCTGGTGCCCGGCCTGCCAGCAGCGCTAGGGCGTCCCCGTCAGCCTGCCCCCGGCCCGGCGGCGAGAGACCGGCCCGGGCGCGGAGGAGCCGGCGCCGCCGCTATTCGGACAACTCTCCCCACCCCGGAACCGTCCGTCATCGCCTGCCCGTCTGCCCCAACGGTGTGTCACGGGGGCGGACGTATCACGGGGAGCGTGGGGACATGCTGCGTATCGGCTTCGGCACGGACGACCTCAACCGGCTGCGGGTGGCGGCGGGCAGTGACTTCATGTGGGAGGTGGTCCTCAGCCTGCATCTGCTCCAGAACCGGCACGCGGCCCTGGTCTTCGACCCATGGCGGAGGCAGGTGCGCGAGGGGCTCGCGCGAGCGGGGCTGGTCCGGGCGACCCGGGCGCTGATGGAGGTGACCCCGTTCGCCTCCTACTTCCCGGACTTCCTCACCCCCGGCCTCGGCAGCCCTGACCCGGACACCGGGCTGGACGCGGTGCTCTCCACACCCCGCAGACGCCTACGGTACGAACTGGCCCGGCTCTACCGGGACCGGCCGATGCCGTCGGACGCCCGACGGCTCGCCGAGGGCGGGAGCGAGGTGCTGCACCGGCTGGGGGCGGCGGTGCGCGCCTACCACGCGGTGGCTGTGGCGCCGTACAAGACGGTCATCGACCGGGCCGTCGGCGCGGACCTGGCCAAACGCGCCGACTCGGCGCTGGCGGCGGGAGCGGAGGGGCTGCTGGGCAGCTATCAGCCGGAGCTGCTGTCGTGGCGGGACGGCCGGCTCGAGTGCGGCTACCCCTTCGACCGGGACCTGGAGCTGAACGGCCGCCCGCTGACCCTCATCCCGTCCTTCTTCTGCACCCGGCAGCCTGTCGCTCTCGCCGCCCGCGAACTCTCGCCCGTACTGGTGTATCCGCTTCCGCTCGCGCCGGACTGCCTGACGGTGGGCGGGCCCGGCGGCGCACCCGGCTCGGGCTCGGCGGAGCGCCTGCACCGGCTGCTGGGCCCCACCCGGGCCCGAGTGCTGGAGCTGCTCGGCCGCCCGATGTCCACCAGCGGCATCGCCGCCGCCCTCCACCTCTCCCCGGCCAACGCCAGCCGCCATGCCACGGTGCTGCGGGAGGCGGGGCTGGTCGGCTCGTCCCGGGACGGACACCGGGTGCTGCATCGCCGGACGGTGCTGGGGGAGGCGCTGCTGAACGGGAGGTGGGGGGTGTGAGAGGCACGGTAAGGCGCGCCGAGTCATCCGGGAGCGCCCGCCCCCGGGCCGACGTGCGGCAGTGAGGCGGGCGCTGTGGGGTGCGGCGTGCGGGTCAGCAGTTCTTGATCTTCCAGATCGGGTCCCAGTTCCATCCCGAGTGGGCTGTGTCGCGCGCGACCGAGGTGTGGACGACTGTGCCGCTCGAGTTGTAGAACTTCGCCGCCGTGCCGTCGGTCTGGTAGTTGTAGAAGCCACCGCGGCCGCCCCAGTAGGACAGCGAGTAGGTCTTGCAGTAGTACAGGTCGAACACCTTGTACGTGCCGCGGGTCGGATCCCACACGCGGGCGCACAGCCGTCCGGTCGGGCAACTGTAGGTGTTGCCGGATACGTACCGGATGCGTTCGGCGGCCGGCGAGATCCCCGGCGAGTTCGCCGGCACACCCGCGTCCGCGTGCGCCCCCACCCGCTGCTCAGTGGAACCGACCGCCCGGGGAGCCGAGTCCGCCGCCTGTGCCGGCGCCGAGCTCAGCAGCGTGGTGAGCACCAGACCCGCCCCCGCGACGAGTCCCGCCGACTTTCGGGATGTCAGATGTGTCCGGGATAACTGCATTGTGCTGTCCTCCGCGTCCTGGTTCCGATCTGCGAAGCGAACGGTCATCCGCTCGCGCCCCATGGTGGGGCGGTTCGCGCCGGCCGGACGGAACATTCGACGGATACGCAATCAAGGCACCGGACCCCGGCCCCGAGACACCCGTCGCTCCGCGTGCTCGCCGGTGTCGAGGGACAAGGTCAGAACCCGTGCGGCAACCACGGCGCGACGTCCGACCCGAACCCCACCGACGCCTGCGCCAGCGCGCCCCGCCGAACCTCCCGCACCCGTCCGGCCGCGCCCAGCGAGGCCAGACTGACGCCGCCGAGATACACCGCCCCCAACTCCCGCACGGACAAGGCCAGGTCAGCCGCGTCGGACGTCGGCTCGCAGGACGCCCCCTTCGCGTCCCCGCACAGCCGCCAACGCCCGGCGTTCCAGGGGCAGAAGGCGTCCTCGACCTCGAACACCACGTCCACCGGCGTCTGATACGTCCGCGCCGCCAACGCGGCCCCCACGTCCACCAGCCGCACGTACAACGCGTCCCGCAGCACCGGCCGGCACCGCCGGATGTCCGACACCTGGTGCTGCCACGCCTCGTCGACCGGCCGCCCGCGCACGGTCAGCGCCGACGTCAGGTCGATACCGAACAGGAAGCGCCACAGCGCCGACTCGGTCGCGGGGTCCAGCCCGGCCAGGTCGTCCACGACCACCGTGCCGCCCGGCCCCTCGCTCCCCCAGGCCGGCCGCACCCGGAACCGCGCGTACCCCGTGACCTCGCCGTCCCGCCGGGCGACCACGCACTGCAGCGGCGACGCGCCCTCCCGCTCGCCCTCCGGGTCCAGCAGCGCCAGCCGCTCCCAGCCGGGCCGCCGCGCCAGCATCCCGGGCCGTCCGGGCACCAGCCGCGCGTACACCGCCTCGCACGCGTCGAGCACGTCCGCGGGCGCCGCGTACCGCAGCCGTACGTCGTCAGTGCCGTCCGGCACCGACAGTCGCACCCGGTTGGTATCGATCTCCGCGTTGACCTGGAAGGTCGCGGCGCCGTACCCGAACCTGCCGTAGATCGCCGGTTCGGAGGCCGTCAGCACGGCAAGCGGCTCGCCCCAGGACCGTACGTCGTCCAACTGCCGCCGCATCATCGACGTCAGCACACCCCGGCGCCGGTGCGTGGCGGCGACGCCCACCATCGTCACGCCCGCCGCGGCCACCTCCGCACCGCCCGGCACGGTCATCCGGAAGCTGAAGGCCCCCGCCGTCCCGACGCAGGCGTCGCCCTCCCAGACGCCGAGCGAGCGGTCGCACTCGGTCAGCGCCCTGTACAGCTCCAACGCCTCGGTGGACTCCGGGATCCCGCCGAAGGCGCGGACCAGCGTCCCGTACCACGTGTCCCATTCGTCCCGCCGCAGTACCCGCGGCTCGGTCATCAGGCCGTCGTCGTCGTTGTCCATCGAGCGTCCCATGGACCCATGCGTATCAGGGCCGCGCGGGAGGGGCGAGGCAATTTCCGTCAGGTTGCGGCGCGGCGGCCGTTCGTGAAGTTCACTGTGAAGTCGGGCCTCGGACGGGGGACAAGTAGGACCTCCCGTGCCAAGCGCCCGGTCCGATGGATAGGGTCCCGAACTAATGGCAGCAGGACGACAGCGGCGCGCGGAAGCCGACACGTTCACGGCCCGGTGGAAGAAGCAGTGGCACCGGGCCCGCGTCGGCGTGCGCCGATCCGCCGTCGACTACTTCCGGGGCGACGGTTCGGACTGGATCGCCCTGGCCGGACTGCTGCTGATGATCCCCGTCATCGCCGCCACCACGATGGCGAACTCCGTGTGGTGCTCACCGGCCGCGCTGGTCCTGCCGATCGTCGCGGGCGGCCTGCTGCTGCGCCCGGCGAGCCTGCTCACCCTCTACGCGGCGGCGGCCACGGCACTGATCGTGGAGTCGGTCCAACTGGGCCCGTACACCGAGGGCCCCTCCCGGGTCACCCCGGGCGTGGTCCTGGTCGTCGCGGCCTGCGGCTTCTTCGGGCTGCTGGTCGCCCAGTTCCGCAGCCGGGTCGGCGTGCCCTGGCGGCGCGGCGGCACCATGCTCTTCGACCTGCGCGAACGCATCCGCGTGCAGAGCAAGCTGCCCAAGCTGCCGACGGGCTGGCACCGGGAGATGGCGCTGCGCCCGGCCGGCGGTCAGTCCTTCTCGGGCGACTTCGTCGTCGCGGCCCGTACGAACGGCGGCCGGACGCTCGAGGCGGTCCTCACCGACGTCTCCGGCAAGGGCATGGACGCGGGCTCCCGCGCCCTGCTGCTGTCGGGCGCGTTCGGTGGACTGCTCGGCAGCCTCCCCCCGCACGCCTTCCTGCCGGCCGCCAACGGCTACCTGCTCCGCCAGGACTGGGACGAGGGCTTCGCCACCTCCATCCACCTCGTGCTGGACCTCGACTCGGGCGACTACGAGCTGTACTCCGCCGGACATCCGCCGGGCCTCCAGCTCAGCGCGGGCACCGGCCGCTGGGAGGAGAAGTCGGCCGAGGGACCGCTGCTGGGCGTGTACGACGGGGCGCAGTTCGACCCGGTGAAGGGCTCGCTCCGCCCCGGAGACGTGTTGATGCTGTTCACGGACGGTCTGGTGGAGACCTCCGAACGCGACATCGCCGAAGGCATGGACCGCCTCACCGGAGAGGCCGACCGCTACGTCGCCGGCGGCTTCCACGGTGCCGCCTGGCATCTGATCGAGGCGGTGGCCAAGGACGTCAACGACGACCGGGCGCTCCTGCTGATCTGCCGGGAGGGGCCGACGGCCCAGTCCCCGACGGCGGCCGACTGACACACTGGGCCGCATGTCCCGGACTCCGCCACCCGCCTCACCGCACACCGGGCCGCTCTCCCCGGCCGAGGCCGAGGCCATCGCCCGTGCCGCGCACGCCGGACAGACCGACAAGGCGGGACGGCCGTACGCCGAACACCTGCGGGCCGTCGCCGAGGGCGTGCGGCGGCGCGGCGGGGACGACGAGCAGATCGCGGCGGCCTGGCTGCACGACGCCGTCGAGGACGACGCGCTGTCCGAGCGATGGCTGCGCGAGGCCGCGCTGAGCCGGCGTACCAAGGACATCGTCCTCGCCCTCACCAAGCGGTCCGGGGAGCCGCCCGAGGCGTACGCCGCGCGCATCCTCGCCACGCCCGGCGCCCGGCTGGTCAAGGAGGCAGACCTGGCACACAACGCCGACCCGGCGCGGCTCGCGGTCCTGGACCCGGCCACCCGCACACGACTGACCGAGAAGTACGCACGGATGCGCGCACTTCTCGGTCTGGTGGGTCCGGCGGGTTCAGTGGGTCCGGCGGGTCCGGCGGGTCAGGACGGTCCGGACGCGGGCGCCTGAAGCGGAACGCCACAGCGAGCCTTTGACGTCAGAGCGCCCCCGGACGCCGGTGCGCCGACGGACGCCGAAGCGGACCTTCGGCGTCCGGCGGCCCCGGGTGGCGGGCTTCAGACGGAGACCTTCTCACCGGTCTCGCTCGGCGCGCGTGCCTCGCGCACCTCTGCCTTCTCCCGCCTCTCGCGGCCCCGCGCGGCCTCGCCCGGATCCCGCTTGAAGGCCCACTCCATTCTCGGCTCCACCACGCACCGCAGAACCCGCTGGACGGGCTTGGTGCACAGCAGGGTGATGACCGCGGCTCCGAGGACGGTGAGCCCGATCTCCCCGAGCGGCCGGTCCAGTGCCGGGTGGGAGAACCAGCCGGCGTAGCTGCCCTCCTTCACCAGGAAGCCGTGCACCAGGTAGCCGTAGATCGTGCCCGCGCCGAGCGCCGTGAACCACATGCGCCGGCCCGGCACCCAGGCGAAGAAGCACGCCGACAGCACCAGCGAGCAGCCGAAGAGCGCGAGCGTCAGGATCGGCCCGGACCACCAGGGGGCGCCCGTGTCCTGCACGGCGGCGTTGCGGTAGAACCAGCCGGTCTCCATGCGCGGCACCGACCACCAGGCGACCGCCACCGCCGCCGCGACCACCGGCACGGACAGGATCCGCACCGAACGGCGCCGTACGAGCTGGAAGTGCTCGGGGCGCAGTACCAGACCCAGCACGAAGCACGGCAGGAACTGCAGCACCCGCTGCATGTTCAGGTCGTTGCCGACCGTGGGCGTCACGGAGGCCAGCGCGGCGATGCCCAGCGCGATCGGCAGCGGCCACCGGACCGTCTGCCAGATGGGAGTGGTCAGCCGCCAGACGAACAGCGCGCACAGGAACCACAGGAGGTAGGTGGGGTCCAGCAGGCTGATGTCGTTGGCCGGGTCCTCACTGACGCGGCGGTGCAGCGCGTAGGCGACCTCGAAGACGAGATAGGGGACGGCGACACCGGTGATCAGCCGTTTGACGCGCCTGGGGCTCAGATCGAAACTGCGCGAGAAGTAGCCGGAGACGATGATGAACGCCGGCATGTGGAACGTGTACAGGACCCGGTACAGGGTCTCGACGGTCCGGTTCCCGTCCAGGATCTGTCCCCAGGCGTGACCCACACCGACCAGCACGATCGCCAGGTACTTGGCGTTGTCGAAGAACGCGTCGCGCTGCCGGCCCGGCTGTGCCTGCCGGTTCGGCGCGTTCGGTGCGTTCGGTGCCTGCTGGTCCGAGCGGAACGGCGACTTCCGGTCACCGTGCGGTCGCAGCGAGCTCGTCATGCAACCCCCCGCCAAAAAATCGGCGGGTCGTAGCAGGACCTCGCTGCTCTGGTGGGGGACGGGGCAGCGTAGAACATCTGAGGCACCCTAGCGTTCTCCCCGTCTTCCCGTACAACCCTCGACGTCATTCCCGCATTCGTCTCCCGAGTTTCTTCGCGAGTGCCCCGCATTCCGGGGAACTCGTGATCTCCGGCCGGGTGACGGCTCCCACATCGCCGTACGCCGTCACGTGGTGAAGTGGCTCGCAGTTCACCCCACTTGTCATGACTCGTCAGGACCAAACAGTGCATAAGGCCGGAGGGCGGCTCTGCTGGAATGTCCGCTTCAATGTACTTACGGACCTCGTCGGCGACTCTGTGATCCGCCTGTGAAGTACCTGTCGATGTGGGGCCCGTGACAATTCGAAATATCTGCGAACGCGTTGTGTGGGCATGGAAACGAAGTGGCCCGAATTCCCGCACGGGTGCTCTGTCGAATTCCTGTGCGGGGTGCGATGGTTGGATACGTCCGCGCGCGCGGGGGAGTGCGACACCCCGGGGACCGGCCGGACGATGTGTCACCCGCCGCATAGCGGGGCCCGGTTGGTGGCACGATGGTTCTGGCGGGGGTGTGCGGCGCGGCACCTCCGGGCCGGGAGAGCGGACCGACCGAGGGTGTGATCAGTTGTGGCCATTTCGCTGTCAGTGGTGCTGCTGTTGGCGATCATCCTGGTGGTGCTGCTGCGAGGGGGCTCGATCAAGGCGGGCCCGGCGATCGTCGCGGTCCTCTTCGGCTTCTTCCTGGCCTCGACGGGCATGGCCGACGACATCCAGCGGTTCCTGGACTCGATAGCGGAGACGCTCAACTCGATCCAGTTCTAGGCCCAATGCCGGTGACTTAAGTTCTGTCCTGCCGAGTGATGGTGACGGTGTCCGGTGCGGGTGGTGTCCAGTTGGAGTGCTCGGCCCGTTTGAGCGGCCAGTTGGACATCTTGCGTTTGATCACTCGGGGGCAGGTGCGGTGGCGGCGTGGGGGCAGGAGGCGTTCGGCGATCTCAGCCAGGGTGCGGGCCAGTGCCCGGGCGAGTCGGCCGGGGGGAAAACGCCGCCTGGGCCGGGACCTGGCGGCGCACGATCCGCAGGGACCGGGTGAAGGACAGGCGGTCAGGGTCCAGACCCTCGCGCAGGGCGCTTTGGTGCATCAACTGCCGGACGGCGTGGTGCACCAAGAGGAAGCCGTAGATCTCCTGCTCCACACCCCACGGGTATTTCGAGCGCAGGATGAGCTTCGGGCCGCGTTGGTGAGTCTTGATCTCGTCCAGCGTGGTCTCGATCTCCCACCGCTGGGCGTAGAGCGCGGCCAGCTCCCGCGCGGGTGCTTCCTCTGGATCGAGCAGGCTGGTCAGCAGGCGGTAGACGGTGGCGTCGCCGGTGCGGGCGAGGGTGTACTCGATCACCCGGACCACCACCGGGTTGCGGCGGCTCCTGCGGTCCTTTTCGGCATGGACCGTGCTGAGGTAGGAGCCATCGCCGAGGACCTGGGTGACAGGCAGGACCGCGCTCTTGCGCACGCGCCACAGCAGGTCCGCGCCGCTGTCCCGGGCGGCCTGCCACAACTCGAATCCGTAAAAGCCCCGGTCGGCGAGCAGGAGCATCCCTTCCTGAAGCTGGGGGAACAGATGCCGGGAGAGTTTCTGCTCGCTCGCCGACTGCGGACCGATGACGGCCCCGAACACCGCGTGGGTGCCGCATTCCGCCAGCGCGACCAGCCGTGCCTGCGGGAACGCGGCTGCTCCGCGCGTCGAGGCATGGCGGCCGAAGAACTCCTCGTTGGCCGCCGTGTCCGCCACGTCCAAGGTCGTGCCGTCCACCGCGACCAGACGCCAGTGCCGGTACCAGGCACCCGCCGTCTCGGGCACGGCCACCGGCCGGCAGACCCGGGCGAACAATGCCCTCAACGGTTCTGTGCCCAGACGCCGGCGTGCCCGCCCGATCGCGGCGGTCGTCGGCACCCGCCACGACCGCCGCCCATCACCGAGCCCCTCGCCCAGCAGCCGGGCGACCTCCTCGTATCCCTGCCCGAAGAACAGGCACATCGCGAGAACGAAGTAGACCACCACCCGCGCCGGCAGCAGACGGCTGCGCTGCTCGGTCCGGCCGCTCTCGGCGATCACCTCATCGACCAGATGAGGCGGAAACGCCTGCGTCAGCACCCCGATCGCGATCCGGTCCGACAACCGCTCATCCGCAGGCGCCCTGACCTGCCCCACCCTCGCCACACAGCAGACAACGAGGCACAGCCGTCTAAGTCACCGGCATTGGTTCTAGGCCGTGTCCGACCTACCCCGGGGCCGCGTGAAGACCTCCGGCCCGGCCCTCCTGGGGGACCGGGCCGGAGGCCTCTCGGAGCGGGCGACGGGAATCGAACCCGCGTAGCTAGTTTGGAAGATCGCGTACGCGGATCCCGACTGACCTGGCGTAACGCTGACCTGCGCGTTCACTAGAACGCCGCCGATGGTCCCCGTGGCTCCCCCCGGTGCGCCTCTCGTACAGGCACGCCGGGGGCACGCTGTCGACTGTCAAGCGTAGTGCAGCAACAGGACTGCAACACCCGTCAGGGCTGTGATCAGACTGGCGATTGCCGAGATCAGGGCCGCTGTGTGGTGCAGCTTAGTTGCCTCCTGCGGTCTCACTGCTGTACTGTCCGCCGTACCCCGGTAAGCATGGCAGTGCAATGCTTTAAGCGGGTGGGTGGGCTCCTCGGGCAAGGGGTTGCTCCATTCGGTTAAGCCAACAGGCGTTTGCGCGCGGTCAGAGGTGACGCAAACGCCTATTCGGCATGTCTTGAGTTGTAGCTGCGCACCCTACCATGCGCCCGCGGCTGCAACTCGTAGGGTCTGTCGACGACTTGGTTGGTCCGGCCGACTGCTCCTGGACCGTAGCAGCGGGACGTTGTCAGCCCCTCCGATCGGTTCGGTGAGCGCTCAGTTCCAGCTACAAGGCGCTTGGCCTTAGGCATACTCGACCTCACTTCTCCACACTGAGACCGACGCAGATTCGACGCGTGAGGGAGGAGCGAGGTTGACTCAAAGCTGCCTCCGTCTCGCCGTATGGGAGGGGATGCGATGTTGGTCAAGCTGGGACATGACCTGTACCCGTCCGAGGAGGTCTGCTTCCTTTGCGCGAAGCCGTTCGACGGCGCAGGCACCGCAGTGACGTGGGTGGGTGTCGGTGCGAGGATCTACCTCCACGGTGAGTACTGCGCCGGGTCGTTCGTCCTCCGCATCGCTCGGGATGCCTGGCAGATTGAGCATGATCGGGATGACTCTTCGGCCTGAGCAGCGGAGGTCGGCGGAGCGGCTTTGGGCTGGAGCTGCTTTGGGGCGAGTGATCTTGGCCCCGTAAGCTTCCGGCGAGTCGGGCAGTCTGTGGACCTGCCCGTTAAAGCACGACGTTGGGGCCAAGATCTTAGAGGCTCGCCCCAAAGTGGCTGCCTAAAGCCGTGGAGCCGACCGCCCCAGCCACGACGGGGGTTCGTTCTGACCTCGGGATCGCCCTCTCACCCTTACCCCGGCCTGGTCTTCGCCCCTTGTGGGCGCGGGCGGGCGACGGCGCGCGGCCCCGGTGACGAAGGCAAGGAGGGGCAGCGTGGCGGCGACCGACCGGCGCCGCCGCGCTGTGCGCGGCACCTCCGATCTCCCGATCGGACTGCTTGCAGTTCCAGGAGGCCGGGAGCGACGCGAGCGAAGCGAGCCTTGATGATGTAGGGAAACTCTTACCGCGCCATGCCCTGAGCGGCTGATCCCGGGGTGTCGGCAACGCGTTGATCTGGGCTACCGTGCGGTCTATGCCCTCTGGACTGGACACGCCTCACGGCGCGGCTGAACTGGCTGAGTCGCTCTTGCCTCCGCTTGAGAACCGCTGGCTGCACACTCAGGCGGTAGCGGCTAGGGCAAGCGAAGCATCCGCGGCCGTGTCCGAGGGCGACCGTGATCTGCTCGTCGCTGCTGCCTGGCTGCACGACATCGGCTACGCCCCGGAGCTGCGGGACACAGGGTTCCACCCGCTCGATGGTGCTCGTCATCTGGAAGCCCTTGGGGCGCCCTCGCGGCTCGTCCGCCTCGTGGCCCATCACTCCGGGGCCGTGTACGAAGCTGAACAACGCGGCCTGTCTGCTGAGCTTGACGCTTATGAGCGGGAGGACTCTCCCGTCCTCGACGCGCTGATCTACGCGGACATGACGACTGGGCCGGCCGGACAGTCTTTCGACTTCGATCACCGCATTGACGAGATCCTGGTGCGATACGAGCCGGGCAGTGAAGTGCACAACGCGATCAGCAAGGCGCGTTCGTACCTCGGGGCTGCCGTTGAGCGGACGCGCTCTCGCCTCGCTGGTCAGCCGACGTAGGGATCGGGGTTATCGGTCAGTCCGTGGTCGATCCGCATCCGCATCGACGGGTGAATGTTCAAGTCGTCCAGTCGGCTGGGGTGGACGAACGCCACTTCCTTGCTCTCGCTGCTCGTGCGCAGTTCGCCCCCCACGATGCGGGCGCGGAAGCAGATCGAGAACTGTTGGCGGACCTCGCCGTCGTCGTACGCCATGACGTGCGCCGGGTTGGTGTAGGTGCCGACCAGTCCGGTCACCTCGACGTCGAACCCGGTCTCTTCCTTGGTCTCGCGCACGGCGGCATCTGGGGCTGACTCGCCGACGTCGACGCCACCGCCGGGGAGTGCCCACAGATTGTTGTCCGTCTTGTGGATCAGCAAGACTTCGCCGGCATCGTTGCGTGCCACAGCGGTGACGGATGGAACGATGCTGTTCGCCTTCGGGGCGTTCGGATCGTTGAAGTAGTCGACTCGGGCCATGCTCCAAGCCTTGCACGCTCCGTCAGGTGGTCGCGTGCCCTGGCTGCCTACTCGGGCCGGCCGCGCTCCCATGCGTAGTCGAAACTCCGCATGTAGTGCCGGAAGGTCCGAGCCCCCGGGATGTAACGGAAGTGCAGCACCGGGTTCTGTCCCGCGGGCGCTCCGAGTACGTGCGGGTTCACCAACACGTCGTCATCGAACCGGTAGATCGAGTTGTAGAGGATCGTGTCGTGCAGCCGGACGCCGACGCCCGGCGTCGTCAGTGCCGGTTCGAGGTATCGCCGGGTGATCCTGGCGCGGGCGGCCAGATCGCCACCGATGCCCTCCTCCTCGCCGCGCTGGCGAACCATCTCCGAGTCCGGGTCACCGAGCAGGATGCGAACCTGCCCGCCGGCCTTCGCCTTCTCCGCCAACTGGTCCGGGAGGTCCGGGTGGCTGTCGAAGAGGAACAGTCCCGCGTACACGAGGATGTCCACGTGGTCCCGCGCCTTCTCGATCAGCGATGACCACAGTGTGGCTGGCACTGCCCCACGATGCGGGTAGTACGTGATCAGCTCGGAAGTACTCGCCGACTCGGCTTGCTTCTGAACGGCGGGCCAGATGTAGACCTCGTCAACGCCCAGGAAGCTCGCGGCCTTCCAGCGGTGCCCCCGGTGCGGCGTGCGGTCCGTCGTGATCCACCGTTCCACGCTCTTGGGGTCCACCCCGACGTGCTGTGCCACGGACTGGATCGTCTCGCCCTTCGCTGAAATCGCCGCGCGCAGACGCTCGTTCGCCATGACGTGTCCTTCCATGGACGCCGTAGGGACGTTTTGACGATAGCTCAGACGTCCCCAAACGTCCATACGGACCGTGATGCGTCCACTACCTCTCGCGGTCTCCTGGTCTCACCGCCGCGCATTGCGGCTCGACTGAGATCAGGAGAACAGACGATGCGTCAGATTCCCGTCGACACTCAGGCCGCCATGATGATGGTTGCCCAGCCCCCGCAGCCGAAGGTGAAGGACCGCCGTACCGGCGAGCGTGCGATGGACGCCGAGACCGGCGCCGCGCTGTCGACCGTGGACATCATGTTCGCGGCCAACGGTGAGGCCGAGATCCTGTCCGTGACCGTCCCGGAGCCCGGCATCTCCGGTGAGCTGGCCATGGGTACCCCGGTCGCGCTGACCGGTCTGATCGCCCGGCCGTGGGAGAACGAGTTCAACGGCCAGAAGCGCCACGGCATCGCCTTCCGTGCGGTCGCGGTGACCTCGCTCGCCGCCGGCGCCTCGTCCTCGAAGGCGGCCTGAGCCATGACGTGGCTGACCGTCGCCCTGGTGCTGGTCGTCGCCGCTGCGGGTCTCCTGCGGTGGCGGCGCCCCGCCTGGTACTGGCTGACCTTCGGGGTCACCCTCGCCGCGCTGCGAGTCCTGGTCCGCTACGGCTCGGTCATGGACGCCTGCGCACTCACGGTCCCGGCCCCGCGCTGGCGCCTGGCCCTGGCCCGGATGACCAACCGGCCGATTCCCGGTCCTCGTGCCCCGCGTGTCCTGCGGGTGCGGGTGACCCGTACCGGCTTGGTGCTGCGGCTCAAGCTCCGACCCGGTCAGGACGCCTTCGACGTGGCGGCTTCGTGCGACCGGCTCCGGCACTCCTTCGCCATGTTCGGAGTCACCTCCCGTGAGCTGCGCTCGGGCGTGGTGGAACTGCGGATGACCGGCTACGACGTGCTCAAGCGAGTACAGATGCCCGCGCACGTCGACACCCGGCCGATGCGGGTCCCGGTCGCCCTGCGCGAGGACGGAGCCGTCCACTACCGCGACTACCGCGCCGTCCCGCACGGGCTCACCCTCGGCGCCACGGAGTCCGGCAAGTCCGTCTATCAGCGCACCCTCGTCGCCGCGCTCGCGCCGCAACGGGTCGCTCTGGTCGGCGTCGACTGCAAGCAAGGGGTGGAGCTGTTCCCGCTGGCCCGCCGGTTCTCCGCGCTCGCCGACAACCCCGACACCGCCGCCGAACTCCTCGACGCCCTCGTGGCCCACATGCAGGACGTGTATCAGCTCATCCGGTCTCACCAGCGGATCACCGCTGACGTGCCGGACGCGGAGATCGCCGCCGACATCTGGGACCTGCCCGAAGACCTGCGCCCGGTGCCGATCGTGGTCCTGGTCGACGAGGTCGCCGAACTCGCCCTCTTCGCCACCAAGGACGATGAGAAGCGCCGCGACCGCATCATCACTGCCCTCGCCCGGCTGGCTCAGCTCGGCCGTGCCGCCGGCGTCTACCTGGAGATCTGCGGGCAGCGCTTCGGCTCCGAACTCGGCAAGGGCATCACCATGCTCCGTGCCCAGCTCACCGGCCGGACCGCGCACCGCGTCAACGACGAATCCTCGGCGAACATGGCCTTCGGAGACATCGCCCCGGACGCCGTTCTCGCCGCGATCCAGATCCCCACCGACACCCCCGGCGTCGCCGTCACCGGCGACTCCTCCGGCGGCTGGGCCCGCATCCGCGCCCCGCACACCTCGCTGCGCCAGGCCGTGAACGTCTGCAACCGGCACGCCGACCTGACCCCGGACCTTCCCGCCCTCGCGCCGTTCCGGCCTCTTCTCGGCACCCTCGCCTCGGTTCCGGCCCCGGCTGTCGAGTCGACCCCGGCCGCTGCCTGACCCCGCCCGGGAGGCACCTCATGCCCACCGCGAAGAAGCCCATCACCCGCCGCAAGACCAAGCCGCTGGCGCCGGAACCCGCGAAGTGCCCCGACTGCGACGGCAAGGGCGAGACCCGCGAAACCGTCCGCGTCGGCGCCCGCAAGGGCCGCGTGACCGACGACCACCAAACCGCCCTGTGCCTCACCTGCATAGGCACCGGCCAGGCCACCGACTGACCAGGAGGGAGGACACCATGCCCCGCACCGTGCTCCGCGTGGATGCCGTCCTGATCCAAGCCGTCATCGCCGGCGCCCTGTCCTTTGCCCACCTGCACGACCTCGCTGCCGCCGCTGGACAGGACGGCTGGAAGGCTTGGGCCTACCCGGTCTCCGTCGACCTGCTCCTGGTTGCCGCGTGGCGCCGACTGCGCTCCGACGGGCCGTCTCGGCTGGCCTGGTGCTGGTTCCTGATCGCTCTGATCGCATCGCTCGGCGCCAACGTCGCCACCGCCGGACTGCTCGACCTGAGCAACGTCCCGGCCTGGCTGCGCATCCTCGTGGCCGCCTGGCCTGCCCTGGCCTTCATGGGCGGCACCCTCCTCGTCCACTCACCCGCCGACCGCTCCTCGACCCCGACGGCACCCGCCGCCCCGGACCCGCAGCCCGCGCCTGAGACGAAGTCCGCCCCGGCCCCCGCTGTTGAACCGACCCCGGAACCGGTCGACTCCGCCGGCCACGCCCCGGCGCTCCCACCCGCCGACCCGGCCCCGGCACCACCGCCGGCCGTCCCGGTCCCGGCCGCGCTGGTCGACCACGCCCGCAAGGTCGCCGCCGACCACGAACACCGCACCGGCGCCCGGATCGACACCGACACCCTCCGCGCACGTCTCGGCGTCCCGGCGCACCTGGCCGACGCCATCGCCACACAACTCGCCTGAGAGGAGATCACCGCCATGCCTGCCCGCGACTTCTTCCACTCCGTGATGCGGATCGGACCGGTGCAGATCGGCACCCACCGCGACCGCCACGGCCAGACCAAGCACGCCGCCGTGTGCAGCTCGGACGGCTGCGGCTGGTCCGCCGGCTACACCAGCCAGTCCGCCGCACAGCTCGCCGCCCGCACCCACCGCTGCAAGGTCCGCTAGGAGGCCGTGATGGACGTCCCGCTCTGGTTCGCCCTGCTCTGCGTCGGAGTCCTCGGCGTCAAGCTCATCCGCCCGCCCTGGTGGCTGATCGGCGTGCTCCTGCTCGGCGGCTTCCTCCTCGCCGACAGCGTCCTCGCCCCGGTCATCGACACCGCCCTCAAGTAACCAAGGAAGGAGGAACGTTCATGTTCCGGCCCAAGCTCCCGACCATGCCCCAGCCCACCGGCATCGTCACCCCGCCCGCCGTCATCGAACCGACCACGATCACGCCCGGCACCCCGACCACGCCGCCGGCCCCCGTCGCCCCGGCTCCGGTCCCGGCCTCGACCCGGCCCACGGTCCAGCTCACCCCGGGGACCGCGCTCGCTCTCGTCGGGGGCGGCACCGCCGTCGTCCTGGTCGTCGGCGCCGTCCTGGTCTCCATGCTCCTGGCGGTCGCCATCACCGGCGCCTCGGTCGCCGTCTGCGCCGTCGTCCTGCGCTCCCTGCTCGCCTCCGACACCCGGCGCCGCTAACGGCCCCCGGGGCGGCTCTCTCGTCAAAGAACCGCCGCCCCGGGCGCCTTCCCACCTTCCAGACCCAACGGACCTGAAAGGCACCCTCATGATGCCCCAGCACGCCCCGACCGCGCGCATCTGCCGCGACTGCGACGGCTTCCCGACGGTCGCCATCACCACCGGCACCCGCCACACCGACGGCACCCGCGCCACCCTCCGGATCACCTGCCCGACCTGCAAGGGCACCGGCCACGCCGCCCCCGCCGTCCTCGCCCGGACGGGTCGGTGATCGCGGTGGCTCTCCTCGACTGGCGCTCTCCCGAGCACTTCGACCACTCCGGCGACAAGCCGTGCGTGATCTGCACCAAGCCCACCCCGCTGCGCTCCGCCCGCGGCAAGCCCGTGCACAAGGTCTGCGCGGAGGACTGGATCGACCGCCACACCGTCAAGGAGGACGACGCGTGACCAACGCCGTCACCTCGGCGGGCCTGGACCCGGTCACCCTCGGCGATCTGCTGCGGGTGGCCGGGTCCCCCGGCTTCGACCGCTGGCAAGACCAGATCAAGCGCACCGGCGGCTGCTCCGAACCGATCCACCTGACCGGCTGGACGATCCACAAGGACAAGACCACCGGCGAGACCCTGCACCACTACTCGACCGCCGACGAGCCGGGCGGACGGCTGCGCGTCGCCTGCGGCAACCGCCGCGCCTCCCGCTGCCCCGCCTGCGCCTGGACCTACGCCGGAGACACCTACCACCTCATCCGCGCCGGGCTCGCCGGTGACGACCGCCGTGACATCCCCGCCACCGTCCGGGATCACCCGCGCGTCTTCGCCACCCTCACCGCCCCCTCCTTCGGCCCGGTCCACAACCGACCCGGCACCCGGCCCTGCCGCTGCGGCACCCGGCACACCGAGGACGCCCCCGAGCTGGGCACCGCCCTCGACCCGAGCACGTACGACTACGCGGGCGCCGTGCTCTTCAACAACCACGCCGGGCAGCTCTGGCAGCGCTTCACCAACCGGCTGCGCCGCGAGATTGCCGCCCGCGCCGGCATCACCCAACGCGAGTTGAAGGAGTGCGCCCGGCTGTCGTACGGCAAGGTCGCCGAGTTCCAGAAGCGCGGTGCCGTGCATTTTCACGCCGTGATCCGCATCGACGGACCCGACGGGCCGGACACCCCGCCGCCGTCCTGGGCCACGGTCGATCTCCTCTCCGACGCGATCCGGGCCGCCGCCGCGCACCCATACACGTCCGTCTCGGTCCCGACCGCCGCCGACCAACCGGCCCGTACCTTCCGGTGGGGAACCCAGCTCGACGTGCGCCCGGTCAAGGCGTTCGGGGACGGTTCCGACATCACCGAACAAGCTGTGGCCTCCTACGTCGCCAAGTACGCCACCAAAGCGGCCGAGAACACCGGCACCCTGGACCGCCGGGTGGGGGAGCTTTCCGAACTCGACCGCCACGGCGTCCCCGACCACGCCCGTCGACTCATCGCCGCGTGCAAGACGCTTGATCCGCTCTACCCCGACCGGCGCCTGTGGGCCTGGGCTCACATGCTCGGCTTTCGCGGCCACTTCTCCAGCAAGAGCCGCCGCTACTCCACCACCCTCGGCGCCCTCCGCCAGGCACGCGCCGACTACCGCGCCGCACAGGAACACGCCGCCCTCGGCCTGGAAGACCGCGAGCCGGACACCGTGCTCGTCCTCACGGACTGGCAGTACGCCGGCCACGGTCACACGCCCGGCGAATCCGTCCTCGCCGCCACGATCGCCCGGGATCTCCAGCTCAACCGCGAAACCGCCCGCGAAGAACTCGCATCCCTGCGTCAGGAAGGACAGCAAGCCCATGAATGAGCGATACCTCAACGTGGATCAGGTCGCCGAACTCCTCGGCACGACCGTGCGCTTCCCGCGCCGCCTGATCGAGGAGCGCCGCATCACGTACGTGAAGGTCGGCCGCCACGTGCGCATCCCCGAAAGCGCCGTCCGCGGGTACATCGCTGCGAACACGGTGCAGCCTCGCCGGCGTGGTGCCGCCGCTCTTCGGGGGGTGGCTGCCTGATGGCGGGGAAGCGTCGACAGTTCGGGCGGGTCCGCAAGCTCCCGTCCGGCCGCTATCAGGCCCGGTACGTCGGTCCTGACGGCATGCTCCGCCCCGCCCCCGAGACCTTCCGCACGAAGAAGGACGCGGACGCCTGGCTCGCCGACAAGCAGACCGAGATGCGGCGCGGTGACTGGCACGACCCCGATGCCGGGAAGGTGGCGTTCGGCCCGTACGCCGCCGCCTGGATCGAGGAGCGGGAGCTGACTGCGACCACCCGCCAGCTCTACGGCTCGCTCTTGCGCCACCACCTGGAACCCACGTTCGGCGGGGTCAACGTCGCGGACGTCTCGCCCCCGCTCGTGCGTCGCTGGCGTGCCGACAAGCTCGCCGCCGGCATCGGCCCGACGACCGTCGCGAAGGCGTACGCCCTGCTCCGCGCGATTCTCCACACCGCTGTCGCCGATCAGATGATCCGGCGCAACCCGTGCACGATCAAGGGCGCGAGCGTGGTGCACACCCCGGAGCGTCCCACCGCGACCGTCCAAGAGGTCTACGACCTGGCGGACGCCATCCAGCCGCGCTACCGGGCGCTCGTCCTCATGGCCGGCTTCCTCGGTCTTCGCTGGGGCGAACTGATCGGCCTGCACCGCCGGGATGTCGACCTGGACCACGGCGCCGTGCGCGTCCGCCGGTCCGTCGCCGAACTCAACAACGGACAGCGCGAGATCAAAGCCCCGAAGAGTGCGGCCGGTAAGCGAACGGTGTCCATCCCCACCGCGATCGTTCCGGACATCCGCGAGCACCTGAAGCGGTACGCCGAGCTGGGCGCCGACGGACGAGTGTTTATCGGTGCAAAGGGTGCGACCCCGCGCCGCAACCACTTCAACCGGCTGTGGCGCACCGCGTGCGACGATGCCGGCGTCAAGGGCCTGCACTTCCATGATCTACGGCACACCGGCAACACCCTCGCCGCCTCGACCGGTGCGAGCACCCGGGAACTGATGGCGCGGATGGGCCACAGCACCGCCCGGGCCGCGCTGATCTACCAGCACGCCAGTGCCGAGCGTGACCGGCTGATCGCCGACGCCGTGTCCGGGCTCGTCGACAAGGGCCGGAAGAAGAAAGATCGAAAGCCCAAGGGGCACGCCGGGGACACGACCGGCTGATCAGGACCTCGGAAAGCGATCAGGGCCAGGCGGAGGAATGATCCTCTGACCTGGCCCTGAGTCGTCTGGAGCGGGCGACGGGAATCGAACCCGCGTAGCTAGTTTGGAAGACTAGGGCTCTACCATTGAGCTACGCCCGCACAGCGTGCGCCGCAGGTCGCCGACCGCGGCACTGGAGGCATCCTAGCGGGTCGGTCCCCCTCCCCGCACACCCCTTCCGGTCCGCGCCGGACCTTCACGGACGCCGGGGAAACCCGGCGGCCCCCGCGCCCGGCGGCATGTACCCTACGTGTCGCACCAGACGGGGTGTGGCGCAGCTTGGTAGCGCGTCCGCTTTGGGAGCGGAAGGCCGTGGGTTCAAATCCCGCCACCCCGACCAGTCACCGACACTGCTGTCGCGGCCAGTCACCGACACTGCCGTCGTGGCCACCCGCCGGCCGTTCACCGGCCGCGGCCGGCGGTCCCGGCCGCCTTTTGGTGGGCCGTCCGGCCGATCGCCTGCGATGATCGGCTGCCCGTTCGCCCGCCCGTTCGACCGGGAGTCCCGTGATCGTCTTTTGGGCCGTGTAGTCGCTGCCGTTACTATGCAAGCTGCACGCCCGTGTGTCTCAGCGTATGAAGTCTCCGGGCGGCGAAATTTGCCGGATGCCTCTCTGGCTCCGGCAGAACCCAAGAAGTCAGCCACCAAGGAGACCGAACCGTGAAGAGCGCCGTGGAGACCCTGAACCCGACCCGGGTTCGGCTCACTGTCGAGGTGCCCTTCGAGGAGCTCAAGGACAGCCTCGACGCGGCGTACAAGAAGATCAACCAGCAGGTCACGGTGAAGGGCTTCCGCAAGGGCAAGATCCCGGCCCGAGTCATCGACCAGCGGTTCGGCCGCGGTGCGGTTCTGGAGGAGGCGGTCAACGACGCGCTTCCGAAGTTCTACACCGACGCGGTCAACGAGGCCGAGCTGAACCCGCTCGGCCAGCCCGAGGTCGACATCACGGAGCTGAAGGACGGCGAGACGCTGAACTTCACCGCCGAGGTCGACATCCGCCCCGCCATCGAGATCCCGGACTACTCCGGTATCGAGGTCGAGGTCGACGCCATCGAGGTCAGCGACGAGGACGTCGACAAGGCGGTGGAGCAGCTTCGCGAGCGCTTCGCCTCCACCTCCCCGGTCGAGCGTGCCGCCGAGGAGGGCGACGTCGTCACCCTCGACCTGCAGGCCAAGGTCGACGGCGAGGTCCTCGAGGACGGCGTCGCCGACGGCGTCTCCTACACCATCGGCTCCGGCGAGCTGCTGGAAGGCATCGACGACGCCGTCAAGGGCGTGGAGGCCGGTGGCGAGGCCACCTTCACCTCCGAGCTCAAGGGCGGCTCGGCGGCCGGCAAGGAGGCCGAGGTCACCGTCAAGGTCACCCAGGTCGCCAAGCGCGAGCTGCCCGAGCTGGACGACGACTTCGCCCAGCTCGCGTCGGAGTTCGACACGCTGGAGGAGCTGAAGGCCGACAGCCGCAAGCGCCTGGCCGGCACGAAGCAGTACGACCAGGCCACGCAGGCCCAGGAGCGCGTGCTCGACAAGCTCCTCGAGCTGGTCGAGGTCCCCGTCCCCGAGAAGCTCCTCGAGGACGAGGTCAACACCCGCAAGCACAACCTGCAGCACCACCAGCTCGGCCAGATGGGTCTGGACCTCGACAAGTACCTGGAGCTCCAGGGCAAGAGCGCCGAGGAGTTCGACACCGAGACCCGCGAGGCCGCGGTCAAGGGCATCAAGACCCAGTTCGTCCTCGACGAGCTGGTCAAGCAGGAGAAGCTCAACGTCAGCCAGGAGGAGCTCACCGAGCACCTCATGCGCCGGGCTGCCTCCTCCGGCATGTCCCCCGACCAGTTCGCCCAGGCCGTCGTCGAGCAGGGCCAGGTCCCGCTCCTCGTCGGCGAGGTCGCCCGCGGCAAGGCCCTGGCCGTCGTGGTCGAGAAGGCCACGGTCAAGGACACCAACGGCGAGATCGTCGACCTCGAGGACGAGGAGGACGAGACGGAGACCACGGAGGCCGCTGCCGAGTCCGGTGACTCCGCCGAGTCCGCCGAGTCCGGTGACGACAAGGCCGAGGAGAAGACCGAGGGCTGAACCGCCCACGGCACTGCCTGACGTACGCCGACGGGCCCCGATATGCGGTAAGCGCTTCGGGGCCCGTCGCCGTTGCGCCCAGGGACCCGGGAGGCGTGCCACGGGGGCTGTGTCGGTGTGCGGCTCCGCCGCCCGGGCGCGACCGGCCCCACGGCCCGCGGCTGCGGACGAACGGAACCGCCCGTGGCGCGGACGACGGAACCGCCCGCACCGCGGACGACGGAACCGCCCCCACCGCGGACGACCCCCTGCTCACCCAGCGGAGCGACATGCGCTCACAGCGAACACCGCGAGAACCGGGATGGCACCGCAGGGCCTGCGCGTTAGGGTCCATGAGTACGAGGGCAGGGGAGTCCCCGAAACCGGCCGGACGGCCCCGCGCCCCGGCAGAACACGTGAGACGGCCCGGCGCCGTCGTAAGACGAGCAGGTGGATACGTGACGAATCTGATGCCCTCCGCCGCCGGCGAGCCCTCCATCGGTGGTGGCCTCGGCGACCAGGTGTACAACCGGCTGCTCGGCGAGCGGATCATCTTCCTCGGCCAGCCGGTCGACGACGACATCGCGAACAAGATCACCGCACAGCTTCTGCTCCTTGCCTCCGACCCGGACAAGGACATTTACCTGTACATCAACAGCCCGGGCGGTTCGATCACGGCCGGCATGGCGATCTACGACACCATGCAGTACATCAAGAACGACGTGGTGACCATCGCGATGGGCCTGGCGGCCTCGATGGGCCAGTTCCTGCTCAGTGCGGGCACCCCGGGCAAGCGCTTCGCGCTCCCGAACGCCGAGATCCTGATCCACCAGCCCTCCGCCGGCCTGGCCGGCTCGGCCTCGGACATCAAGATCCACGCCGAGCGGCTGCTGCACACCAAGAAGCGCATGGCGGAGCTCACGGCCCAGCACACGGGCCAGACGATCGAGCAGATCACCCGGGACTCCGACCGCGACCGCTGGTTCGACGCCTTCGAGGCCAAGGAGTACGGCCTCATCGACGACGTGATGACGACGGCCGCCGGCATGCCGGGCGGCGGTGGCACGGGGGCCTGAGCCGCTCACCGCGGGCCTCCCGGGTCTCCCCGGGCCCCGCGGAGCGGGCCGAGCCCCCCGCGGGCCGGCGCGCCCGTCCAGCCAGCCCCGAGCCGACCGCCTCAGCCCCTCTCCAGGAGACACTGTGAACGACTTCCCCGGCAGCGGCCTGCACGACCGCTCGCGTGCCGAGTACACCGGCCCCTCCGCCGAGTCCCGCTATGTGATCCCGCGCTTCGTCGAGCGCACCTCCCAGGGCGTTCGCGAGTACGACCCGTACGCGAAGCTCTTCGAGGAGCGCGTGATCTTCCTCGGCGTCCAGATCGACGACGCCTCCGCCAACGACGTCATGGCGCAGTTGCTGTGCCTGGAGTCGATGGACCCCGACCGGGACATCTCGATCTACATCAACAGCCCCGGCGGCTCCTTCACCGCGCTCACGGCCATCTACGACACGATGCAGTTCGTGAAGCCGGACGTCCAGACGGTCTGCATGGGCCAGGCGGCCTCCGCCGCCGCGATCCTGCTGGCCGCCGGCACGCCGGGCAAGCGCATGGCACTGCCGAACGCCCGCGTCCTGATCCACCAGCCGTACAGCGAGACCGGCCGCGGTCAGGTCTCCGACCTGGAGATCGCCGCCAACGAGATCCTCCGGATGCGCGCGCAACTGGAGGAGATGCTGGCCAAGCACTCCACCACGCCGGTCGAGAAGATCCGCGAGGACATCGAGCGCGACAAGATCCTCACGGCCGAGGACGCCCTTGCCTACGGCCTGGTCGACCAGATCATCTCCACCCGGAAGATGAACAACGAGTCGGTTCGCTGACACGGAGCGGGTATCGTCTGCTGCTCCTTGGCACGGTCCACGTCGAAGTGAACCGTGCCAAGGGGGGCCCGGACGGGGGGCCCGGCAAGGTACCGTCGGACATAAGGCAGCACCAGGAGTCCGCCGGCCGTCGACGTGACGTCGACGACGGGGAGTCTCCCAGGCGAAGGGGAAGCACACCGTGGCACGCATCGGTGACGGCGGCGATCTGCTCAAGTGCTCGTTCTGCGGCAAGAGCCAGAAGCAGGTCAAGAAGCTCATCGCAGGGCCCGGTGTGTACATCTGCGACGAGTGCATCGACCTCTGCAACGAGATCATCGAGGAAGAGCTGGCGGAGACCAGCGAGGTGCGCTGGGAGGAGCTCCCCAAGCCCCGCGAGATCTACGAGTTCCTCGACGGGTACGTCGTCGGTCAGGAAGCCGCCAAGAAGGCGCTCTCCGTCGCGGTGTACAACCACTACAAGCGGGTCCAGGCCGGCGAGAACGGCGGCGGCCAAGGCCGCGAGGACGCCATCGAGTTGGCGAAGTCCAACATCCTGCTGCTGGGCCCCACCGGCTCCGGCAAGACCCTCCTCGCCCAGACCCTGGCGCGCATGCTGAACGTCCCCTTCGCGATCGCCGACGCCACGGCGCTCACCGAGGCGGGGTACGTCGGCGAGGACGTCGAGAACATCCTGCTCAAGCTGATCCAGGCGGCGGACTACGACGTCAAGAAGGCCGAGACCGGGATCATCTACATCGACGAGATCGACAAGGTCGCGCGGAAGAGTGAGAACCCGTCGATCACGCGTGACGTCAGCGGCGAGGGCGTCCAGCAGGCCCTGCTGAAGATCCTCGAGGGCACCACGGCCTCGGTCCCGCCGCAGGGCGGCCGCAAGCACCCGCACCAGGAGTTCATCCAGATCGACACGACGAACGTGCTGTTCATCGTGGGCGGTGCCTTCTCGGGCCTGGAGAAGATCATCGAAGGCCGGGCCGGCGCCAAGGGCATCGGTTTCGGCGCGACGATCCGGTCCAAGCGGGAGCTGGAGTCCAAGGACCAGTTCGAGTCCGTCATGCCCGAGGACCTGGTCAAGTTCGGCATGATCCCCGAGTTCATCGGCCGGCTCCCCGTCATCACCTCGGTCCACAACCTCGACCGCGAGGCCCTGCTGCAGATCCTGGTCGAGCCGCGCAACGCGCTCGTCAAGCAGTACGAGCGCCTCTTCGAACTCGACGGCGTCGAGCTGGACTTCGAGCGCGAGGCCCTGGAGGCCATCGCCGACCAGGCCATCCTCCGCCAGACCGGCGCCCGGGGCCTGCGCGCCATCATGGAGGAAGTCCTCCAGGGCGTCATGTACGAGGTCCCCTCCCGCAAGGACGTGGCCCGCGTCGTCATCACGGCGGACGTGGTCCTCTCCAACGTCAACCCGACGCTCATCCCGCGGGATTCGCGGGGGCGTGGCTCGGGGGAGCAGAAGACGGCGTAGCCGTCACCGTACGAAGCCGCACGCGGAAGGGGCCCGGTCGACCGACCGGGCCCCTTCCGCGTAGCCGTTTTGGCGTCAGGCCTTGACGCGGACCTCCTTGCGGAGCTTGGCCGTGAGATCGGCGGCCTTCTCCAGGTCGGCTGGCTTGCCGGCCATGGCGTCGGCCAGCTCCATGTTGATGATGACGCCGAGAGTGCTGTGGTCACCCCAAATGCACACCGGCATGCTGATCTCCGAGGGTCCGGAAGCCGCGTCGCCCGACGAGGCGCCGCTGTTCTTGATCTTGGTTTCCTGACACTTCAGGACTGCGCCGCTCAGCTCGCTCGGCTTGAACTCCTTGGGGCTGCCGACGACCTCGCCCTCGGTCTCCTCGTCCTTGGAGGCGTTCTTCTTCAGCTCCGCGAACATGGCATCGACGACCTTCTCCGGGTCGTCGATCTCGCCGTACACCCCCATGAAGTTGATCATCTTCATGGAGAGCGGATTGGTCTCGTCCCCAGCCTCGTAGCCCGCGTTGACGTTCTGCGCGTTCTTGACGCCGTGCTTCTCGGCTTCCTCGAGGTCGCTCTCGTCGAAGCCGCCGCTGTCCGCGTTGCTGCCCTTCTTGTACTCTCCGCCGAGCACCGTCGCCGGCGTCGTCAGCTTGTGCGGGCCGTCGTCGGCGATGTCCGAGCCGCCGGCGCCCCCGCCCCCGCCGAACACGAAGTACGCCCCCACGCCGATCGCCGCCACGACGGCGACCGCGCCGATGATCAGACCCGTCTTCTTCTTGCCGCCGCCCGGCGCCGGGGGCTGGGGCATGCCGTACGGCGCCTGGCCGGGCGGCTGCTGCCCGTACGGGGGCTGCTGGCCGTAGGGAGGCTGCTGACCGTACGGCGGCTGCTGCGGCGGGACGCCGCCCTGCTGGGGCTGCGACGGGTAGCCGTAACCCGGCTGCGCGGGCGGAGGCGTCTGCTGGGGGTAGCCATAGCCGGGCTGGGGGGCCTGCGGCGGCTGCTGGCCGTACGGCCCCGGCTGGCCGTACGGTCCGGGCTGCTGGGGCTGCCCGCCGTACGGGCCCGGCTGGTTGTGACTCATTACTGGGTTCCCCTCCAGATGCTTATGTAGTGCTGACATCCTGACTCAGACCCGGCGTGCGCAGGTCACCGGGGGCCGCACCGTTACAAAGGAAACGCGTTTCGGGACAGGGCCGTGACGCCCTTAAACTGACCCCCGTGACCGAGAACTCTCAGCAGCCGCAGCCAGCACCCACCACCGAACTGCCGACCCAGTACACGCCGGCCGAGGTAGAGGGGAAGCTGTACGAGCGCTGGGTGGAACGGGGTTACTTCGAGGCGGACGCGGACAGCGACAAGCCGCCGTACACCGTCGTCATCCCGCCGCCGAACGTCACGGGCAGCCTGCACCTCGGGCACGCCTTCGAGCACACGCTCATCGACGCCCTGACCCGTCGCAAGCGCATGCAGGGCTACGAGACGCTGTGGCAGCCCGGCATGGACCACGCCGGCATCGCCACGCAGAACGTCGTCGAGCGGGAGCTGGCGAAGGAGGCCAAGTCCCGGCACGACCTGGGCCGGGACGCCTTCGTCGAGCGGGTCTGGCAGTGGAAGAGCGAGTCCGGCGGGCAGATCAGCGGGCAGATGCGCCGCCTCGGCGACGGCGTCGCCTGGTCGCGTGAGCGCTTCACGATGGACGAGGGCCTTTCCCAGGCCGTCCAGACCATCTTCAAGCGGCTCTACGACGACGAGCTGATCTACCGCGCCGAGCGCATCATCAACTGGTGCCCGCGCTGCCTGACCGCGATCTCCGACATCGAGGTCGAGTACCAGGACGACGACGGCGAGCTGGTCTCGATGAAGTACGGGGACGGGGACGAGACGATCGTCGTCGCCACCACCCGTGCCGAGACGATGCTCGGTGACACGGCCGTCGCCGTCCACCCCGAGGACGAGCGCTACAAGCACCTGGTCGGCAAGCTCATCAAGCTGCCGCTGACCGACCGCTCCATCCCGGTCGTCGCCGACGAGCACGTCGACCCCGAGTTCGGCACCGGCGCCGTCAAGGTGACGCCCGCCCACGACCCGAACGACTTCGAGATCGGCCGGCGCCACGACCTGCCCGCCATCGCGGTCATGGACGAGCACGCGGTCATCACCAACCACGGTCCCTTCCAGGGCCTGGACCGGTTGGAGGCCCGCTCCGCCATCGTCGCCGCGCTGCGCGCCGAGGGCCGGATCGTCGCCGAGAAGCGGCCCTACGTCCACAGCGTCGGCCACTGCTCGCGCTGCAAGACCACCGTCGAGCCGCGCCTGTCCATGCAGTGGTGGGTCAAGGTCGGCCCGCTGGCCAAGGCCGCCGGTGACGCGGTCCGCGACGGCAAGGTCAAGATCCACCCGCAGGAGATGGAGAAGCGGTACTTCGACTGGGTCGACAACCTCCACGACTGGTGCATCTCGCGCCAGCTCTGGTGGGGCCACCGCATCCCGGTCTGGTACGGCCCGCCGGGCGAGGTCGTCTGCGTCGGCCCCGACGAGGAGTCGCCGAGCGGCGAGGGCTGGTACCAGGACTCCGACGTCCTCGACACCTGGTTCTCCTCCGGCCTGTGGCCGTTCTCCACGCTGGGCTGGCCCGAGCAGACCGACTCGCTCGCGAAGTTCTACCCGAACTCCGTCCTGGTCACCGGCTACGACATCCTCTTCTTCTGGGTCGCCCGGATGATGATGTTCGGCCTGTACGCGATGGACGGCACCCCGCCGTTCCACACCATCGCCCTGCACGGCATGGTCCGTGACCAGAACGGCAAGAAGATGTCCAAGTCCTTCGGGAACGTGGTCAACCCGCTCGACTGGATGGACAAGTACGGCTCGGACGCGCTCCGCTTCACCCTCGCGCGCGGCGCCAACCCGGGCGTCGACGTCCCGATCGGCGAGGACTGGGTCCAGGGTTCCCGGAACTTCGCCAACAAGATCTGGAACGCCACCCGCTTCGCGCTGATGAACGGCGCGACGGTCCAGGGCCCGCTGCCGGACGCGTCGGAGATGTCCTCGACCGACCGGTGGATCCTCTCCCGCCTGAACTCGGTGGTCGCCGAGGTCGACGCGTACTACGAGGACTACCAGTTCGCGAAGCTGTCCGACGCCCTGTTCCACTTCGCGTGGGACGAGGTCTTCGACTGGTACGTCGAGCTGTCCAAAACCACCTTCCAGGCGGGCGGCGAGGCCGCCGAGGTCAGCAAGCGCGTCCTCGGTGAGGTCCTCGACGTCACGCTGCGGCTGCTGCACCCGGTCGTCCCCTTCGTCACCGAGACGCTGTGGACGACGCTCACGGGCGGCGAGACCCTGGTGACCGCCGAGTGGCCGGCCGACTCCGGCTTCCGGGACGCCGACGCCGAGCGGGAGATCGGGACCGTCCAGTCCGTCATCACCGAGGTCCGCCGCTTCCGTGCCGACCAGGGGCTCCAGCCCGGCCAGCGGGTCCCGGCCCGACTGGCCCTCGCGGGCACCGCGCTCGCCGCGCACGAGGCGGCCGTACGGCAGTTGCTGCGGCTCCAGCCGGAGGGCGACGGCTTCACGGCCACGGCGACCCTGCCGGTGGCGGGTGTCGAGGTCGCGCTCGACCTCTCCGGCGTGATCGACTTCGCCGCCGAGCGCAAGCGCCTCACCAAGGACCTCGCCGCCGCCGAGAAGGAGAAGGCCCAGGCCGACGGCAAGCTCGGCAACGAGGCCTTCCTCGCGAAGGCGCCGGACCACGTCGTGGACAAGATCCGGGGGCGGCTGGCCAAGGCGGACGAGGACATCGCCCGCATCCAGGCGCAGATCGAGAAGCTGCCGGAGGCGTAACACCGGTACGTGGATGAAAGCTCCCGGCGCCCTGTGCGCGCCGGGAGCTTTCACGTCCCCGGGGGTGCGGGGCGGTATGGTCGTGCGGCTCCGCCGCGTGGGCGCGACCAGCCACGACGCGCCCGCACACGCCACGCGGCCCCGGTCACCCCACTCCGCGGCCCCACTGTCAGCGACCCTCCGTAGACTGGTTCCCGTGAGTGACATCCCCGGCGAGAACGACCAGCCCGACCCCTCCGAGCCCCTCGACTCCTTCGACGAGATCATCGACGCGGAGACGACCCGCGACCCCGACCTCGCTGTCATCGAAGCGGGCAGCCGCACCCTCCGCACCCAGGGCGGCCCCCCGCAGGCGGACGTGCCCGCGCGTCCCGAGGACCCCGAGGTGGACAAGGCGCTGCGCGAGGTGGAGGCGGAGCTCGCGACCCGCTGGGGCGAGACCAAGCTGGAGCCGTCCGTCGCCCGGATCGCCGCGCTGATGGACGTTCTGGGGGACCCGCAGCGGTCGTACCCGTCCATCCACATCACGGGGACCAACGGCAAGACCACCACCGCCCGCATGATCGAGGCCCTGCTCGGCGCCTTCGAGCTGCGCACCGGGCGGTACACCTCGCCGCACGTGCAGTCCGTCACCGAGCGGATCAGCCTGGACGGCGCGGCGATCCCCGCCGAGCGTTTCATCGAGACGTACGAGGACATCAAGCCGTACGTCGAGATGGTCGACGCCCGGCAGGAGCACCGGCTGTCCTTCTTCGAGGTGCTGACCGGCATGGCGTACGCCGCGTTCGCCGACGCGCCCGTGGACGTGGCCGTCGTCGAGGTCGGCATGGGCGGCTCCTGGGACGCCACCAACGTCATCGACGGGGACGTGGCCGTCGTCACCCCCATCGACCTGGACCACACCGACCGGCTCGGCGGGACGCCCGGCGCGATCGCGACCGAGAAGGCCGGGATCGTCAAGCAGGACGCCACCGTGATCCTGGCCCAGCAGCCGGTGGACGCGGCGCAGGTGCTGCTGAAGAAGGCCGTGGACGTCAACGCCACCGTGGCGCGCGAGGGGCTGGAGTTCGGCGTCGTCGCCCGGCAGGTCGCCGTCGGCGGGCAACTGATGACCCTGCGCGGGCTCGGCGGCGAGTACACCGAGGTGTACCTGCCGCTGCACGGCGCCCACCAGGCGCACAACGCGGCGGTCGCGCTGGCCGCCGTGGAGGCGTTCTTCGGCGTCGGGGAGCAGCGTCCCGAGCCGCTGGACATCGACACCGTGCGCAAGGCCTTCGCCGCGGTCGCCTCACCGGGGCGGATGGAGGTGGTGCGGCGCTCGCCGACCGTGGTGCTGGACGCCGCGCACAATCCGGCCGGGGCCCGGGTCACCGCCGAGGCGGTCGGGGAGGCCTTCCAGTTCAGCCGGCTCATCGGCGTGGTCGGCGCGAGCGGCGACAAGAACGTGCGGGGGCTGCTGGAGGCCTTCGAGCCGGTCTTCGCCGAGGTCGTCGTCACCCAGAACTCCAGCCACCGCGCGATGGACGCCGACGAGCTGGCCGCAATCGCCGTCGAGGTGTTCGGCGAGGACCGGGTCCAGGTCGAGCCGCGACTGCCGGACGCCCTGGAGGCCGCGATCACGCTGGCCGAGGAGGAGGGCGAGTTCGCGGGCGGCGGTGTGCTCGTCACCGGTTCCGTCATCACCGTCGGCGAGGCCCGACTGCTCCTCGGGAGGGGCTGAGAATCCGTGCGTACGCTCTGTGCTTCTACTCTGATCGGCGAGTTCTTCGTGATCGGCTTCGCCGGACTGGTCGCCATGAAGGACCCGGACCTGTCGGTGACGACGGTGTGGACGGTCAGCGGCATCGCGATGTTCCTGTGCGTGGCGCTGTGCGGCTTCGTGACCCGGCCCGGCGGCATCGCCTTCGGCTGGGCCCTGCAGGTCGCCCTGATCGCCTCGGGCTTCGTCGTGCCGTCCATGTTCTTCCTGGGCGCGATCTTCGCCGCCCTGTGGTGGGCCTCCGTGCACTACGGGCGGAAGATCGACGAGGCGAAGGCGAGGTTCGCCGCCCAGGCCGAGGCCTCCGCGCCCGACGCGGCCTGAACGTCCGCGCGACGCCGTCCGAGCGCTCAGGCGCGACGCCGTCCGAGCGCTCGCGTTCGACGCCGTCCGAGCGCTTCGACGCGACGCCGTCCGAGCGCTTCGACGCGACGCCGTCCGAGCCCTCGCCTGACGGTGCGCGACGGGCGCCGCGACACGCCCGGTAACCTCAGTCATCACTTCGCACAACCGCACATCCTCAAGGAGCCCTCGTGACCCAGCGCAGCCTCGTCCTCCTCAAGCCCGACGCCGTCCGTCGTGGCCTGACCGGCGAGATCATCAGCCGTATCGAGCGCAAGGCCGGCTGGCAGATCACCGCGCTGGAACTGCGCACCCTGGACGCCGAGACGCTGGAACAGCACTACGGCGAGCACAAGGGCAAGCCGTTCTACGAGCCGCTGGTCGAGTTCATGGCGTCCGGTCCCGTCGTCGCCATGGTCGTCGAGGGCGAGCGGGTCATCGAGGGCGTGCGCGCGCTGGCCGGCCCGACCGACCCGATCGCGGCGGCCCCCGGCTCCATCCGCGGGGACTTCGGAGTGATCGTCCGGGAGAACCTGATCCACGCCTCCGACTCCGAGGAGTCCGCCGAGCGCGAGCTGAAGATCTTCTTCCCCGGCCGGGCCTGATCCTCCCTCCGGACACGCCGGACGCATCTTTTTTCTGACGCCGCGTCAGCCGGATGGCCCGCGACGGACCAGGGCGGTCGCGTAGAAGCGACCGCCCTGTGGCATATGCGCGCCTGATCGGGGGAACGGATGCCCCCGTTGGCCCGTCTCCACAAGCGAGGCGGTGCGCCATCTGCTGACAATGGCGAAGACCCTCGCGCAGTGTTCGCGAAAGCGCGTCTACGATGGAAGCCTCCACGCGTCACTGCACCCACTTCGCCTACCTGAAAAGCCCTCAAAAGCTCCTGGGAAGGCCAGTCGAATCCTGATGGGGAACTCAATGTCGTTCATCGGCCGTGACATGGCTGTCGACCTCGGGACCGCCAACACGCTGGTGTACGTCAGGGGTCGCGGGATCGTACTCAACGAGCCGTCCGTCGTCGCGATCAACACCAATACCGGTGGCATCCTCGCGGTCGGCGCCGAAGCGAAGAAGATGATCGGGCGCACGCCGGGCAACATCGTTGCCGTGCGCCCGCTGAAGGACGGCGTCATCGCCGACTTCGAGATCACCGAGCGGATGCTCCGCTACTTCATCCTGAAGATCCACAAGCGGCGGTATCTGGCTCGTCCGCGGGTCGTCGTCTGTGTGCCCTCGGGCATCACCGGTGTCGAGCGCCGCGCCGTCATCGAGGCGTCGTCCCAAGCCGGCGCCCGTCAGGTGCACATCATCGAGGAGCCCATGGCCGCGGCCATCGGCTCCGGCCTGCCGGTCCACGAGGCCACGGGCAACATGGTGGTCGACATCGGCGGCGGCACCACGGAGGTCGCGGTCATCTCGCTCGGCGGCATCGTCACCGCCCAGTCCATCCGCGTCGCGGGTGACGAGCTGGACAACGCGATCATCCAGCACGTGAAGAAGGAGTACAGCCTTCTGCTGGGCGAGCGCACGGCCGAACAGATCAAGATCACGATCGGTTCGGCGTACGACCTCGACTCCGACGAGCACACCGAAATCCGCGGGCGGGACCTCGTGTCCGGACTGCCCAAGACCGTCGTCATCTCCGCCGCCGAAGTGCGCAAGGCGATCGAGGAGCCGGTCAACGCGATCGTCGACGCCGTCAAGACGACCCTCGACAAGTGTCCGCCGGAGCTGTCCGGCGACATCATGGACCGGGGCATCGTCCTGACCGGCGGCGGCGCGCTGCTGCGCGGGCTGGACGAACGGCTGCGCCGGGAGACCGGAATGCCCATCCACATCGCCGAGGACCCGCTCGACAGCGTCGCGCTCGGCTCCGGCAAGTGCGTCGAGGAGTTCGAGGCGCTCCAGCAGGTGCTGGACGCCCAGCCCCGCAGATGACGTAACACTTCGGTTCCGCCGTACGAGACGATCTCCTCTCGTGCGGCGGATCGTTGATATAGAGGCATCAGTGCCGTGAGTGCCGCAAGTACCGCGCTTGTTACCTCACGTACTGGATCTCCTGAATTCCTGAACACCGCCACGTAATTCCCGAATTCGACGAGGAAGGCACGGCCGCCGCACGTGAGGGACACGAAAGAGAGCCGGCTGCTCCTGGTGCTGCTGATCGCCATCGCGTTCGCACTGATCACGGTGGACATCCGCGGTGGGGAGGACTCACCGGTCGACGGTGCCCGGCAGGCCGCGGCCACCGTCTTCGGCCCGATCGAGAACGGGGTGTCGTCCGCGGTCGACCCGGTCGGCAACGCGATCTCCGCGATCCGCGACTCCGGCGACCGGCACGACCGCCTCGCCGAACTCGAGACGCAGAACGCGGCTCTGAAGGCGAAGCTCGGCAGCGACGAGCGCGGCCGCAGCCGCCTGAAGCAGTTCGACAAGATGCTCGGACTCGCCGGCGCCGGCCAGTACGGCATCAAGGGCGCCCAGGTCATCGCCATAGGAGCCGCCCAGGGCTTCTCCTGGACCATCACCATCGACGCCGGCGCGAACGACGGCATCAAGCGCGACATGACCGTCCTCAACGGCGACGGCCTCGTCGGCCGCGTGACCACCGTCGGCCCGAACACCGCCACCGTGCTGCTCGCCAACGACCCCGACTTCACCGTCGGCACCCGGATGGAGGCCAGCGACGAACTCGGCTTCGCCTCCGGCCAGGGCGGCCGCCCCCTGCGCGTCGAACTCCTCAACGGCAAGGCCGACGTCAAGAAGGGCGACCGCCTGGTCACCTTCGGCTCCCAGGCCGACAAGCCGTTCGTCCCCGGCGTACCCGTCGGCGTCGTCTCCCGCGTCGACCCCTCCGGCGGCGACCTGACCCGCACCCTCGACGTCACACCGTTCGTCAGCTTCACCAAGCTCGACATCGTCGGCGTCGTCGTCCAGGCCCCGCAGAAGGACCCGCGCGACACGGTGCTCCCGGACAAGCCGAAGCCGAAGCCCACGCCGACCGTCACGGTGACCGTGACCCCGTCCGCCGGGGCCCCCGTCGACGGCCAGTCGTCGAACGAAGAGAACGAGCAGACCGAGCAGAACCAGCAGACCGAGCAGAACCAGCAGAACGAGCAGTAGGAGCTTTCACCCCATGCGCGTCAACCGGATCCTGCTGTCCGTCTCCCTCGTCGTCGTCGCCCTGGTGCTCCAGGTGAGCGTCCTCGCCCGCCTCCACCTGCCCGGCGCCGTCCCCGACCTGCTGCTCCTCACCGTCCTCGGCCTCGCCCTGGTCTACGGCCACGTCGGCGGCGCCCTCGTCGGCTTCGGCGCCGGACTCCTCGCCGACCTCGCCCCGCCCGCCGACCACGCCGCCGGCCGCTACGCCCTCGTCCTCTGCGTCGTCGGCTACCTCGCCGGCCTCGCCAAACCGGAGAACGGCAGGCTCAGGTCGGCCACCGGCCCCATGGCCGTCGTGGTCGTCGCCGCCATCGGCACCACCCTGCTCTACGCCGGCGTCGGCGCCCTCGTCGGCGACACCACCGCCCGCCACGTCGGCCTGCCCAGCCTGCTGTTCACCGCCGCCCTGTACGACCTGCTGCTCGCGCCCTTCGTCGTCCCCGGCATCATGGCCCTGGCCAGACGTGCCGAGAACGACCCGCTCGCCGACACCAACTCCGCCGGCCAGAACACCGACATCGCCTCCGGCTGGCTCTCCGGCGGCACCGGCCTGCGCATCGGCGGCCAGCGCAACGGACTGCGGGTGAAGGCGGCGCGGGCGCGGGTCGCCCGGGCCGGCCGCATCAAGGGGGTCAAGCGGCTGTGACGACGCGGCAGGACACCAGGACCACGCACTTCACCAGGGGGAGGCAGCCGAAGTGACGCACTCCCACCCGTCGCCCGCCACCAGCCTCAACGGAATGGGCCGCGCCCATGACTAACATCCCGGAGACCGGCCGCAGCACCCGCGTCCAGACCCGGCTCGTCGTCATCCAGATCCTCGTCCTCTCCCTCCTCGCCACCCTCGGCGGCCGGCTCTGGTACCTCCAGATCCGCCAGGGCGACGAGTACGCCGCGGAGGCCTCCGGCAACCACGTCCAGCAGGTCGTCCAGCCCGCGCCCCGCGGCTCCATCCTGGACGCCCGCGGCGTGGCGCTCGCCGACAACGAGACCCGCCTCGTCGTCTCCGCCTCCCGCACCGACCTGCTGAAGATGAAGGACGACGGCAAGGCCGTCCTCACCAAGCTCGCCGGCGTCCTCGGCATGAAGCCCCAGGAGGTCATGGACAAGGTCCGGCTGTGCGACGCCGAGACCCCCCAGCCCTGCTGGAACGGCTCGCCCTACCAGCCGATCCCCGTCACCGACGAGGCCACTCCCAAGCAGGCCCTCCAGATCCGCGAGCGCGCCGAGGACTTCCCCGGCATCACCGCCGAACCCGAGGCCCTGCGCCGCTACGCCGGCCCCGGCGGGTCCAACACCGCGCAGGTCCTCGGCTACCTCTCGCCGGTCACCGACGAGGAGATCCAGGAAGCCCAGGACACCGACTCGCCCTTCCTGCGCTCGGACCAGGTCGGCCGCTCCGGCCTGGAACGCCAGTACGACAAGGCACTGCGCGGCAAGGCCGGCGTCACCCGCTACGAGGTCGACAACCTCGGCCGCGTCATCGGCGAGGCCGAGTCCGACCCCGGCGTACCCGGCTCCAACCTCGTCACCAGCATCGACGCCCGCGTCCAGCGAGTCGCCGAGTACGAGCTGAACGAGGCCATGAAGGAAGCCCGCAAGCAGTACGACGACAACACCGGCGAGAACTACAAGGCCGACGCCGGCGCCGTCGTGGTCATGGAGGCCAAGACCGGCCGCGTCGTCGCCATGGCCTCCAACCCGGCGTACGACCCCAACGCCTGGGTCGGCGGCATCTCCGCCGCCGACTACAAGAAGCTCACCGGCAAGGACTCCAACTACCCGCTGCTCAACCGCGCCACCCAGGGCCAGGCGGCCCCCGGCTCGATCTTCAAGGTCATCTCCACGTCCGCCGCGGTCGAAGCGGGCTACGACTTCGACGGCCGCTACGACTGCTCCAGCTCCTACTCCGTCGGCGGCCAGGTCTTCAAGAACTACGAGTCCGCCAGCTACGGCCCGATCAGCCTCGGCCGCGCCCTCGAACTCTCCTGCGACACCGTCTACTACCGCCTGGCCCACCAGGAGTGGAAGAAGGACGGCGGCAACAACCCGAAGAACCCCAACGACTACTTCTACAAGGCCGCCCACGAGTTCGGCCTCGGCGAGAAGACCGGCATCGACCTCCCCAACGAGGTCACCGGACGCGTCCCCGACCGCCAGTGGAAGCAGGACTACTGGAAGGCCAACAAGGACGCCTGGTGCAAGTCCGGCAAGAAGGACGGCACCTACGTCGAGAAGCTCGCCTACGAGGGCTGCCTCGAAGGCAACAAGATGCGCGCCGGTGACGCCATCAACTACTCCATCGGCCAGGGCGACACCCTCACCACCCCCATCCAGATGGCCACCATCTACGCGGCCATCTCCAACGGCGGAACCCTGTACGACCCGAGCATCGGCAAGGCGATCGTCAGCCCCGACGGCAAGGAGATCCGCGCGATCGAGCCCGAGGCCCACGGCAAGCTGCCGATAAGCAAGACCACCCTGGCCAAGATGGACGAGGCACTCGCCGGCGTCGCCACCCGCGGCACCGCCGCCTGGCGGTTCGCCCAGGTCGGCTGGCCCCAGGACGAGATCCCGATGCACGCCAAGACCGGCACGGCCGAGGTCCACGGCAAGCAGACCACCTCCTGGTTCGCCACGTACACCGACGAGTACGCGATCGTCATGACGATCTCCCAGGGCGGTACCGGCTCCGGCGCCTCCGGACCCGCCGTCCGCAACATCTACGACGCGCTGTACGGCGTCTCGGACGACGGGGACATCGACAAGAAGAAGGCACTGCTGCCCGAGCCGCAGGCGAAGCTCCCGACGATCAAGACGGACGGAACCATCCCCGCGCCGAAGATCCCCAAGGACGTCGTCAAGGACCTGCTGCCGGACGAGAAGGCCTCCCCGGAGGAGGAGTACGCCCCCGTCGACGGACAGGAGCAGGGAACGACGCCCCCCACGCAGAACGGCGACAACCGCGACACACGCCGCCACCGACGGCGCGGCGGCGGGGGCCGGCGCGGCAGGACGGGCGGAAGCGGAAGCCGGAGGGCACGCGCATGACCGGGACCAACAGCTTCCAGGTCTCCGGATACGGACCGGAGAAGGCCGGCTGGACCCGGCTCTTCGCCCGCGACTCGATGGCGCGCCGGCTCGACTGGCCGATACTGCTGGCCGCCGTCGCGCTCTCGCTGATGGGCTCCCTGCTCGTCTACTCCGCGACCCGCAACCGCACCGAGCTCAACCAGGGCGACCCCTACTACTTCCTGACCCGGCACCTGCTGAACACCGGCATCGGGCTCGCCCTGATGATCGCCACCGTCTGGCTCGGCCACCGCGCCCTGCGCACCGCCGTGCCGGTCCTCTACGGCGCGTCCGTGTTCCTGATCCTGCTGGTGCTCACACCGCTCGGCTCGACCATCAACGGCGCCCACTCCTGGATCAAACTCCCCGGCGGCTTCTCCCTGCAGCCCTCGGAGTTCGTGAAGATCACGATCATCCTGGGCATGGCGATGCTGCTCGCTGCCCGCGTCGACGCGGGGGACCGGCCCCACCCGGACCACCGGACCGTGCTCCAGGCCCTGGGCCTGGCCACCGTGCCGATGCTGATCGTGATGCTCATGCCCGACCTCGGCTCGGTCATGGTCATGGTCATCATCGTGCTGGGCGTACTGCTCGCCTCCGGCGCCACCAACCGCTGGGTGTTCGGACTCATCGGCGCCGGAACCGCCGGCGCGCTCGCCGTCTGGCAGCTCGGCATCCTCGACGACTACCAGATCGCCCGTTTCGCCGCCTTCGCCAACCCGGAACTCGACCCGGCGGGCGTCGGCTACAACACCAACCAGGCACGCATCGCGATCGGCTCCGGCGGCCTCACCGGCTCCGGCCTCTTCAACGGCTCGCAGACCACCGGCCGCTTCGTCCCCGAGCAGCAGACCGACTTCGTTTTCACGGTCGCCGGAGAGGAGCTCGGCTTCCTCGGCGCGGGCCTCATCATCGCCCTGCTCGGCGTGGTGCTCTGGCGCGGCTGCAAGATCGCCCGCGAGACCACCGACCTGTACGGGACGATCGTCGCCGCCGGGATCGTCGCCTGGTTCGCCTTCCAGACCTTCGAGAACATCGGCATGACGCTCGGCATCATGCCGGTCACCGGCCTGCCGCTGCCCTTCGTGTCGTACGGCGGCTCGTCGATGTTCGCCGTGTGGCTGGCGGTCGGACTGCTCCAGTCGATCACGGTGCAAAGACCCATGTCCGCCTGAGCGCGGCCCCGCCGGACCGGGCGGGCCGCGCGCGGTTCGGGGGACCCGCTCCGCCGGGTTAGGCTGAATGGTCCCCCTTGTCAGCACACAAAGGTCCCGTGAGATGCCTGCCGAAGCCGCCGAGTCTGTGTCTTCCGTGTTTCCGCAGCTCGAAGCTCTGCTCCCGCATGTGCAGAAGCCGATCCAGTACGTCGGCGGAGAGCTCAACTCCACGGTCAAGGACTGGGAATCCTGCGACGTCCGCTGGGCCCTGATGTACCCGGACGCCTACGAGGTCGGACTGCCCAACCAGGGCGTCATGATCCTCTACGAGGTACTCAACGAGCAGCAGGGCGTCCTCGCCGAGCGCACCTACAGCGTCTGGCCGGACCTGGAGGCGCTGATGCGGGAGCACTCCGTCCCGCAGTTCACCGTGGACAGCCACCGCCCGGTGAAGGCCTTCGACGTCTTCGGCCTCTCCTTCTCCACCGAGCTCGGCTACACCAACATGCTGGCCGCCCTCGACCTGGCCGGCATCCCGCTGGAGGCCAAGGACCGCGGCATCGACGACCCGGTCGTCCTGGCCGGCGGACACGCGGCCTTCAACCCCGAGCCGATCGCCGACTTCATCGACTGCGCCGTCATCGGCGACGGCGAGCAGGCCGTCCTGGAGATCACCGCCATCATCCGCGCCTGGAAGGCCGAGGGCCGCCCCGGCGGCCGCGAGGAACTCCTCCTCCGCCTGGCGAAGACCGGCGGGGTCTACGTCCCCGGCTTCTACGACGTCGAGTACCTCCCCGACGGCCGAATCGCCCGCGTCGTGCCCAACCGCTCGGGCGTCCCGTGGCGCGTCTCCAAGCACACCGTCATGGACCTCGACGAGTGGCCCTACCCCAAGCAGCCCCTCGTCCCGCTCGCCGAGACCGTCCACGAGCGCATGTCGGTGGAGATCTTCCGCGGCTGCACCCGCGGCTGCCGCTTCTGCCAGGCCGGCATGATCACCCGCCCGGTGCGCGAGCGCTCCATCACCGGCATCGGCGACATGGTCGAGAAGGGCCTGAAGGCGACCGGCTTCGAGGAGGTCGGTCTGCTGTCGTTGTCGTCCGCGGACCACTCCGAGATCGCCGACGTCGCCAAGGGCCTCGCGGACCGGTACGAGGAGGACAAGATCGGCCTGTCCCTCCCCTCCACCCGCGTCGACGCCTTCAACATCGACCTGGCCAACGAGCTGACCCGCAACGGCCGCCGCTCCGGGCTCACCTTCGCCCCCGAGGGCGGCTCCGAGCGCATCCGCAAGGTCATCAACAAGATGGTCTCCGAGGACGACCTCATCCGCACCGTCGCGACGGCCTACGGCAACGGCTGGCGCCAGGTGAAGCTGTACTTCATGTGCGGCCTGCCCACCGAGACCGACGACGACGTCCTCCAGATCGCCGACATGGCCACCCGCGTCATCCAGAAGGGCCGCGAGGTCTCCGGCTCCGGCGACATCCGCTGCACGGTCTCCATCGGCGGCTTCGTCCCCAAGCCCCACACCCCCTTCCAGTGGTCGCCGCAGCTCTCCGCCGAGGAGACGGACGCCCGCCTGCAGAAGCTGCGCGACAAGATCCGCGGCGACAAGAAGTACGGCCGCTCCATCGGCTTCCGCTACCACGACGGCAAGCCCGGCATCGTCGAGGGCCTCCTCTCCCGCGGCGACCGCCGCACCGGCGCGGTCATCCGCGCCGTCTACGACGACGGCGGCCGCTTCGACGGCTGGCGCGAGCACTTCTCCTACGACCGCTGGATGGCCTGCGCCGACAAGGCCCTGGAGCCCTTCGGCGTCGACGTCGACTGGTACACCACCCGCGAGCGCGGCTACGAGGAGGTCCTCCCCTGGGACCACCTCGACTCCGGCCTCGACAAGGAGTGGCTCTGGGAGGACTGGCAGGACGCCCTCGACGAGACCGAGGTCGACGACTGCCGCTGGACGCCCTGCTTCGACTGCGGGGTGTGTCCCCAGTTCGACACATGGCCACAAACGGGCCCGACGGGCAAGAAGCTGCTGCCGCTGACGGTCAAGAAGTCCGACTGACCAGCGGAAACGTGAGTCCTGGGACGAGCGAGCCGCTCCACCGCATCGCTGACGCTGTGGCTGACGTCACAGAGTCGGATGCGGTGACGGTGCTGACCTCGCTCGGCTTCCAGCAGGATCGGCGGCAGCCGGCGAAGGAGACACTGAGAACGCCGCTACCGCCGCCTGGTGCGCCTTCGGACGTATCGCTGGACGTGGAGTGGGTGTGAGGCCGAAGAGGGGCCTGCGGTGACCTGACGGCAGGAGCAGTCGGTCCGGTGGCCCTGCCCGCAGGGCGAGGGAGACGCCACCTGAACGGGCGCTTGTCGGCCGCGGCCCCCATCGAGCCGATGGGGCGCCTGTGGAGTGGGGACCTGCGTCGGTGCGGCGCGTCGCGGTTTCCCACGAAATCCGGTGGAGTCCCAGCGGCCGGAAGTGGTTGGGTCCTGCTCAATGCTTCGCTGACACGGCGCGGCGCAGTGCGAGGCGCAGGTCCGAATCGCAGGCGCGGTCTTGCCCGCGTGCCGTCGAGTGATGGAGGTATCGCGATGGCTGGTTATGGGGCGCTTTCCGACGTGTACGAGTGGCTGATCGGGGACGACAGGTTGACCCCCGCCAAGGCAGCCGCCGTTTACTACAGCGGTGTAGTGGGCTCTCTGCCGCCCAACGCGCGCGTCCTCGACTGCGCGTGTGGAACCGGCCAGCTCGCCGTCGGTCTCGCGAGTCTTGGCCTTGACGTGGTCGCCACAGACGCCAGTGATGGGATGGTTCGCCGGACCGAGAAGGCCGCCGACGAGCAGGGTGTCTCGCTTCGAGCCATCCGTGCGAACTGGGACGAATTGCCTGACCACCTGGAGGACTCCACGTTCGATCTGGTGTTCTGCGTCGGTAACTCGCTCGGGCACGCCGAGGGCGCAGCCGGGCGCCTGACCGCACTGGAAGCGATGACGCGGTTGCTGAATCCGGGCGGACGCCTTGTGCTCCACTCACGCAACTGGGAACTCGTGCGCTCCGCCGGCTCGCGGGTAGACGTCCGCGATCGACTCATCCGCCGCAACGACCGCGATGCGGTCGTCAGCTACTACTGGCAGATCCCGCAGGGCTGGGAGCAGGAACACTTCCTCGAAATCGTGGTCGCCCAGGTCGAGCCGGATGGGGCAGTGCGAGCCTGCTCGGAACGGTTGTCCATCTGGCCCTACCGGTACGAGGACCTCGTGGCGCAGTTGCGCAGTGTCGGGCTCACGGTGCAGTCCACCACCTTCGACCCCGAGAGCGATGGATACCTGGTGGTCGCCAGCCGCGACCAGGCGCGAGGCACGTCTGAGCCGGCGCGCTGGCTCGCGACCGCCTTCAGCGGGGTCGTCGCGCCTGGCGGCTCCTGGGCAAGCTGCGATGTTCCACGACCCGCATCACCAGCCTCGTTGAGGCCGTCCTCACCCTGTAACTGAGCTGAGGTTGGAAAGAGCTCAGTTACCACGGCAGGCCAACGGATTGGGGGTGGCGTCTGCCCGGCGATGGACACGGAGATCCAGATCGGCCCGACCGGCAAGAAGCTGCTGCCGTTGACGGTCAAGAAGGCGGAGACGGGCGGGCACGTCCACTGACGTGGTGAGGCGTCGCGGAGGCGGTAGATGTGCTGAGCGCCCTTGGCCTTCGGCGCGGGCGGGAGGCCGTCGTGCGGGAGACGACGGTACGTCGCGCCTGCGCGTCGTCGTGGTCGCGTCGGGGGGGCGAGGGCACCACTTCGGCACCGGGGATCCGGGCCGCCCGGATCTACGGCGGGGCGGGGGCGTCGCCTGCCCGGGAGGAGCGGGCCGCGTCAGCTCCCGTGCCTTCGGCCGTGGTGGTGACACACGTCACCGCCCGGGTGTGACGTACTGTCAGTTTGCGCGCTTTGCCCGGTGGACGAGATCGCCGGACGAGTCTTAGATGGCTGGAGCTGCGGTATGGGTTCGCTGCGCGAGCTCTGGGCGGTGATCGCTCTGCCGTCGGCGGCTGGAGTTCTCGGGGGATGGGCTCGGTCTTGTGCGCTTCTTGAGCGTGCGTGTCTTCTGGTGATCGAAGGGCAGTCGGCGGGCCGCGGCCTTGACATCAGTTCGGCAGTACCGACCCAGAGGGACCGAGTGATGAAGGCACGGAGCGAAATCGCTTCCCGATCGACACGCCTGAGACGAGGCGGCGCTCTGCGCACTGCCGTGGTAAGGGCCGCGGCGCTGCTCGGCGCGGCACCGCTGCTGCTCCTGACGGCCGCGCCGAGTCACGCGGTTGTCGGCGCGCCTTCCGAGGACGCCGAGTACGGCTTCACCGCCCGGCTGCTGATCGGTGACCACGAGCGGGGCTGCTCGGGCACCCTGATCTCTTCCGAGTGGCTGCTCACGGCCGCCAGTTGCTTCGCCGACGACCCGGCCGCCGACCTCACGGTTCCGGCCGGCGCGCCCCGTCTGAAGACCGTGGCGACCGTGGGTGGCGACCAGGTCCGGGACGTCGTCGAACTCCTGCCGCACGGCGAACGCGATCTCGTGCTGGCCCGTCTCGCGCAGCCCGTGAGGGGTGTGGAGCCGGTCACCGTCGCCACCTCGGCGCCCGCCGAAGGGCAGGAACTCACCGTGGCCGGTCACGGGCGGACGGCACAGGAGTGGGCCCCGCTCGAGAAGCACACCGGGACGTTCGCCGTTTCCGCCGTCAACGGCGGTGACCTCGTCATGAGCGGCAGGGACGGCGCCTCGGTCTGCCAGGGCGACGCCGGTGGCCCCGCCTTCCGCACGGTCGACGGCAGGCCTGCGCTCGTCGCGGTCAGCAGCCGATCGAACCAGGTGGGCTGCTTCGGCGTCGACACCGCAGAGGGCACGTCCAGCAGCGCGGTCAGTACCCGGGTCGACGACGTGCGCGAATGGATCGCCGGCAACGCCGTGCGGACCCCCGTCTCCGACTACGACGGTGACGGCCGCAGCGACGTCGGTGTGCTGTACGACAACGGCCGGCAGAGCGACGGCTCCCAGCGCACGGGGCTGTGGTCGTTCACCAGTACCGGTAGCGGATTCGGTGAGCCGCAGCGCGAGTGGGACAGCAAGACGTTCGGCAACTGGGACTGGAGTCGTTCCAAGACGGTCTCCGGTGACTTCAACGGCGACGGTCGCGGTGACGTGGGTGTGCTGTACGACAACGGCCGGCAGAGCGACGGCTTCAATCGCACGACGCTGTGGACGTTCTCCGGTACGGCCTCCGGCTTCGGGCAGCCGGTCAAGGTCTGGGACAACGCCGGCTCGGGTGGTCCTAGCTGGGACTGGAGTCGTTCCAAGGTGACGTCGGGTGATTTCGACGGTGATGGTCGTGGTGATGTGGGTGTGTTGTATGACAACGGTCAGTTGAGTGATGGTGCCAATCGTTCGGCGTTGTGGACGTTCACGAGTACGGGTTCTGGTTTCGGTGGGCCGGTGCGTGTGTGGGACAGCGCCGGGTCGTTCAGTTGGAGCTGGGAGCGTTCCAAGGTGACGTCGGGTGATTTCGACGGTGATGGTCGTGGTGATGTGGGTGTGTTGTATGACAACGGTCAGTTGAGTGATGGTGCCAATCGTTCGGCGTTGTGGACGTTCACGAGTACGGGTTCTGGTTTCGGTGGGCCGGTGCGTGTGTGGGACAGCGCCGGGTCGTTCAGTTGGAGCTGGGAGCGTTCCAAGGTGACGTCGGGTGATTTCGACGGTGATGGTCGTGGTGATGTGGGTGTGTTGTATGACAACGGTCAGTTGAGTGATGGTGCCAATCGTTCGGCGTTGTGGACGCTGACGAGTACGGGTTCTGGTTTCGGTGGGCCGGTGCGTGTGTGGGACAGCGCCGGGTCGTTCAGTTGGAGCTGGGAGCGTTCCAAGGTGACGTCGGGTGATTTCGACGGTGATGGTCGTGGTGATGTGGGTGTGTTGTATGACAACGGTCAGTTGAGTGATGGTGCCAATCGTTCGGCGTTGTGGACGCTGACGAGTACGGGTTCTGGTTTCGGTGGGCCGGTGCGTGTGTGGGACAGCGCCGGGTCCATCAGTTGGAGCTGGGCACGCAGTGAGCTCACCTGACCCCACGCGCCGCGCATAGGCCGCGGCGCACCGGGCAGGCCGTGGGATCCGGTCGGGGTGTCCGGCGTCTTCGCCGGTATGGACTGCGAGCGACGGCCTCCTGGCGGGAGTCGGCAAGGGCCGCCGCGGCGACGGGCCCGAAGGGTCTTTCGCCGCGGCGGTCGGTTTTTCCGGCACGGTCGTGGTCCTCGTGCGGGAAAGGGCCGGACGTGTCGGTCGAGAACAGGTGCGGATGTGTGGGGGCGCTGGTCGCCGGCGGTCGGCTGTCGCGGGACACCGTCCTGCGGCACCTTCGCCGGGGCCCCGCGAGCCGCCGGGAGGGCGGCCCGGCAGACGCTCGCCCTCGCCGGTCGTCCCCGGGCGGAGGGCCCGGGGTGGCGTGCGACGGGTGCCTTTCGGGGAGCCGGGCAGGGCGCGGTCGGTGGCCGGCGGGAACCTTCCGCGGCCGAGGCACGTACTCTTGGTAGCAGTACGACCGCTCTCACGAAGGACTGAACGACACTGGGCAAGCGACAGCCCGAAGGCCCGCCGCCCGTACCCGCGGTGCAGCGCATTCGACTGCGTTACACCAAGCGCGGCCGCCTCCGGTTCACCAGCCACCGTGATTTCCAGCGCGCCTTCGAGCGTGCACTGCGCCGCGCCGAGGTGCCCATGGCGTACTCGGCGGGGTTCACGCCGCACCCGAAGGTGTCGTACGCCAATGCCGCACCCACCGGCACGGGCAGTGAGGCGGAGTACCTGGAGATCGCGCTCACCGAGGCGCGCGATCCGGAGCGGCTCAGGCTGCTTCTCGACGAGTCGCTGCCCGCCGGGCTCGACATCGTCGAGGCGGCCGAGGCCCGGACCTCCGGGCTCGCCGACCGGCTGACGGCTTCCGTGTGGGAGCTGCGGCTGGCGGGTGTGGAGTCCGCGGACGCCGAGCGCGCCGTCGCGGCGTTCAACTCGGCCGAGGCGGTCGAGGTCCAGCGCCGGACCAAGAACGGCGTCCGTACCTTCGACGCCCGCTCCGCCGTCGCGCACCTGGAGAGCGTCACCACGTGCGGTTCGGCGGCTGATAGGCCGACCGACCAGCCCTGTGCGATACTGCGGCTGGTTGTTCGGCACGTGACGCCTGCCGTACGACCCGACGACGTCCTGTCCGGTCTTCGCGCCGTGGCCGACCTGGCGCCGCCGGTCCCCGCAGCGGTGACCAGGCTGGCGCAGGGGCTGTTCGATGAAGAGACCGGTGCGGTGACCGACCCGCTCGCGCCCGACCGCGAGGCAGAAGCGCCCGAGCCGCATCCGGCCGCCGCTTCCGCCGCCGCGAAGGCGTCGGCGTAAGGGAGGTTCCGCTCAGGGACGGACGTCGTAGCGCCGCCCTCGAACTCGGGAGCCACCTGGGTCGGGCAGCGCACCGACCACAAGACTTTCGCCAGGCCGTGCACGACAAGGGGTACGGAACCGGCGAGACAAGACACGGAGAGCTTCCGAGCGGCGCCCGCGCCCCGGACGGCGGCGACGCGCATCGCGCGAGCCGCGGACGTCACCGGCGGTCGACATGATCGATGCCGGACCGGGCGCGGCGCCCGGGAGCCTGACGGGAGAAACCCCCGCATGCTCGAACCGACCGAATCCACAGAGTCCTCGACCACTTCGACGGGCTCCGAAGCGAACACCCCCAGCGACACCCTGCCGCCGCGTCGTCGGCGCAGGGCCGCGTCCCGCCCGGCGGGACCGCCGTCCGGTGGCCCCGAGGCGTCGGCGGAGACCGTCGCGCCGGCCGAGGTGACCGCCGCGACCGACGAGGTGGAAGAGACGGAAGAGGCGGCGGCCGAAGAGGCTGCCGCAGCGGTGCCCGAGGCGGCTCCGGAGCCCGTGTCCGCGGGTCGGCCGCGGCGCCGTGCGGTGCGCCGCGCCTCCGCACCCGCGGGGACCCCGACGACGGCGGAGACGGCCGAGACCGTCGTGCCGGCGTCCGCCGCCGCCGAGACGCCGGCCGTCGCCGAGACGCCCGCGCCCGCCGAGGCCGAGGCCGAGGACGCGGCTCCGCGCCGTACCCGTCGTCGTGCCACGCGCAGCGTGACCACGCCCACCGAGCCGGTTGCCACCGAGACGTCCGACGCTCCCGCGAAGGCCGCCGAGACGCCCGCGCCCGCCGAGGCCGAGGCCGAGGACGCGGCTCCGCGCCGTACCCGTCGCCGTGCCACGCGCAGTGTGAGCACGCCCACCGAGCCGGCCGCCGTGGAGGCGTCCGCCGCTCCGGCGGCGGAGACCGAGGCCCCGGAGGCGTCGGCGGAGGCCGCCGAGACGCCCGCGCCCGCCGAGGCCGAGGACGCCGCTCCCCGCCGTACCCGTCGCCGTGCCACGCGCCGTGTGGCCGCCCCGTCCTCCGCGCCCGCCGACGCCGGCCCGGAGGTGAGCGAGCCCGCTCCGGCGGCGGAGACCGAGGCCCCGCAGGCGGCCCCCGAGACGCCGGAGAAGACCGCCGAGCCCGTCGAGGACGCCGCTCCGCGCCGTGCGCGCCGCCGGTCCGCCCGTAAGGCCGCCACCGGATTCGCCGCGCCGGCGCAGAGCGCCGCCGCGGCCTCCGACGAGGCGGACGCCCCCAAGCGCCCGTCGCGTCCCGCCGTCGCCGTGTTCCAGGCGCCCGTGTTCGCCGAGCCGCAGTTCCAGACGCCCGAGCGGGCCGCCGCAGAGGCCGCCGCCGAGGCGGCCGGGCCCGAACCGGCGCAGGCGCCGGAGGAGGCCGAGGAGCTTACGGAGGAGCAGCCCGCCGGGTCGCGCCGCCGCCGCAAGCGCCGGGGTGCCGCCGAGGAGGCCGCCGAGGAGCGGACCACCGCCGCCGCGAAGCAGGAGCGGGAGCAGGAGCGGGAGCAGGAGGCGCCGGAGGCCGAGACCGACGCCGACACGGACGCGGACGAGTCCGGCGAGGACCACGACGACGCCGAGGGCTCCGAGGAGGCCGGTTCGCGCCGACGCCGTCGCCGGGGCGGCCGGCGCCGTCGCCGGGGCGATGCCGCCGACGGCGACGCCGGTGAGTCCGCCGACGGCGACACCGAGGACACCGCCGCCGAACAGGCCGCCCGGGCCGATCAGGACGCTGCGGACACCGCCGAGCAGGCCGAGGAGGACGCCGAGGAGAGCGAGGACGCCTCCGGGGAGGGCGGTGGCTCCAGCAGCAGCCGTCGCCGTCGTCGCCGTCGTCGCCGTGCCGGGGACGGCTCCGGTGAGGCCGAGTCGTCCGCCGACGACCCCGAGCGCACCGTCGTCAAGGTCCGCGAGCCCCGGCCCCAGCGGGAAAAGGGTGCCGAGCCGTCCGACGAGGTGCAGTCCATCAAGGGCTCGACTCGCCTGGAGGCCAAGAAGCAGCGCCGCCGGGAAGGCCGCGAGCAGGGTCGCCGGCGCGTCCCGATCATCACCGAGGCGGAGTTCCTGGCCCGCCGCGAGGCCGTCGAGCGGGTCATGGTCGTCCGTCAGCACGGCGAGCGCACTCAGATCGGCGTCCTGGAGGACGGCGTGCTCGTCGAGCACTACGTCAACAAGGAGCAGGCGACCTCGTACGTCGGCAACGTCTACCTCGGCAAGGTGCAGAACGTGCTGCCGTCGATGGAGGCCGCCTTCATCGACATCGGCAAGGGTCGCAACGCCGTCCTGTACGCCGGTGAGGTCAACTTCGAGGCCCTCGGCATGTCCGGCGGGCCGCGCCGCATCGAGTCCGCCCTCAAGTCCGGCCAGTCGGTCCTGGTGCAGGTCACCAAGGACCCGATCGGCCACAAGGGCGCCCGTCTGACCAGTCAGGTCTCGCTGCCCGGCCGCTACCTGGTCTACGTGCCCGAGGGCTCGATGACCGGCATCAGCCGCAAGCTGCCCGACACCGAGCGGTCCCGGCTGAAGACCATCCTCAAGAAGATCGTCCCCGAGGACGCGGGCGTCATCGTGCGCACCGCCGCGGAGGGCGCGAGCGAGGACGAGCTGCGCCGCGACGTCGAGCGGCTCCAGGGGCAGTGGGAGGAGATCCGGAAGAAGGCCAAGAGCGGCGGCAGTTCGAACGCGCCCACGCTGCTCTACGGCGAGCCGGACATGACCGTCCGGGTCGTGCGCGACATCTTCAACGAGGACTTCACCAAGGTCGTCGTCAGCGGTGACGAGGCCTGGCAGACCATCCACGGCTACGTGGCCCACGTGGCGCCGGACCTCGCCGACCGGCTGTCCAAGTGGACCAGCGAGGTCGACGTCTTCGCCACGTACCGGATCGACGAGCAGCTCGCCAAGGCGCTGGACCGCAAGGTCTGGCTGCCCAGCGGTGGTTCGCTGGTGATCGACCGGACCGAGGCGATGGTCGTCATCGACGTCAACACCGGCAAGTTCACCGGTCAGGGCGGCAACCTCGAGGAGACGGTCACCAGGAACAACCTGGAGGCGGCCGAGGAGATCGTGCGCCAGCTCAGGCTGCGCGACCTCGGCGGCATCATCGTCATCGACTTCATCGACATGGTCCTGGAGTCCAACCGGGACCTGGTGCTGCGGCGCCTGCTGGAGTGCCTGGGCCGGGACCGTACGAAGCACCAGGTCGCCGAGGTGACCTCGCTGGGGCTCGTGCAGATGACGCGGAAGCGGGTCGGGCAGGGGCTGCTGGAGTCGTTCTCCGAGACCTGCGTCCACTGCAACGGCCGTGGCGTCATCGTCCACCTGGACCAGCCGACCGCCGCCGCCGGCGGCGGCGGTGGCAAGCGCCGCAAGCGGGCGCGGGCCGGCGGTGAGCAGCCGCACGAGCACGAGGCCGTGGCCGGTGTCGAGACCGGTGTGACCGCGGAGCAGGAGGCGGAGGCCGAGTCCGAGGTCGCCGCCGAGGTGGCCGAGCCGGTCGCCCTCCCGGCGCCCGACTTCAGCGCGGACGAGGAGCTGTACAGCAGCGCCGCCGAGGCCGAGGCGGCCGCCACGCGCGGTCGCGGACGGCGCCGTGCGAGCCGGCGGGCGTCGGCCCCGGCGGGTGCCCCGAAGGCCGCCAAGGGCGAGTCCCGGCACGCCGGGGTCCCGACCGCGCAGGACGTCACGGTCGAGGAGGAGGTCGAGCGTCCGGTGCGGCGGGAGCCCGCCGCCGAGGTGCTGGCCGAGCCCGCCGCCGTCGAGGACGCCGTCTCCGGCGCCCCGGCCCCGGCACTCACGGAGGCACCGGCCGCCGAGGCACCGGCCGCCGCCGAGGCACCGGCCGCCGAGGAGGCCGCGCCCAAGGGCCGTACGCGCCGTCGGGCCACCCGGAAGGTGTCCGCACCGGCCGGTGCGCCCGCGGGCGCCGAGGCCGCCGTGCTGACGGTCCCGGAGACCGCTCAGCCGGAGCAGGCCGAGCAGGCCGCGCAGGTGACGGAGGCCCCCGTGGCCGCCGAGGCCGCCGCGGAGCCGTCCGGTACGGCCGCCGAGTCCGCCGCCCCGGCCCGTCCGCGGCGCCGGGCCGTGCGCAAGCCCACCACGTCCACCGCGTCCGAGGAGGCGGCCGTCATGGTCGTCCCGTCGGCCCCGGCGGAGGACGCGGCCGAGCAGGCCGCGGCCGCGGAGGCACCCGAGGCGGACGCCGCCGAGGAGGCCGCCCCGGCCAAGAAGGCGGCGGCCCGCAAGACGGCCAAGAAGGCGACGGCGAAGAAGGCCGCCACCAAGAAGACCGCGGCCAAGAAGACGACGACCGCGAAGAAGGCCACGGCCAAGAAGGCGGCCAAGACGACGACCGCCAAGAAGGCCACGGCCAAGAAGACGGCGTCGAAGAAGACCGCGGCGGCTGCCCAGCAGACGTCGTCCTCGGTCACGGCCGCCACCGACGAGGGCTGATCCGGCCGCCAGTCGAAGAACGTGTGGCCCTGTCCGGTCCGGAATCCGCTCGGAGTCCGTCCGGACAGGGCCACACGACGTTTCCCCGGGCGTCCGCGGGCGCATCATCACCGGAAGCCGTGCCACCGACCCGTGCCCGTAGCCGCTCCCGTCCCCGTCCCCGTCCCCGTCCCCGCGAGGAGAGAAGATCACGTGCCGGTACTGACGAGGCTCATCCCCTCGCCGCTCGTAGTGGACATCCGTCCGGGCGCGCTGGACGACCTGGCGAGTGTCCTCGCGGACCAGCGGATCTCCCAGTCCGGGAAGCTCGCCGTGGCGATCAGCGACGGCTCGGGGGCACGGCTGCGCCGGAGACTGGCACCGTCCCTGCCCGGCGCCGACTGGTTCGAGGTCGGCGGCGGCACGATCGACGACGCGGTGCGGCTGGCGGACGGCATGAAGGCGAGCCGCTACGACGCGGTGGTCGGTCTCGGCGGCGGCAAGGTCATCGACTGCGCCAAGTTCGCCGCGGCCCGCGTCGGCCTGCCCATGGTCGCCGTGGCCACCAACCTCTCCCACGACGGCATCTGCTCGCCGGTGTCGATACTGGACAACGACGCGGGCCGCGGTTCGTACGGCGTGCCGACGCCCATCGCGCTCGTCGTCGACCTCGCGGTGATCCGCGAGGCGCCGATCCGTTTCGTGCGCTCCGGGATCGGTGACGCCGTCTCCAACATCTCCGCGGTCGCCGACTGGGAGCTGGCCCACCGGGTCAACGGCGAGAAGGTCGACGGCCTCGCCGCCGCCCTGGCCCGGCAGGCCGGTGAGGCGGTACTGCGCCATCCCGGCGGCTGCGGCGACGACGGGTTCCTGACCGTGCTGACCGAGGGCCTGGTGCTGTCCGGCATCGCGATGTCGATCGCCGGGCACACCCGCCCCTCGTCCGGCGCCTGCCACGAGATCAGCCACGCGCTCGACCTGCTGTATCCCCGGCGCGCGGCCAGCCACGGTGAGCAGGTGGGCATCGGCGCGGCCTTCGCGACGTATCTGCGCGGCGACCGCGAGGGCGCCCTGCTGATGGCCGCGACGCTGCGCCGGCACGGGCTGCCGGTGGTGGCCGGGGAGATCGGGTTCGCAGACGACGAGTTCGTGCGGGCCGTGGAGTTCGCCCCGCAGACCCGGCCGGGCCGGTACACGGTCCTGGAGCATCTCGACCTGTCGCCGGCGCGGACCGGGGAGGCGTACGCCGAGTACGCCGCGGCGGTCGCCGGCTGAGCGGCGGCCGGGGCGCCCGGGGCCCGGTTTGACCCCTGTCGTGCGGCCCCGTAATCTTGAGCGTCGGCGTGTCGACTGACGCGTCACATCCCCGTAAACCTCTTTCCTTCCGGGTGCGGGCCCTGACGGGCCCCGGCCGGGAGAGGCTGTCCGCGTGTTCACCGGGCGGCTGGACTGCGGGGGTGCCGTTCCCGAGCGAGAGAGTGAGATCCGCGTGTACGCCATCGTGCGCAGCGGTGGTCGCCAGCACAAGGTTGCTGTCGGCGACATCGTTGAGGTTGACAAGATTTCCACCGCCCAGGTCGGCGACACGGTCGAGCTCTCGACCCTGCTCGTCGTTGACGGCGACGCTGTGACCAGCGACCCGTGGGTGCTGGCCGGCATCAAGGTCCAGGCCGAGGTCGTGGACCACCACAAGGGCCAGAAGATCGACATTCTGCGCTACAAGAACAAGACCGGCTACCGCCGTCGTCAGGGCCACCGCCAGCAGTACACGGCGATCAAGGTCACTGAGATCCCCGCGGCCGCGAAGTAAGGGACTGAGAACAGATGGCACACAAGAAGGGCGCATCGTCCACTCGGAACGGTCGCGACTCCAATGCCCAGCGGCTCGGCGTGAAGCGCTTCGGCGGTCAGGCCGTCAACGCGGGTGAGATCCTGGTCCGCCAGCGCGGCACCCACTTCCACCCGGGCGCGGGCGTCGGCCGTGGCGGCGACGACACGCTGTTCGCGCTGCAGGCCGGTGCGGTGCAGTTCGGCACCCACCGTGGCCGCAAGGTCGTGAACATCGTTCCGGTCGCCTGATCGGGAACTTTCGCGAGGCGGGCCTCACTTCCCCCAGGGGAAGCGGGTCCGCCTTTCGCGTGTTACCCAAGAGACATCCCCGTAGTAAGTAGTAACCGGTAACTGGAGGCACATCCCATGACCACCTTCGTGGACCGCGTCGAGCTGCACGTCGCCGCGGGTAACGGAGGCCACGGCTGTGCCTCCGTCCACCGTGAGAAGTTCAAGCCGCTCGGCGGCCCGGACGGCGGCAACGGCGGCCGGGGCGGCGACGTGATCCTCACCGTCGACCAGTCGGTGACCACGCTCCTCGAGTACCACCACTCCCCGCACCGCAAGGCCACCAACGGCAAGCCCGGCGAGGGCGGCAACCGCTCCGGCAAGGACGGCCAGGACCTGGTCCTGCCCGTGCCCGACGGCACCGTGGTCCTCGACAAGGAGGGCAACGTCCTGGCCGACCTGGTCGGTCACGGCACCTCCTACGTCGCCGCGCAGGGCGGCCGGGGCGGCCTCGGCAACGCGGCGCTGGCCTCCGCTCGGCGCAAGGCGCCCGGCTTCGCGCTGCTGGGCGAGCCCGGCGACCTCCAGGACATCCACCTGGAGCTGAAGACGGTCGCCGACGTGGCCCTGGTCGGCTACCCGAGCGCCGGCAAGTCCTCGCTGATCTCCGTGCTGAGCGCTGCCAAGCCGAAGATCGCCGACTACCCCTTCACGACGCTCGTGCCGAACCTGGGCGTGGTGACGGCGGGCGAGACCGTCTACACCGTCGCGGACGTCCCCGGTCTCATCCCCGGCGCCAGCCAGGGCAAGGGCCTCGGCCTGGAGTTCCTGCGGCACGTGGAGCGGTGCAGCGTGCTGGTGCACGTCCTGGACACGGCGACGCTGGAGTCCGAGCGCGACCCGGTCTCCGACCTGGACATCATCGAGGCCGAGCTCAGCGAGTACGGCGGGCTGGACAACCGGCCCCGGATCGTCGTCCTCAACAAGATCGACGTGCCCGACGGCAAGGACCTCGCCGAGATGGTCCGGCCGGACCTGGAGGCGCGCGGCTACCGCGTCTTCGAGGTGTCCGCGGTGGCCCACATGGGGCTGAAGGAGCTGTCCTTCGCGCTGGCCGAGCTGGTGGGCAGCGCGCGCGCCGCCCGGCCCAAGGAGGAGGCCACGCGGATCGTCATCCGGCCCAAGGCCGTGGACGACGCGGGCTTCACCGTCACCCGCGAGGAGGACGGCCTGTTCCGGGTGCGCGGCGAGAAGCCCGAACGCTGGGTGCGCCAGACCGACTTCAACAACGACGAGGCCGTCGGCTACCTCTCCGACCGGCTCAACCGCCTCGGTGTCGAGGAGCGGTTGATGAAGGCGGGCGCCCGCAACGGCGACGGCGTGGCCATCGGCCCCGAGGACAACGCGGTCGTCTTCGACTGGGAGCCGTCGGTGACGGCCGGCGCCGAGATGCTCGGTCGCCGCGGTGAGGACCACCGCTTCGAGGCACCCCGCCCGGCCGCCCAGCGCCGCCGCGACCGGGACGCCGAACGCGACGAGGCGGAGCGGGAGTTCGACGGCTTCGAGCCGTTCTAGGCTCCCACCCGGCCCCATGGGCACGGCCTGGTCCTGCGGGCGGCGCAGATCGCCGCCCGCAGGGTTACACAGGTGTGTCGAGGCTGTGATCTGCTGTCGAACATCAATGTGTACTTTGTGAGGAGGATGTGGCCACAGCTATGTGGCCAGGGTGGGGGGAGCGGACTGACCAGCCGTTTCCCGAAAAGCAGAGAGAAGCCGCCAAGTGAAGATCGCATTTCTCGTCCGGGACCTCTGCCACATGGGGGGCGTGGTCAGCGCGACGCAGAACCTCGCGGGGGCGCTCGCCGAGCGGCACGACGTCGAGATCGTGGCCCTGCGCAAGGTGCGGGACGAGTCGTACTTCCCGCTGGACCCGCGCGTGTCCGTCCGGGTGCTCAGCGACATGCGTCCGCACTCGCCGGTCTCCGACGTGGACGACCCGCTGTCCGGCAAGTTCCCCCTGATCTACCCGCTCAACACCGGTGCCAAGACGCCGGTGGTGAGCAGGCTCGCCGAGCTCAGGCTCCTGGAGTACCTCGACACCACCGACGCCGACGTGGTCGTCAGCTCCAGCCCGCGGAACACGATCATGCTGGCGCAGGCGCGCGGTGACTACCTGAAGGTCACCCAGGAACACTCGATGCCCGCCATCTACGCCACGGACATCAAGGAACGCCTCTTCCCCGCCTACCGGTCCCTGGACGCCCTCACGGCGCTCACGCCGGAAGAGGTCGCGGCCATCGGCAAGCAGGTGCCCGCGGTGCGCAACCGCCTCGCGGTGATGCCCAACTGCGTACCCGCCTCCACCGTCAGAGCCACCGGCACCAACAAGGTCGTGGTCTCGGCCGGGCACCTGACCGGCAACAAGAACCACGCCCTCCTGATCGAGGCCTTCGCCAAGGTCCACGCCGTGGCCCCCGACTGGACGCTGCGCATCTACGGCCACGGCGCCGAGAAGAACAAGCTGCGCGCCCGCGTCGAGGAACTGGGGCTGTCCAACAGCATCCTGCTGATGGGCCAGACCTCGCCGGTCACCCCGGAGTTCGGCAAGGGCTCGATCTTCGTCCTGCCCTCCAAGCGCGAGGCGTTCGGCAACGTCATCGTCGAGGCGATGGCCGCCGGGCTGCCGGTCGTCGCCACGGACGCCGACCACGGGCCGCGCAACATCCTCACCGACGGCGAGGACGGGCTGATCGTCCCGCGCGACGACGTGGACGCCATGGCCGAGGCGATCCGGAGCCTGGTCCAGGACGACGGGCTGCGGCTGAAGATGGCCGCCGCCGGCCTCCGCAACGCCGAGCGCTTCCACGAGCGGGCGAGCCGCGAACGCTTCGAGGCCATCATCGAGGAGGCCCTCGCCCGCAAGGAGCTGCCCCGGCACGCCACGGCCCGCGTCGACCGGGAGGGTTCCGTCCACGTCCGGGTGGGCGCCCTGCCGCCGAGCGCCGGGCAGGCCGACCTCGTACTGCGCAAGGGCGCCGCCGCCGCCGAGGAGCACCGCTTCCCGTTCTCCGCCGAGGGCGACGCCGTCGTGCCCTGGGACGCCGGGCTGCCGCACGGCACCTGGGAGCTGACCCTGGCCACCCGTGAGGGCGAGCGCGAGGTGGCGCTCGGCACCGACGGCTACGGCTGCGACACCCGGGACCTGCTCGCCGTGGAGCTGCCGCGCCCGCAGGGGCCGTCCCTGGCGGTGCTGCTGCCGCACATGCACGAGGACGGCGGGCTGCGGCTGCGCAGCGCGCTGCGCGACGTGCACGCCGAGGTCGGCCCGGTCAGGGTCGACGAGCGGACCATCGCCGTGCGCGCCGAGCTGTGGGGTGCCCGGCCGGCCGCGGGCGCCGTCGTGGAAGCCGTGCACCGCCGGGACAAGGAGCGGGTGCTGACCTTCCCGCTGCGCGACGAGGGGGACGGCCGGGTGGCGGTGGACGTCGACTGCGCCGCGCTGGTGCGCGAGCACACCGACGCCGACGACAAGGAAGTCATCTGGGACTTCTCGCTGCGCCCGGAGCCCGGCGCGCCCCGGGTGCAGCTGGCCAAGCTCGCCACCGACGTGCTGGCGCCGATCAACGTGTTCACCTTCCCGCGCCCGGTGGTCGGCGAGACCGTGGCGGCGGGGCCGACCGTGCTGACCCGGGCGGTGCGCAAGTCGCGCCGGGCGCTCGGCCAGACGCCCGATCCGCTGCCGCCCACCCGCCGGCGTACGGAACTGCGGCCCTACTTCACCGCCGCGTGCCAGTTCGCGGTGAAGACCGTGCGGCTCTGACCGCGGGTACAACGGCGTAAGAGGGCGGGGCCCGCAGGAGGATCTCCTGCGGGCCCCGCCCTCTTACGCCGTGCGCCGCTCAGCTCTCCCGGGCCTGCTCCAGCATCCGGTCGACGACCCGCGCGGACGCGTTGCCGTCGTCCAGGTCGCAGAACAGGTGGTGGAAGCGGTCGAACCGGTCCTGGTACTCCGCCTGGACCTGGTCGATGTCCCGGATCGCGTCGACCAGCTCCTTGGAGTTGTCGATCAGCGGCCCGGGGGAGTCCTGCTCGAAGTCGAAGTAGAACCCGCGCAGCGTGTCCCGGTAGTGCTCCAGGTCGTACGTGAAGAACAGCATCGGCCGCTTCAGGTGCGCGTAGTCGAACATCACCGACGAGTAGTCCGTGATCATGATGTCCGCCGCGAGGTAGAGGTCGGCGATGTCCGGGTACTCCGAGGCGTCCCACACGAACCCGTTGCCCGCGCCCGGCACCGCGTCCACCACGTTGGAGTGGCGGCGGATCAGCAGGACGTGGTCGTCGCCCAGGCGGCGCTGGGCGTCCTCGAGGTCGATGCGCAGGTCGAACAGGTACTGGCCGGCGCTGTGCGACTGGTCGTCGCGCCAGGTCGGCGCGTACAGGACGACCTTCTTGCCCTCGGGCAGACCGAGCGCCTTCCTGACCCGCGCCGCGATCGCGTCCTTGTCGGGCGAGTACAGGTAGTCGTTGCGGGGGTAGCCCGCCTCCTGGATCTCACCGTCGTAGGAGAACGCCCGCTTCAGGATCGGCGTGCTGAAGCGGTTGGAGGAGACGAGCAGGCTCCACTGCTTGGCCTCCAGCGCCAGCTTCTCCTGGTAGCGCCGGTCGAAGTGCAGCGTGTCGATGTCGTGGCCGATCTTCTTCAGCATCGTGCCGTGCCAGGTCTGCACGATGGACTGGCCGGGCCGGCGCTCGATCCAGTCGGGAAGGTGGGCGTTGGTGACGATGTAGCGGCTGGAGGCCAGCGCCTCGTACCACTCCCGGCCCCACATGCGGACCGGCTCGACGCCCTCGGGCAGCGCGACCTGGCCGTCGCGGACCGCCCACAGGTGCTTCAGATCCGAGCCGCGGCGCACCAGCTCCTCGTACATGGCGCGCGGGCTGTCCGAGAACTGCTTGCCGTTGTAGCTCAGGTAGAAGACCTGGTCCTTCAGCGGCTGCCGGAACAGCGGCTCGTAGACCTCCTTGCGCAACTGACGCTGACGGAACGGGCCGCGCTCCAGGTCGCTCAGCTCGGAGCGGGCGTTGAGCTGCGGGAAGTCGCCCCAGCGGTTCTCCAGCCAGTAGCGGCGGCCGCCGAGCTCGGCCTGCACCGGGAAGGAGTCCGCGGCCAGGCGGTCGATCACGAAGGGCACGTCGGGCGCGCCCTCCTCCTCGGGCCGCAGGAAGAGGTTCCAGCGGCCGGCGCGCAGCGGGACGCTGCCGTTGCCGCCGAGCCGGGAGGGGTCGAAGGACACCTCGAAGCGGCCGCCCTCCAGCCAGCGGGTCTCGACGAACCGCTCCTCGTAGCGGTTGCGCGGCTTGAGCAGGAAACGGGAGCCGGTCAGCCGCGGGTCGGCGTGCCCGGTGAGGGCGATCTCGCCGTCGCGCACGGTGGCGGTGTCGATCAGGGCCCGGCGGGTACGCCCGGAGAACTTCAGGAAGCCGGTGTGGCCCGCCACCACGGCGAGCTCGACCAGGTGCGCCTGACTGCCGAGCGACGCGGGCAGCGGGAACTCGGCGTCGGACAGCCCTTCCTGCATCACGGTGCCGAAGCGGCGCTCCTTGCCCTGCGGGTCGGTCGCGACCAGCACCGTGGACCAGGTGCGCTTCTCCGGCTGGGCCTTCTCGTCGACGCCCTCGTGGAAGACCAGCGCCACGTCGGCCACGGGCACCTCGACCGAGAACGCCTGCGTGCCGCCCTCGCGCGTCACGGTCACGGGGTACTCGAGGGTCTCGGCGCCCTTCTGGTTCTTGACCCGCAGGGTCACCTGCTCGTCCGCCGCGAGGGGTTCGCGGATCTCACCGGTGACCTTGACCCGGTCGCCCTCCAGGGCACGTCCGGTGATCAGGGCGCGGACCTTCTCGATACGCAGCTTCAGCGCGCCGCGCTCGATGGACGGCAGCATCCGGAAGTCGGGGCTCAGCCAGTGGTACGGCGGGAAGTTGCAGGCCGCGCCGCCGCTGGAGTGGACGGCGTGGCGCCGCACCAGACCGGAGGAGAAGATGCCGAGGCCCACGTGCCACACGGCCTCCTGCCACTCGCCGCCCTTGCGGAGCCGGGCGGGGTCGATGGTCACCTCCCAGCCGGCCCAGTCGTAGTTGTAGCGGTCCTGGCCGGAGTCGGTGGTGACCTCCGGGCGCGGCAGGTTGCGGGCCGGCAGCAGGATGCGGCGGCGGGAGCGGTCCTTGCGCAGTTGGAGCACCTTGACCGAGGCCTTGCGCGTCGGCTGGTCGATCTTGTCGATCCAGGCGTTGCCGGACAGCAGCAGCTTGCCCCCGGACCAGCTCACCTCCTGCAGCGGTGCGCGCATGTTCAGGTGCTGGTCGATGCGCAGCGCCTCCTTGGGCAGGTGCAGGTCGGCACCTTCCAGGGAGGGCCACGAGGCGTACTTGCGGACCAGACCGCTGACCTCGGGCGTCTCACGGCGGCGCTGGCCGGCCAGCAGGGCGATCAGCTCCTCCATCTGGTGCTTGCGCACCAGCAGCCACTGCACGCGCAGTTCGGCCGGGAGGTCCATGACGACCTTGGGGTCGATGCTGTCGAGGAAGCGGTTCGCCGAGCGGAGGAACTCGGCCCGGTACTCCTCGTCGCCGTCCGGCACCACGTTGAGGAAGAGCCGCAGGTCGTCACGGAGGACGCGGGTGTCGTACTCGCGCTTGAGGCGGGCGTAGGTCTCGCCGGGCTGCTCGGCGAGGAAGGCGCTGATCTCCATCACGGAGGTGACGCGGTCGCGCACGCCGGCCGGGTCGGTGCGGCGCTGCGTGATCGACGGGGCGGACTCGCCCTCGCGCAGCCGCCAGTAGTAGCAGGGCTCCGAGATGACGTCGACGCTCTCGGCCAGGTAGTGGGCCCGCATGGTGACCGGGGTGTCCTCGTACAGCCGGCCCTCGGGGAAGGCGAAGCCGTTCTTCTCCCAGAAGGTGCGGCGGAAGACCTTGTTGCACGCGATCCGGTCGGCGACGAGCTTGGCGTAGCGGGATATGTGGGTGCCCACCCGGGCCTCGCCGGCCAGCATCCGCATCAGCGGGACCTGCCAGGACTTCTCACCCCGGAGGTGGAAGACGTTGCCCGTGGCGAAGTCCGAGCCGCTCTCGTCGAGGCTGCCGACCATGAGCCGGTAGGCGTCCGGCGGGATCAGGTCGTCGCTGTCGACGAAGGTCAGGAACTCCGCCTGCGGCGCCAGGTGGGCCATGCCGGTGTTGCGGGCGGCGCCGAGGCCGCCGTTCTCCTTGCGTATGAGCTTGAAGCGCGGGTCGCGGGAGGCGTACTCCTCGGCGATGGCGGCGGAGCCGTCCGGTGAACCGTCGTCCACCATCAGGACCTCGAAGTCGCGGAAGGTCTGTGCCGCGAGCGAGTCCAGACAGGCGGGGAGGTAACGCTCCACGTCGTAGATGGGGACGATGACACTGAGCCGAGGGGCCATGGCTTGGTGATCTCCTTTCGGGGTCAGGCCCGCTCGACCAGTTCGAGCGCCTGGGCGGGGGTCGGGGCGTGAGGGCGTTCGTCGAACGGGACGATGGGCAGCAGGCTCTCTTCACCGAGGAAGACGCGTCGCACGACGCGTTCGGCTGCGTGTCCGTCGTCGAATTCGCAGAAACGCCGGCGGAAGGCGTCCCGGCGCTCGGTCGTGTCCCGGCTGTCGTACTCGCCCGAGGCGAGCAGCCGCAGCAGCTCCGCCTGCGTGGTGGCCACCGCGCCGGGCGGTTCCTGGAGCAGGTCGAAGTAGGTGCCGCGCACCGCGGAGTAGACGTCCCAGTCGGGGACGTAGCTGATGATCGGGCGGTCCAGTACGGCGTAGTCGAACATCGCCGAGGAGTAGTCCGTGATGAGGGCGTCCGCGGCGAGGTACAGCTCCTCGACCCGGGTGTGCCCGGACACGTCGACGATCCGGCCGGTGCGGCGCAGTTCGGCGACGTGCGGCGAGCTGCCGTAGAAGTAGTGGCCGCGCACCAGCAGGGTCACGTCCGGCCCGAGTTCGTCGGCGAGGCGGGCCAGGTCCAGCGGCGGGGTGAAGCCCGGCTGGTACTCGCGGTGCGTCGGCATGTACAGGAACGCCTTGGTGCCGTCGGCCAGTCCGAGCGCCGCGCGCGCCGCGCGCACGTCCTCGGCGGTGGCGTTGACGAGGACGTCGTTGCGCGGGTAGCCGGTCTCCAGCGTCGTGTACGAGCAGGGGTAGACCCGCTCCCAGACCACGGTCGAGAACTGGTTGGAGCTGATGCTGAAGTCCCAGCGGTCGCACCGCTCCAGAAGCTTCTCGAAGTCCATGTCGGTCGAGGCGGGGTACTTCTGCTGGTCCAGGCCCATGGTCTTCAGCGGGGTGCCGTGGTGGGTCTGTACGTGGATCTGGCCCTCCCGCTTCACCACGGAGTCCGCGAAGTTCACGTTGTTCACGAGGTACTTGGCGCGGGCCAGGGCCGCCCAGTACTCGCGCGAGCCCACCCGCACGACCCGCACACCCTCGGGCACCCGGGCCGCGTTCTCCGCGCGGACCGCCCACACGCGGCGCGTGTGCGGGGCCAGCCGGGCCAGTTCGGCGTCGATGGCGGCGGGGTTGCAGGAGACGCTGCGGCTCCAGTAGGCGGAGAACAGCACCAGGTTCTCGTCCAGGGGGAGCCTGAGCTGCGACTGGTAGAAGGCGCCCATCGCGCCGCGCTTGGACCGGTTGATCGCGGTGCGGGTGCGGCTCCTGACCCGCTGGCGCAGCTTCACCGCCGTCAGGGCGCTGACCATGGTCGTGTACGCGTCGCGCTCGAGCATCCCGTACTTGTGACCGCGTCCGCCGGCCGGCCGTGTGAAGCCCTTGGGCAGCCGGGCGCGGTAGTCCGCCGAGGCGCGGTGGAAGAACTCCGCCCGCGCGTCCTGCGGCAGGCGGCCCGGGCGCTCCAGAATGGTCAGGTAGTGGTCGGCCATCTTGCGGAACAACGGGCCGCGCCACTCGTCGAGTTCCTCGTGCGCGTCGAGGTAGTCGAAGACGCGCTGGTACTGGTCGAAGACGTCGAAGTGCTTGCGGCTGACCGTCTTGAGGATGTTGCCGCCCTCACGGCGCTGCCGGTAGTGCACGCAGACCCGGTCCAGTACGGCGATCCGCTCGGCGCTGATCAGGGAGCAGAACGTCCAGGGGGCGTCCTCGTAGTACCCGGGCGGGAAGGTGAGCCCGGTCCGGGTGACGAAGTCGCGCCGGTAGGCCTTGTTCCAGACGATCTGGAGCAGGTCGAGCAGCCGTGGGCGCTCGGCGAGCGAGAAGACGTCCGGGCCGTCCTCCCTGAGGAGGTCGGCGCGCAGGTTCGGGTGGACCCTGCCGTCCCAGTAGGTGCGGGCGTAGTCGAAGACCAGAATCTCGGGATTGCCCGTGGCGTCGAGCCGGTCGCGAATGGCCGACAACGCGCCGTCGGACAACGTGTCGTCACTGTCCAGGAACAACACGTAATCGCCCGTGGCCTTTTCCAGCCCGGCGTTGCGGGCGCGCCCCAGGCCCACGTTTTCCGTGAGGTGAATCACATGAATCCGGGAGTCGCGTTTCGCGTACTCGTCGAGAATGGCCCCTGACCCGTCGGGCGAACAGTCGTCGACCGCGATGATCTCGAAGTCCGTGCAGTCCTGTCCGAGTACGGAGTCAAGGCACTCGGGCAGATAGCCCTGCACCTTGTACACGGGGACAACGAGAGAGAGCTTGGGCATCCTTACAACCTGTTCCGAGAACTGACCACGGGACCGCGGGCTGGGACCGGAACGCGCTCCGGGCGTCGTTGGGGCCTGGAGCGCGCCGCCGCATCAGCGTAAAGGATTCACGCGGAGTTTCCGCTGGCACGGTAGTCGGACCGTCTGTGCGCTGTCACAGCGGGAAATGCCCGGAGCGGGGCGCCCGAATCCATCGCTTCGAAGCGGCTGGAGAACTTCCTCACATTCGGCCCCCCTGTCCTCTTTATTGACTTCCGTCGGCTTCCACCCCATGTGCCCGACTCGATTTTCCGGGGCACACGGACGAGTCTGCACCCAGTGACGGAGACCTGGGAGGCATGAGGATGAGCTGGCTGGTCACGGGTGGAGCCGGGTACATCGGCGCGCATGTGGTGCGGGCCCTGTCCGACGGCGGTGAACGCGTGGTCGTGTACGACGACCTGTCCACCGGCAGCACCGACCGCGTGCCCGACGGGGTGCCGGTGGTGGTCGGCAGCGTGCTGGACCGGGCCGGTCTGGAGGGCGCGATTCGTGACCATGCTGTGACAGGTGTGGTGCACATCGCGGCCAAGAAACAGGTCGGTGAGTCGGTGGAGCGGCCGCTCCACTACTACCGGGAGAACGTGACGGGCCTGGAGACCCTCCTGGAGGCCATGACGGCGACCGGCGTCGGCCGCCTCGTCTTCTCCTCCTCCGCGGCCGTCTACGGCATGCCCGACGTGGACCTCGTCACGGAGGACACCCCCTGCCGGCCGATGAGCCCCTACGGCGAGACCAAGCTGGTCGGCGAGTGGCTGATCAACGCCGCCGCCCGGGCCCACGGCATCCGCGCCGCCTCCCTGCGCTACTTCAACGTCGCGGGCGCGGCCGCCCCCGAGCTGGCCGACTCGGGCGTCTTCAACCTCGTCCCCATGGTCTTCGAGCGACTCGAGGCGGGCGACGCCCCGCGCGTCTTCGGCGACGACTACGCCACGCCCGACGGCACCTGCGTACGGGACTACATCCACGTCCAGGACATCGCCTCCGCCCACCTCGCGGCGGCCCGACGCCTGACGGACGCCCCCGAGGGCACGTCGCTCACCCTCAACATCGGACGCGGTGAGGGCAGTTCGGTCCGGGAGATGGTGGACCGCATCCTCAAGGTCACCGGCAGGCAGGACGTCGCCCCGCACGTGGCCGGCCGTCGCCCCGGCGACCCGGCCCGCGTCGTCGCCTCCGCCGACCGCGCCCACGAGGAACTCGGCTGGTCGGCCCGCCACGACCTGGACGACATGATCGAGTCCGCCTGGCAGGGCTGGCGCCACCACCACGGCTGACCTACGTCGGTCGTACCCCGCGGAGGGCGCCACCCGCACCGGCGGTGACGCGACCGACGTGCCACTCCCGGCGCGGGACCGGCGGGCGGCCTCGACGGGCGCCGGCTCCCCCGGGTCGGGGGCGGCCCGACGCGCGCCCGCTCTTGGCGGGTTTCGGGGTGGTCCCGGCGTGTGTCGGTTTCGCGTGTCGCAGGGGTGGTCGGAGGCGCGTCGGCTCTTGGCGGGTTTCGGGGTGGTTCCGGTGTGTGTCGGTTTCGCGTGTCGCAGGGGTGGTCGGAGGCGCGTCGGCTCTTGGCGGGTTTCGGGGTGGTTCCGGTGTGTGTCGGTTTCGCGTGTCGCAGGGGCGGCCGGACGCGCGTCGGCTCTTCCCGGCCGGTTTCCAGGGTCGTCCCGGCGCGCGTCGGCTCTCCCCGTCGCGGGGGCGCCCCGACGCGCCGGCTTCCGTGCGCCAGGGCCGCCCCGGCGAATCAGGCCCCGGCCGGGGGCCCGCCGTGACTGCCCGCGGGCAGCGGATCGGGCTGCTGTCGTGGGCCGGGCAGCGCCAGGTCCGTGGCGAGGCGCTCCGCCATCCGCGCCCGGTGTTCCCCGGCAGCCGCGCACAGGGCCCGTACGGCACCGGCGAAGCGCTCCTGGGACGGCGGTTCGGCCGGACCCAGCAGGCGCAGGGCCAACGCTGCCCGCGCCTCGGACAGGTCGTCCCGTTCCGGGTGCCGGACCGCGTCCAGCAGGTCCGGCACCCCGGCCGCGTCCGGCGTCAGCACGGTCGCCGCCGCCACCGTCGGGAAGGACTTGCGGAACCCGTCCTCGGCCAGCCCGCTGGTGTTGGCCACCGCGTACGGCTTGCCACTCGCCAGGAAGTCGCTGATCACGCTGGACACGTCACTGATCAGCAGGTCGGCCCGGTTGAAACAGGCGTACAGGGGCGGCCGGGCGTCCGTGATCACCTGGTGCTCCCACTCGGGCAGCGAGGCCCAGTACGCCTCCTCCCAGGCGGCCGCCGCCCGCGTCACCGCACCGGCCCGCCCGGGCTCCGGCGCCGGCCGGCGCAGCATCCGCTCCGCCTGGTCGGCGGCCGACCGGAAACCGGCGGCGGTGAGCCGGTCCAGTTCCGTCGTCCGCCGGGTCAGCTCACCGGCCGCCGAGACCCCCGGCCGGGGCCCGCCCCGCTCCCGGTTCGCCGCCCGTACCAGCTCCCGGATGCGCAGGTCGGCGGCGCCGGCCCGCGGATCCACCGACCCCGTCAGCGGGTGCGGCTTGTACAGCAGCCGCACCCGCGGGTCCGCGAGCAGCGCCCGTACGAGGTTCTCGCCGGCCTCGACCACCGACGTGTTGCCGGGGTGGCCGTCCCAGCCCTCCCACGTCGGCGCGTACAGCACCGTCGTGAACGCACCGGGGGCGGGCGGCCCCGCGTACGGCCGTACGGCCTCCAACTGCGGGCGGCCGATCTCCACCACGTCCTTGTCCTCGACGCCGACCTCCGCCAGCGCGTACCGCTCGCGCGCCGCCGGACCGGCCACCCACACCTCGTCGTACGCCTTCGCGTACGGGTTGCACGAGGACAGCTTGTCGCTCTCCCCGTGGTTGACGAAGGCGTGCTTGATCGTGGGGATGCGCAGGACCTGCGAGGTCTTCCCGGAGTTGGAGGGGTGGAGCAGGACGCGGAGCGTGGAGTGCTCCAGGCGCATCAGCGTGGACACCTTCGGCAAGCACACGACCGGGATGTCGGTCGCCGCGATCCGCTGCACCATGAACCGCTCCCGCAGCACGATCACCGGCCGCCCCTCCAGCCGCGCGAGGGGCTCCAGCCACATGTTGGCCTGGTAGGCCGAGGACGCCCCGCCGGAGAAGTACAGGCCGACGGTGGGCCGGTACTCCGCCAGCCACGCGTCGAACCAGTCGAGCACCTCCTGCTCGCCGGCCGGCCGGCGCTCCGGCAGCAGCCGCAGCAGCAGCGCGCCGAGGCCCGCCAGCGCCATCGCCAGCGACAGCGCGAGACCGGCCGCGCCGTACACCGGCGCGTCGGCGGCCGCCGTCGCCAGCAGCCCCGCCGTGGCCGGCAGTCCGAAGGCGGCCAGCCGGTGCCCGGGGCGGCGCAGCAGCAGCGGCGGTGCCGGGGACAGGCGCAGCGCCGAGGCGTCGATGTTCCGGGTCACCACGGGCAGCGTCCGGGTGTGCCGGACCAGGACGGACACCGCCTGGATCGCCCAGTGCAGCCCGTAGAAGGCGAGCAGGGCGGCGACCAGCGGGGCGTACACCGTCTCCCGGTGCTGCTCGCCGAGCCGCAGCAGGCCCACCACGAGGAGCAGGTCCCGCAGCACGTGCCGCACCGTGACGTCGGCGTGCGATTTGGCGAACAGCGACACCATGCCCCGCTGCCAGCGGTACAGCACCGCCTCGGCGGCCAGCGAACCGGCGGTCGCGGCCAGCAGCAGCGGCACGTGCGGCAGCAGCGCGCCCACGGCCTGCGCGGTGAAGGCGGCCGCCAGCACGCCGAGGACGAGCAGCTTCACGGCGGTCCGCCGGCGGGGGCGGCCGAGTCGGAGGAGACGGAGGCGAAAGAGAGCGGGGCGCGGCGGACCCGGGCGGAGGGGACCGAGCCGGGGAGGGCCGGAGCGGAGGGGACCGCGCCGGGGCAGACGGGGCCGGGGCAGACCGGGTCGCCGGAGACCGCGGCGGGGAGGACGACGGCGGGGAAGACTGCGGCGGGGCAGGGATAGGGGCACTGCGGTCGCTCCAGGCTTGCTCGTCGCGCATCGGACATCCGGGTTAACGCCGGCCGACCACCGGACGACACGCGCGTGTTGACCACCCCCTTGACGGGGTGGGTGCCGCGCCCCCTGTCCGCAGCCTGGACCGCGGCGCGGGACACCACCCCGTTCGCGTAGATTGCCTGGCGAGCGCCCGGATCGGCGCGCGTCGACGGGAGAGGGCGGACGGCAACGGTGGCTGGGGCAAGGCAGGCGGTGGGCGAGGCCCGCAGGATCGTCGTCAAGGTCGGCTCCTCCTCGCTGACCACCGCGTCGGGCGGTCTGGACGCAGACCGGGTCGACGCGCTCGTCGACGTCCTGGCCAAGGTGCGCGGTGGCGGGGAACGGGAGATCGTCCTCGTATCCTCCGGCGCCATCGCCGCCGGACTGGCCCCGCTGGGTCTGCGCCGCCGCCCCAGGGACCTGGCCCGTCAGCAGGCCGCCGCCAGCGTCGGCCAGGGCCTGCTGGTCGCCCGCTACACCGCCTCCTTCGCCCGCTACGGCGTCCGCGTCGGCCAGGTGTTGCTGACCAGCGACGACATGAGCCGCCGCGCCCACCACCGCAACGCCTCCCGCACCCTCGACAAGCTGCTCGCGATGGGCGCGTTCCCCATCGTCAACGAGAACGACACCGTCGCCACCGACGAGATCCGCTTCGGCGACAACGACCGGCTCGCCGCACTCGTCGCCCACCTGGTCCGCGCCGATCTGCTGGTGCTGCTGTCCGACGTGGACGGCGTGTACGACGGCGACCCGAGCAGGCCGGGCACCTCGCGGCTGGCAGAGGTGCGGGAGCCGGCCGACCTCGCGGGCGTGGACATCGGCAGCGCGGGCAGGGCGGGCGTCGGCACCGGCGGCATGGCCACCAAGGTCGAGGCGGCCCGGATCGCCGCCGCCGCCGGTATCCCCGTGGTGCTGACCAGCGCGGTCCACGCGGCCGACGCCCTGGCCGGCAAGGACACCGGCACCTACTTCCACACCACCGGCAAGCGCTCCGCCGACCGGCTGCTGTGGCTCCAGCACGCGTCCACCCCGCAGGGGGCGCTCGTCCTCGACGACGGGGCGGTGCGCGCGGTCGTCGAGGGCCGCAAGTCGCTGCTGCCGGCCGGGATCGCCGGTGTCGAGGGGGAGTTCGCCGCGGGCGAGCCCGTGGAGCTGCGGGACGGCTCGGGGCGCGCGGTGGCCCGGGGACTCGTGAGCTTCGACGCCAAGGAGCTCCCCCGGCTGCTCGGCCGCTCCACCCGGGAACTGGCGCGCGAACTCGGACCGGCGTACGAACGCGAGGTCGTACACAGGGACGATCTGGTGATCCTGCACCCGTAATGCGTCGAAACGTCCCCGAATCGGTGGTGGACGTTCCGCAAAACCGCCCCGCGATCTTGTGTGGCCTGCTCAACTTTCCTCAAGGACAAGCCCGGCCGACCACCGGGCCGAGCCGTGTGCGTGAAGGAGGCCGTCGTGAGCGGAGTGCGCCCTGGAACGGCGGCGTCCCGCGGTGGTAATGGCTCCCGCGGTGTCACCGGCTCCCGCGGTACCCGGAACGGATCCCGCCCGGCGGGCGAGGAGCGCGCCCTGACCAGCGTCGCGGCCGGCGACCGGTTCCGGGGCGGTGAGCCCGAGCACACCCCGCGCCTGTGGCACGTCACCCTCAGCGTTTCCGGCACCCGGGCCCCGCTCGGCGAGGTCCGGCGCGCCCTGGAGCAGCTCGCCCACGACCACCCCTTCCTGCTGACCAGCCGCTACGCCGACGACCACGCGGAGATCCGGTACTGGGAGGAGGCCCGCGACCTGCACGACGCCGCCGCCGTCGCCCTGCGCCTGTGGGGTGAGCACCGGCAGACCGCGGGACTGCCGCCCTGGGAGATCGTCGGCCTGGAGGTCATCGACCGGGCGACCTACCACCAGCGCATCGCCGCGGGGTACGGACCGGCCCCGGCGACACCGGTCGGGGTGCACCCCTTTTAGCCGCCCCTTCCGGGCCACCGGTCTTCGGGGCCGGTCTCTTGGGGGTCGTCCGTCTGCGGGGCCGGTCTCTTGGGGGTCGTCCGTCTGCGGGGTCGGTCTCTTGGGGGTCGTCCGTTTGCGGGGTCGGTCTCTTGGGGGTCGTCCGTTTGCGGGGTCGGTCTCTTGGGGGTCGTCCGTCTGCGGGGTAGGTCTCTTGGGGGCCGCCGGTCTGCGGGGTCGGTCTCTTGGGGGTCGTCCGTTTGCGGGGTCGGTCTCTTGGGGGTCGTCCGTCTGCGGGGTCGGTCTCTTGGGGGTCGTCCGTCTGCGGGGTCGGTCTCTTGGGGGTCGTCCGTCTGCGGGGCCGGCCTCTTCCGGGCCACCCGTCTGCGGGGCACGCCTCTTCGGGGCCGTCCGTCCGCGGCCAGTCCCTGCCGGGTCGTCCGTCTGCGGCCAGTCCCTGTCGGACCCCCGTTTTCGTCTCGCCCCCTCCGGCCGGCCCGTTCCAGCCCGGCCCATCCCTTTTGGCCGCGTCCGGCGCATGTCTCGGGGTTTGGGACGACCGGTGAACGGCCTCGCCCGGCCTACTACGCTTCCCCCATGACCACGCTCTCGCCGTACGACTCGATGTCCCCGGTCACCCGGGCCGCCTACCGGGCCAAGTCCGCCGCGGCCGACCTCGCGCCGCTGCCGCGGGCCGCGAAGGACGACGCGCTGCTCGCCGTCGCGGACGCGCTGGAGGTCCGTACCAGCGAGATCGTCGAGGCCAACGCCCAGGACGTGGCCAAGGCCCGCGCCGCCGGGACCAGCGAGGCCATCATCGACCGGCTGACGCTGACCCCGGAGCGGGTCCGCGCCATCGCCTCCGACGTGCGCGACGTCGTCGCGCTGCCCGACCCGGTCGGCGAGGTCGTGCGCGGCTCCACCCTCCCCAACGGCATCGACCTGCGCCAGGTCCGCGTACCGCTCGGCGTGGTCGGCATCATCTACGAGGGCCGGCCCAACGTCACCGTCGACGCCGCCGCCCTGTGTCTGAAGTCCGGCAACGCCGTCCTGCTGCGCGGCTCCTCCTCCGCCTACCAGTCCAACACCGCTCTCGTCCGGGTCGTCCGCGACGCGGTGGGCGGGGCCGGGCTGCCCGCGGACGCCGTGCAGGTTGTGCCCGGCGAGAGCCGCGAGAGCGTGCGCGAGCTGATGCGGGCCCGCGGCCTGGTCGACGTGCTCATCCCGCGCGGCGGCGCCTCGCTGATCAACACGGTCGTCCAGGAGTCCACCGTCCCCGTCATCGAGACCGGCACCGGCAACTGCCACGTCTACGTCGACGCGCAGGCCGACCTCGACATGGCCGTCGACATCCTGATCAACTCCAAGGCGCAGCGCGTGAGCGTCTGCAACGCCGCCGAGACCCTCCTCGTCCACCAGGACATCGCCGCCGACTTCCTGCCCCGCGCACTGGACGCCCTCGCCGAGGCCGGGGTCACCGTGCACGCCGACGAGCGTGTGATGGCGTACGCCGAGGACTCCAAGGTGACGGCCGTCGAGGCCACGCCGGAGGACTGGGAGACGGAGTACCTGTCCTACGACATCGCCGCGGCGGTCGTCGACTCCCTCGACCGGGCCGTCGAGCACATCCGGCTGTGGACCTCCGGCCACACCGAGGCCATCGTGACGACCTCACAGCAGGCCGCCAGGCGCTTCACCCAACTGGTCGACTCCACGACGGTCGCGGTGAACACCTCCACCCGGTTCACCGACGGCGGCCAGTTCGGCTTCGGCGCCGAGATCGGCATCTCCACGCAGAAGCTGCACGCCCGCGGCCCGATGGGGCTGCCGGAGCTGACCAGCACCAAGTACATCGTCACCGGTGACGGGCACGTGCGGCGCTGACGGGCACGTGCGGCGCTGACGGGCAGCGTACGGCGCTGGCAGGCACGTGCGGCGGTGACGGGCGGCGGGTCGCGCTACGGGCGGTCCGCGCCCGTAGGCGCACGCCGGGGGCATATGTGAGCGGCACGCGCTCCCGGTCGCGACCACGAACCGATCGGGGCATCTCACCCACCGGATGAATTTCCCCGCCGTCTGCCCAAAACGACCCACCAGGTCTACTCTGGACCTGTGCCGGAGGACGTGGGGGGTAGGCCGTTCCCTGACGGCTGGGAGCCCGACGACGACCACGACCACGGGGTGTCGGACGAAGAGTTCGCCTCCGTGGTCTTCGACGAGGCCTTCGTACGGGCGGCCGCGGTGCACGAACCGACCGCCGTCGAACGCCTCCTGGCCGCCGCCGAGGCCAGAGCCGAGGCCACCGAGGCGGAAGCGGCCCGCCGCGGCCGCATCAGACGCGAGCGGTACGACGACGGGTACGGCGATTTCGGCCATGATCCCGACCTCGACGACCCGGACGACGACCGCGACCCCCTCGACCGCCCGTACGGCGCTCCGGCGGCGTACGGCAAACAGGTCCGCTGGCACCGGCCGGTCGCCTGGATGCTCGCCCTGGTGATGGGCATCGGCATGGTCGCGCTGGCCTTCGTGGCCGTCTACCGGGGCGCGTCCTCCGGCGGCGGCACGCGGCCGGTGCCGCCCCCCTCCTCGACCGGCCCGGAGCAGGGCGGGAGGGCGACCCCGTCCGCCTCAGCCGACTACTCCCAGCCCGCCGTGTCGGTCATTCCGCGCACCCCCTGACCTGCCGTCCGGCGCGCTGGGAACCTGGCCCAACTTGACCTGCGCCGTCGCGTTTACGCGACCTTTCGCAGACCTACCCTGAAGGTATGGCAGGGCTTGGCGATCCGCCCGGTGGGACGCCCGACGGTGCCCCCGGAGGCGGAGAGGACGAGTACCGATCCGTCGTCTTCGACGAGTCGTTCGTCCGCGCTGCCCGCCTCCAGGAGTTCTCCGCCCAGGAGCGCATCGCCGACCACACGCCCGCCGTACGCCGCCGTACGGCACTGCGCCGGGCCGGACTGTCCCGGCAGGCACTCGTCCTCGTCATGCTGATCGCCGTCGCCTTCGGCACCGCCATCTACATGGGCGTACGGCACCCTTACCAGAGCCCCGACGCGCAGCGGGCCGCGGAGCCGGTGCGGATGACCGTCGTCCCGCTCGCCCCCGAGGGCAGGGTGCCCGGCGCCGACGACGCCGCGTACCTGTACGAACGCAGCCCCGCCGCGCACTTCCGCTCCGCCGCCGAGGGCGTCCCGCTGCCGGTCCACCGCCGCACGGCGCACTTCTCGGACGAGCAGGTGCTGACCGCGCTGACCACCGCCAAGAACTACATCGACCGCTCGGCGTTCGACCGGGACGTGCTCGGCGGCGGGGAGGCCCGCTCGGTGCGGGTGCTGCTGGACCCGGACCAGCTCGACCAGTTCGACGAGAGCTTCGACAGGCCCACCGCGGACGGCCGGCACGCGCCCACCGGATGGCTGGTCCGCTTCGACCCGGCCCGTGCCGAGCTGGCCGACGCCGAGATACGGGTGAGCGGCAGCCTGCGGGCGGTGGAGGGCGACGCGTCCACGCTGGAGGTCTCGGCCGACCACACCATGGTGTACCCGCTGCGGCCGGCCGGCGACGAGGGGGCCGAGGCGTCGCTGTTCACCGTCCGGCGGGAGCTGCACTTCCGCTTCGACCGGGACGACCTGCGGCTGCACCAGACACAGCTCGTCGCCGCCTACGTCCAGGCCGGGCCGCTCTCCTGCGCCGACGACTCGGCGAGCCACCTCCGCCCGCTGCTCGCGGGCCAGACGGCCCGGGACGGCGCCCCCGCCGGCACCGACCCCTACAGCACGGACAACGCCACGGCCCTGTGCGGCACCCTCGCGGCCGACGCCCAGCCGAAGGTGTGACGGGCGAGGGCGAGGGCGAGGCGCGGGGCCGCCCGTCCGTCCGGAGGCGGGGTGTAGGCGGGCCGCCCCGCCGGACGCGGGTGGCGCGTACCGGCGCGGTGGGGCGAGCGGACCCGTACCTGCGCGAGTGCCGATGACGCCGGCCGCGCCCCGGTACGGCCGGTGACGCAGGCCGCACGCCGCCGTGCAGCCGCCTGCCGCAGGCCGCACGCCGTCGTGCAGCCGCCTGCCGGAGGCTCAGGCGCCGTCGCGCGGCGGGCGGTCGTCCGGAGCGTCCGGGCCGCCCGTACCCTCCGGCCCGCCGGCTCCGCCCGGTCCGTCGGACCCGCCGCCCGGCTGCCCCTCGGCCCCGTTCGTTCCCTCGGTTCCGTCCGCGTCCTTGGGCGGCCTCGGCTGGGAGGTCGTGAAGCCGCCGAAGCCCCGCCGCATCCGGTCGCCGAGGTCACCGGCGCCGCCCGCGATGTCGTTCACCAGCTTCATCAGCGGGTCCTTGGAGCCGCGCACGTGGGTGGCGTAGCTGGACGCCGACTCGCGGAAGGAGTCCCGGACCGAGGTGTCCTTGTCCTCGTCGCGCCGCGGGTAGTGGCCGTCCATGATCCGCTGGTAGTCCCGGGACGCGGCCCACTTCTTCAGCTCGGCGGCCCGCACCGTGGTGAAGGGGTGTGAGCGGGGCAGCACGTTGAGGATCTTCAGCACGGAGTCGCGCAGGTCGCCTCCGGCCTCGTACTCGTCGGCCTGCTCCAGGAACGCGTCCACGTTCATCTCGTGCAGGTGGTTGCCGCCCGCGATCTTCATCAGACCGCGCATCGAGGCCTGGAGGTCCTGGCCCACCAGCAGACCCGCCCGGTCCGCGGACAGCTCCGACTTGCGGAACCACTCGCGCAGCGCGGTCACGATCGCCATGATCGCCAGGTTGCCCAGCGGGATCCAGGCGACCCGGACCGCGAGGGACGTCAGGAAGAGCAGGATGGTCCGGTAGACCGAGTGTCCGGACAGCGCGTGTCCGACCTCGTGCCCGACGACCGCCCGCATCTCCTCCTCGTCCAGCAGCTCGACCAGGCCCGTGGTGACGACGATGATCGGCTCGTCCAGGCCGATGCACATCGCGTTCGGAGTCGGGTCCTGGTTGACGTACATCGGCGGGACCTTCTCGAGGTCCAGGATGTAGCAGGCGTCGCGCAGCATGACGTTCAGATGGGCGAACTGCCGGTCCGAGACCCGTACCGAGTCGGACAGGAACAGCAGCCTCAGGCTCCGCTCGGGCAGCAGGCCGCTCAGTGCCTTGAAGACCGTGTCGAAACCGGTCAGTTTGCGCAGCGCCACCAGGGCGGACCGGTCGGCCGGGTGCTCGTACGCACGCGAGGAGATTCCGGGGAAGCGCCTGCGCTGCCTGCTCGGCACGTTCTCGTGCCCGTTGTGCTGGTGGCCGTCGGACATGTCTTCCCCCATGTGCGTGTGTGTGGCCTGTGCGTCTGTGTGGCCCGTGCGTGTGTCCGGCCCTTTGTGAACCCTTGTGCGGCCCTTTGCGCCCCCGAAGCCGAGCCCAGCCTAGGCGGAGATACCGTGGACGGGCAGTGCAACGAAGGAGTCCACGTCATGACGCACACCCCCCACACCGACTGGCTCGCCGCCGCGGCGACGGCGGCCGAGCAGCAAGGGGCGGGGAATCTGCTCCGGGTCGTGCTGATCGTGATGGTGCTGGGCTGTGTGCTGACCGCGTGGTTCCTGCTGCGGGGGTACAAGCGGAAGGACGACTGAGGAGATCCGAAGGTTCCCCGGACCCCCTCGGCCCGTCCCCAACGGCGGAGTCGGCGTGATCGCCCGTGAGGCGCCCGCATACGATGAGCCGACGTCTTTATTCCGCCCACACCGGATAGGTCCTGCCGAAGATGAGCTTCCACAGCACCGCTGCCCAGTTCGTGACCCTCGCTTCCGAGGGTGGCGAGGAGCACGGCGGCAACCACGAGAGTCTCAGCCCCTACGTCACCGGCATCGGCGCGTTCGTCATCCTGATGCTCCTGCTGTGGATCACCACCCGGTTCAACCGCGACCGCTGAGCGCGGGGGCCGTGGGCCCGGCAGGAGCCCTCGGACCGGGCCGGTAGGGTCTGCACGCATGGGAGAGCAGGACATGCCTACCGGTCCGGCGCACGAAACGGCGCACGACACGGCGCACGCGCCGGCGCGTGGCACGCAGAACCGCGCGGTGCCCGCCCGCGCCGCCCGCCGGGGCAACGGCCCGTCGCCGTCGGGCAAGCGCCGCCTCGGCGTCATGGGCGGCACCTTCGACCCGATCCACCACGGGCACCTCGTGGCGGCCAGTGAGGTCGCCGCGCAGTTCCACCTCGACGAGGTGGTGTTCGTGCCCACCGGGCAGCCGTGGCAGAAGAGCCACCGCACGGTCTCCGCGGCCGAGGACCGTTATCTGATGACGGTCGTGGCGACCGTCGAGAACCCGCAGTTCTCGGTGAGCCGTATCGACATCGACCGCGGCGGTCCCACCTACACCGTGGACACCCTGCGCGACCTGCGCGAGCTCAACCCGGACGCCGACCTGTTCTTCATCACCGGCGCCGACGCCCTCGCCCAGATCCTCACCTGGCGCGACAGCGAGGAGCTGTTCTCCCTGGCGCACTTCATCGGCGTCACCCGGCCCGGCCACACGCTGACGGACGCCGGGCTCCCCAAGGGCGGCGTCTCGCTCGTCGAGGTCCCCGCCCTCGCCATCTCCTCCACGGACTGCCGTGCGAGAGTCGCCAAGGGCGACCCCGTCTGGTATCTGGTGCCGGACGGGGTCGTGCGCTACATCGACAAACGCGAGCTGTACCGCGGCGACTGAGCCGAGAGGGGCACCGGTGAACGACGGATACGACGCGGGCTACGGCGACGGCGGCGACCAGTACGAACTCGTCGGCTACGACGAGTACGGCCGGCCGGTGTACCGCCAGGCCCAGGGCCCGGCCCCGGCCCAGCCCGGCGGGCAGCAGGCGTACGACCCGTACGCCCAGCAGCAGCACCAGCAGGGTCAGCAGCACCAGCAGGGTCAGCAGTACGGACAGCAGGGCTACGGCTACGACCCGTACGGCACGGGCGGGCAGCAGCCCGCCCCGCAGTCGTACGAGGCCTATGACGGCTACGGCTCCCAGGCCGGCTACGACACCGGCTCGCAGCAGCCCGCCCCCGGTTACGACGCCTACGACGGCTACGCCTCCGGCACGCACGCGCAGCCCCAGCCCTCGTACGACCCGTACGGGCAGGCGGCCACCAGCGGCCGGCAGCCCCGGGTAGCCGAGCAGACCGCCTACATCCCGCAGCAGGCGGGCCCGCCCGGGGAACCGGAGACGGAAGCGCCCGCGCGGGCCCCCGAAGCCGACCGGGAGTACCACACCGAGCAGTTCGCCTTCGTCGAGGAGCCGACCGACGACTCCGAGGACGTCATCGACTGGATGAAGTTCACGGAGAACCGCACCGAGCGCCGCGAGGAGGCCCGGCGGCGCGCACGCGCGCGTGTGGTCGCCCTCGTGGTCGTCCTGGCACTGGTCGCGGTCGGCGGTGTCGGCTACCTCTGGTACGCCGGAAAGCTGCCCGGCCTGTCCTCCTCGGACGACAAGACGGGGGGCACGACGGCGGCGGGCGCCCAGAAGCGCGACGTGATCGCCGTCCACCTGCACGACACCAAGGGCGGCGGCACCTCCACCGCGCTGCTCGTGGACAACACCACCACCAAGCAGGGCACCGCCGTACTGGTGCCCAACTCCCTCGCCCTGACCGGCGACGACGGCAGCACCACCACGCTCGCCGACTCCGTCGACGAGGACGGCCCCGACGCGACCAGGACCGCGCTCGACTCGGTCCTCGGCACCGACATCGAGGGCACCTGGCGCCTGGACACGCCCTACCTCCAGATCCTCGTCGACCTGGTCGGCAACATCGAGGTGGACACCGACACCGACGTCCCCGACCCGGAGGCCAAGGACAAGGGCGCCGCGCCCCTCGTACGCGAGGGCGAGGGCCAGACCCTCAGCGGCAAGATGGCCGTCGCCTACGCCACATACCGCGGCTCCGGTGAGGAGGCGAACGCCCAGCTCCAGCGGTTCGGGCAGGTCATGCAGGGGGTGCTGCGCAAGCTCTCCTCGGACCCCGCGGGCGCGACGACCACCGTCCAGACCCTCGGGCTGATCCTCGACCCGCCGCTGACCGAGAAGGACCTCGGCTCCTTCCTCGCCGGGCTCTCCGACCTCGCCAAGGGCGGCGACTTCAAGACCGCGCTGCTGCCCGTCCAGGAGGACGGAAGGCTCAGCGCCGAGGCCGGTGACGGCGTGGTCAAGGACATCCTCGGCGGTACCGCCAAGAGCCCCGACAAGGACGCCGCCGTCAGCGTCTGGGTCCGCAACGCCACCGGCGTCGAGGACCGCACCGGCAAGGCCCGCGTGGTCCTCCTCAACGGCGGCTTCACCTTCCTGTCGGGCGGCACCGCGTCCGGCACCGAGGCGACGTCGAAGGTGGTCTACGCCGAGGCCGCGGACAAGGAGAGCGCCGTCCAGGTCGCCAAGACGCTGGGCCTGTCCACCGACTCCGTCACCCAGGGCGAGGTCTCCGCGAACGCGAGGGTCTCGGTGGTGCTCGGCCAGGACTACGAACCGGCGTCGTAGCGGGCGGGCGATTATCACGTGGGCTGCCGTCGGCGGTCGTGAGACCCTTGAGGTCAACCGACCGCCGATCCGAAAGCCAGGCAGTGACCGCGACCGACCGCTCCATCGAACTCATCAACACCGCCGCGCAGGCGGCGGCCGACAAGCTCGCGCACGACATCATCGCCTACGACGTCAGCGACGTGCTGTCGATCACGGACGCCTTCCTGCTGGCCTCCGCGCCCAACGACCGCCAGGTCAAGTCGATCGTCGACGAGATCGAGGAGCGGCTCAGCAAGGAACTCGGCGCCAAGCCGGTACGCCGTGAGGGCGACCGCGAGGCCCGCTGGGTCCTGCTCGACTACGTCGACATCGTCGTCCACGTCCAGCACAGCGAGGAGCGTGTCTTCTACGCCCTGGAGCGGCTGTGGAAGGACTGCCCCGAGCTGGAGCTGCCCGCCGACGCCAAGGAGACCCGCGGCAAGTCGGAGGAGCACGCCAGGCTCCGGGCCGCCGAGGAGGCGACGGAGACCGACGGGGACTGGCGATGAGCGCCACCGGCGAGGTGACGGCCGGGCAGCCGGGCCGCGGCCGGCGCCTCATCCTGTGGCGGCACGGCCAGACCTCGTGGAACGTGGAGCGCCGCTTCCAGGGCACCACGGACGTCGGGCTCACCGAGACCGGTGTCGCCCAGGCCCGCCGCGCCGCCCGGCTGCTGGTCGGCCTGCGCCCCGACGCCATCGTCGCCTCCGACCTCGCGCGGGCCGCGAGCACGGCCGCCGAGCTGGCCGCGCTCACCGGCCTGGAGGTGACCCTGGAGGAGGGCCTGCGGGAGACCTACGCGGGCGTCTGGCAGGGGCTGACCCACGACGAGATCATCGCCCGGCACGGCGAGGAGTACGCGGCGTGGAAGCGCGGCGAGCCGGTCCGCCGCGGCGGCGGCGAGCTGGAGACCGAGGTGGCCGACCGGGCCGCCCCCGTGGTGCTCCGGCACGCCGAGAAGCTCGCCGAGGACGGCACCCTCGTCGTGGTCAGCCACGGCGGCACGATCCGCACCACCATCGGCCGTCTGCTCGGGCTGGAACCACACAGTTGGGAGAGCCTCGGCGGCCTCACCAACTGCTGCTGGTCCGTCCTGGGCGAAGGCGCCCGCGGCTGGCGTCTGCTGGAGCACAACGCCGGCACGCTGCCGGAACCGGTGCTCGGCGACGACGACTGAGGCGCGGCCGGCCGGGCCCGGTACCCGGATTTCACTTTCCGGCAGGTCGCAGGCTAAAGTTCTTCTTGTTCGCCCCGCCGAGCGGAGCGAAAGACCATGCGGCCCGGCCGCGTGGGACCAGGGGCTATAGCTCAGTTGGTAGAGCGCCTGCATGGCATGCAGGAGGTCAGGAGTTCAATTCTCCTTAGCTCCACAGCCCACGGACGAATCCCGTCCCCCTCGGGGGGCGGGATTTTTCGTTCGCGCCCGCTTGAGCAACAGGAGTCCCACAGGCGTATACCCGGATGGGACTCCGTGTCCGGACTGGTACTGAGGCGTCGCTGACCGTATTGGCCCGGTCGTGGCAGAATCAAACGGCCGGAAGGGGACCGCGGCCCGACGGGAGGGAGTGGCGATGCCTGCGAGCATCCTCGAGGAGGTCGGTCACCTCCTCGGCGGAGCGGTGACACGGAACACGGTCACCCGCCTGAGCTGCCCTTCCTGCGGTTCCGGGCACGTGGCCCAAGTCCTCGGCGACAACGGCGGAATCTCGTACGTGTGCACGGCCTGCGGCCACAGCTGGAGCTGATCGATGGGTGCACACAGGCGGAAGTGCGACTGGTGCGGCAGGGGCACCCCGATCGTGCGGGACATGGAGCCGGTCAATCCGGACTACCAGTACTGGTGCGAGGAGTGCGCGCGGGCGCTGATCATAAAAGGCGACCCGATCGAGACGTACCGCGAACTCGAGGGTGAGCCGATCTACGGCCGGCTCCTCGAGGAGCACTGCACACTCAAGCGGTTCTATTCGTTCGTCACGGCGTAGCGGCCCGAGTCGTCACGGCGCGGCGGTCCGCGCAAGGGGCAAAGCGGGCAAACTGGAAACGATTTGGTGTTGCGCCCGGTCGACCGTGTAATGTTGGCGTCGCCGCCGGGGAAACCGGGCGGCGGACAGCAAGGGGCTATAGCTCAGTTGGTAGAGCGCCTGCATGGCATGCAGGAGGTCAGGAGTTCAATTCTCCTTAGCTCCACAGGAACACGAGGAAACCCCCGGATCATCGATCCGGGGGTTTCCTCGTGCTCGGCTCAGCGGCCCAGTGCCCGGCGGCCACGGCCCTGGGACAGGACCGGCAGATTGGTGCGCGAGGACGGTGCCTGCCCGCGGGTGTCCTCCTCGATGCGCAGGGCGAGCGCCGGGCAGCGGCGTACCGCGCGGACCGCCTTGGCCTCCGCGAAGCGGGGTACGTCGGCCTGGGCGACGGTCGGGAAGCCGTCGGCGCCGAGCTGGAAGACCTCCGGGAGGATGTCCGCGCACAGGCCGTGCCCCCGGCACAGCGTCCAGTCGACGTAGATCTTCTGGCGACTGGGGCCGTTCTCCTCCCCGCCGCCCCCCGGGATGCCCGTGGGTGCCTTGCCCCCCTCGAAGAGCGGCAGAACGCCCTCCACGGGCCGTCCGCAGCCGTTGCCGAGGACATGGGCGGCGAGATCGTCCGTGAACGCCTTGACGGTCGACTCGAGGAACATCGCCGAGCCGTCCGGGTGCGAGCAGGCGCCGCGCCGCTTCACGTTCCGCGCCACCTGCTTGACGGCCTCCAGGGCGGCCGGGCCGCCACCGTTCAGGATGTCCTCCAGGCCGCGCGCGGCGGCCGGCAGCCCCAGGTAGCAGGGGCCGCACTGGCCCGCGCTCTCCTCCGCCAGCCATTGCGCCACCCGCAGCGACTCGCCCAGCGGGCAGGTGTCCTGACTGATCGGCAGGATCGCGCCCGCGCCCAGCGAGCCGCCCACCTGCTGCAGGGAGTTGCGGGAGACGATCGCCTCGTCGACGGTCGCCGCGTCGATCCACTTGCCGTGGTAGCCGCCGGTCAGCACGCCCTGCGGCACCGGCGGGGCGCCGGCGAGCTGGAGGACGTAGCGCAGCGGCACGCCCGTGGGCACCTCGATGACCATGGGGCGGGCCACCGCGCCGGAGACGGTGAGCATGACGGTGCCCGGCTCGTCGTACAGGCCGGTGTTGCCGTAGCGCTCCGGGCCGATGCGGGCGGCGATCGCGAGCTGGGCGAACGTCTCCGCGTTGGACAGCAGGGTCGGCGCGCCGCCGACGCCGCTCCTGGAGGCGCTGATCTTGCGGCCGGGCGGGATCGCCGGACCGCCGTCGATGGAGCGGACCAGTGAGGCCGCCGCGCCGGTGACCATGCGGACCGGGTTGCGCTGCACGCGCGCGCGCAGGGCGGAGCGGCGCCCGTTGTTCAGGCCGCGTTCGGCGAGGGCGGCTTCCATGGAGCGCTGCGTGGACTCACGGGTGACGCCGATGACGAGGGTGCGGGCACCCATGGCCTCGGCGCACAGCAGCGCACCGTCCAGGATCAGGTGCGGGGCGCGGTTGATGAGTACCGTGTCCTTGCGGCAGGCCGGCTCGTCCTCGCTGCCGTTGACGACCACGACCGGCCGTACGCCGCGCTTGATCGCCGCCTCGGCCACCGAGCGCAGCTTTTTGTGGAAGGGGAAGCCCGCGCCGCCGCGGCCCTTCAGATTGATGCGTTCGGAGAGCTGCGCGAGCTGTTCGCCGCCCAGCGGTTCGAGCGGCCCGTGCACCTTGAGGTGCATGGGCAGATCCAGGCGCTCGACAAGGTCGAAGCCCGACGTGAGCTGGGGGAGGCCGACCACGCGGACTTCGGGGACGTCGGGCAGGGCCTCGTTCACTTAAAAGCCTCCGGAAGGCGTGTTCCAAGGTTCGCCCGAACCCGGTGCGTCGAAGTCGTAGGACGCGTCGTAGGGCGACGAGCCCCGGGACGCACCGGGGGTTGTTTCAGTGGCGGGACCGCTGTTGTACGTGTCGTTCGGGTAGTACGTGTCGTAGACGGTGTTCGTCTCATTGGTGTCGTACACGTCACTCGAGCCGTAGCCCGAGGCGTCCGTATTGCCGTAGACCGGGATGGTGTGTCCGGTGTCGTTGAGCGGGTCGTAGGCCGACGGGGGTGCCTCACCGACCGGTGGCGGTGAGGGGATGGGCCAGTTGCCCGAGGTGCTGCCGCCGCCGTCCGCGAGGGGCATCGACTCGGTGGGCCGCATGTCCGGCGGCAACCGGGTGGACGCGGTCGTCTCGGCCGTCAGCGGCCTGCGGCGCGCGCCGGAGGAGCCGGACACGGCGCGGTAGGCGGCCGCGAAGCCGCCCGGGGGCTCCGGGGGTGCGAGGCGCTCCGCGGGCTCGTACAGGGGCGCGGACGGGGACGCGCCGCGCGGCCGCGACGCCCCGGCGCTCTCGTAGCCCGGCAGTGCGGACGAGGCCGTCGTCCGGGTCCGGCTCTCCTCCAGTTCCTCGCGGGCCATCCCCTCCCCGGTCCCGAGGAACCCGGCGATCCTGTAGGCGACCCTGCGCTTGACCGGGCGGGGCGCCGCGCGCAGGGCCAGGGCCGCCATGACGCCGAGCACGGACAGGCCGTACAGGACCAGGAAGACCGGCTTCGCCGCGCGACCCGCGTAGAGCCCGTGCAGCAGGGCCAGGCACCACGCCGGGTAGGCCAGCATGTGCATGGCCCGCCAGCGGGCGGCCACGGGGGACGCGGACGCGAAGCGGTTGCGCAGGGCGCCGGTGACGCCCACGAAGATCATGAGCATGCTGGCCAGGGTGCCGAAGCCGATGAGGACGCCCCGGCCGCCGAACGACTCGTCGTCCGTGGCCAGCAGTCCGAACGGAACCACCGCGGCGACCCAGGTGGTGTGCTCCAGTGCCAGCTTCACCCCGATGTGCACCAGCAGGAACACCACCGAGGCGACCGCGGTGATCCGGTGCACCGCCTGGGCCAGGATTCGCTGGCGGGTGTCGAGGACGATCCGGTCCTGGGCGACGAGTCCCCAGATCACCGAGCAGCTCAGGAAGACGAGGGAGAGGACGCCGGCGCCGAAGTCGAGGAACTGCGCGAAGGTGTCGTCCGCCGTGCTGTCGTTCGTCACCACGGCAGACCTCCCCACGTCGCGGACGCGAGGGGAGGGGGCGAGCTGTCGCTGCGGGCGTGGATCAGGGGAGGGTTCATGGGGGCAACTCCGGAGCGGTTCGGGAAAAGCGGTCCCGCTGTCGCACTCTAAGTGGCGCCATACCCGCGGGTACGAGGTTTGAGTTATTGCGTTGTTATCAAATGACAATGTGCCCGTAGTGATGTCCCTTAGCAGTCGGTACGCGAAGTAACCTTTGACCTTGGTTCAGGTTTTGTCGGCCGTGCGGTGCGGGCCGGCGGGCCGGGCGGGTGGCCGGAAGTCCCGTCGCGGCCCGATCGGCGACTGCGGTACCCTGACGCCATGCGTGCCGTACGCCTTCTGCTTAGCGAGCCGCGCTGATCAGTCCCGACCCCGGTCGTAGTCCGGTGGCCGGAATCGGCGCGGCGTCCCCTCCTGTGCGAGGGGATTTTTCATTTCCCGGCATCCGCAGCCGCTGGTCTTGAAGGTCGCAGCCGCTGGCAGAGACGATCGATGGAGCTTTGAGGATCATGAGCGAGACGAACCCCGCGGCGACCGCCCCTGTGTCGGCGGACGCCGCGCCGCACCGCTACACGGCTGCCATGGCCGCCGAGATCGAGGCACGCTGGCAGGACTTCTGGGACGCCGAGGAGACGTACGCCGCGCCGAACCCCAAGGGTGACCTGGCGGGCGACCCGGAGCTGGTCGCCAAGCCCAAGAAGTTCATCATGGACATGTTCCCGTACCCCTCCGGTGCGGGCCTGCACGTCGGCCACCCCCTGGGGTACATCGCCACCGACGTCTTCGCCCGCTTCCAGCGGATGACCGGCCACAACGTCCTGCACACCCTGGGCTTCGACGCCTTCGGCCTGCCCGCGGAGCAGTACGCCGTGCAGACCGGCACGCACCCGCGCGTGTCCACCGAGGCCAACATGAAGAACATGCAGAGCCAACTGCGCCGGCTGGGTCTGGGCCACGACAAGCGCCGGTCGTTCGCCACGATCGACCCCGAGTACTACAAGTGGACCCAGTGGATCTTCCTGCAGATCTTCAACTCCTGGTACGACGACGAGGCGGGGAAGGCCCGCCCGATCACCGACCTGGTCGCCCAGTTCGAGTCCGGTGAGCGGGCGGTCCCGGGCCACCCCGGGCGCGCGTGGAGCGCCCTGAGCGACGCCGAGCGCGCCGACGTGCTGGGCGGGTTCCGTCTGGCCTACGCCTCCGACGCGCCCGTCAACTGGTGCCCCGGCCTGGGCACCGTGCTGGCCAACGAGGAGGTCACCGCCGACGGCCGCTCCGAGCGCGGCAACTTCCCCGTCTTCAAGTCCAAGCTGCGCCAGTGGAACATGCGCATCACCGCCTACGCCGACCGGCTGCTGGACGACCTGGACGAGCTGGACTGGCCCGAGGCCATCAAGCTGCAGCAGCGCAACTGGATCGGCCGCTCCGAGGGTGCCCGCGTCGACTTCCCCGTCGACGGCGAGAACATCACCGTCTTCACCACCCGCCAGGACACCCTGTTCGGTGCGACGTACATGGTGCTGGCGCCCGAGCACCCGCTGGTCGAGAAGTTCACCCCGGCCGCCTGGCCCGAGGGCACGCACGAGGTGTGGACCGGCGGTCACGCGACCCCGACCGAGGCCGTCGCGGCGTACCGCGCGCAGGCCGCGTCCAAGTCCGACGTCGAGCGGCAGGCCGAGGCCAAGGACAAGACCGGCGTCTTCATCGGCGCCTACGCGACCAACCCGGTCAACGGCGAGCAGGTCCCGGTCTTCATCGCCGACTACGTGCTGATGGGCTACGGCACCGGCGCGATCATGGCCGTCCCGGCCGGTGACCAGCGCGACTTCGAGTTCGCCCGCGCCTTCGAGCTGCCGATCCGCTGCATCGTCGAGCCGACCGACGGCCGGGGCACCGACCCGGCCACGTGGGAGGACGCCTTCGGGTCGTACGACGCGAAGATCATGAACTCGTCGAACGACGAGATCAGCCTGGACGGCCTGCCCGTCGTCGAGGCCAAGGAGCGCATCACCGAGTGGCTGGAGCGCACCGGCGCCGGCGAGGGCACCGTCAACTTCCGCCTGCGCGACTGGCTGTTCAGCCGCCAGCGCTACTGGGGCGAGCCCTTCCCGATCGTCTACGACGAGGACGGCATCGCCCACGCCCTGCCCGAGTCGATGCTGCCGCTGGAGCTGCCCGAGGTCGAGGACTACTCCCCGCGCACCTTCGACCCGGACGACGCGGACACGCGGCCCGAGACGCCGCTGTCGCGCAACGAGGACTGGGTGAACGTCACCCTGGACCTGGGCGACGGCCGCGGCCCCCGCCGGTTCCGCCGCGAGACCAACACCATGCCCAACTGGGCGGGCTCCTGCTGGTACGAACTGCGCTACCTGGACCCGCACAACGGCGAGCGGCTGGTCGACCCGGAGATCGAGCAGTACTGGATGGGCCCGCGCGAGGGCATGCCGCACGGCGGCGTCGACCTGTACGTCGGCGGCGCCGAGCACGCCGTGCTGCACCTGCTGTACGCGCGCTTCTGGTCGAAGGTCCTGTTCGACCTGGGGCACGTCTCCTCGGCCGAGCCGTTCCACAAGCTGTTCAACCAGGGCATGATCCAGGCCTACGTCTACCGGGACAGCCGCGGCATCGCGGTGCCGGCCGCCGAGGTGGAGGAGCGCGACGGCGCGTACTACTACCAGGGCGAGAAGGTCTCCCGGCTGCTGGGCAAGATGGGCAAGTCCCTGAAGAACGCGGTCACCCCCGACGAGATCTGCGCCGAGTACGGCGCCGACACCCTGCGCCTGTACGAGATGGCGATGGGCCCGCTGGACGTCTCCCGGCCGTGGGACACGCGCGCGGTGGTGGGCCAGTTCCGGCTGCTGCAGCGGCTGTGGCGCAACGTCGTCGACGAGAACACCGGCGAGGTGACGGTCGCGGACGTCGCGGACGCCGACGTCGACGCGGACACCCTGCGCGCCCTGCACAAGGCCATCGACGGCGTACGGCAGGACCTGGAAGGCATGCGGTTCAACACCGCCATCGCCAAGGTCACCGAGCTGAACAACCACCTGACGAAGGTGGGCGGCGTGGTTCCCCGGTCGGTCGCCGAGCGGCTGGTGCTGCTGGTCGCGCCGCTGGCCCCGCACGTCGCCGAGGAGCTGTGGCGCAAGCTGGGGCACCCGGACTCGGTCGTCCACCAGGACTTCCCGGTCGCCGACCCGGCCTACGTCGTCGACGAGACCGTGACCTGCGTCGTGCAGATCAAGGGCAAGGTCAAGGCGCGGCTGGAGGTCGCCCCGTCCATCTCCGAGGACGACCTGGAGAAGGCGGCGCTGGCCGACGAGAAGGTCGTGGCCGCGCTGGGCGGGGCCGGGATCCGCAAGGTGATCGTGCGGGCGCCGAAGCTGGTGAACATCGTCCCCGCCTAGGCGGGACCGGGCCCTCCGGGTCATCCCCTACGGGGAGCCCGGGGCCCACTGAGGGCAGGTTCGGGGTTCTGTCGGAACCCTGGGCCTGCCCGCTGCGTTTACCGTGGAAGAGCGGCGCGGAGTGCGCCGTGGCCCGCCGGTGCGCGGGCCGGACACTCGGAGGAGGAGCTTCGTGGAAGCGGTGATCACGGTATTCGCCCTGCTCTTCGTGCTCGCCCTCGTGCTGGGTGTCTACGCCACGGTGAAGGCCGTCGGCGCGGCCAAGCGCACCGTGGACCGCGGGATCACCCAGGCCCGCCGCACGGTCGAGGACCACACACTGCGAGCCAAGTCCCTCGTCCAGGTGGGGCCGGCTAGCGAGCTCGCGCAACTGCGGCTGACGCTGCGCACGTCGATGCGGGCCACGCAGGACGCGCTGCACGCGGGCGTGGCCGAAGACGAGTCCCTCAAGGAGTCCCTCGCCCTCTTCGAGCGGCTCAGCGCGCACGGGTTCGAACTCGACGCCGAGCTCAGACGGCTGGAGTCCGAGCCGGACCGCGCCACCCTCGCCACGCTCCTCCCGGCGCTGCGCGAGCGCACCGAGCGCATCACGCGGTCCGCGGAGTCCCTGCGCTGGGCGGCCCGTGACCGGGCCCGCCGCTTCGCGGACGACGAGCTGGACTCGCTGAGCGCGCAGATCGACGTCGAGGCCGGTGCCCTGCGGCACTGGACGGAGACGGAACCCGCCGCCGCTCCGCCGCCCTGGCCCGAGGCGCCGGCCACCGACGCCCCGGCCGCCCGGCAGAGTTGGCCGGAGACCCCGCAGCCCTCGCAGACCCCGCGGCCCTCCCGACAGGAGCCGGCGGAGGAATCCGCGCGGCCCGCCATCACTCCGCCCGGCCCGAGCCCCGTCTATCCCTGGCAGAAGAAGGCCCGGCCGGAGAACACGACCTGACCACGACCCTGTGAACGCCCGGTCGTCGGGGCCGGGCTGCCGTATGGGCGCTACGCCAGGTAACCTCCAGCTCATGTCCCGCCATGTCGCTATCGTCACGGATTCAACGGCCTACCTCCCGGCCCGGACGATGGAGCGGCACGGCATCACCGCGGTCCCCCTGACCGTCGTCCTGGGCGACCGGGCGCTGGAGGAGGGCACCGAAATCTCGACCCGCTCGCTGGCCCAGGCCCTGCAGAAACGGCGGCCGGTCACCACCTCCCGCCCCAGCCCCGCACTCTTCGCGGAGACCTACCGCAGGATCGCCGGGCCGGGCGTCGACGGCATCGTCTCCCTCCACCTCTCCGCCGAACTCTCCGGTACGCACGACGCGGCCGTCGTCGCGGCGCGGGACGCGCCGGTACCGGTGCGCGTCGTGGACACCGGGATGATCGCGATGGCCCTCGGATTCTGCGCGCTCGCCGCGGCGGAGGCGGCGGAGGCGGGCGGCACGGTGGACGAGGCCGTCACGGCCGCGGAGAAGCGCGCCGCTGCCACCTCTGCCTACTTCTACGTCGACACCCTCGACTATCTGCGCCGCGGCGGCCGGATCGGGGCGGCCCAGGCGCTGTTCGGTTCCGCGCTCGCGGTGAAACCGCTGCTGAAGCTGGACGGCGGCCGCATCGAGCCCCTGGAGAAGGTCCGGACGGCGTCCAAGGCCATCGCCCGGCTGGAGGAGATCGTCGCCGACCGCGCGGGCAGCGCACCCGTCGACATCGCCGTCCACCATCTCGCCGCCCCCGACCGGGCGTCGGCCCTGGCGGACCGCCTGAGAGACCGGGTGCCCGGGCTGGCCGACCTGCATGTGAGCGAGGTCGGCGCGGTGATCGGGGCGCATACGGGGCCCGGGCTGCTGGGGGTTGTGGTCTCGTCGCGGTGACGGGCCGTCGCGCGTCACCCGGGCGGGGGGCGGAGTTTTCCACAACCCGCGGGTAGTCCCCGGGAATCGAGCATGATCGTCGCGGGTGTGCCGAGGTGTCCGATCCTCGTCGCATGGCTCTTCGATCACGCTCACGCACAGCGACCGCGACCAGCGGCCCGGGCCGGGCCCCGGCCTCCGACGGCCGGCTCCGCCATCACCGCGCGCCCCGCTCCCGGTCCCTCGGCCGGGCACGGCACGACCGCCGTCATGCGCCGGGAGAGGAGCTCCGCCGACGCGCGGAGGCGCTCTTCACCGGTCACACCGGTCATACCGGGCATACCGGTCACACCGGGTACCTGGAGCATGCCGGGTATCCCGAGCACGCTGGGCAGACCGAAGCCACCGGGTACAGCGAGCACACGGAACCCGCCGGGTACACCGAGCAGGCCGGACATGGCGATCGCGTTGGACCCACGGGGCGCGCCGGACGTGCCGAACACGCCGGACAGCGGGGCGAGTCGGGGAAGGGGCCGCCGCCGTCCTGGACCCGCCGGCCCGAGCACCCGCGGGGACCGGGAGACGGTGGCGCGGCTCGGAGGAACGAGGGGGAAGAGGCGGAAGGGGAGGCTGCGGAAGCAGGCGGGGTGGACGAGGCAGGGGAGGGAGCGGCGCCGGTCGTTGCGGAGGGCGCCGCGTTGCCCTGGCGGGAGCGAGCCGGGCAGGCGCTCCGGGAGCGGATGCCGTTGTGGCTGCAGACGAGGTGCGGGTTGGAGCGGCGCAGCGTGGCCGCGCTCACGGTGCTGCTGGTCGTCGCCGCGGTCGTCGCCGCGCAGCACTTCTGGACCGGTCGCACCCAGCCCGTGCCGGCACCCGAGATGGTGCGGGAGGCGGCGGCATACGGCGCAGGGGGAGGCGACGAGGCGGCAGGGGGCGGTTCCGCCACCGGCGCGCCCGAGGCCAAGGCCAAAGCCACGGCCACGGCCACGGCCACGGCCGGGGCCGAGATCGTCGTGGACGTCGGCGGCAAGGTCCGCAAGCCCGGAATCCACCGCCTTCCGGCAGGGTCACGCGTCGCGGACGCCCTGCGAGCCGCGGGAGGTGTGCGATCCGGGACCAAGACCGACGGGCTGAACCAGGCGCGCTTCCTGGTGGACGGCGAGCAGGTGATCGTCGGCGCTGCGACGCCGGGCACGCCGCCCGGCCCGGGCGGCATCGTCGCAGGCGGCTCGGGCGGGCCGGCCGCGGGAGCCGCTCCCGCGGCCCCGGTCTCCCTCAACACGGCGACGGCCGACCAGCTCGACACCCTGCCGGGCGTCGGCCCCGTGCTGGCCGGGCACATCATCGACTACCGCACCCAGCACGGCGGTTTCCGCTCGGTGGACGAACTGCGCGAGGTGAACGGCATCGGCGAGCGCCGCTTCGCCGACCTGCGCGACCTCGTGCGGCCATGAGTACGGAACCGAGGACGGAGCCGAGGACGGAGCCGAGGACGGAGCCGAGGACGGAGACGGGTCGGCCGAGCGGGCCGGGGGAGCCCCGTGGCCGCACGGGGCTTCCGCGCGCAGCCGTGCACGCCGCTTCCGGTCATCGGCTCGGGGCGGCCCACCCCCGGCAGGACGGGCCCGTGGACCTGCGGCTGGTGCCGCCCGCGCTCGCTGCCTGGGCGACGGCGGCGCTGATGCCGGACGTGCCGACCGGGTGGGCTCCGGGCGGCGTGGTCGGCGCTCTGGCCCTGGCCGGCCTGCTGCTGAGGGCACAAAGGCGCCGGGCACCGCACGGACGGCCCCGGGCGACGGTCGCCGCCCTGCTCCTCTGCGTCGCCGCGTCGGCCACCTCGGCCGCACTGCACGGCGCGGACCTGCGCCGGGGGCCCGTGCCGGCGCTGGCGCGGCAGTACGCCACCGTCACCGCCGAGGTGGAGGTCACCGCCGATCCCCGCCTCACCCGGACCCGCGTCCGGGGAAACCGGGCAGTGCCGCCCACCGTGCTGATCGAAGCCGACGTGCGACGGGTGAGGGAGGCGGGCGGGACGGCTGTGACCACCCGGACGCCGGTGCTGGTGCTCGTCGACGTGGGCCGGGAAGACGGGACCCACCCGGCCGGGGACGCCTCGGCCGATTCGCGGCTCACCCGTGCGGGGCCCGGCGCCCCGCACTGGCTGGCGCTGCTGCCGACCACCAGGCTCCGCGTCACCGCCCGGGCGGCGCCCCCGAGGGCGAGCGGGGACCGGATCGCGGCCGTGCTGCGCGTGCGGGGCGGCCGGGGAGCGCCGGAGGTGGTGGCCCGGCCGTCGGGCGCCCAGCGGTTCGCGGGACGGCTGCGGGCCGGGCTGCGGGAGGCCACCGACGGGCTGCCGGAGGACGCGCGGGCGCTGCTGCCGGGCCTGGTCGTCGGGGACACCTCGCGGATCACGCCGGAGCTGGAGGAGGCGTTCAAGGAGACCGACCTCGCGCACACGCTGGCCGTGTCCGGAGCCAACTTCACGATCGTGCTCGCCCTGCTGCTCGGACCGCCCGGGCTGGCCCAGCGCAGCGAGCGCCGGGGCCTGGCTCCCCGTCTCGGTATCTCCCTGCGGACGACCGCGTTGCTCGGCGGGGTGCTCGCCCTCGGCTTCGTTGTCGTCTGCCGGCCCGACCCGAGCGTGCTGCGGGCGGCCGCCTGCGGGGCCGTCGCCCTGCTCGCCCTGGCCACCGGACGGCGCAGATCGCTGCTGCCGGCGCTGGCGACGGCCGTGCTGCTCCTGGTGCTGTACGACCCGGGGCTGGCCCGCAGTTACGGCTTCCTGCTCTCCGTGCTGGCCACCGGCGCGCTGCTCACGCTCGCCCCGCGGTGGAGCGCGGCGTTGCAACGGCGCGGGGTCCCGCCGCGGCTCGCCGAGGCGCTGGCAGCCGCGTGTGCGGCGCAGGCCCTGTGCGCGCCGGTCGTCGCCGTGCTGTCGGCGCGGGTGAGTCTGGTGGGGGTGCCGTGCAACCTGCTCGCGGAGTTCGCGGTCGCGCCGGCCACGGTGCTGGGCTTCGCGGCGCTGGCCACGGCGCCGGTGGCGATGCCGGTGGCCAAGGGGCTGGCCTGGTGCGGGGGCTGGCCGGCCGAGTGGATCGCGGGGATCGCCCGCACGGGGGCCGCGCTGCCCGGCGCGGGAGTGGACTGGCCGGGCGACTGGACCGGGGCGGCGCTGCTCGCCCTCGTCACGCTGGGCGTACTGCTCGTCGGCCGGCGGTTGCTGCGGCATCCCTGGTGGTGCGGTGTGTGCGCGGTGCTGCTGGTGCTGGCGGTGGTGCGGCCGCCGCCACTGGCCCGGGTGATCACGGGGTGGCCTCCGCCGGGCTGGCGGATGGTGATGTGCGACGTGGGCCAGGGCGACGCCATGGTGCTCGCGGCGGGTGAGGGCGCGGGCGTCGTGGTGGACACCGGGCCCGACCCGGCGCTGGTCGACCACTGCCTGCGCTCGCTCGGCATCACCCGGGTCCCGCTCGTGGTGCTGACCCACTTCTTCTTGGGGCTTTTCAGATCTGTCTCATTACGCATCGCTCGGGGTAATGAAGATCGCCTGGCAGGCAGGTTGATCGCTGGTACACCTCGTCTCCTAACTCATACGGGCGGAGGACCAGGTGCACCTGTTCTCGGTTGATGCAGCACTGGTCCAGCGGTATCTGGTGAGTGATGTCCTGTCCGGAGCGGAAGCGGCCGCGCTTCTGGAGCGACGGGCGATCTCCGATGGCACCCCGATTTACCTCGACGACGAGTCGATGATGCCCATCGAGCCTCTGAACTCGTGGGCCCGGTCGATGTCGTACGCCGATCTTGAGGCATCCACGATGAGGGATTACGGGCGAATCCTCACCCGGGTGGATCGGCACCAGGCCAAGCGCGGGAGTGACCTGCTGGGCGCTACGGAGTCGGACCTGGTCGCCTACCGGAAGTTGCGGACCGAGCTGCAGAGGAAGCCGATCGGAGGGTCGGCCTGGACGAAGGAGTCCGGGCTGATCGACCAGTTCTACGGCTACCTGGTCGATGAAAAGCACCTGGTCAGGCGGCCGGTTCGGCTGGCGGCCCGCGGCAGGAATGCATTGAGCCCGCGGGTCCGCATGGGCATGGACATCCGCCACATGACCTTCGAGCAGTTCCGGTACTTCCGGGATGTCGGTTTCGGGGGCGAGCTGATGAACACCCACGTCAACCGGTCCTTCCGTGGATCGGCGCCACACCGGAACCGCGCTGCTGCCGACCTGGCCCTGGGCTCGGGGACGCGATGGAGGGAATGGGCCACCGTTCTGCTTCCGGAACTCGGCATTGGTGATCAAGGTGCGGACTACGGAGCCGAGTTCACCGTCCAGGCATGCGCCAAATACGGCAAGAGCCGCACGGTCTACGTCCCGTCGGATGCCGTTGACTCGGTGGAGACCTACTGCCTCCTCGAGCGTCAGGAGATCGCCCAGGCGGCGGCCAAGACCCTGGGGCGCAAGCACCGGGACCTGTTCGTCGTGACACGGATCGCAGACGGCCAGGTCCGCGGCGTCCTCGACGGCGTCGAGCACGAGTACGAGATGTCCGCCATGGATGCCGACCTGCGGCGGATCACCGTCCGTGAAGGCGAGTTCGGCCTGGAGGCCCTGACGGTCTTCATCTGCCGCGGTGGCCTGATGCCCGGCGCCGACTCATGGAAGCGCTACCGCCATGCCGCCTGGCGCCGCATGCAGGATCTGCGGGACGAGACGACACCTCCCCTGCCCAGGAAGCGCTGGCGATGGCACGACCTCCGGCACACCTACGCCCTCCAGATGCTGACCTACCTGGAGAACCAGATGGACGGCGAGGAACCGGACCCTGCTGCCCGCCGCCGGAGGCACCGCTCCTACCTGACCGGTCACATCCGCTACAACCCGCTGCTGATCGTCAGCCGCAGGCTGGGGCATTCCAGCCCAGAGACCACCTACGCCTACCTCCAGTACACGGATGACCTGGTGAACGAATTCGAGGCCGCGTTCAAGGGCTGGGTCGGCGACGACGACGCCACCTACGCACAGATCGCCGCGCATGCCATGCGGGCCGCCCGCCAGCCTGCGGAGGTGGGCTGATGGGACACCCTGCCTGGAAGGCCGAGGCGATCCGCAAGGCGGCGGAACATCCTGTCGGCCCGGGCAGCGTGGGCATCAGGGCGATGGCTCACAAGTCCGGTTTCCAGCACATTGACCCCTCGGACTACGGATGCCCTCGGCTTGCTGCACAGCTCGCGGACGAGTGGCTCGAGTACGTCGCCGCAACGCAGATCACCGGCTGGGCGCCGGCCTACCGGCGGGCGATCCACAGGTTCTGCAAGGACATGACGACGGCCTTCGGCGCCGACGCCCGCGGGCTTACCCTGGCCAGTCCTGAGCTGGTGGACGCTCTGATCCGGTGGGAAAGGTCCTTGCCGGAGGGCTACAAGACCGGGTCGAAATCTCCGGGCTACCTCGCCAGCTCGCTGCGGACGCTGATCATCCGACGCGACGACCACGCGGATCGAACGGTCGATCCCGTGCTGGTCCGCATCGCTCGCGGACCGATGCTGATCTCCTGGGGCGAGTCTAACGAGAGGGATGAGTTCACCCGGGCTGACAAGCAGGCGATGCTCCGGGCCGCCTGGAACTGCATCCGTGCTCTGGAGACGCGCCTGACGGCCGGGTGGGCCCTGGCGAGCCAGGGGCAAGACCCTCGTCAAGGCAGCTGGACCAACGTCCCTGACCTGCTCTGGGGGCTGTCCCAGGGACAGGTCGAACCGGCGGATATCCGGGCCGCACTGCCGACGCCCAGCCAGTGGCCCGAGGACTTACGCGCGCTCGTGGCCGGCACGGACGGCATCGTGACCTCGAGAACGGCGACGAGCCAGCTCGCGAGACGGCTCGTCGCACAGCTCTATCCGACGACGCTGGATCTCCACCCCTTCCGGGTCCTGCTGATGGACACCACCGGGCACGCAGCCGAGGAAGTCACCGGCTTCGGTGAGGACGACGTGGAGTTTCTGCCCAAGGGAGTGCGGCTGACGCTGCTGAAGAACCGGGCCGAGCGGCTTCGCCACCGAGCCTTCCGTGATGCGGCTGCCACGGCCTCGGAGGACGAGGAGGGCGAGAAGGTGTTCACCGACCGGCCTCGACGCGAGACCAGTACCGTGGTCCGCCGGCTCCTGGATGTCACCGCACGAGTCCGTGCCAGAGCGCCGCAGTTGACCGGCTCGCTGTTCGTCCGGGCTGTGGTCCGCCCGGACGACGTTCTCGCCTTCGACTACTGGAACTTCTCCGTTCCTAACGCCACGTTCGTGGCCTGGCTCGACTCGGTCGGCGTCAAGGTGACCGGAGAGCCGCACATCGGACGCATGAGGAAGTCCACGAAGGTGGAGAAGGCCATCGCGACCGGTGGGCGGATCAGCGCGGCGGCCGACGACCACCTTGAGGAGACGTTCAAGGGGCACTACGCGCAGGGCACCACGCTGCGGATCCTGTCCGGCGAGGTGATCACCACCGCGCAGGATCACTGGTTCGGCAAGGCGGTGGACCAGCCGCAAGGCCCCACCGTGGTCTCGCCGGACGCAGCCGGCCTCGCCACTGACTCCGACCGGCTCCACCAGCTGGGACTGGACGGGGACACGGCCTCTGACATCGTGCAGGGTCAGCTCGACATGGGGCTGTCCCACTGCGTCAACCCCTGGGAGTCCCCGTTCAGCCGGCCCGGTGAACTCTGCGCGGTTGCCCCCTTGCGCTGCCTCGAATGCCGAAACGCCTGGATCATGCCCAGCCAGCTGCCCCAACTATTGCTATTTCAGGATCACTTGGAACGCATGAGACGGCGACTGACGCCACTGGTCTTCACCCGGCTCTGGGGCCAGAGCTACGTCAACCTGCGGGCAGTTCTTGCCGACCGATCAGACGAGGACAAGGCGATCGCCCGCAAGCACATCGAGGCCGGCGAGGCGTCCCTCGACCTGCCGCTCGTCGCGCACGCGGAGTTCGATTCATGATCCAGACCCTGCCTCAGCAACTTCGCGCACCGCTCTTCCGCGTCGACGAGCCAGTTGTCCAGGGTCGACCTCTGCTGAAGTCCGCCCGCGTCCCGCTCTTCGGGGACACCGGAATCTGGGATTTCAACGGGGTCATCAGGCGTCCTGCGAACGAGAATGTCGGCACCTGGCGCATGCGCTTCAGCGGGAAGCTCGCCGACCCCTACTGGAACCTGCTGGCCCGCGAAATGCTCATGATCTTGATGAACCCTACCCACGAGGCCGTCCTCAAGGCGGGGATCTCCGTCGGGTCGGAAGGCGCCGAAGTGGCCAGCGTCAGCAACAACATGTCCTACATGCGCGGGCTCCTCGACTGGGCCGAAGAGAACGATCTACCCCGCTACTCGGACCAGTGGACAGCTGTTGACCTGCGGCGACGCATCAAAAGCATGAAGGGCAGCAAGGCTTACCGGCCTGCCACGATCTGCAGTCACGTTGCCCTGCTGCAGCGGATGACCGCCATCGCTCCCGCACTCAGCCTGCCCTGGCCGACCGAAGACCTCTGGCCCGGCAAGAGCGCCCGCACCGTGTCCGAGTACGTCGTCGCCACCGACCTTTCGACCCCCGTCATCCCGCCGCAGATCTGGTTCCCCCTGATCAAAGCGGCCTGGGCTTTCATCCACGTCTTCTCGAGCGACGTTCTTCGCGCGGGCCGGCGCTATCAAGAACTGCAGGCCACCGCCCAGTCGTCGGTGGCCGGCAAGGAAGCCGAGCTGGACACCTGGCTCGCCGACCCCGCCAACAACATCCCCGTCCACTTCGCAGCCGACCGGCCGGCCGGACAGTTGCCGGAGGTCAACTGGCGGCTGATGGCCCTGAATCTCGGCGTCAAGGCAGAACGGCACGGCGGTCTGTTCAGGCCTGGGGCTGTCGCCTCAGCGCGACGCCGGGCCAAGGTCCTCCAAGCCGTCGCCGAGGGACGAGTCACCCACCAAGGTCTTATCGAGAACCTCGCAGAGATCACCCGCCCCGACGGCACCCGAGGGCCATGGCACCCGGGCATCGACCCCTACGACCTCCACCGGCTCCGCATCATGCTGCGAAACGCCGCATTCATCCTGGTCATCGCGTTCTCGATGATGCGGGACTCCGAGGCCCAGGAGATCATCCGAGGAAGCGTCGTCGAGCACTACAACTCGCCGGCCATCGCCTCGACTCTCCGCAAGGGCAACTCCAACCTGCCCCGCAAGCACTGGTGGATCGCCGAGCCGATTGCCGAAGCCATCACCGTTGCGGAAGCCGTCACCGCACACCCCGAAAGGATCTTCGCTCCGCTGCATCGCAAGAACGACGCTGAGTCCCTCGACGGTGTCCAGATGATCGAAGCGTTCGTCACCTTCGTGAACCAGGGCCGCGACTGGTCCGGCCTGGAGCAGATCCCGGGCGGCTACATCCGCCCCCACATGTTCCGTCACACCATGGCAATGCTCACCGACCAGTTCGCCGGCTCCGAGATCGCGCTGGGCATGCAGCTCAAACACTTCGCCACCAGAGCCCTCGCCAACGCCTCCACCCTCGCTTACGCGGCCGCGGACAGTTCCTGGGCCGAACACCTCAAGGACTCCATCGAGATCGCCAAGTTCCGCAGGCTTAAGGAGCTCTACAGCCTGCACAAGAGCGGCAAACCGATTGGCTTCGGTCCTGGCGCCGAACGGGTCAAAGACGCCTTCGACCAGGTCACAGTCAGCGTCCGGGCCAAGGGCGGAGGGGCTCGGGTCGAAGAAGACTTTCTCCGCAAGGCCCGCATCCCTATCCGCTTCGGCACCCTGAACAACTGCACCTACGACGGCACCAACCCGGCCGGCGCCGTCTGTCTTGAGGACGCGATCGTGCCCGACGGTCATACCGGCCCGCTGGACGAACGCTGCCGACCCGACCGATGCGGCAACAGCATGATCGGCATCGAACACATCCCCATCCACGACTCCCACCGCCGCACCCAGCTCAAGCTCCTGCAGACCCCCAACCTGCCGAAATGCCGGAAAGAAGTGATCACCCGAGAGGTGAAGCGCGTCGAAGCTGTCCTGGACATGGCCAAGGAGTCACCGGCATGACAAGCAACTCGGCCTCTCCACTCGAAGACCAGGTGAGTCCCAAGACCGCCCAAAGCCTCAGACTCGCCATGGAGCGGCTGTTCGCCGGTCGGCCCGAAAGGACCGACGGCAGGCTGACCAAGGAAAACCTCTGGCGAGAGGCCCAGGTCAGCCGGGCCACCATGAACCGAGCTCACCGCATCCTCACCGACTGGGACGCGCACATCGCCGAGCACGGCAAGACCACCCCAGGTGAAGCCAGACGCGACGAGACCATCACCGACCTCCGCAAAAGGCTCACCGCCAAGACCAAGGAATGCACCCGCCTCGAGCGGCAGCTCAAGGCTGCAGCGATCGCCATCGCGGCCCTGCACCACGACAACGAAGCCCTCCGAGACGAGCTCACCGAACGCCCCGCAACGGTCGTCGTCGGAATCGGAGCCCAGCGCAGAAAGCCCCGGGAATGACTGCGGCGCTGTCTCACTCCCCGCCAGCACCCGTCCGCGCTTCAACCCGAGCGCCCCGCCTCTCACCAGCAGCGAACGGCAGGACCCGATGTCTCATGAGACACCCTGAACGCGAAGAACACGCCCACGCCGATCATGTGGCGGGCCTGCCCGGGGTGTTGCGGGGGCGTTCGGTGGGTGCGATCGAGACCACCGCCCTCGAAGAGCCCGCGGACCAGGCCGAGTCCGTCCGCGAACAGGCGGCGGCACGGCGGATTCCCCTGCGGCACGCCGCCGCGGGGGAACAGCGGCGGGCCGGCTCGCTCTCCTGGCAGGTGGTCTGGCCACCACCGAGCCCACCGACGAGCACGGCCCCGACCGCTGAAGGTCCCAACGACGCCAGCGTCACACTCCTGGTGCGGTCGGCGGGGCTGCGTCTGCTGCTGCTCGGGGACCTGGAGCCGCCGGCCCAGCAGCGGCTGGCGCGCTCACCGGCGGCGGGGGCACTGGAGGGGGTCGATGTCCTCAAGGTGGCCCATCATGGTTCCGCCCACCAGGATCCCGGCCTGATACGGAAGGTGGCCCCACGCCTGGCGCTCATCAGCTGCGGTGCGGACAACGGCTACGGGCATCCGGCCCCCGGCACCGTCGGCGCGCTGCGTGCCCAGGGCGCGATGGTGCTGCGGACGGACCGGGACGGGGCGCTGGCGGTCGTCGGCACGGGCGGGGCGCTGCGGGTCGCGGGAGACTGAGGCCATGGATTCCGTACAGGTCGACGCCTACCTCAGCCGGCTGGGCGTCCAGTACCCGGCGTGGCCCACCGTCGACGTCCTGCGCGAGCTGCACCGGCGTCATCTGCGGACGGTGCCGTTCGAGAACCTCTCCGTCCATCTGGGCGAGGAGATCGTGCTCGAGGAGAAGCGGCTGCTGGACAAGGTGCTGGGCGCGCGAAGGGGCGGCTTCTGCTACGAACTCAACGGCCTCTTCGGTGCGTTGCTCACGGCGCTCGGGTACGAGGTCACCCTGCTTGCGGCGCGGGTGTACGGGGACGGGGGCCGCCGGCTGGGGATCCCGTACGACCATCTGGCACTGCGGGTGCGGACGGTGGACGGGGGCGACTTGCTCGCCGACGTCGGGTTCGGGGCGCACAGCCACGGTCCGCTGGCGTTCGGGGAGCGGGGTGAGCAGGAGGATCCCGGCGGCACGTTCCGGGTCGTCGAGGCGGGTCCGGACGCGGCCGGCGTGCGCGGCGGGCACGACTCGGCCCGGGCGGCCGACCTGGACGTGCTGCGTGACGGGAAGCCCGTGTACCGGGTGGAGCCGCGCCCGCGGGTGCTCGGCGACTTCGTGTCCGGCGCGTGGTGGCACAGCACCTCGCCGCAGTCGCACTTCGTCCAGTCGCCGGTCTGCTCGCGGGTCACGGAGGACGGAGGGAGGGTCACGCTCAGCGGCCGCAGGCTCACGTTCACGACGGCCGACGGCGCGCGGGAGGAGCGTGAGCCGGCCACGGACGAGGAGGTACTCGCGGCGTACCGGGACCACTTCGGCATCACCCTCGACCGGGTGCCCACCGCGCGCCGGCTGTGAGGAGATCCGGTCGCGATGGTGGTGCGGCCCGCTCCCGGCGGTGGTGCGGACCGCTCCCGGCGGTGGTGCGGCCCGCTCCCGGTGGTGGTGCGGCCCGCTCGGCGACCCGGCCCCGGCTGTGAGGCGACCCGGCCCTGAGCGAGGTTCGGCCCCGGCTGGCGGAATCATGCCCGGAGCGGTCGATTCGGGCAACCGGGGATACTCGTGGACCTGGCGGCCCGCACCCGTGCCGGGACGGACCTGGCGGCCCGTCTGCCGCCCCGTGTCCGACAATGGCACCCGTGAGTGATGTGAGACATGTACTGGTGCTGCCCGACCGCGACGCCGCGGAGGAGGTGGTCCAGGTGCTCGGGGAGCGGTTCGGGACCGACGAGGAGCCCCGGCTCGTCCGGGACGCCCTGGCCGGCGAGGACGACGCCGAGGACGCCCAGTGGCTCGTCGTCCTGCGCGACGAGGAGAAACGGCTGGACCCCGGCGAGCTGGACGCGTTCGCGGGCGAGTGGGAGGGCTGGCGCGAGGAGCCGTAGTCCCGTGGGTCCGTGGGTTCCTGTTGGTCCCCGTGGGTCCCTGTGGGCCCCCTGGGCCTCCGTGGCCCCGGGAGCGGGATCCGCTGTCAGTGGTGCGTGCGATGCTTGTCGCGATGGCCAGGAAGACTGCGAATGACGACCCTCTCGCCCCGGTGACCCTTGCCGTGGGCCAGGAGGACCTCCTGCTCGACCGTGCCGTGCAGGAGGTGGTGGCCGCCGCGAAGGCCGCCGACGCCGACACGGACGTGCGCGACCTGACCCCCGATCAGTTGCAGCCCGGCACCCTCGCCGAGCTCACCAGCCCCTCGCTCTTCGCCGAGCGCAAGGTCGTGGTCGTACGCAATGCGCAGGACCTGTCCGCCGACACGGTCAAGGACGTGAAGGCCTATCTCGGCGCACCCGCCGAGGAGATCACCCTCGTCCTGCTGCACGCGGGCGGCGCGAAGGGCAAGGGCCTGCTGGACGCCGCCCGCAAAGCGGGCGCGCGCGAGGTGGCGTGTCCGAAGATGACGAAGCCCGCCGACCGGCTGGCCTTCGTCCGGACGGAGTTCCGTACCGCCGGGCGGTCGGCCACCCCCGAGGCGGGCCAGGCGCTGGTCGACTCGATCGGCAGCGACCTGCGTGAGCTGGCCTCGGCGGTCTCCCAACTGACGGCGGACGTCGAGGGCACGATCGACGAGGCGGTCGTCGGGCGGTACTACACGGGTCGGGCCGAGGCCTCCAGCTTCACGGTCGCCGACCGCGCGGTCGAGGGACGGACGGCGGAGGCCCTGGAGGCGCTGCGCTGGTCGCTGGCGACCGGAGTGGCGCCGGTGCTGATCACCAGCGCCCTGGCCCAGGGCGTGCGGGCGATCGGCAAGCTGTCCTCCGCCCGCGGCGGACGCCCCGCCGACCTCGCCCGCGAGCTGGGGATGCCGCCGTGGAAGATCGACCGCGTCCGGCAGCAGATGCGCGGCTGGACACCGGACGGCGTCTCCGTGGCCCTGCGCGCGGTGGCCGAGGCGGACGCCGGAGTCAAGGGCGGCGGAGACGATCCCGAGTACGCCCTGGAAAAGGCCGTGGTGACCATCGCGCGGGCGGCGCGGTCGCGAGGCCGGGCGTAGGGCCGCGTACGGACCGAAGGCCGTGGTGACCATCGCGCGGTCGCGAGGCCGGGCGTAGGGGCCGCGCACAGACCGAAGGCCCCGCCGTCCGTCCTGGGGAAGGACGGCCACCGGGGCCTTCGAATCAAGCTTGCGGATCCATGCCCGCGTGGCGAACGCAGGCCGCGCATGGATCCTTGGGTGCCGGACGGGAGCGGATGAGAGAGGGCCCGCTCTGGGTCCTTCCGGCGATCAGACCAGATGAGGGGTTCAGCCCTTGAGCGCGCCGACCTTCGTCGCCAGCGCCGACTTCTTGTTGGCGGCCTGGTTCTTGTGGATGACGCCCTTGGAGACGGCCTTGTCGAGCTGGCGCGAAGCGACGCGCTGGTACTCGGTGGCCTTCTCGACGTCACCCGCGGCAGCGGCCTCACGGGCCTTGCGGATCGCGGTCTTCAGAGAGGACTTGACGGCCTTGTTGCGCAGCCGGGCCTTCTCGTTGGTCTTGTTCCGCTTGATCTGGGACTTGATGTTCGCCACGAATGAGCCTCTGCAGGTTCAGGCACGAGGCCGCGAGGGTCCCGTGCCGATGATTTCTTGAAGGAGTGCCTCGCGCTGAGAGGGCAAGAGACACAGCCCCCCACACTACCAGCGGCCCGACCGGCCACCCAAACCCGGCCTCGGTCCGACCCCGATCGAGCCCCGCCCCCGCCCTCGACCCGTCCCAAACCCATCCCAGCGCCCCACCCGTGGGACGATGGAGGCTACGTATAGATCCGACCCGAGACCGCAGACACTGCGGACGCCTCAAGAATCAGGACCCTGCGTGCCCGCGATCCCCAGCCATGTGCCCGAGCCGAGCCGTACAGACCCGGCGCTGATCCGCAACTTCTGCATCATCGCGCACATCGACCACGGCAAGTCCACGCTCGCCGACCGGATGCTCCAGTTGACCGGTGTGGTGGAGCAGCGGCAGATGCGCGCCCAGTACCTCGACCGCATGGACATCGAGCGCGAGCGCGGCATCACGATCAAGTCCCAGGCGGTGCGATTGCCGTGGGCGCCCACCCACGACAAGACCGACACGCACATCCTCAACATGATCGACACGCCGGGGCACGTCGACTTCACCTACGAGGTCTCGCGGTCGCTGGCCGCGTGCGAGGGCACCATCCTCCTCGTCGACGCCGCCCAGGGCATCGAGGCCCAGACCCTCGCCAACCTCTACCTGGCGATGGAGAACGACCTCACGATCATCCCCGTGCTGAACAAGATCGACCTGCCGGCCGCGCAGCCCGAGAAGTTCGCCGAGGAACTCGCCAACCTGATCGGCTGCGACCCCGACGACGTGCTCAAGGTCTCCGCCAAGACCGGGCTCGGGGTCGAGGCGCTGCTGGACAAGGTCGTCGCCGAGGTCCCGGCCCCGGTCGGCGTCAAGGACGCCCCCGCCCGCGCGATGATCTTCGACTCCGTCTACGACTCCTACCGCGGTGTCGTGACGTACGTCCGTGTCATCGACGGCCAGCTCAACAAGCGCGAGCGGATCCGGATGATGTCCACCAACGCCACGCACGAGCTGCTGGAGATCGGCACCAACTCGCCGGAGATGCTCTCCGCCGACGGCCTCGGTGTCGGCGAGGTGGGGTATCTGATCACCGGCGTGAAGGACGTCCGCCAGTCAAAGGTCGGTGACACCGTCACCAGCATGCACAAGGGCGCCGAGGAGGCGCTCGGCGGCTACAAGGACCCCAGGCCCATGGTCTTCTCCGGCCTGTACCCGCTGGACGGCTCGGATTACCCCCTGCTGCGCGAGGCGCTGGACAAGCTCCTGCTCAACGACGCCGCCCTCGTCTACGAGCCGGAGACCTCCGCGGCCCTCGGCTTCGGCTTCCGCGTCGGCTTCCTGGGCCTGCTGCACCTCGACGTGATCCGCGAGCGGCTGGAGCGCGAGTTCGGCCTCGACCTGATCGCCACCGCGCCCAACGTGGTCTACCGCGTGATCATGGAGGACGGCGTCGAGCACACCGTCACCAACCCGAGCGAGTTCCCCGAGGGGAAGATCAACGAGGTCTACGAGCCGGTCGTGCGCGCCACGATCCTGGCGCCGACCGAGTTCATCGGCGCGATCATGGAGCTGTGCCAGACCCGGCGCGGCACCCTGCTCGGCATGGACTACCTCTCCGAGGACCGGGTGGAGATCCGCTACACCCTCCCGCTCGCGGAGATCGTCTTCGACTTCTTCGACCAGTTGAAGTCGAAGACGCGCGGCTACGCCTCCCTCGACTACGAGCCCACCGGCGAGCAGACCTCCAGCCTGGTCAAGGTCGACATCCTGCTGCACGGCGACAAGGTGGACGCCTTCTCGGCGATCACCCACAAGGACGCGGCGTACGCGTACGGGGTGCGGCTCGTCGCCAAGCTGCGCGAGCTCATCCCGCGCCAGGCCTTCGAGGTGCCCATCCAGGCCGCCATCGGCTCCCGGGTGATCGCCCGCGAGACGATCCGCGCCATCCGCAAGGACGTCCTCGCCAAGTGCTACGGCGGTGACATCTCCCGTAAGCGGAAGCTGCTGGAGAAGCAGAAGGAAGGCAAGAAGCGGATGAAGATGGTGGGCTCCGTGGAGGTTCCGCAGGAGGCCTTCATCGCGGTTCTGTCCAGCGACGACAGCGCGGGGTCGGGCAAGGGCAAGAAGTAACCGCGACCGTCCTCGCGGCGTGTCCCGCCCACCCCGGCGAAACGGACACGAAGGGGCCCGCCGTGCGACAGCGCGGCGGGCCCCTTCGCATGTCACGGGTGGGCCTCTGTATGAAGTGACAGGGCGCGGAGACTTACGCGCGGGCCGGTCGCCCTTTACTCTGATGCCTGCTCGCTAGTTACTCGCGAGTTAAACAACGCCTGAACAACCGCCCGAGAGCGATTCCGCCACACCTGAAGCTGCCACCTGAACCCAGTCACACCTGAACCAGCCGCACCTGAGCCGGCCGCATCGAGCAGGCCGCACCGTCGCGGGCCCACGGAGGATGTCGTGAGCGACACACAGACACTGATCGAGAACCGTCCGCCCTCCGTGGCGGGACTCTTCCTGGAGCGGGTGGCGGCCACGCCGGACGCCGAGGCGTACCGCTATCCGGTGCCGTCGGCCTCGGGCGAGGGGCCGGACGACTGGAAGTCGCTGACCTGGACGCAGGCGGCCCAACGGGTCTACGCGATCGCGGCCGGCCTGATCGAGCTGGGCATCCAGCCGCAGCAGCGCGTGGCGCTGGCCTCCGCCACACGGCTGGAGTGGATCCTGGCCGACCTCGGCATCATGTGCGCGGGCGCGGCGACGACCACCGTCTATCCGCAGACCAACGCCGACGAGTCGGCGTACATCCTCTCCGACTCCGAGAGCAAGGTGCTGATCGCGGAGGACGCCGCGCAGCTCGCCAAGGCCAGGGAGAAGAAGGCGGAGCTGCCCGACCTCACCCACGTCGTCGTGATCGACGCGGCCGGCGCCGACACCAGCGAGGACTGGGTCCTCACCCTCGGCGCCCTGGAGGCCCTCGGCGCGGCCCGCCTGGAGAAGGACCCCGAGCTGGTCGAGAAGCGGGTCGGCGCGCTCACCAAGGACCAGCTCGCCACCCTCATCTACACCTCCGGCACCACCGGCCGGCCCAAGGGCGTCCGCCTCCCGCACGACAACTGGTCGTACATGGCGAAGGCGATCGCCGCGACCGGCCTGGTCACCGGGGACGACGTGCAGTACCTGTGGCTGCCGCTCGCGCACGTCTTCGGCAAGGTGCTGACCTCCGGCCAGATCGAGGTCGGTCACGTCACCGCCGTCGACGGCCGCGTCGACAAGATCATCGAGAACCTGCCGGTCGTCCAGCCGACCTACATGGCGGCCGTGCCGCGCATCTTCGAGAAGGTCTACAACGGCGTCGCCGCCAAGGCCCGCGCGGGCGGCGGAGCCAAGTACAAGATCTTCCAGTGGGCCTCCGGCGTCGCCCGCGAGTATGCCAAGGTCACCCAGGACAACTTCAAGCGCACCGGCACCGCGAGCGCGCCCGCCGGACTGCGCACCAAGCATGCCGTCGCCGACAAGCTCGTCTACGCCAAGATCCGCGAGGCCTTCGGCGGCCGCCTGCGCGCCTGCGTGTCGGGCTCTGCCGCCCTCGCCCCCGACATCGGCTACTTCTTCGCCGGCGCCGGCATCCACGTCCTCGAGGGCTACGGCCTCACCGAGTCCTCCGCCGCGTCCTTCGTCAACCCCGGCGAGGCCTACCGCACCGGCACGGTCGGCAAGCCGCTGCCCGGCACCGAGGTGCGCATCGCGGACGACGGCGAGATCCTGCTGCGCGGCCCCGGCATCATGGAGGGCTACCACAAGCTGCCCGAGAAGACCGCCGAGGTCCTGGAGCCGGACGGCTGGTTCCACACCGGCGACATCGGCGAGCTGTCTCCCGACGGCTACCTGCGCATCACCGACCGCAAGAAGGACCTCATCAAGACCTCGGGCGGCAAGTACATCGCGCCCGCCGAGGTCGAGGGCCAGTTCAAGGCGGTCTGCCCCTACGTCTCCAACATCCTGGTGCACGGCGCCGACCGGAACTTCTGCACCGCCCTCATCGCCCTCGACGAGATCGCGATCACTGAGTGGGCGAAGGAGAACGGCCTCGAGGGCAGGCCGTACGCGGAGATCGTCGCGGCACCGGCGACCGTCGAGATGGTCGACGGCTACGTCAAGGAGCTCAACGAGGGCCTCCAGCGCTGGCAGACCATCAAGAAGTTCCGCCTGCTGCCCCGCGACCTCGACATCGAGCACGGGGAGATCACGCCGAGCCTGAAGCTGAAGCGGCCGGTGGTGGAGCGGGAGTACAAGCACCTGATCGAGGAGATGTACGACGGCTCGCGCGAGGCGTAGGGCGGGCGAGGCGGCCCCGAGCGGGCCGGGCGTGGGGCGGGCCGGCGTCGCGGTCTGCTCGGCCGATGCTCGAAACTGTCCGTCTTCCGGCTGTCTTCGAACGTCCGCCTAGCACGGTTCTCACTCGTGGCGGCCCACTTCGGTAACTCGGCGCTCATGGACGGGGTCGGTCTGTCACTCTGTCGGCATCGACTGCGAGGTATTCGCACGAACTGCCCGGGGAGCCGTCCATGGGGGCCATTCCGACGCAACGGGAGACCGTCTCCCGCGCCAGTGGAGTGCCCGCGCCCACTGCTGAGGCATACGCCCAGGAGTGCGCGCGGACGCACGTGACCCTGCTCGGAAGCTCCCTGGCGCCGGGCGCGGCCCGCGCGATGGTGCGGGCCGCGCTCGCCGACTGGTCCGAGCTCGCCCTGCCCGGCACGGAACGGCTGACCGAGCATCTCGCCGCCGACGTCCTGGTGGTCGTCAGCGAACTGGTCACCAACGCCGTCGTGCACGCCGGCACCGACGTCGAGGTGGCCTGCCGGCTGGAGGAGACCGGCACCCTGGTCGTCGAGGCCACGGACCACCACCCCTCCCGGGCACCCAGGAGCGGCGACCACGACGAGACGCCGCACGAGACCCCCGAGTGCGGACGCGGCCTGCGGCTCGTCGCCGCGCTCTCGGAGGCCTGGGGCATCACGTACCGCCCCGGTACCAAGACGGTGTGGGCGCGCCTGCCGGCGGCGGGCGCCGAGGTCTCCGAGCATATCGAGGCGTACGCCGGGGGCCGTGGGGCGCGGCGTCCCGAACCGGCGGCGGGCATGGAGCTGTCGGGGGAGCGGTCCGGCGGCCCGACGGGCCTGGGCGACCCGATCGGCCCGACCAACGCGACCAACCCGAGCCCTACCGGCCCTACCAACCCGAGCCCTACCAACCCGAGCCCTACCAACCCGAGCCCTACCAACCCGAGCCCGACCGGCCCTACCGGCCCGACCGGCCTGGGCGCCCCGGGTGCCGGGAGCGGTCCGGTGGCCCTGGACGGCTCGGGCGGCACGGTGGCCCTGAACGGTCCGGGCGGCTTGGGCGATTCCATGTCCCTGGACGGTCCGGGTGGCACGGCGGCCCTGGACGGCTCGGGCGGCTTGGGTGATCCCATGTCCCTGGACGGTCCGGGCGGCCACGAAGACGGCGACGGCCCCAACGCACAGGGTGCCTCCAGTGGCCCGTGTGGCTCGGGTAGTCCGGGTGGCAGCGGTGGTCCGGGTGGCAGGGGTGGCAGGGGTGGCAGGGGTGGCGCGGGTGCCTGGGATGGCTGGGACGGTTGGGGCCGACGGGGTGACCCGGACAGCGGGGACCACACGGACTGCCGGGACCGCCCGGAAGGGCGGGACCACACGGACAGCCGGGACCGCCCGGAAGGCCGGGACCACACGGACAGCCGGGACCGCCCGGAAAGCCGGACCGGCCAGGGCGGTTGGGATCGTTTCGGGGGCCCGGCGTACTGGCGAGGCGGGACGGCCCTGACCGGTCGGCGCGGCATCCGCGACCGGGAGTGGCTCGGCCACGGCGCCCTCTCCTTCCTCGCGGAGGCCTCCGACCTCCTGGCCGGACAACTCGACGAGGGCCTGGTCGCCTCCCTCACCGGCCAGTTGATCGTGCCGCGGCTCGCCGACTGGTGCGCGGTGTGGCTGGAGGACGAGTCCCTGGGCCGGGGTGCCTGGAGCGACGACCCGGGGGCGTCCGTCGGAGCACGGCTGGCCCGCGTCTGGCACAGCGGTGAGAGCCGCATCGAGGAGTTGCGCCTGGCCCTGGAGAAGGACCCGCCCCGCCCGCGTGACCCGTGGCGCTCCGGCCCCGTCGCCCACCCCTGGCCCGGCGAGGCCCTCGGCCCGGACGGCACGCACGGCACCGCGCTCGCCTACCGCCTGGTCGCCGGCGGCCGGCCCCTGGGCACCCTGGTCATCGGGCGGACCGCCGCTCCCGCCACTGCTGTCGCTGCGGAAACTCCAGACGCCGCCGCTGCCACTGGAGTCACTCCCAGCGCACCGCCTACCACTCCTGACACCCAAGCCACCCCAGCCACCCAAGCCACCCCAGCCACCCAAGCCACCCCAGCCACCCCAGCCAACCCAGCCACCCCAGCCACCCAAGCCACCCCAGCCACCCCAGCCACCCAAGCCACCCCAGCCACCCCAGCCACCCCAGCCACCCAAGCCACTCCCCTCACTCACGACACCCCCGGCTTCCCCGAGGAGATCACCGGCCTGGTCGAGGACCTCAGCCGCCGGGTGGCGCTGGCCATCGGCGCCGCCCGGCAGTACGCCCGGCAGGCCACCATCAGCGCCGTCCTCCAGCGCGGCCTGCTGCCCGGCGCCGTCGCCGAGATCCCCGGCGTGCGCAGCGCGCTCGTCTACGAACCGTGTGACAAGGGCGGCCCCAGCGGCGACTTCTACGACCTCTTCCCGGCCGGCGACGGCCGTTGGTGCTTCGCCGTCGGCGACGTCCAGGGCAAGGGCCCCGAGGCCGCCGTCGTCATCGGCCTGGCCCGGCCCTGGCTGCGGCTGCTGGCCCGCGAGGAGTACGACGTCCCCGACGTCCTCGACCGCCTCAACCAGCTCCTCCTCGACGACGCCACCGAGGCCGCGGACGCCGCGGCCCGCGCCCTGGTCGCCGTCGGCGGCCGTCCGGTTGCCCCGGGCGACGGACCGCAGACCCGCTTCCTGTCCCTGCTCTACGGCGAACTGGTCCCGGTCGGCGGCGGCGCCGTCCGCTGCACCCTCGCCTCCGCGGGACACCCCCTGCCGCTGCTCCTCGGGCCCGACGGCGCGGTGCGCGCGGTCGCCGAGCCGCAGACCCTGCTCGGGGTCGTCGAGGACGCGACGTACACCAGCGAGACCTTCGAGCTGCGGTCCGGCGACACCCTGCTCTGCGTCACGGACGGGGTCACCGAGCGGCGCAGCGGCTCCCGCCAGTTCGACGACGGGGACGGTCTCGCCGCCGCCCTCGCCGGATGCGCGGGACTGGACGCCGGGCTGGTGGCCGAGCGCATCAGGCGGCTGGTGCACGAGTTCGGGCCCCGGCCCCCGGAGGACGATCTGGCCCTGCTGGTGCTCCAGGCCGAGTAGCCGTCGCCGTACGGGACAATGGAACGCATGCCCTCCGCACTCCCCGACGGCGAACCCGTCCCCGCCGACGGCGCCCTCCCGGCGTCCGCGCTCGCCGGCGCCGCCGACCGGCCCCTCGGCTTCTACCTGCACGTGCCGTACTGCGCGACCCGCTGCGGATACTGCGACTTCAACACCTACACCGCGACCGAGCTGCGCGGCTCCGGCGGTGTCCTCGCCTCCCGCGACAACTACGCCGAGACCCTCGTCGACGAGGTCCGCCTGGCCCGCAAGGTGCTCGGCGACGACCCCCGCGAGGTCCGCACGGTCTTCGTCGGCGGAGGTACGCCCACCCTGCTGGCCGCCGGCGACCTGGTGCGGATGCTGCACGCGATCCGCGACGAGTTCGGCCTCGCGCCGGACGCGGAGATCACGACGGAGGCCAACCCGGAGTCGGTCGACCCGGCCTACCTCGCCACCCTCCGCGAGGGCGGCTTCAACCGGATCTCCTTCGGGATGCAGAGCGCGAAGCAGCACGTCCTGAAGGTCCTGGACCGCACCCACACTCCCGGCCGCCCCGAGGCGTGCGTCGCGGAGGCCCGCGCGGCCGGCTTCGGCCACGTCAACCTCGACCTGATCTACGGCACCCCCGGCGAGAGTGACGACGACTGGCGCGCCTCCCTGGACGCGGCCCTCGGCGCCGGCCCTGACCACGTCTCGGCGTACGCCCTGATCGTCGAGGAGGGCACCCGGCTCGCCCGCCGCATCCGGCGCGGCGAGGTCCCCATGACCGACGACGACGTCCACGCCGACCGGTATCTGATCGCCGAGGAGACCCTGGCCGCGGCGGGCTTCGACTGGTACGAGGTGTCGAACTGGGCCACCTCCGACGCGGGGCGCTGCCTGCACAACGAGCTGTACTGGCGGGGCGCCGACTGGTGGGGCGCGGGACCGGGAGCGCACAGCCACGTGGGCGGTGTGCGCTGGTGGAACGTCAAGCACCCCGGCGCCTACGCGGGGGCGCTGGCGGTGGGGAAGTCGCCGGGGGCCGGGCGGGAGGTCCTCACGGACGAGGACCGCCGTGTGGAACGCGTCCTGCTGGAGTTGCGGCTGCGGGAGGGGGTGCCGCTGACCCTGCTGCGGGAGGCGGGGCTCGCGGCGTCGCGGCGGGCGTTGTCGGAGGGGCTGTTGCAGCCGGGACCCTACGACGACGGCCGGGCTGTGCTGACCCTGCGCGGGCGGCTCCTGGCGGACGCCGTGGTGCGGGACCTGGTGGACTAAGGGGTCGTCCCCGCTTCGGCGGGGAGCAAGGACTGCTCGGCCGCGTGGACGAGCTGATCGACGGACCGTCTCCGCAGCGGCGGAGAGCAGTCCACCGGGCCCGACCTGTCAACGACCGGACGACGCTCATGGCACGGTCACGTGATCGATGAGTCGTTCCACGCTGCCCAGCAGTTCCGGCTCCAGGTCCTTGTACGACCCCACCCGCGCCAGGATCGTCTGCCACACCGCCCCGGTGTTCTCGGACGGCCACCCCAGCGCCCGGCACACCCCCGTTTTCCAGTCCTGCCCGCGCGGCACCCGCGGCCAGCCGGGGATCCCCAGGGACGACGGTTTGACCGCCTCCCAGATGTCGATGTACGGGTGGCCGACGACCAGCGCGTGCTCGCTCGTCACCGCCTCCGCGATCCGCCACTCCTTCGAACCGGGCACCAGGTGGTCCACCAGGACCCCCAGCCGCGCGTCCGGCCCCGGTGCGAAGTCGGCGACGATCGACGGCAGATCGTCCACGCCCTCCAGGTACTCCACGACCACGCCCTCGATGCGCAGGTCGTCGCCCCACACCCGCTCGACCAGCTCGGCGTCGTGCCGGCCCTCGACGTAGATGCGCCCGGCGCGGGCCACGCGCGCGCGTGCTCCCGGGACCGCCACGGAGCCCGATGCCGTACGGGTGGGCCGTACCGGGCCCGAGACGGGCCGTACGAGGGTCACCACCCGCCCCTCCAGCAGGAAGCCGCGCGGTTCCATCGGGAAGACCCGGCGTTTGCCGAAGCGGTCCTCCAGGGTCACCGTGCCCGCCTCGCAGCCCGTCACCGCGCCGCAGAAGCCGGTGCCGGGCTCCTCGACCACCAGGCCGGGGTCGGCCGGGACCTCCGGTACCGGCTGCGGTTTCTTCCACGGAGGGGTCAGGTCGGCGGAGTACTGGCGCATTCTGACGACGATACGAGAAACGGACCCGGCGTGATCAGCGCGACACGCCGAACCGGTCGGCCAGCGCGTCCCGTTGGGCCCGGACGAACGCCGCGTCCACCACCGCTCCGTGACCGGGCACGTACAGTGCGTCCTCGCCGCCCAGGGCGAGCAGCCGGTCCAGGGCGGCGGGCCAGTGCGACGGCACGGCGTCGGGGCCCGCCTGCGGCTCACCGGACTCCTCGACCAGGTCGCCGCAGAAGACCACCCCCGGCTCGCCCGGCACCAGCACCGCGAGGTCGTGACCGGTGTGCCCCGGGCCCACGTCGGCGAGCCTGACCCGCCGGGCGGCACCCAGGTCGAGCGTCCACTCGCCGCGGACCTCGTGGCGGACGCGGACGAGTGCGTCGGCCGCCTCCCGCGCCGGCCGCGCGTCCAGTCCCTCCGCCACCGCGTCCGACCGCAGGGCCTCCCGCCCGTGTCCGCCAGGCGCGAACACCGCGTCCGTGCCCGCCGCGCCGTACACCTCCGCGCCCGTGAAGGCGGCCGCGCCGAAGACGTGGTCGAAGTGCGGATGGGTCAGCGCGAGATGCGTCACACGGTGGCCGGCGAGTTCCCGCGCCTCCGCGCGCAACCGGGCGCCCTCGTCGAGGCTCGATCCCGCGTCCACCACCAGCGCCGCGCCCGCGCCGACGACCAGCCCCGCCGTGCAGTCCCAGCCCGGCAGCCGGCGCCGCCCCACCCCGGCCGCCAGCCGCTCCCATCCCAGGTCTTCCCAAGTCACCGTCACGACGACGACGCTAGCGCCGCGACACCTCCGTTCACGGCGGTGTGCCCCCGGCCTTGCCGGGGGCGTACCCCACGGCCGTACACTGGGCCGGGGAAGTCTGGCACTCGCGCGCCGTGAGTGCCAGGAGGACAGTGAGACGGTCAGGACGCCGGGCGGACGACATGCTGGAGGTGCGCGCGAATGCTGAGTGAACGCAGGCTCCAGGTGCTGCGCGCCATCGTCCAGGACTACGTGGGCACCGAGGAGCCGGTCGGCTCCAAGGCGCTCACCGAGCGGCACAACCTCGGCGTCTCCCCGGCCACCGTGCGCAATGACATGGCGGCCCTGGAGGACGAGGGGTTCATCGCCCAGCCGCACACCAGCGCCGGACGCATTCCGACCGACAAGGGCTACCGGCTCTTCGTCGACAAGCTGGCCGGCGTCAAGCCGATGACCCCGCCCGAGCGGCGCGCCATCCAGAACTTCCTGGAGGGCGCCGTCGACCTCGACGACGTGGTGGCCCGCACGGTGCGGCTGCTCGCGCAGCTCACCCGGCAGGTCGCCGTCGTGCAGTATCCGTCGCTGACCCGCTCGACCGTGCGGCACGTGGAGTTGCTCTCCCTGGCGCCCGCGCGCCTGATGCTCGTGCTGATCACGGACACCGGCCGGGTCGAGCAGCGGATGGTGGACTGCCCGGCGCCGTTCGGCGAGGCGTCCCTGGCGGACCTGCGCGCGCGGCTCAACAGCCGGGTGGCCGGGCGCCGTTTCTCGGACGTGCCGAGCCTGGTGGAGGATCTGGCGGAGGCCTTCGAGGCCGAGGACCGCGGTACGGTCTCCACGGTGCTCTCCACTCTCCTGGAGACGCTGGTCGAGGAGAACGAGGAGCGGTTGATGATCGGCGGCACCGCCAATCTGACCCGCTTCGGGCACGACTTCCCCTTGGTGATCCGACCCGTCCTCGAGGCGCTGGAGGAGCAGGTCGTGCTCCTCAAGCTGCTCGGCGAGGCGAAGGATCCGGGCGTGACCGTCCGTATCGGTCATGAGAACGCCCACGAAGGACTCAACTCCACGTCCGTCGTGTCGGTGGGCTACGGTTCGGGCGGCGAGGCGGTTGCCAAGCTCGGCGTGGTCGGACCGACCCGCATGGACTACCCGGGAACGATGGGAGCGGTACGCGCAGTGGCACGGTACGTCGGACAGATCCTGGCGGAGTCGTAGGTGGCCACGGACTACTACGCCGTACTCGGCGTACGCCGCGACGCGTCCCAGGACGAGATCAAGAAGGCGTTCCGGAGGCTCGCCCGCGAGCTGCACCCGGACGTCAACCCCGATCCGAAGACCCAGGAGCGGTTCAAGGAGATCAACGCCGCCTACGAGGTGCTGTCGGACCCGCAGAAGAAGCAGGTCTACGACCTCGGCGGCGACCCCCTCTCGCAGGCCGCCGGCGGCGGCGCGGGCGGCTTCGGCGCGGGTGGCTTCGGCAACTTCTCGGACATCATGGACGCCTTCTTCGGCACGGCGTCGCAGCGCGGACCGCGCTCGCGCACCCGCCGGGGCCAGGACGCGATGATCCGCATCGAGGTCGAGCTGGACGAGGCCGCGTTCGGCACGACCAAGGACATCCAGGTCGACACGGCCGTCGTCTGCAACACCTGCAACGGCGAGGGCGCGGCGCCCGGCACGTCGGCCCAGACGTGTGACATGTGCCGCGGCCGCGGCGAGGTGTCGCAGGTCACCCGGTCCTTCCTGGGCCAGGTCATGACCTCCCGCCCCTGCCCGCAGTGCCAGGGCTTCGGCACCGTGGTCCCGACCCCGTGCCCCGAGTGCGCGGGCGACGGCCGGGTCCGCTCCCGGCGCACGCTGACCGTGAAGATCCCGGCCGGCGTCGACAACGGCACCCGGATCCAGCTCGCGGGCGAGGGCGAGGTCGGCCCCGGCGGCGGCCCCGCCGGCGACCTGTACGTCGAGATCCACGAGCTGCCGCACTCGACCTTCCAGCGGCGCGGGGACGACCTGCACTGCACGGTCACCATCCCGATGACGGCGGCGGCCCTCGGCACCAAGGTGCCGCTGGAGACGCTCGACGGCATGGAGGAGATCGACATCCGCCCGGGCACCCAGTCCGGCCAGTCGGTCCCGCTGCACGGCCGCGGCGTCACGCACCTGCGCGGCGGCGGCCGGGGTGACCTCATCGTCCACGTCGAGGTCATGACCCCGAGCAAGCTCGACCCCGAGCAGGAACGCCTCCTGCGCGAGCTGGCCAAGCTACGTGGCGAGGAGCGTCCGACGGGGCAGTTCCAGCCGGGGCAGCAGGGGCTCTTCTCGCGCCTGAAGGACGCCTTCAACGGGCGCTGACATCGGCCGCCGCCAGGGGCTTCCCGATGCGGATGCTCCTGGCGTATGCCAACGGAAGCCCGGATTCGGACTTGTTCGGAGGACGTGACAACATGCGGTCATGTCCTCCGCACTGACCGATCTCTTCCCCTACCCGATCGTGCAGGCGCCCATGGCGGGCGGCGTCTCCGTGCCGCAGCTCGCCGCCGCGGTCTGCGAGGCGGGCGGGCTGGGATTCCTCGCCGCCGGGTACAAGACCGCGGACGGGATGTACCAGGAGATCAAGCAGCTCCGGGGACTGACGAACCGCCCCTTCGGCGTCAACCTCTTCATGCCGCAGCCCGAGACGGCCGACCCCGCCGCCGTCGGCGTCTACGCCCACCAGTTGGCCGGCGAGGCCGCCTGGTACGAGACGGAGCTCGGCGACCCCGAGTGCGGTCGGGACGACGGCTACGAGACCAAGCTCGCGGTGCTGCTGGACAACCCGGTGCCGGTGGTGTCGTTCCACTTCGGCGTCCCGAGCCGCGAGGTCGTCGACTCCCTGCACCGCGTCGGCTCGTTCGCCCTGGTCGCGGCGACCACGGCGGAGGAGGCCAGGGCCGTCGAGCGGTCCGGCGCGGACGCGGTGATCGCGCAGGGCGCCGAGGCCGGCGGACACCAGGGCACCCACCGGGACCACCCCGAGACGGGCGGTGCCGGCACCGGACTGCTGTCGCTGGTCGCCCAGGTCCGGGAGGCGGTGAGCCTGCCGATCGTCGCCGCCGGAGGCATCATGCGCGGCGGTCAGATCGCCGCGGTCCTCGCGGCCGGCGCGAGCGCGGCCCAGCTCGGCACCGCCTTCCTCGCCACCCCCGAGTCCGGCGCGCACGCCCTGCACAAGCAGGCGCTGACCAACCCCCTGTTCGTCCGCACCGAACTCACCCGCGCCTTCTCCGGCCGCCCCGCCCGCGGCCTGGTCAACCGCTTCCTGCGCGAACACGGCCCCTACGCCCCCGCCGCCTACCCGGAGGTGCACCACCTCACCGCCCCGCTGCGCAAGGCGGCGGCGAAGGCGGGCGACGCGCAGGGCATGGCGCTCTGGGCGGGACAGGGCCACCGGATGGCCCGGGAGCTGCCCGCCGGCCGGCTCGTGGAGGTGCTGGCCGCCGAACTCGCCTCGGCCGGGGCGGCGTTGTCGGCGTACGCGACGGGAGGTACGGGCCGATGACGGCACCGGTGTTCGTGGTCGACTCCCTCCGGCCGGGGGACCTGCCCGCGGGGGAGTACGTCCTGGACGGCCCCGAGGGGCGGCACGCCGTCTCCGTGAAGCGGCTGCGGGCCGGCGAGGACGTCGTCCTCACCGACGGACGCGGACGCTGGGCCGAGGGCGTGGTGAAGGCCGCCGAGGGCAAGGACCGTCTGATCGTCACGGAGCTGGAGACGGTCCACGAGGAACCGGTGGAGCGGCCCCGTGTCACCGTCGTCCAGGCCCTGCCCAAGGGCGACCGCGGGGAGCTGGCCGTCGAGACGATGACCGAGGTCGGTGTCGACGCGATCGTGCCGTGGGCGGCGTCCCGCTGCGTCACGCGGTGGAAGGGCGACCGCGGCCTCAAGGCACTCGGCAAGTGGCGGGCGACGGCCCGGGAGGCCGGCAAGCAGTCCCGCCGGGTCCGCTTCCCCGACGTCGCGGACGCGGCGACGAGCAAGCAGGTTGCCTCGCTTCTGGCCGACGCCGAATTCGCCGCCGTACTCCACGAGAGCGGCGACGAGCCCCTGGCCGCCGTCGAACTCCCCACCGCCGGTGACATCGTGCTGGTCGTCGGGCCGGAAGGCGGGGTCTCCCCGGAGGAGCTGGCCCTCTTCGCCCGGGCCGGCGCCAAGCCCTACCGCCTGGGACGCAGCGTCCTGCGCACCTCCACCGCCGGCACCGCGGCGACGGCCGTACTCCTGGCCCGCACCGGCCGCTGGTCCTGACGGCGAGGACCACCGCCCCGACGGCCGCTGCCCTCGCGGGCCGCCGTCCCGCGGGCCCTCGGTCCCGACTGCCTCTGGCCCCGCGGGCCCTGGCCCCACGGCGCAGGCGCAGGCCCGTGGTCCCGCAGGCCGCCGGTCCCGCAGGCCGCCGTCCCGCGGGCCCTCGGTCCCGACTGCCTCTGGCCCCGCGGGCCCTGGCCCCACGGCGCAGGCGCAGGCCCGTGGTCCCGCAGGCCGCCGGTCCCGCACGCCACCGGCTCCGACGGTCCCTGGCCCCGCCGACCGCCGACCGCCGACCGCCGCCCCCCGGCCCCGAGGGTGCCCGATTTCGGCGGCCGTCGTTCAGTCGTCCGCCGAGCGGGCCGCGGCGACCGCCGCGAACAGGTCCCATCCGTTCAGTTCCGCGGGCCGGTCGAGCAGCCCACGCCGGGCCGCCTCGTCGATGAAACCCCGTACGACACCGGGTTCGTGCAGGTTGAGCGACGCGTCCCCCACGGCCACGCAGCCCGAGGGCAGGAAGCCGTCGGGGACGAACCGCCCCTCGCCGCCCCGGAACAGCAGAAGAACCCTCGTCCTCATCCCTTCCCGGGTGAGGCTGAGTACCTCCTGGCAGGGCCCCGAGACGCTGTGCCGGTGCCGCACCGACCACACGTACGTCGTGGTTTCGTCCACTACGAGCCTTCTGCGCCGCCGTCCGCTGTGCATGCGCCCACGGTAGTGAGGAGTGGCCGTATGCGCCCTACCGCCCGCCCCGCACCGGTGGCAGGCTGCCCTCCATGGGGGCATTGAGGCGGATTTGGCGGCGGCCGCGCGGGCCGCGAGTGGCATGGGTGGCGGGGAGCGCGGTCGTCGCCGTCGGCGGTGTCGTCGCGTGCGAACCGGGCGGGCTCAGCTCCGCGTCGGTGGCGTACACGACCGACCAGACCGTGACGCGGGAACTGGAGCGGCAGAAGGCCAAGGTGCGGTGGCTCACCTGCACCGCCTCCTTCGGGGACGACGGTGCCACCGCCTCGGCGGGCGAGGACACCGTCGCCGCCGTCCACTGCGAGGGGAAGACCGACGGCGGACAGGACATCACCGTCGACGGCGAGGTGACCCGTGTCGTCAACGGCGCCTGTGTGCGCGGTGATCTCACCGCCAAGGTGGACGGCAAGGAGTGGTTCCGGGTCAAGGGGCTGGGCGACTGCGACGCCACGAGCGCCCCGCCCGTGAACCGGCCCTCCCAGCAGGGGCCCGGGCCCACCGTGACCGTCACCCGCACCATCTGGTGCCCGGACGACCCGCACTGCCGGCCGGTGGAGGGCAAGTAGCCGGCCCTGCGCGTGCCGTGGGCGGCCTTGCGCGTGCCGTGGGCGGCCCCGCGCGTGCCGTGGCCGGTAAGTGATCCAAACCTCTGTCGGCGGACCCCGCCCCTGCATAGGGTGAGGGGGTGACACAGCCCGCAGCGCCTGCCTACCTCCGCTTTCCGCACCCGCACGGCGAGTTGGTCGCCTTCACCGCCGAGGACGACGTGTGGCTCGCCCCGCTCGACGGCGGCCGGGCCTGGCGGGTCAGCGCCGACAACGTGCCGGTGAACCACCCGCGCATCTCGCCCGACGGCACCACGGTCGCCTGGACCTCCACACGCGACGGCGCCCCCGAGGTGCACGTCGCCCCCGCCGACGGCGGCCCCGCCAAGCGCCTCACCCACTGGGGCAGCCTGAAGACCCAGGTACGCGGCTGGACCCCGGAAGGTCGGGTCCTCGCCCTCAGCACCTACGGTCAGGCCAGCCTGCGCCGAAGCTGGGCCCGCGCCGTCCCGCTCGACGGGGGACCGGCCGCCACCCTGCCGTACGGGCCCGTCGGCGACGTCGCGTACGGGCCGCGCACCGTGCTGCTGTCCGCGCCGATGGGCCGCGAGGCCGCCTGGTGGAAGCGCTACCGGGGCGGCACGGCGGGCAAGCTGTGGATCGACGCCGAAGAGGCCGGGGAGGCCGGGGAGTTCACCCGGCTGCACGGCGACCTCGACGGCAACGTCGAGTACCCCTTCTGGGTCGGCGACCGGATCGCGTTCCTCTCCGACCACGAGGGCACCGGCGCCCTCTACTCCTCCCTCGCCGACGGCTCCGACCTGCGCCGGCACACACCGATCGACGGCTTCTACGCCCGGCACGCCGCCACCGACGGCGTCCGCGTCGTCTACTCCTCCGCCGGTGAACTGTGGGTGCTGGACGACCTGGACGGCGCCGAGCCGCGCCGGCTCGACATCCGCCTCGGCGGCACCCGCGTCGACCTCCAGGCCCACCCCGTCAACGCCGCCCGCTGGTTCGGCTCCGCGTCACCCGACCACACCGCGCGCGGCAGCGCCGTCGCCGTACGCGGTGGCGTGCACTGGGTCACCCACCGCGCCGGACCGGCCCGCGCGCTCGCGGCGACGCCCGGCGTCCGCACCCGGCTGCCGCGCACCTTCCGCGCGGACGGCGAGGAGTGGGTGGTGTGGGTGACGGACGCCGAGGGCGACGACGCCCTGGAGTTCGCGCCCGCCACCGGACTCGCGCCCGGCGCCACGGCCCGCCGCCTCGCCGCCGGACAGCTCGGCCGGGTGCTCGCCCTCGCCATGGCGCCGGACGGCAGCCGCGCCGCCGTCGCCTCGCACGACGGGCGGGTGCTGCTCGTCGAGCGGGAGACCGGCGAGGTCCGCGAGGTCGACCGCAGCGACGACGGCGACGCCTCCGGGCTGGTCTTCTCACCCGACTCCGCGTGGCTCGCCTGGTCCCACCCCGGCCCCGACCCGTTGCGCCAGCTCAAGCTCGCCAACACCACCGACCTGTCGGTGAGCGAGGCGACCCCGCTGCGCTTCAAGGACTACTCGCCGGCCTTCACCCTGGACGGCAAGCACCTCGCCTTCCTCTCCACCCGCTCCTTCGACCCGGTCTACGACGAGCACGTCTTCGACCTGGCCTTCGTCGAGGGCGCCCGCCCGTACCTGATCACGCTGGCCGCGACCACCCCGTCGCCGTTCGGCCCGCAGCGCCACGGCCGGCCCTTCGAGACCCCGGACCGGGAGGAGACCCCCGACAGCGAGGGCACCCCGACCACCCGGATCGACATCGAGGGCCTCGCCGACCGCATCGTGCCCTTCCCGGTCGAGGCCGCCCGCTACTCCCGGCTGCGCGCCGCCAAGGACGGCGTCCTGTGGCTGCGCCACCCGGTCACCGGCGTCCTCGGTGCCTCCCGCGCCACCCCGGACGACCCCGACCCGCACACCGAGCTGGAGCGCTACGACCTCGCCCAGCAGCGCGTCGAGCACCTCGCCGCCGACGCCGACCACTTCGAGGTCAGCGGCGACGGCAAGCGGGTGCTGCTGTGGACCGACGGACGCCTCAAGGTCGTCCCCAGTGACCGGCGGGCCTCCGGCGACGAGGACAGCGACACCAACATCACCGTCGACCTGAGCCGCGTGCGGCAGACCGTCGACCCGGCCGCCGAGTGGCGGCAGATGTACGACGAGACCGGCCGCATCATGCGGGACCACTTCTGGCGGGCCGACATGAACGGCGTCGACTGGGACGGCGTCCTCGACCGTTACCGGCCCGTCCTCGACCGCCTCGCCACCCACGACGACCTCGTCGACCTCCTCTGGGAGGTGCACGGCGAACTCGGCACCTCGCACGCCTACGTCACCCCGCGCGGCGGCCACGGCTCCGGCGCCCGGCAGGGACTGCTCGGCGCCGACCTCTCCCGGCACGAGGACGGCGCCTGGCGCATCGACCGCGTCCTGCCCTCGGAGACCTCCGACCCCGACGCCCGTTCCCCGCTCGCCGCGCCCGGCGTCGCCGTGCGCGCCGGGGACGCGATCGTCGCGGTCGCCGGACAGCGCGTCGACCCGGTCACCGGGCCCGGCCCGCTGCTGGTCGGCACGGCGGGCAAGCCGGTCGAGCTGACCATCTCCCCGTCCGGCGGCGGCGAGCTGCGGCACGCCGTCGTCGTCCCCCTCGCCGACGAGGAGCCCCTGCGCTACCACGCCTGGGTCGCCGACCGCCGCGCCTACGTCCACGAGAAGTCCGGCGGCCGGCTCGGCTACCTCCACGTCCCCGACATGCAGGCCCCCGGCTGGGCGCAGATCCACCGCGACCTGCGCGTCGAGGTGGCCCGGGAGGGCCTGGTCGTCGACGTCCGCGAGAACCGCGGCGGCCACACCTCCCAACTGGTCGTCGAGAAGCTCGCCCGGCGCATCGTCGGCTGGGACCTGCCGCGCGGCATGCGGCCGGCCAGCTACCCGCTGGACGCGCCCCGGGGCCCGGTCGTCGCCGTCGCCAACGAGTTCTCCGGCTCCGACGGCGACATCGTCAACGCCGCGATCAAGGCGCTCGGTATCGGTCCGGTCGTCGGCACCCGTACCTGGGGCGGCGTCATCGGCATCGACAGCCGCTACCGCCTGGTCGACGGCACGCTGATCACCCAGCCCAAGTACGCCTTCTGGCTGGAGGGTTACGGCTGGGGCGTGGAGAACCACGGCGTCGACCCCGACGTCGAGGTCCCCCAGCGCCCGCAGGACCACGCGGCGGGCCGCGATCCCCAACTGGACGAGGCGGTCGGGCTCGCGCTGGCGGCACTGGAGGAGACCCCGGCCAAGACGCCGCCGGCCCTGCCCTAACCGCCGACCCCGCCCAGCCGCCGCGGCGGTGACCCGAGCGCCCGGTGCGCCGGACACCGACCCGGATACGATGCCGTAGAAGATCACCGGCGTGAGGAGAGCCCCATGACAGGGGAACCACGGGACGACTGCCTGTTCTGCAAGATCGTCGCAGGTCAGATCCCCGCGACGATCGTCCGCGAGACGGACACGACCGTCGCCTTCCGGGACATCAACCCGCAGGCACCCACCCACGTGCTGGTGATCCCCAAGGCCCACTACCGGGACGCCGCCGCCCTCGCCGAAGGCGCCCCGGAACTCGCCGCGGACGTGCTGCGCGAGACCCGGGCGGTCGCCGAGCAGGAGCAACTGGACAGTTACCGCACCATCTTCAACACCGGCAGCGGCGCGGGCCAGACCGTCTGGCACACCCACGCCCACGTCCTCGGCGGCCGCGGCCTCGAATGGCCCCCCGGCTAGGCGTCCCGTGTCCGTACGCGAACTCGTGGTCCTCGGCACCGCCAGCCAGGTCCCGACCCGGCACCGCAACCACAACGGCTACCTGCTGCGCTGGGACGGCGAGGGCATCCTGTTCGACCCCGGCGAGGGCACGCAGCGCCAGATGCTGCGCGCCGGGGTCGCCGCCCATGACCTGAACCGGATCTGCGTCACGCACTTCCACGGCGACCACAGCCTCGGCCTGGCCGGCGTCATCCAGCGCATCAACCTCGACCAGGTGCCGCACGAGGTCACCGCCCACTACCCGCGCTCCGGCCGGCGCTTCTTCGAGCGACTGCGGTACGCCACCGCCTACCGCGAGACGGTCGCCCTCACCGAGGCCCCGGTCGCCACGGACGGGCCCCTGGCCGTCACCCCCGCCTACACCCTGGACGCCCGCAAGCTCTCCCACCCCGTCGAGTCCTACGGCTACCGCCTCACCGAGCCCGACGGCCGCCGCATGCTGCCCGAACGCCTCGCCGCGCACGGCATCGAGGGCCCCGACGTGGGCCGCGTCCAGCGCGAGGGCTCGCTGAACGGCGTCCCGCTCGACGAGGTCAGCGAGATCCGGCGCGGCCAGCGGTTCGCGTTCGTCATGGACACCCGGCTGTGCGAGGGCGTGCACGCGCTCGCCGAAGGCTGCGACCTGCTGGTCATCGAGTCCACGTTCCTCGACGAGGACGAGGCGCTCGCCACCGACCACGGCCACCTCACCGCCGGCCAGGCGGCGCGGGTCGCCCGGGACGCGGGCGTACGGCACCTGGTCCTGACGCACTTCAGCCAGCGCTACCCGGATCCGGAGGAGTTCGAGCGGCAGGCCCGGGCGGCCGGCTACGACGGTGAGCTGACCGTGGCCCACGACCTGCTGAGAGTCCCGGTTCCGAAACGCCGGTAAGACGGTCGTACGATTCTCTGATGCCCCTGCCCAAAGCTGAACTGCACCTCCACATCGAAGGCACCCTGGAACCCGAGCTGGCCTTCGAGCTGGCCGCCCGCAACGGCGTGTCCCTGCCCTACGCGGACACGGACGCGCTGCGCGAGGCGTACCGGTTCGAGGACCTCCAGTCCTTCCTGAACCTGTACTACGAGCTCATGGCCGTCCTGCGCACCGAGCGGGACTTCGCGGACCTCGCGAACGCCTACCTCGCCCGCGCCGCCGCGCAGGGCGTGCGGCACGCGGAGATCTTCTTCGACCCGCAGGCGCACCTCGCCCGGGGCGTGGAGATGGGCACGGTCGTGGAGGGGCTGTGGCGGGCGCTGAGCACCAGCCGCGAGAACCACGGGGTCTCCACCCGGCTGATCATGTGCTTCCTGCGCGACGAGTCCGCCGAGTCGGCGCTGGCCACCCTGGACGCCGCGAAGCCGTACCTCGACCGCATCACCGGCGTCGGCCTGGACTCGGCCGAGGTCGGCCACCCGCCGGTCGAGTTCCGCGAGGTGTACGAGGCCGCCGCCGCCCTCGGCCTGCGCCGGGTCGCGCACGCGGGCGAGGAGGGGCCGCCGGAGTACGTCACCGAGGCCCTGGACGTCCTGGGCGTCGAGCGGATCGACCACGGCCTGCGCTCGGTGGAGGATGCGGCGCTGGTCGAGCGGCTGGTGCGCGAGCGCGTCCCGCTGACCCTGTGCCCGCTGTCCAACGTACGGCTGCGCACGGTCGACACCCTCGCCGACCACCCGCTGCCCGCGATGCTCGACGCCGGGCTGATGTGCACGGTCAACAGCGACGACCCGGCCTACTTCGGCGGCTACGCGGGCGACAACTTCGACGCCGTACGCCAGGCCCTCGGTCTCACCGAGGAGCGGCTGCGGGAGCTGGCCCGCAACTCCTTCCTCGCCTCCTTCCTGGAGGACGACGAGGAACTGCGGGCGCGCTGCCTCGCCGAGGTCGAGGCCTACGAGTTCCCGTCCGCCTAGGCGTACCGACCCAGGCGTACCGACTCGGCGTACCGCGTAGAGGCCCCCGTAGGAAGGGGACCGCGCAGGAGGGGAACCGCGCAGGACTCAGCCCGTCCCGGCCCCCGGTGTGGCCGCCGCCGACCGGGGCCCGCCGTCTCGTAGGCGTGCCGGACCGGGCCGGCCCGGGCCTCCACGTCGATCTCCACGCCCGGCTGCTCCGTGGCCCCGACCTCGGGCACGGCACCGCTGGGCGTGCCGGTGGCGGCGGCGACCAGGGCGGCCGGGGTGCCGCCGCGGCGGCGGATCGCGCCGGGCAGCAGCGGGCGTCCTCCGGTGTGCAGGGCGACGGCGGTCATCGGTACGGCGACCAGCAGCAGACCGGCACCGAGGGCCTGACGGCCACCGGCCCGGACGCCGCCGCCCCGTCCCCGGCGTGGTGCACACTGGCGGGGTCCGCACCATGCCAGGGAGCGCACCGTGACAGCGTCCACCGTGTCCACCGCGTCCGACGTGCCCGCCATGCCCGTCATGCCGGCCGACGAGAGAACACACCGCCACGCCCACGTCCCGGACGAGGCACCGCACCGCCACGCCCAGGTCGATCCCCTCGCCGCCCTGCGCACACCGCAGGACCCGCCCTGGGACGTGTATCTGACCGGCACCGTCTTCCTCGACGTCGTCTTCACGGGGCTCGACTCCGCCCCGGTGCGCGGGACCGAGTCCTGGGCACGCGGGATGGGGTCGAGCCCGGGCGGCATCGCCAACATGGCGACCGCGCTGGCCCGCCTGGGCCTGCGCACCTCGCTGGCCGCGGCCTTCGGCGACGACCACTACGGCGACTACTGCTGGGACGCCCTCTCCCAGGGCGAGGGCATCGATCTGAGCCCCTCGCGCACCGTGCCCGGCTGGCACTCGCCGGTGACGGTCTCGATGGCGTACGAGGGGGAGCGCACGATGGTCTCCCACGGCCACGAGCCGCCGCCCGAGGAACCGACCCCCGACTGCCCGCCCCGCGCCCGTGCCGCCGTCGCCTCCCTCACGCCCGGCGTCCGCGCCCCCTGGATCGCCCAGGCCGCCGGGCGCGGCACCCGCGTCTTCGCCGACGTCGGCTGGGACGACACCGGTGCCTGGGACCTGGCCGGGCTGCCCGACCTCGCGCACTGCGAGGCGTTCCTGCCGAACGCGGAGGAGGCCATGCGCTACACGGGCGCCGGCTGCCCCCGGGCCGCCGCGCACGCCCTGACCGAGCACGTGCCGCTCGCCGTGGTCACCCTCGGCGCGGACGGCGCGTACGCGGTGGACCGGCGTACCGGGGAGAGCGCCGAGGTCCCGGCCATCGAGGTCGAGGCCCTGGACCCGACCGGCGCCGGGGACGTCTTCGTCGCCGGGTTCGTCACCGGCACGCTGGCCGGCTGGCCGCTGGCCGACCGCCTCGCCTTCGCCGGCCTGACCGCCGCCCTCTCCGTCCAGGAGTTCGGCGGCTCCCTGTCGGCGCCCGGCTGGTGCGAGATCGCCACCTGGTGGCGCAAGGTCCAGTCGGTCCGGGAGCAGGATCCGACGGCCCTGCGGCGCTACGCGTTCCTCGCGGACCTGGTACCGGACGACCTGGTGGCCCCGTGGCCGCTGCGCCGCGCGGTCCCGACCATCGGCTTCCGCCCCCCGGCCTGACCGGGCAGGGCCCCGGGAGCGCCGCCGAAAAGGCCGCCGGAAGGGTTCAGAACCCGAGTCGCCGAAGTTGCTTCGGGTCGCGCTGCCAGTCCTTGGCGACCTTGACGTGCAGGTCCAGGAAGACGGGGGTACCGAGCAGGGCCTCGATCTGCTTGCGGGACTTGATGCCGACGTCCTTGAGGCGCTTGCCCTTGGGGCCGATGATGATGCCCTTCTGGCTGGGACGCTCGATGAAGACGTTGGCGTGGATGTCCAGCAGCGGCTTGTCGGCGGGACGGTCCTCGCGCGGGAGCATCTCCTCGACGACCACCGCGATGGAGTGCGGCAGCTCGTCCCGGACGCCCTCCAGCGCGGCCTCCCGGATCAGCTCCGCGACCATGACCTGCTCGGGCTCGTCGGTCAGGTCGCCCTCGGGGTAGAGCGTCGGGCCCTCGGGCAGCAGCGGGATCAGCAGGTCCGCGAGCAGGTCCACCTGCTCGTTCCCGGTCGCCGACACCGGCACGATCTCCGCCCAGGTGATCCCCAGCTCCTGGCCGAGCTGGTCGATCGCGATGAGCTGCTCGGCCAGCGTCTTGGAGTCCACCAGGTCGGTCTTGGTGACGATCGCGACCTTCGGGGTCTTCTTGATCCCCGCCAGTTCCTTGGCGATGAAGCGGTCCCCGGGGCCCAGCTTCTCGTTGGCCGGCAGGCAGAAACCGATGACGTCCACCTCGGCCCACGTCGTCCGCACGACGTCGTTGAGCCGCTCGCCCAGCAGTGTGCGCGGCTTGTGCAGCCCCGGGGTGTCCACCAGGATGAGCTGTGCCTCCGGGCGGTGCACGATGCCCCGCACGGTGTGCCGGGTCGTCTGCGGACGGTTCGAGGTGATCGCCACCTTCTGCCCGACCAGAGCGTTCGTGAGGGTGGACTTGCCCGCGTTGGGACGGCCCACGAAGCAGGCGAAACCGGCCCTGTGGACAGCCTCGGCCGACTCTTCGGATGACTGGGTACGAACGCTCATGGCGCCCATTGTCCCTGATCCCCGGAGCCCCGCCGTACCACGGTCGCCCGACGGGCCCGCGACGCCCGGGTCAGCCCGCGCTCACCGTGTCGCGCACGGTGCCGTCCGGGCCCGCGACGAGAACCGGCGTCCCGGGACCGCCCAGGTCCCGTACCGCCGCCCGGTCCTCCTCCGACGCCGACTCCGCCTCCGTCACCACGGCCGCCGCCTCCAGCGACCGGGCGCCGGACGCCACCGCCATCGCCACCGCCGTCCGCAGCGCGCTGAGCTTCAGCGAGTCCAGGCCGACGGTCCCGGCGACATACGTACGGCCGGTCTCGTCGCGTACGGCCGCGCCCTCGGGCACGCCGTTGCGGGCCCGTGCGGAACGGGCCAGGGTGACGATCTTGCGGTCCTCGGGATCGAGGGCGGGAGTCTCGGTCATGAGGCGAGCATACGTAGCCCCGCCGACCGCCGGCCGATCACCCCGCCACCGGGTACATCGCCCCGCGCCGGCCCTCCGGCGAGGCCAGCCACTCCAGCTTCGCCGCGCTGTTCGCCTCGTCCAGCGGCGTGTGCAGCACGATGGTCAGATCGGGCCGCGCGGGCACCTTCAGCGCCGTCGACTCCAGGCTGAGCAGCCCGACCAGCGGGTGGTCCAGCTCCTTGCGGATCTGCCCGGCGTCCTCGATGTCCCGCTCCTCCCACAGCGCCGCGAACTGGGCGCTGGCCTCCTTCAGGTCGGCCAGCACCTGCTGGAACCCCTCGTCATCCGGGTTGGCCGCGCAGGTGGCCCGGAACTGGGCGACGACCGTGCGCGCGTTCTCCTCCCAACTGCGGGCGCGGGCCCGGTACAGCGGGTCGGTGAAGAAGTCGACGATGCAGTTCCACGTCGTCCCGGGCCGCATGCCCAGCACCGTCGCCGCCGCGTCGTTGTACATCACGCAGTTGTAGTACCGGTCCATGATGTGCGCCGGATACGGCATCCACGTGTCGATCAGCCGCCGCAGCCCCTCGCACATGTCCCGCTTCGCCGGCTCCACCTCGGGCGCGGGCGGGTTCAGCCCGGCCAGCACGTACAGATGGCGGCGTTCGGCGTTGCTGAGCCGCAGCACCCGGGCCACGGAGTCCAGGACCTGCGGGGACACGGAGATGTCGCGGCCCTGCTCCAGCCACTGGTACCAGGAGGCGCCCACCCCCGCGAGCACGGCCACCTCCTCGCGGCGCAGCCCCGGCGTCCGGCGCCGTGCCCCGCCGTCCGGCAGACCGACGTCGGCGGGGGAGACCCGGGCCCGCCGGCTCATCAGGAACTCCCGCAGCTCACTGCGGCGACGGTCCCTGCCCACCGCCCCGGCCCTCACGATCACGTCCGGCACGTACGTACTCCCCCCGGTGGCCCCGCTGGTGGTGGCTGGTGGCGCCACCACCAGGACAACTTGCCGCTCCCCACGCCTATTCCGGGGCCCGCAGGCTCCTGTCCATGGCGATCGACACCACCTCAACCACCGCCCCAGTCGCCGAGCCGGCCGCTCCCCGGCTCTCGCCCCGCGACCGGCTCGTCCTGTTCGTGCTCTGCGCGGCCCAGTTCATGGTCGCGCTCGACTTCTCCGTCCTCAACGTCGCACTGCCCGTCCTCGGCGCGGACCTGGGCATGAGCACCTCCGCCCTCCAATGGGCGGTCACCGCGTTCGCGCTGCCGTCCGGCGGGTTCCTGCTGCTCTTCGGCCGCATGGGCGACCTGTACGGGCGCCGTCGGCTGTTCCTCGCCGGCCTCGCGCTCTTCGGCGCCGCCTCGCTGCTGGCCGCCTTCGCCTGGGACCCGGCCTCCTTCCTCGCCGGACGCGCCCTGCAGGGCCTCGGCGCGGCGGCCATCGTCCCGACCGGGATGTCCCTGCTGACGACGACCTTCCCGGAGGGCCCGGCCCGCGACCGCGCCCTCGGCATCTCCGGGACCCTGCTCTCGCTCGGCTTCACCGTCGGCATGGTGGCCGGGGGAGTGCTGACCGACCTGCTGAGCTGGCGCTCCACCATGGGCCTGCTGGCGCTGTTCGCCCTGGTCGTGCTGCCCCTCGCCCCGGCCCTGCTGCCCGAGTCCCTCCCCCATGGCGTCAAAGGCATGGGCGGTGCCCCCGTCCCGGAGCGGCCCCGCCTCGACGTCCCCGGCGCGGTCACCGTCACCGGCGGCCTGCTCGCCCTGATCTACGCCCTGTCGACGGCCGCCGAACACGGCTTCGGCCGCACCGACGTCCTCGTCACCCTCGTCGCGGGCCTGCTGCTCCTGGCCGCCTTCGCGCTCGTCGAGTCCCGCACCGACCAGCCACTGGTCTCCCTGCCGATGCTGCGGCGCCGCACGGTGGCGTGGGGCAACCTGGGCGGACTCGTCACCTTCTCGATGATGTCCACGGTGGTCTTCGTGCTGACCCTGTACCTCCAGGAGATCCTGGGCCTGACCGCCTTCGAGACCGGTCTGGTCTTCGGTGTGCAGGGTGTGCTGTCGGTGGTGGCCGGTTCGTACGCCCCCCGCGTCATCGGTCGCTTCGGCGCACGCCGCACCCTGGTCGGCTCGCTCGCCGGGCAGGGTGTCCTGGTCCTGTCCCTGCTGGCGCTGGGGCAGGGCGGCTGGTCGGTGGTGCTGGCCACGGCCGCCGTCTCGCTGGCCAGCATGTGCCACCTGGGCGCGATCATCTCCTACGGCCTGACCGTCACCTCGGGCGTCCCCGACGAGGAGCAGGGACTGGCGACCGGCCTGGTCACCTCCACCCAGCAGGTCGGCGTCACCGTCGGCATCCCGCTGCTGGGCGTCCTGGCCACCACCTCCAGCGACCTGATGTCCGGCGTCCACACGGTGCTCGTCCTGGACGCGGTGATCGTGCTGGCGGCGGCCGCGCTGGTGGCGGCCGGGCTGCGGACCCGCCGGACGACGGGCTCAGGAACGGTCGAGGCGGAGCCGCTCCGCGCGCGGTAGGCCGGCGACCACCAGGTCGTACGAGTCCTCCACGAGCTCCCGGACGACACGGTCCGGGAGCCCGCCGTCCACGGTCACCGTGTTCCAGTGCCGCTTGTTCATGTGCCAGCCCGGGACGATCAGGCCCGGGTGGGCGGTGCGCAGCCGGATCGCCTCGTCCGGGTCGCACTTGAGGTTGACCGTGAGGGGACGCCCGTCCAGCGAGGGCAGCGCGAACATCTTCCCCAGCACCTTGAAGACCGAGATCTCCGGATCGAAGGGGAAGTCCTCCACCGCGGCGTTGAAGGACAGACAGAAGGCGCGCAGTTCCCCGGGGGTCATTCCGACGCGGCCTCCTCGGCCGGTTCCACCGCGCCCACCGGCTCCACCAGCACCGTCACGATCTTGTTCCGGCGGCCCGCCGCGGCCTCCGCCGTCAGCCGCACCTCGCGGCCGTCGGGCAGCTCCACGATCGAGGAGGCACCGGCGATCGGCACCCGGCCGAGCGCCTTCGCCAGCAGACCGCCCACCGTCTCCACGTCCTCGTCGTCGAACTCCTCCAGGCCGTACAGCTCGCCCAGGTCGCCGATGTCGAGGCGGGCGGTGACCCGGAAGCGGTCCTCGCCCAGCTCCTCGACCGGCGGGAGCTCACGGTCGTACTCGTCGGTGATCTCGCCGACGATCTCCTCCAGGATGTCCTCGATGGTGACGATGCCCGCCGTGCCGCCGTACTCGTCGATGACGACGGCGACGTGGTTGCGCTCCTTCTGCATCTCGCGCAGCAGGTCACCGGCGTTCTTGGTGTCCGGCACGAAGAACGCCGGGCGCATCGCCGTGGAGACCAGGTCGCTCTCCGCGTCCCGGCTGATGTGCGTCCGGCGGACCAGGTCCTTCAGGTACACGATGCCGACGATGTCGTCCTCGCTGTCCCCGGTGACCGGGATCCGCGAGAAACCGGACCGCAGGGCGAGGGTGAGCGCCTGCCGGATGGTCTTGTAGCGCTCGATGACGACGAGGTCGGTGCGCGGGACCATGACCTCCCGCACCAGGGTGTCGCCCAGCTCGAACACCGAGTGCACCATGCGGCGCTCCTCGGCCTCGATCAGGGACTCCTTCTCGGCGTAGTCGACCAGTGCGCGCAGCTCCGCCTCGGAGGCGAAGGGGCCCCGGCGGAAACCCTTGCCGGGGGTGAGGGCGTTGCCGATGAGGATGAGCAGCGACGGGACGGGCCCCATGATCCGGGCCAGTGGCACCAGGACGTACGCCGCCGCGGTCGCCGTGTTCAGCGGGTGCTGGCGTCCGATGGTGCGCGGGGACACCCCGACGGCGACGTACGAGACGAGCACCATGACCGCGATGGCGATCACCAGCGCCTCGCCGGTGCCGTCGAACTCCTGCAGACAGGCGTACGTGACCAGCGCGGCGGCCGACATCTCGCAGGCGACCCGGACCAGCAGCGCCACGTTCAGATAGCGCGTCGGGTCGGCGGCGACCTTGGCGAGTCTCACGGCGCCGCGCCGCCCGGACCGTACCGCCTCCTCGGCGCGGAAGCTGGAGACCCGGGCGAGCCCCGCCTCCGCGCACGCGGCGAGCCAGGCGATCACCACCAGGGCGACCGCACCGGCCAGTAGCGGGAGGCTCATGAGACGGTCGGGGCCGGGGACGGGCCGGTCAGGCCCTTCTCCGCACGCCAGCCGTCCACGATGGCGGCCTGCAGACCGAACATCTCGGCCTTCTCGTCCGGCTCCTCGTGGTCGTAGCCGAGCAGGTGCAGCACCCCGTGGACGGTCAGGAGCTGGAGCTCCTCGTCCATGGAGTGCTGCGTCGGTGCCTCGGTGCCCTGCCTGGCGGCGACCTCCGGGCAGAGCACGATGTCGCCGAGCAGCCCCTGCGGCGGCTCGTCCACGTCCTTCGCCGGCGGGCGCAGCTCGTCCATCGGGAAGGACATGACATCCGTCGGGCCCGGCAGGTCCATCCACTGGATGTGGAGCTGCTCCATGGCGTCGGCGTCCACGACGATCACCGAGAGCTCGGAGAGCGGGTGGATGCGCATCCGTGCGAGCGCGTAGCGGGCGATGTCGAGGATCGCCCGCTCGTCGACCTCGGTTCCGGACTCGTTGTTGACGTCGATCGACATGGTCGTGCTGGTCTACTTCCCCTTGGCCTTGGCACCGTGCTTGGGGGCACGGCCGCCGTTGTGGCCGCCGTTCTCGGTGCCGTTCCTGCTGTCGTACTGCTCGTACGCGTCGACGATACGGCCCACCAGCTTGTGCCGGACGACGTCCTGGGACGACAGCCGGGAGAAGTGGACGTCGTCGACGCCCTCGAGGATGTCCTGCACCTGCCGCAGACCGGACTTCGTGCCGCCGGGCAGGTCGACCTGCGTCACGTCACCCGTGATCACGATCTTCGAGTCGAAGCCGAGGCGGGTCAGGAACATCTTCATCTGCTCGGGGCTGGTGTTCTGGGCCTCGTCGAGGATGATGAAGGCGTCGTTCAGCGTGTTGTGCGTCAGCAGGTAGTCCTGGGTGACGTAGAGTGAGTCCTCGGCCGCCACCTGGATACAGACGGTCTCCTCCCGCCCTGCGGGCTCGATGCTGTCGATGAACCGCATCGGCCGTCCGCCGCCTCCGGCAGCGCGGTACGTGTCCCGCTTGCGGGCGAGGCGGAAGGGCTCGATGCCTTCGGGGAGCCGGATGTCGATGCTGTGGGCGTCGCGGCGGTAACCGACCGCCCGGCCCCTGGCCATCCCGGGTTTGCGGCCCTCGGCCACCCGACGACGCGTGTAGGCGACGCCTCCCAGTGACTGCACGAGCGCAATCACGTCGTCACGAAGCAGGATCGACGTCGTCGTGTACTGGATACGGCAGGTACGGTCCTTCTGCGTGACTGGGCCGCCGTCGGAGTCGAGCAGGCCCTGGAGAACCGCCAGTCGTACCTCGGCGGAGTTCTGCAGATAGTCGTTCGGGACGAACTTGGTGTGCGATCGAGTGCGCAACAGATCGAGTTCCCGCAGCACACGGGTGACTGGGTTTTCCAGGGTGACCACGTCGCCGGGGGACTTGATCCTGTTGAGCACGTAGTCGGGGCCGCCCCGGTGCCGCAGCACGCTACCCGGCAACGCGGCTTCCAGGGCCACGGCCAGCTCCGGGTCCTCCGTCGAGAAGGCGGGCGTGGTGGAGCCGGTCAGGCAGCCGTCACCGAGTAGCAGCCCCAGTGCGTACGGGTCCATCGGGACATCGCGTTCCGGGAGATGGACTGGCGCAGTGAGCATCGGCAGCTCATACCGGCGAGCGTGAGCTGCGCGCAGGTTGCCGATCATGTCCTGGGTCTCCAGAACCCGCCAGGGCTTGTCACGGCGCTTGTCGGATGCGGTACGGACCGTCCACAGGTGCTCGCCGCAGCACAGCGTCCAGGAGCCGTCCTGGGCCGCGACGCGGTAGATGTCCTTCTCGCCTTGCGGGTAGACGCCCAGGACCGGAGTCGGCTCCCCGTTGGAGCCGATGACCAGGTCACCGACCTGGAGGTCACCGATGGGACGCCAGCCATCGGGTGTCAGGACGTTGGTGAAGATCGGTTGTGCCCGGCCGCGCATGTACGCCAGCGGCGCGACCTCGATCGTCCCGGCCGCCATCAGCCGCGGGATCGAGTCCGGGTCGAGCATGTCGTGCAGCGCGTCGTACAGCGGGCGCAGGTAGGGGTCGATCTTCTCGTAGAGCGTGCCCGGCAGGAAGCCGAGCCGCTCGCCGGCCTCGACCGCCGGGCGGGTCAGGATGATGCGGTTGACCTGCTTGGACTGCAGGGCCTGGACCGCCTTGGCCATCGCCAGGTAGGTCTTGCCGGTGCCCGCCGGTCCGATACCGAAGACGATGGTGTGCTTGTCGATGGCGTCGACGTACCGCTTCTGGTTCAGCGTCTTGGGGCGGATCGTGCGGCCGCGCGAGGACAGGATGTTCTGCGTGAGCACCTCGGCCGGGGTCTCCTGGCCGTCGCTCTCCCCGTTCTCGCTCGCCTTGAGCATGGCGATCGAGCGTTCCACTGCGTCCTCCGTCATCGGCTGTCCGGTGCGGAGCACCAGCATCATCTCGTCGAACACGCGCTGTACGAGGGCGACGTCGTGGGTGTCGCCGACCGCACTGATCTCGTTTCCCCGGACGTGGATGTCGGCCGCCGGGAAGGCCTTCTCTATCACGCGCAGCAAGGAGTCACCGGACCCCAGCACGGTCACCATGGGGTGCTGGGCGGGGACGGTGAACTGTGCTCTCGCCTGCCCCTGCGCGGGAGTGTGGGCTGAGGGTGTCTGTGTCATGGGCCGGCGCTCGAGGCCTGCAAGTCCTCCTCTGCGGCGTGCGCCGCGTGACTGGCGTGTCTGATGTCTCCAGCGTACGACTCCCCGCCGACAGCGCCGAGGTCTTTTATCCGACCGGTGCCCGGCGTACCGCCCGCGTTCACTCCACGTCCCGGATCCGCCCCGCGAACACCGCCCCCGTTCGTCCGGCGACGGCCCGTGACCGGCGTCGTCGCCAACCGGCCGTCCCCGGCCGTCCGGCGGCGGCGCCACCATGCCCGTCCCCGGCCGTCCGGCGGCGGCGCCACCGCGCCCGCCCCTGTCATCCGGGCGGCCGCCGCTGGCCCCGCAGGACCTCCCTGAACCAGCCGTACGACGCCTTGGGCGTGCGTTCCCGGGTGGCGAAGTCGACGTGCACCAGTCCGAACCGGCGCCCGTACCCCTCCGCCCACTCGAAGTTGTCCAGCAGCGACCACACGAAGTAGCCGCGCACGTCCACGCCCGCCTCCAGCGCACGGTGCAGGGCGCGGACGTGCCCGTCGAGGTAGGTGATGCGGTCCTGGTCGTCGAGTCCCTCGTAGGAGCAGCCGTTCTCGGTGATGACGACGGGCGGGAGCCGGTCGCCGTAGCGGTCGCGGAAGCCGGTGAGCAGTTCCGTCAGCCCCTCGGGGACGACGGGCCAGCCGAAGTCGGTCAGTGGCCGGCCCTCGATCTCGCGCACCGAGAAGGGCAGTTCCGCAGGGAGCGCCAGACCGCCGGACTCGGTCTCCGCGCCCTGCGGAGCGCCCACCCGGGCCGGCGCGTAGTAGTTCACGCCGTACCAGTCCAGCGGCTCGCCGATGATCTCCAGGTCCGCCCGCACGTCCCCCGGCATCAGCTCCCCGATGCCGTCCGGGTACCGCCCGGTCAGTACCGGGTCGGCGAACAGCCGGTTCAGGAGGACGTCGTAGAACTCCGCCGCCTCCAGGTCGGCCGGGTCGTCCGACGCCGGCCAGGTCGGTCCGTGCGAGTTGGCGATCCCGACGTCCCCGGCGCCACAGGCGCGCAGCGCCCGCACCGCCAGGCCGTGTGCGAGGAGCTGGTGGTGGGCCGCCGGCAGGGCGTCGAACAGCAGCTTCCGGCCGGGGGCGTGCACGCCGAGGGCGTGGCCCAGCAGGGTGTGCTCGGCGGGCTCGTTGAGAGTGATCCACTTGCCGACGCGGTCGCCGAGCCGGTCCGCGACCCGCGTCACGTACTCCGCGAAGCGCGACGCCGTGTCCCGTTCCAGCCAGTCCAGGCCCACCGGCAGATCCCAGTGGAAGAGCGTCGCCACCGGCCGGACGCCCGCCGCGCACAGCTCGTCGACCAGCCGGTCGTAGAAGCCGAGGCCGCCGGGGGAGTCCACCCGCGGCCAGGAGACCGAGAAGCGGTACGCGTCCACCCCCAGGTCCGCCAGCAGCGCCACGTCCTCGCGGTAGCGGTGGTAGTGGTCGCAGGCCACCGCCGCCGTCGAGCCGTCCTTCACCCGCCCCGGCTCGGACGTGAAGACGTCCCACACCGACGGTCCCCGCGTTCCGGCCGCGCCCTCGATCTGGTGCGCCGAGGTCGACACGCCCCACAGGAAGCCGTCCGGGAACCGGGGTACCGGGTTCGTCACCGTGCTCGGATCAGTCGCCATGCGCGGATCATCCGTACCCCCGGTAACCGAAGTCAACGCCCGCGCGGCGGGCCCGGCTCACGCCCCTTCCTTCAGTACCCACGAGATCAGCCTCCGCTGCTCGTCCGTCAGCCGGGGATCGGCGGCGTACACCGTCTTCCCGTCCACGGTGATCTGGTAGCTGAACCCGTCCGGCACTCCGACGGGCGGGGTGCTCCGTCCGTCGGCGGCCGCCCGCTCCGCCAGGGCGTGCCACTCGTCCGAGTCGGGGCGTCCCGCGGTCTCGACCTCCGCGTGGCGTTCGATGCCCGCGAAGCCTCCTGTGCGCCTCACCTGAATCCGCATGGGTCCGTGTCTAGTACGGAACTACAGGGTGCGCACCCCGACCTGCTCCCAGGCCTTGCGCACCGCCTCCAGCTCCTCGGCGTCGCCGTAGCGCTCCCGGGCGGCCTTCACCGTCAGGGTCGCGAAGTCCGCGAACAGCGCGTCCTGCGCCAGCTCGCCGCCGGTCAGCACGTCGTACCAGACCAGTCCCGCCCGCTCCCAGGCGTGTCCGCCGAGCGCGGTGGCGACGAGGTGGAAGGCGTGGTTGGGGATGCCGGAGTTGATGTGGACGCCGCCGTTGTCGCGGCCGGTGCGCACGAAGTCGTCCATCGTCGCGGGCTGCGGGTCCTTGCCGAGGACGTCGTCGTCGTAGGCCGTGCCCGGCGCGTTCATCGAGCGCAGCGCCACCCCCGTGACGCGCGGGGCGAGCAGCCCGGCGCCGATCAGCCAGTCGGCCTCGGCGGCGGTCTGGCCGAGTGAGTACTGCTTGATGAGGGCGCCGAAGACATCCGACACCGACTCGTTGAGGGCGCCGGGCTGGCCGTAGTAGGTCAGGTTGGCGGTGTGCTGGGTGACGCCGTGGGTCAGCTCGTGGCCGATGACGTCGAGGGGGATGGTGAAGTCGAGGAAGACCTCGCCGTCGCCGTCGCCGAAGACCATCTGCTCGCCGTTCCAGAATGCGTTGTTGTACTCGCGGTCGTAGTGCACGGTCGCGTCCAGCGGCAGTCCGGCGCCGTCGATGGAGTTGCGCCCGTACACCTTCAGGAAGTGCTCGAAGGTGGCGCCGAGGCCCGCGTAGGCGCGGTTCACGGTGGCGTCCTTGCCGGGTTCCTCGCCCTCGCCGCGCACCTTCCTGCCCGGCAGGTCGGTGCCGTGCCGGGCGTCGAAGACGGTGCGCTGCGGCTTCTCGGGCTCGGCGCCGGCGCGCGGGGCGACGGCGGGGGCGCCGATGACCGTGGTCAGCGAGCGGTGGGTGCGCTCGAAGGCGTCGCGCTGGAGGGTCCGGCGGGCGGGTCCGGCGAGCACGGGGTCCTCGTGCTGGGCGAGCTTGTCGAGGACGTGGGGCGGCACGATGGTGCAGAAGACGGGCTCGAAGCCCCCGTATGTCGTCATGTTCGGCACCCTTGCACTGCGTGACGTCGCTGTCACCACCCGCAACCACGATTGATGAAAAGCGGCGCCAGGACGGCCTCGCGGCGGGCTGGGAGTGGTATACGGCACTTTTTGTCCCGGTTCCCTCCATGGTCCCGCATACTGATACGGACCCGCGTGACCGGCGTGACTCGGCTAAGGTGCTGGGCATCATGCGTTTCGGGCTGCTTCTCCTTAGCTGCCGCGGCGAGGGCCTGTAGAGGCCGACTCCCTCCCCGCGGAGCTCGGTGGTGCCGTCGGCCGTCCTTCCGGAACACGCGGACGTCGCGGACGTCGCGCACACCGCGGACATCACGAGGAGCCCACGCCATCATGGCCAACCGCCAGCAGCCCAGTTCCATGCCGACCGCCAAGTACCGCGGGTACGAGCAGGTCGACATCCCCGACCGCACCTGGCCCGACCGGCGCATCACCACCGCCCCCCGCTGGCTCTCCACCGACCTGCGCGACGGCAACCAGGCGCTGATCGACCCCATGTCGCCCGCCCGCAAGCGCGCGATGTTCGACCTGCTGGTCAAGATGGGCTACAAGGAGATCGAGGTCGGCTTCCCGGCCTCCGGGCAGACCGACTTCGACTTCGTACGGTCGATCATCGAGGACCCGGACGCCATCCCCGACGACGTGACCATCTCCGTACTGACCCAGGCCCGCGAGGACCTGATCGAGCGCACGGTGGAGTCCCTGCAGGGCGCCAGGCGGGCCACCGTCCACCTGTACAACGCCACCGCGCCCGTCTTCCGCCGGGTCGTCTTCCGCGGCTCCAGGGACGACATCAAGCAGATCGCCGTGGACGGCACCCGGCTGGTCATGGAGTACGCCGAGAAGCTGCTGGGCCCGGAGACCGAGTTCGGATACCAGTACAGCCCCGAGATCTTCACCGACACCGAGCTGGACTTCGCGCTGGAGGTCTGCGAGGCGGTGATGGACACCTACCAGCCCGGTCCCGGCCGCGAGATCATCCTCAACCTGCCCGCCACCGTGGAGCGTTCCACGCCCTCCACCCACGCGGACCGCTTCGAGTGGATGCACCGCAACCTCTCCCGCCGCGAGCACGTGGTGCTGTCCGTGCACCCGCACAACGACCGCGGCACGGCGGTGGCGGCGGCCGAACTGGCGGTCATGGCCGGCGCCGACCGCGTCGAGGGCTGCCTGTTCGGGCAGGGCGAGCGCACCGGCAACGTCGACCTGGTCACCCTGGGCATGAACCTGTTCTCGCAGGGCGTCGACCCGCAGATCGACTTCTCCGACATCGACGAGATCCGTCGCACGTGGGAGTACTGCAACCAGATGGAGGTCCACCCGCGCCACCCGTACGTGGGCGACCTGGTCTACACGTCCTTCTCCGGCTCCCACCAGGACGCCATCAAGAAGGGCTTCGACGCCATGGAGGCCGACGCGAAGGCCAAGGGCGTCACCGTCGACGACATCGAGTGGGCCGTCCCCTACCTGCCGATCGACCCCAAGGACGTCGGCCGCTCCTACGAGGCGGTCATCCGCGTCAACTCGCAGTCCGGCAAGGGCGGCATCGCCTACGTCCTGAAGAACGACCACAAGCTGGACCTGCCGCGCCGGATGCAGATCGAGTTCTCCAAGCTGATCCAGGCCAAGACGGACGCCGAGGGCGGCGAGATCACGCCGACGGCGATCTGGGAGGTCTTCCAGGACGAGTACCTGCCCAACCCGGACAACCCCTGGGGCCGCATCCAGGTCGCCAACGGCCAGACCACGACCGACCGCGACGGCATCGACACCCTCACCGTCGACGCCACGGTCGACGGCGCGGCGACCACCCTGGTCGGCACCGGCAACGGCCCGATCTCGGCGTTCTTCCACGCGCTGCAGGGCGTCGGCATCGACGTGCGCCTGCTGGACTACCAGGAGCACACGATGAGTGAGGGCGCCTCCGCGCAGGCCGCCTCCTACATCGAGTGCGCCATCGGCGACAAGGTGCTGTGGGGCATCGGAATCGACGCGAACACCACGCGCGCCTCGCTGAAGGCGGTCGTCTCGGCCGTCAACCGAGCGGCTCGCTGACCAGCCGAATCGGCGGTTTGAGGCCCCGCTCGCCGGAGAACGGCGGGCGGGGCCCCGTCGTATACCGGCCATATCCGTGTGCAGGTCACGGAAAGGTCTCTTCCCGGGTACTGACTCCGCGTCGGTGATGTGGCTAACATCACGCAAGCGCGACGATGCTGCCGCGCGGTTACGGAGGTGCGACGTGCTGCCTGGACCGGGACGAAACGGCCGAGCTGCCCGGCTGCCGCGCATCCTGGGCACACGCACCGCGTGGACACCCGTCGGCGACGGCGAGTTCTTCTGCCCCGGTTGCGGAGGCGACCGCAACTACCAGCGGCTCACCGGCCGCCGCCGCTTCACCCTGCTCGGCGTGCCCGTGCTGCCGCGCGGCGAGTCGGCGCCGACCGTCGAGTGCGCGGCCTGCCGCCGCCACTTCGGCACCGACGTCCTCGACCACCCGACCACCACCCGCTTCTCCGCGATGCTCCGCGACGCCGTCCACACCGTCGCCCTCGCGGTCCTGGCCGCGGGCGGCACCTGCTCCCGTACGGCACTGGAGACGGCGGCCGTCGCGGTGCGCGCGGCCGGCTTCGAGGACTGCACCGAGGACCAGCTCAACGCGCTGGTCGAAGCACTGGAGGCGGACACCGGCCGGGTCCGCGGCGAGCCCTGCGTACCCGGCCTGGCCATAGAGCTGCACGAGGCGCTGGACCCGCTGGCCCCGCACCTCGCCGCCGTCGGCCGCGAATCGATCCTGCTCCAGGGCGCCCGCATCGCCCTGGCCGACGGCCCCTACACCCCCGCCGAACGGGATGCCCTGGCGACGGTCGGCGCGGCCCTGACCCTCTGCTCCGACGACGTGACCCGCCTGCTGGAGTCGGCCGGCACGCCCTCCTAGGACCTGCCGTTCGCACCGTGCCGGCGTCGCGGGGCGTGGCACGCGCATGTCCGGACGTCAGGCCCTACGCGGGGATGTCCAGCCGCATGACCTGGCGGTGCATGCCCGGGCCGAAGTAGTCCGGGCGCAGGCCGCCGTCGGGTTCCTCGGGCCGGAAACCCAGGGAGCGGTAGAGCAGGATCGCGGCGAGGTTGGCGGGTTCCACGGTGAGGCGGACCACCCCTATGCCGTCCCGGCGCAGCCGTGTCAGGACCTCCCTCATCAGCTCCCGGCCCAGCCCGTGCCGGCGCCGGTCCAGGGTGACGCACAGGCCGAGGATCCAACTGTCCGCGCCGATCGCCCGGGTGGCGGCGAGCACATAGCCGCGCAGCCGGCCCGTGCCGTCGTCGAGCACCAGGAAGTGCTCCTCGTACATGTCGAAGAGCTGGCGCAGGAGGAAACCGGGATAGGCGACCTCCTGGAAGACCTCCTCGTCGAGCCGCCGCAGTTCGGGCAGGTCGGTCTCCCGTGCCGTCCGCAGGACCAGTGGCAGGGCGTCCGGGCGGGGATCGGGCCCGGTGAGCTGCTCGTGGCGGTCCAAGGAGCGTTCCAGCGGTTCGGCGGTCATGCCACCCCCCAGTCAGGACATGCGGACGTCAACTCGACGACACCGGCGCCGCCCACGAAGGAATGAGGCTTCATGTGGCGGCCGGTGACTGCTTCTGGCTAGAGTGAGCTTCCAACTTCCCCTGTGCAAGGGCGAGTTCGGGTGTGCGTCGGTGCGCCGGACGTGCGCCCGGCGTAAGAGGACTGGCGTGTTCCCGGCTGTCTCGACCTGTCCTGGTGGCCTACCGTGCACGACACTGGGGCTTGTTCGGAATCGAATGGAACGCGGCAGGGTGATTATGGATCGCAACGCCGACGCACCTTGGTCGCAGTTCGATCCAGAGGTGTACGTCGACAACAATTACCGCACGCCGCTCGAAGCCGACCTTTTGATCGTCCGGTTGATGCGCGACTACTTCGGCCGCTGCTTCACCGGGGGCGTTCCGGAATCGGTGCGGGGCGTCGACGTCGGGGCCGGTGCCAATCTCTACCCCGCGCTCTCCATGCTGCCGTGGTGCGAAAAGGTGCTCCTGCTGGAATACGCGCAACCGAACGTCGAATACCTGGAGAAGCAGGTCTCCCCGGGCGGGTACGACACCGCCTGGGACGCTTTCTGGGAAGTGCTGCGCGAGTCGCCCGCGTACCGCGCCGTCGAACCGAAGAACCTGGTCAGCGAGATCGTCCGGGTGGAGCGCGGCAACCTGTTCGACCTGGAGCACGGGCACCGGCGCTGGGGCGTCGGGACCATGTTCTTCGTCGCCGACTCGATGTCCGAGTGCCCCGACGAGTTCCACCGGGGAGTGCGGTGCTTCATGAACGCGCTCAGCGCGGGCGCGCCGTTCGCCGCCGCCTTCATGAAGGAGTCGGTCGGCTACCGCGTCGGCGAACACGACTACCCGGCCTACCGGGTGAACGAGGACCGGGTCAGGGAGAGCCTGGAACCGTTCACCGGAGAGCTGGAAATCCACGATCTGCACCACATGGTGCGGCCGGGACACGAGGGAATGATCCTCGCCCTGGGGCGGCGCAATTCGGAGGTTGCCGTCCCGTAGGAACGGGGACCATGCTGAACACAGGGCAACGAGATCTGTACGAGGGGTGCGGGGATGCAGATCAAGCCACGCCAGCACATGCTGGAGATCTGGCAGGCCATGGCCCGTCATTCGTTCGACGACGGGAAACTCCTGTGGGGTGACGCCGACGGGCTGAGCAGCGTCGCGGACGCCGAACGCCTGCTCTGCCTGCTCTATCCGGCCACCGAGGTCCCCGCCTTCCGCCTCGACCAGCCGGACACCACCGAACGCGACGTCCTGCGCGCGCTGGACCGGGTCGGCAGCCGGCTGGAGATCCCGCCCAACCTGATCAGCGCGCTGACCCAGTTCATGCGCACCCACACCGGGACGGACGACAGCCCCACCTTCGCCGGCGGACACTACTTCCGGCCCGCCGAACCCGGCGGTGAGATCACGCACGAGCAGAGCCAGTTGGGCGTGGTCGACTCCTACTCCATGTCCGTCACGCTCTGCCTCGCCACCCTCGGATTCCTCAAGGTCTACGAGGGCACCACGACCCGCCCCGAGGTGCGCAGGGCGATCACCGAGCTGAGACAGGCCACGAACGCCCGGCTGACCGCCGCCATGGTCAGCCTGCTGCGCTCCTTCACCGTCAACGTCTTCGACGCCGAGTCCGAACAGGGCAGGCGGCTGATCCAGGTCGTGGGACAGGGCAGACAGTCCGACCGGGCCGTCCTGCAGCAGTTCTCCCGCAGGTTACGCCCCCTGCGCGCCACCATCATCGAGAGCCTCAGCCGCGGCATCGAGGTCGACGAGGGCATCCGCGACGAGAGCCAGCTCTTCGAGTGCGGGTGGGCCTGGGGCGTCGTGCAGGACGCCCCGGAGATCACCGACCTCGGCGTCCCGGTCCCCGGCCAGCCCGCCGGCATCGCCGACCGGCTGCCCTACGTGTACTTCACCGTCGTCGCCCTCGACGGCATCCAGGACCTGTTCTCCGACCGCACCCTCACCCTCGGCCTGCTCGACGCCGACCAGCAGAAACTCGCCGAGGCACTGCGCCTGCGCTGGGAACTCAGCCAGCAGTACTGGTCCGCGATCGCCCGCTTCGGCACCGAACGCTGGCCCCTGGAGGACCTGCCCTGGCAGACCACCGGCCTGCGCCTGGAGTCCGAGTACTTCTCCCTGACCGTCGCGGCCATCGTCGTCCACGACCTGATCCGCCGGAAGGCGACCGACGACGACCTCACCCGCACCGTCGCGGTCATGGAGCGCCTCGCCGACCGCGCCCGGATCACCAGCCGCATGACCAGGGGGGACCCCACCATCCGGCTGCACAACCCGGGCGTCACCATGCCGCTCGCTGGGTCCGAGCGCACCGGCGGGCAACTGCTGTGGCGCATGCCCGACTTCTCGGCGCAGCTCCTCAAGCGGAGCATCCAACTCGCCGAACTCTCCCGGAACATCGGCGCGCAGGACCGGTTGCTGCGTCTGTCCGAGCAGACCTTCGAGCACCTGTGGTCACGGCGCATCGACGACGAAGACGGCCCCGGACTGTGGGACAACGTCCGGGCCGTCTTCCCCGAGGCACACGACGTCGGCTCGCGCATGTCCTGGAGCATCACCGAGCGCGTCACCGAATGCCTCGTCGCCGCCCGCAACCTGTACGAGCAGCAGCCCATCCGCAGCCCCGAACTCGCCGAACTGGCCCGCGAACTGCTCAGCGAGGCCACCCACCTGTTCGGCAGGGAGCAACTCGAGGCCTCCGCGGCCCCCGACGGCAGCAGAGCCCGGGCCATGCGGAGCATCGAGAGCCGCCTCGACCACGCCCGCGGCCTCGTCGACGACCGGCCCGCCACCGCCTTCGCCCTGGCCCTGCCCGTCCTCCGGGAACTCGACACCCTGGCCCAGGCCAGGGGCGCCGCCGCCCAGGAGGTGTGAGTGTGCTCGTCTTCGCCGCCTCCGACAAAGGGGGCACGGGGCGCTCGGTGACCAGCGCCAACCTGGCCTACCAGCGCGCCCTCACCGGCGACCACGTGGCCTACGTGGACTTCGACTTCGGCTCGCCCACCGCCGCCGCCGTCTTCGACGTGCCCGGCGCGATGCGCGGCACCGAGGAACGCGGCCTCCACTCCTACCTGGAGGGCGAGGCCGCCGAGCCCGCCAGGATCGACGTCTGGCGGCAGACCGAGCACCCCCTGCTGCGCGCCCGCCCCAACCAGTCCGGCCGCCTCGTCCTGTTCCCCGGCGACGCCGGCGGCGGCGAGTTCGCCACCGGCGAGGAGTCCCTGGAGCGCTGCATCGACCTGCTGCTGCGGCTCAACGGCGAGTTCGACGTCACCGTCGTCGACCTCAGCGCCGGCCGCAGCTACGCCGTCGACATGGTCCTCGCCGCCACCGCCCACCCCCGGATGCGCAACGTCCCCTTCCGCTGGCTCGTCTTCCACCGCTGGACCCGGCAGCACGTCATCGCCGCCTCCGGACTCGTCCACGCCGGCCACGGCATCATCGGCGGCGGCGTCGAACGCGGGCACGACGAGGAGAGCCTGCGGGCCGCGATCCGCTTCGTGCGGGCCGCCGTCCCCGACCCCGACTCGCCGCTGTGGTCCCAGGGGTCGCCCGCCCAGGCCGCCTGGATGCAGGCCTGCGACGAGGCGCTGCGCCGCCTCGCCGCCGAGCACCGCATCGGCGACAGCGTCGTACCGCTGGAGCCCATACTCCAGTGGCGCGAGCAGCTCATCACCGAAGAGGACGTGCTCTCCACCCAGATCGCCAACAAGGAGACCCTGGAAGCGCTGGAGGAGATCGCCCGGCGCCTGACGGACGACTCGCACTGGGGGCGGCCATGACGGACGCGGTGTTCCGGGAGACCGCCGCCGAGCCACGCACCCAGTCGGTGCCGCTGGCCCACCTCTCCCTGGAGCTGGGCCACCTCTACATGGAGGACTTCGAGGCCGGCCCCGAACGCCTGCGCCGGCACTTCACCGAAGTACGCCCCTGGGTGGACGCCGCCCGCACCGCCGCCACCGCCCGGACCGGCGGCAAACGCGCCCGGATCAGCACCTGCTTCCTCATCGACGACTACTTCACCCGCTTCGCCACCCCCGCCGAGGTCGTCCCCATGCTGCTCGCCCAGGCCGAGCGGGCCGGGCTGGACATCGACTACCTGGCCCGCGAGTCCGGCTGCGCGGTGACCGGCAAGGTGCCCGTCGCCGAGGCGGTGGCCGGCCGCATCGTCGAGTCGCCGCCGCCCGGCAGCTACGGCCTGCGCCCGCCCGCCGCGCAGACCGGCTGGCTGGCCAACGGCGAGCGCAGCCCCGTGGCCCGCGCCCCGCAGGCGATGAAGCGCGCCGCCGCCTGGCAGCCGCCCCGGGAGACCGCCGCCCGCCGGCACTCCGTCTTCCTCGACGTCGAACTGTGGAGCGACGACGCCGACGGGCACCGCACCTGGTCCTGCCCCTTCCTCGCCGCCGTGTGGCAGCTCGCCCGCCTCGGGCTCCTGCGCAACGGCGGCGAGGCCGTCCTCGTCCCCCAGCCGCACACCGCCACCGGCTTCCCCGACGACTGGGACGAACTGCCCGCCCTGCTGCGGCTCAACGACCGCGCGGACCCCTTCGCCGCCTACCGGACCTGCTCGGTCCTGCCCACCCGGTTCCTCCCCGTCGAGCACGCCGTCCGCGTGATCCTCGACCAGATCGAGGTGGACCCGGGAGCACTGGCCCAGGTCACCGAACGCTCCGGCCGCGAACGCACGCCCGTCCCCGACTCGGTCGCCGACCGCGTCTCCTACGTCTACTACCCGGGGCTCTGACGTGGCGCCGCGGGAGAGCACACCGCGCGCCGTACTCGCCTGCGGCGAGGTCCGCACCTGCCTGCTGCCCGCCCGGCAGGCCCTCGACAGCCGGTCCGCCGCCCAGCTCCTGGCCCTGCGCGCCGACGAACGCGTCCTGCTCTCCGAACGCCCGGGCCTCTACGCGCGTTCCCCCGACACCCTCACCGGCGTCGACTGCCCGCTGCCCAGTGCCAACGGCGCCCGGATCCGCGCGGTCGGCACCGTCACCGCGCACGCCGCGCTCACCGAGGGGCGCGTCCTGCAGACCTCCGCCCACTTCCGCCTCCCCGCCACCGGCCCCGACCAGCGGCGGCCGTGGGGCGAGTACCTGGTACGCCCCGGTGTGGTCGAACCGCTCGGCAGGCCGAGCCACGAGGCGGTCGCGCGGGGCGTGCTCGGCGGCCCGCGCCACGGCGACCTCGACGTCGGGCTGATCGCCGACGGGCTGCTCACCCGGCTGCTGCGCCACGCCCTGCTCGACCAGCGCCCGCCCTTCCGGTCCCGCCCCACCCGGCTGCGCTGGGTCGCCCTGCCCGCGGACCCGGGCGCCGGACCGTCCATCGAACGGTTCACCCTCGCCGAGGAGGAACTGCGCACCGTGCGCCTGCGGGTGCCCGAGCAGGTCACCGGCGCCGGTCTCGCCGCGCTCTGCGACGACCTCGCCCTGCACGACTGGCTGCTCACCACCGTCGTCCGCATGCTCGACGGCCTCCGCCTGGGCGCGGGAGCCGCCGAGGACGCCACCGCCGTCGTCAAAGCGCTGCGTCCGGCCGTCGACCACCTGCTGCACCTGTGGATGCCCCGCGCCAGGGTGGCCGGGGAACTGGCCCCGCTGTGGGACCCGCTGGAGGAACGGCCCGGCTTCACCCGGCAGTGGCAGGCCCTGGTGCAGCGCATCCGCGACCAGCTCACGCTGCACGCCATTCCCGCGCCCCACCGGGAGGTGGAAGCGGTTCCCTGACCGGGCGCCGGCACCTCCCACGCACATCCCCGCACCCCGATCCGACGCGTATCCCAACGGGGGGAGAAGCGAGATGAGCACGGCACAGTCACCCCAGCCCGACGACACGGCCCGCACGACGGGCCCGGCCGACCTGAGGGGCGAGTCCCCATGGGCACGCATGCTGCTGGTCGCCCTCGTCGTGGGCGGCCTCTTCTGGAGCGTCACCGCACTGCTGAGCCCACAGGACGGCACGCTGCGGCAGTTCGCGGCCGCCGTGCTCTGCGCCGGCGCCGCGGTGCTGGTCCAGTACCTCCTCGGCCTGGCCCCGCGCCCGGGGCACCCGCCTCTGGAAGAGCACACCCGCCGGGTGGAGAGCGCGCTGGCCGAGAACACCGCCGCCGTACGAGAAGGACTGAACCGGTACGACGACGAGCTGAAAACCGGCCTGACCCGGCACACCGAGGACGTGAAGCAGCTCGTCGAGACCCACGTCACCCAGGTGGACCACCGGTCCTCCGAGGCCCACCCGCAGCTCGACCGGGTCCGCGTCGACAGCGTGCCCGAGCTGGCCAAGGGCTTCGCCGACGTACTGCTGCCGGAACCCTCGATCCTGCACACCTTCGTCCACCTGGAGATGGCCCGGGTGGTCGGCCACATGGCGGACCTCACCAACCAGAGCGCCGAGTGCCCCGGCGAGAACCACGACTGGATGCTCACCCTCACCCGTGCCGCCGAACACTCCATCTGCGCCACCAGCACCTCCGTCGACCGGGAGTTCTGGAACAGCGAGCCCGCCGGACGCTACCTCGACGCCCAGCAGGCGGCGATCGACGAACAGGGCGTGTCGGTACGCCGGCTGTTCCTGCTGGAGAGCGCCCGGGAACTCGACGACCGGCTGCTGCGGCTGTGCGAGGAGCAGGAACTGCGCCGCATCGACGTACGCGCGGCGGTCCTGCCCGAACTGCCCCCGCACCTCCAGCGCGGCACCACCAACGACTTCATCCTCTACGACGAGGAGGTGTCGTTCGAGATCGAGCAGGACCTGCGCGACGTCAACGTCAGGACCCGGCTCACCGCGCGCCAGGACTACGTAAGGGACCGGCTGAAGCGCTTCAGGGAACTCTGGGACGCGGGCATGGGCCTGCGCGAACTCGAGGTGCGGGTCGACGCCGAGGAGGACGGCAACTGGATGGTGGACCGGGCCTGACACCCGTACTCCCCGGGGAGTAACGGCGGCCGGGCGCCACCCCGGGCAGTAGCCGCCGGCTCGCCCTCGCGCCCGACGCGTCGGCTCCCCGCCGCCGGAAGTCTGGAGACCCACCCAGACATCCGACCGGAGGGGAGCCCGGCACATGGGGGCAGCAAGGACAAGTGGGGGAGCGGGCGGGGGACGGCGACGGGCCGTGCCCTGGCTGGTGCTCGGACTGTGGATCGCCGTACTGGCGATCGCCTCGCCGTTCGCGTCGCGACTGTCGGACGTGCAGCGCGACCGCGCCGTCGACTACCTGCCGGCGAGCGCCGACTCGACCCGGGTGGCCAGGATCCAGGACCGACTGCCGGGCGGCGAGGCCACCGAGACGGTCGTCGTCTACCACCGCGACGCCGGACTGACCGCCGCCGACAAGGCCACCGCCGCCGACCAGATCGCCGAGATCGCGGGCGCGCACCGGCTCACCGACCGGCCGGCCGGCATCCCGTCCAAGGACGGCACCACCCTCGTGTACCCGGTCGCCAGCACCGAACCCGGCCAGGACGAGGAGGCCCGCAACGCACTGGTCAACGCCATACGGGACGTCGCCGAGGGCGGCGACGGGCTGAGCGTCGAGGTCGGCGGCGCGGGCGCCCTCGCCACCGACGCGGCCGAGGTCTACAACTCCCTCGACGGCCCGCTGCTCTACACCACCGCAGCCGTCGTGGCCCTCCTGCTGATCCTCATCTACCGCAGCCCGTTCCTGTGGCTGGTCCCGCTCGCCGTCGCCGGAATCGCCGACTACCTCTCCATGGGCGTCGCCTACGGCCTCAACCAGGGGTTGGGCACCTCGGTCTCCGGCCAGAGCACCGGCATCATGACCATCCTCGTCTTCGGCGTCGGCACCGACTACGCGCTGCTGCTGATCTCCCGCTACCGCGAGGAACTGCGCCGCGTCGAACGGCCGCACGACGCCATGGCCGCCGCCCTGCGCGGCTGCGGCCCCGCCGTGCTCGCCTCCTCCGGCACCGTCGCCGCCGGACTGCTCTGCCTGCTCGCCGCCGACCTCAACTCCAGCCGGGGCATGGGACCGCTCGGCACCGTCGGCGTGCTGTGCGCGCTGGCCGCCATGCTGACCCTGCTGCCGGCACTCCTGGTCCTGCTCGGCCGCCGCGTCTTCTGGCCCCTCGTACCCCGTCACGGCAGCACGCCCAAGACCCGCGGGTCGCTGTTCACCGCGATGGGCGGCTCCGCCGAACGCCGGCCGCGTGCCGTACTCGCCGGCGGCGCCGTACTCCTCGGCGCACTCGCCCTCGGCTCGTTCAACCTGCCCGGCTCCCTCAAGCAGGAGGACTCCTTCACCACCAGGCCCGAGGCGATCGCCGCCATGGAGACCCTCGCCGCCGCCTACCCGGAGCGCGGCACCCAGCCCGTCACCGTCATCGCCCCCACCGACCGCGCCGACGCCGCCCTCGCCGAGGCCCGCGGGACCCGGGGCGTCAAGAGCGCCGAGCGGGGCCGCAGCGGCGGCGGCTGGACCGAACTGACGGTACTGGCCTCCGCACCGCCCCAGTCGGCGGCCGAGACCGCCACCATCGACGCCCTGCGCGACACCCTGGACGGCTCCTACGTCGGCGGCCCCAGCGCCCAGCAGATCGACCTGGAGGACACCAACGCCCGGGACACCGTCATCGTCGTCCCGCTCGTGCTGCTGTCGGTCCTGCTGATCCTGATCGTCCTCCTGCGGTCCCTGGTCGCGCCGCTGATCCTGGTCGCCGCCGTCGTCGCCGTGTGGGGCGCCGCCCTCGGCATCGGCGGACTCGTCTTCGGGCCCCTCTTCGGCTTCGAGGGCACCGACCCGGGCCTCGGCCTGCTGTCCTTCGTCTTCCTGGTCGCCCTCGGCGTCGACTACGGCATCTTCCTGATGCACCGCATGCGCGAGGAGTCCCTGCACGGCGCCGAACCCACGCGGGCCGCGCTCACCGCGCTGCGCACCACCGGCGGCGTCATCGCCTCCGCCGGGCTCGTCCTCGCGGCCACCTTCGCGGTGCTCACCAACATGCCGATGGTGCAACTCGTCGAACTGGGCTTCGTCATCGCGGTCGGCGTCCTCCTCGACACCTTCCTCGTCCGCACCTACCTGGTCACCAGCGCGAGCGTCGCCCTGCGCCGCCGGGTGTGGTGGCCGGGCCGGCTGTCCCGGGCGCCCGAGGAGCCGGCGCCGGCGGGGGAGCGGGAGCCCGTCGGTGTCTGAGGCACCCGAGGACCGGAGTGCGCCCCTCCTCTCCCGGCGGGGCGCGCCCGTCACGGAGGATGGACGCGTGCAGCCAACCACCGAGGCAGCGTCCAGGCCGCCGCGCGCCGGCGAGCGGATCATGGCCGCCATCAACCGCGACCCGCTCGCCGCCCCGCACCGCGACCGGAACGACACCCTGCTCGCCGCGGCCCTCCTCACCGCGGCGGCCTGCATCGCGCTGCTCACCGACGAGGGCCGCCGCCCGGACGCGGTGGGCTGGACCCTGCTGGTCGCCGGTCACGCGCCGCTGGCACGGCGCAGGCAACGCCCCCTGCTGGTGCTCTGCCTGGCGGCAGCCCCGATCGCCGCCTTCCACGCCCTCGACCACAACCACTCGGCGCCCGTGCCCGCGACCATGGTGGCCCTCTACACGATCGCCACGACCGGCACCGTGCGCCGCACCCTGGTCACCGGCGCCGTCGTCATCGGCCTGGGGCTGACCATGAACGCCCTCACCAACCCCGAGGGCATGACCGAGCTGCTCCGGATCACCGGCTGGGTCGTCGCCGTCCTGTTCTGCGGCATCGACGTCCGCTACTACCGCCATTACGTCGCCTCCATCGTCGAGCGCGCCGAGCGCGCCGAACGCACGCGTGAGGAGGAGGCCCGGCGCCGCGTCGCCGAGGAGCGCCTGCGCGTCGCCCGGGACCTGCACGACCTGCTCGCCCACAGCATCACCCTCATCGGCGTGCAGACCTCCGTCGCCGCCCACGTCCTGACCGCCGACCCCGGGCGCCTGGACCGGGCCGCCGTCGCCAAGGCCCTCGACGACATCGCCGAGACCTGCCGGAACGCGCGCGGCGAACTGCGCACCACGCTGGAGGTCCTCCGGGAGCAGGACGCCCCCGACGCCCGCGGCCCGCTGCCCGGACTGCACGGCCTGGCCGACCTGGCCGAGGCCGCACGGCTCGCCGGAGCGCGGGTCGACCTGTCGGTACGCGCCGACGGCGTCCCGCCCGCGGTCGGCGCCGCCGCCTACCGCATCGTGCAGGAGGCGCTGACCAACGCCGTACGGCACGCGGGCCCAAAGCCGTCCGTCCGCGTCGAGGTCCACGCCGAGCGGGGCGCCCTGCGCCTGGCCGTGACCGACGACGGCACCGGGCCCGACCCCCACGGAACCCCCGGTTTCGGCCTGGTCGGCATGCGCGAACGCGCCCGCAGCGTGGGCGGCACACTCGACGCCGGGCCGCGGGACGGGGGCGCCGGCGGCTTCGAGGTGACGGCGGTCCTGCCGACGCCCGCGGCGCCTTCGGCACCCGCCGCGCCCCTGACCACCGTGACCCCGGAGAGAGACGGATGACCATACGCGTGCTGCTCGCGGACGACCAGAACCTCGTCCGTGCCGCGTTCGCCCTGCTCGTCGCGTCGGCCCCGGACATGGAGGTCGTCGGCGAGGCGGGCACCGGCCGCCAGGCCGTGGAACTGGCCCGCGCCGAGCGCGCCGACCTCGTCGTCATGGACATCCGGATGCCCGACCTGGACGGCATCGAGGCGACCCGGCTCATCGCGGCCGACGAGGACCTCGCGGGCGTGAGGGTGCTGGTCCTCACCACCTACGACACCGACGACAACATCGTGGCGGCCCTCCGCGCGGGCGCCTCCGGTTTCCTGGTCAAGGACACGAAGCCCGCCGAACTCCTCGACGCCATCCGCACCGTGACGGCGGGCGACGCGCTCCTGTCGCCAGGCCCGACGGCACGGCTGATCGAGCGCTTCCTGCGCAGCCCCTCGGCGCCCGTGGCGGGCGGTGGCGGCCCCGACTGCCTGTCGGACCGCGAGCGCCAGGTGCTCACGCTCGTCGCGCGCGGCCTCAACAACACGGAGATCGCCGACTCCCTGGGACTGAGCCCACTCACCGCGAAGACCCACGTCAGCCGCATCATGGGCAAGCTGGGCGCACGTGACCGGGCCCAACTGGTCATCGTGGGCTACGAGTCGGGGCTGGTGACGCCGGGAGTCCGCTAGACGAGCTATTGCGACCCGAGTGCCGTGTCCGCCCGCTGGTGGGCGCCGCGCAGTGCGCGGGAATCTCCGCGGGCGGACCTGATGGATCCGGCTGACGTCCGGTTCTTGCCGATGCAGCGTCACCCGCTGTTGCCCTGCCGGGCGCGGTTCCCGGCAGGCAGCAGATGCCCTAGGGCGAGGCCGGTCGGCGGCGGCAGCGGCGTGTGCGCGCCGTCGGCGCGAAAGGAGTCGAGCAGATAGCCAACCAGGCGCCGTGAGGCCGCTGCGGGGTCGGGTGTGGCGCCGAGCGCATTGTTCGCGAGCAGTACGACCGTCAGATCCGAGGGATGGAAGTCCTTCCGCAGCGCTCCCGCGCTCTGCGCCCGTCTGACCAGGGCCGTAAATCCGTGCTCGCCCTGCAGCCGGCGCCGGGAATGGTCCGCGGCCGCGTCCGGGAAAGCGTTGAGGAACGCCTCCGTGAAGCCGCGCTCGGCTGCCTGCAGAGCGCACACCTTCTCGATCACGTGACAGAAACCGTGCCATGGATCCGGGTCGTCCAGTGCTTCGACGAGGGCCGCAGTACACGCGTCGAGCTGGTCGGCGAAGATTTCCCTGATCAGTTCGGAGCGGGTCGGGAAGCGGCGGTAGAGCGTGGCGACGCCCACCCCGGCCTTCCGCGCGATGGCCGCCATCGGTACCTCAACCCCGTGCCGGGTGACGGCCTCGCGGGCGGCCTCTACGATCCGTTGCCGGTTGCGCTCGGCGTCTGCGCGCAACCGAGTGGATTTCGCTTCGATCTCTCTCACCTCCGACTCAAGTGGACGATGGTATCCACTTACCGTCGTACGGTCGATCGCAGACAGCGATTACGGCGAGGTGTACGACATGACCGAGATGATGCGAGCCGCACTGTACGACCGCTTCGGCGGCCCCGAGGTGCTGTACGTGGGCGAGGTGCCCAAGCCCGTGCCCGGGCCCGGCGAAGTGCTGGTGAAGGTCGGCGCGATGAGCATCAACGGCGGTGAGCTGTATGCCCGCGCTGGTCGGCTCAGGCTGCTCACCGGCAGGAAGTTCCCGCTGCGCACCGGCCTGGACTTCGCTGGAGAGATAGCCGGGTTCGGCTCTCCCGCCGCCGGACTCGCCCCTGGGGATCAAGTCTGGGGCGTCATGGCGCGCTCCTCCGGCTTCGGCAGTGCGGCACAGTACGTCGTCGTCCGACCGGAGCAGATCTCCCGGAGCCCCAAGGGGCTTGACCCCGTCGACGCTGTCGCGCTGCCCGTGGGCACCACAGCCATCACCGCCCTGCGGGACAAGGCGCGACTGCGTCCCGGCGAGCGTCTCCTGGTGCGCGGTGCGGCCGGAGGTGTGGGCAATGTGGCAGTTCAGTTGGGAAAGGTGATGGGAGCTCGTGTCACGGGGCTTGCCCGCGCGGACAACCTGGCCCTGGTCCGCGAGCTGGGCGCCGACGAGGCGCTCGACTACCGATCTACCACGCCGACCGACCTCGGCCACTACGACGTTGTCCTGGACACCGTGGGCAAGGATCTACCCGCCTACCGCAGGCTCCTCGCCCCGGGTGGACGTATGGTGGCCATCGCCTTCGACGCCGACCGGATCGCCGCCTCTCTCGGCTATCTCCTGGCCAGCGCCGTGCACGGCCGCAGCCGGGCGCGTTTCTTCAGCGGCAACCCGAAGACCGAGCTCTTCACCGAACTGACGTCATACGTCGAGCAGGGCATGCTTCGTCCGGTCGTAGACACGGTCTTCCCTCTGGCGGACATCGCGGCCGCCCATCGTGCGCTGGAGGCGGGCGGCGTGCGCGGCAAGCATGTCGTGCGCATCGACTAGACGAGTCGTCCCGAAGCTGACGACGCGTCCGGAAGCGTGATGAGGGTGTCCAGGACCATTCTCTGATGAATGACCTGGACACCCTGCTGACCGCACTGCACGTGAAGATCGACGACGAGATCGGAGAAACCCGATGGCTGGGCAGGCCACCGAAGTTGGCGGATTCCGGCCTGTGGGCGCTGGCGAACCCGAAGATCGACGAGCGCGAGGTGCTCACCGCGGTGCTGGATCGCGAGCCAGAGGCGGTCACCGACCGTCCCGGACTGCTGGTGATCGCGGACAAAGGCTTCGCATCTATGGAGAACAGCTCGTCTAGGCCCAATGCCGGTGACTTAAGTTCTGTCCTGCCGAGTGATGGTGACGGTGTCCGGTGCGGGTGGTGTCCAGTTGGAGTGCTCGGCCCGTTTGAGCGGCCAGTTGGACATCTTGCGTTTGATCACTCGGGGGCAGGTGCGGTGGCGGCGTGGGGGCAGGAGGCGTTCGGCGATCTCAGCCAGGGTGCGGGCCAGTGCCCGGGCGAGTCGGCCGGGGGGAAAACGCCGCCTGGGCCGGGACCTGGCGGCGCACGATCCGCAGGGACCGGGTGAAGGACAGGCGGTCAGGGTCCAGACCCTCGCGCAGGGCGCTTTGGTGCATCAACTGCCGGACGGCGTGGTGCACCAAGAGGAAGCCGTAGATCTCCTGCTCCACACCCCACGGGTATTTCGAGCGCAGGATGAGCTTCGGGCCGCGTTGGTGAGTCTTGATCTCGTCCAGCGTGGTCTCGATCTCCCACCGCTGGGCGTAGAGCGCGGCCAGCTCCCGCGCGGGTGCTTCCTCTGGATCGAGCAGGCTGGTCAGCAGGCGGTAGACGGTGGCGTCGCCGGTGCGGGCGAGGGTGTACTCGATCACCCGGACCACCACCGGGTTGCGGCGGCTCCTGCGGTCCTTTTCGGCATGGACCGTGCTGAGGTAGGAGCCATCGCCGAGGACCTGGGTGACAGGCAGGACCGCGCTCTTGCGCACGCGCCACAGCAGGTCCGCGCCGCTGTCCCGGGCGGCCTGCCACAACTCGAATCCGTAAAAGCCCCGGTCGGCGAGCAGGAGCATCCCTTCCTGAAGCTGGGGGAACAGCTGCCGGGAGAGTTTCTGCTCGCTCGCCGACTGCGGACCGATGACGGCCCCGAACACCGCGTGGGTGCCGCATTCCGCCAGCGCGACCAGCCGTGCCTGCGGGAACGCGGCTGCTCCGCGCGTCGAGGCATGGCGGCCGAAGAACTCCTCGTTGGCCGCCGTGTCCGCCACGTCCAAGGTCGTGCCGTCCACCGCGACCAGACGCCAGTGCCGGTACCAGGCACCCGCCGTCTCGGGCACGGCCACCGGCCGGCAGACCCGGGCGAACAATGCCCTCAACGGTTCTGTGCCCAGACGCCGGCGTGCCCGCCCGATCGCGGCGGTCGTCGGCACCCGCCACGACCGCCGCCCATCACCGAGCCCCTCGCCCAGCAGCCGGGCGACCTCCTCGTATCCCTGCCCGAAGAACAGGCACATCGCGAGAACGAAGTAGACCACCACCCGCGCCGGCAGCAGACGGCTGCGCTGCTCGGTCCGGCCGCTCTCGGCGATCACCTCATCGACCAGATGAGGCGGAAACGCCTGCGTCAGCACCCCGATCGCGATCCGGTCCGACAACCGCTCATCCGCAGGCGCCCTGACCTGCCCCACCCTCGCCACACAGCAGACAACGAGGCACAGCCGTCTAAGTCACCGGCATTGGTCCTAGTCGCAGTAGGTGTCCGCGTCCGGCCGCTGCCCGGTCGCCAGGAAGTGCGAGACGACGTGGTCGCCGCAGGCGTTGCCGTTGGCGAGGTAGGCGTCGTGGCCGGTGGAGTCCACGGTGACCATGACCGCCCGTCGGCCGAGGGCCTCCCGCATCTTCAGGGCGCCGCTGAGCGGGGTGTTGACGTCCCGCTCGTTCTGGACGAGCAGCACGTTGGACGGCCCCCGGCCGGTGATCCGCACCGGCGCCTCGCGCGGCGGGTACGGCCAGGCGGCGCAGAGCATGGCGTTGCGGGGCATGCCGGCGGTCAGCGGGTACTCGGCGCGGCTCTCGGTGACGTCCTCCTGGTACTCGGCGGCGGATTTCGGCCAGGCGACGTCGTTGCAGAGCGTCCCGGCTCCCACGGCGGTCACGTTCTGCAGCACGGTCTCGGGCGGCGCCTGGGGCGCGGGCGGGACGGTGCCCTGCCGCGCGGCCCGCATCAGCTTGGCGAGCGTCGGGTAGCGGCTGGGGGCGGCGAGGCTGTCCAGCATGGTCTGGCGCAGCACGTTGCCGGTCAGCTCCTCGGGGTTGGCCCCGGGCCACGGGATCGGTTCCCGGTCGAGCCGGGCGGCCAGCCGCAGGAACAGCGGCCGTACGTCGGCGGCCCGGTGCGCCAGGCGGTCCGGGTTGCCGGGCCGCGACGCCCATGCGGCGAAGTGCGGGAAGGTGTCCTCCACCCCCTGCTCGTGCCCGGCGAGCCAGGCGCGGTTGACCCGGGCGGGGTCGGGGTCGTCGAGGCTGTCCAGCACGATCCGGTCGGTGCGGTGCGGGAAGAGCTGCGCGTACACGGCACCGACGTACGTCCCGTACGACACTCCCCACGCGGAGATCTTCCGCTCGCCGAGCGCGGCCCGGAGCCGGTCGATGTCGCGGGCCTCGTTGGCGGTGCTGAGGTGCCGGATCAGTTCTCCGCCGTTGCGTGCGCAGGCGTCGGCCACGCGCCGGGCGGTGACCATGTTCGCGTCCACCGAACCGTCGGGGGCGGGCCAGGGGCGGAGCCTGGAGGTGGCGAGGTCCGCGTGCTCCAGCCCGCAGTCGACGGGGGTGGAAGGGGCGAGCCCGCGCGGTGCGAACCCGATGAGGTCGTGGGTGTCACGGACGTCCCTTGGCAGCTTCCGCCCCTTTCCCGACGGGTCGTTGAGGCTGGAGCCGCCGGGCCCGCCGGCGATGAGCAGAAGGCTCCCGCGCCGGGCGTGCGGGTCCTCGGCGGGGATGCGCGAGACGGCGATGTCGATCCGTGGACCGCCGGGGTCGGAGTAGTCCATGGGGACCTGGAGGGTGGCGCACCGCTGTCGGGGGTCGACGGTGGCGCCCTCGCAGGCGGTCCAGGCGAGGGGCTCGGTCCCGGGCGGGCCGCCCGTGGCCGCGGAGGCGGTCACGGGCGCGGTGGCGGCGAGGAGGGCGGTGGACACGCCGAGGAGGGCGGCGTTGCGGAGGGTGCGCGTGCGCTGCGTCATGCGACGAGCCTCGCGGACCTGCGGGGGTCTCCCCATCCGGGCAACAACCTGAAACAGAGGGGGGATTACCCCAGTGCGCGGCTCAGGGTTCTCCCGGACCGGCCGGGGCTGTCAGACGAAGAAACTGTCGTGCCTGACCTGGAACTCCCGCAACTCCTCGCCGCCCCGCTGCGCGAACTCGGCGACGCGCTCGAAGTACTCCTCGCGCGGGGCGCCCGGCGAGAACAGCATCAGCATGGACAGGGGCTCGTCACTGTCGTTCTTGAAGGCGTGCAGCCCACCGACCGGCACGTACAGGAAGTCTCCCTGCCGTCCGGTGACCCAGCGCTCGCCGTTGTAGAGCTCGACCTCGCCCGACAGGACGTAGAAGGACTCCGAGATGCTCCGGTGGAAATGAGTCTTGGCGCCGGGCGCCTTGGGCCCCATGTCGACCTTGTACAGCCCGAACTCCCCTCCGGTGGAGGCGTGGCTCGCGAGGTAGTGGGTGGTGGTGCCGTTGGGCGCCACGATGTCGGGCGGGGTGTCGGCGCCCCTGAACACGGCGTTGATCTCGCCCTTCTCGCCGAGGTAGCGCGGCTCCGGGTACGACATGGGATGCCCCCTTTGTTCGTTTGCGGGTCTGCGGGGCAACTCTTGCGTACGAGGGCGCCTCCGGTCATCGTCCGAGAGATCGAGAGGGGCGGGGCGAGAGGCGTAGGTCGTCGGACCGTCCGCTGGTGGAGTGGCCGTGGGGCCGCCCGCTTCTTGGCCAGTGTCGTGCCTCCGCGACCCGCGTCAAGGGCGCTCCGCGTCGCCTTCGGCGATCGGCCTGCGGCCGCCCCTTGACCCGGCTCGCTCCAGCACGGGTGAGAAGCGTGCGGGCGGCCGGGGGAGAGCGGGTGGCCCGGCCGGTGAGATCCCTTGCGTCGGCTGTGTACGTGTCCGGTGTGCGGGGGCGCGTCCGCGTCTCGCCAGCACGCCGGGTGGGCTTGGCGGCTTGCGGTGGTGGGTGGTGGGTCGTGAGTGGTGGGGGGTGCGTGTGTGGTGTGTGGTGAGGAGCGGATTGCGGAGGGGCGGGGGGGTGGGACCCCTCTGAAATGGATGACACTTCGGCCCGAAGTGTCATCCATTTCAGAGGGGTCCCACCCCCGGGGCCTTGCTGCCTTCTGGCGTTGGCCGCCGAGACGGCGTGGCGTGCCGCCAGCGGAGCCGTCGCGCCCCCCCGCGCCGGGTGCGTACGCAGTCGGCGGGAGGGGCCGGCGTGCCTGGGCCACCACTTTCCCGGGCCGCTCGCTCGCTTCTGACCCGTGGTGGAGCGAGCCGAGTCAAGGGTGGCCCGCAGGGCCATCGCCGAAGGCGACGCGCAGCGCCCTTTACTCGGGTCGCGGAGGCACGACCCTGGCAAGGAAGCGGGCGGCCCCCACGGTGCGTACGAACTCCGTCCAGGCAGCCGACCCGACGACGATCACCGGGCCGCCGCCCACCTTGCTGTCCCGGACGGGTACGACACCGGGCACTCCGGCGGCGACCTCGATGCAGTTGCCTCCGTCGCCGTTGCTGTAGGTGCTCTTGCGCCAGATGGCGTCGCTCAGGTCGTACTCGTGCATCGTCTGAAGTCCTCAGCCGCCGATCGGACCAGGGCGAGGGACGCCTCCGGCGACAGTGCGGCGCCCCTGATCAGATCGTAGGCTCGGCGTGCACGCTTCACCACCGCTGGATCGTCCAGCAAGCTCCCCGAAAACGACGTTTCTGTATAGGCGGTTGGCGGCGCGTCCTCGAACTCCATGAGTCTGAGGGACCCGCTGTTGGCGGGGGCGCCGGCCGAGAAGGGGAACACCTGAAGCAGCACCCTGCGCTCGGCGGCCAGCGCAGCCATGTGATCCAGTGTCTCCGCCGTTGCTCCGGGCCCACCGACCGGTACGTGGAGCACCGTTTCATGTACCACCGCCCAATACTCGGGCCGTGTAGCGTCCTTGAGGATCCCTGATCGTTCCACCCGAGCGGCGACTCTGTCCTCGACGAACTCGTCCGTCGCGAACGGATGCGTTGCCAGTGTGAGCGCTCTCGCATAGGTCGGCGCTTGCAGGAGCCCGGGCACCACGGTCGGTTCGAAGTCGTAGACCGTCGAAGCGAGCCGCTCCAGTTCGACGACCCCCGCGAAGTAATCCGCATACCTGGGATCATCAATCAGCTTCCGGCACAGCCGCTCGAAAATACCGTCGGCTTGTAGCGTCTCGTCAATCCGCTGAGCGACATCCAACTGCGGTTTCCGAATTGCCTGTTCGAACTGCCCGATGTAACCCCCGGACACGAAAACGCGCGCCCCAAGCTCCACTTGGGTGATTCCCGCGTCCTCCCGCCGGCGTTTGAGTTCCGTTCCGAAGAACTCCCACGCCGCCTGCCGCGAACCATTGGCCATAACCAACCACCCTGTACTGAACCGCACTTGTAGTGCACGTACTCCTGCCGAGTGTAGTCACGACACGGCATTCTGGGGACACGAAGAGTGAAACCGTAAAGGGAAGGGGAGCACGGTGGAAGCACCACACTCGGCGCTCTGCGTCGGAGAAGCGGAGGACACGGTGAAAGAATTGCGCGCAGCGCTCGCGGAGGCCGGAATTACTCTCCCCTCCCTCGGGCTCGACCCGGTGAGTCTTGCGCGGGAGGCACCCTGTCCACTCATCGAATTGGGGCGGTGTTCCGTCGAGACCGCGCAGCGACTCGCGGCGGCGCTGCGATGATGCCGCCGGTCGGGGCGTACGCCGTCGACACCCGTACGGGCCGGGTCGGCCTCGTCATGGGCCACGAGGGCCCGTACGTCCAGATGCGCCCGTACGGCGGGGGCCGGGAATGGGACGCCGACCCGGGTGACGTACGCCACGCCACCCCGTCCGAGCGGCTCAGCGCGGCGACGGCGTACACCAACGCCCGAAGTCGTGGCGAGGTGCCTTGAGGCATGCGCGAGAATGGACGCCATGAGTCTGTTCCGCGACGACGGCATCGTGCTGCGCACCCAGAAGCTGGGTGAGGCGGACCGGATCATCACCTTGCTCACGCGCGGTCACGGACGCGTACGCGCCGTGGCGCGCGGGGTGCGGCGGACGAAGTCGAAGTTCGGGGCGCGGCTGGAGCCGTTCTCACACGTGGACGTGCAGTTCTTCTCCAAGGGGAGCGAGCTGGTCGGGCGCGGGCTGCCGCTGTGCACGCAGAGCGAGACCATCGCGCCCTACGGTGGCGGGATCGTGACGGACTACGCGCGGTACACCGCCGGGACGGCCATGCTGGAGACGGCCGAGCGGTTCACCGACCACGAGGGCGAGCCGGCGGTGCAGCAGTACCTGCTGCTGGTGGGCGCGCTGCGGACCCTCGCCCGGGGCGAGCACGCGCCGAACCTCGTGCTGGACGCGTTCCTGCTGCGCTCCCTCGCCGTGAACGGGTACGCCCCGACCTTCGGGGACTGCGCGAAGTGCGGGATGCCCGGCCCGAACCGGTTCTTCTCGGTCGGCTCGGGCGGCTCCGTCTGCGCCGACTGCCGGGTGCCCGGCAGCGTCGTACCCTCGCCACAGGCCCTGGAACTGCTCGGGGCGCTGCTCACGGGAGACTGGGAGACCGCGGACGCGTGCGAGCCGCGGTACGTACGGGAGGGCGGCGGGCTGGTGTCCGCGTACCTCCACTGGCATCTGGAGCGCGGCCTGCGCTCCTTGCGATACGTCGAGAAATCCTGAAGGAGACGAGAGACACATGGCCGTACGCGGGTTCCTGGGGCGTCAGCGCCGGGAGTACAGGACGCCGGAGCAGCACCCGTCCGGCGCGCGGCCCCCGAACCTCGGTGAGCTGGTACCGGAGCATGTGGCGATCGTCATGGACGGCAACGGGCGCTGGGCCAAGGAGCGCGGGCTGCCCCGCACCGAGGGGCACAAGGTCGGCGCCGAGCGGGTGCTGGACGTGCTCCAGGGCGCGATCGAGATGGGCGTGCAGAACATCTCCCTGTACGCCTTCTCCACCGAGAACTGGAAGCGGTCGCCGGACGAGGTGCGCTTCCTGATGAACTTCAACCGGGACTTCATCCGCAAGACCCGCGACCAGCTCGACGAGCTGGGGATCCGGGTGCGCTGGGTGGGACGGATGCCCAAGCTGTGGAAGTCGGTGGCCAAGGAGCTCCAGGTCGCCCAGGAGCAGACCAAGGACAACGACAGGCTGACCCTGTACTTCTGCATGAACTACGGCGGGCGTGCCGAGATCGCCGACGCCGCGCAGGCACTCGCCGAGGACGTGCGGGCCGGGCGGCTCGACCCGTCGAAGGTGAACGAGAAGACGCTCGCGAAGTACCTGTACTACCCGGACATGCCGGACGTGGACCTGTTCCTGCGCCCGAGCGGGGAACAGCGGACGTCGAACTACCTGCTCTGGCAGAGCGCGTACGCCGAGATGGTCTTCCAGGACGTCCTGTGGCCCGACTTCGACCGGCGCGACCTGTGGCGGGCCTGCCTGGAGTTCGCCTCCCGGGACCGGCGGTTCGGCGGGGCCATCCCGAACGAGGAGCTCCTCGCCATGGAGGGCCGCGTGGAGGAATCGTCCAGCCCGTCCTGAGTCTGAGGCCGTCAGGCCGTCAGGCCGGGAAACGGGAAAAAGGAGGCCCGGGGCTGCGGCCCCGGGCCTTGGCGGCTCAGCCGCCGGAGGCGTTCGCGCAGTCCGCGCAGGTGCCGAAGATCTCCACCGTGTGCGCCACGTTGACGTAGCCGTGCTCGGCGGCGATGGCCTCCGCCCACTTCTCCACCGCCGGGCCCTCGACCTCGACCGCCTTGCCGCAGGTGCGGCAGACCAGGTGGTGGTGATGGTCGTCGGTGGAGCAGCGTCGGTAGACGGACTCGCCGTCGGCGGTGCGCAGCACGTCGACCTCACCGGCGTCGGCGAGGGACTGCAGGGTGCGGTAGACCGTGGTGAGCCCGACCGAGTCGCCCTTGTGCTTGAGCATGTCGTGGAGCTCCTGAGCGCTGCGGAACTCCTCGACCTCCTGGAGGGCCGCCGACACGGCGGCCCGCTGCCGGGTGGCGCGGCCCTTCACGGGCGGTCCAGCGGTCGTCACCGGTTCCTCCTCACGTCTGCCTTGCCGGGCCATTGTGCCAGCCCGGCCGGCCGGCAGTCAGACGCCGACCTCGTCGGCGGCCCCCCGGGTGGCCGGAATCTTGCACTCCGTCGGATCCGTGGCGGGCTGCGCCGCCCTGAGCTCCCGCGCGCGTCGCCGGGCCAGTGGCGCCGCCAGCACGGTGAGCAGGACGAACGCGCCGATGGTGAGCAGCACGATGGTCGCGCCGGGCGGCACGTCCTGGTAGTACGACGTGACCGTGCCGCCGATCGTCACGCTGACACCGATCGCGACGGCGATCGCGAAGGTGGCGGCGAAGCTGCGGGTGAGCTGCTGCGCGGCGGCCACCGGGACCACCATCAGCGCCGACACCAGCAGCAGCCCGACGACGCGCATCGCGACCGTCACCGTCACCGCGGCGGTGACGGCCGTCAGCAGGTTCAGCGCGCGCACCGGCAGGCCGGTGACCCGGGCGAACTCCTCGTCCTGGCTGACCGCGAACAACTGGCGGCGCAGGCCGAGGGTGACCAGGACCACGAAGGCCGCCAGGAGGCAGATCGCGGTGACGTCGGACTCGCTCACCGTCGACAGGGAACCGAAGAGGTACGAGGTGAGGTTGGCGTTGGAGCCCGTCGGCGCGAGGTTGATGAACATCACGCCGCCGGCCATGCCGCCGTAGAAGAGCATGGCGAGGGCGATGTCGCCGCGGGTCTTGCCGTACCAGCGGATCAGCTCCATGAGGACCGCGCCGAGTACGGAGACCAGGGTCGCCATCCACACCGGGGACCAGGTGAGCAGGAAGCCGAGGCCGACGCCGGTCATCGCCACGTGGCCGATGCCGTCGCCCATGAGGGCCTGGCGGCGCTGGACCAGGTAGATGCCGACGGCGGGGGCGGTGATGCCGACCAGGACGGCCGCCAGCAGCGCCCGCTGCATGAAGGCGTAGTTCAGGATTTCCATCAGCTCAGCAGTCCCGTGCGGATCGGTTCGGCGCCCGCGGGTGCGTGCGGGTGTACGTGGTCGTGGCCGGGCAGCGCGTGCTGGCCGACGGCCTTCGGGGGCGGGCCGTCGTGCAGGACGCAGCCGTCGCGGAGCACCACGGCCCGGTCGATCAGGGGCTCCAGGGCGCCCAGCTCGTGCAGGACGAGGAGGACGGTGGTGCCGGCCGCGACCTGCTCGCGCAGGGTGTCGGCCAGGACCTCCTGGCTGGCCAGGTCGACGCCCGCCATCGGTTCGTCCATGATCAGCAGCTCGGGTTCGGAGGCGAGCGCGCGGGCGATCAGCACCCGCTGGTGCTGGCCGCCGGAGAGGGCGTTCACCGAGTCCTTGGCCCGGTCCGCCATGCCGACCAGGCCCAGGGCCCCGCGTACGGCCTCGTGGTCGGCCTTGCGCAGCACGCCGAAGCGGGCGCGGGAGAGGCGGCCGGAGGAGACCACCTCGGTCACCGTGGCGGGGACACCGCCCGCGGCCGTGGTGCGCTGCGGGACGTAGCCCACGCGCGCCCAGTCGCCGAAGCGGCGCCGCGGGGTGCCGAACAGCTCGACCTCGCCGGCCGTGACCGGCACCTGGCCGATGACCGTGCGCACGGCCGTGGACTTGCCCGAGCCGTTGGCGCCGAGCAGCGCCACGACCTCACCGCGTCCCACGGTGAGGTCGATACCGCGCAGGACGGGGCGTGAGCCGAGTTCGGCGCGGACGCCGCGCAGGGAAATGACAGGCTCGTCGCTCACGATGCCCTCCGTAACGATCGGTGCGCTCACTTGGCGCCGAGGGCGGCCTCGAGCGCCTTGAGGTTGGCCTCCATGACCCCGAAGTAGTCGTCGCCCTTGGACCTGTCGGTGATGCCCTCCAGCGGGTCGAGGACGTCGGTCTTCAGGCCCGCGTCCTTGGCGAGGGTCTTCGCGGTCTTGTCGGAGACCAGTGTCTCGTAGAAGACGGTGGTGACGCCGTCGGCCTTGGCCTCGTCCTGGAGCTCCTTGATCCGGGCGGGGCTGGGCTCGCTCTCCGGATCGAGGCCGTTGATGGCCTCCTGGGTCAGGCCGTAGCGCTCGGCGAGGTAGCCGAAGGCGGCGTGGTTGGTGAAGAAGACCTTGGTGTCGGTGTCCGCCAGGCCGTCCTTGAACGCCGTGTTCAGGCCGGCCAGCTTCTTCGCCAGCGCGTCGGCGTTCTCGCGGTAGTCCGCGGCGTTGTCCGGGTCGGCCTTCTCGAAGGCCTTGGCGACGCCCTCGGCGACCTCGGCGTACTTGACCGGGTCCAGCCAGACGTGCGGGTCGAGGGCGTGCTCCTCCTCCTCGGAGTGCGCCTCCTCGGAGTGCTCCTCTGCGGCGTGCTCCTCCTCGGAGTGGCCCTCGTCCCCGTGGGCGTGGTCGTGCTCGACGTTCCCGTGGTTCTCGAGCTTGGTCAGCGTGGCCGCGTCGATCTTGGTCTTCACGTCGGCCTGGGCGACGGCCTCGTCCACGGCGGGCTGGAGGGACTTCAGGTAGAGCACCGCGTCCGCCTCGCCCATCCGGGCGGTCTGCTTGGCGCTGAGCTCCAGATCGTGCGGCTCCTGGCCGGGCCCGGTGAGCGTGGTGACGTTCACGTGGTCGCCGCCGATCTGCTCGGCGAGGTACTGCATCGGGTAGAACGACGCGACGACGTCGAACTTGTCCGTGTTGCCCGCCGCCGCGCTGTCGCCGGAGCAGGCGGAGAGGGTCCCGAGGCCGAGTGTGGCGGCCGCGGTGACTGCTATGCCGGATATGTGGCGTCGTCGTACGTTCATGGCATTCATTTTCAACAAATATGGAAACCGTTGTCAACTGGCTGTCGGCCCGTCGGAAGATCGTCGAAGGGGAACCCCGATTTGGCCGGGGGGCGACCCACGCCGGTAACCTGAAGCATTCTCTGGAAGCATCTCGCTTCGTCGCCCGTCGTCGTAATGAAGAGAGCACCGTGGCCGCCGACAAGATCGACACCATCGTCAGCCTGAGCAAGCGCCGTGGCTTCGTATTCCCGTGCAGTGAGATCTACGGCGGTCAGCGCGCCGCCTGGGACTACGGTCCGCTGGGTGTCGAGCTCAAGGAGAACCTCAAGCGCCAGTGGTGGCGCTACATGGTCACCTCGCGCGAGGACGTCGTCGGTCTCGACTCGTCCGTGATCCTGGCCCCCGAGGTCTGGGTGGCCTCCGGCCACGTCGCCACCTTCACGGACCCGCTGACCGAGTGCACCTCCTGCCACAAGCGGTTCCGCGCGGACCACCTGGAAGAGGCCTACGAGGAGAAGAAGGGCCGCGCCCCGGAGAACGGCCTCGCGGACCTCAACTGCCCCAACTGCGGCAACAAGGGCACCTTCACCGAGCCCAAGCAGTTCTCCGGCCTGCTCTCCACCCACCTCGGCCCGACCCAGGACAGCGGCTCCGTCGCCTACCTGCGGCCCGAGACCGCGCAGGGCATCTTCACCAACTTCGCCCAGGTGCAGACCACGTCGCGCCGCAAGCCGCCGTTCGGCATCGCCCAGATGGGCAAGTCCTTCCGCAACGAGATCACGCCCGGCAACTTCATCTTCCGCACCCGCGAGTTCGAGCAGATGGAGATGGAGTTCTTCGTCAAGCCGGGCGAGGACGAGAAGTGGCAGGAGTACTGGATGGAGCAGCGCTGGAACTGGTACACCGGCCTGGGCATGCGTGAAGAGAACATGCGCTGGTACGAGCACCCGGCCGAGAAGCTCTCCCACTACTCCAAGCGCACCGCCGACATCGAGTACCGCTTCCAGTTCGGCGGCAGCGAGTGGGGCGAGCTGGAGGGTGTCGCCAACCGGACGGACTACGACCTCTCCTCGCACGCCAAGGCCAGCGGCCAGGACCTCTCCTACTTCGACCAGGAGGCCGGCGAGCGCTGGACGCCGTACGTCATCGAGCCGGCGGCCGGTGTCGGGCGCGCGATGCTCGCCTTCCTGCTCGACGCCTACATCGAGGACGAGGCCCCGAACGCCAAGGGCAAGCTGGAGAAGCGCACGGTGCTGCGCCTCGACCCGCGCCTCGCGCCGGTGAAGGTCGCCGTCCTGCCGCTGTCCCGGAACCCGGAGCTGTCGCCCAAGGCCAAGGGCCTCGCCCAGGCGCTGCGGCAGAACTGGAACATCGACTTCGACGACGCCGGTGCGATCGGGCGGCGTTACCGCCGCCAGGACGAGATCGGTACGCCGTTCTGTGTCACCGTCGACTTCGACACGCTCGACGACAACGCGGTGACGGTGCGGGAGCGGGACACCATGAAGCAGGAGCGGGTGTCGCTGGACCAGATCGAGGGGTACCTGGCCTCCAGGCTCGTCGGCTGCTGAACGTCCGTTCGCGTTGCCGTACCAGGGGGCTGCGCCCCCTGGACCCCGGGCCTGTGCCCACCCGCCGACCGGCTCGGTCGGGAGAGGGGTGAGCGTCCCAGGTCCGTGATTGGCCCCCGATGGAGGATCCCGAGTGGTCCTCTGCCGGGGGCCGTCGCGTTGTCAGGGTGGTGGGCATGAGCATCGCCTTCCTGCTGACCACCCTCGTGGTCGTCGCGACCCCCGGCACCGGGGTCGTCTACACCCTCGCCGCGGCCCTCTCGCGCGGGCGCCGTGCGAGTGTCGTCGCCGCTCTCGGGTGCGCGCTCGGCATCGTGCCGCACCTGCTGGCCACCGTCACCGGGGTCGCGGCGGTGCTGCACGCCAGTGCCACCGCCTTCCAGGTCCTCAAGTACGCCGGCGTGGCCTACCTGCTGTACATGGCGTGGGCCACCCTCAGGGACAAGGAGGCGCTCACGGTGCGCGACGAGCGGGCCGCTCCCGTCCCGGCGGGGCGGGTGATCCTGAGGGGTGTGCTGATCAACATCCTGAACCCGAAGCTGACGCTGTTCTTCTTCGCCTTCCTGCCGCAGTTCGTGGACCCGGGGCAAGCCGGCGCCCTGCCGCGCATGCTGGTGCTGGGCGGCGTGTTCATGCTGGTGACCTTCGTGGTGTTCGCCGCGTACGGCGTCCTGGCCGCGTCCGTGCGCAGCCACGTCATCTCCCGGCCGCGGGTGATGGCGTGGCTGCGGCGGAGCTTCGCGGGGTCGTTCGTGGCGCTCGGGGCGAAGCTGGCGTTCACCGCCCGGTGAGGGGGCGTCAGCGGCCAGGGAGAGCCTTGGCGGTAAGAAGCGGTGCGGCGGCTCAGTCGAGCGTCCGGGGCAGGCGCAGGCTCAGCAGCCCCGTCAGCGCCACCGCGGCCAGTTGGACCAGCAGCGTCGTGATCAGGGCGTCGCGCATGCCCAGGCCCGGGACGAGGGACAGGAACAGGGAGCCGAGCGTCGCCACACCCAGGGCCAGGGACGACTGCTGAGTGGTGATCATGACGCCGCTGCCGACGCCCGCGCGGGCGGGCGGGACCTCGGACAGGACGATCCGGAAGACCACGGGGAGCTGGAGCGCCTGCCCGGCACCGGCGACCGCCGCCCCCGGGAGCAGCTCCACCAGTCCGAGGTCCGGCCAGGAGCGCCAGGCGGCCAGCGTCATCAGGGCCAGCCCCACGCCCTGGAGGACGGCACCGGCCGGCACCACGCGGGTGCCGTACCGGGCGACCAGCCGGGGGCCGGCCAGGGAGCACAGGAAGAACACCACCGCCAGCGGCGCCAGGGCCAGCCCCGCGTCCACCGGGCCCAGACCCGCGCCCCGCTGCAACGCCACCGCGATCACGAACATGAAGCCGCTGAAGCCGATCGAGAACGGCACGATGAGCAGCAGCCCCCGCCGCAGCGAGGTGATCGCGAAGAGGCTCGGCGGGACCAGAGGCGTACGGCCCGCCCGGTCGGCCCCGCGCTCCACCGCGTAGAACGCCGCCGCCACGAACGGGAACGCCGCCAGCGACAGCCACGTCCACGGCGGCCAGCCCGCCGCCCGGCCCTCGGTGAGCGGGACCAGGAGGGTGAGGAGCGACGCGGCCAGCAGGACCGTGCCGGGGAGGTCGACCGGCTCCGGGCGCGTGGCGCGGGTCTCCGGGACCGCCCGGACGGCCAGCAGCAGGCCCAGCAGCACGACCGGGACGTTCACCAGGAAGGCGGAGCGCCACCCCGTGCCGGCGATGTCGGCGGCCACGAGCAAACCGCCCAGGATCTGGCCGGCCACCATCGAGAGGCCGGCCGTGGCCCCGTACAGGCCCATGGCCTTGGCGCGCCGGGCACCGGACGTGGTCGCCTGGATGGTGGCCAGCACCTGCGGCAGCATCGCGGCGGCCGAGGCGCCCTGCGCCACCCGCGCCGCCACCAGGGACCAGGCGTCCGGCGCCAGCCCGCACGCCAGCGAGGTCACCCCGAAGGCCGCCATGCCGCCCAGGAACAGCCGCCGCCGGCCGAACAGGTCGCCGAGCCGGCCGCCGAGGACGAGCAGGACGGCGTAGGCCACCCCGTATCCGACGACGACGAGTTCCAGGACGGCCTCGCTCGCGGACAGGTCCGCGCCGATGGCCGGCAGGGCGACGTTGACGATGAAGAAGTCGATGAGGGGGAGTGCCGCGGCCAGCAGCACCGTGAACAGGCCGAGGCCGCCGAGCGCGGGCGGTGGCGGGGCGGCCGGGCGGACGGGACGGGAGGGGACGGTCGTTTCGGTCACGGGGACGAGACTGCGGCGCTTTCCAGGGTGGTACCAGAGTGTGCTTGTCCTGGTAGAAGAAGTACCTGGCAACAGGGTCCGGAGCGCGGCACCCTGGGTGCATGACGACGACAGCCCAGGAGACGGCCCCGCACTCCCGGCCACGCGACGAGGGCTCGGCGGTCCGGCGGCACGAACTCGCCGCCTTCCTGCGCAGCCGCCGCGAACGCATCGCCCCCGAGCAGGTCGGGCTGCCCCGCGGCCGTCGGCGCCGTACACCGGGGTTGCGGCGCGAGGAGGTCGCCCAGCTCTCGGCCGTCGGCGTCACCTGGTACACCTGGCTGGAGCAGGCCCGTGACATCCAGGTCTCCGTGCAGGTCCTCGACGCCCTCGCCCGCGCCCTGCTGCTCGACCCCACCGAGCGGGCCCACCTCTTCCAGTTGGCCGGAGCGGTCGACCCGACGCCCGCGACGGCCTGTCCGTCCGTCACCCCGGCGCTGCGGTCCGTGCTGGAGCAGTTCGAGCCGTACCCCGCCTGCGTGCAGAACAGCCGGTACGACATCCTCGCCCACAACCGCACGTACGGGCTGCTGCTGTGCGACCTGGAGGCGGTGCCGCCCGAGGACCGCAACTGCATGGTCCTGAGCTTCACCCACGACGAGTGGCGCTCCTCGATCGTCCATCTGGAGGAGACCCAGCGGGTGATGGCCGCCCGCTTCCGCGCGTCGATGGCCACTCACCTCGGCGAGCCCGCCTGGAAGATGCTCCTCAAACGGCTGAGCGCGCAGTCGCCCGATTTTCGCGAGGCCTGGGACCGGCACGAGGTCGTCGCGCACCGGGGCAAGCGCAAGGAGTTCCTCAACCGGTACGTCGGCCGGGTCCGCGTCGACCACACGGACCTGTGGCTCGGCCCCGGCGCAGGACCCCGGATGGTGACCTACGTACCGGCCGACGAGGCCTCCCGGGAACGGCTGGAGAGGCTGCACGCGATCGCTCTGGAGCGCGGGCCGACATCGCCGGGGTGAGTGCCCGAAGTGCGGGAACCCGGAGATATGCGGAAGGTGATGTTCCCAGGGTTTCCACAGCTTGCACAAGCTTGCACAGGCGAGGACGAACAGCCATGGCTGAGCAGAAATCGGCGCAGACGCTCCCGAGGCCGTTGCACGCGGCCGCGTCCGCGCTGCGGAAGGTACCGGGCGCCGGGACGGTCGGCAGGGCCGCCGAGGGCACGTTGGACAGGATCGGGGCCGTGTCGCCGCGCGGGCGGCGCGTGCTCGTGTACACGGGGGCCGGGGTGCTGGGCGTCGCCGGACTGGTGGAGTGGCCGGTGGCGGCCACCGGGGCGGCGGTGGCCTGGCTGACGCGGCCACGGCAGCAGGAGTCGCCGGAGGCGGAGACCGCGCGGGCGCTGCAGAACGGGGCGAAGCGGCCCGGCGGCGGCGAGAACGGCGGTTCGGAAAAGGCCGGTACGGCCGGGACGAGTACGGCCGGGACGAGTACGGCCGGGACGAGTACGGCCGGTACGAGTGCGGCGAGGAAGAGCCCCGCGCGGCGCGATACCGCGAAGAAGACCGCCGGGACACAGGCCGCCGCCAGGAAGAGCCCGGCGACGAAGACCGCCGCGAAGTCGGGCCCCGCCGGGACGAGTGCCGCGAAGACGAGCCGCGCGAAGAGCACCGCCGAGAAGACGGCGGCCAAGAGCACCCCGGCGAAGAGCACGGCCGCGAAGAGCACGGCCGCGAGGAGCACGGCCAAGAAGACGGCCGCGAAGAGCACCACGGCGAAGAGCACGGCGAAGAAGGCGGCCGCGAAGAGCACCACGGCGAGGAGCACGGCGAAGAAGGCGGCCGCGAAGAGCACCACGGCGAGGAGCACGGCGAAGAAGGCGGCCGCGAAGAGCACCGCCAAGAAGAGCACCGCCAAGAAGAGTCCCGCAAGGAAGAGCACCGCCAAGAAGGCCACGTCCGGTCCTTCCCGCGGCGCTTCCTCCCGCGGTTCCTCCTCTCGCGCGCGCAGCGAGAAGACGGCCGCCTCCACACGAAAGGCGGGCTGAGAGACAGCGATGGTCGGTGGACTTCTGACGCGTTCCCAGGACGCCGTCACCGGATTCGTCCTCGCCGGGCCCCGGCTCCTCGGGCGCGGCACCGCGCCCGCGGTGGGCGCCGCGGCCGGCGCCGTGGCGGGCACCGCGCGGGCCGGTGTGCGCGGCGCCGACTTCGCGGCGCGCGCGGCACGGGTCGCCCGCGCCGCGCTGCCGGGCGGCACCCGCGACTGGCGGGCCGGGCCCCGGGCGCACCTCGCGCTCCGGCCGGCCGCGACGGAGAAGGTGCGCCGGGCGGGCGGCACGGAACGCGTGGCGCGGCGGGTCGCGGCGGCTCTGGCCGAGCACCCGGACGTGGCACTCGCCTACTGGGACACCGGCCTCGCCCGGCTCGTGGTGACCGCGACCGAGGAGGCACTGAGCGACCGGGTCGTGGACCGGGCCACCGAACTCGCCGAGCGGCACGGACTGACCCGTGCGGACGGACGGGGCGCCCCGGGCGACCCGGTGGAGGAGCTGTCCCACCCCGGCGATCCGGCCTCCGTGCGGGTGGCCGCGACGGCCCTCGGGGCCGACGTGCTGGGCATCGCCGCCGCCGTGACCGGCGCGCGCCTGCGGCTGCCGCCCTCACCCCGGCTGGTCACCGCCGTGGCGACGCTGCTGCGCGAGAACCCGGCCTTCCGCGCCTGGCTGCGCGAACGCCTCGGCGCCCACGGCATGGACGTGGCCCTGGCCGCCGCCAACGCGGCCGTCCACGGCGCCGGCCAGAGCCCCACCTCACTGGTGCTCGACGGGGCGCTGCGCGTCTGCCAGCTCACGGAGGCGGTGACCCGGACGGCGGCCTTCGAAGTCGTGCACGACCGGCTCTGCGCCCCGGGCCGGGTCAGCCTGCCCGCCGGCCCCGCCCTGCGCCCGCCGCTGCGCAGTTCCCCGGCGCAGGACTACGCCGCCCACGCCTCCACCGGCAGCGTGGCGGGCGCCGCGGCGACGCTGCTGGTCAAGCACGACGTGGCCGAGGCCGCCGAGGCGGTGCTGGCCGGTTCGCCCAAGGCCGCGCGCTACGGGCCCGCCGCGTTCCACGCCGTACTGACCGCCGCGCTGTCCCGTACCGGCGTGCTCGTCCGCGACCCCGAGCGGCTGCGGCAACTGGAGTCGGCGGCCACCGTCGTCCTGCACCCCAGCGCGTTGCGGGCGCCGGACGCGGGCGCCGACCCGTGGACCGAGGACGTCCTGGACGCGGCGCGGCGCGCGGGCCTGCGCGTGGTGATGGTGGAGGACCCGGCGCTGGCCGACTTCACCGGCCTCGCGGACCAAGTGGTGACCGCCGGCAGGCCGTTGCGGGAGGTCGTGGACGGACTGCGGGCCGAGGGCGGCGTCGTCACCGTCGTACGTCCCCGGCCCGGCGACGACGCGTCGGTGGCGGCCGGGCTGCTGGGCGGGGACGTGGCCGTCGCGCTGGCCGACGGGGACAGCCCGGTGGCCTGGGGCGCGGACGTGCTCGCGCCGCAGGGTCTGGCCGACGTGTGGCGGTTGCTGCGGGCGGTGCCGGCGGCCCGCGCGATCGGGCGCCGGTCGCAGACGCTGGCCCGGTCCGGGGCCGCGCTGTCCGGGCTGCTGGTGGCGGTCGGCGAGGCGCGAGGCAACGGCAAGGGCGGTGGCGGGGGTTCGGCGCTGCCGGGGCTGCGGCACGCGCCCGTCGACGTGAGCGCGGCGGCGGCCCTGCTGTCCGGGACGCGCGCCGCCCTCGGCGTGGCCGTGGCCCGCGCCCCGCACCCCCGGGCGCGGGTGGCCTGGCACACCCTGGACCCCGCCGGCGTACGGGAACGACTGGCGCGGGAGGAGGAGCCGGAGCCGTCCCTCGCCGAGCAACTGACGGCCAGGGCGCGCGCGGCGGCCGACCGGGCGGGCCGCGTGCCCGTCCTCGCCCCGGTGAAGTGGACGTGGCAACTGGGACAGGCCGTGCGGGGCGAACTGGACGACCCGCTCACCCCGGTGCTGGCGGTCGGTTCGGCGGCCGAGGCGATCCTCGGCTCCGTCATGGACGCGCTGCTCGTCGTCGGCGCACTGGACCTGAACGCGCTGGTCGGCGGCTTCCAGCGGCTGCGGGCCGAGCGGGCGCTGTCCGGGCTGCTCGCGCAGCAGAAGCAGAAGGCGCGGGTCGCCGAGGAGGAGACGCACGACCCGTCGGCCGAGCCACGGGTCATGGACGCGGCCAAACTCCATCCGGGTCACATCGTCGACCTCAAGGCGGACGACGTCGTACCGGCCGACGCCCGGCTGCTGTGGGAGGACGGCCTGGAGGTGGACGAGTCCGCGCTCACCGGCGAGTCGCTGCCGGTGGACAAGTGCGTGGACCCGGTGTCGAACGCCCCCGTGGCCGAGCGGCACTGCATGGTCTTCGAGGGCACGACCGTGGTGGCCGGCCGCGCCCAGGCCGTCGTCGTGGACACCGGCGAGCACACCGAGGCCGCCCGCGCGGTGTCGCTGGCCGCCCGCACGCCCTCGGCGGCCGGGGTGCAGGCCCGGCTCCAGGAGCTGACCCGCAAGGCGCTCCCGCTCACCCTCGCCGGCGGGGCCGCGGTGACCGGTCTCTCGCTGCTGCGCGGCACGCCGATCCGGCGGGCCGTCGCCGGCGGTGTGTCGGTGGCGGTGGCCGCGGTGCCCGAGGGGCTGCCGCTGGTGGCGACGGTGGCGCAGCTCGCGGCGGCCCGCCGGCTCAGCCGCCGCGGCGTCCTCGTGCGCACCCCGCGCACGCTGGAGGCGCTGGGCCGCATGGACACCATCTGCTTCGACAAGACCGGCACACTCACCGAGAACAGGCTGCGGCTGACGCGGGTCGCGGGCGCCGACGGCACGGTCCGCAAGGCGGGTGACCCGGACGCCGCCGACGCCGTGCGGATCGCCGCGCGGGCCTGCCCCCGCCTGAACGGCGACGGCGCCCGCCCCACCCACGCCACCGACGAGGCCGTACTCGACGCCGCGGGGCCGGACCCGGAGTGGACGCAGGAGGAGGGCCTGCCCTTCGAGACCTCGCGCGGCTACGCCGCCGCCGTCGGGCGGGACGGCGACGGGGCGCCGGTGCTGGTGGTCAAGGGCGCCCCCGAGACCGTGCTGCCCGCCTGCGCCGACCTGCCGTCGCACACCTCCGAGGTGGCGCAGGGCCTGGCCCGCGACGGGCTGCGCATCATCGCGGTGGCCTCCCGCCCCCTGCGCCGGGGCGAGAAGGCGGCCGACGTCCTCGAACAGCAGCCGGAGAAACTGGAGTTCACGGCGATGCTCGGGCTGGCCGACGTGGCCCGCGAGACGTCCCCGGCGCTGGTGCGCGGGCTGCGCGAGGCGGGCGTACGGCCCGTGGTGCTGACCGGCGACCATCCGCAGACCGCCCACGCCATCGCCGTCGACCTGGGCTGGCCCGAGGACGCGGTGGTGGTCACCGGCGACGAACTCGCCGCCGCGGACCGCACGGCACGTTCCCGCATGCTGCGCGACGCGGACGTCGTGGCCCGGGTGGCGCCCGAGCAGAAGCTCCAGGTCGTGGAGTCGCTGCGGGACGCCGGGCGGGTCGTCGGCATGGTCGGCGACGGCGCCAACGACGCCGCGGCCATCCGCGCCGCCGACATCGGCGTCGGCATCAGCGCCCGCGGCTCGGCCGCCGCCCGCAACGCCGCCGACCTGGTCGTCACGGGCGAGGACCTGCTGGTCCTGGTGGAGGCGGTCCGGGAGGGCCGGGCGCTGTGGCACAGCGTCGCCGACGCCATCGCCATCCTGATCGGCGGCAACGCGGGCGAGGTCGGCTTCGGCATCCTCGGCACCGTTCTCGGCGGCGCCGCCCCGCTGTCCACCCGCCAGATGCTGCTGGTCAACCTGTTCACGGACCTGTTCCCCGCGATGGCGGTGGCGGTGACGGAGACGGGGGACCCCGAGCAGGAGGAGGACGACGCGGGCACGCCGCTCGGCACGGCGGTGCTGGGCGAGCCCCTGCTCCGGCAGATCCGGCACCGGGCGATGACCACGGCCCTCGGCGCGACCGCGGCCTGGCTGCTGGGCCGCTTCACGCCGGGCACGGGGCGCCGCTCGACGACGATGGCCCTGTGCGCCGTGGTCGGCACCCAGCTCGCCCAGACCCTCGCCGACCGCCGCGGCAGCCGCCTGGTCCAGGTCACGTCGCTGGGCTCCGCCGCCGCGCTGGTGGCCCTGGTGCAGACCCCGGGCGCCAGCCAGCTCTTCGGCTGCACGCCGCTGGGCCCGCTCGCCTGGGCGGGCGTGGCCGCGGCGATCGTCCTGGCCCTGGCGGGACAGCGGGCGCTGCCGCGGGTGGAGGAGGCGGTGGTGAGGTACTGGCCGAAGGTGGCGGAACGGCTGCCGGCCCTCGCGCGCTGAGCCCGGCGCTGGCGCCGGAGCCGCAGCCGTGGCCGGAGCCGTGGCCGGAGCCGGAGCCGCAGCCGTGGCCGGAGCCGGAGCCGTGGCCGGGAACGCCGCCCGCTACCGGCCGAGCGGCACCCCGTGCTCGTCCGCGAAGGACCGTCGGCACAGACCGTGGCAGAAGCCGTAGAGGACCCCTTGGTGCACCAGCGTGAGGGGGGAGTCGGCGAGGTCGACACTCATGCCGCAGACCGGGTCGATCAGCCGGCCCCGCGGCGGCTGTGGTGCCGGACGTGAGGCGGTGTGGTCGCGGTAGGGGCGCGAGACGAGTTCCGTGAGGTCCAGGCTGCTCATCGCCTTGCCGTGGATCCCGATACCGCCCTCGGAGACGCCGTCCACGAGGATCACGGCGTCCGGTTCGCGCCGCACCCGCTCCGGGTCGCGGCCGGCGGCCCGTTCGGTCTCGGCCAGGACGCCGGTGACGATCTCCACCGTGTAGCCGCTCATCTCCTTGCGCCACGATGCCGGGACGGTGACCCGTACCAGGTAGCGGGGCGGGTCCGCCGGGTCCGCCGTCGGCCGCCGGCCGAGGACCCAGGTGGCGGGTTCGTGCACGAGCACCTGGGTGATCGCGCGCTGGGCCTCGATGATCTCGATGGCGTGGCTGTCGTCCTCGACCATGAGCGTGTCGACGAGCCGGTGCGCCAGCGCCTGCCGCTCCTCCTCGCTCAAGGCCCCCTTGGGCACGAAAACCTCGATCAGCAGCATCCCGCATCCTTGTCCCGTGGCCGATTGCTGAGGTACGGCCCACTGTGCGCCGTGGAGGTGCGCGCGGCCATCCGCCGTGCGGACGACGTCTGCACTGCTACCGGGGGAGCAGCCGGGACGCCGTCCTGATGCCCAGGGCGCGGGACTACGGCCCGGGTGCGGGACTACGGCCCGGGCGCGCCGACCGCGGGCTCGGTCGGGCGCTCACCCCCGCCGCCGCGGCACCACGAGCACCGCCCCGCGTGCGTGACAATGGAGGAATGTCCACGCCCACCACGCCCGCCCCCAGCACCACCGCCCGGCCCTTGCGGGTCGGCCCGCACACCGTCGCGCCGCCCGTCGTGCTGGCGCCGATGGCCGGGATCACCAACGCGCCCTTCCGCACCCTGTGCCGGGAGTTCAGCGGGGGCAAGGGCCTGTTCGTGAGCGAGATGATCACCACCCGGGCGCTGGTCGAGCGCAACGAGAAGACCATGCAGCTCATCCACTTCGACGCGACCGAGACGCCGCGCTCGATCCAGCTCTACGGCGTCGACCCGGTGACCGTCGGCAAGGCCGTCCGCATGATCGCGGAGGAGGACCTCGCCGACCACATCGACCTCAACTTCGGCTGCCCCGTGCCCAAGGTGACCCGCAAGGGCGGCGGCTCGGCCCTCCCGTACAAGCGGAACCTGCTGCGGGCCATCGTCCGCGAGGCCGTCACCGGCGCCGGCGACCTGCCGGTCACCATGAAGATGCGCAAGGGCATCGACGACGACCACCTCACCTACCTCGACGCCGGCCGCATCGCCGTCGAGGAGGGCGTGAGCTCCATCGCCCTGCACGGCCGCACCACCGCCCAGCACTACGGCGGCACCGCCGACTGGGACGCCATCGCCCGCCTGAAGGAGCACGTCCCGGAGATCCCCGTGCTCGGCAACGGCGACATCTGGTCCGCCCGGGACGCGCTGCGGATGGTGCGGGAGACCGGCTGCGACGGCGTCGTGGTCGGGCGCGGGTGCCTGGGGCGGCCGTGGCTGTTCGCCGACCTCGTCGCCGCCTTCGAGGGGCGTACCGACGCCTACGTGCGGCCCACGCTGCGCGAGGTCGCCGACGTGATGGTCCGGCACGCCACCCTGCTCGGCGAGTGGATCGGCGACGAGGCGCGCGGCGTCATCGACTTCCGCAAGCACGTCGCCTGGTACCTCAAGGGCTTCGCGGTCGGCTCCGAGATGCGGGGCCGGCTCGCGATCACCTCCTCCCTGGAGGCACTGCGGGCCGGCCTCGACGAACTCGACCTCGACCAGCCCTGGCCCACCGGCGCCGACGGACCCCGCGGCCGCACCTCCGGCAACAACCGCGTGGTCCTGCCGGACGGCTGGCTGAAGGACCCGTACGACTGCGCGGGCGTCGGCGAGGACGCGGAGCTGGACACCTCCGGCGGCTGATCAGTCCTCGGTGGGGTGCGGGGTGGAGCCGTAGGCCGTCAGGAAGCGGTCGCGGAAGGAGCTCATCCTCCACACCGGGGCGTCCCGGGCGGGCTCGAGCCCCTCCGTCCAGTTCCAGCCGTCGATCGCGTCGAGCACCTCCGGGTCCCTGGCGACGATCGAGACGGGGACGTCCCGGCTCGCCTTGTCGCCGCTGACGCGCGTGATCGGCTGGTGGTCGCCGAGGAAGACCAGGACTGTGTCGTCGGTGCCGTAGCGCTCCAGCCACTGGACGAGGCTGGTGATCGAGTACTCGACCGACTTGCCGTACTGCTCCTTCGACCGGGTGGAGTCCGCGATGACGTCGGACGCCCGCACACCCGACGCCTCGATGCCGTCGAACACCGAGCCGTCGCCGATCTCGTCCCAGCCGACCATCTCCGGGAGCGGCGCCCAGGGCTGGTGGCTGGAGGTCAGGATGATCTCCGCCATCAGCGGCTTGTCCCGCTCCCTGCCGTGTTCCAGGCGCTGGAACGCCTCCAGCGCGTACTGGTCCGGCATGGTCGACCAACTGAACTTCGGTCCCTCGTAGCCGACGTCGAAGGCGTCGTAGACCTTGTCGAGCCCGTACCACTCGGCCTCCGGCCAGGCCTTCTGCACGCCCGGCATGACGCCGACGGTGTCCCAGTCGCCGGTCTTCCCGAACGCCTTGGTGAGCGTGAGGTGGTCGCCCGCGGTGACGGTGCGGTAGCGCTGCTGGTTGTCGACCCACAGGCCCGACATGAACGTGGAGTGGCCGAGCCAACTGCTGCCGCCGTACGTCGACGACGTCAGCCAGCCGCTCCGCGCCCCGAAGCCCGCCTCGGCCAGCGCCTCCGCCCCGGTGTCGAGGGTGCGGCCGACACCCGGTGCCATGACCGGGTCCTCGAGGGCGCTGCGGCCGTAGCTCTCGATGAACGTGAAGATCACGTCCTTGCCGCGCAGGTCCGGCACCAACTGCGCGCCGGGCGTGGCACCGAAGCGGTCGGCCTTCGCCTCCTCGGCGAAGGCCGCCTCGTCCCGCAGCGTGTCCACCACCCGGTGCGCCTGCGCTTCGAGCGCCCCGGAGGCGCTCCTGGTGGCGACCGGCACGCCGAAGGTCTGCACGCCCAGCGCCACGCAGGTCATCCACACGGTGGCCGCCATCAGCGCGCCCCGGGCCGCCCGCTCCCGGTGCGCGGCGAGCAGCTCGCCGAGCCGGACCGCCGCGAGCGCCGTGAGCGCCGGCAGGAGCAGGACCCCCAGGACGGCGCCCACCGCGGCCCAGGCCGCCGCCGCCCCGCCCATCGAGTCCGCCACGTACGACCGGGCGTCGTCCAGCAGGCCCCAGTCGAGGACGACGTTGAAGCCGCGCCCCAGGTACTGGGTGAAGCCCATGTCGAGCAGGTTCAGCACGGTCAGCGCACCGAGGCCGGTCCCGAGGAGCGCCGCCAGCACCAGGCGCGGTACGCGCGGCAGGCAGAGCAGCAGCACCGTCCCGATGACCGCCTCCGCCGGGATGCGCGCGAACCGGTTGGGCTCCAGGGCGACCAGGGTGTTCGGCAGCAGCAGTGCCCCGAGTACGAGGACGGCGGCGAGGGCGGTCGTGGTCCGGCGGACCGCGAGTGCGGCGCGGGGGTGCCGGGTGCGCCAGGCGCGCCAGTGGGCCAGGCGGGCCTGGAGGGCCCGGAGTGGCGGGAGCGAGGGGGCTTCGGGTGTGTCGGGGTCCTCGGCGGTCCGCGGCGGCCGGCGGAAAGGCGTGATGACAGGCACCCGGAGGTCCTTCCGTACGTAGCCCGGTGGACGGCGGGCCCGGCGAGGGGGCCGGACCCGCCGCACTCTCGTACGTCCGCCGTGAGCGGTGTGTTCAGCACGGGCGCGAACGCGTCCGCATGGTGAAATCCCGCGGCCTGTGGCAGCGTGATTCTCGCCACCCCTGATAGAGGTAGCGCTCAGATGAGCGGATCTTGGGCGACTCCACTTCCTCAAGGTGTGGCACTGAGTGCCATAGCTTGATCGTTCATCGATCGAACTCAAACGAAGGGAACAGCGCTCATGCGAGCGCCAGGTGACGCTTTCGGGAGAGCGTCCGTTCAAGAAGTGAAAACATGGTTCGTCGCTCGCTTGCCAAGCCTTGACTTTCGATCCGCTGGCGGACGAGTGGTTACAGGCGCATGACGCGCAAGTGGACGTACCCAGGTGCCTTTGATCTGGGTACATTCCTCGCCGTCAGGGCAGCCACCGCGTCCTCGAGGAGTCGAGACCCGTGTCGGAAAACAAAGATCCCCAGGTAGCGAACGCAGCGAAGTTCGTTTACGACTTCACCGAGGGCAACAAGGACCTCAAGGACCTCCTCGGCGGCAAGGGCGCCAACCTCGCCGAGATGACCAACCTGGGCCTTCCGGTCCCTCCCGGCTTCACCATCACCACCGAGGCCTGCAAGACCTACCTCGACAGCGGCGAGGAGCCGGCGGCACTGCGTGACGAGGTGAGTGCGCACCTCGACGCCCTCGAGGCGAAGATGGGCAAGAAGCTCGGCCAGGCCGACAACCCCCTCCTCGTGTCGGTCCGCTCCGGAGCCAAGTTCTCCATGCCCGGCATGATGGACACGGTCCTCAACATCGGCCTCTCCGACAAGTCGGTGCAGGGCCTGGCCAAGCAGGCCGGCGACGACCGCTTCGCCTGGGACTCCTACCGCCGCCTGATCCAGATGTTCGGCAAGACCGTCCTCGGCGTCGACGGCGACCTCTTCGAGGAGGCGCTGGAGGCGGCCAAGGCGGCCAAGAAGGTCACGGTGGACACCGAGCTGGAGGCCGCCGACCTCAAGAAGCTGGTCACCAAGTTCAAGAAGATCGTCAAGACCGAGGCCGGCCGGGACTTCCCGCAGGACCCGCGCGAGCAGATGGACCTCGCCATCAAGGCCGTCTTCGACTCCTGGAACGGCGAGCGCGCCAAGCTCTACCGCCGCCAGGAGCGCATCCCGCACGACCTCGGCACCGCCGTCAACGTCTGCTCCATGGTCTTCGGCAACCTGGGTCCCGACTCCGGCACCGGCGTCGCCTTCACCCGCGACCCCGCCTCCGGCCACCAGGGCGTCTACGGCGACTACCTCCAGAACGCCCAGGGCGAGGACGTCGTGGCGGGCATCCGCAACACCGTCGCGCTGGCGGAGCTGGAGTCGATCGACAAGAAGTCGTACGACCAGCTCATGCAGATCATGGAGACCCTGGAGAACCACTACCTGGACCTCTGCGACATCGAGTTCACCATCGAGCGCGGCCAGCTCTGGATGCTCCAGACCCGCGTCGGCAAGCGCACGGCGGGCGCGGCCTTCCGCATCGCCACCCAGCTCGTCGACCAGGGCCTCATCGACGAGGCGGAGGCCCTCCAGCGCGTCAACGGCGCCCAGCTCGCCCAGCTCATGTTCCCGCGCTTCGACGACGACGCCAAGGTCGAGCAGGTCGGCCGGGGTATCGCCGCCTCGCCGGGCGCGGCGGTCGGCAAGGCCGTCTTCGACTCGTACACCGCCGTCAAGTGGTCCCGCTCCGGCGAGAAGGTCATCCTGATCCGCCGCGAGACCAACCCCGACGACCTGGACGGCATGATCGCCGCCGAGGGCATCCTGACCTCGCGCGGCGGCAAGACCTCCCACGCGGCCGTCGTCGCGCGCGGCATGGGCAAGACCTGTGTCTGCGGCGCGGAGGAGCTGGAGGTCGACACCAAGCGCCGCCGGATGACCGTGCCCGGCGGGCACGTCGTCGAGGAGGGCGACGTCGTCTCCATCGACGGCTCCTCCGGCAAGGTCTACCTCGGCGAGGTCCCGGTCGTGCCGTCGCCGGTCGTCGAGTACTTCGAGGGCCGCATGCACGCGGGCGCCGAGGACGCCGACGAGCTGGTCGAGGCCGTGCACCGCATCATGGCCTTCGCCGACCGCAAGCGCCGGCTGCGGGTGCGCGCCAACGCCGACAACGCCGAGGACGCGCTGCGCGCCCGCCGCTTCGGCGCCCAGGGCATCGGCCTGTGCCGCACCGAGCACATGTTCCTCGGCGACCGCCGCGAGCTGGTGGAGCGGCTGATCCTGGCCGACACGGAGGCCGAGCGCGAGGAGTCGCTGAAGGCGCTGCTCCCGCTCCAGAAGCGGGACTTCGTCGAGCTGTTCGAGGCGATGGACGGCCTGCCGGTCACCGTCCGCCTCCTGGACCCGCCGCTGCACGAGTTCCTGCCCGACATCACCGAACTGTCGGTGCGCGTCGCGCTCGCCGAGTCGCGCCAGGAGCCGCACGAGAACGAGCTGCGCCTGCTCCAGGCCGTGCACCGCCTGCACGAGCAGAACCCGATGCTGGGTCTGCGCGGCGTCCGCCTCGGCCTGGTGATCCCCGGCCTGTTCACCATGCAGGTACGGGCCATCGCCGAGGCCGCCGCCGAGCGCAAGGCGGCCAAGGGCGACCCGCGTGCCGAGATCATGATCCCGCTGGTCGGCACCGTCCAGGAGCTGGAGATCGTCCGCGACGAGGCCGACCAGGTCATCGCCGAGGTCGAGGCCGCCACGGGCGCGAAGCTGAAGCTGTCCATCGGCACGATGATCGAGCTGCCGCGCGCCGCGCTGACCGCCGGCCAGATCGCCGAGGCCGCCGAGTTCTTCTCCTTCGGCACCAACGACCTGACCCAGACCGTGTGGGGCTTCAGCCGCGACGACGTGGAGGCCAGCTTCTTCACGGCCTACCTGGAGAAGGGCATCTTCGGCGTCTCCCCGTTCGAGACGATCGACAAGGACGGCGTCGGCTCCCTGGTCGCCGCCGCCGCGCAGGCCGGCCGCGCCACCCGCCCCGACCTGAAGCTCGGCGTCTGCGGTGAGCACGGCGGCGACCCGGAGTCGGTCCACTTCTTCCACGAGGTCGGCCTGGACTACGTCTCCTGCTCCCCGTTCCGGATCCCGGTGGCCCGGCTGGAGGCCGGCCGGGCGGCGTCGCGGTCGAAGGGCAGCGACCACCGCTAGACACCCCACGGGGCGAAGACCCCGGAGCCGCCGTCTGTCACCCGACCACCCTCACCGATCGGCGGCGGCTCCGGTTCACCGGAAAGGGCGGCACCCTGTGCGGGGGTGCCGCCCTTTGTGCCGTGCCGTGCCGTGTCGTGCGCCGTGCCGTGCCGCGCCTGTGCCTGTGCGCCGCGGGTGCGGGCTTCGTGCCGGGCCTTTGTGACGTGTTCGATGGTGTGAATTCCTGTGTGCTGAGCAGCAGCAATCTGTCAGCGGAGTTTGGGAGCCCGGCAGCGGACAGCGGCCGACACCGGAACGGTGGTTGGATGACCTCGACGGAGCACAGGGAACCGGCCGGCACGACCGCCCCGCGCGGGAGCGAGGAGGGTGACGCCCCCGCGGTGCCGAGCCCCCGGGCCGCCGCCGAGGCCAAGGTGGCCGCGGCGGGGCCCCCGGTTCGCCGGGACCGGCTCGCGGCGCTCGACGGACTGCGGTTCCTGGCGGCCCTGGCCGTGGTCTTCTTCCACTTCGTCGGCCAGGTGCCCACCACGATGCAGACCATCTGGGGCCGCCCCGTCGGGGACGTCTTCCCCGAGGCCCACGGCTACTTCGCGTTCGGCCGGCTCGGCGTCGAACTGTTCTTCCTGATCAGCGGTTTCGTCATCTGCATGAGCGCGTGGGGACGCACCCCGCGCGACTTCTTCATCTCCCGGGTCACCAGGCTGTACCCGATGTACTGGGCGGCGATCGCGATCACGGCGTGCGTGATCTACTTCGCCGACAACCCGTTCGGACACCCGCACCCGCGCGTGCTGTTCGCCAACCTCACGATGCTGCAGACCCCGCTCGGAGTGGAGCACCTCGACTCCGTCTACTGGACGCTCTGGCCCGAGCTCTGCTTCTACCTCACCTTCGCGGTGGTGGTGTGGAAGGGCCTGACCTACCAGCGGGTGGTGATCTACTGCGGGCTGTGGACGGTCGCCGCGGTGCTGGCACCCGGTGCCGACATCCGGCTGCTGACGCTGCTGGTCAACCCGCCGTCCGCCCCGTACTTCATCGCGGGCACGGCCTTCTACCTCATGTACCGCTACCGGCCCACGCCGCTGCTGTGGGGCATCGTCGCCATGTCGTGGCTGGTGGCGCTGCACTACCTGCTGACGCCCGACGGGGGCCGCCTCAACTGGGACTCCTGGTCGCCGGGGCGCGGCTGGCTGGTCCTGGTGATCACGGTGTTCTTCCTGCTGATCGCCGCCGTGGCCCTCGGCTGGACCCGTTGGATCCGCTGGCGCGGGCTGACCGTCGCGGGCACGCTGACCTTCCCGCTGTACCTGCTGCACGACGCGATCGGCGTGAACGTCCTGCACCGCTTCGGCGACCGTGCCGACCCCTGGGTCGTGGTCGGGCTCACCGTGGCCGGCCTGGTCGCGCTGTCGTACGTCGTGCAGCGGTTCGTCGAGCGTCCGGTGGCGCGGGCCATGCGGCGCCGGCTGAGCAGCGCCGCGTTCAGCCTGAAGCCGCCGGCACCCCGCCGCTGAGCGGACGGAGCACCGACGGCCGTACGCGGTGTCAGCCCGCGCCGTCGCTCCGGCGCCGACGCGCGGCCAGCAGCAGTCCGCCGCCCGCGAGCACGACGGCCGCGCCGCCCGCCGCGAGGTACGGCGTCGTGTCGTCGCCGCCGGTCTCGGCCAGGTCGGTGCCCTGCTGCCCGGCGGCCTCCTCGGCGCCGGCGTCGCCGGTCCCGGAGTTCTCCTCGGTCCCGGAGTTCCCGGAGCCGGCCCCGTCGTCGGCGTCCTTGTCGCCGGCGGGCACGAAGTCCGCGGGCGGCCGGTCGCAGCCGACGCCGTCCTTGTCGCGGTCCAGGTGCTCGCCGTAGTGCTCGTCACCCTTCTCGATGTCGGAGTATCCGGCGTCGTACGCCTCGGTGCAGTTCTTGAACGGGTGGTTGCCCTCGTGTGCCTGGGCGGCGGTCGGCAGGGCGGCCAGGGCCAGCGCGGCGACGGCCACGGCGGTGGCGGCGGGCTTGCGGAGCAGGTTCATCGAAAGTGGTCACGTCACGTTCGCGTCACGAGTCCTTCATATCGCCACCACATCTACTGCACCTCAATAGCTTCGTCACCTCATATGCGCCATCCACACCGTTCCCGGTGACCGGACGGTAGCTCTCCGCTCCGGAGTGCCGGGCGCGTACGGTGAGTGGGGTCCGGACCAGGGAAGGAGCCGCGGATGACCGGCTGGAACGCGGGCGACATGCCCCACCTGGACGGGCGCGTCGCCGTCGTCACCGGCGCCAACAGCGGCCTCGGCTACGTCGTGGCCCGGGAACTGGCGCGCAAGGGGGCGAGCGTGGTCCTCGCCTGCCGCAGCGAGGCGCGGGGGAGGGCGGCCGTGGAGCGCCTCGTCGGCGAGGTGCCGGACGCCGCCGCGGAACTGGCGCGGCTGGACCTCGGGGACCTGGCCTCCGTCCGGGAGTTCGCGTACGGGCTGCCCTACGACCGGGTCGATCTCCTCGTCAACAACGCCGGGGTGATGGCGCTGCCCTACGGCACGACGGCGGACGGCTTCGAGACCCAGTTCGGCGTCAACCACCTGGGGCACTTCGCGCTCACCGGGCTGCTGCTGCCCGCCCTGCTCGCCACGCCCGGGGCCCGGGTCGTGACCGTCTCCAGCTTCCTGCACGCGCTGGCCAACATCGACCCCCGGGACCTCAACAACGTCCGGCGCTACGGGCGCTGGACCGCCTACGCCCGCTCGAAGTCCGCCAATCTGCTCTTCACCCACGAACTGGCACGCCGGCTCGCGGCCCGGGACGGCGCCTGGGACGTGCGTGCGGTCGCCGCCCATCCGGGGTACGCGGAGACCAACCTGCAGACCGCGGGACCCCGTGCGGAGGGCCGCCGGGTCGCCGAGCGGCTGATGGTGCTCGCGGGCCGGGCCGTCGCCCAGCCCGCCGAGGCGGGCGCGCTGCCGGTCCTGTACGCGGCGACCGCGCCCGGCGTCCCCGCCGACTCCTTCACCGGCCCGTCCTTCGCGATGTGGCGCGGGGCGCCCGCACCGTCCTGGCGGGCGCCCTGGACCACCGACGACGCACTGGGGGAGCGGCTGTGGGCCGCCTCCGAGCGGCTGACGGGTATCACGTACGAGGCGCTGAGGGCCTGAGCGTCCGGGGGCGGCTCAGCGGTCCACCGCCACCGCCGTGAACGTCGTCTCCGGCGTCTGCGGGCTGGTGAAGCGCGCGTTGACGAGGTAGAGGCGGTCGCCGAATCGGGCGGCGGTGGCGGGGACGTCGAAGCGGGGGCCGGCCGGGATCAGGCCGTCTGCCCGCCGTCCACCACCAGGTCGGTGCCCACCACCGACGCCGCGTCGTCCGACGCCAGGTACAGCACGGCCGCCGCGACCTCCGCCACCGCCGACACCCGGCCGAGCGGCGTCTCACCGCGCATGCGCTCGGCCCGCTCCGCCTCCGTCTCGCCGGGCCGCAGGGACATGGAGGTCGCCGTGGCGCCCGGGCTGACGGCGTTGATGCGGACCCCGTCCGCGATGTGGTCCAGGGCGGCGCCCCGCGTGAGCACCGAGACGGCCGCCTTGGTGGCCGCGTAGGCCGTGGCGCCCGGGCTGCGCTTGTGGGCGCCGAAGGTGGAGGCGATGTTCACGATGGCGCCGCCGCCCGGCTGGGTGCGCATCTGGCGGACCTCCGCCCGGAGGGCGAGGAACACGCCGGTGACGTTGGTGTCGAGCTGCGTGTGCCAGTCCTCCTCGGGCAGATCGGCCACGGGGACGCCGCCGCGGAAGACGCCCGCGTTGTTGACGGCGACGTCGAGGGAGCCGAAGCGGTCCACGGCGGCGTCCACGACGGCCCGTACGCCGGCGGGGCGGGAGACGTCGGCGGTGACGGCCAGCGCCTTGCCGCCCGCCGCCTCGATCAGGGCCACCGTCTCGTCGAGCGGCTCACGCCCGCGCCCGGCGACGACGACGTGCGCGCCCTCGGCGGCCAGGGCCAGGGCGACGGCCCGTCCGATGCCGGAGCCCGCGCCGGTGACGAGGGCGGTCCTGTCGGTGAAGCGGTTGGTCATGATCTCCCCTGATTCTTGACCGAAATTCTTGACCGAACGGTTCAGTATGAGGGCGGGCGAAAAGGTCTCGCCGCCCGTTGCGCGGATCAGTCGAGCAGTGCCAGTGCCTGTTCCGCCGCGTCCCGCACCCGGGCCGGGTCCGCGGACGCCTTGCCGACCACCCGCAGCCCCTGGAGCAGTACCAGCAGCATGCGGGCGAGGGTCAGCGGGTCGCGGCCGGCGGGCAGTTCGCCCTGGGCGCGGGCCCGGACCAGTGCCGAGTGCAGCACGGTTTCGAGCTGGTCCCAGTTGCGCTCGACGCGCCGTGCGGCGACCTGGTCGTGCGGGGCCAGCTCGGCGGCGGTGTTGGTGACGAAACAGCCGCGTTCCCGCAGCTCCGCGGCGGTCGCCTCGGCGGCGTAGCGGCGCACCAGGGACCGTACGCCCGGCAGGGCAGGGCCCGGCCGGGCGAGTTCCTCCAGCAGTTCCGGGAGCAGGCCCTGCTCATAGCGCTCCAGGGCCTTCAGGTACAGCTCGCGCTTGTTGCCGAAGGTCGCGTAGATGCTGGCGCGCCCGATGCCCAGATGCCCGACGAGGTCGGACATCGACGTCGCCTCGTATCCGCGCCGCCAGAACAGCTCCAGGGCTGCCCGCAGCGCGGCGTCCGGATCGAACTCCTTGGTCCTGGCCACGCGCCGCAGCCTAGACCTTTCTGGAACGATCAGTCAACGAAGGTGCGGTCAGGCGGCCTTCACCTCGTACGTCTCCACCCGCACCGCCGCGTCGTCCAGGCACTCCCCGGTCGCCAGGTCGAAGCGCTGCTTGAGCAGCGGGGAGGCGACGAACGGGCGGCCCTGGTGGGTGCCGGTCAGGCCGCGGGAGAGGACGGCCGCTCCGGTGAACGGGTCCCGGTTGTCGATGGCGTACAGCTCGCCGCCCCGGTCACGGAACAGGGCCACCTGGCCGCCGTCCGGCAGCAGGGCCGCGACGCCGCGGCCCGGGAGCAGGGCGCCGAGGTCGCAGGCCGTGAACCAGTCGTCCGTCAACCGGAGCCGGACCTTGAGGCCGGTCGTCTCGGGTGCCAGAGACTCGGGTGCCAGGGTCATCGCCGGGTGCTTCCTTCCAGGAGGTCTTCCTCGGTGCGCCGCAGGCCGATGGTCAGCAGCGGCAGGTCGGGCTTCATCTGGTCGCGCTCGGGCACGAAGCCCACGACCGGGTCGGGGGTGTCGGGCGCGTTCACGAAGGACACGAACCGGGCCAGCTTCTCGGGGTCGTTGATGGTTTGCGCCCACTCGTCGCGGTAGTGCGAGACATGGGCGGACATCAGGGACTCCAGCTCGTCGCAGATGCCGAGCGAGTCGTGCACGACGACGTCCCGTACGTGGTCCAGGCCGCCGGGGACGCGCTCCAGCCAGGTGGAGGTGCGCTCGAGCTTGTCGGCGGTGCGGATGTAGAACATCAGGAACCGGTCGATCAGCCGGACCAGTTCGGCGTCGGAGAGGTCCTGCGCGAGCAGGTCCGCGTGGCGCGGGGTGGCGCCGCCGTTGCCGCCGACGTAGAGGTTCCAGCCGTTGGACGTGGCGATCACGCCGAAGTCCTTGGACTGGGCCTCCGCGCACTCGCGGGCGCAGCCGGAAACGGCCGACTTCAGCTTGTGCGGGGACCTGAGCCCCCGGTAGCGCAGCTCCAGGTCGATCGCCATCCGCACGGAGTCCTGGACGCCGTAGCGGCACCAGGTCTGCCCCACACAGGACTTCACCGTCCGCAGCGACTTCCCGTACGCGTGCCCGGACTCGAAGCCGGCGTCCACCAGCCGCGCCCAGATCACCGGCAACTGCTCGACGCGGGCGCCGAACATGTCGATGCGCTGGCCGCCGGTGATCTTCGTGTAGAGCCCGAAGTCGCGGGCGATCTCGCCGATGACGATCAGTTTCTCCGGGGCGATCTCGCCGCCGGGGATGCGCGGGACGACCGAGTACGAGCCGTTCTTCTGGAGGTTGGCCAGGAAGTGGTCGTTGGTGTCCTGGAGCGCGGCCTGCTCGCCCTCCAGGACGTAGCCGCTCGCGCCGATCGCCGGGGCGAGGGAGGCGATGATCGAGCCGACCGCCGGCTTGCAGACCTCGCAGCCGTCACCGCCCCGCGCGCCCTCGCGGCCGTGCCGGTCGAGGAGGTCCCGGTAGGAGGTGATCCGCAGGGCGAGGACGATCTCGTACAGCTCCTCGCGGGTCTGGGCGAAGCAGCCGCACAGGCCCTTGTCGACCTCGACGCCGCTCGCCTCCAGCTCGGCGGTGACCAACTGGCCGAGCACCTTGACGCAGGAGCCGCAGCCGGTGCCGGCCTTGGTGCACTTCTTCACCTCGGGCACGGTCGTGCAGGAGTGCTCCGTCACCGCACCCCGGATGGTGCCCTTGGTGACGTTGTGGCAGGAGCAGATCACCGCGTCGTCGGGCAGCGCGGACGGGCCGAGCTGGGCCGGGGCCCCGGCGCCGGCGGGCAGCACGAGGGACTCGGGGGAGACGGGCGGGACCGAGCCGGTGAAGGCGCGCAGCGTGCCGTAGGCCTCCGCGTCGCCGACCAGGATCCCCCCGAGCAGCGTGCCGTCGCGGCCGACGACCAGCTTCTTGTACAGGCCCGCGCGGGAGTCGGAGTAGACGACGTCCAGGCAGTCCTCGGCGGTGCCGTGCGCGTCGCCGAAGGACGCCACGTCCACGCCGAGCAGTTTGAGCTTGGTGGACAGGTCGGCGCCGGTGAAGGACGCCTCGTCGGCGGCGATCGTCGCGGCGGCCGTCTCGGCCTGCTCGTATCCGGGGGCCACCAGCCCGTACACCCGCCCGTCGGCCGCCAGCGCGCACTCGCCGATCGCGAACACGTGCTCGTCGGTGACCGTGCGGCACTGCTCGTCGACGCTGATGCCGCCGCGTTCGCCGACCGCCAGTCCGCAGTCGCGGGCCAACTGGTCCCGGGGGCGGACACCGGCGCTGAACACCACCAGGTCGGTGGCGAGTTCGGAGCCGTCGGACAGCTTCATGCCGGTGACCGCGCCGTCCTCGCCGACCACGATCTCCTGCGTGCCGACGCCCGTGTGGACGGACAGGCCCATGTCCTCGATGGTGCGCAGCAGCGCCGCGCCGCCGCCCTCGTCGACCTGGACCGGCATCAGCCGCGGCGCGAACTCCACGATGTGCGAGGTGAGTCCGAGGCCCTTGAGCGCGCCGGCCGCCTCCAGACCGAGGAGCCCGCCGCCGACCACGGCGCCGGTGGTGGCGTTCTTCGCGTACCCCTCGATCGCGAGGAGGTCCTCGATCGTCCGGTAGACGAAGCAGCCGTCGGCGTCCTTGCCGGGAACCGGCGGCACGAAGGGGTACGAGCCGGTCGCCAGCACCAGCACGTCGTAGCCGACGACCAGCCCGGAGCGGGAGGTCACCCTGCGCGCGTCCCGGTCGACGCTCTCCGCCGGGTCGCCGACGCGCAGTTCGATGCCGTGCCGCTCGATGAAGGCCATGTCGGTCATCGACAGGTCCTCGGGCGTCTTCCCCGAGAAGTACGAGGTGAGCTGGACGCGGTCGTAGGCGGGGCGCGGTTCCTCGCACAGCACGACCACGCGGTGCGTGGCGGTCAGGCCGCGCTCGGCGAGCGCTTCGAGGAAGCGCTGGCCGACCATGCCGTGGCCGACGAGGACGATGGTGGGGGTGGGCCCCGGGGTGGCGGTCATCAGGAGCCTCCGTCATGGGTGAGCAGGTGGAGCAGGGGGCCGCCGTCGGACGGGAGCGGCTCTGCTCCCTCCCAGGCGCGCGCGAGCGCGCCGACGGTGCCGAGTTCGCCGACCAGGACCCCGCCGACCAGCCGGTCGTCGCGGACGACGACCTTGCGGTAGGTGCCCCGGGTGGCGTCGGCGAGCTGCACGACGTCGTCGCCGGGGCGGGGGTCGGTCTCGCCGAACGCGGCCAGGTCGAAGGGGCTGTCGGGCCCGAAGGGGCTGCCGGGTCCGGTGAGGGTGAGCCGGGTCAGCGCGCGGGTGCCGGTGTAGCGGGCGGTGCCGCTCCCGGCGAGCAGCTCGGCCAGCGCGCCGGCCTGTTCGAGGGCGGGGGCGGCCAGCCCGTATACGCGTCCCGCGTGCTGGGCGCAGTCGCCGACGGCGCGGATGTGCGGGTCGGAGGTGCGCAGCTCGTCGTCGACGACCACGCCCTCGGCGACCTCCAGCCCCGCCGCCTGCGCGAGACCGACGCGCGGCCGGACCCCGCAGGCGAGGACGACCAGGTCGGCCCCGAGGGCGTACCCGTCGGCCATCTCCACCGACCGCACGGCTCCGCCGACGCTGCGCACGTCCCGCACCCGGCACTCGGTGTGCACCTCGACGCCGAGGTCCTCCAGATGTCGCCGCACGAGCGCGGAGGCGGCCGGGTCGAGCTGGCGTTCCATGAGCCGCTCGGACTGCTGGGCGAGGACGACCTGGGCGCCGCGCACGGCGAGCGCGCGGGCGGCGGAGACCCCGAGCAGCCCGCCGCCGATGACGACGGCCCGCACCCCCGTCCGCAGCGCCTTGGACAGGCCCAGGCAGTCGTCCATCGTCCGGAACGCGTGCACGCCCTCGGGCAGTTCGCGATCCGGGGTGAACAGGCCGCGCAGGGGCGGCAGCACGGCGTTGGAGCCGGTGGCCAGGACCAGCGTGTCGTAGGCGATCAGGGAGCCGTCGGCGCACTCCACGGTCCGCCCGGCCCGGTCGATGCCGGTGACCCGGGCGCGGGTCAGCCCGGCCGGCGCGGGCAGGGCGATCACCTCGGGGCTGTACCGTCCGGCCAGCACCTCGGCGAGCAGCACCCGGTTGTACGGGCGGTGCTCCTCGTCGCCGACGACCAGCGCGGGCGTGCCGAGCTCACCGAGCCGCCGGGCGAGCGTCACGCCCGCGAGTCCGGCGCCGATCACCACCACACGCGTATTCGAGGTCATGGCACCGAGCGTGCGGTGCGGGTGTTACCCGGTGGCATCGCGTCTGTTTCCCGCGGGGAACGCTGCCCTCAGCGGGGGCGGGGGGTGGGTGTGAGGGCCGCGGGCGGGCGACGGGGCCCTGGTGGGCGAGCCGGTCGGCGCCGTCGGACGCCCGGGGCCGCCGGTGCCGGGCGGGGGAACCTCAGAAGTCCCTCAGCTCGATGGACGGCACATCCATCCCGTCCTTAAGGTCGCGATCATGCCCGACATATCGCTGACCACGGTCGTCCTGCTGTGCCTCGCGGCCCTCGCGGCCGGCTGGATCGACGCCGTGGTCGGCGGCGGCGGGCTCCTGCTGCTGCCGGCGCTGCTGCTCGGGCTGCCCGCCGGGACGCCGGCCGCGCACGCGCTCGGCACCAACAAGGCGGTCGCCATCGTCGGCACCACGGGCGCTGCGGTGACATACGCCCGCAAGGCGCCCGTGGACGTGCGCACGGCCGTCCGCATCGGGCTCGCGGCGCTGGCCGGATCGTCGGGCGGGGCCTTCTTCGCGGCCGGGATGAGCACCGAGGTGCTCAAGCCGGTGATCATGGTGGTGCTGCTCGCGGTCGCGGCCTTCGTGATCCTGCGCCCCGGCTTCGGCACCGCCCCCGCCACCGGCCCGGCCACCCGCCGCCGGATCCTCGCCGCGATCGGCCTCGCGGGCCTCGGCATCGGCTTCTACGACGGCCTCGTCGGCCCCGGCACCGGCACGTTCCTCGTGCTGGCGCTCACCGCCGTCCTCCACCTGGACCTGGTGACCGCCTCCGCCACCGCGAAGATCGTCAACTGCTGCACCAACGCGGGCGCCCTCGCCACCTTCGCCTGGCAGGGCGCCGTGCTGTGGCAACTGGCCGCTCTGATGGCCGTCTTCAACCTCGCCGGGGGCATGTTCGGCGCGCACACGGCCCTGAAGAAGGGCAGCGGCTTCGTCCGGGTCGTGCTGCTTACGGTCGTCTTCGCGCTGGTGGCCAACCTGGCGTGGGAGCAGTGGGTGGCCTAGGCGCCCTCGCCCCGCCGCAGGTCCAGCAGTTCCACCATCCCGGTCGGGTCCTCCTGCCCGTGCCCCTCGGCGAGCCACCGCTCCATCAGCTCCGTGTAGGGCGTCAGCAGCTCCGCGCTCACCCCCTGCTCCTCGGCCGTGCGCAGCAGCGTCGCGTTGCCCGCCACCTGCATGGCGAGGTTGGAGACGACGTTCTTGCCGTAGTCACCGCTCTCCAGTTGCTCGGCGGCCAGGTGGGCCGAGCCGGTCATCGCGCCGAGCCACGACACCAGCAGCGGCGCGAAGTCCTTGGGGGCGATGTCCTCGGGGCCGATCAGCGCGAAGGCGTGCGTGATGCCCGCGAACATGCCGCTCATCGCGCTCAGCAGCGCCACGTCGTGCAGCGCCGCGAACCCCGGGTCCTCGCCGACGTACCGGGTGCCGGCCGGGACGGCGAGGGTGTCGCGGTGCTCCTCGAAAGGGCCGGGGGAGCCGCTGTAGAAGACGAAGCCGCCGGAGCCGGCGTCCCCGATCATCGGCGGTACGGCCATGATCCCGGCGTCCAGGAAACGGGCGCCGCGCGCCTCGGCCCAGGCGGCGCGGGCGCGGCCCTGGGCCGGCGTGCCGGTGGTGAGGTTCACCAGGTCCCGCCCGGTCAGGTCGGCTCCGTCGAGGGCCTCGCCGACCGTGGCGTCGTCGAGCAGGCAGACGATCACCAGGCGGCTCGCGGCCACCGCGTCGGCCGCGCTCGCGGCGACCGTCGCGCCGTCGGCGGCGAGGGCCTCGGCGCGGGCGGGGGTGCGGTTCCAGACGGTCACGGGGTGTCCGGCGGCGAGCCAGGCGCGGACCAGGGCGGTGCCCATGGCGCCGGCGCCGAGGACGGTGAGCGGAATACGGGGAGCGGATGTCTTGTCGGTGATGGTGACGGTGTCGATGCTGGCGTCAGTCATGGTGATCAGACTCCGCCGGGGGGAACCGCCACTCAAGTACGCACTTGGGAGTGGGTGGTTACCCCGGGGAAAGAGTCCAGGCAGCGGACGGGGACGGGGAGACGGGTATGGGGACGGCACGGCGGCCGGGAGCGTACGTCTGCGGGATCGACGCGGCGATGGACGTGATCGGCGGCAAGTGGAAGGGGCTCATCCTGTGGGCGCTGAACGAGCGGCCGTACCGCTTCGGCGCCCTGCGCCGGGAACTGCCCGGCGTGACGGAGAAGGTGCTCACCGCGCAGCTCAGGGAGCTGGAGGCCGACGGCGTCGTCCACCGCGAGGAGTACGACGAGGTGCCGCCGCGCGTCGAGTACTCGCTGACCGCCCGGGGCGTCGCCCTCAACGAGGCGCTGGCGCCGCTCGGCGCGTGGGGCAGGGCGAACGTGCTGGACGTCTCACCGGCCGCCGGTCAGGTGCGCGAAGACGACCACGTTGCCCTGGTAGCCGGTACCGCGTGAGTAGTCGCCGCCGCAGGTGATGACGCGCAGCTCGGGCCGGCCGGCCGCGCCGTACACCTTCTCGTCGGGGAAGTCCTTGGCGGCGTACACCTCCACCGCGTCCACGGTGAACACCGCGACCCCGCCGTCGCGCCGGTCGACCTCGATCGTGCCGCCCTTCTCCAGGGCGCCGAGCCGGTAGAAGACGGCGGGGCCGTCGGCGTTGTCGACGTGCCCGGCGACGATCGCGGTGCCCGTCTCACCGGGGGTGGTGCCGGCCTCGTACCAGCCGGCCAGGTTCTCCTTCTCGGCGGGCGGCACGTCGAGGCTGCCGGACGGGGTGAGGCCGAGGCCCGTCATCGGGGCGTCCACGCCGATCGCCGGGATGCGGATGCGGTCCGGCGGGGAGGGCGGCAGCGCGGGTGCGGCGGCGGCCTCGCCGGCCTGCCCGGTGCGGGCCTGGGCGGCGGAGGGCTGCGGCGGGGCCTCGGTGCGGGTACCGCCGAGCACCAGCCACGCCCCGGAGCACAGGGCGAGCGCGGTGACGGCCGCTATCGCGGTGTTGCCGACCCTGCGCATGACGTCCCCTCTCCTCGGGTCCCTCGGAAGGCCCCTGCCCCCTCCGGGCCGCGAGGGGCGTCGGACCCGGAGGGGGTGGGGAAGTGCGGTACCGGCTGACGGGCAGCGGAGGGTGCCCGTCAGATCCCGTCGCCTCTCGCCCGGCGATGCAGGAGCCAGGTACCGCCCGCGGCGGCGACGGCCAGAGCCGCCACACCGGCCGCGGTCTGCACGGGATCGGGGCCAAGAGCGCCGCCGACCCCCGTCTTCACGCTTCCTTTCGGATACACCTGCGCACCGGCCGAGGCGAGCGTGACCACCAGGTCGCCGGTCACCCGCAGACCGCTCCCGCCGCAGGTCGCGACGATCTCGTACGTCCCCGGCTGCGCGCTCGGCGGCACCTCGAAGCGGCCGGCCGTCCCGCCCTCGTCCGGCGCCAGCGGGAACGTACCGGCGCCCACGGCGCTGGCGTCGCCCGCGGCCGAACCGCCCTCGCCGCACGCCTCGGTGGTCGCCACGGCCGGTTCTCCCGGCACGACCGAGGACGGGTAGACCTCCAGGCGACCGGTGGCTGCGGCCTCCCCGGCGTGGGCGGACGCCGGGGAGGCGAGGCCGACGGCCGCGACGGCGAGCGCGGTACCGGTCAGCAGGCGGGCGGTACGTCGCATCGGTGCTCCTTCGAGCTCTTCGGTGGCCTCTGCCCTACCGAGGAAAGTCGCACCGGACGCGCCCCGCTCCCCGAAGATGCGCCGGGATTGGGATGAACGGGTGTCGGCCGCGGCTCCGGCGGGTCCACGCGGGGCGTCGTTTCGGCAGGTCACCGGCGTGTGGCCGGCGGGTGCCGGAAAAGATCCCGAAGGGCGGGAGGCGAGGGTGTGAACGGGTGACCGGTGCCTCCGGACGGACCCGTCGGCGTCCCGGCTTGACCTCGACAAAGGTTGAGGTATCAGGCTGGCCGCATGACCACAACGACCGCTCCGCTCCATGTGACCCTGCTCGTCGGCAGCAACCGCCACGGCCGCTTCGGCCCCGTCGTCGCCGACTGGCTCCTGGACCACCTCCGGGCCCACGACGACCTGGTGCCGGAGGTGGTGGACGTCGCCGGGACCGACCTGCCCACGACCTTCGCCCCGACCCCGCGGGCGACCGCGGCACTGGCGGAGATCACCCCCAGCCTGGCGGGCGCCGACGCGTTCGTCGTGCTCACCCCCGAGTACAACCA